>JAHHTH010000009.1 GCA_020024755.1 Mycoplasmataceae bacterium | reverse complement strand
AAGGATATATCAATGGCTAAAGTACAAAACCAAGCTCAGTTTGAATTAGATTATAAATCTAGAACGATTGATTCCATTACTCCTAAGTCCACTAAAGATGGTAAAATTACTTATACTATTACATTAGGGGATGTTAAGGTGAAGAAAAGTCAGTTTGATCAACTTATGGAAAAAATGGATGAAGGTTTTAAGCAAGTTAATACTAGATTAGATGATCTAACCGTATCTGTTAAAGAACTTCAATCAGAAGCTAAATCTCATGATTGAAATATTAAAGCTGAGTTAAAATAGATAGAAATATCGGAAGTAGTAGGTATTATACCTGCTACTTTTTCTATATAATAATATTGTTAAGGATATATCAATGGCTAAAGTACAAAACCAAGCTCAGTTTGAATTAGATTATAAATCTAGAACGATTGATTCCATTACTCCTAAGTCCACTAAAGATGGTAAAATTACTTATACTATTACATTAGGGGATGTTAAGGTGAAGAAAAGTCAGTTTGATCAACTTATGGAAAAAATGGATGAAGGTTTTAAGCAAGTTAATACTAGATTAGATGATCTAACCGTATCTGTTAAAGAACTTCAATCAGAAGCTAAATCTCATGATTGAAATATTAAAGCTGAGTTAAAATAGATAGAAATATCGGAAGTAGTAGGTATTATACCTGCTACTTTTTTATTATCTATGCTAGAATATAAATATCCAAATTCTATCTTTTCAATATAAATACCAGAGAGCAAGCTTCTGCTTGCTTTTTCTTTTATATCTATGAATTTGGACATAATCGAAGGAGAATTATTATGAGCAGAACAATTATTGGTACAACTAAACCTTACAAAAATATTGGTAGAGTAAACAAATCTAAAAAAACAGATAAGTTTATTGCATTCCAACTAGCTACATCTAATGGATTCATTGAATGTGCTAGCTTTGATAAAGACATTATTGACTATATCGAAGACGACAAATGAGTTGAAATTGTAGATTGATATCCTAGACAATCTAAAATGGAAAAGGATGGTAAATTTATCTACAAACAACAAATGATCATCAACGCTTTAGTTCCAACTATAGCTGCAGAAGTTATTAAAACATTAAAAGAATGTGGTTATTCAGACAAAGACATTGATCTAGTAATGGATAAAATTAATAATGAAGATGATGTTGAAGAACAAATTGGAAAAGCTATTCGCACAATATCACAAACTAAGAGTTTAGAACCAAAAGATTAATAAAGTAGCAGTCATATGACTGCTATTTTTCATTATAAAAAGAAAAGCAATAGCCAAATGACTACTGCTCAATATAGATTAAATTCTATATTTCAATATAAATACCACTAATATTATAACCAATATAAGTTAATTTGATTAAAAAAGCAGTAGCTATCAGAAACTACTGCTACGATGTTAATAAGTTCTAACACCAATATACCAATACTATTGTAATAGATATATAAATGATTGTCAATGAAAAAGCAGTAGCTATTAAATATAACTACTGCTTCGAATATGATAATTCCATATCAATAAAATACCATAATCATTATAGTACACAAAAAAATAATTTACAAATTAAATTATGTGATATACTCTAAATATCCAAATTCTATGTCAATAAAATACCAGAGAGCAAGCCCCATGGCTTGTTCTTTTTGTTGTATAGGGTTTGGATCGTTCATAGAACGTTAAACCAAAATCCTATAAGGTAGAAAGAACAACATGAAAACTAGAAATGGAATGAAGAAGGTAATCCTTCACTTCTCATTAAAATATAAGGGCAATTGAGAAAAGATTTATGATGCTATTAAAGCTAAAGAAGATGTAACAATCGAACAAGTTCAATCACTTAGAGATAAATACAACGATAACTTCATATCTATTATTGATGATGAATATCCTGAAAACTTCAAAAGCATTTATATGCCACCATTAACTATCTTCCATGCTGGAAATAACTCTTTACTAGCTAATCCAGAAAACATTATTTCTTTATGAGGTAATACATCTTATGATAATTGAACTAAATCAATTATTGATAAAGATAAAGTATATGCAATTTTATATAACAATGAAATGCAATCTAATGTAGAAAAACTTTTAGAAGATGGTTATAAGATTATCCTAATCACTAATCAATATAAAAATAGTGATATTGGATTCTTAGGGAATTATGATAATTGTTTATTCATTACAGAAATTCCTTTTGAAGTTAAGAAAGCAGATATTGATGTTGAACAAACTAATGAAAGATTATTACTTGGTATCTCTAAAATGTCAATTATGTTAGGTGATAAGAATATTCAAGCATTTGAATATCTTGAACCATTATTCAAATTTGAAAAAAGAACTATTGGTGTTACAAGCTTAAAGCAATATAGCGAAAGTGAAATCAAAAGATTTAATCTTAAATTAGTAAATACAATCTCAAACTAATAAACCCTTATTATCAGAAACACTACTGCCCAAATTGTGTAAGAGATAGGCTTAGGCCTATCTTTTTTTATATTATAATAATACTATCCAAGTTCTATACCAATATACCAGAAAGCAAGCTCTTAGCTTGTATTTTGCTATCTAGGTTATTTATACTTGGATAGAAAGGCAGTATATGGCTAAAATTAAAAATAAACCTCAGTTTGATGACTATTATAAAAATAGAGAAATAATTTCAATAGAGTTTAATACAGATAAAAATAATAATACTGTTGGTATTGTTACATTCGGAGATTATAAAGTGAAGAAAAATGAAATGTCTGAACTTAAAGCAGAATTAAAAGAACTAAAGGATCTAGTAATTACTGGTTTTAAACAAGTCAATACTAGACTAGATACTCTTGATACTAAGGTTGATGATCTAACAGTTGCTGTTAAAGAGCTTCAATCTGAAGCTAAATCTCACGGTTGAAATATTAAAGCTGAGTTAAAATAGATAGAAATATCGGAAGTAGTAGGTATTATACCTGCTACTTTTTTATTATCTATGCTAGAATATAAATATCCAAATTCTATCTTTTCAATATAAATACCAGAGAGCAAGCCCCATGGCTTGTTCTTTTTGTTTTGTCTACTTAGAGTTTGGATAATTTCAAAGTTAATCAAACCTAAGGAGAACAAAATGAGCAACTTTAACACAATCTATTTAGACGATGAAACACAATTAGATCAATTAAAATATTTATCTGATTTGCAAAATACAAATTATCCAAAATTTGTACAGGTATGTAAAAAGCTATTAGTAGAACAACTACAATATGATAAGCGTTTAGCTACATATAAAAGTAATTTACTAGCTACTGACTTCATTAAAGATAACAATTGCGATTTAGCAAGTGTTTTAATTAATGATGAATGAGTAAATGTTCACACATGAGCTAATTCATTAGATGAATTCAAACACAAGAATGAAAGAGATCTACAACAACTTCAAAATGATTACAATACAATACAACGTAAGAAAAAGTTTAATATAGATACATACTGAGCTAATAGATAACAGAATAGCAGGCATTTACCTGTTATTTTTATTTATATCAGAACTATATGATAAACTTAATATATCCAAGTTCTATTATCTCCATATCAGAAGCACATTCCGTATTGTAGCGCGGAACTGATTTTTCATTAATCACTTCTATACTTCTAGGTATATTAAGGTTTACTAATTGGAAGATATGCAGCTGAAGATGAATAATATACCTCTGCATAAGTAGGAGGTTAATGGAAATTGGATTACAAAAAACTTGACGAAGCTACAAAAAAAGGATGAATATGAATATTGATAAAACTTTTATCATTATCATACTAATCCTATTAACACTGATACTAACTTCATTATAATGTAGAGTAGCAGTTATGTCAAGTTTTCCCTCCATTAAGTTGGAGGTTTTTTATTCTAAGCTACAAAAAAAGTATTAATACTTATGGATAAAAACTTAATTATCATAATATTAATACTTTTACTACTTATTCTATCTTTATTATAAGGTAGAGTAGTTGTTATGTCAAACTACTACTATTTCTTTTTTTGTATCTTTTCAATAGTCTCTCTAAAATCATTCTCAATATATGCTGACTTTTTAACTTGTAAAATAGAGTCATCTACATCACTAACATTATTATTAGCTACTGAATACATCTTAATTGATTTTAAAAGAGCTTGGACAATATCAAATTGTTTTTGTTGTTCCTTTTTAAAATCATTAATAGTATCAGTATTAGCCTTTGATAAAACATTAATAATTTTAGTAGCTAGGGTATTAAGCACATCTTCATCACGATCTTGTAGCTTATTATTAAAAGCATAATCTAATAATTCATTAACTTGATGGCTTAATGTTTTCTTTTCAAACTTTAGAACATTATCATCAAGCTTACGTTTTAGATCTTTACGTAGATAGATGACTACTCTTTCTTTATTATTGTTGCCCATCTTCTGCCTCTTCATCATCAATTATAATGGATTCCATAGTAGAAGTATTAGCTTCAGTTTCATTAGATTCTTCCTTAGGAAAGTAATCATCTATCTTAGAATAGTCAATTTCTTCTTTAAATACTTTTTGTTCAATAGCAGTAATTTTTACTTTAAGATTAAATCTTAGCTTAGTAAATGGAGCAAAGATACATTCTCCAATTTGTGCTGCTGATAAAAAGTCTTTTTCAGCATCAGTTAATCCACCAATTATATCAAACAATGCATCTAGGTTTTTTATATCATTTGGAGCTAAGCCAAAGATAAACAGATATTGAGCATTGTCTAACATACCAGTAGTCATTTCTTTAGTATCGTGATTGCCAACTAACCCAGCAATGTTTTGTGTAATGAAATGAACACCACCACTAAATCCACGAATTGTTTTATACATTGTGAACAAGAAGTGAAGAGGAGTTTTATTTTTGTGAGTTGTTAGTACATGTCCTTCATCAACAAAAATATCAATTCATCTTAATTCTTGTCCTTTTTTTAACTTATCATTATGATCCTTATTTTCAACTATTTGAGAATACATTCATTTCAGCATTAAAAATAATTGAGCATTAGCTAAGTTATTATCTCCTGATGATGATGTAATTAGCTTTTGAATATCAAAACATATCAAATGAGTTTTATCTACATTGATGTTTGTAGGTTTATTTCAAATTGAATTATAGTTACCATCACCTCTATAGTTTTCTAAGAAAGCTAGGATAGTATTACGATTCATTAAATCATTAGCTTCTTTGTATTTAAGCTTATTGATTTCTTTGTAGACATCTTCAATAATTGGATAGCTCTTAGAATTTAATTTCGTAAAGTCAGTATGTTCTTTTATTCCTTTGTTAGTATATGCAGATCTTATTGCATTATCTAACATTGATTGTTGTTGTAATGTAATATCAGGAAATAGAATCTTAAAAAAATCTGATAAGAATCTATAGTGCATTAATAAGGGATTAGTATTATCTTCATAATGCTTAACAAATACTTCGAATGGATTAAAGCTAGGACAATCTTTAGCTACACCAGACATATCAATATATACTCCACCCATATTTGTAACTAAATTCTTGTAATCACGCTTTGGATCTATAACAATAACCTTGTTATTGGTATTTAATGCCTTATCTTTAATTAGTTTTGATATAAGCATTGTTTTACCCTTACCATTCATACCAAATATTACAGAAGAGTGTGAATTACGTTCATTATTCTTTTTAAAAAAATCTACTACTATTGGTTGGTTATCAATTGTATTACCTAAATAAATACCATTTTTATCAATGAAGTTTGTTTGAGTAAAAGGATATCCCATAGCTAATGATCTAGTTAGCAATTTGTGTTCAAAACGATTATTCTTTAAATTTAGTTTCATATTTAATCCTTTGCTACTTCTTTGAAGGCATCTAATTGTAAGAATTTTAGAGTATCAAGTTTTATTTTATTACTACTACAAATTTCACGTACCATACCAACTTGCTTATCAAGCTCTTTCTTTTTATCAGCTTGTACTATTAAAAACATCTTAGAGTTAACTAAACCTGAGTTACCATTAGAAATTCATTGTGCAGTTTCACCCATTTGTTCATAATAAGATAATGTTTGACTTTCTTCTACTAAGTCCGACTTGTTTTGATTGTCGTATTTCAATCTTAAAAATCTAGTAGTTGAATTAATATATTGCTTTGCTTCTTTAATTGAATTCATCTTTAATGGATTAATGGTTGTTACACCTTCAATATTAAACAATGTATTTAATCATTGGAAGTCAGCATATTTAGGAGTATTTCTAACAGAAAGAATACGATATAGCTTCTTTGTTGCTTTTTCATCTGCTTTACTATCCTTGTAGTAAATTTTGTAATAGCTAGATTTAAACTCTATTTGTTGCACCTTAGTATATATGTTTTTAGATTGATCATCATTAAATCTATTAGCATTAATTTTTTTACCATATAGCTTTTGATACAAGTTCTGTATATCTTCTACAGTTGCATCTGTTAATGTAATATCTGCTCTTAATAATCTATCATTAGCTATACTAGCTGCCTTATCTACATTATTTCTAGATGTAGATGTAATTTTAAGCATGTAATATTTTTGTGATAGATTATCTAATTCAATGGATTGCATTTGTTGGAACTTATCAAAATACAATAATTCATATATTCTATTGCCATCGTCTTGTTGACTAGCAATATTATCTAAATCTTCATCTACATTAATTGTTTTATCAAAGCTAAATAATGTAAACTCTATATTTTCATTAAACATAAAGAAATTATTTAGTGCTTCTACTCTATTATTAATTTCTTCATCACGTAGTAATGATATATCTGTAGAGTTGATCACATAGTATTTAGAATACTTATTATCTTTTTTAATAAAACCATTAGTATATTTACCAATATGAGTTAATAATTGTGCATCCTTGTTTATGTATCTTCTTTTAATAAAGGCACTTTTAATCATAACTCAAATAAGATCTCTTAATCAGACACCATCTCATCTTCAAAGAATAATCATTTCTAAGAAGATATATGTAACAGCTAATCCAATTTGTAATCCAACTATTTTTACACTAACAATAATTGGAATCAATATAGCTGTAATTACACAAAATCAAATTAAATCACTCATTGATACTAGTAATGACTTTAGATTAAATATTATCTTCTTAGAGAATTTTGGAGGGTTTGGAATTACATTAAACATTATTTACTTCCTCCTTTTCTTAAACAACTATTTCTACATTTAGTAAATGTTCTATAAGATTTAGCAGCTTGGTTAGCTTCAAATTGTCCTATACCTAAACCTTGTAATTGTCTAGATCTACTACCATATACTGAAGCTCTTTGAGCTTTAGTGATTGGTAACATACTTGATCCATGTTTAGAAGCAATAGAGAGTGCCGCAGCACCAGCATCTTTAACCATCATAATAGGTGCAGCTGCTAAACTCATACCACGTGTTAACAACATAGCATCTTGGATTGATTCCATTACTGAACCATCATCGCCTAACATTTTGCTGATTGCTCCAGTGGTAGTGTAGCCAGCTAATAAACCACCTACTATTAATACGATATTAGCCACCATCTTGTTAAATCTAGTTGTATCTCATTGATTGATTAATTGATTTAATCCATATGATCCAGATGTAAGAAGCATAGCTACTTGCATTCCAATAGTAATAAACATAATTGAACTAAACTTAACAATTAATGTTTTAGCAAAGGCACTAGCTTTATAACCATCATCTTTAACACCTGTTGCAATCATAATTGGACTCATTACAAAGTAAATAGCAATTATGAATACACGTTTAACCACGTAGATAGTATATAGTGCAATAATGATTACGCTAATTAATGAAGCTAAGATTCCAACTACTAATGTATCAACATGTACAAATCTAGGGACAGCTCTTCAATCAGTTGAATAATCATTTCCAGTCGCTAGACGGTAGATTTGTAGTACTAAATCAAAATCTTTATATCCAATTACATAAGATCTTAAATTAGCTAATCCCATAACTTCACTACCCTTACCATTAATAATTTTAGTAATTAAGGCATCAGAACCAAAGTAAAGACCAAGACCATTAGATGTATCAGTAAATGAAGATGTGAAACCTAGAATTGATTGTCTAAGTTCAGGCGACATAGTAGTTTCATATTTACTATTAATATATGTTAATGAATCATAAAGATTCATAAAACTATTATTAACTTGATCCATAGCAGCCATTAATTCACCCATTTTATCACCGGCTGCTACATCCACTTTATCTGGTGATAAAGAATTTAATAAGGTTAGTAATTCATTTTTAGTAGATGTTAATGTTAATAAACCATCTTTACATTTTTGAATTAAGTCAGATGCAATAAGTAATTTATTACTTAAAGCACCATCCCCAGCATCGACAGCTACCTTATTTTGTGCAATGATATTCTTATTAAGCTCATCTAGATAAGCATTTACTTGGAAACCATTAATTTGTAAACTATCTAAATCACCTAAATTATTTACCATAGGGATTAAATTATCCTTTACATTAGTAACCATGGTACTATCGAGTCTTAAAGATGTTGATACCCCTAAAACTGATGCAAGGATTGATGTTACAGCATTAAGCATTAAAAATGCCATTGGTACAAATATAACAGCCCCTATAAAGTAAAATACATATTTTAATTTATTAGAAAAATAGCTTTTTTGCTTTTCTTCTCTAGTTGAAAGAAGATTATGCGTAAAACTAAGTCCTATCATTATGATTAACAACAATACACCTACCGTTAATGTTGTCATGAACATTATAGCTAGTGGTGAATGTCAATCTATAATGAATGACCCATCAGCACTAACTCCCATCATTTGATTGATGAAGTTACCACCAGTAAAAAAGTTAAAAACTTGGTATAAGGCATTTAAAAGGACTAACATCCCTTTAACAAATACCACATAGATAATCTGTAAAAAGACTTGAAATATACTCTCTGCAATATCCAAAATCATGATTAACCTCAGATATGAGTTAAATCGTAGATCATATATTCAAGTGCTTGTTTAGCTTGTCCAGTAGTTTCAGCTGGTTTAAAAGCTGAATCACCTACATTGATAATGATAGTACCTATTAAAGATAGACCCATTAGACCGAACATTGAGAAAACAATTGTTTTAGTTTTCTTAGACATACTTTCCTTTTCATCGGCTTCTGCATGTAGATTTTTGATTCAATGTGAACCTAAAGCAACAATACCTCCAATAACTCCGATAATAGCAAATACGGTAAAAACTACGTTCATAATAGTGATGGCTTGGTTAGCTACTGCTTCACCAGCTACACTAGCAATTTTTCCTCAAATATTACTTTCACTTCCAAACATTTAATACCTCCTTATAAGCTTGAAAACCATCAGGTTTTACATACTAATTCTATCAAAAATGATAATTTTTGACATTTTTTAGTGTACAAACAAGTATTTTTTGTACACTAAAAATGGTTTTTGGGAACAAAACACATACTTGTATGTGAAATTTTTTGGGAACAAAAACTCTTATCTTGCTTAAAATTTTTTCTATATTCCGCAGGAATAGAGAATATAATATTGTGGAAGAGGCCTTATGACTAAAATAAATAAATCTAAAAAAGAACTTGTGATATTTGGTGGCGCAGTACTAAGCTATTTTGTCTTTGTCTTTGTTGGCGCTGCCTTTGCTACATTGCTAAATATCTATCCAAACTATGGATCTAGTTTGGCTGATGTTTGGATATGATTATTTGGATTGATTGGGTCCGTTGGGTATCTATTACTTTATTTTTTCAAACTTAAAGATTGACTTTTTCCAGATAAAAAAAAGAATATTGATAACCATTTTTGAGATTATTCTAAGTTCGATAAATCAAAAAAATTCATACTTTCTACTGATTCTAAAGCTTGAGGTTGAGTCGTAGAATCAAAAATTTTAGATGATAAAAGCTATAAAAAAGTTAAAAGAACCAATTCATTAGTAGGTGTTAAGGGACTAAAAACCATCACTAATGAAGATGATAATACTAAAAATAAAGTTGTTTATAGAATGATGCCAAATTCTTGTATCAACCTTTTAGGTACTCCCAGAAGTGGTAAAACTCAACAAATTATATTAACTACAATTGTTGCTAATGCTAAATCTAAAGTAAAACCAATCATGTTTATTACTGATCCAAAAATGGAATTATGTAGATTAACCACTAAAATTCTTAAGGATAATCAATATGATGTTTTTATTTTTAATATCAAAGACCCTAATGTTTCTAACTATTTCAACTTCTTAAGCTCAGCTTTTGTTAAATTCAAAGAATACTTAATTAATAAATCTAAAAACGAAGAAGTTGCTTTAAAGGCCAGAAACAGTTGTTTAACTGAATTAGATACTATTATTACAATGTTAATTGTCCCAAGTGGTAAAGGTGATGATACAGAAAGATATTTTGCAACCCAAGGGAAAGAGCTATTCTTAGCTTTTGCTACTTTATATTTAGAAGAAATTGAAAAACATTATGATCTAACTGGTGAAATAGTAGATAATTACTTCAACTTACCTTCACTATTTAAATCATGTAATGAATTTAGTCGTGAAGAAGTTACTTCTATCTTAAAACACAAGAAATCCCTTGAAAAGGATTGAAGAGAATCATATAACTACATGCTTAAGAATAATGCTAGTCAAGCTGAACTAGATGAAAAACTTAAAAAACAACCTCTAAATTATTCAATGGACCATTTAAATCAATGTTTAACTGACGAAAAGCAATATCAATTCTATCAAAAAGCTATTACTAAAGGTTTAATGCACTTAAATGATGAAGCATTCAAGGTATTATCACTTAAAAATGATTTTGATTATGATCATTTCTTGGAAAAACCATTAGCTATTTTTGTAGTAACGCCTGATGAAGATAAATCAAAAGATGCTTTAGCTACTGCATTCTTAGATTCTTTATACACTTTTATGGTGCAAAAAATAGACAAACAATATCAACATAATGGTGGTAAATCACCAAGGCCAGTATTAAGAATATTAGAAGAATTTAATAACCTAGCTGCTATGAACACTATTAGATCAGCAATTCTAGCCGGTGGGGGTAGAAATGTTTGAACAATGTTAACCATTCAATCCAAATCAGCTGTTTACCACACTTATGGTAAAGATGAAGGTACTGCTTTATTAGCTGCAACACAAGGTACAATCTATGTTGCTAACAATGAAACTACTACAAATCAAGATATTATTGATGCTTTAGGAACATATGAAGAAAAAACATATTCGAAAGGTAAAAGTGAATCTGAAACATCTAAAAATAGTTCAATATCTAATACTCAAGGTGAATCTGAACGTAAAATTTTAAGAATGTCAGATCTAAGATTAAAAAAACCTGATTCAATCCACTTAATTCTAAATAATGAAAAACCAATTCTTAATTTAAGAACTTGACCAGCTTGAAAAATATATGGAGATGAATTTGATAATAATAACTATGAACAATATTGACCACATGTAGATTTAAAATCTGCTAAAAACTGAATTATCAATAATCATATTGATATTTATGATGCTCAATTAGAACCTAATAAAAATAAACCAGATACTAATAAAGAACAAAAACCAAGTAAAAAAACATCTGCTTTAGATGAACTAGAATCTAAGCTAGATAATGGTTTAATTGATTTAGATAATCTAGAGAATATTGATAACTCTAAAAATATCTCTAAAAATAACTCTAATTCTAACTCTAAAAATAGAGTTAAAGAAAATTCTACTAATAATACTAAAACAAATCTTTGAGATGAATTAGCTCAGCAAGCTAAACAGCAACAACCAGATCCACAAATTAAAAAACAACAAGAGTCTAAGAAAAAAATAGAACAACATGTTGATTCTATTAAAAAAACAAATAACCAACCAAATAAGAAAGCTAACAATAAATCTAAATCAGATAATTTATTTGATTTTTAAGGATAAGTAATGGAAAAGAGAGCAGTAAGATGTATTTTTAATATCAAATTTGCACAGCCTGGTTCAAAGGATCATGATTTTTATACATCGACATCAACTAATAAATCTGCTGCTAATTTTAATACATATATAACTCGTAAAATGGAAAAATTAATTCCTGATGAAAATATGACATTCGAACAAATCAATAAAGTAAATGATCAACTAGCTAAATCTAATTATGATCAAAGAATTGATTGATGAGAAAAAAAATCAGAACAAGAAAATTCATATAACATCAACAAATATATGGAAAATCCAGATAAATCACAAGGATTAATTATTAAAGAATCTAATTTAGCTAACTATAACATAGAAGAAGTAAATCCAACATTAATAAAACAAAAAGATGAATTATTAGAAGCCCATCCTCAATCAATAGCTTGACACTGTGTTATATCATTTGATGAAATTAGTTCTACAGAATATGATTTAGAATCAAACCAAGCAATCATAGCTAAAAAAGCTTTTGAAACTATTATGAAACATAATAATTTAGATAGAGATACATTTACATATAAAGCAGCTTTTCATACAAATACAAATCATCATCATTTACACATGACCTTTTATCAGCCTAAAAACATTCTAGATCAAGAACTAGTACTAAAGGGTAAATTAAAACCAGATACTTTTGTAAAGATTAATTTGGAAATGAACAAGCTAGTTAACAATTTATCAATATTATTTCAACCAATTTATGATACTAAGCTTAATATGATTAAAGAATACAATAAAACATTGGATCAAGAAAAAGCTATTGTTAAAGATATTAAAGAAATTCATAAAGATTTATATAACTACAATAATGGTAAAGGTAGAATTAATTATCAACAATTACCTGAAGTACTAAAAGCTAAAATAGATAATTTAAGCGATAAAGTATGTGAATTCAATAAAATGCCTATGGACATGTTTAAAAACATTGTAGAACGAACATATGATGATTATTTTGATAGATTAATTACTAAATCTCATTGAACTAATAAAGATATTAGAACTGGTATTGAAACAAAGCCAGATAAAACTATTAAAGAATTTACTAAGTATATTAATCAGCAAAAACAAATGCAAGTTGATTCTTTATATAAAGATTTAGGTAATAAATTAATTAAACATATTAAAGGTATTGGCGATGAAATTAATATTATGGAAAAGGTTAATTTTAAACAAATAGCTAATGATAAATATAATCATGATCTAACAATGAATAAAATAGAAAAAAAGATTATTGAAGCACAAGCTCCAAATATTCACAAAACATTTAATAGTTCATTTAACAAAATAGGAATAGATTTAAACGAAGTTAATAGATCTATGAATATGCATAGCTTATCAAAAGCAATTAAAGCTTTTTCTGTGTCAGTAAATCATGACATGGATGTTTATTGAAATAAAGTACATAAACAAATGGAAAAGGATAAAGGGCTTGAATATGAAATCAACTAGAGATATTAATAAAACTCAATCAAAACAAAATAAATCAGATTTACTTAAAAAAGTAAATAGATGAATATATTTGATTTTATCAGTTGTTTGTTTCATTATATTCATTGCATTATTAATAGTAATAGGTTCAAATTCTAATTATTATTTCAACTCTCAAAAAAGTGGTGATTTAGCTCTTATAGGAACTTGTTCGGGTTCATTAGTTTTTGGAGTAATATTTTTAATCATACATTTTAAGCAGAAAAAGAAACTTAATTAGTTATTAATATTAATCATTAATTTATATATATAACAGCTAATATTAATTAATTTAATTTATACCCCAAATTTGAAGATATTAGTTACCCCAACTTACACGTTTGTTCTGGAACATACCCCAAATTGTATATTGATATACCCCAACTTTAATTTTTGATATACCCCAATTTATAATGGCAATAAAAAAACTTTTTAATTTTATTTTTAAAAAGTCCGTTTTGTTAGTATAAGAAATTAATAGCTTTGCTATTTGTTTGTATTGATAATTAGATTATCAGTTGACCTTATCGTGATCATTATCTGGTGGTGGTTCCTCTTCTTCTTCTTGATCATTAGCTATATTAACTGTTTGATGTTTTTTAGTTCGTATTATTTGTTTACAATTAAATAAGAAGTTAAAGATTTGTTTAGCTTCATCGATTAAAGCAAATACCCACAATAAATGATCATCGATTTTTTCATGAGTTAAAACTTGTAATTGGATTAATTCATTAACTACTTGTCTAATGTACTCTAATGAAACATGGAATAATTTTTGGATGTGTTTATACAAGATGATACTTTGATTATTACCTAGAACATAATCAATGGTATTAAATGTAAATGTTCTTGGTTTATTAGATCTTAAATTAGATTTGCAAATACCAATAATATAGTTAGCTATAATTAATTTTTTAGTGCCATATAAATAATCAGATTCACCTTTTTTGTTGATATATTGATATTTTTTAGCATCAAAGTGAGTGCTAGTTATTAACTTTATATCAATTTTATTTAAGTGGTTCTTCGCTTGATTATTCATAAATTTTAAATTTTTATTGCAATAAAAAATAAAATGATATAATAAAGATACCAGTTACTGTCATACGACACCAATTCAATTAAGTTCCCGCTTAATTGAATTTTTTTTCGCTATCTATTATATTTTTTTTATTACACGGACCAGTTACTATCCGCAATTATAATTATAAGGAAATTGTCTAAAATATAACTATTTTTTTTTTTTTTGATTACACAAAACCTAAAAGTTAGGCATAAATTAGACTATTATCTTATAGCTATAATCTTATAAAACATAGATATGGCAAAAAAGCAGAATAAGAACAAAATTATCCCTGTAGATAAATATATAAATAGTAAAATATCACATAATTTGGACTATATTGTACGTATATTGCAGATTAGTTTAATTGATGAACAAAAACAATATAATGAAATGTATGGCACTCGTATGGATGTATATGCTTGTTGTAAATCAATACAGAATTTTGATGCTAATTTTTTAGTTTATTTATCTGAAAAATATAAGTTCCCTGTTGATCTATTTTATGTTGATGATTTCAAAGAACTATATAATGCCACTATATCAAAAAAGAAGAGCTAGTTGTTCTTCTTTTCATCATCAATATCCAGTAAATTAACTAATCTATCAAAATTTTCTTTACGATTTACTTCATAGTTGAGTTCTGAACCATCTTTAAGCTTTATCAGAATAAGGCTTTTATGATCATTAATTTTTGTTTCATCCTTAAATACTATATCATCTGGATTGATTGATAAATCTAATTCTCTAATATATATCTTACTCATAATTACCCTTCTTTATAATTTGGTATTAATTTAAAATAATCATAAAACTCAGAATGGTCAAAGCTAATTTTTAATAGATTTTGTTTTTTAGTGAAAACAAGAATTTTGTTAGAACGTTCTAGCACAATATATACTTTATTTTTTTCAACATAATCTTTATTTTGTGGTCTAACTCTATTTTTAGATTTAATACATTTATAATAACCCGTAATAACAACATTACTTTTCTTCATTATCTTTGCCTTCTAAAATTTGCATGATTTGTTCTTTGACACTTAAATATTTATTTTTTTCTTCTTCTGAATTAGCATTAGCTATTATTTCATCTAATGCAGCTTTTAAATTTGGATCTAATGATTGAATCTTCATCACATAAAAATAATTTGGATAGATAGTTAATATTTCTTTTCAATATTCAATAGATTTATATTTTTGATAAGTTTGAACTAAATTACGAACAATAATACAATCAATTTCGTTTAGTGGTTTTGAACATAGATTAATTGGATTTATCTTAAGTATAATACCACCTTTTTCTTTTGTTTTATTATATTGTAAGTTTCTTGTTGCCCTACATTTAGGACAAGCTAAGAATTTAGCTGCTGATCTAGAATTAACTTTCATAACCATAGTAGATCCACAAGCACACTTTTCAGTAGTTTGAATTGGACTTTGTTCTACATCGTTATGTTTCAGTTGGATGATAATATCTTTTGTTTTCACAATATCAAATTTATTATATGAAGCTCTTTTTATTTTGTTTTTTCATTCAGATAAGATTGGTTGTACTTTCTCATAAAAGACACTTTTATAAAAATAAAATAAAGCTTCATCTAAACCACTAGCTATGTTATATGTTGAAATAACAATTTCTTTTTTATTTTCATCGAAGTAATGATTAGGTTTACCATTTTTAACTATTAATTGAAAATATACTCCAAACACTGGTATGCATTTATTTTGTGACATTTGACAACTTACCTCCTTTATTTAATTGCATAATTTTATTTGATAGAGCTTTTACATCATTTACTTGGGTTGTATGGTTGATAGATTGACTTGCGGAATTCATAAATTCAGTAATACCTTTTTTAGTTCATGATCATTTAAGATTTCTATCAATTACTCTATGAATCTTAGGCTCAATAATAATTGAATTGTGTAGCTTAGCAGCATTAAATAGTCGTTTATTTGATTTAGTAATGTATTCAGTTGTTAATTGATTAGTATTCTCTACACAATAGATCCAATTCAATTTGTTATTGACTTTATGACGTTTTAATCAAAGCACAGAGTCAATAATGTTAGTATCATTGGTTGGTAGGATAGTTAAATCACTATTACTAATTGATATTGTAGTGAGTATATTGAATATACTAGCATTATCAATAATGACATAATCAAATTGATTATTTAATTCTTTAATTAGATTATCTAATCTATCATGTTTGATTTTTCCATTTAAAAAATCATCTTCATAGTTTAATATTGATTCATCATTATTAATAATAGCTAATGTACCATAAATAGATTTCATTGATTTGAATTCATCATAATAAATTTTATTAACTGAATAATCAAGAATATCTGAAGTTTTAATTTTATCATTTGTTAAATAAGAATATAGAGTTGGTTCCATAGCTTTTAATCTATTTAAGATTTTGATAATTCCACTATTTGAATCTAGATCTAGTAATACTACATTCTTTTTTTCAAGCATTAAACTAATAGCTATGTTTATTGCTATTGTAGTTTTAAATGTATTAGCTCGATTAGTTAATAAAGAGATAACCATTTTTATTTACCTAAACTAATAATCTCTTTAGCTATTAGATTAATTAAATCTTTTTGTGTATCTACTGCTTTAGATTTTGATGTTGAAGATATTAGCGGAACACGTTCTTTTGCAGATGTAGATTTGTATTGTGTACTATTAGGGATTCTATGTTCTGAGATAATAACTTTATTATTGTCTTTGTGTTCTAAAGCTACAATATCTTCCATGAATTGTAGTAATGATCTATCAATTAATGTTCTATCTTTAACTTTAATTGGTAGTAAATAAATGAACGGATCATTTGTATACATTTCTTTTTTAAGCTCATCTAAAACAGCCTTAGAACCCTCAATGTTTTGTCTTTCAGGTTCAAATGGTGAAATGATAACATCTGATTCCATAAATGTTAAAACATTAATAGTACTAAATGCTGGTGGTGTGTCAACAATAACGTAATCAAATTTAGTTTTTAAAAATTGAAGTGTCTTTGACATATTATCTTTGATTTCAATATTATTGTTAATAATATGGTCAAAGCCTCTCATGTCTGATTCTGAATAAATGATAGATAGATTTGGTATTGGTTCATGTGAACCATCTTTAATATCTGAATCAATTACTTCTGATAGTTTCTTAGTTTTATTTACTACAGATAAAATAGAACTACCGGTATATTTTTTAGGTGATTTACCAAATGTAATGCTAACTCCACATTGACCATCAAGATCAACTAAGCAAACAGTTTTATTTGGTTCTAATCTGGCAATGGCACAAGCTAAGTTAGTAGCTATTGTAGTTTTTCCTGCCCCACCTTTATGTGTTGAAATACTTATTAACATGTTTTACTCCTCTTGTTTTAATGCTTTAGTATATTTGAATCTAGCAATCTCTTGATCTATAGTTCTATTGATTTTATCTAATAATGAATCTGATATTTCCTTACTTAGAATAGTGCTATAGTTTTTGTTGTGTAAATCAATTGCTTTGCTTCTTATTTCTTCTAATTCAGTTAAAGAGCTCGCTTGCTTAGCTTTAGCTTGAATTAGATTGATAATGTCAGATTCTATTTGTTGTGCTTTATTAATTTTCATAACTCTAAAAATATCTCTATTTTTAACTCTATAATTATCTCTAAAAACAACTCTAAATTTGTTTTAAACCTAGTGCTAATCTTAAAAGAGCTTCAATAGCATCTGAATCTTTTTTGATGCCATAACTTCTTTTTCATTGATTAATAGCTTGTGATGTTTCGCTAGTAATATAAGTTTGTAATCTTACATCTTTAGATTGTTTAGCTTTTAAATGTGCAGCTAAACTTGATAATCTAGTTGGATCTATAGTTACAATTTCATCTGTATTATTAGAGTAACTTTGGATTTGTGATTTAGCTAGTTCCACTCTAGCATCAGATTGCGTTTTAGATTCAGAAACATTGTTTAGTAAAAAATCTACGCCTGTTTTACTATTATGATTATCTTCATCTAAATTAAAATCTAGATCTAATTTTTTATTATCTTTTGTTGACATAATATCTCCCTTTTTGTAGTTAAAAAATGAGTTATAAATAACTACTAAATTGATACAACTTTAACTCTAAAATTATAGAAGTAAATAGAGATAAAAATATATCTAAATATAACTCATAATTATTATACAAGAATATCTACACATTTATATAAAAAATTGTAGAAATGAATATAGAATAAATTATCTATACAAATATCTCTATAAAACTCTCTAAATTTATATATATTAATAACTTAAAATAAACTCTAATAATATCTTCATAAAATAGATAGTTTTAATCTATTAATATCTCTACTTTTAACTCTATAAAATACTCTATAAAAAATAATGTATAAATAGTATTTAAAGTAGTATAATTAAATTACTGCAGGGATGTAGGGTGGTTTAAAGACCACGCTCTCTGGTATATTGAGGGTATAGAATGCTCAGTCCGGTTAACGCCGGACTCTGTTTGTTTATATGCCTAAAATCATCAAATTTAGATCATAAAGCTGTATTTAATCAATTTATGGGATAAAAAACCTTTAAAAATGTTAAAAAACCCCTATTTTATGGGCTTTTTTAAAGATTTTAAGGAATTGTAAATATTCTCAAAAACATCCAAAAATGCCTGTTTTTACACAAAATAGTATGTTTTTAAGCAAAAATAGGTACTTTTCAGGTATAATTTTGGTTGGGAGACTATTATATATTTTATATATAATACGATAACCATTATTAAATTGGAGGGAAATAATTATGAAGAAAAATAAATTGATGAAGATTGGTTGTATTGTAGGAGCAAGTGCTACAGCTTTAGTAGCAGCTACAAGTACAACTCAAGCAATTCTTTCTACTACCAATATAAATACCGCTATTTCAACAAATAAACAATCAGCTACAGAAACTGTAGCTACATATTCAAACACTAATGTAGATGCTGAAAAGAATTCAATACCTACATTTGATCAGTTTACAAAGATGCCATGATATGATGGTTCATTTGTTGAATACAATAAAGTAAAGTTGCAAAATAATTATAATCTTGAAGTTTTTGCTCGAAATAATGCTTCTAAAGAAGTGAAATATGGAACAGGTTTTATGGGGATGGCTGAAACATACACATTCCACCAAAACCTAGTTCACACTTGATCTAGAACTAAAAGCAATGTAAATATTATTAATCCAAATGCTACATTTGAAGAATTAGCAGGATTACCAAAAAATAATACTCCAAAATCATTAACTATTGATTCTAATGGTGTATCTTTTAAAACTAAAACTAATTGATATTGATGCGTTAGTTATACTCCAGGTAATGGTAGCAGTAATGCTAGTCATCCACATAATACCCATGGGCCAATAGAAAAACAATACCTTGAAGGAATTAATTTTAATGACTACGGGTACTATTATAAATTTAATGATAACAAACTATTAGATTGTGATTATTGAAATGAACCAACAACAATTTCATTGAAATTCAATGATTATAAATATTCTTTTTTAACTAAAAACGAATCTGAATTTACATATAATAAGTTATTAAAAATTGATGAAGATAAAACATTTAAGGGGTTCCAAAGTGATAATTTTGGCTTAGAAGCAAATGATGATTATATAAAATCACTATTTGTAATGTCATTAGGTGCTGCTAAAGCTAATGAATTATTAAACAATGCAACAGCTGCTCAAAAGAAGGATGAAAACTTCTTAGCTATTATCCAAGCATTAGTTAATGGCAAGATTGTTGATACTTCTAGCCCTATTCTTAAAAAACTAGGCATAACATACAATGATTGTGGTGGTTTAGATAATACATTTACTTCTTGATGAAATAAATATGTTAATGATGTTCCTGTGGCATCTTTCCTAGACAATTTGCAACAAACTAAATATGCTAGCTACGCTGCAAAAAACAATATAGTAATTAATGATCCATATTTAGCATTTAAATTAAACAACTTATTGTTAAACCAAATTGGTAATTCTGATGAATATTTTGCTGGATTAGAATTTAGAGTTTATTTTAGTGACAGCAATAATGTAAATAATCAAGCAGATATCCAAATCAAATTTGATGGCGCTGCTAAAAAATTCTTTGTTTTTACAAAACATGGTAATAAATATGAAAGAGGTTTTCAATCATCAACACCTACAACATTAGGGCAAAAACATACTAGTACATACATTCAAAACATAAAATTAATAACTAATAGTGATGCGCAAAATTTCTCTCATTATCAAGAAGAAGCTAATATTGGTTTTGTTGATAGTCATAATCAAGTAAGAATACCTAGAGCAGTAATTAGTTCTGATGGTTTAGTTCATTCTAATGATAAAAACAGTACTATTCAAATCCAAAATGAGTTCGACATTACAAAATTAATTTCAATTAAGACAGATTGAAGTGTAGCAGAACTTGAACAATTAAAAGGATCAGCATTAACAGATGAAGAACTTAAAAATCCATCTATTCTGTTTAATGATAAAGATTTTAAAGCTAAATTATTAATGTTTAGAGAACCAACTACTAGATCAGTAATTACTAAAGAAATGCCTGTTCAAATTGTAGATAAGGATTTAGCTAAATGAGTTAATGAAGCTTCTGGTGATAGTTTATTAGATAATGACAGATTAAAAGAACTAATTGATTATGTAAATATTAATACCTATGATTCTGTTAATGGTATCGGTATTGATATTAAGTTTAAAAACATTACTGCTGATGGTGAATTAGAAAAATCATCAAGAGCTATAACTGTAGATCCAAAAACTAAGAATTTGAAAGTTAGTAGATTCCAAACTCAATTTACTGATGGTAAAGCAATTGATAATATTGAAAATGAAACAGTTATCGACGATTGCAAGGTTACTCAAAATGAACCTATTGAAGACATTGTATTAAGATTAATTAATTACAATAACTCTAATGACAATAACAAACTACTAACAACTAATCTGTTTAAAGAAGATTGAAAGGCAAATTCATTAGTTTCAATAAAACCTTACACTCAAAATGACTTAAATATTCTGAAAGGTACAATTGAATTTAATGATAAATCAAATGCACAAGAATTTTTAAATGCTTCAGATGTATTCGGACATAAAAATGCTAGTTCAGGAGCTAAAGCATTAGAATACACAATTAATTTATCCAAACAGTCTGCTACATTAACTCCTGTGTCTAGCGTAGAAACACAATCAAACATTGGCCTATATGTAGGTTTAGGAGTTGGTATTCCTTTGTTCTTTATAGTTCTAGGTGGAATACTACTTTACAAAAAGAAACATAATAAGAATGCAATCATAGATGACGACGACGATGAGGACTAGTCTATGAAGTTTAAAAAAATATCTAGATTATTAATGATATTTTTAGGTATTACATCTTTAGGTGTAGTGCCTTTTTTAACATCTTGTGGTTCTAACGAGGGACACTTTGTGCCTGATCCAGATTATATTCATACACCAGCAGTAAATCCAAACATTATAGTTGATGAATCAAATACTTTTCAATTTGATAAATCTAATAATACAATAGTGGGATTAACTGATGAATTTGTAAATAAAAATAAAGCAATGCCTATAGACATTATAATTCCTTCAAGTATTAATAATTTTCCAGTTGAAAATTTAGCTTCTTCTATATTCTGAAATGGAGTGAAACTAAAATCATGTCAATTGCCTTATGGTCTTAAAAGTATTGATGGCGGTTGCTTTAATCAACAACAATTTCTTGAGCATATAGACATTCCAGATACTGTTGAGTCAATAGGTGGTAACGCTTTTTCATTTAGTGGACTAAAAACCATTAAATGACCTAATAACTCTAATTTTACAAAAATTTCTGGACAATGTTTTATGCGTTCTAAATTAGAATCAGTAGAATTACCAAATTCAATAATAGAAATTGGTGAAGATGCTTTTTCTGATAATGGTAATTTAAAAATACTAAAATTACCATCACATTTACAAAAAATCGGTGCTTCCGCTTTTTCAGGTACTTTATATAAAAATGGAAAAGTTTTAGATAGTGATTTAATAACAGTTAATATACCATCATCAGTTGTTGAAATTGGTGAAAAAGCTTTTAATGGATGTGAGTTTATTTCTGAGCTTGTGTTTCCACCTAATATCAATGTTACAATCCAAAATTCTGCTTTCTGAGGTTGTGAAAACCTAAAAAAACTAGTTATACAAAAAGGCATGATCTTAATGGAAAAGGCTTTCTATAATTGTTATATTGAAGATTTAACTATTGTAGATGATTTCCCAGTAGCATTATCCAATAATGGTATTTTTGATCCAGAAATATATGGCAAATATTATTTATGTTATTCAAATGCCTATAACCAACCTAATTTAAGACCAAATTGTATTGACTGCGCATCTAATGCAACCATTAAAACACCTATTACTTTTATATCTAAAGATAGTATGACAAGAATGGGATTTTCTGAACAACAAGCTCAAGATATCTGTACAGTTAATATGTCTAAAACACTAGCAGCAATTAAAAATGGCACTTATGAGGAAATGTTTAAAGATGTGCAAATTAACTAACCAACAGTTACTACTAAAAGCAATAGCTTTTCTTAATAAAGATATTAAAGATAAGTATAGTATTAATGATGTAGTTAGCTACACAATTGTAGATCACATTATCAATATTGAATTTAAAGATGGAAGCTCATATAGAACAGATACATTTGATTTATAATAATACTATCCAAGTTCTATACCAATATACCAGAAAGCAAGCTCTTAGCTTGTATTTTGCTATCTAGGTTATTTATACTTGGATAGAAAGGATATATCAATGGCTAAAGTACAAAACCAAGCTCAGTTTGAATTAGATTATAAATCTAGAACGATTGATTCCATTACTCCTAAGTCCACTAAAGATGGTAAAATTACTTATACTATTACATTAGGGGATGTTAAGGTGAAGAAGTCTGAAGTTCAAGAAATTGAAGAACAATTAAAACTGCTTATGGAAAGAATGGATCAAGGCTTCAAACAAGTTAATACTAGACTAGATGTTGTTGACACCAGACTAGATACTCTTGATACTAAGGTTGATGATCTAACAGTTGCTGTAAAAGAACTTCAATCTGAAGCTAAAACTCACGGTTGAAATATCAAAGCTGAGTTAAAATAGATAGAAATATCGGAAGTAGTAGGTATTATACCTGCTACTTTTTCTATATAATAATATTGTTAAGGATATATCAATGGCTAAAGTACAAAACCAAGCTCAGTTTGAATTAGATTATAAATCTAGAACGATTGATTCCATTACTCCTAAGTCCACTAAAGATGGTAAAATTACTTATACTATTACATTAGGGGATGTTAAGGTGAAGAAAAGTCAGTTTGATCAACTTATGGAAAAAATGGATGAAGGTTTTAAGCAAGTTAATACTAGATTAGATGATCTAACCGTATCTGTTAAAGAACTTCAATCAGAAGCTAAATCTCATGATTGAAATATTAAAGCTGAGTTAAAATAGATAGAAATATCGGAAGTAGTAGGTATTATACCTGCTACTTTTTTATTATCTATGCTAGAATATAAATATCCAAATTCTATCTTTTCAATATAAATACCAGAGAGCAAGC
>JAHHTH010000008.1 GCA_020024755.1 Mycoplasmataceae bacterium | reverse complement strand
ACCTCCAGCAGGTGGATCAGGTACTAAGTCGCCAACATCGACTGATACTCCACCAGCAAGTGGATCAGAAGGTAAAACACCACCAGCAGGTGGATCAGGTACTAAGTCGCCAACATCAACTGATACTCCACCAGCAAGTGGATCTGAAGGTAAAACACCACCAGCAGGTGGATCAGGTACTAAGTCGCCAACATCAACTGATACTCCACCAGCAAGTGGATCAGAAGGTAAAACACCTCCAGCAGGTGGATCAGGTACTAAGTCGCCAACATCGACTGATACTCCACCACCAGCAGTTACTAAATAATTATTGCAAATATAATGTAACTATTTATATGTAGTGCATATAAAATGACTAATGCTATCAATACCATTAATGCTTTAATTAAAAATGATTTATTAAATATTATTAGATGCTATAATTTTTCAAGTATGAGAAAGATTGTAGGAAACATAATTAAGGCTAATAAAATATTTAATATGATCCAAGATGGTGACCGTATTTGTGTAGGCATCAGTGGTGGTAAAGACTCAATGAGTTTACTATATGGATTAGGTCTATATCGTAAAATTGCAGCTAAAGAAGGAATTCATTTTGAAGTAGTAGGTGTACACCTTAAATTAAACCTATGTGCTGTAGATTATGACTCACTACAAAAGTATTGAGAAGACCAAGGTGTAGAATTCCATTTAGAAGATTCTCAAATGGGAGAAATTCTAAAAGGCAATATGAAAAAAGGTAAAATTCAATGTAGTCTTTGCTCGAAAATGAAAAAAGCTATCTTAATTGATGCTGCAAAAAAATATGGTTGTAATAAAGTAGCAATGGGTCATCATGCTGATGATGCAATTGAAACATTATTCTTAAATCTAATTAATGAAGGTAGAATTGCTACCTTCAAACCTAAGATGTATTTAGATAGAACAAATATATGATTCATAAGACCTTTAATTACATGTCGTGAAAAAGATATTATTAGTGAATCTAAACATCTTCAAATGCCCATCTTACCTTGTGGTTGTCCAATGGAGGGTTTTACACAAAGAGATTCAATGAAAGCTTTTTTAAAAAAGAGTTTTTATGACAACCCCAAATGAAGGGCAGCATACAAAAATTTCTTCATTGCATTAATGAATGGAAAAGAATGTGATCTATGATTCATTAACGAAGAAAAAGAAATCCAAGATCTTGATTTAAGAGACCTTGGATTAAAAATGAGTTCTACATCTACTTCACAAGAAGATAATGATTAAATTTCAACAAATCTTCTACACTTACATACTTCCCATGTCCAGGTATCATTACCTGGATATTTTTATCTTTCAAAATTTCTTTAAAATAAAGAATTGATTCATACATTTGTTTTGGATTACTAGTTGGCAAATCTGTTCTACCAATAGCTGTCGCAAACACATGATCACCTGCAATCATCACATCACCAATTACAATACACATAGAGTCAGCTGAATGTCCTGGTGTGTGATAAAAATGTATATCACCTATCACTTGTTTATCATCTATAAATTCAACCTTATTTCAATCTAATAAATCAATATCATAGAATATCTTTTTATCTAATTGATTCTTGATATCTTTGACTGCACTAGACATATATATCTTGTGAGCAAATTGATTAAGTGATAACACATCTCCTATATGATCAAAATGTGAATGTGTTAAGATGACATACTTATTTTTGAAATTATTATATTGCTGATAAATACTTGAAGCTTCAAAGCTTGGATCAATAACATATACACTATCATCAATACAATAGATAATAGTGTTATTCTCCATAACACTATTTTGTAGTATTTTAATTTGCTTATTGATAGTAAAATTGTTCATTATCAAATTGAACGATTAATTATCTTTGGTAACCAAAGAAACCTTGTCCTTGTTGTTGTGGTTTGTTACCAAATCCACCAGGAGTTGGTGCTTGAGGTTGTGGTCTGTTACCGAATCCACCATTTGGTGATGGAGCTTGTGGATTTTGTCTTTGTGGGAAACCACCAGCTGGTGCAGTTGGAGCTTGTGGATTTTGTTTTTTTGGGAATCCTGGACTCATTTGTTGTGCATTATTATTTTGTGGCATTTTTTGGCCTCCTTGAGCTTTCTTTTCTTTCTTTGATCATCAGTGTTTCTTTTTATTACCACTTGCAGAAGAACCATTTTCTCCTACTCTTACAGTTGGAATATTATTTCCTGTTGTATCTGGATAATCAATTAATATTTTATCTTGTGGTAAATCTGAGTTTGAACCAATAGTTCTTAGGTTATTAAACATAGGGTGACTTAATAATTGATTTTCAGCACCTGGAATTGCAGCTGCATTTACATATACATCAGTACTATCAGCATTTAAAGCATTTTCAAGACCAAGCATTCATCATTTTTCTTTTGGTATTGCTACTGAAATATCAGATACAAATCCAGTATCTGTTCTAATATCAGTTTCTCTTTGATATCAATGAATAGTTCTATTTTCATCTAGATACTTATCGTTGTATGATAATACATCACTACCATATTCTTCATAGTGTTCATAGTCATCAATATAATTTAATTGTTTAATTAATTGGTTAACCTTTTGTTGAATTTGCATTAATTGACGTTCATCAAGACGTTCATGCTTTTTAATATCATCATAATATTTTAATCTAGAATAGATTTCATCTTTAGGTAATGTGATAGTAGGTGCATCTCAATCAGCGAATTGGAAATCTTCATATCTAGTTGCTAAGATTTCAGTATATCTATTTTGTTCATAAAATTGTTCAAGAGTCTTTAGATCCTTGATGTATTGTGAATCTCCAAAGTCCATATTTTGACTTTGTTGTGCTGAACCAAACCCTTGTGTTTGTCCAGCTTGAGGACCTTGTGCTTGTGCACCAAATCCACCAGCAGGTCTAGGTCCACCAAATCCACCTTGAGGTTGTGCACCAAATCCACCAGCTGGTCTTGGTCCACCAAATCCACCTTGTGCACCATTAGCAGCAGGTCTAGGACCACCAAATCCACCTTGTGCACCTGGCATTCCAGGCATAGGTGGTCTAGGAGCAGCACCCATTGCTTGTCCAGGCATATGAGGACGTGGAGCCATTCCAGGAGCTTGACCAGGCATTGGAGGTCTAGGAGCACCGCCAGGCATACCAGGCATTGGAGGACGTGGAGCAGCACCTACACCAGGCATTCCAGGCATAGGTGGTCTAGGAGCTCCAGGCGCTTGACCTGGCATAGGAGGTCTAGGCGGTTGAGAGAATGGAGGCATTATAGAACATCTCCTTGATTTTCATCTTCAAAGATAACTTTATCAATGAATGTAATTACATTGCTGAAGTAATTGTTAGGATTATCAAATGCAGGTTCATGTCCAGCAATTGGAATAATAGATACATCAGCACCTTTAAATAATGTTGGTACTTTCTTCATTACTTCATCAATTCTGATTAAACCATCAGAGTCACCAAACACAACTAATTGAGGTACAGTTACTGTTTGATAAACTTGTTCAATTGATCCTTTTAATTGGTCACTTAATAAATAACCTAAGATGATTGATAAAGCATCATGGTTTTTGTTGTAGTAAGCAAGTTTAGCTTCATTTTCATATTTTCATGCAGCACTATTATTTGCTTTTAAATCATAGTTAAATACTTTTAATCTGTTTAATTGTTCAAGGTTTTCCATTAATCTTGGGATCATAACATCTTCAACTTGTCCAGCATCTTGTTGGAAAGAAGTTTCAATTGGAGAGATATAAACAATACCTTTTACAACATCTGGTAAAATTCTTGATACATTAGCAGCTACTGGTGCAGAGCTACCATGACCAATGATAATTACTTTATCTAAATTTCTTTCTTTAATAAAGTCAACTACTAAGTTAGTGAAGTAAGTTAAAGTTAATTGACTAGCATCTTTTCAAATAGACTTACCATGAGCTGGGAAGTTGATTGCATAGTAGTCATAAGAAGTTAGAAGATTCTTAAAGTTTTCATGATTTCTAAAATCACAACCAAAACCTGGTAAGTAAATGATTGAAGCTTTAGCACGTAATAATTGACCAGGTCTTGATCCAATTAAACTTGTTTCAGATTCAATTAAAGTTAAGTCAGTTGGTTCAGCTGGAGGTAAAGCTACAGAAGCAGCCATATTAGATTGACCACTAGCTTGACCTAATCCACCAATTTTAATTCCAGATTTTAAACTACCAAGACCCATTGGACTTGGTGAAGCACTACTAGCGTCACTTTGACCTAGTCCGCTAATTTTAATTTTTGGTTTATTTTGATTAAATAACATGATATTCTCCTATTTTTTCCTATACTATATATATTAATTATATCATTTAGGCATATCTATTATGTCCATAAACCTTTCAATTATCAAATTATTTTTTGATTTTTGAAAGCAAAAAATGTGTTAAATTAACATTTTTTACAACACAATATGATATTATTAATAAGTATTATTAACATATAAATAAAGGAGTATTCTTATGGCAAGTATGTACGACGCAAAAGATTTAAGAGCAGGTAATGCATTCCACTTCAAAGGAAACTTATACCAAGTAATTGAAAACTCATTTAACAAAACTGCAATGAGAGAAGGTATTGTTAAATGTAAAGTTAAAAACTTAAGAACTGGAGCTATTACTGTTGAAGTTTTAACAGGTGAAAAACTAGAAGCAGCAATGCTTAATACAGTTAAAATGGCATTTAGTTATTTAGATGGAGACAACTTTGTTTTCACTGATCAAGAAACATGAGAAACAGTTGAAATCCCTTCTAAACAATTAGAATGAGAAAAGAACTTTATTGTTGAAGGAACTGAAGTAGCTGTTTTAAAATTAGAATCAGAAATTCTAGGTGTTTCTTTACCAGACCAAGTTGCTATGAAAGTTAAAGAAGCTGAAGAAGCTGTTCAAGGTAACTCAGTTACTAATGCACAAAAGAAAGCATGATTAGAAACTGGATGAGAAATTCAAGTTCCTCAATTCATCAAAGCTGGAGAATCAGTATTAATCGATACTAAATCTGGAAAATATATTTCAAGAGCTTAGTTAGTTAAATAGATAGGATTGATCTTTGTATGAAACCACAGTGAGAGAAAAGATTGGATGTAACCGTATTAATTTACCAACACATCTTAATGGGATATAATAAACAAGAATTGTCAGAAATTGGATTTATTGACTATGAATTTGATGCTGAACAAACTAAAATTTTAGAATATGCATGTGACCATTATGATGAAGTTGTAAAAGATATTACACCATATCTAAATCCTAGCTGAACTTGAGAAAGAATGAACTTTTTTGATAGAGCTATCATTGTGGAAAGTATTGCTGAATATAATGTTGCCCATACTCCCAAAAATGTAATAATAGATCAAGCATTAATAACAGCACGTAAATACAATATCGATAATAGTTACAAATATATCAACGCTATCCTTGATAAGGTAATCAAATAATGCAAAAGTACTTTATCAAAAAAATAATTAATGATTCTGTATCATTCTTACCAGAAGATGAACACCACATCATTAAAGTAATGCGATTAAAAGAAAAAGATCAAGTTATTGCCATTGATAAAAATGGCAATAAATTTCTTGTTGCATTAACATCTCTAATACCTCTAAGAGCTCAAATTGTAGAAAAACTAATTGAAGATACTACAAACCCATTTGAGTTAAATGTATTCCAACCTACTATCAAACCAAGTCATTTAGAAACTGCTATCCAAAAAGCTTGTGAACTTAATGTTTCAAACTTCTATATTTTCAATTCAGAATTAAGTCAAGGAAATATCAAACATAATCTTTCACGTTATGAAAAAATAATCAAAGAAGCTTGTGAACAATCTAATCGTAATAAACTAATGAACATTGAAATCATTAATTCACAAGAAAGATTAGTTCAATTATTAAATCAAAATGATATAAACCTTATTGCTCACTTTACAGATCAAAAAGTAGATTTAGAAAAAGAACTATCAACAAAAACAAATAAGATTGGAATAATTGTAGGACCAGAAGGTGGATTAACTGAAAAAGATCTTAAATTAATGTGTCAATCTCAAAATAGAATTATCAATTTAACTAAAACTATTTTAAGAAGTGAAACTGCTACTATTTATTTGTGTAGTGTGGTATCATATGTATTGTTAAAGGTATTTAAAAATGAATAAATATATGAATTATATTATTTTAGCTGCAAATGCAATTGTGAGTATTAGCTCTGCAATTGTTTTAGGTATCTTTTTACATGGATTTAAATATGCAGATGGAAACATAGCACAAGTATATAATGATTTAAAATGAACAGTAAGTATACCAATTGTATTTACTCTTATGGGTTGTGGACTTATTGGATTATATGTATATCTATTAAAGAAATTCATGAAAGAAAATACTACTCCCATTAATCCTAAATTATTAGAAGGATTTAAATGAGCATGTGGTGCTTCTATTCTTAACTTTGTTGCTCCATTTGTTTTAACCATTACTGCAATCTTTATGTATGATAGAACTCCAACTGAAATTATGCTATGGGTTGGATTTGGTTTAAGTGCTTTAATTAGTATGGCTATTATTGGATTTACAACATATCTAAATGTAGGCATTAACTTTTCTATCTTAAGTAGAGAAGAACTAAAAAGAATAAGTGAAGAAGAAAATTCTAAGTTCTCACAACCACATGATGATGATAATGAACCTAGAGTTAGAAAAGATAGTAATGCTAAATCTTCAAAATCTAAAAACAAACCAAAAGAAGAAGCTAGTGCTGGAGATTTCTAATGGCTTTAAATCTAGAAACTTTTGCTATCCAAACTTTAGGATGTAAAGTAAATACTTATGAATCTCAAGTTATTATCAATGATTTACTATCTAATGGTTTAGTTCAAGTAGACTTTGATCAAAAGGCTGATATTTATATTATTAACACATGTACAGTTACAAACATTGCTGACTCTAAATCTAGAAATATGATTAGTAGAGCAAACAAATTAAATCCACAAGCAGTTATTGTAGTTGCTGGATGTTATGCACAAACGTCAAGTGATGAAATCAAAGAAAAGTTAAAAGTAGATATCTTAATAGGAAATAAATATAAGAATAATCTTTTAGACTTAATTAAAGAATATAAGAAAAACCAAAAGCAAATTACTAAAGTTGATAATCTCCTATTAGAAAAAGAGTTTGAAGAAACTTTAACATCAAGTTTTGAAGATAGAACAAGAGCATTCATTAAGATTCAAGATGGATGTAATTTTATGTGTAGTTATTGCACCATTCCTTTTGCCAGAGGAAGACAACGTTCTGCCAAAGCAAGTAATATTATTAGTCAAGTACAAGACTTTGTCAAAAGAGGATTTAAAGAAATAGTTTTAACAGGTGTAAATACTGCAGGATATGATGATGGCCAAACCAACTTCTATCAACTCCTTAAAAAGATACATGCATTACCTGGTAATTTTAGAATTAGAATCTCCTCAGTAGAACCTTTTCAAATTACAGATGAAATAGTAGAATTGATTACAAAAAACCAAGATCGCTTTTGTAATCACTGACACTTATGTATTCAATCAGGTTCAGACGCAATTCTTGAAAAGATGAATAGAAAATATTCTTGTGAACAATTCAAAACATTAGTAAATAAGATAAGAACACTAAGTCCTACAGCTTGTATTAGCACTGATTATATCGTTGGCTTTCCTACAGAAACTGAACAAGATCACAAAACATCATTAGAGTTTTTAAAAGAAATTAAAATGAGTTCTTGTCATATCTTTACTTATTCTAAAAGAAGAAATACTGCAGCAGCTAGATTAAAAGATTTAAATGGCACAATCAAACACAATAGATTCTTAGAAGCAGAAGCATTAAATAAACAACTATACAAAGAATACTTAACTCAATTTATAAATAAAGAAATAGAAGTAATCTTTGAAAAATACGAAAATGGTGTTTATATTGGTAAAAGCAGTGAATATTCAAAAGTATTAGTAAGAACTGATAAACCTAATCTATTAAACCAATTCATTAAAGTAAAAGTTAAACAAGTATTTAACAATGAATTAATTTGTGAATTACTATAATTAAACTAAAACCTATTTTATAACTCACATAAATACACTTCTAAGCATTAAAATAGTCTTATACTATATTTCATAACCACAACCTCAGTTTAACTCACTATAACATTAAAAATGAGTATCAAGTCTTGAATTTACAAGGTTTGATACTCATTTGTCTCTAATATGGTGCCGAATAGCAGAATTGAACTGCTGGCTAAGCATTACCATTGCTTTGTTTTACCACTAAACTAATTCGGCCCATGAAAATATAAAATGGAGCTAGGCTATAGAATTGAACTATATTAAAACTAACCTGTACCTAACATGGTGGAGATGACGGGAGTCGAACCCGTTTCCATAAAAGAATTTTTAATAAGATCTACAGTTTATCTTTACTTTTTATTCTATAGTGAGGGAGTAAAGCAAACCAACTATAGAATTATTCTTATGCAGTTCATTGTTATATAAGAATAAAAGAATTCTAACAATATATCTATTTAACTAAGTTATCTAAACAAATAGAGAAATTTTAAATAACTTTACTAAAAGCTAATTAAGCAGCAAATGCAAAGTTAGCTTGGTTAGCCATAAGTTGGTTAGCTTCGAATGAAGTTAATTCAACTTCGTTGTTTTGTTCGTCTGCACTTATTGAACCTAGAGCTGTAAGGGGCAGACCCCACTGCACTTAAAAAAGCATCAGTCATGTCGAAACCGTGACATCCCCACATATATCTTAACATAGAACACAAAAATATGTACCATTGCTGGTACATATTAATGTTTATTTATTAAGGTTTATTGATTATTCATCAAATTCATCATCTTTAATGTATTGATCATTACGTTTTTTCTTAACGATTAATACGATTAATAATAGGATTAATAGTAATGCTGCAATTGATACTGAAGAGATAACTGCAATTAATGTAGTGTTATCTAATCCTGCAGTTACACTATTATTACTTTCACCTTTAGTAGCAATCTTTAAGCCAGTGATGTTTAGTGTGATTACTTTACATTTGTCGATATCGGCATCTGTATACATACCTTTGTCTCCAGTTCCACGAACTTGTTTTAATATTGTTGCATCAGAAGCAGAAGCTCTAGATGTACTAGGTGTTGTATTTGGATCTCATCATTTTGAAACTCAAATCTTGATGTTTGAAACATCTACAAAATCATCGTTTCTTGAGTATGTAATGTCATTAGCTGTAGGAGTTTCGCCGTCAGCAGCAAATTTATTAATCTTAACAACTCTACCATCCATATAATCAGGACCTTGATCATCAATATCCGGAATATTAACTGGTAATACTAATGGTTTTGCTAATTTGTTATATAAATCTAAACCATTTCTATTGTAAACAAAGTTTTCAATGTATTCATAGAATGATTCAAAACTTTCAAAGTAGTTTGCTTTTAAGTCTTTTGCATTTAATGTGCAAACATCTTTAGTAGGTTCTTTTGATACAACATTTTGATCATGTTTGAATCCTGTTAATCAGATACCTTTTCCATTAGTAATATCTAAGTCAGGTCTTGATTCAAAGTTAACTTGTCCTTTGCCTCCAATTACATGAACTTGAACTTGAACTTTATCATAATCTTGATCAACTTCCATTTCAGTTAATTCAATATCACTAGCAGTTAATTTTCCATTAGTTGGATCATATACAGTTCCAACAATGTGTTTAGCTAATTGATCTTTAATAACTGATTCTTTTGTCTTTCAATCTTTTGTGAAAGTTTGAGCAACAAATGAACTCATGTCCACTTCATTACCATGAACATATCCATTTTCGAATTTAGTAGTACCATTTGCACTATCAAATCCAGAAATAATAATTTCATTTACTTCATTGCTAGGCATATTTTGGAATACACCATTTGCATCATAGTATTTTTTAAGTTTGATAGTCATTGTCACTTTTCCAGAAGTTGGTTCAGTGTTGTTGAATGATAAACGTTCAAAGATATCATCGAATCCATTAACATCTTGAGTTGGTAAGTTTGAATATAATGTGTCTCTGTAATCGTAAACTAACTTCTTAGCATCTTCTTCAGTAAATGCTGTAGTTGGTTTTTTACTAAATGAAGCTGGTGCTGGTAAATTCTTAGAACCTTCATTAAATGTAGTTGGGTTTTGAGTCTTGAATCCATTAATAGTAATTAATTCTGGGAATTCATGTGAAGATACTGGTTTACCTTGATCATTAGAATATTTATCATTCTTTAATGTCACTTTAATCTTTAAGCTTCCAGTTCTATTATTTGGTGCTTGTGCAATAGCTACATCAATATCTTGAGCTTCTACTGTAGATGCTGGTTTTACAATTCTTGAGATTAGAATAGTTTTTAATTTATTAGTTAATTCTGCATTGTCTAAATTAAATTCTGTAGCTAATCCTGTTAATCCTAATTCACTAGCTTTAATATCAGAATCAATTAAAGTAGTAGTTAAGTTTGAACTTAAGAATCCTGAGAATGTTACATCTACTTTTGGTGCATGAGCTGCATCTGTACTTAATTCACCTTGATCATTGAAGTATTTAGTAGTTTTTAATGTTAATGAAACTTTTCCTAGGTTAGGTTCAGAAGCTGTGAATCCTTCGATTGTGAATAAGTCACTAAATTTAGTAATACCATCAGTTGGTAGGTTAGTAAATAATGTATCTTTTTGTTCTCATAAAATCTTTTCAGCTTGATCTTGTGTGAAGCTAGTGTTAACCATTGAAGCAAATGATTTATCTGTACGGTTAACAGCATCTTGAATTGCTTTAGTTGGTTTAACTTGTTGGAATCCAGTTATTACTAACTTAGTGTCAAATTTATGAGTTTGTTTTGGTACAGTTAATTCTCAATACTTGTTGTGTGTTAATTGTACTGATAATGTTACTTTACCGTTTACTAAGTCAACTGTTGGGTCAAGTAATTCAATATCAGATTTTGTAGGTGCAGATTCATTAGTATTAGTATTTTTAATGAATTCTAATGCTTTTTCTTTAATTACATCTACTTGAGTTGTATATTTATCAGCGGTCATTGTTTCTACACCTGATAACTTGTATTCACCTGGAGGTGTAAATGTAGTTGTATATCCTGTGTGTTTGAATCCATCTACTTTAATAGTATAGTCTGGACATCCTTCACTAGTTACATTACCTGCATCATTAATGTATGAAGATAATTTAAGTGTAATAGTTACAAATCCTTCTTCAATTGATGGAACAATTTGTGAATCATTAGCTATTACTATTTTTGCATCATCTGGAAGGTTGTTAAATAATTTCTTTATGTTTGCATTTAAGAAGTCAAGAGCTGGTTGACCTTTGAATTCATTTGCAAACTTACCAGTTCAATCTCCTTCAACTGTTAATTTAGTTTGGTTAGGAGTTGTTTGTTGTTTAGTTGCAAATCCTGCTAATGTATAAACTTTATCACCAAATGTATAGTTGTCTTGAATTTGAGCATCTACTCAAGCGTTACCATTCTTTAATGTTAATTTAACTTGTGCTTGACCGTTAGTATTGTCAGCTGTATTTGGTTGGTATGCGAAATCTAAATCAGTGTATTGTAATGCTGAAGTTTGTTTTCCATTAGCTAAGAATTGAATCTTAGATTGAACTGCAGTGAAGATCGCTCTTTGAACTGTTTCTTTATTTGCAGCTGATTCCATATCTTTACCAAGAATAGTATCAACACCTTGTAAGTTAATAACTTGTGAGTTGTCTAATTCAGTTGTGAATCCACTGTTCTTGAATCCTGTTAGAGTGAATTTAGCAGTTGGTGCACCTGGAGCTGCTTCATTATTAATTTCATCTCCATCTGCATTAAAGAAATGTTTAACTGTTAAATCAAATGTAACTTCTGAACTTGTGATCTTAGTGTTATCAAAATGACTAATTTCAAATAATTCATCAAAGTTATTGCTTTCTGGTAAGTTAGTAGCAAACTTTTGCTTATTAGCCATGATGTATGCCTTTAATTGAGCTTCATCAAATGTGTTAGTATATTTATCTGACATATCCATTGGAATTGAAGTTTCAGTAGCAATTGTTGTTGTTGCTTGACTCTTGAATCCAGTTACGGTAATTTCTTGATCAGTAAATTCATGGTTTGCTTGAATTTCACCTTGATTTCAATATTTACTACTTCCTAAACTTACTTTGAATTTTAATTTTCCATTTGTGTTATCTGGAGTTACAGAATTAGGGATAATTGTGATATCAGTTGGAAGTACCTCAACACCGAATGCTGCTGAATGAATCTTAGGTGCAACTAATTTCTTTAATTCATCTTGAACAGAATCTCATTTAGATGGAACAATTGTACTGAAGTCATGATAAATTTCAGTTGTGTTATCTAATGTTGTTGTTAAACCTTCAGTTTTAAATCCATATAATGTTACAGGTAATGGATCAGATGTTTTACCAACTTGTAAGTCACCATTAGAATCGTAGTAGTTAGTTACTAATACATTAGCAACAATCTTACCTTCTGCTGGTTTGTATTGAATGTCATCTTTAATTGAAAGTGTTGATGTCTTATCAAGGTTTTCGAACATTTCATCTTTCTTAGATTCAACAAATCTCTTGATTTCTTCACTTGAAACTTGTTGTTCTTTAGCATATTTAGTTTTGAAAGAATCTTCTGTTCATTCAGCTGAAGGGTTCTTTAAACCAGTTTGTTTTTGAGTTCTAAATCCAGAAATTGTAATTTCACCTAGTGAGTGAGATGGATCAATAGTACCATTATCTCATCACTTGTTACCATTCAATTTAGCTGTTACTCTTAATGTACCATCTGAGTTATTGTGAACAATTGAAGATGTTTCGTAAGAGATATCACCAATTTCAATTTTCTTTCCTAAAGCTGGATTGTGGATTTTGTTGATAATTTGTGGTGTGATTCTGTCATCTTTAATCTTGTCAAATTCAGATGGTAATGCATCTGCTAGAGGTAATTTTAATGTTTGACCATCAAATGTTGTTGTAAATAAGTTAGGACTAGTTGCCTTATCATTTAAATCAATAATCTTGATTGTGATAACCATTGGGTGAGTAGTATCATATTCACCTAAATCATTGATATAGTTAGATACAGATAAATTGAATGAAATGTAACCACCATCTAAGTTGTATTCTGGTTCTTCTGGAATTGACATTTGTTCAGTTACACCTAAAGTACCTTCTTTAAATACTTTATTTGGATTAGCTTTTACATAATCTAATAATTGATCTTTTGATCATAATTCAGGACTTGCAAATGAACCTTTGAATTGGTCATCAGTAATAGTGATTACACCAGAGTGAATTGGTTGAAGTGGAGTAATAGGTCTAAATCCTGATACTGCAATAACATCTGGGAAAGTGTATGTATCTTTTACTTCTTTGTTATTTCAGTATTTGCTACCATTTAATGTAACTTTTAAGTAAACTTTACCATTTACAACATCGATTCCTGTCGGAACATCATCTGTTGGAGTTGGAGTTACATCAACATCATTGATATTAATAGGTCTATTAAATGCTGGGTATTTAATTCTTTCATTTAGAAGTAAGTTTCTAATATTTGGTGCAAATCCATATCAATTAGTAGCAACAGTAGTTGAAGCACCACTTAATTCGATTGGAGAAGCATCTAATGTTGTAGTAAATGCTTGGATATTTGAAATAAATCCTGTGAATGTAATTTCATCAAAGATAGTTCCAGAATTATAAACACCTTCTGCATTATAATATCCTTCAAATTTGATTTTAGCAATGATCTTACCTTCATCCATGTTGTAAACTGTTTGAGTTTCGTCAAGAGACATTCTCACATTGCCTTCAATACCTTGGAATCATTTTGATTTATTAGCTTCAATGATACTGCTTAATTCACTAAGTGGAAGACATTCTTTAGATGCAAACATAGTTTTGAATCTATCTTGAGTTTGAGTTTTTTGAGATTCAATAACACCTGTTGCAGATAATTTCTTAAATCCTGAGAATGAAATTGTTTCAGAGAATGCGAATGCAGTAGTATGAACTACCCCATCAGTTCAACATTTAGAGAAGTTATTAATAACTTTAACTGTAGCTGTTACCTTACCTTCTACATTATTGAATTTAAAGTCAGTTAATTCAATATCACTAGCAGCTAATGAAGATAATTCACCATTAGTAATAGATTTATTGTCATAAGCTAGATTGATTACTTTGGCAGCAGCTTTTTGCTTCATAGTATCAATAACAGATGCATGATCACCATTTACTCAAGTTTCAGGCAAGATACCACTTACAGTATCTAATGCAATTGCTTCTGTTGGAGAACTAATCTTAGTTGTTAATGCAACTGGGTTTTTGTAGAACCCTGTTAGTTTCATTAAATTAGTTTTCTTAGTTGCACCTAGATCTGTTTGTAAAGTTACATCAGAACTTGAACTGCCTTCTGTTACATCATTATATTTTCTTAATCCTAATTTAAAGCTAATTTCACCTGTTGAGTTGTTAGCTTCTGATTCTGTAATAGATACATAATTCATTACGAACTCAGATGGATTATCTGCATATGATTGAGGCAAGTTGTTAATGTAAGGATTTAAGTCAATTGTGCTTAAGTATTTTTGAACTGCACCATTTAATTCATCTTGTGTACTTGCAGTCATGTTTGTAGCTGCAGCTGAACCAGTAATAGTAGCTGCAGTTGCGTTTCCTGCATATGAGATAGTTGCTAATTTTGGAGCTTCAATTATATTTTTTGAAGTGAATTCAGTTTTTTGAAGTATTTTGAATCCGTTTAATGTAATTGCGTTATCAAGAGTTAATGATTGTTGAATAACCCCATTTGATCAACCTTTACAGTTATTTAATCTAACTTTTACTGTTACAGTTCCTGCATTTGAATCATGAGTAATATCTGATGAAGCAAATTCAATATCTTCCTTTTTGACTGGGTTATTAAATGGACCAGCAAGGTTTGAAATCTTAGAAACGATTTGTTCTTTAATTCCATAATCTACACTATTTAATAAGCCTGGATTACTTGCAATTTCATCAGCAGTTTTCTTTTTACCTTCTGCATTAACTGAAATTTGGTTAGTGTTATCAATTGTAGTAGTTAATCCTTCTTTCTTAAATCCTGTGAATTTGAAAGTAAAATTCTTTGTATGACCATTAGATGTTTTGTCATAGATACGAGAGAAAGTGAATGTTACAGATGCTTCACCTACTGTGTCAGTATTTCAACTTTGTACTCTAACATCATTATCAAAATTAAATTCTGGTGGAAGGTCTTCTACAACATCTTTTACTCTTGATTTAAGTTCAGCTAGAGCATTATTATCTGTTTTATCAGGATTAATTGTAGTTGAAGATGGATCAACACCTTCTCAATTTAAATGGAATTGAGAGTTTGAGTATTTAGATCATTTAGTAGATGCTAAATCAATTACATCTTTTCCATCTTTAATGTGAGTATCTGCAGCTGCAAATCCATTAATGTGAATTGTATATTGTTGATTAGGGAATGGATATGAGTTGTTTAATGTAAATGTAACAGACATAATACCACGTTTAGTATCAGTTCTATTAATTGCATTATCACCAAATGTAAATTTTGGATCTTCACCCTTAGTTAATCCACTAAAGATTGTAGAAGCTTTAGCTTGAATTGCATCCTTAACTTGTTGATCAGTTAATGCAGTTGTATTATCAACTTTTGGCGGAACACTTGGTTCAGTAAAGATTTGATCGTAATTATAGTTACCACCATCAGTAGCTAAATGAGTTTCTCTATCTGATAAACCATCAACATGAGTATATAAATTTCTAATATTACATCCTAATTCACCATTAGTTCAACCAAAATTAGGATTTATACCGAAATTAATTCATCTTGATGTTGGAGTTGCTAATCCACCATCGTTTACCCCTAGATATAAACTAATAGATAATTGTTCACTTGTAATTTTAGATCTATCAAGACCTGAATTTACTAATGGACCTGTAATGAAATTACCTTGAGATGGATGAGTTTGAATAGCTTGTGCTACTGCATCTGTTGCTTCTTGAGCAGTTATAGTTTTAGCAGAAATTTCTTTTTCACCTGTATATGTAAAATCGCCAGGTTGTTTAGAATAAGAAGTATTATAATTTCCTAAACCACGAATTGTAAATGTAATAGGTTTCGGAGTCATACAAATTTCTCTTCCACCATCATAGTATTCTGTTACATAAACTTTTACAGTACCAGAACCTTTAGCTCATGTTGTAGTTGGAGTATATAAATCAACAAATTCAAATTTATCATCAATTACGTGGAAAGTAGATGGGATTTGACCTCACTTATCTGCATCAACTTCTTGTTGAATATATTCTTTAATCTTTTGCTTAACAATATCCATTACACCTTCGTCACAGATAGCTTTGTTACCATCAACTGTAACTTCTAATTCAGCTGTTTCTGGAATTTTACTAATAACAGTATAGTAGTCAGTTCTAATACCTCAAACTTTAATATCTCTAACTTCTAATGTAGTACCATCGTCTTTGTGTACTTTACCATCTTTTACATAGTTTTTAATTGTTAAAGTAAGGTGACCAACAGTGTTAAGACCTAAACCATCAGTGTAACTTGTAGCAGAAACTAAATCTTCAGCTCTAAAGTCTTCTGGAAGGTATTTAAATAAACTTCTAAAGGCATTCATTTCACCTTTTTTCAATGCTTTTAGTATTGTTTGTTTAGTTAAGTCAGGAGGCATACCTGGACCTAATTGTTTTAAATATGTAGTTCAACCAATATTGATAGCACCTGGTCCAATAGAATCATCAGATGTGTTAGCTTCTGTAGTACATTTTTTGAAACCAGTTACAGTTAAATTTAGTTCTTTTCCAATTGGAGCTGATACCCGGTTTTGACTATCTTTTCAGAAAGCATGATCTACTCAAAGTTGTTTTAAAGGAATTCTACCTGCATAGTTATTAAGTGTAACTTCTTCATCAGTAAGACCATCAGCTTTAGTTTTGATGGTAGCATCAAATGTAGAGTTAACACTATATTGAGTTAATGAATTTACAAGTACACTACTATTAGCCATGATTTCATCTAATCTTGCTTTATCCACAGTAGCTGCATCAATGTTACTTTCATTAACAACAAGTTCATTAGTTATATCACCAACTAATCTTGTTAGATAACCTCATGTAGCTTGATAATCTTTAGCAGCACAGTTAACTGCAAACATCTTTGTTTCAGTAGGTGTTGAAGGGTTACCTTTGTTTTCAATTAGCATTAAACTATCTTGATAGCGTACACCATCATCTGAAACTACTGGTACTACAACGAATGGATTTGTTGAACTATTAATTGTAGAACTACTAGTATTTCTTGGGTCCCCAGTTGATATAAAATCTGGAACAAAGAAATCATGTGTAGATTTTTGGAATGGATTCTTTAGTAAATCACCAGCATTTGGTAAAGAAATATCAATAACTAATGGAATGTTGTGTGCAAGATCACCAGTAGCAGTATTTTTTGCCTTTGAAGCTGAAATGTATAATCTATTACCAACAATCTTACCACCTGCAATGTCCATTTGGAATGCATTAGATTGACCTGAAGGAATTGTTTCTTCTGTTGTGTAGATCTTAAATGATTTATCTTGAACAATTGAACCATCTGATAAATTAAATGTGATATCAATAAATTCTTGGTCTTGACCACTATCTGAAGGTCTAACCAACACAGTTCTTCAAATAAGATGATTATTGTTACTAGGATCTAGAGCTAAATAACCACCGGAGATTGCATTACTTACTACAGTGTTACCTAAATCACCTTTCATATAAGAAGGATATTTATTATTTACATAAGCTCCATTTTGTAAATATGAATCAGAATTATATCCATTTTGAAGGTATTCAAAATTAAGTGTATCGCCTGCATTACCTGAATTTATACCAGTTGCCTTTCTTAATGAGATTACACCTTTTTTTCATTCATCTGGTGCATGATCAACAATTTCATAACCAGGATATTCATCTTCAGTTGGAGTTATAGGACCCATATTTTCAGGATCTTCTCAATCACTATTATATGGAGTAGTCATACGATCTTTTCTAGTTAATTCAAGTGTTGCTAGATAAACATCATTACCTATTGTTACCATAGATGCTGAAGCAATATTTGAGTCAGAAGCTCTTGTAGACATATTAGGTCTAAGTGGTTTAACAGGGTCTCCATATGATGGCGGTTCATCACCAGGAGCATCTTGTTCTGGTGCATTATCATAATCTTGTAAAGAAACTTGATATGTTTCATTTGGCTTTGAGTGAGTAAAAATAGTCATTCCTCTATTTCCATCAGTTTCATATCCACCAATATTGTTATTTACTGAATATGTAAAACTGTAATATTCATCATAGAACATACTAGGTGATGAAATTGGAGCAGTATATCCACTACCTGCTGTTGCAGCATCAGTACCAGCATATGAAGGAACATATCAAATACCACAGTTTAGTGAATTTGTAGGATTATCTGCAATACTGAATTGACCTAAATTATCGTCAAATTTCATTCTTAATATAGCATAAGGGGAAGTTGTACATCCTGCATTAGGAAAAAAGAATTTTTTTGCATCATTAGGTAAATTAGATTGAAGAATATCTGTCGATGAAAGATATCCAATAATAGATTGACTACCTCTTTCACTTGATAAGTCATCACGAACTGTTTCAAGATAAACTAATGACTTTGCAATAATTTTAGCAACAGAAGCACATTGATCTTTTAATGGACCACGATTATAGTGTAATTGTAAAACTTGAGCCACTTTACCATCTGACTTATTTACGGCAACTAGACCATTTTCAGCATCTGGCATAATAATATATTTAGCTGTTGTACAAGCTACAGTAGTTCTATGACTTTCATTTGCAAAATGTGATACTTTATCAGTAGGAACACTCATAGAGAAGTCTTCATTGATCAAGAAATTACCTGTTAAATAACCTTCATCAGCATTTCTTTCTTGTGCTTGTTTAGTCATTGTAGCTATTGCAGTATTAGTCTTACTAAGTGCAATAGCTGAAGTAACACTAGCACCTGTTACAGCACCAAATGTCAACCCAACTAGTAAACTTTTAGTTCTAATTTTTTTGATTCTTTTATTCATATAACAATCCCCTTGTTTTGTTTATAAAATATACCATTATAAATTATAACACCCTTCGGCTATTATTTTTACTCACAAATTTTTTATATAAATATATAGTTTGTCTTTTCTCCTCAAAAAAAAAAAAAAAGACAAAATCTGATGGTTTTTTAAATATAACCTCATCATTTATTATAATACTATATTATAATATTTACTATTATGAATAACATTTCTATTACATTAAATAGTGCAGAAGTTGAATTAGTTAAAAATAAGTTAGGTGCCTATGAAATCCCTGCATCTAGTATTTCTATGAGCCATTTATATAAATATAACGGGTGCACTATTACCCTATATAAAACCAAAGTGTTATTAATTCAAGGTAAGGCAGCTGATACTATCTACAAGGACATCTTTAACCAAGAATATAGTGCTATTGATGCAGGATCTGACACAAAAAGCATCATCGAAGATAAAAAGACTGTTAATCAAAATGCTATTGCCACTATGGGTTCAGATGAAGTAGGTGTAGGAGATTTCTTTGGTGGAATAACTATAGCTTCAGCTTTTGTTAGTAAAGATCAAGTAGAATGATTAAAAGAAGTAGGAGTAAAAGACTCTAAACTATTAACTGATGAAAAGATATTAAAGATTTATGAAGAAATTAAGGATAAGGTTCCTCATATCATTAAAAATATCTCAGCTCAAGAATATAATGAACTATATGACCAATACCAAAACGGTAACATCATCAAAGCAGTATTACATAACCAAGCCCTATGAGATTTATCAAAAGAAGTGAAAAGACCTTATTTTGTTATAGTAGACCAATTTGCAGAAAAAGAAGTCTATGCATCTTATCTAAGAAAAGCTCACAAGACTGAATTTACAGTAGATATCTTTGAAACTAAGGCAGAATCTAAATATTTAGCTGTTGCTTGTGCCTCTATTATTGCAAGAGCTGCTTTCTTACAACAAATAGATGATTTATCGCAACAATTAAATAAAACTATCATCCTAGGTTCAAGTAACCCAAGCATTAAAGCTTTAGCAACTGAAATCTTAAATGAACAAGGAATTGATATATTAGCAAATTCATGTAAGAAGCATTTCATTACATTTAGAGAGATAATTGAGGGTTAATATGGCAAATAATAAAAATGACATCGGAGCTAAATTCTTAAATAATGAATTAAGCATCACAGAACAACAAAAGCAAGAAGCTATCAAAAAAGAAGAACATTTTAGAAAGTTATATCACTCTATCTATGATTTAAACTCATCTAAAGACTTTATTAACATTGCTCAAGATTTAGTTAATGGTTATGAAAAGATGACACAAATCTATAGTGAAGGCACTAAAGATAAGCATGATATAGACTTTATTATCAAATTTGCCTTTAGAGATTTCTTTTTATTAATCTTTATTAACATGAAAGGATTCTTTGATAATAATGAATTCTTAAAAGATTTACACAAAACTGTATACTTTTCCAATGAAGGGGTAGACCAAAAGCAATTTGAAACCCTAGTGGAATACTGTAAGAAGTATATAGCTGAAAATGGAACAAAATAAAATCATTGATCATATTTTTAAGAAATTGATTAAGGCTGATTATTCCAGAGAAGAGATCATCAAGTTTTTAAATGAAAGACAAAACTTCCACAAATTTGAAAACTGAATCTATTATATTTTCTTAAACTCACAAAAAAGATATGATGATAATAAATTCTTAATGGCTAATGTCTTAGGGGATTATCTATACACCCTAGTTGATCGTTACCAACTAAAACCCATGACAATAGATGGATTAAATGAAGGAGATATCCTTACTAATAATGAAATCTATATCTTAGGAGCAAAAGGATATGATGGCACTAATAACTTCTGCTTTGATGTAGATAATAACCTATATATATGTATAGATAGTATAAAATCATTTAAATATCAAAATATCTTTAATATTAAATTCAATCAATACCTTCAAGGTTTTAGTAAATCTAAATTAAACCTTAAGATTATTAATAATGAGGTGAAGAAGGTATTAATCTTTACTAAGGCAGGAAATGATAATATCTTTATAGGATTCTATGACATCATCTCTTTAAACCACTTCTATGATGGATCTAGTCAGTTATTTGGGTTTAGTGTGGTAAAACATGATGCCTTAAGTCACGAAACCTGATACCAATACAAGAACTTATTACAAGCTCAGGCTCAAGATTCATTGGATGCATTAAAGATCGAACTAACTGAAATAGTTAATGAATCTAATCACCACCTTTACAAATTCTTAGATATCATCCAAGCTAACCATAACCATATCACTTTAATCTTTGATGTATTATGTCATGCTATTAAACACAATTGTCAATCCATTGTGTTTAAGATTAAGAATAAGTTTTATGAGATGTTACAACTAAACTATACAGTCTTTAGTTTAGTGCCAAATGTTAGTGTGATTTCTGATTATCAGTTAACTATTTTAGCTAACTGCTTAGATATTGTCTGAGGTAAAAGGATTAATGCAGACTATTTAAATAATGTCTTTATGTGCTTTAATGATCAAAGTATGGAGATAGATAATAATGGTGAGATTTATGTACGGTTTGTCAAATCTTATTATGATAGATACTTTGAAGTAGATATTAATAAATTGATATTTAATACTTGTAAAGAACACACTATGGTTTATCTATTTCAACCTAATCAACAAAGAAATACTTTTATGGGAGCTTATAAAGTAAGTAGAGTTATCATTGGAAAAGATAACCTACAAAAGCCTTGTCCAGTCTTTGTTTTAAAACCAGCCTCAGATCAAGAAATTTGAAAGCATGTGTTATATCTATTAAAGAATAAATCATCCTCTAACTATGAAAATGCTTTCAAAGATTTAATCGGTAACCCTCACATTGAACAACAATGATTCAATAAAAAAACAACTAAGGATAGAAGCTTGATTACTGTTAAAGATGAAAAGCAATCAATGGTAAATAGTAATGTAATGAAATATAATTGATTGATTAAAAAGATCTTAAAAACTTATAACACCAGCTTATTTGATAAATACTTCCAAATTCAGTTTGAGTATGATAATCGATTATTAAAACATATGCTAGCAATTGAAACTAAGGACTTTAATTATATTATTGATAATGAACTAATGCTACCTTCTACTATAGCTTATGAAATCACCAAGCATGGAGTAGGAACTAAGGACTTATTTGATATCTCATATGTAGATCACTATGCTACTAAAAGAGCAAAATACTTGATGTGCAAAGAAATGTTAACTAAAAACAATAGTAACTAATATTTAAATATAGATACGTATCCTATATAATATATGTATGAGTAAACAAGTGCAATACAAATTATTATCAATTGATTTAGATGGGACACTATTAACAAAGTTCAAAAGAATTACTAAAAAAGACTTAATCAGTCTTTATAACTATGGTAGTCAAGGTGGACTTATTTTAATCAATACTGGTAAATCACTTCAATCAAGTTATAAGTATATTCAACAAGTTAAAGCGGCCACAGGTAATATTAAATATTGTTCATGTTTAAATGGTAACTTAATCTATGATATTGATAAACATGAAATCATTCACTATAACTCAATCAAATCAGAAGACTGCAAAAAGATTTATGATATTGTAAGACAGCACAAAAATAAATACATGTGCTACCCTATTGCTCCAGGTGACCACAAACACCCTAAAATCAAAAACCAATCTAATCTAGGTATATTAATGACAAGAATAAATGAAATCATGAAATATAACAGAACTAAAAATCCATTTATAGAAGAAAGCTACAAAATCAATATCCTAACAGTAGCTAAAAAAATAGATCACGATATTATTAAAGAAATTGAAGCATTAGGTACAGTTGATGTTTTAACTACTAATGAAAGATTATTTGAGATTGTTAAAAAAGGATCTAATAAAGGAACCTCACTTAAAAAGATTATGCAAATCTATAATCTTAAAAAAGAGGATGTAGCTGCCATTGGAGATTCTCACAATGATTTAGCAATGTTCTATGAAGCTGGTACTGCATTCTTAGTAAAAGATAAACGAGCAGAAGACTTAAGAAATGCAGCAGACTTTATTATCACTAAAAAGAAAAACAAAGTTAGTGAAGTAATTAACAACTATATCCTAAAACAATGATAAAAGTTAATTGTTTTAACCATAAGTATTAGCAAACTATAATTTCACATGCAAACTAAATTTGCACTAACACTTTTGGTGTAAAAAGTGTAATTTCAAAGTCTTAATCATATAGCACCAACACTTTTGGTGTAAAAAGTGTAAATGGCAATTTGCAACTATAGATCAATCAATACCAACACTTTTGGTGTAAAAACTCAAAAGTTGTATAAAACATAATATAAAATAATATTTTGTGAAAAATTTCACATTTTATTAATAATATTTTGTGAAAAATTTCACATTTTATTATAATATGAGTGTATGTATTTAAAAAGAAGTATAGATTCAACAATATTAGAATGAATGGATAATAGTGCTAAGAAGCCCTTAGTAATAACTGGTACTAGACAATGTGGTAAAACTACTACCATTAAACAACTTGCTCAGCAAAGATATAAAAATATCTATTACATCAATCTAATGACAGAACTTAAATCAAGTCTAGTATCAGAATTTAAAAACAACCCTACATATGAAAATCTTATTATTCTACTAAATAAGAAGTATCCACAAAAAGATCAAGCACCCATTGTTCTAAATAATGATGCAATTATTATTATCGATGAGTTTCAAGAATGCCTTGAATTTTATACTCAATTAAAATATATTAATGAAGAATCTGAGTTTAAAAATATTGTTTGTTTGGGAAGTTATTTGTCAGTAAAAGTTTTCACTGACAAAGTTTCTTATCCTGTTGGACAAATAGAAACTATTAATATGTTCACATTAAGCTTTGAAGAATTTTTGATCAATACTAATCAAGCTTTATATGAAAAATTACTAACTGGATACAACAATAAATCAATTGATAATTTCTCTCACAATCTTTTATTAGAAGCTTTAAATGAATATATTTTAGTTGGTGGATTTCCAGAAGCTATTAGTGAATATGTTAATCACAATAAAGATTGAAGTAAAACTGCAAAAATTAATAGAGGTATTTATGAGTCATATTATAGTGACCTGTCTAAACATTTGCAATCGGCTGATCTTGTTAAAGTGTATGAGGTTTATAATAATGCACTAACCTTCTGTAGTAAAGAAAATAATACATTCACTTTATCAACTATTAAAACTAATGCCAGATATCGAGACTATGAATTTATTATTATGTTATTAGTCAGTTCCAAGGTTTGTTACAAAGTAGATAATTGTAAAAACCTTATCCCTCCATTGATAAAGAGAGATTCATCAAGCAAATTCAAAATTTACTTTGCAGACATTTCATTATTATCAACTCATTTTGAACTTACACCTTTAAATATCAATTCAACAGATTATCAACTAGTTAAAGGGAATATTATTGAAAATTTAATATGTATGGAACTTATTAGAAAAAATATCAATGTTTTCTATCACACCTTTTTAAAAGGAACTAATCAATATGAACTTGATTTTGTCTACCAACAAGAATTGAAAACACATGTAGTAGAAGTTAAGTCAGGAAAAAATAAGAAATCAACAAGTTTAAATCAAATTAAAACTAATGATAATATCCAATACATTACTACTTCTATAAACAATGAGATTAGTGAAACGCATGTTCCACTATATATGTTCTTCTTAACATTAAGAAAAAAAGAGAATTAGGTTTGTCCCCAATTCTCATTAATTGATGATTATTTGATTCATATGTGATTATTCAACTAACTTGTTTTTCTTAACTAAGTTATCAATTCTGTCATTAACCTTTTTAAAGCCATCATTCATATCTGCACGAAGATCTTCAATCTTTTTGTCAACTGCATCAATCTTTTTGTTAACTGCATCAATCTTTTGATCAATCTTTGAATCAAGAGTATTGAAATTTGTAGTCATTAAGTTAGCTAATTCTTTGATAGTCATAGATTCTTCAGGTTCCTTTGATACTGCATAGATAGTGATGCATTTTAGTAAAAACTTACATCCATATCGATTTTCCAAGTGTACTCTATTTAAGGTTATTTCTTTTCTTAGTATCGGCTAAATCTTTTTTGATTGATTTGACTTCAACTTTAAGATTATCAACATCTTTTCTTAGTGCTTTAACTTCTTTTTCGACAACTGTTAAACGTTTGTCAATAGAGTTTACTTGTACTTGTAAAGCATTTACTTGCACTTGTAGAGCACTAATTTGTCCTTGCATAGAGTTAACTGTGCCAGTTAAAGTTTGTAAATTATTATTAATTTCTAGTAAAAAACTAACATCCATATTAATTTTCCAAGTGTACTCTATTTAAGGTTATTTCTTTTCTTAGTATCAGCTAAATCTTTTTTGATTGATTTGACTTCAACTTTAAGATTATCAACATCTTTTCTTAGTGCTTTAACTTCTTTTTCGACAACTGTTAAACGTTTGTCAATAGAGTTTACTT
>JAHHTH010000007.1 GCA_020024755.1 Mycoplasmataceae bacterium | reverse complement strand
TAATTGATATTATTGAACCTTTTGAAAAAACAATCAATTTATATAAAAATGAATTAATGAAGTTAATTAATATTGAAGATAAATTAGTAAATCAATTAATTAATTCCAATAACGAACATAAAAAAACTAAATTATCCAGTGTTTGCCGAATAATTAATGGTAAAGATTTACATGCAAATATCTCATTAAACAAAATATTGACTGCAGAGCCAACTGAAATGATATATGTAAAAACATCATGTTTCAAAGAGCATTTTCAAGAAGGACCAAATTTTTATGTCAGAGATGAATATATTAAAAATAATTTAATACCTAAACTTGTTTGTGAACCAGGAGATTTGATTATATGTAAGGCTTGTAACGTAGGAGAAGTTTGCTTTGTCACTAAAAGTAATACAGCAATCTGCAGAGCTTTTACAAAATTAGAACCTAATAATGAATATTTGAGAAAAGATTTTTTATTTTATTATTTGTCAATAAACAAAAAATATTTTGATAGTATATCAAATGGCACAACAATTAAATCAATTGGTTTGGATGCATTAAATAATTTTGAATTAAACCTGCCAACAATAAAAATTCAAAATGAAATTATGGAAAAATTACAACCAATACTAAAATATAAATTTCATTGTGCCAACATTATAAGCAAAATCGAAAATATTATTAAAAATCTAATCAATATATTTTTGATTTAAATTTTCATATTGAAATAATAGACCTCCTTTAATATTAAAAATAAGGCTTCTAATAGTGATATAATCAACATATGAAAAAAATTGATTTGCATTTACATTCTTCATATTCACTACCACATGAAATAGATTATAATATTTGTCAAGATACTATTGATGATGTAATTAAGAATAAAGAAAATTTTAAAACTTTTAACATTGAAATAAAAGGGAAATCTCCATACCATGGCTATTCAACATCAATGAATTCTGGAATTAATAATTGATTCAAAGATCGAATACCTCCATATATTAACATAACAAATAAAGAAATTTTACTTAACGGTATTATTGATGGGGAGATTGATGACAATTCGAATAAACTTGTTTCCTCTTTTAAAAATTGTGATGTGGGAATGATTGCATTTACTGATCATAACTATTTTGATATCAATTTGTATGAACAATTTACAAATATATGTTTTGAAAATGGTATTAGTGTAATGCCTGGTATAGAATTGAATTGTATTTGAAAAGATGAAATAACTAATAAAATTGATAGATGTCATTCATTATTTATATTCGAACCCTATAAAACTAAAGGAGACGAAATTCATAAAAGTCTTGAAAAATTTTCGAATAAAATTATTGAACAAAATATATTGAAAATTAAAAATAATATAAAGATAATAAATAGCAAAAATGATTTAAAATGTAAAAATGATGCATGTATAGATTGCAAAATGAAGCCTTACAATGATTCTGAATCTATATATTATTGTCCAAATTGCAATTATTTTGTAAATACTGAAAAACCTTTGGATGAATGATACAATTGAACAGAGTTTCTTAAAATTCTAAGAGATTGTAATATAAAAAAATTTATATGTATTCCACACTGTACAATAAATAAAAGAAATGATTCAATAATAGAAGAATCTAGTGACAACCAATTTTGTCAAGGTTTCTTTGTTGATTTATTTGAAATAAAAGAAGCAGATATTAATTTTAACAAGGTAAGTTTAGAGAATAAAATACAATTCTCTGATTGTCATAATTGACTTGATTACAAATCAGACAGATTATTTTATTTCAATAGTACTGAAAATTCATTCGAAGCTTTGTCAATAGCACAATCTGCCTATAATAACAAAATGTTTACTAAAGAAAAATATGATACAACAACAAGAAATGGACTAGAGATAGTTTGCATTGGGGATAATGAAATTAATTTTAAACCTGGATTGAACTGCATTATAGGTGAAAACGGATCTGGCAAATCTATAATTATGAAAACATTAATGAAATTAATAAATGATGACTCTGATTTCTTTAAGAATAAATCAAAACTTAGTTATGAATTACCATCTAAAGCTTATAATACATTCAATGCTTCTAGCCCATATTTTATAAGATATATAAAAGAGTATGCGCAAGCAGTTAAATATGATCTCAAAAATGAAGAGGAAATTAAAAAATTCAGAGAACAAATCAATAAAAATAATTACATTTTAATTGATCAGAATTCAATAATCGAAGATTTCAACAAAGATTATTCTTTTAAAGAACAAAAGGAAAATATAAAACATCTTTTTAAAAAGTATTTTTTCGATAATGAAGATAAAATTTTTATGTCTATTAGTAAAAGAGTGGAAGATTGAAATGAAAAATTAACTAATTTAAACAACATAATTGAAAAAATCAATAAATCTAAAGAACTCTTTCACTCATTCTTTTCTTGCATATCTTTATCTAATAAAACTTATAATGACATAACACTTTTCTATACAAATTCAATAGATTTTGACAAAGAGCTAATGGTTGAAAATGTTGAAAACAACATCTTAGCGCTGTCAACAGCGCACTCTAATCTTTCCGATGTTAGAGAAACCATACAATTTAAAAAATTATATTCAAATATTTCACTAGAAAACGAGATTGACGAAATAAGAACCAAAATTGATGATTTATTAACAAAAATGAAAACTTTAAGATTGAAAAATTCTAATATTATTGAAATGTTTAATCATATTGATAATTCATTAAAAAATGATATTAATAATAAAAATAAAACATCTGCAGAAAAAATGAAAATAGATGATTATGAATCTCATAAGAAAAATTTCGTAGATAATTTTTCTAAATCTATAGAACATAATAAGCTATATTTAAGTAATTTAAATTTATTAAAAACTTCGCTAAATGATTTAATCACAGATATGGAACAAAGTTCTAAATGTGAAATCAGTTATATGAATATCACATTTATCATAAAATATGATAATTCTGAAATTATAAATGCATTAAATCGAATGCTAATAGATTTAAATGAAAATAAAAAAATTAATACACTTGATGAAACATCAAATGATATTAAGATTTTTATACAATATAGGATAAATGATATGAAATTAGGATCTTCACCAGGAGAAAATGCTAAAAAATATTTTTATTTCCTAGCTGATAAACACAACTGCAGAAATAAAATATTATTTATTGATCAGCCAGAAGATCACATATCTCATTTATTTTCCCACGAATTAATTTCATTAGTAAATGAAATAGGGAAAAATAATCAAGTGATATTTATAACACATTCGCCCCAGTTAGTAATTAATGGGCATTTTGAAAATGTAATATTAGTGAAGAAAAGAGAAAAAGAAATATCAATAAAAAATGGTTCTTTTGAAGATAAAATAAATTACAATGGAATTGACACAATATTCTTAAATGAAATTGCAGATAATTTAGATGGAGGAAAGTCTATTGTAAGGAAGAGAATGGGTATGTATTTATCATATAAGGGAGAGTAATATGAAAAGAATAGAGATATCGATAATTAATGAAGAAGAATCAATTTTTATAACTAATAATATTGGTGTTAGAGCAAAAATATTTATAGATTCAAACAAGAAAATTTCTATAAATTCTAGTGACATTTTTAAATTATTTTTTTATAACAACCAATCCACTAATGAAATTATACATACAACTAATATCAATTTTAATGATTTAAATACATTCAACTTATCAAATGAAGTGATATTGTCAAATGATTTTAAAGAAGTGCTAAAAAAAGTAATTTTAGACGATAAAGAAATTACAAGTTTAACACATAAAGAAAATATTGCTGAATCATTATCAAATGATATTCAAGAAATTTTAGTTGGATGTATTGATTCAATACCAAAGGATGATGAGATTAATAAAAGCAGTTAACATCAGTTCATTTAGCTATTTTTATAACCATTTATTTCTGATATTATTTTCACTATTTAAATAATACTATTTTTCTTCGTTGCATTAAATTTTGAAATTTTAAACAAAATTTCATGTTAATAATTTAATTAATTTCTAAATAGTTCAATATTACAAATTATTGTGCTAACACCTCTATGCTAATACTAATAGATTTAATCATTTTGCTAAGCTAAAATCAAATTGGTAATTTTGCATAATTTTTCTCTAAAAAAGTAGTAATTTTGCATAATTTTTATTTTTAATAGATATATCTATTAAGAATTTAGGACTTTGGATATCTATAATTTTAGATAAAAATCATTAAAGTACTTAACCTAATGAAAGATCCAAGCAGATGTATTTGATGCAGCAATAGGTGTAAATATAATCGTGACTAAAGAAAATATGGAAATATCTTTAATTGTTATCTTTAACTATCAATTACCTGAAGTTTTATTATATCCATTATGAAATGAATCAAACATGTTGATGTAGTTCTTTTCAGTCGCATCTAATTCATCTTTCGTGTTTAATAAGATGATTGATATCAAGAATTCATCCTTATCAATATTGTAATGATTCATAAAATGAGGATTCTTGCACATTCCTGTTTTTCAATCAAAATGTTCTTGAGCTATTCTTTTCATTAGATTTTTACTTTGGCCTACATAGTATAAGTTCTTTGTTTTGTTTCAAATAATGTATACACCCTTCATCATTCTATAAGAATCAATATTATTTAAAACTGCCTCAATTGGTTTAAAGTTCAAATTAGTATTTTCAACACCTATTATGCAATTTGAATACTGAGTAGCAGTTGTATTGTATTTAAATAACCTATTACTGCACTCAATACTATTGTTTAGACCATCCTCTTTTTTTGCATTAAGATCATTCTTTAAATTTTCTACTTTAGATTTAAGGTTACATAAATAAGAAATTTTATTATTAGCCTTATTTATTACTCATTTTCAAGCATATCATAATTTACCTTTGTTTAATTTTGTTTGCTTCTTTTCAATCTTTTTTGTTAAACTGTTTATCTTTTCATCGCAAACGATAATATTCTTTTCATATTCTCTAATTTCTAATGAGAGTTTATCTAGCAATTCTTTTTCATAGAAAGCTAATACGATATTAGGTATTACAACATTATCTCTTCCAGATAGTTCACATAATATTTGATAATATGCAGGAAATAAAACTTTATTGAAATATGATTCCATTGAAGGATATGAGTTATAACAAAGTCAGCGATCAAGTAGATGATCTTCTCTAATTAAGGATACATATATTGTTTCAATTGCTTTCTCAAAAGATGTAACAAAGTTTAGTTTATTATGAATCTTAGCTTGATCTCTAGTTTCATGTTTTGCTCAAAACTTCATTTCAATTCTTACTGAGTTCATATTCTGTTTAATAAATCTAGCTTCAATAGATTTTCTATGGCTGTTGTGAAGATTAGATCCAATTTCTATATGATTATAATCATCTGAATATTTTTCAATAATTCCAGATTTCATATATCTATCATATTCAAGTAATTTTTTCTTTAATGCTGCGTCAAAATTCATAAACAAATTAATTATAATACATATCCAAATATTCTAATTCCTCACACGTGATGACTCTAAATAACCATAATTTTAGTTAAAAGCACTTATTAAGATAATTATAGATTACAAAAATTGTAATCTCATATGGTACAATTAAAATGATTACTAAAATTGTAATCTCTATAAGAAGGTATATTATGTTCTTAGAAAAAATTAAAATTAAAAACTTTAAATCATTTTCAGATGAAGTAGTACTAGACTTGAATTGCAATTCAAGAGTATCAGAAGAAGATGTTAACCTAAATAAATTTTATAAGAATGGAGATATAGTATTACCAAGGGTAGTTTCAATTACAGGAGCTAACTCTATTGGTAAGACATCAATACTAGATGCTATTGATTCATTAAGACTATTACTTCAACCTCTAAATATCGAATTCTTTGATTTTGAAAAATGTTCAAACCATGATAAAGAAAGATTCATGAAGAATATTTTTATGATGAACTTATTTCAAAAGGTTAACAACCAATTAGAAGATCCAATAACTATTAACAACTTTAATATTTACAACTATGATACTTTATATTCAAAAGTAAAAGATGCAGTTGAATCTGATGCTAATATAAATTTTGATATTTCATCAAATGAATTAAAAGACTTAATTATTCTATTAGGTAATAGTGCAAAAGAAAGATGACACACATACAAACACTACAAGAATATTGAAACCATTATTGAATATTATTTTTATGATGATAAATTAAATGAAGAAGCTCAGTTATTAGTTAGTGACAAAAATGATGTGTTTAATATTGACATTAAATGCAAGAGCGAAGAAATGAAGAATAAAGTCAAGAAGCTTCATGAATGTATTTATTATCACAATTGAGATTTTGAAACACTATCAAATAATGGAAATGGACTACAACAATATTTCATTATCTTAATTAATGAGATTCAAAAACTATTTAAATTGAAGGACTCAATAGAAGCTTGCAATAAACTAGTTACACTTCTAGGATTTGTAGATCAAAATATTGAACAAATTATCCTAAACAACAATAATAATTTAAATGATGGAATTAAATTTATTAGTATTATTGATGGTTCTAATGTATCAATAAATCAATTATCTACAGGAACAAAAAAATTTATTAAACTATTAGTACCATTTCTTGTTATGTTTAATTCTAATACTAGTGGAATTATTTTAGTTGATGAAATAGATAACTATCTTCACCAAGACATTGTAGATTTCTTTAAAAGAATCATTTATACTTCTGAATCAACATTTCAATTATTTTTTACAACTCACAACTATTATGTAGCTACGAATCTAATGAGTCATAAGCAAGTATATTACATTGAAGACTTTGAGGGTGATAAGACAATTAGAAAAGTTTCTAAATTACTAAACCCAACAAAAGATCCAATTAGAGCTTTCAACTCACATATTATCGGAAGTCATCCATTCCAATCTGATGTGTTTAATGCTATAGTTGATATTTCAAAACATATCCCAAAAAAATAGATACATTTATCAATATGTTTAGATAACATTCAGTTCCATGTTAGAATAATGAAAAGGTTATTATTAATACCCTTAATTCTCTTAACAGAATATAATTTAATTTTTACAAAAGAAAGACAGGTATAGTTATGAGCAAGAATTTATATTGTTGCAAATGTTTGAACAAACAATTTGAAATATATGGCAAAAAAGATAATGAAGAAATCGCATTATGTGATGATTGTTTTTGCGAATGCTTATGTGATGACTATGAACCTGATCTAGAAGATTCAATGACTAAAATTGAAATGGTGAAAGCTGGCAGATATTTTGATCTAATCCAATCATACGGTATAGATACCTTTGAAGAATTATCATTAGTTGAAATATATGAAATAGTTGAATGAATAATGAATAACTTTAAGATGGAACCATATTCAGATGCAGCTATAAGACTAAAGGAAAACATGATCCAAATGAATCGAATTAATGAACTAATTAGAATGTTCCCTGATTATGAAGAATTATGCTATGGACTAAGTGATGATGAAATTGATATTATTGATGAATATGTCTTTGAAGATAATAGAGTTATTGAACATGACTTAACACCACTAGACGAAAAGTCAATTCCAAGAAATATATACAACCTAATAATTAGTAATGAAACTAATAAACTTCGAACTGTAAATCTAGTAATCCTAGAAGATAAGAATTTTGAATTAACCTACAACGCTAAGACTTATAAATATGAGATTCAATCTAAACCAGGCACAATCTATTCTGAAATACCTTTTGATACTTGTAAAAACTATATGGTTAAAGCACTATTCAATTCATTAGTACAACCAAATGAATTTATAGCATTTATTGATGATAACGAATTAGAGATAAAAGATTATATTGTTAAAGCACTAAAATCAATATCAGTTAATCCTAATCAAAGCATAGTAAATGAAGTATTTGATTCATATAAAAAAGATCCACTACTAATGGTTCAAATAGTAGCAAGAATTCTACAATCAAAAGATACTGGTTCAATTGAAACAAGTCTAGCTGAAAAGTTTTTGCCTGAATATAAAGATATGGCAAAGATTAATTCATTCTTAAATAAGGCACTATTATTCTGTAATCATATAAGTGAAAGCCTAAATTTAGATGAAAACATTTTATGTCTATGCAACAATATGGAATTGAACTCTAATCACTACATCTCAGATACAAATGAATTAGACACAATTAAACAGCAAATTAACTCTATGATTGAACAAACTAAATCAGTTGCAAACTATATGATAAATAATGCAACTATAGAAGAAGCAATTAAGAAAGAAAAAAGAGCAAGAAAAGATGAATATACACCTAAACAAAACTTCTATAGTAAATCACAAACTTCTATGCAAATTCTATGAACTGATCAACTAACTAATCACAATAGGATAAATGTAATCTCAGATACACATTGAGCTAATCCAAAAGATTATCCAGTTTTTAGTGACCAATTCAATATTATTGCAGGAGATATTATAGAGTTAAAAACTAAATCAAATATCAAAGGAATATGTGTATTAGGTAATCATGACATATTTGCACTAACTTACTTAATGGATAACTGCTTTGATATACTAGATAAATTTGGAATTGAATATAATCGAATCAATACATTTGAACAAATTAAAGTGAGCTATAGATTATCTGGATTAGATGAAGAAGAAGCTGATAAAAAAGCAGATAAGATTTATAATAGTCTATCAAACTTTAATATATCTTTAAATTATGAAACATTGCTTAAAGATGATTACTTCAAATTACTTATAGATAAATTCCAAAAGATGTTTCCTCATCTAAAGGTTCTTTACAATGAAAGTTATATGTATGAAGGAGTAAGATATATTGGTTTAAATATACCTGAATGTTACTCAGCAGAAAAAGTAAAAGTGCAAAAGTTAATATATGAAAAACTAAAGAGCATTATAGGAGGTGATTATGGTACACCAACAGTAATAATCTCTCATGCACCAATATCCAATGAATTTGGTATATTAGACAAACATAATAGCAGCTATAGAAAACTACAATTCTTATGCAACCAAGATTTATATAATCTAATTATGAAAACTAATATTAAAGGTTTTATTCATGGACACCACCACATTACATCAAAATCTAAGTATTGAAAGTTTATAGAAATAGAAAACAAAAGAATGTTTATTGTATGTAGTATCTTCTCTAGATTGAATAATGGAATTGATCTATCTAAGTTCTTGATGTTAGATAACTACAAAGCACATACAACAAACTTAGATGCAATTAGTGCAGATGGATTATTTAATAGTTCTGAAGATAGCAAATAACATTTATTAATTCTTGCATTATCTCTATTAATAACCAACTTTATTAAAATTGTTTTAGAATAATATAAATGACAATTTCACAAGTAAATCAATGATTAAAGGCTAAAAAAGTAGATGTAGAAGCTAAGAAGGTTAAGAAGATAACCAATAGTTTTACTAATGATATCTTAAGAATAAAAGGCACAGATAATAAACTATATAAGTTAAGATTAGCTAATGAAAATCCATACATCAATAGAAAACTAGAATTCTATATTGAAAAGAGTTTATGTCCTAATGACTTCTTATACTACAATCCAGAGAATGGAAACTATGTAAGAACATGATATGTTGGCAAACACCCAACTAAAAGAAATTGAAACCAAGAATTCTATGATGAATTAACTGGATTAGTTAATAAATATCAATCTATCTCTATTCCTTCTAATATCAATCTAACCTATCCTAAATATTTTGATGATGTAGAAGCAATTAAGAATGATCTATCAGAAGAATTAAAAGTCTATAAAGATATTATTAAAACATTTAAAGATACAGACCTTAAATTATCACATAATGATTTAAGTTGTAACAACATGATTATCTCTTCAGATGGAACTATTCACTTATATGATTTTGAATGATCTACTTATAACCACCGCTTATGAGATATATGCAATATGATTAAGGATTTAGACTTATCGATTGAAAAGATATGTACTATTCCTCAAATCCAAGCTAATGTAGCAGAATATACAAGAATTATTTATGCAGTTCATTTCTATACATTATTTTGAACTTATCGTGTAGAAGAAACTAAGATGGTGATTAAATATAGAGCACACATCCTAAAGAGACTACAATACTGATTTAACCAAGTTAAATTATTAAGTCCTTCTATATTGCATTAAGACTGCATCTACTCCAGGACAATAATAATCCTTTCTAATGTGCATAACTTCAAAACCAAGTTTTAAATATAACTCTATAGCTTCATAATTATGTCCTCTTACTTCTAATAGGAAGCGTTCATATGATAATGTACCTAGTAATTCTAATAGTGCACCATAAGTAAGTCCTTGTCTTCTATAAGGTTTTAGAATACCTACTTTAATTAATTCATATTCATCCCCAACTCTTTGGGTAATAACAAATCCTACTGATTCACCATCTTGCGTAATAAAGTAGAAATCATTAGATGCTAACATTTGTTTATATGTAGCTTCACTATATGAAGATGAATTAAAGATTTGGTCATCTAATGCTTTAATAGTTTTAATATCTTGAGTTTTAATTAACATGGCTTCTTTAAATACTCCAATTCAAAATTGCAATCTACTTGTTTGAATATAGGTAATTTAGTAATGATATTGTTTCTATTATCTGATTCATAGATAACAGTTTCATTAGCCTTAATATATTGATTAATTTCACTATCTTCTACTAATTGAGGAATAGTATCTTTTTGAGAGTTTGAATAATGGCAGATAAATGATTTAGATCCATCTGATTTAACTACTACTCAACCATTAGATTCACATAGATAATCAAACTTATCTACAATGAATAACTTAGCACCATTTAATAAGCATAATGTTTTAGCTACAGTAGCACCTATTCTCATTGCACTAAACTTACCTGGTCCATAAACTAAATAGATGTTATTAATATCTTTTAAATTAAGCTTTTCTTTATTTAAGATAGTACTAATATATTCTATTAATGAATCTGATAGGTTATTTTTGTTTTCATAGATATCAAATTGCTTTAATGTTTGGTTAACAATTAAAGCAATATAAGAGTTATTACTTGTTACATCTAAAACAACTGACACTTCTGTTTGCATAATATGTATATTATAAAATATTATTCATCTTGAGCATCATAATAGTCCACTGAATAATAGTGGTTTGGATTGAATTTACCTTTTAGTAATCAGATTGGATAGATTGATGCAATCATAATCCCAAATTGGATGGCAAACGAGATATATGCTATTGGTGCATTAAATGTAATACTAAAACCCCATGAGACTTCATATTGCAATACTCCAGATAAGACATATCAAAAGGCTGTAAGTGTATAACTAACAAAACACATAATAAGGATGACTGCAATAATTATAGTTGTATTCTTTCAGTTCTTTTCTTTTTCATATCAACATCTATCTACTATAGGAGATAAAAAGATAAAAGGAAAGAATGACAAGGAAGGTAATAGATAATTTAATGGTCAATTCTCTGCACCCAGTGCAAGAATAATAAAAGGAGCAATTAATAAATACAATGCTCTAAATGTATAAGTTCTCAAAACAAATAAACCTAAGGATAAGATCACAAATTGCATTTGGATTCCATATCCATTAATGATATTGATATCTCTAAACAAAACTCTCATTAAAGCAAATAAACCAACAAATACACCAGTACTAACCAATTCCTCAAGAAATAATCTACCTGAGATTGTTTTAAATGTTTTATGCTTAATTTTAACTTTAGGTGGTTTTTCTACAATGGCATCAATTGGTTTCATAGTTTTATAATAGCATATCAATAATTCTTTATTAGATAATCGTCTATTTTTAGTCTATTCATAGTTTTCTAATTATCATTTTAGGCAGATGATTTTGTTATTTGAATTTAAAAACCTAACAAAATACCCCATTTTCTACAAAAAATCTCAGAATAAGCCCTAAAATCAATGTTTCTTGATTTAGAAATTATGAGTAATTTTGCTCGAATTTATAGAAAAATGGCTATTAGAAATCAAAAATATAACAAAATCCCCCATTTCAAAATCAAAAATCTAACAAAATCCCCCAATTGGATTTTTGAAATTAGATCAGTGTGTAAAATCATTATTATTATTTTTAATTTTATAATAGAATATTTAGGTCTTTGCTATAATAAAGGTATTGTAATTTAGGATAATAGAGATATGTTATTTCACCCAAACAACACAATTTTCAAATATGTATATTATGATGAATATTCAAGCATCATTTTTATTGAATACTCAACAAGAAATGAAAAAGCATATTACAAAGTAGACCGTGAACTATTTCAACAAGTCCTTTTACCACAACTAAGAAAGAACCAAGACTTTAGACAATTATTATTTTGAGGAATGCACAATGGGATGGCAGCTAAGATTGATAAAGACCACCCAGAAGTACGTCTAATTGATTTAAACAAATATAAAGGATTCTAGCAATGGCTAAACACAAAGGCTTATTCATTGCATTTGAAGGACCAGATGGATCAGGTAAATCTACTCTAGCTAGAGCACTAGAGGAATATTTAACTACACAAAGACAAAAACAAGTTATCTCTACTCGTGAACCAGGTGGTAGAGGATTACCTATTTGTGAAGGCATTAGAGCAATATTATTAAGTCCTGATAGTGTTGGCATGGAACCTATGACAGAAGCTTTATTATTTGCAGCTTCTAGAAAACAACACGTTGAACAACTAATTAGACCATCACTAGCACAAGACTACATTGTTATCTGTGATCGTTATGTATATTCATCTCTAGCTTATCAAGGTGTAGCCAGAGGATTAGGTATAAAGAAAGTATGAGGAATTAATCAAGATGCTATTTCAGATCTAATACCTGATATTACTTTCTTTATTGATGTACCCTATGAAGTAGGACTACAAAGAATTAGTGCAAGTGGTAGAGAAGCAGATAGATTAGATAATGAATCAATTGAAATGCACAAGAAAGTTTGTGAAGGTTACCAAGAAATTAAGAAGAAACACAAATTTGAAGTAATCAATGGTAATAGACCTTACGAAGAAGTATTTGCAGATATACAAAAAATAGTAGATAAATATATTAAGTAGGTAAATATGCTATTTAAAGATTATCTTACTAAATTAAAAACTAATAAATCTTTACCGCAATCACTTATAGTTAATACCATCCACTGTTGTGATTATGATAAATTAGTAAAAACATACTTAAAAGCATTAACTTGTCAACAAGCTAATCCTTTTTGTAATCAATGTGATACTTGCAAAAGAATAGATAAGAATGGATATGCAGATTTAATCTACTTAACTAATGATGAAGATAGTATTAAGAAAGAAGATGTAATAGAAATTCAAACTGCTTTTAATTATGCAGCCACTGAATCATCTGGGATTAAACTATATGCTATCAAAGACATTGAAAAGTCTAAGAAAGAAGTATTAAACTCTATGCTTAAATTTTTAGAAGATGCACCTAAAAATACATATGCACTATTCTTAACAACTAATGCCAATAGAATTATTCCTACCATCAGATCAAGAAGTACCATCATCACCGTATCAGATGTAGAAGAAAACATTAGTGTTGAAGATGATGAAGAATACAATGCAATTATTCAAAAGACATTTAGTGATATTAATGAGTTTAGAAAATATGATCAAGAATTTAATTTCTTTGAGAAGTATGAAATTGCTCAGCAATGTATTCAAGCAAGTAATGACATTGATATTATTAGAATGTCTAGAATTGTTTCAGGACTAGCTAAAAATGATTTTGGTATTGTATTAAGAACAATAGCAAGTTTAGTAGATGCACAGAAGCGTATGGCAATTAATGAGATAATTGACAATTTAAAACTTAACATTAATCAAAAAACAACTACAATAATATTATTCCAAATACTAAAAGGTAATTAATGAAAACAATAGTTGCTCCGGCTACACCATTATTTAATAGTGCAATACATGTCATCAGGGTTTCTGGTCCTGATACTTTTACAGTGTTAAACAAGGTACTTGCTAAACCAATTAGACTAGAACCATATACAATTCAAAGAAACCAAATTATCTATGAAGGAAAGATTGTAGACGATGTGCTATTAAATGTATTTGTAGCTCCTAAATCATATACAGGTGAAAACCTAGTAGAAGTTAATTGTCATGGTAATGTATTAATCACAAAGAGAATAATGAATATACTAGTTTTAAATGGTGCAGAGTATGCTCAACCTGGTGAATATAGTATGCAAGCTTTAATGAACCAAAAGATGAACTATTATCAAATAGAAGCTGTTAATAATTTAATCTCTGCAACTAATGAAATTGCTAGCACATATGCGATCAATTCTATACTAGGATATGATGATAAAAAGATCCAAGCACTAAAAGATAAAATCTTTATGATTACAGGATCTATTGAAGTTAATATTGATTATCCAGAATATGATGATGTGCCACAATATTCTGCCAATGAAATAGTTGAGATGTTAAATCCTATTATCAATGAATTAAAAGACATCTATGAAACATCAAATCGTCTACAACCAATATTTAGTGGATTTAAAGTAGCCATTGTAGGAAAACCTAATGCAGGTAAATCTTCACTACTAAATGCTTTAACTAAAAAAGATAAAGCAATTGTGTCAGATATTAAAGGAACTACACGTGATGTAGTAGAATCTGATATTGTCTTTAATGGTATTAATATCAAACTATTAGATACTGCAGGAATTAGAGCATCAAATGATGAAATAGAAAGCCAAGGTATTAAGAAGTCATTAGATGCTATTAATGAAGCTAATTTAATCATATATTTAAAAGACCCAACAGATGATAGTGATGATCCTGAAATATTAAAATCAATTCAAGGTAAAGAATACATTGAAGTTTATAATAAAAAAGATCTAAAGCAAGTACCTAATAAAACAAGCATTAGTATTAAGAATAATGACATAGAAGCTTTATTAAAAGTACTAGAACAAAAGATGAATACATTAACTATTAATGATTCATCTAACTTAGTACTTCAATCTAGCCGTCAAATCAATCTATTAAAGAAAGTAATTGATACACTTCAAGAAATTCAAAAAGATGTAGCCTCAGGTACACCACTAGACTTAGTACAAACATCTTTTGAAATATGTATCAATTTATTAAATGAAATATTAGGAATTAGTTTTGAATATGATAAACTAGATGATTTATTTAAACACTTCTGTTTAGGTAAATAATAAATAATAATTAATCACTTATAAACAATTAGATCTTAACTATTACTTATCACTCTTTTTAGATACTAGTGCTATATAGTTAAGATCATCTTTATATTTCTTAAAGAAGACAAACATTTGTTGAAACATTTGTTTGTTTTCTGGTTTACGACTATTCATTAATATTCTAAAGGTATTAAACAATCCTTCGTCTCTAATCATTCCTATAGGATTCATTAAAGTCATTCTACCATTAGAACTATATTGAATCTTAAAACCATTAGATTCAAATAGTTCTAATCATTTACCATATGTTAGAGGTTGGACTTTGATGTTAATAGCTTCACAAAGTTCTTTAATAACATATTCATTATTAACTATCATTACATCATGAGTTAATAATAGTCCTCCTGGTTTTAGTACTCTATAGTACTCATTCAAACACTTTTGTTTTGTTTTATTAGGAAGCATAGTTAACATAGCTTCATTGATAACTATATCGAAGCTATTATCATCAAATGGTAATTGGGTGGCATTGCCTTCTTGTACACTAACCTTGTGATTTAGTTTGTGTCTTATGACATTTTCTTTTGCTTTTGTTACTGCTTGAGGATCTATATCAAGTGCATTTACTAAGCAATTATATTTACTTGCTATTTCACAAGCTGTGGTTGCATTATTGCATCCCACTTCTAATACTTTCTTATTTTGTAAGGATGCATGTTCAAATAAGAATTTAGTTACTTTCTTCCCTCCTGGTCTTAATCGCTTTTTACCTAGCTTAGCTAAAAAGGTATGACCAGGTATTGTTTTGTTATCTTGTTGCATAAAAAATCTCCATTCTTGCTCTAGTTGAATTTAGGTTAATAATTAAAATCTATTGGATATATTATTTCTATGAGCAAATTGCACTTCTAATTGAAGTGATTGGTTGTATTATACATAGTTAATTTTTAAATGCTAGTAATTCAGTTAATTAATAATATCTTTTAATTTATAAACTGCATATAGAGGAATGAATATTTTATTATCATGTTTAGTAAAATTATTTGGACCAATACAAATGATTTGTTTAGGGTTATATTTGTCGATATACTTTTCTAGTGATGTAGCTTTACTATGAGCTTTAGGATGAGATTTAACTTCACATGGAACAATAGATCCATCCTTCTTCATTTCAAATAGGAAATCAACTTGATAGTCTCTACCATTTAGTCTTTCCTTTCAATAGAAAAGATATTCTGATTGTAGTTCTTGTGCTACATAGTTTTCTATTAAACCACCTCAAGTATCTGGATTAGTATTATCTTCTTTATAGGACTGTAGTGCTTCTATTCCTAATTTTAGTTTGTAGCTAAGAATGCCAATATCACTGTAATACAATTTGAATTGTTCATCAACTTTGTGATGTTCTAAGGGAAATGAAGGTACATCAACTTTATTTGATGCAATAGCAATATTAACATTCTTAATGATGTTAAATGGTACTTCAATATTTTTGTATCTAAAGTTTTTATTTATTTCATCTATTATAAAACGTTTGTTATTAGGTTGAATTAGGAAGTGATCTATTTTTCTAAAGATGATGTCAATTGTTTTTATGGTTGATTGTTTGTTTTCATCATAATTATAAAATGACTCTTGGTTATCATTAAGGTAGTCATTATAAATACCTTCTTTAAGATCATTTACTGCAGATGTAAATACACAGCCTTCTTTTATATATCTTGCAACTACATTGGGCATTCCGCCTACTAAAAGGAATTGATAGAATAATTGCATTAATTCTTGGTGGAACCCAGATGGTATTTGTTGGTGTGTTTCAAAAGATTGATCTATCATTGGTAAATATTTATCATTTCCAGTTCATTTCAAAAATTCACAAAAAGATAAAGGATATACTCTTAAATAAACTTTAGATCCAACATCTGTACGATGAGATGGTTTAGCTAGCTTGGTACCAAGTAAACTACCACTACAAATCAATTTAATTCTTTGTTCTCTAAAAAATCTACATAAATATAAAATATCTGTATGAACTTGTATTTCATCTAAGAAGATGACATCTACATCTTGTTCATTAACTCCATTAATAGAACAAACTAAAGCAATTAGATTATCATATGAATCTATCTTAACAATATCATCTAACCATTTATCTGCTTTAGATAAGTCTAGATATAACATCCTATGATTTCTATTTCTAGCTCAGTTTTTAATTCCTTCAGTTTTACCTACTTGTCTAGCGCCAGTCACTATCAAAGAAGTATTCTCTGAATTAGTTTGGAATCAGTTTTCTATTTTGTCTTCAAAATCACGTCCATATATTTTCATAACTAAATTTTAAAATAGATTTGCACATTTTGCAACTTTTTAGTTAAAAACATTGCACATTTTGCAACTTTTTTAATGAAACCTGCACATTTTGCAACTTTTTATTAAATTTATCTGCACATTTTGCAACATTAATATTTCAGCAAAACTAGTAAAAAACTAGTATTATGTTAATTTTTTAACAAAACACTACTAGTAAAATGTTAAATTTTTAACAAAACACTAGTTTTTAGCATATGATATTAGTATGAAACGTTTAATATATGATAGATTAATAAACTGAAAAAAAGAAGATAACCCTCTGCCTATCTTACTATATGGAGCTAGACAAGTAGGTAAAACATATATCATCAAGAAATTTGCTGAAGAGTTCTTTCCTGGCAAACATATTTATATTAATTTCTTTCTAGATGAATTAATGAATCGAGAATTGCAAAATGTTACATCCCCACAAAAGATCATTAGCATCATTGAAAACCATATGAATGTTAGAATTGATGATTCTTGACTATTAGTATTTGATGAAGTGCAAGAAGTGCCTACATTGAAAACTGCATTAAAACTATTTGTAGATTTGGGTATTAAGCAAAAAATCATTTGTACAGGAAGTTATCTAGGTAACACATTAAATGTTAAAGATAAAAGCTTTCCAGTAGGTAAAGTAAATATTTGAACTATGTATCCAATGAATTTTAAAGAATATTTAATGGCATTAGGTAAAGATAAATATATTACTCTAATCCAAAAATCGATTGATACATTAACTCCACTACCAAAGTTCGAACACAATATGATTATAGATTACATGCACAAATATATGTTTAATGGAGGAATGCCAGCAGTAGTGCAATCTGAAATTGAAAATAGAACAGAAGGTGAGATAAGAGATATCAAAGAACAAATCTATATTGGCTATAAGAATGATGTGTCCAAGTATTTAGGTAGTGCATCTGAAAGAGCTAAGTGTTTGAGTGTATATGAAAACTTGACTACTTTTTTCTCTAGAGAGCATAATAAGTTTATGCTTTCTCAATTAGATAGTTCAGCTAGATATTTAAATTATGAAAGTGCAATTAGAAACTTACTAATTTCAAAGGTTGTTTATAAGATTAATAATCTAAAGAAGCCAACTATCCCTTTAATGTGTTCGCAAAATGAATCTCAATTTAAATTATATTTTAATGACTGTGGTTTTATTTCATATCTATTCAGAATGAATATGATTGCTTTCTCCGGCAAAGATAATCAATATGCAAACCAAAGAGGAGCTATTGCAGAAAATTTTGTTATTAATGAATTTGTTAGCACAATCAATAATTCAGATTTATATTATTACTCATTTAGAGGAAATGAATCAGAACAAGATAATGAAACATATAAAAGAAGCAATAGCAACACAAGATATGAAGTTGATTTATTAATGGAAAGTGAACAACTTAAATTAATTCCAATTGAAATTAAATTTGGTTGCAAATATAGTATAGCTTCACTAAACAAAATGATGCAATGTAACAATATTGATTATGCTATTATTTTTTCAAGTAACAACATTAATTATGATGCAAAAAGTAATATTGTTGAACTACCACTATATTGTGCTGGATTTATAGATATCAATCTAAATAGAATAAACCTTAAGATAAATAAAAACTAATAATTATGGAGCTAAAAGCTAGTCAGTACTCCATTTTTTATTGTTAAAATAGGTTCAGTACTCCATTTTTTACAATGAAAAGATGTTCAGTACTCCATTTTTTGCTAAAATATATGTGGAGAAACTATGATTATTATTAGAAAAGGTCAATGAACTGAACAAACTACTAAAATATATCCAATAACAATAGATTATTTAAAAGAAGTGCAAAAATACTTTCTTGATACTGATCTATTAAATAGCATTTCTAGTTTCACCAATAAAATAAATACTCTAAAATCAGATGAGTTATATGACAAATATTTAAACATCATTAATAACATCACATTCTATGTTGATGGAGTCGATTCATCAGCAATTGAAAACATCATCAGTGATGAATCATATCATTCAGAAGAAAACAAGAATAAGATTGCAAGTTATAACCAACAAGTCTATTTCATGAGAAATAATGAAATAAAGATGAACAATGAATCAATCACTAAATTTCATGATGCAATAGAACCTAAAAGAAAACAAGGAATTAGAGATGATTTTACACCACAATGAATTGGTGAACATAAAGCTCCAGATGGCAAAGATATTTTATCTGCCCTAGATAACTTCTGAAAGATATATCAAGGTAGTGAAGAATACGATGAAATCAATATCTTTATTAGATGAGCCTATCAACATATATTATTTGAATCAATCCATCCATTCGATGATGGTAATGGAAGAACAGGAAGAATGTTAAACTTATTTTTCTTTGATAATCAAGCTTCGAATATTTTTGAGAATTTATTTATAGGTACATCACATAGCATCTTTAATAGTAAAGAAATGTATCAAAGTGTTTTAAAACATAGTAGAGTCTATGTTAACTCTATTAGTCATATTTATAATTCAGATATTCGTAAATCAATCAGCAGAGATATAACAGCTTGTGAATATTTATTAACAAGACTACATGATAGTCTTGTAAATTTCTTACAAGGTTATGACAAAACAAGATCTATTATTAAAGAACTATATGATTTATTACTTGATAATAAGATACTGAAGAGATATACAAATACATTAATTGATTTCTTTTCAAAGAATGTTGTGTTTGACAGAGTGACATTAAGAACAGAAACAAAACTAAGTGATACAACAATTTCAAAGCTATTTAAAGAGCTTTTAAATTTGAATTTAATTGAAACTAAAAATATTACTAAAATTAGAAATTGTCAGAAGTATATTTTTCTACCTTTTAAGAGAATAATACAATAACATTAACTTTCAAGATAAAGTTTAAGTTCATTAATTAAATATTTATTCTCTATTCTTATTGCCATATCATTTGAATTAAAAATTCATACAACCTTAGAATCAATTACAAGACAGTGAATATCTTTTCTTGATAATTTCTTAATATTCAAATTAGAGTTTATTTCTTTAAATGTCTTTGCAACATCAAAAGTTGATCAAATGCAATTAGAATTAATAATTTCATTTATAATAATCGGTTTATCTTTTACTAAAGAATATATCATCTGATTCAGATTTATTTTTTGTTCAATTTCATAGCCTAAAGTTTTATATGTTAATAGTCTTGCACTAAACATTTTGTAATAGTATGAAATATTCTTGTCTAGATAATCAATAATTATTAATTCATTCTTATGTTCATTGATTCTCATTCTACCAATATATTGTTTTAATTTTTCTGATCATTTAAATGGAAATGTAATAAATAATGTATCAATATCTGGCACATCAAATCCTTCACCTATATAACTTCCAGTTGCTAAAATAATTTTAGGTCCAGCAATATTGAATTTTTCCTTTTCTAAAGTGTATTCTCTTTTATTCATACCACCACATAATTTAATTAGATTGAATCCCTTGCCACGAAGCATATCATACAAGATGTCAAGATGTGCTACCCATTCTACAATTACCAATATGACTTTATTCTTATTTATGTATTCTAAAATATCATTTACAATTTGTTCATTTCTCACATTATCTAAAATCAATTGTTGGTTATAATGATTAAGCTCTAATTTTTCATTAGAAATAATATTAAAATCTGATTCCTTAATAATTAAAGTTTTCTTAATATCATGAGCTTGTTGAGTAGCTATTACACAATTCCCCATTCTATAATTTAATATTTTGGTTAATCCATCAGATCTTTTTGGTGTAGCACTTAGACCATAAATATATTTCGCACTTATATTTTTAACAATTGATTCGTAGGTAAATGATGCAAGGTGGTGGCATTCATCTACAATTATCATGTTAATTGATTTCATATCTTTAGAGATATCACTTTCTCTATCAAACGATTGTATTGTTCTAATGTTGATATCTTTTACACATGTTTTATCTGTAGCTATATCTTCCTCAGGTATACCCAAAAATTTAGTAATAGAATTTATTCACTGTTGTTTTATTTCATTCTTGTTTACTAATATAAGAGTTCTAACTTTATAATGAGCTATTAATTTTGCTCCAATTACTGTTTTTCCAAATCCTGTGTTTGCCACAAGAATTCCCATGTCATTTTTTATAAGATCATTAAAGCTAATTTTTTGATGTGGATATAATTCAACATTATCTTCTATTTTTAACTTTGTTGTGGAATTAAAATGTGATTTTATATTGAATGGTATATTAGAATTTTTGAATTTAGTTACAATGTCATTTTCAAGTCCTCTTGGTATGTGTAGGTATCCATCTTTTGTTGAAGCACAATTAATAAATAAAGGAGTATTATATGTAGACAATCTCATTCTTTCCTTCATTGTAAATTCTGGATTGTAAAATGAAGATATTTTTCTTAGATATCTTTTAACACTTTTATCTAATTCACTAATAGGAAATAATAATTCATTACTTCTAATTATGTTAATTGTTTTTTCATTGATTAATTGCTCATTATTATTGAGTGAATTAATTTCCTTTCATTTATCAATAAGAGTCTGATTAATTGAAGAACTATTAACTTTGAAGTTATCCATAATTTCTTTAATAGAAATTTTATTAAAGTTATCATCAACAAAATATGATCCTGTTGTTTGAAATTGGCCAGCAAAAGGTAAACATATTAGATTGCCTAATCCATCCTTAGTTATTTTATTTTGTGTAGGAAACATTCAATCAAATGAATTAAAGTTAAATGAATCACTTAAATCCATTGACATAAAAAGTAAATATTGCCCTAATGTTCTTAATATGGTTGCATCAATTTTTTTATCAAAGAATATTCAAAGATGTCCGCCATTACCTGATTTAGAAATTTCTAGATAACTATACAAACCTTCACCAGTAACGATTTTCTTAAGATTTACAATTTCTTGTTTTCAGTTTTCTTCATCAAAATCAAAAACAAGAAATTTACTTTTATTGTCTTCATCTATAGCATATGTTCCAATAGTTTGTTTCCCTAATAAATGATTGTGAACAATATTGTCTGACAATTTAGAATATTCACGGTGCTTACATGAAGAACATGATTGGCCAATACATTTAACACACTTCCCTTGAACTCATTCATTACTACATGCAAAACTGTAACCACTTTTGTTTTTAGATTTTCAATATTTTGGGAATACATCATTTCTATTAAAAAAATGTTTAGTTATAAATTCTATTTCATTCTTATATTGGATTGATTTAATTTCATTTGATATTTTCTCTTGTTTAGGAAAATGTTTATCTCAAATAGAATCACCATAAGTTTTTCTATAATCATCAAGTATCTCTTTAAGTTTTTTATAATATTGATCAGTATTATTCATATGAATATTTTATTGTAATTATTCAAATATTAATAGTTAAAGTTAGCTAATCAGATATAAATGTTAAGGTCTAAGGATTGGGTGAGAAATAATATAAACTCCATCTTCAGTTGTGCTTGAACAATCAGTGCTTATTATTTTAAAAGTAGGTTCACTGTGTTTTTCTTCTAATTTCATTATTTTTATAATATGGTCCATTTTGCTAACTACTTCGCTATACGTCCTAAACTAAGTTTGATTTTAATAACCCATTATATTCCACCATCAAATTCTACAATAGCATCTGTTCTATTATCTTTTTCATTTTTATATACAATTTTGTGTAAATCTTATAGTTAAAAACAGGTGTTTGGAAATTTAAGTGTATTATCAATGGAAGAATATGAAATTATTCTTATAGTTCATACTTGTTAAGTAATAAATAATCAAATGGTATTAAATCTCAGCTATTAATATCAAGCAAGTATTTATTCTTGGTGATTACTATCTTCTTGTATTCTTTAAATTCTGGATTAGTTTTAATAGTATTGTTTAATTCCTTAGTTAGTTTTAATTCATCAATATCATCTACATATTTACACTCTACTAGGATTTTTTCTCTCTTTAAGACAAAATCTATTTCATGATTCTTGCTATCTCTGTAGTAACAGATTTCATTTAAATCAATAAGGTTTGAATAATATTTTCTCTTAAGTATCATAAATACTTCATTTTCAATTAATGAACCCATAAGGTTGTTATTCAGGTTACGATCTTGATTGAAGTGAAATATCATACTCTTATCTTCGTAATAGACCTTATGCTTCCTCTTATCGTTTTTGTCTTCATATTTATTAATAAGATTAATTAGTTTTGATCTTGCCATTAAGGCAATATATTCTTTTGCTGTTTGTCTAGTTAATCTAGTATTTAGTTCAATATCAGAGTAGATTATTTCATTACCAATATAGTTATTTATATTAGCTAATAATACTTTAAACTTATTAGCATCTATATTATTATTTAAGTCATCCATAATAACCTTATCAATAATAATACCAGATATCAATTGTTGATATTGGTTAATAATATCGTAATTATATAAAGCCTTAGGGAAAGAACCATATCTTAGGTATTCAGTAATGTTGTCTTGTGCTCTTTGTCATATAGCTTTATATTCTGTATATGAAAGTGGATCCATATTTAAATATGTAATTCTTCCAACCATAGTTTCTTTTAATAAGGCAAGAGAATTAGAACTACTAATAATAAATTTAGCTTTATTGTTCATGTCAATAACAGTTTGCATAAAATTAGTTCAATCGTCTAATTCTTGAATTTCATCTATAAGTATTAATTTATATTGTGTGTTAGTAAATAACTTTCAAAGAGTGTTTTTATAATTATTTAAACCTCGGCTATCTGATTTGTTATAAAACATACTTTTAAGGTTCACATACAGAACTTCATCTTCATGATTTGATGCATCTATGTTGATGTTCTCAATATAATATTTAAGTCCTAATTGTTCCATTAGAGTTGTTTTACCAATTTGTCTAAGACCAATTAAACATAGATTACCTTTGATTAATGTTTGGTAGCAGTAATCAAACATCTCCCTTTTATAGGGAACTTTATCATTTATAGAGAATAATTTTACTCTTAGGTTATTTAAAATGTCTTCCATGGTCTAATTAAACTAAAATGTTAATTACACTTAACAATTTTTGTTAGTTGCACTTAACATTATTCACTACTTTTTAGGATAAAATGAGGTTTTTTGATAGTTTTATGCAATATTTTGTTAAATACAGTTAACAATTTTTGTTGGTTTCACTCAACATTATTTACATAGTGCTAACGGATTCCCCCGCATTATGCAAATTGCAAGAGCTTGAGAAACAATGAGAATTTGCTGAGTGCAATTCAGTTGGTTGAATTCAGATCTAATTAAAATATAAAGAAAATACATTCAAAACTACAAAAATGGTAGTCCAGATTGCACTATGAGTCTTTCTTGAGTTGGTATAGCATCAGTTTGTATATTCTCAATATATTTGGCATTGACTGGACTTTTTCACTATTTCGCATTCAAACTATATACTCCTAAGTATTGAAGCAATACATTCTTCTATAACTTATTTATGGAAAAATTCAATGATGAAGAAAGCGAAAGTAAAATTGGTAATATAAAATAATTTAGAATATATACCTAAAATAGACTAGTAAATATCAAATGATTTAATTAAATTAAGTCCAGAAGGAATTTGATCATAAAACTTTTTATTATCTAATGCTAATGTCAAATCTTCTACTAAATAAGTTTTAAGTCCTAGATTTATAGATTCTTTACAAGTTGCTAATACACATAGTTCTTTAACTACACCCATCACATAAACTTCTTCAATATTGTGCTTCATTATGAATTTATATAATTTTGTTTTAGAACCTTTATTGAAAGCTGAGAATTCTTCTATATTTGCTTTCTTTGCTTTCTTGATGATAATATCTGCCATTCAGTTACGTAATGGTTTAATTAGTTTTGAACCTCAGCTAAGTCTTACACAATGTTTACCATACTCTTTAAATGAGATATGGTGGTGTGGGTGCCAATCTTGTGAGAAGGCTATGTAATTAGAAGTCTTATCACTGTTTTTAACTAAGAAAGTATGAATATCTGATGCTAGTTGTTCTATTCCTTTAACTGGTATTGTTCCAAGCTGAGAGAAATCATTTTGCATATCTACTACTACAAAAAGTTTATTTTTAGGGTTGTTCATCATTAATTACCAACATTTATTATCAATATAATAAACATTATCATAAATAGTTATTCTTTTTTTATAAAAAATTGTCATAATTAAATGTGGAAAGGATTTATTATGACACAAACAACTAGATCAAAAGATACTAGGGCGTTTAAACTAAGTTTTGGCAAGAAAAATAAAACGGCTAACTCTGAGAAAAAGGGTCGTACACGTGAATTTATTGCAAAACTATCAAAAGGTTTAATGCTTCCTATTGCTATGTTGCCTGTGGCTGGGTTATTCCTAGGTATTGGTGCAACTATTGCAACTGAAGCTGGTAATGCAAACTTACTTGCACTACAAACATTTGGTAACTTCATGAAACAAGCTGGTGATGTTATCTTTGGTGCACTACCTGTATTATTCGCTGTAGCTATTGCGATCGCCTTTACTAATGATGCTGGTCCAGCTGGATTAGCAGCATTAATCGGTTATTTAGTATTTGGTGGATTGCAAGCTGCATTGCTTCAACCAGTAGAAATTGCTGGTAAATTAGAAGGTTATAACCTATTATTCTATCAAGATGGTTCATTGGGTTCGATATCTGACGGATATGGATTGCCTAAATCTGTTGTTGGTTCTGTACTAGGTATTACACAACTTTCTACTTCTGTGTTCGGTGGATTTATTATTGGATTTACCGTGGCATGATTATATAACAAATTTAAAGACATTCAATTACCTGCTGTAATTGGATTTTTCAATGGGGTAAGATTTGTTCCAATTGTAACATTTGCTGCTTTATTCCCAATTACACTAGTGGTATTAATGATTTGACCATTAGTAGGTATTGGATTCGGATATATCGGTGAAGCGCTTGGATCAAATATGTATGGATTTAACTCTTTCATCTTTGGATATATTGAAAGAGCATTAGTTCCATTTGGATTACACCACGCATTCTATTCTCCATTATGATATAGTGAAGTTGGTGGTGCATTAGCACTAGATGACTTTGCAATTGTTAATGGACAATTTGTAACAGGAGTAGCTACTACAAATACTCATGTTACTTGAGGAGAATTAGCTAAATCATTCAACTCTTCTGTTGATATTTCTCAAAACCCAGTAGGGGACCAAGGTGTTTGAGCATTTGTTAACTCAAACTTAGCTGGTAGAAATGTTACACTAACTGATGGTTCAACTGCAACAATTCAATTTGGTGACTTCACTAATACAGTATATGAATCAGCAGCTCATAAATTGGGCGTTTATGACATTAAATCAGCTGGTGTAAATATTGGTCAATACATGCAAGGTAAATACTCATTCATGATGTTTGGTTTGCCAGCTGCAGCTGCTGCAATGGTAATGGCTGCACCTAAAGAAAATAGAAAGATGGCTGGTTCAATTGTAATTTCAGCTGGATTCACTGCAATGCTAACTGGTATTACTGAACCTATCGAATTTACTTTCTTATTCTTAGCTCCATGATTATTCTGAGGATTCCACGCTGTTATGTGTGCTATATCATTTGGATTAATGAACTGAATTGGTTACATTAACCCAGCTGCAATTGCACCTCATATTGGTATGACATTCTCAGGTGGTTTATTAGACTGAGTAATTTATGGTGGTGCTAGAATCCCTGCAGGATCAAATGCTTGATGAGCATTAATATTCGGTGTAGCTTATGCACCTATCTATTACTTCTTCTTCCTATGAGCAATTAAGAGATTTAATATTGCTACACCAGGTAGAGGTGGAAATACTCAATTATTCACTAAAGCAGATTTCAAAGCAAAACAACAAGGTAATGGAAAACATGACCCAATTGCAATTGAAATTATTAATGCTTATGGTGGATTAGAAAACATTAAGAATGTAGATGCTTGTATTACTAAATTAAGAATCCAAGTAGCTAATCCTAAAAATGTTGATGAAAACAAATTAAAGAATGAATTAGGTGCATTAGGTACTATTCATCCAAGTGCACAATCTGTATATGCTATTTATGGTGCAAAAGCAGATTACTACAAACAACAAATTAATAGCATTATTAAAGAAATTAAAGATGATCCAAGCAAGAAGTCTAAAATTCTAAATAATAGTGGTTTCAAACCAAGTGCTATTGAATCAAAGAAGCAAACTTCTAAAGCATCATCTAAACCAATCTTTGTATATGCTCCATTTGATGGAAAAATAATTCCATTAAACAAAGTTCCAGATGAAACATTTAGTAAGAAAATCCTAGGTGATGGTATTGCTATCATTCCAGAATCAAAAGATATCTATGCTATCATCGATGAAGGAAGAATCAGTTCAGTATTCCCTACGGGACATGCTTATTCATTTGAAGCTAAAGATGGAACACAATTACTAGTACATTGTGGTATTGATTCAGTTAATATTGAAGGTAAGGATAAAAAGAAATTAAATCCATTCAAAATTAATTGTAAAGAAGACGATAAAGTAGTAGAAGATAAACCAATTGCAACAATTGATTTAGATATCTTAAAGAAAGCTAAATCAAATGCTACACCTATCATTGCATTAAATGAAACTTTAAAAGGTAGAAAAATTGTTATTAAAGCAAGTGGAAATGTTAAGAAAGGAGAATTATTATTTGTTATTGAATAATAAGTAATAAAGAATATTATTATGAAAATTAAATTACAAAGAAATACAATTAAGAAAATTCTTCAATCTTGCGGACTTACTTCTCTAGCAATAACTACAATTGGTTTTACACTATTTGGAATTGGTGCTGGTGGAAATGGAACTAATGTTTCAAGTGTCTCTGTTTCTGCATCTGCAAAAGCAGGATTAAGTGATGCTGAAAAAACTGTATTAGATAATGCTGTTCAAAAAGCAAACACTGAATTAAAAACACTACCTAGAAATACAGGTTTTATTAGCACAAAAGGAAATGGTTTAAGCGGACCACAAATTCATGCAATAGAAATTCTAAAAGGAATGACTGATAAGAAAGCTAATACAGCTGGATTAGTTGCAGGAAAAACACTTGATGATAAATTAATGAATGATATTGATCAACAACTTAAAATATTTGGAACTGAAAACAATGGATCATTCCCAGACTATGATAAGATTGTTCAAGATAATAAAACATTCTTTAATATTGGTGTAACTTTATTCTCAATTGGTGCTGTTGCTCTTATAGCATCATATTCATACTACATTTTCTTCAAATATGTTTTCATGGCACAAGATAGCAAAAACGAAGAAACTAATAAAACTAAAAAGCAATTCACTTTACTTTAAATCTATCTAGATTATCATTGATCTAGAACTACAACAAAAAGTATCTCATCACTAGTTTAGTTGATGAGATATTTTATTTCTATACAATAGTAAAATAAAGTACACTGTCTATTAATTTAGAAGTGTACTTTATGTTGTTTATTTAAATATCTAATTAGTTATATTATTCAAAGTCTCATTTATCTCTGTTTTTGAATCTACGTATAACCATTAGGATTATTACTAATAGTATTAATCCACCGATAACTGAAGCTGCAATGATTATTATATTTTTAAATGAATCTTGTTCGTTTGGTTGATTATTAGGTCTATCATTTGAATCGCTAGTATAACTATCTTTTATTATTTTAATTTTAGTAGAAGTTTCTGCAACCTTTTTGCCAGCAATATTGTACACCTTAGCTATAAGGCTTCTATTATTGTAGTTAGGCTTTGCCATGAATGAAATTCTCTTTCCTTCTCCCATTTTACCTATACCCATAATTTCTCATTCAACTTTTAAAGTATTATCTGTTAATGATACTCAAGCTAGTATTGTTTCACCTGGATCATAACTATCTCTACTCAATGTAATAGAAACAGAAGGAGTAGGTGATGGAGTTACTGGAGGTGTAACTGGAGGTGAAGGAGGACTAGGTGGACTAGGTGGAGCTGGTTCAGGAGGAGGTGGAGGAACTGGTCCTGGTCCTGGTGGTTCAGGTTCTGGTGCTGGATCTGGTTTAGGATCAACAGGTGGTGCTGGAGGACCTGGAGGTGGTTCAGGTGTAGGTGGCATTGGAGGTGGCGGAGGCGGTGGTTCAGGAGGCGGAGGTGGCGGAGGAAGATTTGGAATAATAGCTATGTTACTTTCAGGTAACTTAACTGCTGGTTCCTTCTTTACACTATCAGTACTTAATTTATTGATTATTACTCTTGGTTTTGTTCATCAACGTTCTCTATAACAATCTTCATCTTTGCCAACATATCTTAATTCGTATTTAGCTTCACCACTTACTACTTCGTCGTCTGTTTTACGATCATATCATTCAAAGCCATCTGGTAAAGTAATTTCTGAATATTTATGCACATTATTATTAACATTTAAGTTTACTACTCTATAATCTCTACCACCTAGACTAGAATATGTTCCTAATCCTTGTAAACTAGGTGCAGTACCTACTCTAACTTTAAATGGTACTTTTATTGAAGTATCTTTGTATTCACTTGTAGGTTTTCCAGTAATAATAACATTTCCACTACCAATGATTTGTTTGTCATCACTAGTTCCACCTTGAGGGATGTTAATATTTAAAGTTGAATATGAATAATCATATTGGCTTTTATCAATTACTGTATCACCCATCTTAACTGTTTCAGGAACTGGTAGTGAATCTTCAGAACCATATATTCATAATTCTTTATTTAATCTAACATTTGCATATCTTAAGTCTTTTGGTGGTTTAGCATCTGGAATTGCTTCTTCTCTTGTAATTGCTCTAATTCTTGCAACTGCATGTTTCGTTTTACGTCCATTGTTAACTCATGTACCATCTGAAGTAATAGCAAATGTCATATTATCTTCATTAAAATCATTTGCAAATAATAAACGAGCAGTTCTAGAGTCATTTTCTACTTTAACAACAACACTAAAGTTTTGACCATATTTAAGCTCAACTTGTTTTTCTTTTGGTATTTGAATAGTAGCATAACCATCATTGTGCCGCTTTTCAGTAATAGTAAGTACTTTATTTGATGATATAGGACTATTGTTTGGATCAAAAGGACTACTAAAGTCAATGGGAACATCTGTGTAAACATCTGCAGTAATAGTTACATCTTCACCAACAAAACCAACATTGATAGCTTCTAAATATTCTTTCTTATTGAAGTTTGCTTTTTTAACTGGGAAGATTGCTGCATTAGTAGGTGTTTGTCCAGACTCTTGTCCATCACTACCTTCCATAGTATTTGCATCTCAATGGTAATTGTTTTTACTTCTATCTGCATTTGCATAATCGAATCCATATATATCAAATAAATCTGAGTCATAACTAATATAGAAATATCCGTCTCTATTTGACCCTCATCTTTCCCCTCAACTATTTTTTACAATTCATCCACCATCACATTGTGCATTCATTAATTTATAGTTTTCTTTAGGAATATTGTCATTTCAACCAACTAATGTTACAGCATGTCCAGCATTAGATGCAGGATCATCTCCTTTAAAGTTAGTGTTCAAATAATCAGGTTCTGTACTATAACTTCCGTAACTTGCTGTTACTGCACCATACTTTGCAATTAACTTTTTAACTTCCATAATAGCTGGTTGCAATTTGATCTTCTTAATTAATTGTTCCATGCTACCAATTCTTTCTGCATTTTCTAAGTAATAATCAGCAGGTAAATATGTTCTTTCATTTTTTTCAGTTCCATCACTGTTATATTCATTTACTGGACCATTTCACATTGATAATGTGGCAGCAGCATTTCTAATTAGACCACCTTTATTTAATTGCTTTGAAAAGTCATCATTTGGGTTTAGACCTAAAAGATCAAATTCTCTAGTTCTAACATTAGTGTCATAATCTATATTTCATTCAGATAAATTTATTTTAGATCTTTCTGGTAAAGTAGAATCTGCTAATCCATATCTTAATATTGAAGTTTCACTAGCAGCAGCAGTAGAATAACATCAACATAATCCTTCACTACCTTGGTGTTTAGGATAAGTTACAATTCCATATGGTCTACTATCATATTCTTTTAGAGTAACAAGTTCATCTACACTCGTAGTTTTTAATTGCGCTAAAGAACCTGGTTGTTTATCTAAAACCTTAGCTGAATTAGCTGGAATACTTGTTATAGCTTGATTTTGGAAATTAATTGTGTCTATATTTTGTCCAGATATTGCAATAGGAGCACATATAGATAAAGTACTACCTAATATTAGTGATATTGGAACAATTCTCATCCTCATTTTCATAAAACACCCCCGCTTAAGTTATTTATTATTATTTTGCTTTATTTCTTGTTTGTTATTTTCCTCGTTTCGAATAATCATTCATAAATGATCTTACATATGGTATTCCTGTGTCTTGGGATAGTTCATTTGTTATTTTATGTATTATTACTGCTTGGTAATCCAGGAAGACCAATTTTGGATAACCTGTATCATTTGGGAAATATTTATTTCTAAATTTATTTTCCTTATCGGACACAAAGTGGAAATTTTCATAATGATTTTGTTGGAAGTCTCTTAATGTTTCAACGCTATCAACATCACTAAAACAAATAACACTGATCTTATTTCAATTTTCTGGTGTAGCTGTTGTCATACTTTCATCTCAGGCAACAGCTTTATTTATTGCATTTAAAGAATTCTTTGATCTTTGACATGTAGTTCTCATATACATTAGGATTGTTGCTTTACCTTGTGCTTCATTATCTTTTAATGAAATATGATTACCTAGTACATCTTCTAAATATGGTAATTCATGTGATACATCACCAAACTTATAGTTTCCTTCTTTAGGTCCATCAACAATATGTGGTGTAAAGATAAAGTCTACAACAGGATTTTCTTTATTAAATAGCAATCCTTGAGTATATGTATATGTTGATAACCCAAAAGCATATGGTCCAGTTGTAACAACATTTATCTTATAATTTCCATCTTCTGGCAATTTAACATTTACTATTCAATCATTTTCACCATCATCATAATCAGATATATGGTCTATTATCTTTTGATTAGTGTCTGCATTAATGATTTCAAAATATGGATCATAACGATTGAATTTAAAACCTGACGATCTTTTAACGTTGATTTTAAATAACATGTTGTTGGCTGGTTCTGGATTTGGTGTAGGAGGATTAGGTAAAGATGGTTGAGAATTATTGTTATCAGGTTGGTGATCTGGAGATATTTGACTAGGCGGATTTTGTGGATTTTGGTTCACAATTGGCGCATTATTTATATTATCTTGAGAAGATATATTATTACTATTACATGATATAGCTGAGGCAATTACCAAAGGTATAATGCACATAGATGCAAGTATACCTATTAATGATTTGCGCATGTTATTGCGTTTCATAATTGCCCCTCTATACCTTTATTATATTTGTTTAAAACCGTTTTTTTTTTTTTTTTGAAATAATGTGCTAGACTAAAGTTAAAGGAGAATGAAAATGAAATTTAAATTAGCTAAAATGTTAACTGCTGGTATTCTTGCAGTTGGAGCTATCGGTGGA
>JAHHTH010000006.1 GCA_020024755.1 Mycoplasmataceae bacterium | reverse complement strand
CATAATTTATTGTATCTAGCATTGATTTCATCTTTACTTCATGCTTTAAATTTTTCTCTAACATTTTTCTTTTCAAATAGTCTTGCATATAAAACTGGGAATAATTGTAAGTCATCATTTGTTTCATTTCAAATAGACTTATTTTTAATATTTGAATCTTCAACTAATGATAAAAATATTTCAAGCTTTTGTTTGTCATAATTTTCAACATTATATTTTTTTATTAATTGTTCAAATAGATCTTTAAATGTTGATGAAATAAAATCTAAATTAATAGAGTTTATCTCTTCATTATAATCAAAGAATTCTAATACTTGTGATACTCATGGGCAAAGAAAGTCAATACATTCATCTATTATTCTAGAGTTATCTGCATACTTTGCATTAGAAACATTTAAAGAAATCATGCTAGAAGCAGTATCTATTGCATTTCAATTGTGTGAAATTAATTTGTCTATATTCAATTTAGATTGAGTTAAACTTCCACTTCTTAATCTTCAATAATAAAGTGGGTATTTACCACAAACAACTTTGTATTTATTTGTATTAACTAAACAGAAAGTATGATAATCTTCTCCGATATCATATTTTTCATGAAAGTTAAGTGATAAAAACATATCTATATCTAAAATAGTTCCTGTAATTAATCATGGTTGATATTTTAAATATTCATCTATACCATTTAAGTCAATTACAAATGGTTCAATTTTTTGATCAAATATATTTATACAAGAGCATCCCTTGATACATTTTCCTGATATATCGCTATCTACTATTTCTTTTAAAATTTGAAGGTCAAGTACATCATCACTATCTAAAAATAATATAGATTTATAATCTAGCGATTTTGCTTGTTTTGCTGCATTTATTCTAGCGATAGCTGAACCAGTATTTTTTGATTGTTTAATTACTTTTACATTTTTATTTGCTTTATAAAATTCTTCAATTAGTGAAACTGTGTTATCAGTAGAACAATCATCAAAATAAATAAAATCAAAATCATTAAATTCCTTTTGTTTAGAAAGCATTAATAAATTTTGATTAATAATATTTTCATCGTTATAACAAGTAACAATAACTACAAATTTTTTCATATATGTATATTATACATATAAACAGATTTGTTAACTATACATTTCTAATGATAAACTTGTTAACTATTCAGTTTTTTTTCTTCACTTGCATGTTGAATATATATTTCTTGGTCTTTTTTATTTATTGTAGACTTAGCTTTTAACTTTCATTTTAAATAAAATAATAAATTATCAGCATCTTTTTTATCTGCTTTAATCATTCATATTTCATAATCTTCTGGAAAATCTTGAACAGAGTTTACGACTCCAGTTCTAACCTTACCTCTTACATGTCTATCCACTGCCTTAAATACTGCTGCACTGACATTTGCATAATATTCATTGGTATTAGGTAAATAGAAAACATAAACACCATTAAAATCAGTTATTTTATGTACAGTCTTGTAATCAGTTATAAATTTAAGACATTCATTTGATTTACACACCAATTTATCTTCTAATAATTTAAGAGCAACTTTCTTTACCTTAAAATAAGTAATTAAATATATTGTGTAACTTAATAATCCTAATCCAAAAACAAAAGCAAGACCAATCAAAATTTCTTTAAGCATTTTGTCAACCTTTAATCATTATATTGTTTTTGAACTGATTGATATAATTCACTAAAGCATTTATCAACATCATTCTTTAACAACTCTCTAAAATAAGCAATATTATTAACATCTTCATCAGTTCTATTTGGTTCTAATTTATCTGCACAATAAATTAGTTTATCTAAGAAAGTTATTGGTTCACCAAAACTATATGGTTTAGTGTGTCTAGTAATAGCATTCAATATTTCATAATTGTTGAATCCATACACTTTTTCTAAATAGTAAGCAGCAACAGGTCCGTGTAATACTTTTCAGTGATCTTTATCTAAACCAATATACTCATAAGCAATTGATTCTAATTGCTTTTGATTAAAACATTTACAAAGGTCATGATATAAACCAGCTACTCATGCCATAGATGTTTTTTCTGGATTCAATTTAGCAGCAATAGTTTTTGCTGTTTGAGCAACTCTCATTGAGTGTAGATATCTTTTATCATCTAAATAATTTTTTAATAAACCTTCATGATAAATACCATTCATAATAATATAATGTGCTACGTCTTTATCTACATGATTCATTTCAAAATTATTTCTAATATTAGTTGAACTTATATCAATTATATTTCCCTCAATAACAAAGGCATTATATTTAGCTAACAAAGCTTTATCATATGCAGTTCTTGGATAAACTATTAATGTAACATACTGAAGTATTTCATCATAGTGATATCATTGATCAAAATTGTTTAATTGATCTGAACCAATTAATAAATATAATTCATCAGCAGGGTATAAAGATTTTAAATATCTTACTAGATTGATAGTATAAGAATTTTCTCCTTTGTTATTCAACTCAAATTTATCTACTAATCAATTATTTTTATTTGCTACAATTTCTACCATTCTTAATCTTTGTTCATGTGTAGCTTGTGCTTCTTTGTATGTAGTTTTTAAATTAGGTACAATAATACAGTTTTCAGTACCAACATGTTGCATTGCACTTTTTAATATTTTTTCATGTCCTAAATGAATAGGATCAAATGTTCCACCAAATATAATTCTTTTCATACCTTAAATTATAATATGTCTTAGCTTTATAATTTTAAAAATAAAACAAAATAGTTAATAACCTATTTGGCAGTTATTAACTATTAAGATAATCCACTATTTATTCAATATTTGTTTTAAGAATCTAGCTGTGTGAGAATCTAAACTAGAAGATACTTGCTCTGGGGTACCAGTTGCAACTATTTTACCACCATAAATTCCACCATCTGGACCGATATCGATAACATGATCTGCAACCTTTATTAAATCTAAATTGTGTTCTACTACTAAAACAGTATCACCATTATCTACTATCTTATTTAAAACCTTAATTAATCTTGCAATATCATCTGTATGTAAACCAGTAGTAGGTTCATCAAGTACATAAAGTGTTTTACCTGTTGGACGACGTTGTAAGAACTTAGCAAGCTTAATTCTTTGTGCTTCACCACCTGACAATGCTAATGCACTTGTACCAAGTTTTAAATAACCTAGACCAACTTCTACCAATAATCTTAATTTTGAATGAATTGCAGGTACATTCTTAAAGAACTCATTAGCTTCATCAATTGACATCTCTAAAACATCGTAGATAGACTTACCTCGATATTTAACTTGTAAAGTTTCTTCATTATATTTATGACCATTACATTCATTACATTTAATGTATACATCAGGCAAGAAGTGCATTTCAATTTTATTTACTCCATCACCTTGACATTGTTCACATCTACCGCCTTTGATATTAAATGAGAATCTACCTTTTTCATAACCTCTTTCTTTAGCTAACGAAACATGGGCAAATAAGTCTCTAATATCATCAAATACACCTGTATAAGTAGCTGGGTTAGAACGAGGTGTTCTACCAATAGGTTCTTGAGTTACTATTACTAATTTATCTACATGATTAGCACCGACCAAATCTCTATAAGGAAGTGGTTCTATAAAAGGATCAAAATTTGATTTTTGAATAGCCTTAACTAGTGTTTCTAATATTAGTGTAGATTTACCAGATCCACTAACTCCTGTTACTACATTAAATTTGCCTAGAGGAATAGTTAAATCTACATTCTTTAAATTATTACCTTTACATCCTTTAATGATAATTTTTTTACCATTACCACCTCTTCTTGTTTTAGGTATATCTATTTTTTTCTTGCCACTTAAATATTGGCCAGTTAATGAATTATCATCTGCCATAACTTCTTGTGGAGTTCCGTGACTAACAATTTCTCCACCATAGATTCCAGCACCTGGTCCAATATCAATTAAATAATCACTTGCTAGCATTGTTTCTTCATCATGTTCCACAACTAAAACAGTATTACCTAAATCTCTAATTGATTTCAAAGTTTCTATTAGCTTTTCATTGTCTTTTTGATGTAATCCAATAGATGGTTCATCTAGTACATATAAAACACCAGTTAGATAAGATCCAATTTGAGTAGCTAATCTAATCCGTTGTGATTCACCACCAGATAAAGTTTGAGCTTTTCTTGATAGTGTTAAATAATCCAATCCAACATTTTTTAAGAATGTTAAACGGTTAAGAATTTCTTTTAATAATAAGTTAGAAATTTGCTTTTCTTGTTCAGTTAAATTTAAAGCTAATAAAGTGTCAATTAATACATTAACATCCATGTCTGTCATTTGAATAATATCAAGATCATTTATCTTCACACTTAGTGCTTGTTCATTTAGTTTCTTACCATGACATTTTTTACATGGAGTTTCAGCCATATATTTACTATAAAATTCTCTTGCTAATTCACTACTTGTTTCATAGTGTCTTCTTTTAATTAAAGTGGCAATACCTTCAATATATTCATGTTTAGTTGTGATATTACCATTTACAGACTTCATTGTATATTCGATCATTTCATCTGAACCATAAAGAATAATATCTAATTCATGTTGTGATAATTCCTTAATAGGTTTATGCAAATTAATATGATAATGATTACATAATCTTTCAAACTTTTGTCATTCAAGATTTTGGGTGTCCTTAATATTTTTAAAGTAATCAATTCCACCTTCTAAAATAGATAAACTATCATCTGGAATAATACGTTTAATAGAAGGTTCAAATGTATAACCTAATCCTTTACAATAATCACAAGCTCCTATTGGTGAATTAAAAGAAAATAATCTAGGTTCTAATTCAGGTAAACTAAAACCACATGTATCACACGCATAGTTTTCATTAAAGATATTGTCTTGGCCTTCAATATTAGCAATGATTAATCCATTAGCTTTCTTAAGTGATAATTCGACTGCAGAAATAATTCTAGAACGGGTTTGTTGATCTTTATTTAAAATAATCCGATCTATTACAATTTCAATTGAATGCTTAGCGTTTTTATCAATTTCAATATTATCATCTAAATCATAAATTTCATTGTCAATTCTAACACGTAAAAAACCTTCTTTTTTAAGTTCATCAATTTCCTTTTGGAATGAACCTTTCTTTTGATTAACAATAGGTGCTAATACAATTAATTTGGATTTGTCTGGATAAGACATAATTGTGTCTACAATTTGTTTAACAGTTTGTGTTTTAATTTCACCATGACCTTTTGGACACATAGGATGACCAATACGAGAAAATAAAACTCTTAAATAATCATATATTTCAGTTACTGTACCTACTGTTGAACGAGGGTTATGATTAGTTGTCTTTTGATCAATTGCAATTGCTGGACTTAATCCATCAATTGAATCTACATCAGGTTTTTCATTGCCACCTAAAAATTGTCTTGCATACGAACTTAAAGATTCTAAATATCTTCTTTGCCCTTCAGCATAGATTGTATCAAAGGCTAAAGATGATTTTCCAGAACCTGAAAGACCTGTTATAACTACTAATTTATTTTTAGGGATATCGATGTTAATATTCTTTAAATTGTTTTCTCTAGCACCTTTTATAGAAATATACTTTTGCATAAGTTAATTCCTAGTAACCACCAGTACCAAATTTCTTTAGTTTAATAATGAAAGCAATTAATAGAATAAGAGCTGCAACACCACCAGCAATTGAAGTACAAATAACAATTAAGTTAGCAGATTGAGTTTCAACTGCAACATCCTTTTTAAGACCTGTAATTGTTATAGTTACAGATTGTTGGTTAACAACTGGATCTGAACCATCAGCTGTTGCTGTTGGTGTAGCATCTACAATGTCAGGAGTTTCTTCAATTTCAGTACTAATACCATCAGGATCAATTGCACGTCAGAAACCAGTTACACTTACTTTAAAACTTAATGTTCCTAATCTGTTATCTGCAATGAATGTTTTACGAATATCAATTTGTTTTTTACCAGTTCCACTAGTATCTTCAGAGAATCCAGGTTCAAATTTAACTTTTAGAGTGTTTTGAAGTTGTTGTTCTTTAACTGGAGTTACACTTCCTTTTTCAGGAGGTACATCAGCACCAACATTCATTCCACCACCAACTTGGCCTTGAACTTTTCCTGGAATAATGATTTTTTGAGTAATTAAGTCACTATCAGAAGTGATACGTAAATAACCTTTAGAGTCTAGAATATTTTGTGATTCTGTTCATTCTACATTTCCAGCACCAACAAATAATGGTTTTACTATACCTATTACATTATTCTTAAATTCAATACTTTGTTGTCTCTTATCTTCAATAGCTAATACTCTACGTTCAATATCATCAACAATTTGTCCTGGAGTTAAATTTTCAAATTGTTCTGGAACTGCAGAACCTGTGTCTAATCCTGGAAGTTTGAAGTAATCTTTAACATCTACATAAGTATTACCAACAGTTGTAGGAGAAGCTTTTGCAAAACCTGTGAAAGTAATATTTTTAGAAGGATATGGATCTTTTCCAGTTCCATCTTTATCAAGGATTAATTTACCTGATGCATCATAGTAGTTTACATATAATAACTTAATATTAGCTACACCACTTAAATCATCATAGTTACTTACTCTATAGCCAACAATCTTAGTACGATCATTTGGATTAGTGTCATCTGTACCTATATATGGGTTTGAGAAAATTTCTTCTTTAATTAATTGACCATTATTATGATTATTTAGGAAATCAATAAATTGTTGTCCTTGTTTAGAATAAGCTGGTTTACCATCTGGACCTTTAACTTGATTTAATTCACTTGGTAAGAAGTTTACTACTGGGTTTTGGTAAGTTTTTAAGTCAATGAATTTACCTTTAATTACATCAGTACCTTTTTGTACAGGTAGGTTTTGTAATACTACAGTTTGAGTTACTTCACCTGCTGAGTTGAATGTTAATTCATCATTATAAGTTCCAACAACTTTAACAGTAATAGTTAGAGACTTGTTAGCTTCAGCTGGAGATTCTTGAACAATACCTGTTACAGCAAATGTAGAATCAGTTCTAATATTTTTACAATATTTCTTTCAAATTTGCACTGGTGTAGTTAATAAGTTTTGTACATATGTAATTCTATCTGCTTCTTCTTTAGAGAAGTATTCATTTCAAGAGAAGTTTCTCACATTAACTAATGGTCACTTTTCATTAATTTGAGTCGCAGTTCTACCAGCTCATCTAGTGATTCTAAATTTAGATTTTAAATTACCATAAGTCTTAATAGTCTTTCCACTAGGTAATGTTTTCTTAACAATTGCATTTCTAAGTGTTAGTTCAAAAGTAACCACAAAGTTGTTAGCATCAGTTCCAGGGTGTTCTGACTTAACGCTTGTAGTATCAATAGATAATAATGAGTCTGCTTTATCAAATGAATTATATTCTTTAGTTGGAACTAAGTTAGAATAACGTTTTTGAATAAAGTTAAAGTTCTTAGATTCTGGATTAACACCTTCAGAAATAATAGCATTCTTAATATCTTCAGCTGTACAGAAGAATGGCAAGTTATCTCAACCTGTTCCTTGTAAAGTTTCAAGGTTAATTTCACCACCATATAATGTTGTATCTAATGGTTCATTAGGGAAACTATAGAATGAGAATTGTTGTTCTAATGGATGTTTACCACTAGCAGGATCAGTTGCATCAACTGCAATACCATCTTTGTCATAGTACTTCATTAATTTAATATTAAATGTAACTTTCATATTAGTGAAGTCTGCAACATCAATTGGTACACCACCAACATATGGCACTTCAATAGTTAAATATTTTTCTACTAATTCAATCACTTGATCATCAGTCATTGTAGATGGATCAGCTTCAATTAAAGGTTTAATATCATATCCATTTTTTACAATTGAAGTAATGTTTTCTAAAATAACTCTATAAATAACAGCTTTATTTAAAATTTGAAGAGTAGATTCTAAATCTTTAGAGTAATCAATTCCAGTAACATATTGGAAGATGTTTGTAGGTGCATTCTTTGCAGAAGTAATATCCATTTCAGATGCAATAGTAGTTGGAGTAATAGTTTTAAATCCAGAAACTGTTACTGTACCTTTAATAGGATCTCCAATTTTAGCACTATTCTTTCATTGTAAAACTTTAGAACTATCATAATAGAAGTAGTTACAAATAGCTTTTAAGTGAAGGATAACAGTACCTTTGATATTGTCATATTCAACCCCACCGCCTGTGGCAGATTCATCAATTCTTAATACTGGTTCTTTATCTGTTCATTTAGAATAGTTTTCAACATATTGAGCTAAGTTATTTACTGGTGGATTTTCTGGGTTAAATAAGATACCTTCTGGAGAATCAGGGCCAACTGGATCTTTGTCAGCTACACTATTAGCTTTTTTATTGTAAATTAACTTAGTAATCAATCAATTGTAATCTGTTTTTGGTGGATCACCAGCTGGTGTTCCTTCTGGAACTGGAGCTTGACTATATTTTTTTACAAACTCACTTGGCGAAATATCACCTTGAGAAATATCTACTTGTTGTTTAAATGCAGTAGGTAATGCAGGAACAAATCCTGATACCTTGATGTTTTCAAATAATTTATATTTATATTTTTGACCAGGTGCTGGAGCATCTTCTTCATTGTAACATGATTCATTAAAGCCTTTGGTGTTACCATCTTCTCAGTCTTTCATATTAGCACCAGTAGTAGTTCAATCTTTATCTGGCATTACTAAATTGTTATCTTTGTCATAGTAATAGAATAAAGCTAATTGCTTGATTGTTACAGTACCAGCAGAGTAATCGTGTTCAATGTTATCTTTACCTAATGATGGACCAGAGAATTGAGATTGTGGAATAAATACATATTTACCACCAGCATCTTCTCCGATATCAAAGAATCCTCTAGGTAAAGTGTTTTGGAATAATGCTTTTACGTTTCCTTTTTCAGTTACTTCAAGTTTAACTTGTTCTGCAGTTGCATTAGCATCTTTTTTAATTCCTGTTAAAGCAATTGAATTTGAAATTGTTGTAGGAGTTGCATGATCAAAACCATAAACAATTACTTTGAATGAGAAGTCACCTGTTGTACAAGGTAAACCGTTTTCAGGGTCATAAATACCATTACCATGTACTCTTAATGGAACCACTGCTGAACCATTTACGTTATCAGCTACAATGTTTTCTCAATCAATTGTTAAGTTGTCACGAACAACTGGTAATAATGTTGATTGTAATGACGATTTAATTAATGCATTACTCTTTAAGATTGCATTAGTGAAATTTGTTTTAGTTTCATCATTGAAGTAATTATTTTTTTGAACTCCAGCTTCTAATTTAGACACAATCATAGAAGCTAATGCATTGTTATTTCATTGTGTTCTAATAGCTGATACATCGATATTAAATTCAGAATTATATCATTGTGTTTTCTTAATTTCAGCTTCTGTTAATTTAGTAAATCCAGAAATAGTAACTTTATAGATGTCACTTTCTGTTGCCACAGTAGCACCATTGTTATTTCATTTGCCGGCTTTGAATCTATACGAAATTTCAACTGTACCATTGATGTTATTTACAATACCTTCATAACCTACACCACCAACATTATTCATGCTAGTAGTTTTACCATCTCATAAGAATTCTACTGAATCATTAATAGTTCCAACAATATTAGCAGAGTTGCTTTCTAACAATTTAACTAGATCAGCATGGTGAGAGTCACCTTGTGCAAAATCACTAGCTTTTAAAGCTTCTAATGTATGATTTCCAGTTACTGAAATAAATGGAGAAATAGAAGAAGTACCTTTAGTTTTAAATCCAAAAATAGTTACAACAGTAACTTTATTTGAAACTTCGTCACTTTGTTCAGCAGTAATAAATTTACCATTTACAAAATAATTAGTTTTAAATTGAACGTTTAAGTATAAATATCCAGGTAAACCATCTGTTTTATTTAGAACTGAAATTTTATATGTAGGTGAACTATCACCAGTAGATGCTCTTACATTATTAGCTAGTTGTTGAGTGATCAAGGTACTAATTTCATCAATTGTATTTTTATCATTAGCTGTAATATTTGCTTTCACTTCATCAATATCTTTATCTCTGCAACTTAATGTACCATTATTTAATAAACCATTTTGTTCTAATGAAGAACTAATTTTATCTGAAGGAATTGCACCACCACCAGCAGAATCTGATTTGAATCCATTTAAAGTAATAGAAATTAATTCACTAGGACCATAAGATCCATCTGGTTTAAATACATTAGTTTTGAATTTGATTGTATAAGTTTCATTAACAGGATCTGGTGTGCGAGTATAGCCATCTGATAAGATAGCGAATTGACTATCAAACACTTGTCATTTATTTCCAATAATTTTATCTGTTTTTTTTGCATAGTAGTCTATAACATTATCACTAAAAGCTTTTTCATCTGCTGCGATTTGTTTTTGGAAATCAGCAAATGTCATTGTACTTGCATCAACAGGAGCGCTATAACCAAAATCATTTTCTATAATAATTTGGTTTGTTGTTAAGTTTGAAACACTAGTTGAACCTGATACAATATCAAATCCTTCAATTGTTCATTCAGTTTTAGCATATCCAGCAGCTGGTGAAGTTGTACCTGCAGCAAAGTTATTCTTAATTACATTTTTACCATTATCATTAACTACATAAATATCAGGGAATGCAATTGTTCCTGTAATTGTTCCACTAAAGTTATTAATTTGGATATCAGAAACAATTCAGTTATCAGGATTTAGGTTTCCTTCAGTTGCTGGTAAATTACTAATATTTGGTTTAATTAATTCTTTAACTCTGCTATTAAAATCAGCTGGCAATGAAGAAGTAGTAGCCACCATTGGTTTTGGTTTATTTGTTGTAGTATCTAGTCCTGCAATGAATGCTTGAGCTGGATAGTTGTTGTATTGAGATGGAGCATCAATTGGATCTACTCTAGTTGGAGTTGTATCTGCACTAGTTTTAAAACCATTAATTGAAATAACTAATTGTTTAGTGTTAGTAGGTAAATCTTGAACAGTACCTTTTTGATTGTAGTAACCTTGAATTGTTACTATAACATTACTAATTGTTCCAGTTTGATCATTATAGTTAGCTTGAGCAAAATTATATTTTACATCTTTTGCTTTAAACATATCTCTAGCTACTGGATCAGTAACACCTGTTGGATCATAAGTACTACCACTCTTGTAAGCTACAATACCATTATTAGCCATTGTATGGAATAAATCATGATCACTAACAGCTTGTCCGATAAATTGTGTTGGAAATTTATTCTTTAAATCAACTACAGATTGCACTGAAAGAGTTGTGAAATATTGTGTTTCAAGTTTCTTATCAAAACCAGTAACTACAATATTAAATTTAATAGATTTATTAGTTGTATAACCGCCACCAGCTTTTACTTTATTTAATGTAACTGAATAAGCTACTAATCCTAAGTTATCATTTAAATATGAAGAATTAGTACTTGTAATCATTGGTAATACTTGAATATCTTCATTAGTTAAATCTGGTGCTGGATTTATCACATTACTTCTTACAATTTCAGTTATACCATTTAGGAAGGCTGTACTATCATTTGTTCTCTTAGCATCGAATTGTCCTGCTGTCTTAATATCTCTAATAGATGTAATATCATTTTTATTTATTACATTGAAAGATTGTACAGTTTGGATTGCGCCTGATGTATTGTCTTCAGTTGAATTTAATGAACTTGGTACATAAACTTTTAAATCATAAATAGCAGGGTTTGTATTTGTTTTATCACCATTACTACTTGTAATTAAAGTTTTATTTAATGTAATTTTATAGTTAAAGTAACGGTATGTTTCATATGCATCTGGAGTTGGTGAAACTAATTGTACTGTAACATCTCCAGCTTCAATTTTAAAGTTGCTTCCGTTAGGTAGGTTTGCAAATATTGAATTTAATAAGAAGTTACTATTAGCAAGTAATTTTTCTTTAACCTTTTCAATTGTTGGAGCAGTAATAGCACCATCAGCTGCTACAAATGTTGGATCTGCTCATACAAATGATGCAGTTGTGTTTTCAGAATCGCTAAATACACCTTTAAATGTATCTAATGGATATGTTTTACCAGCAATAGCTTTAAAACCAACTAATGAAATTACTGTTTTATCTACAACATTATTACTTGCATCTAGAAGTGATACTTTAAGAGCATTACAGAACCCAGGAGCAATATTTGGGTTAGAGTTGTAATTAATGATTGGAGCATCAACTTTAATTTTTACTATAGCACCAGGTTTTTCTCCATTTCAATATCCAGCACTTCCATTAATTTTATCTTGAAGTCTAGAAATAATTGCTTGTGCATTAGGATCAGCAGTTGGGTTCTTGAAATCAATTTGAGAGAAATATAAATTAGCAAAGTCATTATTTAAATCAGCAACATCAAAAATTAAGTTATCTAGAATGTCAAAACTTGTAGTAGAACCAGCAGAAGGGTCTGGTGCTTTTGTAGCAGATCCTGATTCTTTATTTAGAGAAGTTGTGTTCTTGTTAAAATTGTATGCAGCAGAAGCAGCAAAACCTGAAACACCTCCCATGATTAATGAACCACCACATAATAGTGTTAGTCATTTAGTTAATTTTTTATTTTTTATTCTCATAACATTCTCCTTAATTTTTTATTTTTGATTTCTTGCTGATTTTTTTTGTTAGCTAATTACTAGCTGAATTTTTTCTTTAATACTATTAGTGCAATGATTAACACTAACATTAATCCTCCTAATCCTCCTGCTACATAAATTAGTGAATTTCTAGTTTGTTCAACCTTAGCTAGGTTAACAGCCTTGAATCCAGTAATTCTTAAAGCAATAGATTTTTGTTCTGGTTTTACTAGGACTGATCCTGGAAGAATTCCTGGATATTCAATACCTTCTTCTGGATTAGGTTGGTAGTTATATTTTTCTTGTCAGTTATTTAATGGTACTAATGTAGTAATATAACCTTCTTTTTCATTTGGAATTCAATCTAATGAACCTGCACCAGGATATTCAATTTTTTCACTACCAAATTCTTTAAGTCTTTCTCTAATTAGATCTTCAACTCCACTTCCTTTAGGTAGTACACGGTTTCATTCTGATATTTGAGTATCATATACATATTTACCAGTTTCTAACATTTCTGCACTTAGGTTGACTGTAATTACTTCAACTTGTTCACCACGGAATTCTTCTACTTTAGGGTTAACACCACGTTTTCATTCAGTTTGGTGAGCTTTTGCAAATCCAGATAATGTGAATACTTGCGATAAGTGTTCAGTTCTATCTAATTGACCATCAGCTTGATAAATGTTTTTATAGATAGCTTTGAACTTAATTGTACCTGCTGTATCATCAATTAGATATTCATACTTACGTGCATCTGTTACTGAATTAGTATCAGGTGAAACTATATCTACAATTGTTGGTGCTAAGTTAACATCTAATCCTTGAATATTTGGATCAAAGATTTTTGCATCGTTTAGCATAATCTTGATTGAGTCAGCTGCAAGTTCTGGTTTATTTCCAACAAAGTTAGCTGCTGTAGTTTTATCTCTTACATCATCAGATACAATTGGACTATAGTTTTTAATTACAGTTGGAAGTTGTTTTTTGAATCCAGTTAATTTAACTTTATATTCTGGGGATTCAGTACCAATAACTTCTTCAGCTGATTTACCATAGTAGTTTTTAATTCTGAAACCAATTCACATGTATCCTTCACTCATATTCTTAGCATATTGAGGATCATCTTGTCCTAAGATATGTAAAGTTGAATGACCATCAGGTGTTGTAGCAATTTCAGTCTTCATGCTTCCATCTCCAACTAATCCTGTTGTTAGTGGGTTAATAATTAATGGTTTTAAGTGAGTTTTATCGCCAAAGAATGAAGCTAATTCTGAATCACCTGCTACTCCATATTGGAAGTCAGCAATTGATCTCTTTCCTAAATCAGTTCCTGACACATCATAAGTTGAAACAACACTAGTAGTATCTACTTTAGTTAATCCTGTTAGTTTTACTCTATATGTTTGAGGACTAACACTGTGAATAACTGACGTTCCTTGCTTATCATATACAAATGAATCTGTTAATACTACATCAACTTCAATAGTACCAGCTTTTGCATTTGCTGTACTCTTGATTGGAGTAATTGATGCAATATCTTTAAAGTCTGCAGTATTTGGTAAGTTAGAGAACATTTCGTTTAAGATTTTTGTATTTAATTTACCAATAATACCTTGTGATTCTAAATCTTTCACATCATTAGCAGTTCCATTACCTAATGGGAAGTCACTTACATTAACTTCTGGCTTAGCAGTTGTAATACCTTTAACAGTATTGAATCCAGTTACTAAGATGTTAAATCTCTTAGGTTCTACACCTGTACCAGTTGTAGCATCCATTAAGATACCTTTATCGTTGTAGTATTTATTTAACATCACGATTAAGTTAGCTGTACCATTTGTGAAGTTATATGAGTTTGGATCAAATTCTATAGTGAAATCACTTGCACTAATTTTTTCCATTGGCAAGTTCTTTCAAATTTGAGCTTTAGTACCAGATGTATCATCATTTTGTGTAGTAATCATGATTGATTTTAATGCGTCTGTGAATTTAGGATTGATTTCTAATAAACTTGCAGATTCACGGTTAAAGTCATTGTGAATATCTAATGTTCTTCTCATTGTAGTTTCATTAGTTTTCTTTAAACCAGTTAATGTAACTTTTTGACTTAAACCATCAGCTGCATTTTTAATATATTCCCCAACTTCATTGTAGTAGCTTGATAAAGTTACTATTAAAGTTAATGAACCAGTAGTATTATCAAATGAATCAGTAGCATATGATACTGTATTGATATTAAAATCAGGAGGTACGTTTTTAAAGATTTTATCTTTGTTAGTTGCTAATAAGTTTGTGATTGAAGATGGTTCATTCACAAAGTCAGATGGAGATGAGAAGTTTTTAATATTTACAAACTTATTAATCTTAGTTACTTTAGTTCTAGCAAAACCATTTAAGATTACATTCTTAGTTAATGAGTGAGTAGGATCAGTAGAACCTGGATGTTCAACTAGGTTACCATTAGCATCGTAATAACTATATAATGATACTTGTAATGTCATAATACCATTTAATCCATCACGTTTTAAAATCTTAACTTTTACATATTGATCAAAGTCTACTAAGTTAATGTTACTTGCATTGGCAATCTTATCCATTTCACTAGTTCTATTAACGACTAGTTTCTTCATTACATTTTGGAAGATATATTTAGCATCTTGTTCATTTAAATCTCAAACGTTAATAGTGTTATATTTTGTTCCACTATTATATTTTGATAAGATAGGAGATTTTAAACTTGCAACATTAAGTGAACTGTTAATGTTAGTTGCTTTAATTTCTCTAAATCCTCTTAACACAACTGTATATGGTTGGCTAAATATTGAACCAAGATTTAGACCATTACTATTAATAGTATTTGATAACATAACTTGGATGGTTACAGTATTAGCTGAAGTACCAACCTTCTTAAGTGCAATTTTATCTAGAAGTTCAGCTTTACTAGTTCCATCTTTTTTAGGTGGTCAGTTAGAAATGATATTTGAATCTAATACTAATTCTTTTACAATTGGAGAAAGTGCAAAAGAACCAGCTGTAATATTCTTAAACGCTTCATAAGCAGTACCTTTTCATTCAGGACTAGATACATCAATTTCTTTACCTACAGTAGTTGGTTTGTCTGTTGTTACAGTAAATCCAGTTAAATTAGTTGTTAATTGTAATGGAGGATATCTTTCATCACGATAGTTAACATCTTGATCAAAGTATTTAGGAATAGTAAATCTTACAACAATTGAACCGTTGTTGTTATTTACAATACCCATGTATTTTTTACCATCATCTAACTTTTGTTCCATGATGTTAATATCACTTGCACTATTAAGTTGAATAGGTTTATTAGTTAGATTTTTGAAAATTGCATCTTTAACTTTATTCAAGTTTGCATTATAATTTGTTCCAGTTGTTAAAGCAAATTCTTGTGCATTTGGTAGTACTTCAGCATCATCTTTTTTACAATTAACAATTGATCCAACTGATGTACCTGAATATAATGATTTGAAACCAGATATAGTTATTCTTGCCTTTAATGGAGTAGAAGAAATAGATGTTATAGTAGCACCATTTTCATCAGTATAATTGTTTTTTCAAGCCACATCAGCTAATACTGAACCATATTTATTGTTGTAACCTAAATTAACAATTTCAATATCATCAGGACCAGTTGTATCTAATTTATTAATTAATAAGTTATCAAAAATGAATTGTTTAATATCAGCTTTACCTTTATCAGTTGCAATAAAGTCACTTGCTAATTCTTCTTGTTTGCCAGTTAGAATTGCAGAGTCAATAATTTCTGATTGAGGTACTGAGTTAAATCCAGTAATAGTCATGTGATAAATTAATGGTTTTGATTTTGGAGGAACTTGAACATATACTCCATTGTTATCAACATATTCAAATAAACCAACATCACAATCAATAGTTCCTAAAATATTGTTAGTTTTTCAATTAGCAACTCTCACACTACTTGCTTGGAATTCGCTTCATTTATTTTCAATGTGTTGAGTAACAGCTTTTTTGATGTTTTCTTTACTTGCAGATGAAGCTAAATATTGAGAAGGTGTTTTTGATAAAACATCAGTTAAACCTAATGAGTTATAAGAAATCATAGATGGCACTTTTGTTGGTCCAAAGTTACCAAATCCACCAATAGTAATTGTATAGATTGTAGATGGGTTTTCAATTACTGATCCATTATTTCCAATAATTTTCTTTAATTGAACTTGAACAGTAATACCTTTATTTGCACCGTCAGCATTATTGATAGTTGGCGCATTAATAACAATATCTTCATTTGCATTAAAAATTGACTTGTCAGGAAGACCAATAATATTTTTAGCAATTAATTGTTTTAATTGAGTCATATTAGTGTCATCTCTTACATATAATGCAGCTAAACTTTCATTCTTACCTGATACATCAATATGTGTAGGAACAATTGTTTTTGATTCAATCTTTTTAAATCCTGAAATTTGTGATAATTCGCAAGTCTTTTTTGTAGCTGCAATAGTACCATCATCAGTATAGTAATTTTTGATTACTGGTGTAAATGAAATAGTACCATTTAAGTTATCATAATAAACTGAACCTGGAAGGATACTAATATCTGTTTTTACAAAAGATTCAGTTGTATTATGAATCATGAATCTAGAGATAGTGTCAATAATTTGATCTTCAGTAAATTGAGAAGCATTTACTGACTTAATTGAATCGTTATTAATACCATTGTAGAATTTATCAACAACTGTTGGACTACATTGTTTAAATCCATGAATCTTAGTTGTATAAGTTACAGGTGTAGATACAGGTGTTCCTGATGCGCTAATTGTATTAGTCACATTATACATAACTGTAATATCACCAGTTAAGTTAGAGAAGTTTGAATATGATGCAATACTTAATGAATTAATTGAGAATTCAGGTGCAACTGAACCAACAATCGCTTTATCATAAAGTAATTGTAAAATTGTTCTTTCGTAAGTTGAGTTGTTGTATACATCTGATGGAAGTGTATTAGTTAGTGAACTAGTTGGATCTAAATTAATATCGCTTAATTCACTAGTTTGAACTGGAATAGTTGGGTCATTAAATCCAGAGAAACTAACACCAGTTAAAACTTTTCTTTCCCTTACAACTTCTGGGGTATTTCAAGTTGCGTTATTTTTGTAGATTTTATTTAATACAACATCACATGTGAATTTATTAGTTTCTGATTTAACACCTTCAACATTAATATCACCTGGTTTCATTTCTTCTAAAGCTACTGGATTTTTTACAATTTCATAGTAATGTTCTTTAACTACTTCTAGAGCTTTAGTAGCAGGATCGAATTTGTCATATGAACTTAATTTAATGTTTTGATTTTTAATATCAGTTTCACCATTAGGAGACTTTTTAAATCCAAATAAACTTGTCTCACCAATTGATACTGGAATAGAACTATCATATAAAGAAACTACTCCTGAACTATTTGCTCTATAGCAATATGTAGAGAATACTTCTATTACAATTTTTCCTTCATTATTATTAATAGATTTTACTTTAATTGATAAAGTATTTGGGTTAGTGTTATTTGGTAAATTTGTAATCAAGTTGGCCTTTAAAATTAAATCAATAATTTCTTTAGCTTTTGAATTTGAATAGTCATACGGAACAGTGACAGAAGGAATTATTGATTTTCCAACTCATTCAGTTGCATATTGTGAACTTACATCTGAACCATCGCTGAATTGATAAATCTTACGACCTACTGCTAGAGCACTAGTTCTTAGTTTTATTACATTGAACCCAGAGATTGTCATTGTACCTGAAATAGTTTGACCGATATCACCATATCCATCTACAACACCATTTTGAACAATAGCATTTGCATTTTTCTTATCATATGTTTTTAAAGCATCTGTTGTAAATCTTTTCAATTTGAAATTAAATGTTACACTACCAGCATTATAATTTTTTTGAATTGGATCATTAATTTCAATGAAGTTTTTTGCTTTGCCATCATAGTTTGGTAAGTTCTCAAAAATATTTTTAGATATAATTTCATCTTTTAATTTATTAGCATCTAAATCATTAATTGAAGTACCTGCTAAAGTTGGAATATTAATTTTATATACTCCCTTAGAAGATTCACCAGAAAATTTAGTTACACCTCTAACTCTCTTGAATCCACTAATAACAATATCGTGGTTAACTGTAGAAGCTTCAGAAGTTTCTCCGATTCCTATCGCATTACCTTTAGCATCATAAGTTAAACCTTGGTGTTTACCAGCAATTAGAGTAGTACCAGATTTAAGAGTTAAAGTTCCTTCTTCGTTGTTAAAGAAGATATGATCCTTAGAAGCTTGGTTTTGAGTCATTACTAAGTGTGAAGCATCACTACCAGTAGTACCAACTGGGTTTTCAAAAATTTTCTTTAATAAGTAATCATTAAATGCTTGATTAAATGTTTTTGTTCCTTTAACTACAGGAGAATTTACAATTCCACTTCAACTATCTTGAGCAGTTACATATGTAAATTTCGAGAAGTCACTATTAGGGATTGAGAATGATGATGCTACATTAGTAATTTCAGATCTCTTTAATCCAACTACTGTAACTGTTCCTAATTTTTGTTTTCCAGTAATAGGTATTGGAGACGATGATGTTCCATTAAATCATTTCCCAGTAACATATACATTAATTTTAAGTGCACCATCACTCGCGAATGTGGCAGCATTTCTGTTAAATTCAGTTTGATCTACTTCTAATTCAATGTCTCCATCTGGTGGAAGATTTTGAATTAGTGATTTAACTTTTTTGATATATTCAGGATCCTTTTTTGCAATTTTATATTTCAAATCAAATACATTATCTTTAGAACTTAAAGCTTGAATAACACTTGAAACAATTTTAGTTTGTTGAGCTTGTGGAATAACATTAGAGAATGTAATTGAATATTTCTTTCCTTCAGCATCCACAAATTTACCATTTTGTGATATTACTTTTGGTTTAGCAGTCATTACAAATGAAGTATCGTTTGTATGATCTAATTCAAATTCTCAATTATCAAAGTCTTGAATATCATAGGAATAGTCATTCTTAACAAATTTTCCACTTGGAGTAAATATTTTACCATATGATGAAGTAAATCCACTTATTACACCACCATAGAATCCAAGAGGATATGGAAACATTTCATTTGTCTTTTTATCATAAATAATAAGAGTAACAACATTATGAGGAGTAGATGTAACATCAATTCTATAGTTAGCATTTTCACTAGTATATTTTTTACCATTTATAACATTATTATGAAATACACCATTATCAAATAATCTACCATTTTGATAGTAACGTCATAAGTTAATAGAAGATGTTTCATCTCCATCTTTAAATTGTGCAAGTTTTCCTTTACTAAGCATTTCAATGAAGTTATTCATATACTTAGTTGAATCTAGTGATCCAGCAGTAATTGCTTCGTTAATATTCATAGGTTTTGAACTTGTAGGGAATGTAAATTGTTGTGATGATGTATCAAAACCAGCCATAATGTTTTGAGCAGCATCTCAATTGTTATATTCGCCAGTTGTATTTAAAGTAATAGATAACTTAGTACTATTAGTATTTATATTATTATATATATTATATGTAGTGAATGGTTTGAATCAAACGTCATACTTATACATATTATATTTTTCACTTTGAACTAATGATCATGAATCAACTACCTTAGTAAATGCTTCACTATCAAAATCATCTAACATACCTAATGATTGTGAATTTGTTTTAAATAAGCTGATTTGCTTATTAGGTTGTGTAGGATCAAATAATTTGTATCCACTATTAGCAATTGCATTGGCAATTATTCATTCTTGGAACTTCATTTTGTCTGATGAAGAATCAAATCTTGCTAAGTTAGCTTCAATTTCAGTACCAGTTAATGCTAAGTTAGTATTGATTGCACCAGGGTTGAAATAGTTATCTTCTAATTTAACGCCATTATTAGATGTCTTTTTAAATCCAGTAATTGTGTATTCGAATTGTTGAGTTGTATTAGTTTCAACATTTACATCAAATAAACTTGCAAGTTGAGTAGAATCTAAATTCTTTAAATCCTCATCAGTTGCAACACCATTAGAAAAGAATTGTTCATTAACTGAAGCAGTTACAAATGGTTTAACTTTAACTGTAATAGTTCCATCTCTATCATTTGCTTGAAGAGTTATTTGAGAGTTATCAACATTTGAAATTGGTGAGTTAAAAGCATCAAGTTCAATTCTACCAATGAACGATTGGTCATTAATAAATGTTGATGGTAGGATATCTTCAACTTTAGAAATACCACAATTTGTAGAAGATGGTTTAATCATAGTCTTTCCAAAATCTTCATTATCGTATCCTAGACTCTTATTGTATGCAAAGTTTTCACTAGAAGAGAAAATGTTAATTGCTTCAACTGAGAAGTGGCTTACCCCTGTTTGGTCATTTCAAGCATATACACTTGAGTTGTCGAATAGGTATGGTTCACTATTTGCAGAAGATAAAAGTGGATTAGATCTAGACATAATTACTGGACCATTATCCATAGCAACAAATTGATTTAAATATTGGTTTTTAGATCTTGGTAATTCAGTTGATTGAGTTTCACCTTTACTTGATTTTGATATCTTTGTGTTTGAAACTTCATTTAATAATCCAAGTAGTGCATTTGTATTATTTGCATCACTAATAGTTGCATTTAACATTTTTGGTAATGCAGTAGCTCATAAGTTTTTAAATTGAATAATTACATTTCTTTCATTCAATGCACCTAATGAGAATGATTGGTTGAATTTAGATTGAAGTGATGAACTATCTTGTAATCCTTGTAGAACTTTTAGGTAGTTTAAGAATCCTCAAACATTGTCTGATTTTTTACCAACTCATGGACCATAATTCACACTGTCATATGATTGGAATACATTTGAGAATGGAGTGTTTGTGATAGTAGAAATACCATTAACGTATGTTTCAAATACAGCTTGAGTATTGTCATATGTCATGTTTGTCATTTGCCCACTAAAGTTATCTTTGTAGAATGATTGAGCATTATAGTGAGATGCAAATGGAATACTATTTGTAACCATGTTTCAATCAAACTTAGAATTATCAGTAAAGATGTTATCAATGAACATCGATGCTTTAGGGCTAGATAATTGTTTGTTTGGAGAAATTGTTAGTACACCATTTTGCAATCTAGTATCAAATAAACCAATTGGACTTGCAGCAAATCCTGTGTGGTAACCAATATCATTTGAATTTGACATGAAAACAGAATCTGATGTCTTGTTATGAATTGTAACGCTTGAAGAGTTAACAATCTTAGTATCACTAGCACTTGATTCATCTACTTTTTTGAATCCCTTAAAAGTAAAGAACATTGGTTTTAATGGTTTTACTTTAACATTTGAAACTAGTGTATATGAGTCAGCACTTAATCCATATGGCGGAATAATCACAATGTTTAATTCACCATTAGCATCATTTGCATAACCATAAATTGTTGGAGTATTTCTTGTGTCATTTGATTTATCTGGGTTAGAGTAAACATATTGAGCTTTAATTGGAATTGAAGAAATCTTATCACTAGAAAGGAATTCACTTGCTGTAATGTTGTCAGCAGCAGTTAATCATTCAAGGTTTGGAGTGAATTCAACTTGAGATGCAGAAATGTTATCGTACATAACACTTGGTACACCTGACATATTAGAAAAAATGAAAGATGATTTTAGCGGATCAAATCCATTTCTATTTTCAAGGAATGCTGAATATTCATGACCTTGAGCCACATGTAAACAGTTAGGTCCATAGTATGTTGAGTCATTTTCGATATTAACTGAAACTTGAACATAACCACTATTCACATTACCAACAATTTTACCTTTTGGTCCAGTTGGTTCAAAAACAACATAAGAAGAACTTGGACCAGATGTTCCTAATGGGCTTGAAATAGTATCAGGAATAATTTTGAATGGTACATGTTCTTCACTAACTAAAGAATTTTCATTGAACCCATTTTCTGAGAATGAGTAAGCTGAAGGGTTGTAAGTTTTAATGCAAATGTCAAAAGAGCTGTTGTTAATATTTTTAGTTTCTTTTGTTGTGTAGATTTTTACTTCTTGAGGAATATTGACAATGACATTACCAGTAGAGTCAGTACTGAATTCAATCATGTTTCTTCCTTCACCATTTACAAAACTTACTGTTTTTTCAACAGTTGGTTTAGGTGAATTAACAAAAGTCATGTCAGCTGGAATCTTTTTACTGAAATTTGCTGCAGATCTAACTTTTGCATATGTTGAACTATCTGAACTTGGAGTTGAACTAGATGAAGAATCACCTGCTTGTTTTTTAGCAGAAGATGAAGAAATATTTGCATTTGTTTGGACTGCACCAATAGCAACTAAAGTACTTGATGCAAACACTGTGGTAGCCAATAGTGCTGCCAAAGTTCATGTTTTTTTATTCTCTTTGAATTTTTTCTTCATTTTCATTTCGGACCCCTAATTTTTTAAATATATTTATATTTATCCATAATTCTACCATAAACAAGACGAAAAAATACCTATATTTTATACAAAAAGTAAAACAATATTAACAAGTTGGTAATTTCTAGAAGATTCAAGGCCTAAAAATGTGAATTTTTGGTGATTTTTTGGTAAAAAATAGCAAAGTATGATATGATATATATCATATGAAGTCACGTAATAATTTAAAAAAAATAGGTTTATTTGGGTTAGGTTTTGCAGTTATTGCAGGTTCAACAGTAGCAGTTGCTACATCATGTAGTGCAGCTTCAACACAACCTGATTTTGTTAAATCTTTAACATTTGCAGCAGGCACTCCAAATAACACATATACACTTACTCAATCTGGTATTTCATTCAATGATGGTGCAACTGGACTTAGTGCAGGATCACTAGCAAACCAAAAAAATACTAATGAATCTTCAAATATTGTAAAAAATAGTGTCGGAACTATTGATTGATCAAAATCCGGATGAAATGCTAGTAATGCATTTGAACCAAAAAATAGTAAAGGTGAAACTATTGATTTTAGCAAGACACCAGATGCATTAGCTCTTAACTCAGAATTTAGTATTCTACAAACATTATCAACTTGATTAATGAACTACACTCTAAACAGTTCAGATGTCTTAGCTAACTTATTTGGAGATGGAAAAGGTGATGAAAATTTATTAACTACGTTAATAAAAAATGCAGGATTGAGTCCTTCAAGTACTATCGCAAATGTAGCTAGCAAGCTTGCAAACTTTAAAGGTGGAAACGCTAATGTTTCAAGATATAGAGTAAAAAGTATTGACTTAGGCGCAATTGATTGAACACCTATCACTAACTCTCCACTAAGATATGGGGATAAAGTAATTGATGATAATGACTTTAACAGTAAAAAAATCAAATTAACTATTCCAAAAGTTACATTAAACTTTGACTATTGATACACTGAAAATGGTTCAAAAGTTTTATGAACTGATTCAAGTAATGGTAGTGATCCTTTATCATTAACAATCAATAATCTTCAACTTGATTTAAGACCTGCAACTATCGAAGTTAAGTATGGTCCAAAATTAGATCAAAATCAAAAAATCTATATTGGTGGATATGAACCTGATTCTGTAGAAGAAAGTAATAAATTATCATACAACAATATGTCAATCGGTTCTTTAACTACAACTGCTGAAAATGGTAAGGCAATTTTAAGTGGTACTTTCTTGACTAATACAATTAAACATGCTCGTGGTGACTATATTAACACTGATTTAAGACAATGATTCAACAACAATAAAACATTATTCCAAGATTGAATTAAAACATTTAACTAAGATGATTTTAAGTTCTAAATATTTGAATACTGATTGAAAATCATTTGTTGAATCTGAACTAAATAAAGATTATATGAAAAAGATTGAAGAGCACATCTCACAATCTATTGAACCAGTTTATCCACCAATGGAAAAGGTTTTTAATGCTTTTAACTTTTTCGATATTAAAGATACTAAGGTTGTTATCTTTGGGCAAGATCCCTATCATGGAGAAGGTGAAGCTAATGGATTAGCATTTAGTGTTAACCATGGAATTAAAACACCTCCATCTCTAAGAAACATTTTTAAAAAGATTAATGCTGACTTTAACTTAAACAGAACTGATACTGATTTATCAGATTGAGCAAAACAAGGATTTTTATTACTTAATACAGCATTAACTGTACAAAAAGATCAAGCTAACAGTCATTCAAATATTGGTTGAATTAATTTTACAAAAGCAGTCACCAATCAACTTAATAAAAATGAGCAACCTATCCTTTTTGTTCTATGAGGAAACAACGCACAATCATTAGAACAATACATCGATTCAACTAAACATAAAATTATCAAATCTTGCCATCCTTCTCCTCTATCAGCCAAAAGATGCGGATTCTTTGATGCACCAACTTTTATTGATATCAATAACTTTTTAAAAAATACCTATAATTTTAGTATGAAATGATAGGTTATTATAATATAATAAACTTGATTATTTATGACTTTAGGAACTATATTTGCAGTCTTTGGAACATTCATTGCACTTCTTTTCGGTTTTTTATTGTGTAAGAAACTTTATTACAAATATAAACTGAAAAAAAGATTTTTTATTATTCCAAGAATTGGTACTCAAGGTATTGCTAGTGTAGGTATGGTACTTGCATTAAGCATCTCAGTTATCCTACTTCTAGTTATCTGTACAGCTGGTATTGCTTCATTAGTGTTTAGATTATGAGCAGGAATGAGACTAATCTTTGAAGGCATCCTAATTAAAATTGGTGGATTACTATTTGGTCCAATAATTGGGATGTGTTTAGGTGCTGCAATCGACTTGCTAACCATTACTTATACTGGTGGTATCTTCCACTATGGATATTTCATTAGTGCAGTTCTATTTGGTTTATTTGGCGGTTTGATCAGAACTATCATTACATCACCAAGAGGATCTTCAAATCTTAAATTCTCAATCTATTCAACAATTATTTCTATTGCCTTAATTGCTGGAAGTGCATGTTTAGTTTGATTCACAAATGATAGTTCAGCTAATGCAACATTTATTATTTCTTTAATGGGATTAGACATTCCATTAAAGCTTTATCAAATTGTTATTATCCTATGCGCTATCCCATTACTAGCATTAATCATTTTATGAGTTTGTTATTTCGTTCAGGTAGCACAAAAAAGGAAAAATGAGAATGCCAAAGATTGGTTCAAATATTTTGGTCCAGTATTTATTATGATAATGATTTCCGAGGTAGTAGTAAATGTTATCTTCATGCCAGTATTTGATGGTACATTATCACCTCTACCTTATCAGGTGTGATTAGCAATTAGATTGTTATTATTAGGACCAATGATTTTATTAAACGTTGTAATCATCTTACCAGTATATAAAATCATAAACCCATTAATGAAATACTCATATGAGGATGAATTAGTTGAAGACTTAGATATGCCAATCTACATAGAACCAGAAGGAGAAGAATATGTCAGAAAATATAAAAGATAAAATTTCATCATTAGCTAAGATTCTTGAATTCAAATTAAGCAATGAAGAACTAGCTAAAATTGAAGATGAATATAACTCAATCAAAACAACTCTAGATATTGTTAAAGAAATCGATACAACAAATGTAGCACCAACTAACTTTGTTCATGAATTTACTTTAGAACCTAGATGACGTGAAGATGTAGTAAGTGACTACGAACCAAAATCTGTATTTAGTAATTGCAAAGGTTTTAAGAATAGCATGGTGGAAATTAAAAATGAAAAATAATATTACTTACTTTAAATCTCAAAAACCTCAAGATGCTTATAACCAAGCAATTAAACAAATTACAGATGCTAACAAAAAAAATCCAATTAGTTTAGCTACTACACCATTTCAACATACACCAAACCCTAATTCAAAACTAAATGGTGCAATCTATTCATTAAAAGACAATATTGCTACAAAAGGTTGTACTACTACTGGTGGTTCTAAATTCTTGGAAAATTATGTTCCTGAATATGATGCAACAGTTAAAACTTTATTAGATCAAGCAGGTGCTATTTGTGTATCAAAAGATAACCTAGATGAATTCGGTTTAGGTGGGACTGGTTTATTCTCTGGATTTAATATTGTACATAATCCATTTGATGAAAAAAGAATCTCAGGTGGTTCAAGTTCTGGTGGTGCTTGTATGGTTGCACAAGGAATTGTTCCATTCTCAATTTGTACAGATACTGGTGACTCAATTAGAAAACCAGCTTCATTCCAAGGTTTAGTTGGATTTAAACCAACTTATGGTGCAATCTCAAGATATGGTGTTTATCCTTATGCACCATCACTAGATCATGTTGGTATTATTGCTCATTCAGTTGAAGATGTTGCTACTGTATTTTCAGTTATTGCAAAACAAGATGATAACGATATGACATCAATTGATTTAAGTAGTGATTATACTAAGAACCTTAAAGCAAACAAAACAGCTAAATTAGTTGTATTAAAAGATGCTCTAGATAACATGGAACCAGGTGAACAAAAAGAATTCAAAGCTTACTTAGAAAATTTAACTAAGCAAGGTTTTAAAATTGCCTATGAAGAATTTGATAAAAAACTATTAGCTCTAATTGATCCGATTTATAAAGCTATTAGTTATGGAGAAGCATCTACATGTTGAGCTAACTTGACTGGTATTTTATTTGGTCAAAACAAAGGTGGAAAAAACTTTGAAGAAATTATCATGAACAACAGATCAGAATACTTTGGTAGACAACTAAAAAGAAGATTTGTAATTGGTTCACTAGTAACTTCAAAAGAATATTATGAAGATGTATTCAATGCTTCTAAAAAAGTTAGAACTCTATTAATTAAAAGAGCTAATGAATTATTAAATAAATATGACGCTTTGATTACACCAGGCGCTAGTAGAATTGCTCCACTAATTGAAGATGAATTAAATCACAAACCAACTTGTTCAATTTGTGATGATGCATTACAAATTGCAAACTTTGCTGGATTACCTTCAATTACAGTTCCTGCTATCAAATATAACAACATGTTTGTTGGTATCAACATTACTTGTCAACTTAAAAAAGATCAAGATGTATTAAATATTGCTCAAGCAATTATGGAGGCTAACCATGAATAATTTTGAAGTTACTATTGGAATTGAAGTACATACAGTTTTAAATACTGAAACTAAAATGTTCTCAAAGGCAAAAAACTCACATACTTGTAATCCAAACACAATTGTTTCATACATGGATTTAGCACTTCCTGGAATCTTACCAATTATTAACAAAGAAGCTGTTAATAAAGCAATTATTCTAGCAGATGCTTTACACATGGATATCAACTACAAAAATATTGAATTTGACCGTAAAAATTATTTTTATCCTGACTTACCAAAAGGATTCCAAATCACTCAACAATACAACCCTATTGGAACTGAAGGTTACATCGAAATTATTGATCTTAACGGACAACCTAAAAAAATCCTTATTGAAAGAATTCATATGGAAGAAGATACTGCTAAACAAACTATTGTAGATAATGTTAGATATATGGACTACAACAGAGCTGGCGATCCACTAATTGAAATTGTAACTAAACCTTGTATCGCTAATGGATATGAAGCTGGACAATACTTACAACAATTAAGAAGAATCCTAGTCTTTAAAAATGTTAGTGATGCAAAGATGGAAGAAGGATCTTTAAGAGCTGATGTTAACATTTCAATGAGAATCAAAGGTCAAAAACATTATGGTACTAAAGTTGAAATTAAAAACATCAACTCAATTAATAATGTTATCAAAGCTATTGACTATGAAATGAACCGTCAAACTATGTTACTTCTAAACAACCAAGAAGTTACACAAGAAACTAGAAGATTTGATGATACTACTGGAACTACAGAATTTATGCGTCTTAAAACAGATGCAGTAGATTATAGATACATGACAGATCCTAATGTAATGCACTTTAAACTAAGCGATGATTATGTAAAGACTGTTCTATCTAAAGCAGAATTAAGTCCTCAAGAAGTAGAAGCCTTATTAAAGAAACAAAATCTAGATGACAAACAAATCACACTATTAATCGATAACTACGATTTATGTAGTCTTTTCTTAAAACTATTAAAACAAAATATTGATCCTAAATTAGCTTTTAACTGAGTCTCTGTAGAACTATCTGGATGAATGAATAAATTAAACATTGACTTTAATACATTCAATCAAACTTACTACAACTCATTCACTGAATTACTAACTCTATTAAATGCTCAAGAAATCAATGGAAAGCAAGCGAAAACATTACTAGAAAAGATTTTTGCTGAAAAGTCTCTTGATGTTAAAAAGATGATTAAAGAACTTGGTTTTGAACAAATCAAAGATCCAAATATTATCAAACCAATTGTACAAAAATATATTGAAGCTAACCCAGATTTAGTAAAGCAATACAATGAAAGAGCTGAGAGAGTAGAAAAGTTTATTGTAGGGATGGTAATGAAAGATACTAACTCACAAGCAAACCCAAATATTACAATGGATATTGTAAAACAAGAAATCAAAGCTTTCTTAACTAAAAATTAAAAATTTTAGCACTCTATATTAGGATATAATTATTTTATATATTATGTCTAAAAAAGTATGAGGAAAAGTTATCTTTGCCGTACTATTCGTTGCTATTGCATGTACAGGAACAGCATTTGTTGTTCGTGGTATCAACGGTATTATGGCTGAGAAGACAATGAATAATAATGATCCTGTCAGTTCAGACAGACCTTTAGTTCCGTCTACACCTAATAATCACCAAACTACTAAACCTAATCATACCAAACCACCATTTTCAACTACAACACCTGAAAACTATCCAATTGATGCCAAAGGAAACATTGGTATTAACAGAGATACTCAACCAATTGAATGAGGACCAGTAAGATCTTCATTTAACCGTCCAGATGAATTCCCATGTGAATTGCAATATAGACATTTAGTTAAAGTTAAATATCTAACTAATAAATTTGAACAAGGTTTATTATTAGACTTCTATGATGTTAGTAATGAAGCTAATTTATTAGATAGAGGTTTAATCCTACAAATCTTGAATAACATCTATATTGATGGGTATGTTTACTTTAATGGAGCAAGTAGTAGTATTGGTGGAGTTAATAGTGGACAAGCTATTCCATTCAATCTAAAACCTAACACTACTCTATATTCACTAATTAACAGTCGTGAATATATTGATATGAAAGCAGCTGACTCACAAGGTAACCCTGTACCTCCATCATACATAATGGTTCAACTAACTTACAATCCAAATACTTGATACTACAACAATAACTCATATAAACTAAATTTACCAAAGGATAGTTATGGTAATCCTGTAACTCAAGAAAACTTATTCTTTGATGTAAACATTAGAGGATATACTGGTAACAACAACTAAAGTAATAAGTTAGCATAAATAGCTATCATCGCAGCATTATCACCACATAGCATTTTAGTTTTAGGGATATAGTGATGTTTTGCTTTTAGTTTTTTGATTTCACTTTGTAATAAACTATTAGCAGCTACTCCACCACCAATAGAAACATTTTCTACTTTTAATTCATCCATATAGTACTTTAATTTATCAACCATCATTCCTATAATTTCTTTTTGAAAACTAGAACATATTGTATTTACATCTAATGTTTGTGATTTCATATTGCATTGGTTAATATAATTCAATACTTGAGTCTTATAACCGCTGAATGAAAACTTATCATCACTATAACTATGCTTTTGTTTTAAGAATTTAATAGTAGCTAATTTTTCATCATATAGTTTATCAATCATAGGACCACCAGGGTAACCTAACTTTAATGATCTTGCTATCTTATCAAATACTTCGCCAACAGCATCATCTTGAGTTTCATTTAAAACCTTAATATCTACAGGTGAGTTGACCAAAAAAATTGTTGTATGCCCTCCAGAAGCAATTAAAGACAAGAAAGGATATTCTACTTCACTTAAATCATAATCATATAAGAAACTAAAAATATGGCCATAAATATGATTAACCTTTACTAATGGTTTATTTAAATATTTACTTAATGTTGTAGCAAAAGCTTCACCTACATTTAAACTTACTCTCAATCCAGGACAAGCAGTATAAGCAACAGCATCTAAATCTTGTAAGTCTAATTTATGATTATTTAATATTGTTTGAAAGGCTGGGATAATATTCTTTTCATGTTCTCTTGCTGCTACTTCAGGAACAACTCCACCAAATGTATTTTGAATAGCCGCTGAAGTTAAAGTGCACATATCTGTTACTTTACCATTACTGATAATAGCAATTGATGTATCATCACAACTTGTTTCTATTGAAATAATATTCTTAGTATTCATATAGTATATAATAATATATGTTATGGAAAAAACACTAAAATATCTAACTGAAAAAGGAATAAAGGTTAAGAATAAAAAGAAAACATTAGCCTTTATCAAAAATTATGGTGAATTTAGAATTGTAGATTGCTATGGTGAACTATTAAAGAAAATAGTTGCCAAACCAAACTCAAAGCAATTAATGATGCTATTTGAATTTGATACTACTTTATCTGCTTTAATTTCTAAATACATCCTAGATTTCGAAAAGATCTTAAATAATATCTCTATCCAAACTATCCTTCAAGCAGAAGATTTGGATGAAAACTATGTACTTGATATTGTTAAAAATCCAGCTCACTCTAATTTAAGAAATAAAGGTTATGGAACCTTTGTAAAAGATATCTATGAAAACATTGATACTTGTACATTACTAGAAAACTATCGTAACCAACAAGATATCCCTTTAAGAATATTAAGTACTTCATGATCATTTCACACACTAATTGCTTTCATTGACTTACAAAGTAATGAAGTAAAAAAAGCTATCTCAGCTAAATTTAGAGTAAGTGATTGTTATGAACAATTCATTTCTGCTTGTCATAGCATTAGAAAGTTTAGAAATAACATTAGCCATAATGGTATCTTCTTATCTCAAACATTAGATTACTATTGTAGAGAATTCAATTATTTACTAAATAGATTTAATAACAAGAACTACAACCAAGATTCTCAAATAAATGTTAATAAGTTAATTGAATTACTACAATACTTCTTAAACATTGATATTAAAAAAGAAATTGCTGAATTCTTCAAAAAGAAACACAACAAAATTTCAAAGAAAGTACTTCCTAAAATCTCTCAATAGTATTTAATCATTAACTATTTGTATTTAGCATCAGGATAAATAAACTCTTCGTCTATTAAATATGCAAAATAATAAGGAATGCTTAATATATTGTTCATATAACCAATATTATTTCTTGATAATTTAATTCCTTTGACATTTTCTTTTTTGATTACCTTCTTTAGTGAAGCAGAAGGATTATTACTTGCTTTCACTTCAGTTGCTAAGAGACCTGAATTAGTAGGTATCAAAAAATCTATTTCTAAGGTTTGATCTGAATTTGTAGCATTATAAAATAATGGAACATCATTTTTAGATAAAGCATCAGCTATTAAGTTTTCATAAATATAACCTTTGTAGATATTATTAGTTGATTGATATACAGCACTAGTAATATCATTAGTTAGTAAAGAAAATAATAAACCAGTATCATTTAAATATATTTTAAATTGGTTTTCTATCTTATATGCATTAATAGGTGACATTATTGATGATGTATTGTAGCAAACATTAATTACACCAGCTTCACTTAATCAATCAATTGCATCAACATAATCTCTAAATTTTCCTCCACTAGTTACATCGCTAAATCTGAATTTAGTAGAGCTATTTTTATTTTTAGTATTTTCTTCTCTTGAAAGTTGAATAGGTATTGAATCATAAACTTTTTTTAATTTAATGCTATCTCTATTATTAATTACTGTTTTATCTAAACTATTAGTATATTTTCCAAAATCATCACGGTATGCTGATACTATACTTCTTTGTACTGCTTTAACACTATTAAAATTTTTTGTCTCAATGAATTCTTGTACAGCTCTTGGCATTCCACCTACAATCATGTAATCTTTATATTCATTTAATAATTGGTTGTGAAAGAAAGAATCAACTGGAGTAATGTCATAAACATTAGATTCTAATTTACTTAAAGTTTGCTTGTTAAAACCAATAGCTCATAAATATTCTTTAAAATCCATTGGGTGCATTGTAATGTGCGTTTCATATCCTACAGATATACTTGCTTTAGGATTTCTATTAAAACCACTAACACCTAATAATGATCCAGTAGCAATTACATCAAATCTTCCATCTAAACAAAATGGTTTAAGACTTGTTCTAGCTCTTTCACATTCCTGTATTTCATCAAAGATAATTAAAGTTTTGTTAGGGACAAAATTAAATTCGTTTTTAGAAGTTAATTTAGCGATTAAAGTATCTGTATCTAAATTACCTTCAAAATATTGATTATATTCATTTGATGTATGAAAGTTAATATAAACAAAGTTTTCATATTCTTTTTTAGCAAATTCTAATACTGTAAAAGTTTTGCCAACTTGACGTGCACCTTTTATTACTAGTGCAGTTTTGCTGCCAGATTCATTCTTAGCTTTTCAAGACAATAATTTTTGGTATATTTTTCTTTCAAACTTAGTTTCCATACTAAAATTATATCTAAAAATAAGATTTTATACACCTTTTTGGTACTTTTTTAGACTTTATACACCTTTTTGGTATAGTTTTTTTAGAGTTTATACACCTTTTTGGTATTTTTCTAGACTTTATACACCTTTTGGTGAATTTATTGATTAAGCATTTAGATATCTATTCACAACTATTAAAATAGTCCATTATTGCTGCTCTATATGCATCAAATCTAATTTTCTTAATACTTATAGCCTCAATTGCTTTAGGGACACATAGCACTAAGAAGATACTAGCGCATATATATCCTCTAGGATTAGTATATGAAATAGTTTGAGGAATTTGGTGGCTAGATAGATTATGTATTAATGAATTAACTATTCCTGGCTCATATTGTATTTGTCATATTACACCTAAGGTAGCAGTAACATTTAATAAGATATGAGTAATAATTATTGAAATCAATAACACTATTGATTTCACATTACTATTATTTTGTGATTTATATTTGTCAATATAGATTTGATAAAAGAATGCACCTGATCAAGATTTAGGAATATACATAATAAGTCTTAAGATTAAATTTATATTAGAGGCCGCTAAATACAATCCCAAGAACGTATATAATAAATCTCCATATATATTCATCCCATTAGTTTGGAGTGTTGAGATATCACTTCATTCCTTAAAGCTTTGATAGTAATATATTCCAGTATTTTCTATGGTGATATAGTTATTTGAGAATTTAGACTTATCTAAGATGATTTCACTAAAACCTAATTTGTAGCTTAATACAATAATTCCTATTGCAGTAACTAAAGCTACAAATTGAGTTGCAAATAACGAATTAGTAATGTTATAGAACATACTATATTTCTTTAAATGAGATGTATTTGCATTAGATACAGTATTAGCAAACTCTTCAGTACTAAAACCAAATCTATTCTTTTTTGATCTTGGTGAACGATTATTCTTATCTAGATTACTCATCTTTAATGCTTTATTAATTTCATTATAGACTTATAAATTGAGAATAGTAAATATTATATTTCTATTTATTCAATTATCTTTTTAATGTTTTCAAAGAACATTTTATGATTTCAAATATAACCAGAATCATATACATGACTTAATGTCTTTTTAATACTGTTCATACCTTGACCATCTGCTAACCAAATAAAATAATATTTTTCATCCGACAGATTAGTAGATATTTTTTCATATAAGTCTTTGTAAGATCTAGCAGTTTCTGATATTTTAGAACCGCCTGCATTGTAATATGATGATTCGATTAATAACTTCTTGTGGTTTGATTTATTTGTTATGATAATGTCAAATATCTTGTCATCCATTTGATCTATTCTTTTTTGAGTTTCAATAATGATATTTGTATTATCTTTAAACATATCCTTTAATTTGTTATACGTTCTATCTTCTATTGTTTTTCCGTTACGATTCTTTCTTGCATTTGTGTCCATCCCTACTTCTATACCATAAACATAATCTACAAAGTTTTTAATCTTACCATCTACGATTAAATTCACTACTTGAGATTCAATAAATAAGTCTATTATTTTTTCTACATCATTCAAGATTTGCTCAGTTTTATAAATATTATCTTTGATCTCAAATAAAGTGCTTTCATCTTTTCTAATTGCAAATAGTATAAAAATCGATTTAAAGCAATCTTTGTTCTTGGTATATAGATATCTAACTCTATCTTTAAATTCATTGATATCATTACAAATTAAATAATTAAGAGTATTTAGATCAGATTCAACTTCTCTCATATGTTTAATGATTTTGTCTATATCTACCAAACCTGTAACGTCATTAACCTTTAATTGCAATGTATCTAAATAAAGTTGTAGCGAGTATTTATTTTTCATAATTCATCACCACCACTTCATCTCCAGTAGATATTCTCTTATCTGCCTTAGAGTTAATCATTCTGTTAGTCTTGATATTTAAGATCCGATATTCTTTATAAAGTTCATTAATAAGTTTGGTGTTATGATTTGATAACATTCACTTCACACCTCTTTTATCAAGCTCTATTAATTTTTGTGCTAATTTCTTTTGGCCTTCTTGTCCGAAAGAATCTTTATTATATGAATCAAATCCTATTGTATCTACTTCATAATCATAAGGAGGATCACAATAAACAAAGTCACCTTCTTTTGCTAAGTCTAATATCTTTTCAAAAGACTTATTAAATATCTTTACTTTATTCTTCTTTAAGTATTGAGATCAGTTGTTAATATTACTTACACTATACAGGTTTAATTTGTCTTTAGTTTTATTGTTAAAAGGTACATTAAATTTACCTTCTGCATTAACTCTATACATTCCGTTAAAACAAGTTTTATTTAGATACATAAATCTAGCTGCAATATCATATTCATTTTCAAATAATGTTGCACGAATTTTATAATAATATTTTTCATTATGATGTTTCTTATATTCATCAAGCAAATTCATTAATTTATTACAATCATCTTTAATAGATTTATAACTTGCAATAAGCTCTGCATTTATATCATTAATAATTGCTTTTTCTGGATGGATATGACAAAGCATTGCACCACCACCAACAAATGGTTCGATATACGTATTAAATTTATCTGGTAACAATTGATTTAGGTGATTAGTTATCACTTGTCTTTTTCCACCAACTCATTTTACAAATGGGAGTAAATTACTATTAACTAACCTTTAATTAAAAATGCCTGTTTTCTTGAGTGTTTTTAGTTTAGCAAATATTAGCGCATAATTAAAATTGCAATTTTAAAATCACTTAAATATATAATATTTATTAAGAGAAAACAAGAAAATGTCAGTTAATAGTAATTAACCGATATTATTTTGCATAAAAACCACTAAGTTGATTTAAAAAGCTTGGAATAAATATTCTTGTTCTATATATCAATCTATTGATACTTTCTTCTTCAGAATGCACATTAATAGGTATTACATCAATACACAATGTATTTTCATCAAATAGATATTCAGTTTCATTACTAGAATATGTTCCTTTACCTATTGAATGGTATGGCATATTTTTGTTTATGTTCAGCTTTCTGATATTTTCCCCTAGTAATCTAACAATAATCTTGATATCATTTCTTTCAATTAACTTGGATATGATATCAACATCAAGTGTATTATTAGGATCTGCACAACATTTTGCTAGGTAGTTTTTTGTTTCGCTCTTTCCTCGTTGTATATCAATAAAATCACAGAATTCACTTCATCCATTTAGTTTAACTATCTTGTGTTCTTTGGAATCCAAAGTACTCGATTTACATTTGCTAATAGTGTCATATATCTTTTCATTAAATTCATCTAATTCATTGTAAATATCATTATAGAACTTATTGTTCATTAAATCTTTTTTACCAGTCCCATTCACAAATTCATATAAGGCAGCAGTATCTCTTGTTGGATTCAAATCATTAATTATTTCTAGCGGAATAAATCTTTTTATTTTTTCAAACTTATCTAGGTTCATAATTGCAGATTTGAAGTATTCAATATCAAAGTTTATATTGACATAATCTTCAATCAAATCTTTAGTCATAAATAATCTGATTGATTCTTTATATTTTTCTCTATATCCAAGAAATCTGGCTTGTTGTAATATAACATCAGCATTTGGATGCAATAATGATCTAGCAGATAGGTATGTATTAATTAAATCTACAATAGTTAATCCTCTATCTAGAAGTGTATGCCCAATTACAATTCTATATAGTTCATTTTCACTCTTATCTAAATCTATTCTGTCTTTATTCTTTCCATTAAGCTGATATGGGTATATTTTAGAGAATATTAAATCAAACTTATCTTCAAAGTCTTGTTTGTATTCTAAACTAATATCTAAATCAACAAATATATCATCAAAGAGCTTTTTATTCCTTGTGTAGCATTCTTTAATATCATTCAGTACGTAATAAACAGATTCTTCAATTTTTTCATGTATATCAGTTTTCTTATACATGTTAATAAGCATTCTAGGTTTGTTATCAAATTGTTTTATATAAGTTCATCAATAGCATTGAACTATATATGTTTTTAAAGCTTGTTTAAATCCAGCGTTAATTTTTAATTCATCTATTTCAGTTTGATTTACTCTATTTATCTCAACGAAATTAGATTTATTTTCAATTTGATATCTATCAATAAAATATTGGATTCCAGTATAACCTGTTCCTGGGTGTAACATATATGCATATTTAGGTTTCAGTTTATCATCATGAGGCAATAGAAAATGAGCAAATGGAGTTGCTGTGATAGATATATAGTTACTATTCCCATTTTCTTTTATTTCATTGATTAGTCTGAATATAGTTGATGGTTCTTCTTTTTCAATATTGTTTAAGCTGGCTGCATCGGCTTCATCGTCAATTAAAACACACTTATATTCAGTATGATTTGAATTTAGTGATTTACAAATGTTAACAGCTTCAGATAAATGCTTAGAATGTTTTAAAAGAAATACTACTACGTTCTCTCCTAGGGAAATTTTTTCAATTATTTCTTGATTCTTCTTTTTTAAATGATCGTATTCATATATGTTTTTGTTGTATATGTTTGAAGTTCTTTTAATTGTTTGTTTTAACAAATCCTTATTGTTTTGATTGATAGCAAAAACTAGTACTCCATGATTGTTATTGAAGAGTTTACAAATTATTCCAATTATAAAATCTGTTTTTCCAGATTGGATATACCCAAATACAAGTATATTGATAATTGTTTCTGAAATAATTTTTTCATAAACAGATTCCACAGTATTAACAAAGTTATTTACATCAAGTTCCTTGTTTTGACTCACATTTAACTTTTCTGATTTATAGTCTAAAAAAGTATTTCAGATATTGTCATCATCTTTATCTCAAGGAGATTTTAATAGCTTATCCATTGATTATTCCTTTTATAATATCAAAACATTCATCATTAGATTTGTTTAAGGCTAATGAATAAAGCTTATAACTAGCTTCCATAATTAATGATCTATTGTCTTCCTTAATGCAGGGGATATATTTCTTTTCAATAATTCTAAAAGAACAGCTATCTGTAATTACCTTTCTATTTAGATATGATTTATCAAAATCATTCATCCTGTTATTAATGGCAGCTCTTTGAATAGAACTCAAGTTAATTCTATTTAAAATGTCGTTCATACTTAATCCATGGACTGAATCTTTAATAAGTCTTATTCCAATTACAAAATCATTTTCTCTTAATCTTTCTAGTTGAGATTGAGAAATGGTTATTGATCTGTCTACTTCGCTAATATGTTTAATTTCTAGGTATGTATCGTTTGGCAAACTAAAATCAAATTTATCATTTGAAGTTTGATAATATTTTTCAATATTTATTCCTCTTTCTTGGCAGTTTAGAATAAAGACTAATTCTGTAAGAAGTCCGATAAAACTTAATTCTGAGTTTTTAGGTTGAAATATGTCAAATAATTCAGATAGAGAAGCAATTATAGTTTCAAGTGAATAATCTTGGTGTTCTTTATGTAGTTCATTGAATAATGAAACAAAAATCTCTATTTGATTAAAAGAAATATTTTTTTGGAAAGAGATTATATAAGAGTCACTCACTCTTTCATCAAGAATTATAAATTTTAAACGATTAAAGAAATCTCTTTCTCCTAATTCAATTTCATCTCTATTAATTCTTATGCCAATAAAGCCTTTATCATATTTGTAAACTTCAAACATATTAACCTTCTATTCAAATAGTTTTATTACTAATTGTTTCGCATCAGTATTGAATTTAATACAATCAATTATGTGTTGTATGTAAAAAAGGAAACCATCATCACTTTTGACAAGGTTGTGTGTTTGACCAAGGTCACCAGAATTTGGATATTTATCCTTTAAAGTCTTAGTTAATACATCCTTGGATATACTTGCTAATAAATCATATAGAGTTGATGTAAAGGATGCTCTATCTGTATTATTTAAAATTAGTTCACATTTAAAAGATGGCTTATTAAGTACATTTCTAACGTCATCAAAAGATTTACAGTCAGATATTTCATCAGAAAATTCACTTTTAAACCCAGTCTTATAGAATTGGTATAAAACTCTTAAAGTTGCTAAATTATAGAAGTCACAATATTTAGAAATATTTGATAATTCTTTAGAAATTTGACCTTGTTTTTCTTTTTTCTTCATATTTGTTGCAAATTGTTTAATTGAGTTATGTAATCAAAGTACTTGCGGATAAGTATTAATGTTATCAGTTACTTCATTTAATGAATCTTTTACATTATCTATGTTTTTGTAAATCTTTGATTTTGCTTTTGCAGTTCCAGGTTGAATTAAATCTCAGATATATCTCAGCTGCATAAAAAACTCTGCAGACTTAACATGTTCTTTTATATAACATTTTTTCTTATTTGCTGACATAAGAGAGTATTCACCTTTTTTTGTTTCGCAGAAGATTGGACCAAATTTATCATTTTTGTAATTATTGAAAGCAACATCTAACTTTTTTACTTCAGGAAGATTAGAAATTAGATCTTGATTTTGAATTGGTTTTTGTTTATTAGATGCTACAGCTATCTCATTAGCAAACTTAAATGATTCATCTTGTTTATCTTCTTTAAATCAATCATTAATACTAATAACCTTACACATTAAATAAAAATCATTTGAAAAATCAGTGTTACTAATTTTATGTGTTGTTTGCCCACCATTCACAATTGAGAAATTATGTAATGTTAATTTATCGCCATTGATATCGCATTTATCACAGACAATATAAAGACCATTGTTTAAGAATCAGAATTTGTCTCCATCATTAATAGATTTTTTAATGTCATCATCAACATCTTTCTTGTTTTTGAAGAAACGAAGGTTAAGGTTAAAGACAGTTGGTCCGTGTTTTTTATGAATTTCTTTTAAAGATTTAGCTGATATGTTACACACCATTGCATCATTAACAATATTGTAGTTTGAAGAGAATCTTAATACATTACCTGGTGTATCTAATTTTAGAGTTTCTTGTTTTACATATAATTCTTTTTTAGCACCTTGAGTGATTATCTTGTTTAAATCTTCAATGTCTAGGATTTCAAAACTATCAGTGTCTTCAATATCAAATGAATCATGTATGCTTTGTTTAACACCATCTTTATTTGAAATAGTTTTATCCATTGCGATTAAATAGTACTTAGTTGGTATAGAATTAATCTTTTCGAAATTCTTAGTTACATTCTTGATAACTTCTTTAAATTCTTTATTGTTCTTTTTGTAATCCTTTATGTTAGAAATAAGTTTCTTATTTGATTCTATAATTGTTTTTGCATCAGATAGTTTTACAATAGCAATTGTTTCTTCTTCCTCGTTTGCATCAAATCAAACAAAATCAGCAACACCATTACAAGTGATGTTGTCTTCATCAATTAAGGTAGAATCATCTTCAGATCCATCACCTAATAGATAATATGCAATATATGCTAGAGCTTTTTTCTGAAGTTTATCTTCATTACTTATTAATTCATACTCAAATTTTTCTATTTCATCTTTATGTGTTTCAATAAACTTATTCATTACTTAACCTCTTTTTTATAAATAGATCTAAAAAAGGACCTACAAGTAGATCCAGTTTATATTATATAAAAGTGAGATCACACATTTACATTTTTTTGTGTGTGCTAGCAAATTAATTTATTATGAAAGTTATTTGATTGCTGTTTAATTACAATGCTAATCACTTAATTAGCAATTCAATGTCTGCTATTGTTTTTACTAGTTTTTGATTTTCTTCTACATACATGCTAAGTTCTTCTAAATTGTCCTCTATTGTTTTAATTTTCGGTTCTTTCAATCACTTGAAATTTGAATTTATATTAATTGGATTTCTTTGGAATTTAGTTTTTTCATCATGAATAGCTTTAAAAACAGTTTCATATTCTAATTCATTTGAATTAAACTTCACACTTGTTCCTTGTACAGCTTTAACACATTCATGGTCAGTAACATGATATAAGAACTTTAATGTAAGTTTGTTTAAGAAGTCTTTAGCAACTTTTTCAGAAATATGTTTCTTTTCATAGAATGTAGCTACTAATACAACCAATGGTAAAAATTCTTTGTATTTTAATTTAGTCATTCTATAGAATGTTTTCTTTGCCTTATCAAAAAATTCAGAATCTTCAGTTTCAATTGTTATTCCATTATCAAGAGCTTCACCATTATATGTAAATATAAATCATATTTTGCTATAAACAAATCATTCATCAAAGAAAATATCAAGATTACGAGGTTCTTTAATATAGTCAGTGATAAGTGTAAATTTCTCTTTTTCCTTCTTAGGAATTGTAGGACTAGTGTAGCACTTAATTAAACCTGTATATGAATCTATTAAAACACCTTTGTGTTCATCCTTTTCAGCAAATACTTTTTCTGCAAAATTCATAATGTCTTTTGTTTTAAGTGAACCATTAGAGAAGTTAAGACTAGCTTGGTTTTGTTTTAAATAAGATTTAACTAGATCTAGGAAGTTTAGTTCTAAACCTCTATTATTAAGTTTCAAGAAAGTATTAATTGCTACCATTTCATTGAAGCATCTAAATTCATAAAAGTATAAGTTATTTAAAATAAAATAAGTAAAACTACTAATGAAGTTTGAATCTTCGCCTAATTCATCCTTAAATTTAGCAATACAAGATTGGATAGTATTTAATGCAGTACCTAATGCAGACTTAGGATTATATTCTCCATCTTCAAATACATTGATAACCTCATTATTGTAGCTTTCTAAATCAGCAATCAACTTCAAACCGATTTGTTCGTAAATACCAAGACACTTAGCTAATAATAGAAGAGTAGTAATTCTTTGTTGTCCATCATATAGTCAACATTCTTTTTCTGATTCATTTTTAAAGTATGTGTAAATCATTCCGATTGATGGAGTGTATGATGAATCTGCATTTGAACATTTATAATCATTTACTAAATCTTCAATAAAGTCTTCAATATTACTTTTCTTTCATTCATACTCTCTTTGGCAAATAGGAATCATTAATTTATTATGTTCCTTTGCAAAATCCAATATTCCCTTATAACTTCTTAATTCTTTACTTTGTTCCATTTTAAATCTCCCTATCTTTTACTATGAAATATAATCTACATATTTTTGATATCTCATATCCTTCACTTTGTTGCTTCAATTTGTTGTTAATATTTGTTAATAGAATCCTATCTACAAATTCAGATTTATATTTCTTTAGAATTTCAATAACTTTTGGTTCCTGCAAGTCTTGTATATTTAATGAAGGATAATTGATTTTGTTTCCTATCTTCAAAATATCATCTTGCAATAATGTAATTTCCTTTTGCAATGGTATCTTATCAATACAGTGAACATTACTTTCATCAATATACATGTATCTAATGGCTATCTTGCTATTATTCCTATTTTTTAATTCGAAGCATAATAGAACGCCATCTTTAGAACCTTGCTCTTTGCTAATGATGATAGATTTATCGCAGCATATAAATTCATCATTTTTCTTGTAGTTAATATTTTGAGTTCTATAAATATAACTTTCTTCATTATTAACTTTCTTTGAAAACAGTTCATCTTTAATCAAGTTCTTATTAGTTAATTCCTCACGGGCTTTCAAGTCTTCTTCATTTTGCTTTTCTTTGTCTTCTATATGTTGCTTATTCTTTGCCCAGTCATTATATAATTCACATAGTGATACAGAGTTTAAGATATCATACTCACTCACCTTTTTATATAACCGGTCATATAGGTCAATAAAGGTTGCTGAGTTTTCTTTATAATATGATCTATCTGACATGAAGAAGTTATAACAATAAACTCTCTTATAGAAATCTTGTCCACTATATTTATTTATGTAGTCTCTATATCTATCTACACGACCATTTCTTTGTAACATGAAACATGGGTTTCAAGATAAATCATAATTAATAACAATTGTTGCATCTTGAATATTGTGTCCTTCAGCAAATACATCAGTAGTTATTAAAACTTCAAAATTTTTATTATTGTGTTCATAGTAGAATTTGTTATCTACAGATAAGCTTTCATTAGCTATAGGAGCAAACAGTTTCTTAGCAATTGTTGCAGCTTGAGATTTATTACCAGAATATGTATAGGTCTTACCATTATTAGACACTACTAAGTTGTTATTTCCATCTATTGCTATACAGTTAATTCCTTTAGTGGTTAGGAATTCAAATACTGAATTAAGAGTTGCACGTCTATTAACAAAAACTATCTTCTTTTCTAGAGGATCAAATTCAGGACTCTTTATCACTTTTAATAGATAGTCTGACTTATAGTCTGCTTTATTTTTAGTTTTAAATTCATCATATTCAATAATTGATTGGTAAGCAAGTTCAAGGAGTTCACTATATAACTTTTGTGCCTTGTCTATATTTTTGTTGATGTTAGCAATTAACTTATCAGATAAATTATTGTTTTCTTTTTGCTCTACATCATTTGATACAGTACCAAAGTTTGCATCAGTGAAAATATCTTCTAATGTTTCTTCAGAATCATATATGGCATTAGCATAATCCATTTCTTTCTTTTCTATGCCATTTACAGCATAGTACTTACTTAAATCGATATTTAAGTTTGTTTCTGCCATTATTATTTCAACTTTGTTCAACACTGATTGTAGAAATGATTTAAAAGATGAATCTAATGAGAAATAGAAATTATATTTCAGAAGTGATGATGATCTTTCAGCTAATAACATTTCACTATCAATTTCATCGATTTTTGCTTTAATTAATTTTCTTTGGTTATTAATGACTTTAAAGTAATTAGTATCAATTGCATTTTCTTTAATTAATTCCTCGCAAATAGAATCTGAAGTATCCAATAGGAATTTATTTTGATTATCTATATTTGCTCTTTTTGGGAAATAATAACTTTCTTTACCTTTTTCATATCTTCACTTTTCTTTATTGATTCTATTGAAAAAGTATCTAATGAATGTTCTTGTTTCATCAGTATCTTTCTTTTGAGTTGTAAATAAATCTAATTTTTGTAAATATGTTTTATATAGTTCTTTATCATACTTCTTTGATATAGGAAGTATATCTAGTAAAAACTTAACATCATCAAGTGAATTATTACAAGGTGTAGCAGTAATTAATAATACTTTCTTGTTACTTATTCTTTCTTGTTCAACTATCTTGTCTCTTTCCAGTGTCTTATCTTTTTTAAGATAGTTTTCAATTTCCTTATCTGATGAATTATTTAAATAGATTGACTTCAACAAATCTTTTCTTTTTTGAGTATTATCATTTCTATAATTGTGAGCTTCATCGATGATATATACACTCGAAGATTCATTTTTTACTTCTCCAAAGCTCTTAACATTACTAGAAACTTCATTGTAGTAGAACTCTAAACCTCTTTTCTTAAAATATTGTTCTAATGTCATAGAGGTATGGTAGATATCATGAGAGTATACAGTTTCTTTCCCATAATTCTTTCATACATCAGCTAATCTTTTAGGTGTTACTACTAAAGGATAAAGGTTTTTGGCTGCATAATAATCTGCTACTGCTACACCAATAATGGTTTTTCCTAATCCCACGTCATAGTTAAGAACAGCACCACCATAATCTTCCATGTTTTGTAGAATAGACTTTAATGTTTGGGTTTGATAATCATTAAGAATATCTTTTCATCTCTCATCCACAAATTTACTAATTTCTAGACTAATTACTTCTCCTTCTACATATTTCAAAACATCATCTACAAAATCATCGGCACTTTCTAATTCCACTACTTTTGTATATTTAGAAAGAATATCTTCAAGGCTAGATAAGCTATTATGATAATCTTTGACATTATTGTCTATATATTCAAAAAGTTCTTTATTCTTATCATCTATCACATAATTAACTTCATTTGGTTTTGCTCCATCTAGCAAATAATCATTTCTTGCAGTACCAGTTTTAGTTAAGTTTGATGAACCAATTATAGTTAGACTATCTTTATTACTATTAGAGATGTTATAGACTTTCCCATGATATAGACTTTGAGTACTATCAAGTTTGATAATTTCTAAGTTTCTGAAATTGTTAATGTAATAGTGATAGTTAATTAGGATGTCTAAAGAATCGCTTAAAAAGTATTTTAGATATTCATTTGCTGATTCATATGATTCCATAGATGATATTAGCTGAGAATATTTAATCTTTATTTTTGTATTTTTGCTGATATATTGAGAGTCGAATATTTGTTTAGCTCCAAATAATGAAATAAAACATGTTAGTATATCAAAGCTATTAATATTGCCTAGCTTATCATGTGCACATGTAATCAAATCATTAAAGTCATTATTTTTGTTATCAATTATGTTTGGATTATTCTTATTACTCACAACTCATATTGTAATGATCTTGAAAATCTGAGACAACCAACTATAGTTTATCTTTTAAGATAAAATAATCTAATTTAACTTGTTTTCGAATTTCTTGTATTTCCTTGGAAGATGTTTTAGTTAAACCAAAATAATTCATTGCATCCTGAAAATCACTTAATGAATACTCTCATGTATAGTCTTTTCCTTTTTCTTTATAGTCCTTATAATTCTCAACTTGACACATCACACTTATGATATTTTTCTTAAAGTTATTATCATCATATCAGTTGTCAATATCTCTATGTCTTAGCTCATACAACTTCATGTATAATTCATCATTTCTAATTTGTATATCCATATCTATTAGAATCTTATACATTCCATTAGTAATAACTTGAGATTTATATAAGTTTGGATAGTCTTTGTAAAGAACTTCAAATCTATTCAATTTTTTTGGCTTTTCTGTACCTTCAATTTTCTTATTGTATACTTGAAAAATCTTATCTTCCATACGTGCACCATATGGACAAGATGTACAGCCTAATCTAGTGAATCTTAAGTTTTGATCTTCTAAACTTTTTTTAGGATCATATCCATATGCTTCATTTATTAATAAATCATTTTCTTTAATATATTGTCATATGTTGTCTGCAGTTCATAAAGATAATGGACGAGATTTCATAGCTGTTTTAGAAAAAATATTACAACCTTTAATGATTCAAGATTTCTTTCTAAGTTCAGATTCTTCAGCCATAGTACCAATAAAAGATGGTCTCTCATCATGTTTGATATTACCTTTTATAAAATCACAACACTTCTCAGAAAAGAAATAGAAATCATTATATTTAGCAAAGTATGAACTCATTTCTTTATCTTTACTAATATCTGGTCATTTTTTAATCATATTATCGTCAATCAAAAACATTCTTTTCTTTGATAATTTATATCTTGCTGTACTCGATATTTCTGGTTCAACACCAAAGAATCATTTTGAGATGCAATTCTTAGTTTTACAATGTTTAATTCGATTAAGCATCATTGATATTTGCTTTGAATAAATTGGATATCCATCTTGAGATAATATTTCTACTCAAGACTTCTTAGGATAAGCTATTTGTACATCATTAATATAAGGATTTAATTTTTGATATCTTTTATTAGTTTCCTTAATGAATTTTAATGTAGATGGAAAAGTAATTTCGGTTGCATAAATTAGAGTAATCTTAATATTAGATTTCATTTTAGTATGAACTTGATTTACTAAATCTAACAATACAGTTGAATCTTTTCCTCCAGAAAAAGATATAGTTACTTCATCCAATTTTCTGTTTTCACATTCAACAAAAAATTCTTTGATCCTAGTTTTGGCTCAATTCACTTTTTCTCTATATGGCATGTCTTTCACTAACTCATAATAATGTGAACGTCTATTTTCAATTTCTTCAAGATCTTTAGGCTTCATATACAACCTATGATTCTAGAAGATAAATAAGATCATTACAACCAACTATAGTTTATAATATAAATATGATGAAACAATTTACTACCCCCCCCCCAACACGTTTTTGATAGTTCTGACGAAATTACACCAAATGTAAGGGAATTTTTGATCGAATTAAGAACAAATGTACTAAATATATCAATAAGTGAATTAGTTGAAATATTTCAATGATCTAATGAAAAATACTATCAGCAAATAGTTAACGGATATAAAGATGCTGATGGAAATAAAAAATATAAACAACCTACCATAAACTATTTATTCTCTTCTTTAAATTTTGCTATGAATAATAATGAGTTATTTATAGCTAATAAATCAAAGATAAAAGATTTGCTTTTTAAGTATATTATTCGCTTCTAGGAATTATTAATTAACACCAACTATAGTTGGTATAATATTTAGGTATGATTAATAAGAAAATTATTCAACCTTTAATATCAACATTAAATGACAATGCTCCTTTAATCGAAGCTAAAGGTTATAAGTATCCATATAAAGCAATATTAATAATTTCCATTATCAAATGTGTTGATGATGTTAACTTGATATTTAATAATCCAATAAAGATTACTGCCGATTCACCTATCACTAAAATGTATTATGATTTATTAACAAATTCAGAAACAATATTTAAAGCACTTTCAAATTCAAAAGGAAAGGGTAATTGATTCCTAAGTTTTAATCATGAAGTAAGACTATCAGTAGTGCAAAATATTTTCGATATGCCTGCTAGTAAAATAAAGGCTGAAGGAACATGAGAATCAAATAAAAAAGATAGAACAATTACCATTCATATAAATGGAGATGAACAAACACTAGAAGACTATAAAACTGTACTATACAATGAGGCTATTAAAAATCTAAAGAAATGTGTACCAGATTATAGTAATCTATCATGTAATGAAATAATAGATTACAAAGAATATTTAAAACAACAATTGTTATCTGGTATGAATATAAATGATGATGAAATAGTAAAAAGAAAATATCAACATATTTTTAGAAAAGAAATATGTGAAAGAGATCAAAAATGTATGCTTTGCAATATAACTGTACCAAGTGTTTTAGAAGCTGCTCACATCAAACCTTATAAAGTATGTGCTAATGATATTGAAAGATATGATGAAGACAACGGAATTTTATTGTGTTCTAATCACCACAAAATGTTTGACAGATGTTTAATTACTTTTGATAAAAATTGAGAAGTAATTTATTCAAGATCTCTTGAACACGAACATAAACTAGAAATAGTTAAAACATTATCGGAAGATTATAAATTAAATTTTAAAAAGATGAAAACTGCTAATCAATATCTAACTTTTCACAATGAAAAGATATTTCATCATTAGTTATATTATTTAATTAATTCTCTTAACTTATAAACTGCATATAAAGGAATATGTAATTCTTTTCCTTTGTTTAGATAGTTACTTGGACTCAAAATAATTACTTTGCTAGGATCATATAATTCAATATATTTATCTAATGACTTAGCATTAGTTCTTTGTTTTGTTCTTGATTTTACTTCGATAGGAATAATTTCAGATTCTAGAGAACTTACTATAAAATCAACTTCATAGGTTGATGGTTTTTTATTTAGTGATCCATCAGCTTTAGTTTCATTAATAGTTTGTTTTCAATAATTTAATTCTTCTCTTTGTAAATTGATTGCAACATAGTTTTCTATTACACCACCCATAAGTGCACTAATAGATGTTTTAGATTCAAACCATTTATCTAACTCTAATCTAGTAATTTGAAGTTTAGCTACAAGTAATCCAACATCACTATAGAACAATTTGAATGAAGTTTCTGATTTATGTATTGATAATGGATAAGATGGATGTTCTATCAAGTAAGAAGGAATTACTATATTAGAACTTACTAGGGCATATAGAGGTTTTTCTATATTTCTATATCTAATATTTTTTCCTAAACTATCAATTGAGAATTTTTTAGAGCTTTCACAGAATAAGAAGTTAGACATAGAACTAAATATTGAGTTCATGCTATTTATTACTTCATCTCTTAATTTAGAACCAATATATTTTTCATTATGGTTATCTTCAATATAATCCTCTAATATAGATTTTCTTATTTGATTTACTCTTTCATCTATTAAGTAATCATTATTAATATAATTTTCTACTACTCTTGGCATTCCACCTAAATATAAATAATCAAGAAATAATTTTGACAACTTCTTGTGAGCAATAGTTTGAATAGGTTCTTTCTTTTCAAATGCTCTATCAATTTCGTCTAATAACATTTCATGTTTTGTTCAAATTAGAAACTCTTTAAAGTCTAATGGATATACTTGTAGATATATTTTAGATCCAACATCTGTTCTATTTATTTCTTTAGCTAATCTCATACCTAATAGACTACCAGAACAAATTAATCTTACTTTTTTGTCTTTAAATAATCTAGTAAGGTATAAAAGGTCATATCTTATTTGAATTTCGTCTAGAAATAAAACATCATAATCATTTAGGTTTATTTCGAAATTAAGATTAATCTTCTCAATTGCTTGTTCATAAGATGCCACATGGCAAAGGTCTTCAGCTAACTCTTCAAATTCAATAAAGTTAATATAATGGTATTTAATGTTATTAGATTCTGCTCAATGTTTTATTCCTGTAGTTTTACCTACTTGACGAGCACCTTTAACTACTAGTGCTTCTTTAGCATTAGATTGATATCAACTATTAATTTCATCTTCAAAAAGTCTCTTATATGTAGCCATTTTCTTTACCTTTAACATAATTTTAACTTAAAAAGGTATTTTTGTGTATTTTCTTAATAAAAAACTAGGTATTTTTGTGTATTTTATTAAAAAACTAGGTATTTTTGTGTATTTTTAATTATAAAAAGTAGGAATTTTTGTGTATTTTATCCATTTTACTTTTTTTGGATAGAATTATTTACTTTTTTTGGATAGAATAATTTACTTTTTTTGGATAGAATAAAGATTTAAATATATAATATTTACATGGTAATAAAAAGAATAGCTCAAATTCAACTAGAAAATAACTTGAAACATATTGGTGCAGTTTTAGTAACTGGACCTAAATATTCAGGTAAGACATTTTTATCTCAAATGTTTGCAAATTCTAAAATTCTAATTGATCGAACAGTAATAAATCAATTTTCACAATTAGGCAAAACATTAATCCTTTACGGCGAAACTCCTAGACTAATTGATGAATGACAATGGATTCCAGAGATATGGGATTTAGTAAGATATGATATCGATAGCAAAGAAATTGATAAACAGGCAGGATCATTCATATTAACTGGCTCATCAAGTCCAAAAAATTCTGAAGATATACTTCACTCAGGTGCTGGTAGAATCCTTAAGATGTACATTCAAACATTAACATTTGCAGAAATTCTACATGACATTTCCGATTATGTTTCTTTACGAGATTTATTTGACAAAAAGTATAATGATAGAATTATAGAATCCAAATTTACTTTTGATGATGTTAACAAATTACTTATTAAAGGTGGATGGCCTTATGTAATTGCAAATAATTTTGAATCTTCTGATGCAACTGTAAACTCTTATATTGAATCTATAACCAATCCTAGACTTGAAGACCTAAAGTATTATGGTTTAACAATAGACAAGCGAGATTTAAAAAAAATCTTAACTTCTATTGCAAGAGTTAGTGCTGCACCAATAAATAAATCTACAATACTTAATGATATAAAAAATATAGTCAGTAAAGTGACATTAGATAAATATATTTGCCTATTGTATGATATTTGCGCTCTATTTGATGTACCTGTATGAAAAAACTCTAATATAAGATCTACTTATAGATTTAAGAATAAACCTAAAACATATTTTTGCGACACATCTATAATTTGTAGGTTATTGAATGTGACTAATGTTCAAGATTGTTACAATGATTTAAATACAACCGGAATATTGTTTGAAACTCAAGTAATGAAAGACCTTTTAGTTTATGCTCAAGCTTTAGATGGAGAATTATTCTATTACAAAAATGAAAATGATGATGAAATAGATGCAATCATTGAGCTTAAGAATGGTAAATGATGTGCTATAGAAATTAAACTATCTTTAGAAGCATCAATAAAGGCAATTCCAAAGCTATTAACTAATATTAAAAAATTAGAAATGGAAGGCAAACACAAAGATCCTGAATTTGTAGCAGTAATTACTAATTGCGAAAGAACATTTAAAACAAAGGATGGAGTATATATAATCCCTCATACACTTCTAAAGCCTTTTTAAGTCTAGTTATTAACTACTTCATATGATGCTACAATATCTTCATTTTTAACAAAGTTCATTGGCGTTTTATTATTATTTACAAACGGTTTATTTTTAAATGATTTTAATTGTGCTTTCTTTAAGCTGATATTCTTACAAATACAGATAAATGCATTAACTAATAATGCAATAGTATATCAGAAGATAGTAATGAATGGGAATGGAAGACTTCAGATTAAATATACCTTGTGGTATTCACCCATAGTTGATATTCAGTCATTAGCAACTAATCCAGTTACATTTCATTCAATCTTTAATAAACTCATACATACTACACAATACATTATTCATACACAATAGAACATAAAAGTTCTTATGCCATCTTTAAATGTATATCTGCTACCACACATAATAACTCATACAGCTAAGAATGCAGATAAGAAGTGCATCATAAAATACATACGGTTAGGTTTGATACCAATAAAGAAATATTCTAAAAAGATTTGTGGTGGAATATCTTCAAAGATACATGCACCAAAGATTGTAACACCTGATCCAATAATAGCTACTGGAGCTATACATCTAGCTCATGTTTTCTTCTTTCCTCCAAAAATAATAAATAGAGGTAAGAGAAATGCCATCATTGGACATAAATCTAATAATAGTGATTTAGACAAATAAATATCTCTTAAATATGAGTTAGTACCATTAATATATTGGCAGCAATCTTTGATGTTTCAAGCTCATCTTGCAGCAATAAAATAAATAAAGCATAATCCTGCAAAGACATCTAAAATAATTCTTGATGATTTCTTATCAAAACTTAATTTGTTCTTAAAACAAAATAAGATAGTAAACATCACAAACATGAAAATAATTAAAATAATACCAGATGTAGACATATTACTTTCAGAACTCCTCACTAATAATTGGAACATTAAGTGATTTGGCCTTATCTAATTTACTTCCACCATCTTCACCAGCTAACAAGTAATCTGTATTCTTTGTAACTGAATTAGTTACCTTGCAGTGGTAAATATCTTCTAAGATTTGTTTGATTTGGTTTCTGTTCATTGAGAAGGTGCCAGTAATCACCATAGTCTTATTATAATATCTTTGGTTAGATTCTTGTTGAGCAATATTAAGATAATGTTCATAATTATCCATACCTTCTACTACATATGATTTATTTAAACCTATTGTATTAATTCTTTCATAGATCTCTTTAGCTTTATCACTATGAAAGAATTCTACTATTTCTTTAGCAGTCTTTTCACCAATAATATTAATAGTTAATAATTCTTCATAACTAGCTTGCATAAAGTTTTCGTAGGTTTTGAAATGTTTAGCAATTATTTTTGCAGTATTAATACCAATATTTTTAATTGCTAGGGCACATATTAATCTTTCTAATGAATTAGACTTAGACTTTTCAATTGCAGTTAACATATTATTAAACATCTTATCTTTAATATTTAATCTTAAACTAAAGATGGTTTCTTTATGTTTAGCAATATCATATAAGTCTCATTCAGACTTAATGATATTGTTTTGATATAGTTTATCAATAATAGCATATGATACACCATCTATATTCATAACATCTCTACTTACAAAGTATTCGATGTTTCTTTTAATCTTTTCTGGACATTCTTCATTAGTACAGAATAAATCCACTATACCTTCATAACTAACTAATTTGCTATGACAAGAAGGACATTCGGTTGGTTTATTAAATTCAATTAAATCTTGTTGTGGTTTATCACTATCTACATCAAACACATATGGAATGACATCTCCTGCTTTATATATCTTGACATAATCATTGATTTTAATGTTTTTAGATGTAATGAAATCATAGTTATGTAGTGTAGCTGCTGAGATGATAGAACCGTCTAGACTAACTGGTTCTAATTTAGCTGTATAAGTTATCTTTCCTGTTCTACCAACATTGACATCAATATCTAATAATTTAGTTGAAACAATTTGTGCAGGGAATTTGTAGGCAATAGCTCATTTTGGAAATTTACTAGTATAACCTACATTATCATATTGATTGATTTGGTTTAGTTTAATTACAATACCGTCTATATCATATTCTAGTGTTGATCTGATTGATGTAATTTCTTGGATGTAGTTTCATATATCATCAACAGTTTTTTTGTGTTTGATAATTGGTGATACAACAAACTTATTCTTATGTAATCAATCAATACATTCTTGTTGTGTATTTAAACCTAATTGCTTAGATTCTGGAATGTAGTACATAAATGCTCTTAGGTTTCTTTTTGCTGTAATGCTTGTGTCTAGGTTTCTTAAAGTACCAGCAGCTGCATTTCTACAGTTTGCAAACTTTTTATCAAGTTCACTATTTATCTTTTCAAAATCAGCTTTAGCTAAATAAACTTCACCTCTTACTTCAACTATTTGATCTTTATATTCTTCACTAATAAATAATGGAATATCTTTGATGGTTAGAACATTAGCTGTAACATCTTCTCCTGTTACTCCATCTCCTCTAGTAGCAGCATATTTTAATTTACAATTTTCATAGACAACTGAAATACTTAATCCGTCAATCTTAGGTTCTACTACAAAGTCATAATCTGTAGTTAATTCTTGATCAATCGTATTAACAAATTTTACTAAGCCATCATAGTCAAATATATTGTCTAATGAAAGCATAGGATTGAAGTGTTTGATCTTTTGAAATTTATCATTGACAAAACCACCAACTCTTTGGGTTGGAGAGTCTGGTGTTTTATATTCTGGATAACCTTTTTCTAATGCAATTAATTTTTGCATTGTAGTATCATAAACAGCATCATCTACTGATGGATTGTTTTGTGCATAATACTCATAATTTCATTGGTTTAATTGTTGTTTTAAAGCTTCAATTTGTTTTTTAATATCTTCCATTAAACATTACCTAGGTTTATAGTAACCATACTAATTATAGTGGTAATTAGAGCAGTTGAATAATATATATACTGATTTACTCCAATTTTCTTTATTTTAGCAATTCTATTACATAGATGATACTGAATTGGGATTAAGATACAGAAGAAGATAACAATGAAGTTAGGAGTAATATAAATAAAGTCTAAATCATAAATAGAACTGAATAAATTAGTTGCTAATGGGTTTCAGAATACTAGAAAGACTAGAATAGCGAAATCAGCTTCTGGAAAGTATTGTGATTTGGATTTTTTTACCTTGATAAAATCATTTGACAATAATACATAAATAAACATTCCAATATTAGCAATTCAATAGAACACATTTGCAATGGTATCTGAAACTTTTGGTAACTGTTTAAAGCTATCACTATTAATTAATCAAGGATCAATAAATAAGCTTGAGTTTTTCTTTGCCACAAATAAAATAATAGAAATAGTTACAATGGCTACTACGAATCCGATGATGATAATATTAATTTTGCTATACATAAATTCATCTATCTTGTGATTTAATTTCTTTGCAATATTAGATGAGTGATACATCATATAAATTGAGTAAAGAACAAGTAATGAAACAATTAAGATAAATGATAGATAGTTTTTATTTTCAAAGATCATGGCAATGAATAATAATGTACTAAACATCATCAAGACATTATAATTGGTTGCATTTTCTTTTCTAGACTTAAAGGAGATGAATAACTGGATGATATTAATAACAGCAGCACAAACAATGAAGTTATAGCTAAATAATACTCCAGTTAAAACAGAGAAATTGATAACATATACTGCAATAGCTGATGGAACTTCATTTTCTTTTGAGATATGTAACAAAATTAAAATTGTAGACATTAAAACAATTCAAATATATCCATCAAATCAGAATGATACATTAGAAATAATTAATACAAATGCAGAGATTGATAATACTGACTTAAAATCTAGGTTATATCAGTTGCTATCTAAAATATGAATTGCTAGCATAGCAAATATCACACAATACATTAAAACATTGATGTATGTATAAAACATCATACATTGATCTAATGGAACAGAGAAGATATAACAAAATAAAACATAGATTACATAAATAAAGTTAAATGACTTTTCAATAAAGTTATTACCAAATACAAAGATATATGTATATTGAATATGTTTAAAGTTATTAAACTTACTTAAATATTTTTCAAAATTCTCAGAACCATCCAAGAATCAATTTATTCCATTAGGATCACTATAATTACGAGTGATAAAATATCCAATTAATCCTATAGATAAAAATAAAAGAAATAAACCTAAATACTTTAAGTTGACACTTCAGCTTATAAATAACCATCTCCAGTTATAAATGTAGAGAAGAATTAATATAACCTGATAAACCAATAATACATATAACAAAACACTAAAGCTAGTTGTAAATAGCATTAGAACGATAAATATTAATGATATAAATCCAAAAAAAGATAAGAAACCTAAGATAGTTGTTAAATAACTACTTAATTGGTTATTGAATCTTTTATATATTTTGCCTAAGGCAAAACTATTAAAGAAGATGATTAATGGTGTACATATTATTCATAAAGCCATCATAAACATTATTAATTTTAACAAATTAATAGGACTAATTAATTTAATCCTTTAGAGTTATTTATATACATTAGATAGCAAAAGCTCCAATTGAATGGAGCTTTTTATTTGCTATGATATATTTAGTTTAAAAGTATTAAGCTAATTTATTTTGTTTTTTTAGGGTCTTTAATGTTCTAGCAGATACTTTTACACGTTTAGTTTTTCCAGGACCATCTTTAATTTCAACAGTTTGTAAGTTTAAATTTCAAACTCTTCTTGAATGGTTCATAGCGTGTGATCTTGCATTCCCAGTTAATGGACCTTTGTTTGTGATATCATCTTTTCTTGCCATAAAATCCCCTTTCTTTAAAAATATTGCACCTATATAATATACATTAAAAATGAAAAAAATTACATTTTTTTATTTAAATTTTATTTTTCTACTTATTTTTTAGATACCAACAATAGTTAAAACAATTAAAGTAATTAAGCCCAAAGCAAGTAAGATGCATACTCCACAAGTATATAGGATAACTAATTTATTTTTAGGTCTTGTTTCATCGCAATAAGTATCTTGAACACTTTCAAAATGAGTTACAATAACTTCTTTATCTTTTTTTGGCTTTTTAATTTTATCTGGTTTTGAGTTAAATAAATCGTTCATGGTTTGATTATATCATGGTTAGTTTTTATTGATTAATATAGTTTCGCTAACCGATTTCCTCAGTTTGTGCTAAAGGATTTCCCCACCATAATAAATTCATTATTACAAGTATTATATATTAAATGGAAAGTTAAAATTCCCTATTTCATTAATATTAATAATTTACACCAAAAGTGTTGGCAAACTATAATTTCATGTACAGATTGATTTGTACCAACACTTTTGGTGTAAAAAGTATAATTTTGAGATCTCAATCATATAGCACCAACACTTTTGGTGCAAAAAGTATAATTCTGAGATCTTAATCATATAGCACCAACACTTTTGGTGTAAAAAGTGTAATTTTGAGGTCTTAATCATATAGTACCAACACTTTTGGTGTAAAAAGTGTAATTTTGAGGTCTTAATCATATAGCACCAACACTTTTGGTGTAAAAAGTGTAAATAGCAATTCGCAACTATCGATCAATTAGTACCAACACTTTAGGTATAAAATTCAGTATTTTAGTTTTTCTATCAAAAATTTAAGATAAAATGCCAATAAAAAATTTTTATATATACTTAAGTATATATAGAAAAATGGTTTGTCCTTTTTTTCAATTTTTTTGGGAATAGGAATATTAAGGAGGAAAATATGAATATTTCCAATAAAAATGAAAAATGTATGTCTTGTCCTAGATGTAGTGCTAAAACGGTAATCAAATATGGCAGACAAATAAGTAATAAAAGGCAAAGATACTGTTGTAAATGTTGCAATAAGGTTTTTAGTATTCCAAAATACATCAAATACCTACACAAATCCCACGAGGAAAAGTTTATTAATCATCTAAAAGAATTGATTAGAGGTACAAAATTAGAAAATATAGTGCAAGATTATGACATAAGTTACAAATGTGCTCATAGATGAAGAATTAAGTTTTTCTATTTACTAGATAATTACTGCAAGAAACCTATGCTTGATGGAACAATAGAACTAGATGAACAATATTTTAATTTAGTCACTAAAGGAAGATGAGGTTCTGAACTTCCTATGATAATAAAAAACATCGATTCAGAAAATCCTAAGAAAGGGCTTAGCAAAGATAAAGCTTGTGTTTGTGTAGCTATATCTCACGATAATGAAATTAGATCCGAATATATGTGTAGAGGAAAGGTTGACATTGTTTCATGTAAAAAATTTATAGAAAACTCAATTGGTGACATCAAACATGCGACACTAATAACTGATGGTGATAAATGTTATAAAGCTTGTTCAAAAATATTTGGATTTAAACATGTAGTAGTTGATGCAAAGACTCATAAGAGTAGTGATCCTGATAAATTTACAAATATCAACAAAGTAAACTCTGTTCATTCAGTTTATAGAAGTATGAATAGAATGTGTCGAGGAATTTCTACTAAGTACCTGAATTCATACTTTAATAAATACAACTTATTTAAAAGATTAAAACAAGAGCAGAATAAAATTGAGTATTCCACTAAAGCAATTAAGGAATTTGGTAGGTTCACACCGTCATATGCAAATATATCAAATTATTATCTCAATAGATACGATTACATTATTTAGAAGTGAATAATTTTTAATTGTCGCAAAAAAGAAAATTATGTATTTTCTTACTGACTTTATTTTTAAACTCTATTTACCAACACTTTTGGTGTAAAAAGTGTAATCTCATATAAAGATTGTTTTTAATTATTCATTGATGAGTTTCAATTTGCCAACACTTTTAGTGTAAAAAGTATAGATTCAGCATCTTGTTTGAACACAAGGTTCAACATATACCTTTCTCTATTTTTAGATAATTAATTTAAATTTGCACTTTTTCCAATTTTTAATACAATGGGGGTGTGGAATATTCAATGGTCATTGTAATCCCCTCCAATGAACAATATTAAACAATATTACAAAAACAAAATTTATCTTAATAAGGCATTTTAATTACTAGCATCTGATAATCATAGATGATATAAACTTCTTAATAAAAAAAAGAATAAATAGATGTCACATTAAGTTCTTGAACTACTTATCATTTTTATAAGTTAGTGATCTTATCCTTAGTTTGAATCTACCTTGCATTGATAAAAACTAAAAAACCCCATGCACTTCTCACCAAACAAATAAAGTATTGCTAGTAATAATACAAGGAGGTAATGATGCATTATGAACCCAAATCAATCCCAATCTATCATTTATTATTACTACTTACTTTACTTATAACATTTGCAGCTGTTACTGGCATATGTTTGGAATGTAAACATTGTGCAATCCTTTTATCCATATCAATTCCGTTATTAGCTTACCTTTCTTACAAAGTTATTAGTAAATTTATTAATAAATCTAAAACAATTAATCAAGCTCAATAACTAGACCTAATGGATATTTCACATCAAGGTACCCCATGCGGGTACTTTTAATTTATAATATGTTATAGTGTAAAACAAAGGATTGCAATTGAAGATGAAAAAACAGTTATATAAAAATGCCAACATCATTACAATGAACAACCAATTATTAGCTGATGCTATGCTAGTAGATGAAAATGGTGAAATTGAATTTATCGGTACATTAAAAGATTGAAAAAAAGATAATCAATCAGAAGTGGAAGAAATAGATTTAAACAATAAAACTATTATGCCAGGTTTTGTAAATTTAAATTCAAACATTATGGCACTTAGTCAATCCCTAATGTTTTGTGATATCAGTTTATGTTCATCACTTGAAAAAACAATTAAAGAATTAAATAAATATTTCAACCTATTTAAAGATCATCATATTGAATTTATTTTAGCTGTTGGATTAGACGAATCTTTATTTAATGAAACAATATTAGAAGAAATCAAAAAGAACCACTCAGAATTAAATACTAAACCATTTATCTTATGCTCAAAAGAAGGTAATAAAGCATTGATTAATGATGCAATGATTGAATTATTTAAAGCAAATGATAAAGCGCAACAAATTAAGGAATTAAAAAATGTATGTGATCAAGAATTGTTTAATCAAATTGTTCCATTCATTCCAGCTAAAAGTTTAGATGATGCTATCGAATGTACAAAGATTGCTCAAGAAATGTTTGCTAAGGCAGGTATTACAACTGCCCAAGATAATTTATTTAATTTAAACCAATTAGATGTATTAACTAATTTAGCTAGTCAAGATGCTATTAGTATTGATATGGTATTGAATTTAGAAGTAAACAACTTCAAACAACTATTTCCTATCATCAAAGAAAAATTAGTTGGATACTCTCATGGCTTTAGAATTGCTGGATTGTATATTCCAGTTGATGGTAGATTACAAAACCAAGACTCATTCATTACTAGTCAATATAAGGAAAATGATTTAATTGAAATGAAGAATCCTAATGCTAGTGGAAGTTTAATTGCAGAAGATAAATTAATTGCTAATTCAATTAAATGAGCTTTAAACCAAAACACTCAATTAGTTTTTGAAGCTAATGGTGATGCTGCACTTAATTTTGTTTTAAAAACTTTAAGAGAGCAATCTCCAGAAGAATTAAATGTTATTAGAAACAAAAAATGTTATGTATTAAATTGCTTATCATCAAATGGTGATTTAAGTGCAATGAAGTTACTTGGTCTTAGCTGTCTTCAACCAGTAAGTAACTTATGACACTTTGGAGATTTATATAATCAAATCCTTAGTGATGAAGCTGTTAAACTTCTATTTAAATGTAATACTGCGTTCAATGAAAATATTAACTATACAGCATCACAAGACACATTGCTTAATGGATTAAATATGTTTGAAACAATTTGATCAATGTCTAATAGAAAAGATAGATCATTAAATGTTATAAATGCAGCAGAAACTATTAACACTTATGATGCATTAATGGCTGTCACTAGTAATCCAGCTCACTTATTATTTGAAACTAAGAAGGGCACACTATCTCAAGGGAAATTTGCAGATTTTATTATCCTTAACGAAAATCCATTAGCTATAGATAAAGGTCAGCTTTCATCTATTAAAGTAGTAGCTACTTATAAAAAAGGACAAGCAATTTATAAGAACTTTTAGATAAAGATTAACCAATCAATATTAATTAATTATATATATTAATATTAAGCGCTCAAACTGAGCGCTTATTTTGTTAAAAAATAACACAGTGGTATTTTTAATGGAGGCACATAAATAAGTGCTATAATGGAAATGTAACGATAAAAAAGCATAATGGAGGATTTTATGTCTAAAAAAATTGCAATTAATGGTTTCGGAAGAATTGGACGTCTAGTATTTAGAGCAATTCTTCGTGACGAAAACCTATGAAAAGAATTTGATGTTGTAGGTATTAATGACTTAACTGACGCTAAAACGTTAGCTCATTTATTAAAATACGACTCAGCTCAAGGTAAATTATGTGAATGTAAATATAAAATTGAACATGATGAATCAAACATCATTGTTAATGGAAAGAAAATTCCTATCTTTGCAGAAAAAGAACCAGAAAAATTACCATGAGGAAAACTAGGTGTTGATATCGTAGTTGAATCAACTGGTAGATTCTGTAGTAAAGAAGGATTAGAAAAACACATTCAAGCTGGTGCTAAGAAAGTTGCTCTTTCAGCTCCTGCAAAAGGTGGAAACGTTAAGACAATCGTTTATGGTGTAAATGATAATGAAATTACTAAAGACGATGTAATTATTTCAGGTGCATCATGTACTACAAACTGTTTAGCTCCAGTAGCTAAAGCAATTAATGATAAATTTGGAATTGAAAGTGGTTTAATGACTACTATCCATGGTTATACAGGAGATCAAAGATTAGTTGACGCTCCTCACTCTGACTTACGTAGAGCAAGATCAGCTGCAGTTAACATTGTTCCAACAACTACAGGTGCTGCAAAAGCTATTGGATTAGTAATTCCTGAATTAAATGGAAAACTTGATGGTTTTGCATTAAGAGTTCCAGTTGTAACAGGTTCAATTGTTGACTTAACTTTTGAAACTAAGAAAGCAGCTACTAAAGAAGAAATCAACAAAGCTGTTGAAGAATTCTCTAAGAAAACTGAAGCATTAAAATATTGTGTAGAACCAATTGTTTCATGTGACATCATTGGTGCAAATGCAGGATCTATTTATGATGCTGAATTAACTAAAGAAATTTCAGTTGATGGTAAAAAACTATTCAAGATTATTGCTTGATATGACAATGAAATGTCTTATGTATCTCAATTCGTAAGAACATTAAAAATCTTTGCTAGCAAATAATCACATACTAAAAATAATATAAATAAAAATGGGAGCAATCCCATTTTTATTTTGTCAATTAAATGACATATTTTTTTATTTTCATATAATAGGGTTATGAATGGCATAGAAAACATCTTTTGACAATACATTCGCAATTACTGAGATGTGATGATTAGAGACCTAACATTGTCTGTTTTTATAATCACAATTATTTTCTCAAGTCTAACATTTTTAATTTCATATATTGTATATAAATATCATCATCGTATCAAAACTAAATTTGCTGCATATACTTTAAACAACTCATGAATTTCTCTTTTAGCAGAAAATATGATTCTATCAGTTGAATTATCTGAGTATGTCGCCAATACAAAACTTGAAACCAACAATTCTTATTTATTAATTGATATCCCTTTCAGTTCCAAGATTAAATATAAATTTGCTCTATTGTTAAGAACCTTAACTAATTATTTAGATATTGTTGAATGCAAATATTATTTTAAATATTGATAATTTAAAATAAATGCTTTATGCATCAAATAACAACTTACAAATAGAAAAGGATATCAATATGAAAACATGATTAAAATGAACCCTTATTGGAGGGGGAGCTTTAGGTGGTGTTACTGCTATTGTTGCACCCATTTTAGCAACACAATTAAATCAAAAACAAGCTATAACTTCTAAAACAACTCAAGAGCCAAACAACAATAATGTATCTGCTTCAGCTAACCCTTCAATACTAACTAACGGTTTTGATGAAAATATTAGTGAATATTCAAAGCTAGCAACAACATCTACTGAAACCAATTATCAAAGTAACGAATCAGATTTAAAACCATACCAAAATCCACCAACAGATCCAAAAGATCCAGTTTATAATTCTTTATTTGCTAAACTTAATGAAACTACAGTAGCAAATGATGTATATCACTTCATTTCAAACATAAAGGAATCTTCAAATAATTTTAATTTTAAATTTAAAATTAATAATGCTCAAATAAAAGCAATAAATGAAAACAATGAATCCACATACAAAATTAACATTAGTTTTGAAATCTATAATAGTGAAAACAAGGAATCTGATTTATCAATTAATAACGATCCAGATAATCCCATTAAAATAAAATTTCAAGGGCATGAAGTTATTAACTCAGAATTATCAATTTCATCTATAGCAATACCAGACTTTTTAAAAGAAGAAGTAGATGAAAACAAATTTGATTTATATGCAAATTATTATTTTCAAAATGTATTATGAAAATTTGGTGATAATGCATTCGCATTAAATAAGTTTTATTTGAATGAAAAATCATTTGCATTGAACACTTCAATCAAAGGTGTAGATACAAGAAAAGGATATGATGATATTTCAGCTGAAGGTTTATCAAATCTTCAAAAGATGACATCACAAGATTTTGCTGATGATATCACAAATAACTTCGATAAGAAATGAGAATTAACAAAGGCTTGCATTGGACCAACCCAAAAGATATTACAACAAGTAGCTAGAAACAAACCAGTAACTTCATTGTTTAAAAAGATTGCTCCATATGTAAAACAATTAACAGATTTATTAGTACAACATTCAAATCCTAAACTTACTGGTTTAGGCAGTATGTTAGAAAAGATATTTGAAAATAAAAATATATGTGAATTATTAAAAGATACAAGCTTCATGGATGGTTTAGAAAATTTATTGAAAATAAACAAACCAGAAATGGCTACCACTATATTGCCAATGATTAAACAAATAGCAACAGCAAATATTGAACAAATGCAGTTATTATTTGGTGGATTTATTAAACAATTCTTTTCTGCTTCTTTAACTCCTGAGCAAAGTGAGTTGTTAGGTAATATCACTAAACAAGGGTTAATAACATTTGCAGGTAATTATCCTCAATTAATGGTTGCAATGATGAAACAATTAATAGGTGAAAACACTACACCAATTTTAGATGTATTTTTTAAAATTTTTGAAAGTATAAAAAACTTCAATCCTGATAAAAATTCAATCCTAGATTTATTAGTGTCAATTATTAAGACTAATGATTCAAAAGGTAATAATCTTTTAAAAGAATTATTAGGAACATTACTAACAAAAGACTCTTCACCTAAAATTGCAGATTTGTTAGAAAAATGTATTTATAATAATGAAAATCTAACAGTAGAGAATTTATGCAAAACAATTAGTGCATTATCAACTCCAAAAGATTATTTAGAAAACATAATTGATCTTGGAGAATATATAAATACTATTAAGGTTACAAAGAGTCCTATTTCTTCTAAATATGATAATAGTACAATGAACTTAGATTTAGAATATAAGGTCAAATATACTTTAACAAAAAGTTTATATTATAATGTTCCAGATCTATTAGCAATTGCTCCAAATAAATTAAAACTTAATGGAATGGAATTTGATGCAGGTGCACTGCTTAACTATGCTCTTTATTTCGAATTCAAAATAGCTAAGAAAGATAGTATAGAAATAACCTACAAAATAAATGATACAGTTAACTATGAAGTCATAAAAGATAAAACAGGAGATGACTACCAACTTTCATGAGCAGCTGGAATGCAAAAGCGTGTAGATTCTGAACTTAAGAATTCATATGAAAATATGTACTCATATGGTAACAATATGTCGCTTAAGAATTATGGAGTAGATAACTTACTTTATTTCTTTAATAACTTTATGTATGGTTACATTGATCAAAGCTTTACTTTTAAACCACTAAGTAGTAATAAACTAAATGAAGTTAAAATACAAAACTACAATCCCAATAAATTAACTAATCAAGCAATTGGAGCTATCAAACTAAATGATAGTGATTTACAAGATATAAAAGATGAAATCAAGGATAGTGTAATTATCACTAAACATGAAGATACTGCTTATTCATATTACAAACCTATTATTGGTTCTGAATCAATAGGTTATAAATACTCTACTAGTTTAAGATTAGATAAAGCAAACTTCTTCAAAAAACTTTTTCAAATTAAAATGAATACCAAACCAAATGGAAAACAAGATTTTAGAGTCTATTATAATTCACTAACCATCATCAGACCAGGTGATTCATTATTACCTCCATTAACACAAGTTAACATTACAATAGAAACTAATTTAAATGTATATTCACTTGATGATGGAACAATGAAAAACACCTGAAACTTCTCACTTTAAAATCTAGCAATACAAATAAATAATGGTGAACTACTTCAAATGTAATTCACCATTATTTTAATCTGATTTAAATTAATCTTTGTAATAGAAATATTTTCTTTTAGGTTTGTTCTTTTGTTTAGCTAAACGATCAGTATATCAAGTTTCAAGATCAACTGTTTTTGTTCTTTCTTCTGGTATAGCATAACCCATTCTACCTGAAGTAACTTTTACCATTTCATATACTGCATTTAAGAAGTTATCTAGAATGTCATCTAAATTATAGATAGTTGCATCATTAGTTAGATTGTAAGCTAAGATAATTCTTTTACCTCTTTTAAAACATAAGATATCGTTTGTTTTAATTAGTGACAATGCTTTAGCAAAATAAGAAGTAGCTAATGATCTAAATGCATAATAACCAATATCAAATGTGTTATATACAGTAACACTTGGTTTGATAAAATCAATATCTACATCATTATTTCAATAGTTAGTAAAGTCTTTAGATAATAATCTAAAATCAAAATCCATATTGAAGTTTAGATCTAGAGAAATAACTTGTACAATACCTAATCTTGTTTGTGATGCTGGTACTTCACTTTCATGTTTATAACATCTATCAAATCTTGCCTTAAATAAATTAAGATTATATCTTGATTCATCTGTATATTGTTGTTCATCAAAAATAGTAACATTGTCAAAGTGAACTATTTTCGATGGATTTAGCATATCTACTAAATCATTTTCAGCAACAATTTTAAATAAGTTATCTTTTGTGTTTGGTTGTACAGGTTTAAAGTATATTCTCATCACTAAACTCCTCTAATTATTATGCTTTATTTTTGTCATCCTTTGGTGTTTTCTTATTAGATGATTTCTTGTTAGCTGCATTTGCTTTTTTATCAAATTCTCTTGATTTTTTATTTTGAGCTTTTATCTTTAAAATATCAGCTGGTAATTTTTTGTTTTTGTGGATATAATCGATATCTTCTTTTAAGATAGTTTCAGCTGTTAATAAAGCATCAACAATTAGATCTAATTCTTTCTTGTGAGTTTTAATTAAGTTCTTAGCTTTAGCATATTCATCTTGAATGATATTTTCAACTTGTGTATCAATTTCTTTTGCCTTAGCATCTGAATATAATTTTTGTTGGTTGAATGGATTAATAAATCCTTCTGATGGTACAAATTGAGTCATACCTGTTTTAGTCATACCTAATTGCATAACCATTGCTCTAACAATATTAGAAACTTTGTATAAATCATTTGATGCACCAGTTGTAATTGATTGAGCTCCAAAGATAACTTCTTCAGCTGCTCTACCACCTAGAGTCATTCTAATGTTATCTAATAAATCTTGTTTAGATTGGATTCTCTTTTCAATTCCTTCTGGAGTTTGCATTGTATAACCAGCAGCTTGTCCACGAGGAATAATGGTAATCTTTTGAACTACATCAGTTCCTGGTGTATATAAACCTACAAGAGCATGTCCAGCTTCATGGTAAGCAATTAATTTCTTTTCTTCTTCAAGTACAACTCTTGATTTCTTAGCTGGACCTGCGATTACACGATCAATTGCTTCATCAATATCTTTAATTGATACATATGTTTGGTTATTTCTAACAGCTAATAAAGTTGCTTCATTTAAAACGTTTTCTAGTTGTGCACCTGAGAATCCTGGAGTTCTTCTTGCTACATCATATAAATTAACTTTTGTAGAGATATTTTTATTTCTTGCATGAATCTTAAGGATTGCTTCTCTTTCTTTAATATCTGGTAAATTAACCTGAATATGTCTATCAAATCTACCTGGTCTTAAAATCGCATCATCTAATACATCTAATCTGTTTGTAGCAGCCATAACTACAATACCAGTTGAAGTATTGAAACCATCCATTTCAGCTAGTAATTGGTTAATAGTTTGATCAGCTACACCACCAGCAAATTCATTCTTTCCTCTCTTAGCTGCAACAGAGTCAATTTCATCAATGAAGATAATTGCAGGAGCATTCTTTCTAGCTTTAGCAAATAAATCTCTAACTCTCTTAGAACCAACCCCAACAAACATATCTTCAAATTGAGAACCTGAAGTTTGTAAGAATGGAACACCAGCTTCACCAGCAACTGCTTTAGCTAATAAAGTTTTACCAGTACCTGGAGGACCATATAAAATTACACCTTTTGGAGTTCTAGCACCCATAGCTGCATATTTTTGTGGGTTCTTTAAGTAATCTACAATTTCATTTAGTTCAGATTTTTCTTCTTCAATACCTGCAACATCAGTAAATTTAACTTTTGATTTTGCAAGTGCTGCACCAGATTTACCCATGTTAAGTAAATCACCAGTACCAGATCCCATTTGCATCTTGTAAGTTTTGTAAATAATAACGATAATTAAAATTCAGAAAATTAATGGCAGTATTCCAACTACTAGACCTAATCAATTAAATCCTTGAGGAACTGAAACAGCTGACACTGATGTAGTATTTAAAAGATTTAAAGCACTTGCATCTGCATTAGCTCCATCTTTAATAATTCAATCTGAAGTTGGAGAAGTAGGAGCAGCTGGAGCTGGAGCAACCGGAGCTGGAGCAGCTGGAGTACCTGGAGTTGTAGTTGGAGCAGCTAATGTAGTTGCACCACCTGCTGGAGTTTGTAATAAGTGAGTTCCTTGAATTTTATCGTTAACAATAATACTTACATTACCTTTTGCATCAGTATTTAAAATGAATGTAAATGTAAGTGGAACTTGGTTATTAGCTCTTGGTAAGAAGATCTTATATCTGTTTCCAGTTTGTAATGTATATGCTCAAGCATTAGTTTTGTTTAAATCAAAAGTATAATCATTTTTTGTGTTATCTGGAGTTACTGATTTTAAAGTACCAGTTTTTTTAGATACATCATATTTTAATTCAGTAATATCAGCAGATGCAATAGCTTCTTCAGTTTTTCTTAAGTTGAAGTAAAGTACAATACCAATTACCCCACCAAGAATTAAAACGAATGTTGTTCATCCAATTAATCTTTTCTTAGTTTTTTTAGATAATTTTTTTGAAGAATCTTCTGGGTTATCTAAATTTTTCTTATTGTTAGAAGCACCATTAGTACTACTTTCACATTGAGGAGCACTTATCTCATTATTTTCTAACTCTTTTTTTGCTTCATCTTTTTCAGCTTCTGCAAATTCCCTAATTCATTTTTGCTTAATTTTATTCATCGTGTTCTCCTTATAGTACTATTTTGAATAGATTTCCTTTTTTAGAATTCCAATGTAAGGAAGGTTTCTTAACTTTTCTTGGTAATCTAATCCAAATCCTACAATAAATTCTTTTGGAATTGTAAAACATTTATAATCTGGAATTAGTTCTACAGTTCTTCCTTCAGGCTTATCTAACAATGTCAAGATCTTAACTGATTTCGCACCTTGTTCTTCTAATAGTTTGTAAATTTCTTTAATGGTTCTACCACTATCAACAATATCTTCAACTAATAACACATCTTTATTTCTTAAGTTGCTACAAAAGTTTTGCACTAATTCAGGTAGAGTTTGTGCTTCAGTTCCACCTTTAAAAGAGCTCATTGCAATATAATCGATTTCAAAATCAACTGTTATCTTAGGGATGATAGCACCAACAAAAGGAATGCTGCCTTTTAAAATTGTTACTAGCACCAAATCTTTACCAACATACTCTTTATCAACTCATTTAGCTGCTTCTACTACTGCATCTTGAATTTCTTCTTGAGTTATTAAAATTTTTTCAATTCTTGAGTCCATAATTAATAAATTAATTATATAATACAATTCACAATTATGATTAAAATTCTATCTTTTTAAAAGATAGTCTCTACAACTAGGTTGCAATAACATTCAATGTAATAGTGTTCTGGGTCTTCAAATCTGGTTGCTTTTAAACCGATTGGAATATCATAACCTATCATTTCTCTCAAACTAGATCTAAATGCTTCTAAATGATTTTTAAGCATAATATGTTCACAAACTATACAAAGATCCATAGATTGGATGCGCATAGTTTGTTTCTTAAGTTCATTTAAAGCAAAATCTAAAAAATCTTTACTGCTTCTATTCTTGTTAGCAGGATCTGTATCACTAAAATATTCACCTATAGTCTTCAATCCTAAAGCTCCTAAAATAGCAGAAGTGATGGCATGAAGTACCAAATCCCCATCACTATGAGCTTTTACAGAAAATTTACTATCTTTGATAGTAACCCCCGCAAGAACCAATGGTTTTTGGTCATTTTTTTCAATTTTATGAATATCTTTAGCAAATCCTATTAGCATATAGTATATTATAATATACAAGCACTTTTTGTTGGAGGAAATGATGAAACAAGAAAAAAGATTAATTAACCTAGATAAAAACCCAAAGATTTCAAAACAAAAAATCTTTTTTGGTGAATATAATGGGTTCCAAAGATATGACATTTATAAGAATAACTTTTCTAAAGTAATTGAAAGAGCAATGCGTCAAGCTTTCTGAACACCAGAAGAAATTTCATTACTTCATGATAGAGAAAATTTTAAAAACCTTCCTCCTGAAATTCAAGAAATTTTGATTAACAATATTTTATTTCAAACTTTAATGGACTCTGGTCAAAATAGAGGTCTTGATAAAGTTATGGCTGAATTAGTAACTCAATCTGAATGAGAAGCAGTTTTCAAGACTCAAGCTTTCTTTGAATTGATCCACTCATTAAGTTATAGTCACATTATTCGTGAAATGTTTGCTTCTAATGCAACTGAAATTTTTGATAGAGTTTATCAAGTTGAAGAAATCAAAAACAGAATCAATAAAGAAATTGATGCATATGATGAAATTGAATATTTAATGAATACAAAACAATTAGAAGAAAATGATGAAAACAAAATGAAAATACTAAAACTTCTAATTCATATTTATTTCCTTGAAGGACTTAAATTCTATATTTCATTTATGACTACTTATATGATTAATGCTGCATATAAAGATGCAATTAGTGGTGTAACTAAAATTATTAAATTAATTAACTTTGATGAAGATATGCACGTAGCTGTAGTATCAGGTCTTATCAACATTTTAAGAAAAGATCCAAATGAAGGATTTACACACTTATTTGACAATGGATGATTTGAAGAACAAACATATGCAATTGTAGATAGCATTATCAAAGATGAACTTAATTGAGGTAAGTATTTATTATCAATTGGAAACGTACCTGGATTAACAAATGAAATCTTTAAAGAATTTATGAACTACTATGCAAATGATAGATTAAAAATAATTGGACTTGAACCAAAATATCCAGAATCAAAACATTGTGATATCATTGAATGATTTAAAACATATAAAGATATCAATAAAGACAATACAGCTCAACAAGAAGCTCAAGCATTAAATTATAATATTGGAACTATGTCTGATGATATTAGAGGTATAGATTTAGAACAAGAATTAGAAACTCTTAATAAGTTACAAGGAACAGGTGATAAATAATGGCGGGGAAAGTTGAAAAAACATTACTTAGTGATATAGAATCTCAGATTAACGATGAAACAATAGAAGCTAGTGATATAAAGGTTATTAAAAGAAACGGAAGTATTGAACCATATGATGTAGAAAAAATGCGTCGTGTGTGTTTATGAGCATGTGATGGTGTAGAAGCATATTGTGAAATGTTGTTATCTTCTACAAGAATTAAACTATATGACAAAATCAAAATTGCACATGTTTATGACGAACTAATTAAGTCAGCTGCAAATAAAATTAGTCGTATGCATCCTCAATTCGAAAAGATTGCTGCAAAACTATTATTATTAAAAATTTATAAAGATGGATGAAACATTAAAAAAACTAGATATCCAAACTATTTAGAAGTAGTTGAATTAGGGATCAAAAAGAAGAAATATAATCAAGCCATTTTTGGTGCATATTCAGAAGAAGAATTGGCTGAATTAGGTAACTATATTCAACAAGAAAGAGACTTCTTATTTACTTACAAATCTTTATACATTTTTAATGAAAAATATTGTTTAAATTCTACTAAAACAATTAAGCTAGAATTACCTCAACATGCCTACATGAGAATTGCACTAAGTTTATTCAGAGATGAACCAAAACAAATCAGACTTCAACTTGTAAAAGATATGTATGATATTTTAAGTCAACATCTAGTTACTGTTGCTACTCCTATTATGTTAAATGCAGGAACAATTAACCAACAATTATCTAGCTGTGTTTTAAGCCAAGTTGGTGACAATACTCATTCAATTATGGACACAGCAAAACAAGTAGCAACTTATTCAAAATATAAAGGTGGAAATGCTGTTGATTTTTCAAACATTAGATCATCCGGAAGCTTCATTGTTGGTAACGATGGATTTAGTTCTGGACCAGTACCATTTATTAAGATTTTTGAATCAACTGTAAAAGCATTTAATCAAGGTTCTACTAGACCAGGTGCATGTGCAATTTATTTCCCTTGATGACATTATAATTTCAAAGAAATGATTGTATTAAAATCTAATACTGGTACAGAAGAAAATAGAGCTCGTCAATTAAAGTATTCTGTTAAGATTAATGACCTATTAATTAAAAGAACATTAAGAGATGAAGATGTTACTTTATTTGATCCAAAAGATGTTCCTGATTTATTAAATACTTTTGGTGAAGAATTTGAAAAGAAATACATTGAATATGAACAAAAAGCAGGTATTAGAAAACAAGTATTACCAGCTAAAGATGTAGTAGCCTTAATCTTTAAAGAAAGAGCTGAAACTGGTAACATATATTTATTCCATGAAGAAAATGTTAATAAGGCAACATTACTTAATAGATATGTAAACTCTTCTAACTTATGTTGTGAAATTGTTTTACCAAGTAGATATAGTTCACTTAATAAAGAAATTGTTTACCACCAAGATTCAAAAACAGACTTAATTATTTCTGAAACAAAAGCTGGCGAAATTGCACTATGTAATTTATCTTCAATCAACGTTTATGAATACATGAAATTAAATGAAGAAGAAAAAGAAAAAGTTGTTAACACTTTAGTAAGAGCTTTAGACAATACAATTGATGTTGCAACTTATCCAGTGAAAGAAGCTGAAATAACAAATAAAAACTATAGATACCTTGGAATTGGTGTTTTAAACATGGCTAATTATTTAGCTGATAAAAAAATAGTCATTGACTCTCAAGAAGCCTTAGAAGAAACTCACAAGATCTTTGATAAATTAAGTTTTAGAATTATTGATGCTTCTAATAAATTAGCACAAGTAAAAGGTTCATTCCCTAGATTTGCAGAAACTGAATGAGCAGCTGGAATTGTACCTATTATGAAAGCTAATAAAAAAGCATTAGCATTAACTAAATATCAACCTAATATGAAGAAGTGAGAAGAACTAGGTGAAAGAATTAAAAATACTGGACTTAGAAATGCTCAATTATTAGCTATTGCTCCAACTGCTACAAGTGGTAAAGCAGTAAATGCAACTGAAAGTATCGAACCTATCCAAAACTTATTCTATAAAGAAGATGGAAAAATCAACTTACCAACTTTAGTACCTAATATCCAAAATTGAAAGTATTATAAAGTAGCACAAGATTGTGATCAATATATGTTAATTAAAGCTGCTGCTATTAGACAAATGTATTTAGATCAAGCACAATCAATTAATGTATATTTTAAGAAGATTACTTCATTAAAAGAATTTAGTTTATTCCACTTCTGAGCTTTCGAATTAGGAATCAAAACTTTCTACTATTGTAAAACTCTAAAAGAAGAACTTGAAGAAATCTGTGAATCTTGTTCTTAATAAGAAAAATAATTATTTTTGGCAAAAAACTTTTAATTTTATTTTATTTTCCTATAATGCAGGTAGATAGCAAAAAAGGAAAATTATGAAAAGAAAAAGCAAATTTTTACTAGCAGGATTGCTAGGACTAACTTTGATTGGTACTACAATCCCATTTGTTACTTCATGTGGCAAAAATACAAAAACCGAACAAAAAGCAAACACTCATAAAAAACCAAAACCATCTGTTGCTCCAAAGCCAGTAACTCCTCCAAGTGGAAGTGGTACTCAAACCAACACACCATCCAACTCTAGTGGCACAGGCACAGGCACTAACAATAGTGCACATGGTACAAACCCTGGAAGTGGTTCAATAACACCTCCTCCAGCTCCTCATGGTGGTTCAGGAGGATCAGGTGGATCTGGTACGGTAACTCCTCCAAAACCAGCAGGAGGCACTCCAACGAGTTCACCAACTGCAAAACCTCCAGTAAGTGCTCCTGTTGATAAAGCACCAACAGGTGGAACCGGTGACAAGACACCACCAGCTGCAGGCTCAGGAGATAAGAAACCTCCAGCTGCTGCCGGATCTGGTGATAAAACACCTCCACCAAGTGGTTCAGAAGGCAAAACTCCTCCTGCAGGTGGATCAGATGGCAAAACTCCACCACCAACAGGTGGATCAGAAGGAAAAGCACCTCCAGCAGGTGGATCAGGTACTAAGTCGCCAACATCGACTGATACTCCACC
>JAHHTH010000005.1 GCA_020024755.1 Mycoplasmataceae bacterium | reverse complement strand
CGTGAGTTGGGTTCAAACCGTCGTGAGACAGGTTGGTCCCTATCTGTCATGCCCGTAGGAAGATTGAGAAGATTTGCTCCTAGTACGAGAGGACCGGAGTGAAGATACCTCTTGTGGTCCTGTTGTCGCGCCAGCGGCACAGCAGGGTAGCAACGTATCGAATGGATAAACGCTGAAAGCATCTAAGTGTGAAACCAACTTCAAGATTAATCTTCCCTCCTTTTGGGTAAGAATCGTTGTAGACTACGACGTTGATAGGTCAGGTGTGTAAGCATGGCGACATGTTTAGCTAACTGATACTAATAATTCGAGGACTTATATAAGTTCTAGATTGTACATTAAAATAGAAATTGTTGATAGGTATTTAATTTTAAAGATCTATATGTGGTGACGTTACTAGAGTGGAAATACCCGTTCCCATACCGAACACGGAAGTCAAGCACTCTGAGGCCGAAGGTAGGCGAGGAGCTGAGAATAGGAAATTGCCACTTCAAAAATTGAAACAAAAACTCCTTGCAAAAGGAGTTTTTGTTTATAAACTGGGGATTGTTTATAAAATGGAAATAAGAATTATCTGTGTAGGGAAAATAAAAACAAATGAGATAAAAAGCTTAATAGAAAATTATGAGCAAAAAATTTCTCATTTTAACAAGATCAAAATAATTGAATTGAATGAAAGTACATTTAAACAAGAAACCCAAGAAAACATTAATAAAGCAATGCTGGAAGAAGCAAGTCTAATGCAACCATTCTTAAATGGATCTTATAATATTGCACTTTGTATAGAAGGACAAGAAATAACATCTGTTGAATTAGCTCAAAAGATTGAACATGTATTTACTAATAACACTAGTGTTAAAGCATTGAATTTTATTATTGGTGGTAGTTATGGTATTCATGATTCAATTAAGAAACAAGTACATTACAAATTATCATTTTCAAAAATGACATTTCCTCACCAATTAATGAGAGTTATTTTGTTAGAACAAATTTATCGAGCTTTTACTATAAATAAGAATATTAGTTATCACAAGTAATAGTAAAAATATATCTAATATTTTGATTTGATATTATATAGTTTTCACAATTGCTTTTATGTGTGTTAAACTAATATCATATGTTTTATAATAAGAAGATTTGTATCAGTTATTCAACCCAATATAATAAAGAAGTAGATAGTGCTAATTTTAATGGTGATATCTTTTTTGAAGTATGTAAAAACTCTTTAAATTTTCTTATAGAATGCTTAGAAGATAAAAAGGATTTAGATGATAAATCATTTAATATAGAGTACTTGTCTTTTAATACAAAGATTAGAAATGCAATTCATACTCAATTACTTAAATATTGTAAGATGCATAAAATAGCTGTTAATAATGATGATGAACTAATGGATAGTTCACTAACTAAACTATATATTTATAATGTAGATCTTAAAAAAGTAAAATCATGTGATAAGAAAACAATTATTGAAAATATTTTTCTATATATCTATTGTGGTATATTTGCTGTTAAAGCTTACCATAAAGATGACTTCAATGAATACTTGATTCACAACCTTAGATTATATGGTATAGATCAAATCCTAAATAAATTAGTAGATAAGGTAACTTATTTAGAAAGAACACAATTAACTTTAATGATTATTTCTTATTTAAATTGAGTTATTGGTCTAGTAAACGAACTCACAGATAATCACTTCAACATAAGAATGATTAGCATTCAAACTAATGCAATGAATGAAGCAAAAGAAATGAGTCTTGAAATGAATTCTGACAATAATGTTATTATCAAGGAAATCCAAGAACCATTTAAATTAACGTTTGATAAACTAAAAGGATTAAAAGAATACTTTAATTCTAAGATTGTAGGGCAACCACAAGTTGTAGATAAGCTTAATGAAATCTTAATAGGTGAAATGTACAACCTAAATAAGAAAGGTCATAGACCAATTGGTGTTTTATTTTTTGTAGGACCAACTGGTGTTGGTAAAACTGAAACAGTAAAAGAGTTAGCTAAATTCTTATATGGTACTGAACGTATTCATAGATTTGATATGAGTGAATACAAATCAGAAGTAGCTATTCAAAAACTTATTGGTGCACCAAATGGTTATGTAGGTTATCAAGAAGGTGGTACATTAACCAATGCAATGCAACGTAATCCAAATACAGTAGTGCTTTTTGATGAAATTGAAAAGGCTGATAAAACTGTCTTTGATTTATTCTTACAAATGATTGATGAAGGATTTGTAACTTCAAATAAAGGAGTTAAATCATACTTTGATAACACCATCATTGTCTTTACTTCAAATTTAGGAGTTAGCAACTTAACATCTAGAATGGGATTTGATAACATCTCAACCATTGTAAAGGAAAATGTACAATACTTCTTTGATCACACTATCAACCGTCCAGAACTATTAGGAAGAATTGGAACTGATAACATTGTAGTATTTAATCTAATTGATAAGAAAGAAGACCTATTCAAGATTCTAGATATCATGTTCAATACATTCAAATCTGAATATAGCGATGCTAACATTGAATTATGTTTTGATAGAGAAAAAGTATATGAAAAGATCATTGAAGGATTAGACCTTACAAAAGGTGCTAGAGATGTTCGTAACAAGTTTGAATTATTCAAGAAGCATTTATATGCAGGATTCTTTATGAAAGAACTAAACCCAGAAGACATGAAGAATATGAAAATTACTTTTAACTATGATGGCAAACAAGTAGATATAACTAATATTGAAAAAATTAAATAATAATTAAAAGGCACTCCAATTATGAGTGCCTTTATTTTTAATATAATTTGTGATTAATCACGATATCTATAATCTTCAAGTTTTTCAATTGATTTGTTGATATCTTTATTTCTTCATTCCTTATTTCTTGTAATTTGGAATCCAGCAATTTGTTTGTATAACACTTTTTTAAAGATTCAAGCTGTAAGCATAATAATGAATGCAACTGCAAAGAATAATCCAATCGCTAATCCAACTCAGTGAAGTACATCACATAATTCGTTTCAACTCATTCCAGGTTCTTCTAAATTACCACTTACAGGCCCTTCGAATCATAGTTCATTTTGAACTACTAACATCATGATATCTTTAATGCAGAAAAGAGCTCAACCTAATGCACAGAAGATAATAGATGCTGGGATCATAATTACCATTAATGCATTAGACAAAGCCTTAGACATTTTCCCAAAAATTTTATAAAGTGTATACATATAGATATCCTTTAATAATAATAACTATATATAATTATATAAAAAAATTGCCTTTATATCAAATTATTTATATATAATATAAATGCAATATGCCAAAGAAAGTAACGGGATTTATCCTTAATAATGTTACCGAGGTGTTTATTCATATTACTAAAATATTAATAAAATAAGCACTACTTAATTCTTTTGGATTGGTAGTGCTTATGCATATTGTAAATAAAGGAAGGATTTTATAGTGAAAGATATTATTGTTAAAAAACAAGAACAAGTTAAAGAAATATCTGACCTATTAAAACAATCAAAATCTTTTATTTTATTTGAATACCAAGGATTAACTGCTGCTGAAATTACAGCTCTTAGAAAAACTTTATTCTCTAAAGGTTCTAAGATGAAAGTTCTAAAGAACAACATCATCGACAGATCTTTCAAAGATGCTGGTATGACAGAATTTGAATCAATGATGCAAGGACCTAACGCTGTTCTATTTGCATTAGAAGATGAAATGTCAATCTTCAAAGATTTAAATGAAGTAGTTAAGGAACACGATTTCATTAAAATTAAAGGTGGATACCTTAACGGTAGATTTGTTAATAGCGACGAAGTTAAAGCTATTGCTTCTATTCCAGGAAGAGAAGCTTTATACAGCATGCTATGTTCATGCTTACAAGCTCCAGTTAGAAAAGTATTATATGCTTTCAAAGCTGTAGCAGAATCAAAACCTCAATAATTAATATTTAGGTTAAATGAAAGGAAAATTAAAATGGCAAAATTAAGTGCTCAAGATGTAATTGCATCTTTAAAAGAAATGACAATTTTAGAAATTAACGATTTAGTTAAAGCAATCGAAGAAGAATTCGGTGTATCTGCTGCTGCTCCAGTTGCAGTAGCTGCTGCTGGTGCTGCTCCTGCAGAAGCTGGTGGTAACGTTAATGTTAAATTAACAGATGCTGGTGCAAACAAAGTTGCAGTTATTAAAGTAGTAAGAGAAATTACTGGTTTAGGATTAATGGAAGCAAAAGCTTTAGTAGATGGAACTCCATCAGTTATTAAAGAAGACGTTAAACCTGAAGAAGCAGCTGAAATGAAGAAAAAATTCGAAGAAGCTGGTGCTAAAGTAGAATTAGCATAATTCTCAACTCTTAATTTAAAATAATCGATAAAATATGTTGTATCAAATGTGGTACAACATATTTTATTATTTGGTAAAATAAATACATGGGCAGAACCAAAATTTTTATTAACAAAATTAATGCCAATAAATTTTTTACACCTAAGAAATTAGCAATGATGATCTTTGGCGCAATTTTGTTTATTACTGCTTTCATTTTAACTTTTGTATTATTAGATATTAATATTTCATATATCTTCACAACAGTAGGCAAGGAAATTAGAAATAATCCTATCTTAGTTTGCTTATTGATTTTATTAATACTACAACCAGCTAGTAGATACATAAACATCCTTGCTTATTTAAAACCTAGAATGAGACGTTTAGGATTAGAAATTTCTAAAGTAGAATATTTCTTTTTATTCTTAAAAGTTTATGTCATTAACTCTATTACACCATTTGCCTCAGGTGCAGAACCTTATTGTATCTATTGAATGAAAACAAGAGGAGCTAATATTGAAGATGCTAATGCAATCTCATTAGTGAGTACAGTGTTAGCAGGTTTTACTGAAATTATCATTACCATTCCAAGTTTCATTTACATTAGTACATTCTACGGATCTATTACTCAAACTCCAATTGGTTTAACTATTTATTGATTCATCTTTGCAGGGCTATGTATCAACTTTATTATCATGGGTTCATTCTTTGCCATTGGACAATCTAAACATATCCATATTTGAATCTCTACTGCTTTTAACTTTATCCTTAGAAAATTAGGAAGAAAATATTTAAGCAAAGAAGAAATCAGACAAAAATATGCAGTTGATAATGTCTTCAAGAAAAAGTTCATGAAAGAACTAAAAGAATACAAACTAAATGCTTTAATTGTTCTATCCAATGCACTAGTGACTTGTTCAACATATTTAGCTGTATTCTTATCAATGGCTTGTATGGGTGTTATCCAGCCTTCAATTAATAATTCAGATTATTTATTCAACATTACAAACGTAGCTGTTACTGCTAACAATTTCATTCCAATTCCAGGTGCTGAAGGTACACTTCAAATTACTATCATTACCCTATCTTCAATATTTAAAGATTTAGGCTTAGCAGGACAAGAAAATAACATTACACAAAGTATTGCTTTATGAAGAATATTTACTAATTACTCTCCATTATTATTTGGTGGAATTTTGATTTCACTTTACTATGGCTATAAGATTGCTATTCTTCACTTCAGAAAGATCCACAATATTAGTCCAAAAGCTAAAGTAAATCCTATCTCATTTATTGTAACTGTTGACCAATTTAATAAACAAAATATATTAAGATGTTTAGAATCAATTGTAGCAATTAAACAAAAGAAAGAAATCATTGTTTATACAAAACAAAAAGCAAATAAATCTAAACTAGAAAAACTAATCAATGAAAAACCAGAATTGGGTGATATCAAAGTAGCTATTATGGATAGCGCAAACTCACAAAAAACATTCAGAACAATAATTAATTCAATTCAATACAAATACTTTATGTTTATTAATTCAAATGATTATATCCATCCAGAAGCATCAGATAGAATTAATGATCCAATGAACTCTAATAAATTTGATATTGTTGCTTATCCTCAATTCATTATTAATGAAAATGAAAATAAGAACCAATGAATATTAACTAATAGATGTAAAAAAGATAATAAAGAATATTATTTATCTAATAACTACGTTTCTATCTTTGGAATGTTATTTAATGCTAAATATGTAAAAGATCATTTAAAGTATTTTGTGAACCTAGATATTTATAAAAATGGTATTTCTACTTTGCCATATGCCATCATCAAAGCAGATAACTTTATGTTCTCAAATACATTCTTCTATTATCACGCATATGAAAACAAAGAAAAGGATACTAAAGCTTCATTAATTAATTACGTTAATGTAATGAAATATTCTGTTAATGAAATATCTAACCGTAGAGTAGCAAAACACATTAGTAACTATATTGCTTTAATGGATATATTGTTAAGTGAAAAAATTAATAATGCAGACATTGATAAAGAAACTAAAAAAGAATTATTTAATGAGTTAACAAATATTAAACAAACAGCTAACTTCAAATACAAACAAAATGAATTACTTAGATGAAGATTCATGTATTGTAAATATAGAGGCATCTTGCCATAGGAATTATCAATGAATATATTAAGTACAGAATATCAAAATTATGTTATTCAATGAACAAATAAATTTAAGCAAAATAATAAACCAACTATCATTCTATTTTGTGATGCTTATTTTCCAATTGTAGATGGAGTTATAACTGTAATAGATAACTATGCAAAAAATTTAAATAAAGACTATAATGTTGTACTTGCAGTTCCGGCATGTCAAAATAACGAAACAATGATCAGTGAAGATTATTTGGTTTTATGCTGTAAAGCACACTATGTTAAAAGCTTAAATTACTCTATTGCTAAACCTAATAAAGATAAGTTCTTTAAGTCTATTATCAATTCATTACCTAATGTTGCTTGATATCATATTCACTCTCCATTTTATATTGGTAAATTCGCTTTAAAATATGCAAAGAAAAATCATATTCCAGTTTTTTCTACATTTCACTCTCAATATAAAATGGACTTTTATAAATCATCTAAATCCTTCTTTATAACTTGATGTCTTTTAAAATCAATTATGTGAGTTTTCGATAAAACAGACATGGTCTTTACTATGAATGAAAAATGTAAAGAAAAATTAATAGATTATGGATGCCATAATACTAATCTTAAAATACTATCAAATGGGATTGAAAAAATAGAAAAAGTTCCACTATCAAAAATAAAAGAAACTAGTGATAAATATAATTTGAATCATAATCAACCAAACTTACTATTTATTGGTAGATTAGTTAAACAAAAAAATGTAGACTTTATAATTAAAGTTTTGTATGATTTAAAATTCAATAAACATTTTGATTTTCATATGACATTTGTTGGTGATAGTCCATATAAGAACAAACTTATGAAAAAGGTGAATAAATTAGGTTTATCAAATAACGTTTTATTTACTGGAAAAATAATGGATAAGCAAGAGTTATTATCGTTCTCAAATATTGCAGATCTGTTTGTTTTTCCATCGCCATATGATTGCCAACCTTTAGTAAAAATTGAATCTGCTAGTCAAGGGCTTGCAGGAATATATTTAGAAGGCACATTAATTAGTGGAGATGTAATAGATGGTGTTAACAGTTTTATTGGTCCAAATAACCCATCATTATTTGCGGATAAAATCATTGATGCATTGTCTGATAAAAATAAGTTACATGAAGTAGGATTACAAGCACAAAAAGATTTTACTTATGAATGAAGTGATATAGTAAAACAATACATATCAATTGTTAAGGAGCAACTAAAGAAATATTAAAACTTAGTATACAAATCAATATTATAGAATGACTTAGCTAGTACGCCTTTCTTATTTGTTTTTGATTGAGGATTGAATAGTAATTTAAAGACTGCAGGGAATTCAGTTCAATTAGGATCAAATTTTCATGTTGTATAGTATAGTGGAATAATTCTACTATCTATTCTATTTATATTGCCTAATGGATTCATAACCATCTTATCTTTGAAGTATGTATTATATTTAAATTCATCAACACTAACATTCTTATTTACATCGTTAAAGAATTGTGGATTAAAGATTGATTTAGAGGCATCGAAATTAAAAGTAGTTGTAGATGAATTAGCATCTGCTATTTGCTTTTGCATATCAGCTTCCATGATAGGTGATAAATCAGCTAATGTTACAAATTCTGATGTGTTGATTGTATTCTTTAAATCAGCTTTAGTGTGAGTTAGATTTGTACTCTTATTTCAATCTGCATGAGCATATTTTCTTGGCTTATGGATGAAGGTTGGGTTGAACACTGGATAATCATCATATTTTGTAGTAAAAGATTTGTATTGATCTACATCATCTTGAGTTGCATAATGTTTAGAGACTAAGAAGTTTAAGATATCATTATTTAATGCTCAATTCTTTGGTGTCATATAGCCATGATCTGAAATGATATAAATGTTTGTGTTATCATATTGATTTTTGATTACATCACTATTCGGTCCAGTATAAGGCAAGTTCTTTAAATAAGTAAATATATCTTTTAGTTTTTGTAATGTATATCAAGTAGGAATAATAGATAATCTAGAATCTCTTCATAATGTTTTACCATAACCTATTGATGGGTTTTTATAATTGATTCCATAAGGATTTAATTTAGATACAGAATCATCATCTTTTAAATAAGCATATGGTTCATGAGTATAGTTAGAGTGATACATTATAAAACTACTATCTCTAGATGGTGAAACTGAAAGATTACATTCAGGAATAATTCCATTAACTTTAATAGGTTCGTTAGCACCATATCCTTGTGCTTGGTTTAAGTATTTAGGATTAGTGTTAATATCATCTGGGAATAATTGTTTTTTATTACCTACAATTGGCGCATTATAGATTGAGTTTTGATGTGAACCAAGGTATTGAATATTTCTCACATCATCAACTTGTGATCATGTTATTCTTTTCCCTCATGTTTTAATAGTTTCAGCTCTATCAAATACTGTGATATCCATACCTTTGACAACACTGTTTAAATCATTTTGTAATGATGTTGAATCAATAAATGTTTTATAGCCCTGATCACCATAATATGGATTATTGAATGTACTAAAGTTTTTGTATCCATTATTCTTGTAGTTTTCTGCACTTACTTGATATCCACCTAATAATCAGTTATTATATGTTTCATCTTTATAAGGCTTCTTTGAAATAGGATTTATTAGACTAGAGTCTTTTAATCCTCCAGAATAATATCAAGAACCATTTATTGATGGATTTGATATTTGAGTTTGACCACCTAATGAGAATGCATTAAAATATTGTGTTGCTTCTGGGAATAATTCTACAAATGAAGTTCCGCTTAAATTAGGATCATCTTTATATAGTCCATCTTCTTTGTTGAATAGTGCATGATCAACTGCAATCATTTCACTCATCATATTACCCTTACATCTATCAAAATATAATAACATTGAGTTTGGTTTATTTTGGCTTAGAGTTAGTGCTTGTTTCATTTCAGCTGGTCTAGCTTGAACATGAGCATTCATTGCATTTACTTGTGCTTGAATTACTAAATAGAATCAAAGAGGAGCATTAATCAATAATAGGATAGCTAGGATTGGCACAAAGATTCATAATCATCTTTTTCTTTTTAATCCATTTATTAATCTAGTTTTGATACTAACAGGTTCAGAAGGGATAATATTACCATCTTTATCCATCTTTTCTAATTCATCTTGTAATGGTTCTTTGTATGGTTCATTACGATAAATGAAATACAACATTGGTCAAAAGCAAAAGAAAGGCAATAATGTTGCAAAGAAGAAATAAATAAGGATACCTATAATTTTAGATTTCGGTACTAAATTAATATCTAAATACTTAGGATTAATTCTTTCATAAAGAACTTGATATCCTATAATTGCAGTTAGAAATTGAGAGATAACAATTGAAGGCACTAATAAAGGTAATAGTAGATTATAAAGAATGATAAAGTTTCCTTGGCCTTCTGCTATCATTCTATCTGTTAAACCTTCATATACAAATGTTTCAGGCATAGGATATAAAATAAAACAAAACAATACAGACAGTAAGAAACAAAGTGATAGTAAACAAAGTGCTACATCTATACCCACTAGCACTCAAAATAGTACAGAATAATCCTTGTTTTTTAATTTTTCAATAAAGTTATGATACTTTTGCTTTCTCTCTCTCTCATCTTATTTTTCATATAACACCTAATTTACTTTGAATAGAAATATTGTTTATCAATGATAAACATATATATTATATATTCAATTGACTATTTAATTAATGAAAATAGAAGAGATCTGCCTATGTTAATTAAGATTTATTTATGTTATTGAATAGCTTATCTTTATCATCATCAATTGGTAATCTAAATGGTTCTTGTTTTTTAACAGCATTATTTGATAATGAGATTTCATCATTCTTGCATGATGTTGCAAAAACAAAAGTAGATGATAGTAAAACAACACCTAGTGTACTTATTACAAGTAGGACTTTAAATATTCTTTTCATATTATTCCTTTGCTATTAAAAGCATTATATTAAATGAGAAATAGAAAGCAAGTTATATGTAGATGAAAAGGATTTTGATATTGGTAACAAAAAATCTAGCCGGAGCTAGATTTTTATAAGTGGAATTATTTCTTTGAACCTAATTTTAGTGTTTCATCAATAACACCATCTTGTTTATAGATGATTACTGTTGCATCAGAGTTCTTTGCTAATACTTTTACTTTAGCAATTGCTTCTTCCTTAGTCTTAGTTACTGCTGAAACTTTAGAAGCGTTTCCTCTTTTGATTTCTCAACCATCTTTGTTTTTACCATCGTATCTAACAGTTACATAGTATGTGTTAGTTGGTTGAGGTTTTTTTTCTTTGCTTGCAGCTTTAGCTTTTGGAGCTGTTGTAGACTTTTTGTCTTTCTTTTTTAATATCATATGAATCCTTTTATTATATTAATGATAATATATTTTAGTTTAAATTGTTAAATTATATCCTTCTCAGTTAGTTCAATCATCGTCATCAGTAATTTCATAAGTCTCTAAATCTGGGTGGATAGGATTGTAAGAATTACATCATAATAAGTCGCCTGCACCAAATCGTTTTCCATATGTTCCTCATCAAATAGCAATGACTTTTAATTGATCATTTATCTTAGCACAAATCATAGAACCAGAAGATCCACTACCCATATATAAACCATTCATAGTTATTTGTTGTGAGATACTTCTTTGATCTGTGATTTCACCATTTGGTTCGCTTTTAAGTTTGATACCATCTTTTCTATCTAATCAAGGTACAGGAGACATTTCATGTACTGATGTTGTGTACATAACATTAGGAGTGCCTTGGGATATAGCAAATTTTTGTTCTACTCAAGTTGGCATACCATCAATGATTGGGAAACCAGCAACATATAAATAATTTTGTGATTGCTCTGTGCTTGGATTTGATGGTGGTACAAGTGGATTATATGATTCAGCTAACATATGGGTTATTTCATCCTGACTAGCAATTTTGGGTGCAGGTCCTCTAGATCTTAATCAAGTAGCAAAAGTACTTTCATCTTTTTCATCTAATTGATAGGTTAATTCAATATAATCAATATAACCATTTGTAATATATGTTTTATCTCCTTCTACTACTGTATTAGAATGAGGATGGAATTTTGATGGTATTTCACGTTTTTTGTTAGCATATAATTTGCTTACTGTTCAATCTTGACTTTTTGTTCTTGCATTAAATAATTTATCATTACCTAATTCATCAAAATATTTTATAGTAATTCAAGATACACTTGGATCAATTACTTGTTCATTATTTTGATTAGGTGTAATAAAGTTAGAAGCTACGTGTAAATTAGTAGCAAATGTATATGAGTTATTTTTATAATCAATATCTTTTAATCAAGCAGTACCACTTACTTTTTCATATGAGCTTTTAATAAATCCAATAGAGATAGTATTATCTTTAAAGAATTTAATTACATCCTTATCAGTTGATTCATTAAATTCTTCATTAATATATAAGTGTTTGCTTTCATCGTGTGAGTTCTTATTGCTAGTTAAGAAATAAACTGCAGTATTCATTCCAATCACAAAAGCTATCCCAGAGATGATAGCTATAGATATACCTAAGAACTTTAAATTTGCACGTTTCATACTGATAATACTATTTTAATATAAATTAGACTTATCTTCTGTTTTTTCCTTGCTTGGTTTTCTTCAAGCTTCTTTAGTTAAAACTTTAGCTCTTAAATCATAACCTTTGATTAGTTTTATCATTTTTTCTTCTTCATTTAAATCGATTACAGACATAGCTCTTCCCATTGTCTTATTTCTACCAACACGACCTATTCTGTGCATATAAGTTTCTAATTGTTCTGGTAATCCATAATTGATAACTAAATCTAAATCTTTAATATCAATTCCTCTTGATAGAAGATCAGTAGAAACTAATACAGATAACTTATAATCTTTAAAGTCTTGAATCACTTTGTCTCTATATTGTTGAGTTCTATCACCATTAATAGATGCAGCATCAATTCCTAATAATCTTAAATATCCTTCAATCTTATTACAAGCTTGAATTGTATTAGCAAAGATGATCGTTCTTACATTATTAGTTTGAACTAATTTAAGTAGAGCACTCATCATATTTGATTCATGCATTACTAAGAATCTTTGGTCAATTAAATCATTAATAACCATATCTTCTTCTAAATCAATTCTTTTGTGTTTATCATTTAAGAATTTTGATGATAGATCAACAATAGTTTCTGGTAGTGTAGCTGATAACATTAAAGTTTGTACTGACTTGTTTTGCATTTGGATTTCATGATAGATGTGTAGGATATCACTTCTAAATCCAAGGTCTAGCATTTTATCAACTTCATCCAAAACAAAAAATTCAATTTCTTTGTATGTGATGATATCTCTTGAAATCATATCTTTAAATCTACCAGTTACACCAATGATGATATCTGGTCTATCTTTTACTTCTTTAATTTGAATATCTTTATTAGTACCGCCCATAATTTTGCAACAAGTAATATCTGTTCCTTGTGCTAGGGCTTCATATGTGTCATATACTTGGTTTACTAAGTCTCTTGTTGGTACTAAGATAATGGCTTTAATTGAATTATGAGTTTTAGTAGTTAGTATTTTGTTAATAATAGGCACTAAATAGGAAGCAGTCTTACCACTACCTGTTTGTGCCTTAACTAAGATATCGTGACCTTCAATTACTTGTGGAATGACATTTTCTTGAATTTTTGTCATCTCAGTAAATTTTAAAGCGTCTATGTTCTTTAGGATCCTCTCATCCAATTTCAACTCACTAAATTTCATAATTTTACTAATGCCCAATATTTGATATAATACTATTGTTTGGTAATTATTATGAAATATAATACAACAAAAGTGTCTTTAGATGAAAAAAAATTAATTAATCTAAATAATAAATTCTATAAAATCATTGAAACTGATACTAGCAAATCAGGCAAGATTATTATTGTCACATCAATAAATCCTACACCTAAGGGAGAAGGCAAGACAACACTTCTTATTGGTCTTACAGATGCTATGAATGCTCATGGACATAAAGCTATTGGATGTTTACGTCAACCAAGTTTAGGACCAGTCTTTGGTATGAAGGGTACAGCCACTGGTGGCGGTGAATCAGTATTAAAGGATGATGCAGATATCAATTTACATTTCACTGGTGATTTCCATGCTATCACCTCAGCTAATAACTTAATCTCAACTGTAATTGAAAATGAAATTTATTTTGATTCAACTTTAAACATAGATCCAAATAAAATCTTATGAATGAGATGTGAAGATTTAAATGATAGAGGATTGAGAGAAGTTGAAGTAACAATTAAAAAGGATATTAAATACAAAACAGGTTTTAATATTACAGCTGCTAGTGATCTAATGGCACTATTTTGTTTAGTAAAAGATAGAAAAGAATTTAAGGATAGATTAGGACAAACTATAGTTGCCTATTCTAAAGATAATAAACCAATTACTATTCATGATTTAGCAATTGAAGATGCTATCCTATCAATCTTAAATCAAGCACTATATCCAAATCTAGCATTTACCAAATATGATAGTCCAGTCATAATTCATGGTGGACCATTTGCTAATATAGCACATGGATGTAACAGTATCATTGGAACTAATACTGCAAGACATCTAAGTGATTATGTTTTCACTGAATGTGGGTTCGGTAGTGATTTAGGTTTTGAAAAATTAATGAATATCAAAATGCAAACAGCTGGATTAAAACCAGATGGAGTAATTATCTGTGTAACTATCAAAGCATTAATTTATCATGCAAATAATGAAGCAAACAATGATTTGGATAATTTAAAAATAGGATTTAACAATTTATTAGCTCATGTAGATCATGTTAAACAATATGGGTATGAACCATTAATCGTTTTAAATTTAACAGAATCTGATTATGGTGATGAATTAGACATCTTTGAATCTTTATGCAAACAACATAATTTAATAATGGCTTATTCGGACATTTATAGTAAAGGTCCAATTCAAAATACCAATGACTTAGTAGATAAGGTAGTTAAATTAGTTGAAAAACAACCTAAGGTTAAATATCTATATGATGTAAAAAAAGATAGCTTACAACATAAATTAGAACAGATAATCACTAAATCTTACGGTGCAAAAGGATATGAAGCCACTCCTGAAGTTGAAAAGGTATTGAAAGATAAAAACCTACAAGATTACTTTATTTGTATGTCTAAAACACAATATTCCCTATCAAGTGACCCAAATTTACTTAATAGACCTAAGGATTTTAATATAGTAATTAATGGATATAGCATTAATCATGCAGGTAAAATGCTTGTATTAGTATGTGACAAGGTTTTTAGAATGCCAGGCTTAAACAAGGACCCAAGAGCTAAAAACTTTAAAATTTAGCCCATTTTTAGGGCTTTTTCGAGCAAAATGTCAGTTAATTTTTAAAAATGATCAAAAATTCGTAAAAAATGGCAGTTTTTGGCCATTTTTTGGTCATTTTTTGAAAATGCCAAAAAAATTTTCATTTTTGTAATTTTTTTACAATACGTAGTATTGTACTTTTTGGGGCTAAAAAAATTTTTCAAAAAGTTGTCCTTTTTTTCAGAAAAATTGGACTTCTTTATATTGGGGAGGTTAAAAAAACTTTCCCCCATTGGATTTTGTCTCCAATGAATGCTTTTAGGATTTTGTATTTTTTGTTTCCATTAAATTGGTCTCATATTCACCCCTTAATTTTTAACAAGGTAAAAAGGAATTACTTTTATGAACAATATTAAAAAAGAAAATAAAGAAGATTGAGTATGCAAGTTAATTAAGTTAGCGCTTGAAAATAATGAAGCTATTAATTTAGTAGCATATTCACATGTCAAATCAATTGACATTCTTAAAAAATTAACAGATAAAATATGTGGATTATCTCAAAGGCTAGATAATTTACAAAAAATTATTAATCCAGGAAACGTAAGAGAGGAGGTGAATACTTCAAGTTTCCTGAAAGATACAAACAAAAGATTTGTAAAAAATTAGTACTCACTGAGTACACCCCTCCTTTCTCAAAAAACATAGACGAAGCATTTCACCGTGCTTCGTTTTTTGTATATTAATAGAGTAATTAACTATTTCTCTTATAACCTAATGAGAAAATAAATGGTATTCTATTACTAAATACATATGAGTGTAAACTAGAACCATTTTGAGTCGATGAGAAGTTTCAACTTGATCCAGATAATGTAAGAACATAACTTTTGAAGTTTGGACCACTTGTAATTGTTGAATATTCAGGACCTTTTGTATACATAAAACTTGAAGCAGCAAAAAGACCATCGTCATTTGACGAAGATGATCAACTATCATTTATGTTTCCTGAAATTTTCAAAGTTAAAATATTATTTGCATTCATTGTAAAATTATTAGTTTGTTTATCTGCTATTTGGATAAGACTATTACTTACATTAATTGAATCTTTTATTTTTGCTTTAAGAATTACAGATTGTCCATCTAAACCATAATCCATTGATGTTGCATTATCACCATATGTTTGATACATAATGAATCTAAGTTGATATAGCATTTCATATAATTTCATTTGTTGTTTAAATTGTGCATCAGTAGAATTGAATAAATTATTAAATCTTGTTTCAAATAAACTATATGATAAAGGTTTAATAGGTGTTGGAAGCTTAGCTAAGATTCCTCTAAATGATTGTGACACTTTTACTTGTGGATCAATTGCAGATTTATCAAGTTCTCCTAACATACTATCTGGTGTTGTGTATTTAATTAGTAATTCATTTGTAGTTGCTGTTTCACCATCTTTTGAAACATCTAACTTGAATCTTATTGATTGATTGAATAGATCCTTTTTAAATGAATTAGGTGATAACGATACATTAACATTTGAGTGATCAACTTCAAATTTTCTCTTATCAAAATTGTTTACATAGTTTAAGAAGTATGTATCTGTTGAATTTTGATTATCATTTATTTCAATGAATCTTCTTGTTCCCATCTTAGAGTAGTTAAAGTTATTTCAATTGAATGCATTTAAATCTTCAACTGCCTTTTGCACTACATTGCTTACTTGACCACCACTAGAACCTTGAATAACAAAGTTGATAGTTATTTCAGTTTGAACTTCTGGAATATCGCCTGCTTCTTCAGGTGGGTATATGATTACGTTTGCTATGATTGAATTACTAGTAGAATTAACCATTGAAAACTCGTATGCAAATTCTGCATTATACAAGTTTTGAGAAATAAATATATTTTCATATTCTTGTTGGTCATCATGCTTTAAATTGTCAACTTGTTGTTGAGTTAGTACGATATTATTAATCTTTGCATTGGCTAGTTTGTTTTTTTCTTCATTTAATTTTTCTGCTCAATCAACAGTATCTGGATTACTTGGTGTATGAACAACGATGGTATCTTCATTTGATGTTAGAGTGATAGAACTTTGAGGTGCTGGTAAAGTTTGTGTAACTCTTACCTTAAATTTTTTTCCATCCATGTCTTGAGTTAAAACAAGATGACAGAAGTTGTCTTTGTTGTATGATGTGCTATAAATTGTTTCTTTATTGCTTGAATCAACAATAATTCATTCATATTTTAAATTTGTATTAATCGAACTTGGGGACACTGAAGCTATATAATCTTTAGTTTGTCCTGCAATTGTTTCGTCTGTTTGTACAATTAATTGCACTCCCTTAATTTCTGGAAGGGTTGGTGTAGTAGGTTTAGAAGACACAGAAAGTAGAACAATATCTGTAACAGATTTTTGGTTATAAGTTGCAACTACTTTTAATTTCTTACCATTCAATTGTGTTGATGCTTTAAAAGTTGCAACATTAGAAGTTGATGGAATAATAGTATTAGAACCTTCAATAGATCATTTATATTCAACTCCTTGAAGATTTGGTGGATAGCTATATGCTGTTGCAGTGATAGTGTCACCTTCAATATATGAAGGCTTATCTAAATTAATATCTACACTCACAAGACCTTGAGGTTGTGGGTTATTAGGTGAAGTGTTATTTGTTGGTACATCTTGCTTTTTATCATCACCACCACAAGATGTAGCAGCAAAGATAGTTGTACCTACCATACCTAAACTTAGGCATGTTAATGAGGCTCATAATGCAAACCGATGTCTAAATTTACTCTGTTTCATAGTATGCTTATTATAATAAAAATTTTTAACTTACTCAAGTAATGAGGCTATTATGAATGATTGATTAACACAAATATTATCTAATAAAGAATCTACTATTTGTATCATGGGAGATACTATCAATCCAGATAAATATGCTTACAAAATTAAACAAAGCTTTATTGATAGAAATTATCAAAACCTATATTGTGTAGATAAAGAAATAGCATCATTAGATCAAGTACCTTCACACATTGATCTAATGATATTATGTATGAATCCTCTTAAGGCAGAAAAGTTGTTATCAGGTGCATCTAATCATATTGACAATGTATTGATTCAACCTGGTGCAAATAGTGATGCTATCACACAACTATTGTCTAAAAATAAAATAAGATTCTATGATGGTTGTATTCTTGTCTATTGGAGTTTACAAAAGGCATCATAAGCCATTGGATGGGTATATTATAAGTATTATTAATACATAATATTGGGGTTTTTATTGGGTCAGCTTTTAGGCTCTATATAAAATAATATATTTATTTTATGGAAAATGTTTTTAAAAAACATTGCAAATTTCATAAAAGTAATATAATTTGTATAGGCTATATTGAGTTATTATAGCTGAGTAGTATGATTTTTAAGCGACATTGATTGAACTGAACCACATTACTAGCAATAGCAATTTTAAGTTTAATCATATCTCTTAGTATTGGTATTACTTTAGGCATGTACGATTTAATATATACCGTGCTTTTAACTATTTCGTTTGTTTCTTTTTCATGATTAATTAAAACGGGAAATGAAATTCATCTTGAAAAGTTAGTAGTTGATCGCGATAAAAATAAAAAGAAAATTAAAGTTCACTCAATTATATTTTCTACATTAGCAGGGATAATCTATGTGATGCCCATGATAATGTTTATTATTTTTATGGCTTATGGTATGAACATTATTAATGTCTACATGTTAGCGACATTGTATGTTGTCATCGTTACTGATCAGTACACTTGCTTGTACCTTGAATCAAAACGAGAAGAAAAAAAAGATAAAACACAAGAACAAGGAAAGGAAAGCTAAATATGGATTTGACTCAATGAAAATGAAGCACTCTAAATATGGAAGCTGCCCTACACCCTATTCTTACAATTGTTATTAGTGTGCTAATTATCTTTGGTTTAAGTTTTGCATATTGAATTCAAAATAGAAATGTAAAACCAACAGATGATCCAAAGAAATTCAGCATGATAGTTGAAAACTTTGTATTAATGGTAAAGGGTATTGTAGTTGAAACATTTGGTGAAAAATACATTAGATGAACTCCATTCTTCTGCTTCATCTTCTCATTTATTGGGTTAACAAACATTATTGCAATTACTGGTTTAAAAGAAGCTGCTATTTCTTATACAGTTCCATTTACACTAGGATTGACTGTTTGGTTGATTTCAATCATTATGGGAATTTGAATTCAAAGATGAAGTTTCTTACTTAAATTCACTTTCAACATTAAAGTAAAGGGTAAGAAATTCCCAATAATGATTAACCCATTAGAATTCATGAGTTTTGTTACTCCACTAATCTCTATCTCATTCCGTCTATGAGGTAACATCTTAGCTGGATATATTATTTATGAAGTTCTATTCTGAGCATTATATGGATTTGGTATGCCTATTGTTACTTGTGTACTTATTGGTGGGGTTATATTAATGCCACTATTAATGATTTACTTCTCGTTATTCACTGGTCTAGTTCAAGCTTATGTATTCACACTGTTATCAGCTACATACATTTCAACACCAGTAACTGAAAAACACAATGAAGAAGAAGAATATCAAGAATACTTAAGAGAACATGGTTCTATGACTACTCAAAAAACAAAAAAACAAAAAAGAGCAAATGCTTAATTATAAAGAAGGAGATTAATTATGGATATTACATTTGTTATTGATGCAGCAAGATCTGTATCTGAAAACCACGATGGGATTATTACTGCAGTTCAACAAGCAACTGAAGTAGCTAAAGATCCTAACTCAATCGGAGTTGGTTTAAAATTCTTAGGTGCTGGTATGTCAGTAGGGCTAGCAGGTCTAGGGGTAGGTTGTGGTCAAGGTATCGCAGCTGGTAAATTAGCTGAAGCTATTTCAAGAAACCCAGAACAAAAAGGTAAGATTATGTCATCTGCCATTGTAGGTTTAGCTATTGCTGAATCTGGGGTTATTTACGCATTAGTAATTGCAATTATTTTAATGTTCGTATTATAGTAAAGGATAAGAGTAAGGAAGATGAATAACAAAAAGAAAATATTTGGTTTTAGTGTTATTCTATTATGTGTACTAGTCTTATCATTACCTTTTGTAGTGAGTTGTGCTGATGGTGCTCCACCAGTTGATCAAGAAACAATCTTTAACTTATTATTTCCAAATATCTGAGTATTTGGTGCAGTTATATTAGCTGCTGTAATTCTTGTTACTACAATCATTTGAATGGTTTGAGTACCATTTAACAAAAAAATGGATGCTAGAAAAGAATACATTAATAAAGAAAGAGAAGAAGCTGAACAAGCTAAATTAGAAGCTTTAAAAGACAAAAATGAAGCTGAACTAAACTTAATCAAAACTCAAGCTGAAGCAAATTCAATGATCACTAATGCTACAATTAAAGCTTCTGCAGTTCAAGATGAAATTATTCACAAAGCTGAATCACAAGCTAACACAATAATTCAAAATGCAAGAGTAAATATTGAAGCTGAAAGAAATCAAATGAAGGAAGCTATGCAAGAAGAAATTATGGATGTTGCATTCGAAGCAGTAACTGAAATTTCTAAACAAAAAATGACTAAAGAAGAAAATGATAAGTTAGTAAAAGAATTTTTAGATAATTTCGATAAAGGAAGCAAAGATGGTAAATAGTGAAGCAGCAGTTCAATATGCTAATGCACTAAGCCAATTAGCAATTGAAACTAAAACATCAGAAGAATTAATTAACAATTCAAAAGAATTATTAGGATTATTAGATGAAGATAAAGACTTTGTCCAATTCTATAACTCTAAAAATGTTGATGGAAATGATAAGAAAGAAGTAATTAAAAAAGTCTTTAATAAAAAGATTAATGATTATTTAGTTAACTTACTTCTATATTTAGTTGATAATGCTGATGAAAAACTTTTAGAAAACATCTTAATCAAATTTAATGAAAACCTAAATGATTCAACTGGAGTAATTGAAGTAAAGATCTTTACACCATTTGAACTTAAAAAAGAAGATGTAACTAGCATCTTAAACAAAATAGAAAAGAAAACGCTTAAAAAAACTCAAGCTAACATCATTATTGATACTAAATTAATTGGTGGTATCAAAGTAGAATATGGTGATGTTGTTTATAATAACTCAATTAGAAACAAAATAGATTTAATCAAAAACAATTTAAGAAAGAAGTAGAATATGGCGCAAAATAGATTTTCTTCCATAATTAAGGAAAATATTAAAAACTATGCTAATCAAGTAGTTGAGTCAGAAATCGGTAAAGTTCTTACAGTTGGTGATGGAATTGTTGTAGCTAGCGGATTAAATGATGTAATGTTAAATGAAATCGTTGAATTCGAAAATGGATCTACAGGTCTAGTACTTAACTTAGAAGAAGAAACTGTTTCAATTATTTGTATGGGTGAGTTTGAAAACATTACTGAAGGTAGTGATGTAAAACGTACTAAAAAGATTTCAAGTATCCAAGTAGGTGATGAATTCTTAGGACGTGTTGTTAATGCTTTAGGTGAACCTATTGATGGAAAAGGTGCAATTAAAACAAAACATACATCTCCTATTGAAAAAATCGCTCCTGGGGTTATGACTCGTAAGTCAGTTAACCAACCACTTGAAACAGGTATCTTAACAGTTGACTCAATGTTCCCAATTGGTAAAGGACAAAGAGAATTAATCATTGGTGACCGTCAAACTGGTAAATCAACAGTTGCTTTAGATACAATCATTAACCAAAACGGTAAAGATGTATATTGTGTTTATGTAGCTATTGGTCAAAAAGCTTCTACAGTTGCAAACGTAGTTAGATTATTAGAAGAAACAGATTCATTAAAATATACAACAATCGTAAACTCATCTGCTGATGACTTACCAACTTTAAACTACTTAGCTCCATTCACTGGTATTACATTAGCTGAATACTGAATGAGCCAAGGCAAAGATGTTTTAATCGTTTATGATGACTTATCTAAACACGCCGTTGCCTACCGTACATTATCATTATTATTAAAGAGACCTCCTGGTCGTGAAGCTTATCCTGGGGATGTATTCTACTTACATTCACGTCTACTTGAAAGAGCTTGTAGAGTTAATGAAGAAAATGGTGGTGGATCAATTACTGCATTACCAATTATTGAAACTCAAGCTGGTGATATTTCAGCTTATATTCCTACAAATGTTATTTCAATTACAGATGGTCAACTATTTATGCAAACTGACTTATTCAACGCTGGACAAAGACCTGCAATTGATATTGGGTTATCAGTTTCCAGAGTAGGTTCATCTGCTCAAATTAAGTGTGTAAAGCAATCAGCTTCATCACTTAAACTTGAATTAGCATCATTCTTTGAATTACAAGCATTCAGCCAATTTGGATCTGACTTAGATGATGCAACTGAAAAAGTGTTAAATCATGGAGAAAGAATTTTAGCTATGATTAAGCAAAAACAAGCTTCTCCATTAAACCAAATCGTTGAAACAATTGTATTATTTGGTATTAAAGAACACTTCATTGATTTCATTCCAGTTGAAAAGATGGATGAATTTAAAGAAAAACTATACTTTGACATTGCAAAATGAAAAGTAATAACTATCTTAACTAAAACAAAAGAAATTACTCCAGACATTTCAGACTGTTTAAAATACGAATGAAAGAGATTAGTAAAATCTTTTGTTAGTGGTATTAAAGGTTATACTTACCCAACAGGTTTTAGTGCTAGTAACTTAGAACCTTCAAAAGAAGAAGAACTTGCAGTTAAAAAGGTTAAATAATTAAACTATGGAAAACAAAGAAACAGTTCTAACTAACACAGAAGTAAAAGAAACATGTATATCTAGAATTAAAGCTAAGTGATCACAAAGATCTAGAGGCTTCAAGATTTACTATATCTTACTTTGAATTCTTAGTTTAATTTGTTTTGGAATTTGTGTTTGATCACTTATCTTTGTAGATACTACTAGACAAGATATCTATAATACACTAAGTAAAGACTATAGTGCTTTCTTAAATGATGGTGCTAATGCATGAACAGCAGAACAATGACAAGCTGCTTTAAATAATACTGGTACCACAGTAAACGACCAAAGATCTCATTTCTATGCTGTAATGCATGAAAACTATTATGATGATTTAGATAAGTATTCATGAATGTGAGCATCAAGACCAGATGTTTGAAAAGTGGTAGATACTCCTGTTACTAGATTAAGTTATATTTGTTATGCTTTATTTATTGTCTTTGCTTTCATTTGAGCACCAGTTACAGTTTATTGTGTGGCTAGCTTCTTAAATGTTGCTTTCCCTCATATTTCTAAGAAGGAAAGAAAAGCATTAAAAGCTGCTCAAAAGGAACAATCAGCTAGTCCTAAAAAAGATAAAACAAAGAAACCTCAAAAAGCAAAACCAAAAAAACAAGAAAAGACAAAACAAGAATCTAAAGAAGATAAGATGATTGTTAAAGCAGTACCAGCAGTTATTCATGATGCACCAAATCCTTTCCGTGAACCTAAACGTAAGAAATTAAAAGGTGATTGATTGTACTACCATGAAAGACAAAAGTATAAGTCTTCTGATGGTCACAAAGGAGGTAGCAGATAATGTCATTAATTCATTTAAAGAAAAGAATTGTTTCTGCTAAATCAATTTGTAAGATCACTAATGCAATGAAACTAATGGCTAGTGGTAAACTACAAAAGCAAAAATCAATTTATGCAAAGATTAAAGATTACTATTATGAATATTATGATTTAGTTGGTAAATTGATTAGTGAACAAAAAGATCTACAATATGCTGGAACAAAAAAATTACACATTATTGTAACTTCTCACTTAGGTTTATGTGGTGGATATAATGGGAATGTGATTAAACATGCACTACCACAAATAAAACCAGAAGATAAAGTTCTGCAAATTGGTAAAAAAGGAAAAGATTCAATCTTACGAAATCTTAAACCAGATCAATACATGGACTATCCAGCCTTGAATATTGATAACTTCAATTATGTAGATTGTTCTTCATTAGTACAACTGATTATGAAATTGCTAGAAGAACAAAAAATTGACGGAGTGGTAATTCATTACACTAAATTCATAAATGCAATTACCTTCTCACCAGCAACCTTAAGCTTATTACCATTTGATGAGAAGGTTGCCGAAGCTGCAAAAGCAAATGCAGTTCCAGATGGTGCAATTACTTATGAACCAGATAAAGAAAGCATCATCAAACAATTAATCCCAAGTTATTTATCAAGTGTTATCTATGGAGCTTTAATTGAATCAACTATTAGTGAAAACTCTTCACGTCGTAACGCAATGGATACAGCGACAGATAACTCAAATGATTTAATTGCTAAATTAGAACTACAATACAACAGAATGAGACAAGCAAAAATTACTAACGAAATTACTGAAATTATTTCAGGAAGCCAAACAAAGGAGTAGATTATGGCAAGTAAACAAACAAACACAAATAAAATCGGAAAGATTTACCAAGTATTAGGTCCAATTGTAGACGTTAAGTTCTCGGCTGAAAATATGCCAGAAATTAATGATGCTTTAGTTGTTGACAATCATGGTTCTAAATTAGTATTAGAAGTTTCTCAATTAATGAGTGGAGATGTTGTAAGATGTATTTCTATGGATACTACTAATGGTTTAGTTAGAGGTATGCCAGTTGAAAATACAGGTGCTCCAATCTCAGTTCCAGTTGGTAAAGATGTATTAGGAAGAATGTTTAATGTTACTGGTGAACCTATTGATGGTAAACCTGAAATTAAAAATCCTACTTTAAGATCTATTCACCAAGAAGCTCCATCTTATGAAGATCAATCTAACCAAACTGAAATACTTGAAACTGGTATTAAAGTTATCGACTTACTTGTACCTTATGTAAAAGGTGGTAAGATTGGTTTATTCGGTGGTGCCGGTGTTGGTAAAACTGTATTAGTTCAAGAATTAATTCACAACATTGCTACAGGTCATGGTGGTTTATCAGTATTTGCTGGTGTTGGGGAACGTACTCGTGAAGGTAATGACCTTTACTACGAAATGATTGAAGGTGGTGTAATTGATAAAACTGCACTAGTATTCGGTCAAATGAATGAACCTCCTGGTGCTCGTATGAGAGTTGCTTTAACAGGTTTAACAATGGCTGAAGAATTTAGAGATAAATTCGGACAAGACGTTTTATTATTCATTGATAACATCTTCCGTTTCACTCAAGCTGGTTCAGAAGTGTCTGCATTATTAGGTCGTATGCCTTCTGCTGTAGGTTACCAACCAACATTAGCTTATGAAATGGGTAAACTTCAAGAAAGAATTACTTCAACTAAGAAAGGATCAATTACTTCAGTTCAAGCTGTATATGTACCAGCCGATGACTTAACTGACCCTGCTCCTGCTACTACATTTACACACCTAGATGCTAAAACAGTTCTTGACCGTTCAATTGCTTCATTAGGTATCTTCCCTGCAATTGATCCACTTGGTTCAAGTTCAAGATTACTAGAACCTAAAGCTGTTGGTTTAGAACACTATAAAGTAGCTCGTGAAGTTCAAACTACACTTCAAAGATTTAATGAATTACAAGATATCATTGCCATCTTAGGGGTAGATGAATTATCTGAAGAAGATAAGATGGTTGTAAATAGAGCTCGTAAGATTAGAAACTTCTTATCTCAACCATTCTTCGTAGCTGAAAAATTCTCTGGTCACCCAGGTAAGTATGTTAAGGTAAAAGATACTGTAGCTGGATTCAAAGAAATTATTGAAGGTAAACTTGACCACATTCCAGAAGTTCACTTCTTATATAAAGGAACTATTAAAGAAGTTTACGAATCATACGAAAAATCTAAAAAATAATTATTAACAACAAAAGGTATAGAATATGGCTCAACAATTTGATTTAAAGATTTTAACACCTGAAGGAACTACATTCAAAGGTAAAGCAAATAGTTTTCAAACAGTGACACAAAATGGTGCCATAGGTATTTATGCTAATATGGTTCCTACTGTTGGATTAATCAAGCCATGTATTTCAAAAGTAGAAGTTGAAGGAAAGTTCACTGAATATGTTGTAGTCGGTGGATTACTAAATGTACAATCAGAAGGAACTAGTGTATTTAGTGATTATTGTGTTGAAAAGTCATCTGTTGATATCAATAGTCTAAAAAAAGAAATTGATCAATTAGATGCAAACATTAGAAATGCTAAATCAGAATCACAAAAAATTCTTTACACTACTAAGAAAGAACTATACTCTCAAATCATTGACATTGTTTCTAAATAATTCAATGATTAATAAAATATAAAACAAAATCTCTAGTCATTTTATGTATGGCTAGAGATTTTGTTTATTATGGTCTTAGCAAAGGAAAAGGGATAACTAAGGTACCATCTTTTAGAGTATAAGATCTATCTGCATTAGTAATAATTGCTTTAAAAGAAGGAACAGCATTAGGACCAACCATATTAAGAGATGCAATAACTTTGTTTAATCTATCAGATTTATTTTGAATCAATTCATCTGACAGTTTTATTTCAATAGCTCCTCATCTTCCATCTTTTAATTCTATAATTGCATCTATTTCATTGCCATCACTATCTCTGTAAAAATATATTTGTGCATCTATTGCTTCAGCATATACTTTTAAATCCTTGATAACTTGGTTTTCAAATATAATACCAAGCGTATTTAAATCTTTAAGTAATTGATCACAAGATTGAACAGATAATAAATAAGCAATAATTGAACAATCACAAATATATGTTTTAGGTTTGCTTCTCATTACATAAGACGATCTTATATTTGATCCTCTTCATGGATTGACATCAAATGATAAACAAGTATCAGATATAATTTGCAAATATTTTTCTAATGTTTTGATATTAATGTTTCCGTTTAGATCCTCAATAATTTTTGACTTGTTCAATTGAGTAGTTGTCAACCTACATAAAGACTTGAATACAGAATTATATGTAATTGAATTAAAGTTAATTTGATACTGTTTCTTAATTTCTTTTTTATTTACAGAATTTAGATATGATTCTACATAATCTCATGATTCAGTTAAATTCTTAGATATTAATCCTGGTCATCCTCCAAGTATCATTTGATTAATAACAGTTTTTAAATTGATTTGGTTCTTGATTTCTGACATCTTATATTTTGAATCAAACAAATTGTATAAGGAAATAGATTCATCATCCTCAAAGTTATAGATTTCAGCAAATGTTAATGTTTGTAACTTAAGTCTACTAATTCTTCCAGCACCTGAATGGAATACTTTGTCAGAATCAATTGGTGTAGAAGAACCAGTTAAAATAAACAAACCGTCTTTATAATTTGATCCATCTTTATCTACTTGTCTTCTTACCCAATCCCATGTATTTGGAATTAATTCTCATTCATCTATTAGTCTAGGGTATTCACCTTCAATAATTTTTTCTCTATTTAATTTAATTTCATCACTAATATCTAAGTCATCAAGGAAAATAGATGATTTACAACATAATTGAGCTAAAAACGTTTTACCACAAAATTTAGGACCAGTAATTAACACTGCTCCTGTAATATTCAATAGTTTTTCTAATTTTTTAGTTGCTATTCTCTTAATTTCCATATGTTAGCTATATTTTACTAGGAAAATACCAAAAAAAAGACAAAAAATATACCAAAAATATAAAAATATACCAAAAAAAGATAAAAAATATACCAAAAATATAAAAATATACCAAAAATGTAGAAAATTACAATTATCTATAAATTGCAACCTTTTAAAACAAGTAATAATATTACTTACTTCAAAATATCCTTTAATTCCTTTATAATAAAATTGTTATGAAATATATTAAGTCAAAAAAATATGCTACTTATGTTGAAAAGATTTTAGTTCTTGACAACTACTTACAAAATGAAAAAATTAATGCAGAGATTTGCAAAATCTTTGCTAAGTATTGAATCGAAAATTCAAACTACTTCTACAACTTTGAGATTAATAAAAAAGAAGTTGGTGTAATTATGGGTTCTATTGATTGTGTTCACAAAAAGGATTTAGATATTAAAGCTTTGAATAAAATCATTAATAAGAATCCTGAATATGGTGACATTATTAAATTTCAAGAACGTATCACTAAGACAATTGATATGTTAAGAGATAAAAATTTACCAGAAGTAAATTGTTTATGTTCTCTAGTATCAGGTAAGAACATTGGTTTTAACTTAATTAAACTATGAGAAGATGAATTAAAACAAAGAGGTCATAAACAATACCAAGTGTTCTCAGATCAAAATTGTAACTATGAATGATACACTAGAAATGGTTTTAAACTTGTAGAAACAATTAAGCTAGATATGAATGGTTTAGACTCAATGAAGAAGAAACACAAAGACTTCAATGTCTACAAGTTCATCAAAACAATCAAATAAGATAAAAGAAAACTAGGATTGCTCCTAGTTTTTTTGTTTTTAATGGGGCGACCTACGAGATTCGAACTCGCGAATGCCTGAGTCACAGTCAGGTGTGTTAACCGACTTCACCAAAGCCGCCATAATTAGCATCAACCACATTATCATGATTAATGCTAGTTTGTAATATTTTACCTTAATTTATATTAATTTATACTATTTATATTTTTCAGGATGTTCTTTTTGCATTTTAGCAATGAATTCTTTTTTATCCATTGAACCATATTTGTTCATTAATTCACAACATTCTTTATATTCTTTTTCAGCTCAATCTTTCTTTTGGAATCCTTTAATTTCTACTTTCTTCTTTTGTAAGTTTTTGTATGTTTCGAAGAAGTCCTTCATTTCTAATAAAAGATGTTGATTTAAGTCGTCAATTGAATTAATATGTGAATATCTTGGGTCACAATCAATTACCCCAATTAATTTAGTATCAGTTTCACCACCATCAATCATTTCCATTGCACCAATGATTCTAGTAGGAACAATGATTCCACATGGGAATTCTTGATCACTAATAACTAGACAATCTAATTCGTCTCCATCTCAGTCTAATGCTTCTTTAATGAAACCATAGTTTTGTGGGTATCCACTTGGTCCATAAAGTATTCTGTCAACGCTAATATTTCCAGTTTTTCTATCATATTCATATTTTACTTTTGAATGTTTAGGAATTTCAATAGTAACATCTAATGTTAAAGCCATAATTTTGGTCCTCCTATAAGTGTTTTATCATATATATTTTATCCAATTAGAGCAATTTTTTACCATAAATTGTATGCAAATAAGATAAAATTATATAATATATTGATATATTTTAGAGGAATGTCTATGAAAAACGAATTCAAATTATTAAGAGAGTCAGCCTATGACTGAGATGAAAGACCACATGACTATTTTAACTTCACAGGTAGAGTAGTTCACAAATATGGTCTTCCTTACATTAGATCAAAATTACACTTTAAATACAATTATGTAGTAGATAAAAATGAATCTGATGCAAACATCATCGGTAAATTTGTTGATCAAGTTAAAGATGAAATGTTAATGAACAATGCAGCAGGTGCTAACCAAGTTCAACACAATGCAGAAGAAAAACAATTACTTCATGTAGTTGACATGGAAGTTCCAGCAAGTCAATATGACACTTGAATTAATAGTGTTCCAAGTAAATATTTCGATGAATACAAACAAAAGAAACATATCTTAGACCAATACTTATCTAAATTTAATTCATATGAAAGAAATAAAGTTATTAAGATTATGTGTGAAAACTCAGATTCTAAAAACTATGTTCATTTCCTAGACAAGAATCCTGACACAATGACAACACAACAATATTTAATTTATAAAGATGTTATTAGATTCTATGAAGAAATATATTTAAAAGAAATTTCTGAACAAGACAAATTATGAAGCAAACTATCTGAAAGAGAATCTGAACTTGCTAAGATCAATGAACCAAACGCTGCTATTGTTAGTCTAAGTGATGACGAAGAAGGCAATATGGATCAACTTAGAGATATTCTTTCAAACAAAGAAGTTACAAGTGATGAAAACATTGATGCATTAAAGAAACAATTAGACGACATGATTGCTTCAACTGAAAATATGTCTAATATGGTAGAAGAACCAATTGCTGCTCAAGCTCCTGTTGAAGAACGTCGTAATGTTAGAACACTTGATATTAAACCTGCAAAGACTTTATTATTCACACCACAAACTACTGTAATTAATGCAGCAGCTCCATTTGGTGCTTCAAAAGCTTATGAACCAAACTATAAGCAAACAATGGCTCAAAAAGGTATCTCATTATCAAACAACAAGATTGCAACAGTTGGATATGTAAATAACATTAGTGATTTAATTGATGAAAGAAATGCAAAAGCTGCAGCAAACCAAGCTCTTGTAAATGAAATTATCCAAAATCAAATTGCATACAACAATCAATTTGGTGCTAATATTCAATCTAGCTTAAAGACATCATCAACTATTTACTCATCTCCTATTCAACAATCTAAACCAAACTCAATGGGAATTAATACTAGAAGTAGTATCATGAGTCAAAACTTCAATGCTCAAGGTTCAGTACAAACCGAAGCTCCTGCAAGACAAAACCCAATGGGTATGGGAATGAGTATGGGCATGTCAAACAGACAAGCTGCTACATCAGATGCTCCTGCAATGGCTAAACCATTATTGATTAAAAAAGCTAATGTTGCTAAACCAGCTCAATCATACCAAACAGTTAGTGCTAGTCAATCAGTTCAAACTGCAAATATGATTAACAGATCACCAATCAATACAACAGCTCAATCTACATTAACTAAAACAGTTAGTGCAACACAAACTACTCAAGCTAATATAACTAGAACTGTTAGTATCAACCTTAACCAAACTAACCACACTCAAACAAGTGTATCAGCTGAACCTAATACAACAGTTAAATCAACATTAATCAAATCACAACAAGCATCTGTTCAATCATCTGTAGAACAAACTAGTACACAAGTTTCTAAACCAATTAGCATTAAACCACTTTCAGAAAGATCAACTAATCAAGATATAGTTGGCGTTTACAAAATTAATACCAAAGACATAGCTGAAGAACAAGAACAAAAGAAAGTTTTAGTTGGTATCCCAACTAAGAAGTTATAATAATGCCACGTAAACATTTAATTGCATCAGGTATTAATAAAAAACAACAACAACAAGCAAAGCTTTGAATGAAGTGTGCTAAGGAAATTAAGGCTGCAGCTAAAATTGGTGGTCCTAATCCAGAAGCTAACCCTAGATTGAAAGCAGCTATTGTAAGAGCTTTACAAAATAACTTATCACGTGATTCTATTCAAAAGAATATTAGTGGTGCATCAAAAGATGCTTCAACTTTAAAAGAACTTTTCTATGAAGGATATGGTCCTAATGGAATGGGGATTATCATTAAAGCTTTAACTGATAATGAACAAAGAACTATTAGTGCAGTAAGAGGGTATTTTTCTAAACTTCACGGTAACATTGCAAAACCTAATAGTGTAATGATGTTATTTGATGAATTAAGTGAATTTGTTATTGACAAGGCTGAATACAATGAAGATCAAATTCTAGAAGCTACTATGAATAATGAAATTTTAGATTTAGTTGATGATGAAGATTGCTACATCTTAACTGCTAAGCCTAACCAATTCTTACCAGTTAATGAAGCTTTAGAAAATGCTGGAATTAAATGTTTATCAGCTGAAGTTAGATACATTCCTCAATCAACAGTTCAAATATCAGAAGAAAATAAACCATTATATGAACGTTTTATTGCACAATGTGATGATGACGATGATATTCAATGAGTTGTAAGTAATTGTGATAATATAGAAGGGTAATGAACTCTTTAAAATCTATTAAGCTACAAAATATTGGAATAACAGCTCATGCCATGGAAAGAGCTAAACAAAGGCTTGATTTTGGTGTTGATAAATCTACATTAGTTTTTGAAGCAAACCTACGTGAATTAATTCAAAAAGCTCATTATGCTTATGAATCAGAAGGTAAGCACATTTATTCAACCGTTTACAAAGGAAAAGTTATCGAGATTGTAGTTCATTTTATTGCAATAGATCGAATATCGGTATTAACTATAATAGTTAAATAAGGATTAATATGGAAACTAAAAACGACATAACTGCAGACATAATAGATTTAATTGAATCACTTAGAGTTTATGTAAACCAAGATGGTGGTGATTTAGAGTTTGTTAAATATGAAGATAATATAGTGCACCTAAAAATATTAGGAGCATGTGTAGATTGTCAATTTTTAGATTATACATATAATGATGGGATTGAAAGTATTCTAAAAGAAAACTTCCCTGAAATTAAGGGAATTAAACTTATTAATGAAAAGAAAAAATAGTTCTAATTCATAGAGTTAATTCTATTTAAGTGTCTTCCACCTTCAAAATCAGATTCTAAGAAAGCGTCAATTCTTTTAAAGATATCTTCAAGAGACATTTCTCTTGCACCAAATGAAATTATATTAGCATTATTGTGTTGCTTAGCTAGTCTAGCAACATTTTCATTATATAAAACAGCACATCTAATATTTTTGTGTTTATTAGCTGCAATGCTAATTCCAATACCAGTACCACAAATAACTATACCTAATGCTTCTGGATCTTTTTGTACCATTAGAGCACATTTGTCTCCGTAATCAACATAGTTAACAGAATCAGTTTTATTAGTACCTAAATCCCTAACTTCATATCCTTTATCTTCTAAGTATTTTTTTACTTCATTCTTCACTTCTACAGCAGAATGATCATTAGCAATATATATCTTTGAGTATTTCATATTCCCTTTAGTCCTTATATTAACAATATTAATGGTAGCATATATTGAAACTTTATCTTTATTAATTTATATTATTAAATTCAATTAAAATTAATTTAAGGTGGAATATGACAAAGATAGAAAAGATAAAACAACAACAAGACAATGATAAACACATTCCAAATTACAAAGATAGAATCAATGCTTTAAAAATATTAAAAGAAGCTATTCTAAAATATGAAACAGATGTGCTTAAAGCATTTGTTAAGGATCTTAACAAATCACCAAAAGAAACTTACTTATGTGAAATAAGTGAAGCTATCAGCGAAATAGAAAATCAAATAAGACATTTAAAGCAATGAATGAAACCTAAAAAAGTGAAGAGTTCATATCAAGTATTTGGTACAAAATCTAAACTAATCGCTAAACCAAAAGGCAAAGTGTTAATTATAGTTCCGTTTAATTATCCATTTAACCTTTGTTTTATTCCATTAGCAGGTGCACTTGCAGCTGGTAATAAAGTCTTAATTAAATACTCGAATCAAACACCAAATATTAACAAAGCAATGGACAAGATAATTGACTTTGCTTTCCAATCAAAATATGTAAGTACAATTGAAGACAAAGATTTAAATAATTATGATGATATTTACAAGTATGAACCTAATATGATATTCTTTACTGGAAGTACAAAAGTTGGGAAAATAATTGAGGCAGAATGTGTAAAAAGAAATATTGATTATGTTACTGAATTAGGAGGTCAATGTCCACTAGTAATAGATGAAGTAATTAATAAGTCCATTTATGACAGAATAGTATGATCTAAATTTCTTAATGGCGGTCAAACTTGTGTTGGTATAAATTACATTATTTACAATGAAGCAATAGATAACTTTGCAACTAATCTATCACTATCTACATATAAACAATATCCTGATGTAATTAAAAACCAAAATATGGTTAAGATAATAAATGAACAAACATTTGATAGATTAGTAAAAATTATCAAGCAACATTCTACTCAAATTATCTATGGCGGAAACTATAATAAAAAGACACTAATGATTGAACCAACTATCATTGAATTACCTATCACTGAATTAGGTAATTATGGAGAACTATTTGGTCCAATATTATTTATCGCTAAAACTAACAAAACTATTGAACAAATAGTAGAAATAATTAATGGTATAGATAACTCACCATTAGCTGCTTATATTTATTCAAAAGATAAGAATAAAATAGATTACTTTTTAAATCATATAAATGCAGGTGGATATTGTGTAAATGATAGTGTAATTCACTTAACAAATAGTAACCTTCCTTTTGGTGGAGTTTATACTAGTGGAACTGGAGTTTATCACGGTGAATACAGTTTCAAATCTTTCTCATTTATAAAACCAGTTATTTATAATAATAGTAGATACAATATTCCAATCAAATTCATTAATAATGATATTGATTATAATAAAACTAAAAGATTAATAAATTTTGTAAAGAAATTTAAGAAATAATGAGGTTGTATTATGGTGTTTAAATGAATCAAAACTATAGTAGTGTGTTCAACTGCTTTTGTACTAGTTGGTGGAACTGCAGCTGCTGCTACTATAGCAACAGTAAAAATTAATGAAAATAATAATAAAATAGAAGGAGATAATAAACCTAGTTTACCACCAACTTCTAATTCAAATCCTGATATTTCCACTTCTCCTAATCAACCGATAGAACCTAAGCCAGATCAAAATCCAGATACTGGTACAATTAACCCACCAAATCCTGCACCTCATCCAGATCCAGAACCAGGACCAATTACTCCTCCAAAACCAACACCACAAGAACCAACAATTACAGAAGTAGTTATAGACAATTCATATGATGAATATTATGTTGGTGATCAAATTCAAATTCAAGCATTTGTTAGTCCAGTTGAAGGAATAGATTCTAGCTTAGTAAAATATGAATGACACATTGTTAAAAATGGTAAGGATTCAATTGATAATTCGCAAACTACATTTGAGTTTTTAAGAGATGCTACATTAGAAGATAATGGTTTAGAAGTTTATGTAAAAGTATCTTATAAAACTACTACTCTAACTTCTACACGTATTACTCTTAAAGTTGTTGAAGATCCAGATGGTGGTGGAGAAGTATCTCCTCAACCTCTGCCTCAACCACAACCTGTTCCACCACCAAGTGTACAAGTATCTCCACTTGATTCTGCACCTATTGTTAATTTACCAACACCAGAAGGTTATAAATCGTGAAAAGGTAAATTAAAACAAGTTAATCCTAACGGGTTAATTAGTGAAACACAAATGAATGAATATCTAGCTAAAATGACATTTGCTCAAATGGAAGAAGAATTTGTAGCACAAGCTAGATTTGTTTTCTATCAAACATTTGAAGATAACTTTACTGAAATTAACTACTATTCTAAACCATTAAATGGTGGCCAAGAATATGAATGTATTATTGAAGGTATTGTAAAATATACTGTTAATAATAAAAAATTCTTTTTGCAAAATGTTGGAACTTCGCAACAAAGTATGTATTCAGTACAAGCAGGGCAAAAGATTAAGTTAACATATATTCCAAGACAGAGTAGTTTTCTACCTCCATTATCCGCTGGTACATTTCCATGATCATTTGCTAGAAATACTGATTTAATTGATGCAACTTCTAAGGCACAATATTGTACAAACTTAGCTGGATATTCAGCTAAGTTCGAAATAAATGGTTCTATTTATAAACAATACTCATATGATGTATTGAGAGGTTTCTCTTTTGTTATTGCCAGATTAAAGACAGCATTGGTATAAATCAAATGTTAATAACTTTATTATTAATAGTAAAATTAATATAATTAATCATTAAAGAGGTAATTATGAAGGTATTAAAATTTGCTAATAAAAAAGAAGGTTCTGTTTATGGTGCTAATATGGTACTTGAAAGACTAAAAGCTAAACCTGATTTAAGATTAGGATTAGCAACCGGTTCAAGTCCAATTTATTTATATGAATTCTTAGTTGAAGATCATTTGCAAAACAATACTTCATGAGATAAAGTAGTAACATTCAATTTAGATGAATATAAGGATATGGATTGAAGTAGTCCAATGTCATATCACTATTTCATGAAAGAAAGATTATTTAAACCATTAGGGATTAAGGAATCTCAAACTCACTTCCCAAATAAAGGAAATACATTTGATAACACAATTGAAGAATTTGGAGGAATTGATTTCCAAATCTTAGGAATTGGTGTAAATGGGCATATTGGTTTTAATGAACCTGGAAGTTCTGAATATTCTTTGACTAGAACTGTAGCTCTTGATGAATCTACAATTCAAGTAAATGCTGATAAATTCTTTGAAGGTAAGGTAAAAAAAGTTCCTCGTGAAGCTTACTCAATGGGATTACAAACAATTATGAAAGCAAAAGAAATTGTTTTATTAGCTTTTGGAGATGATAAATCATATGCTATTAACAAATTACTAAAAGCAAAAGAATTTAATCCAGATGTACCTGCTACAATTTTAGTTAACCATCCAAATGTAACAATCATTATTGATTCTGAGGTTGACGTTGATTTATAAGAATGCAAGAATAGTAACAAAAGATAAAACAATCCATGGATATCTAGAATTAGATGATCATGGTAACATTATTGCTATTCAAGAAGGTAACACAAATAAAGATGGCATAGATTGCAATAACTTAATTCTTATGCCATCATTTATAGACACACATACTCATGGCGGATATGCTATGAGTTTTGATGATTTTAATAACTCTACTGAGTTCAACAAAAAATTAGATCAATATTTACAAGGAATAGTTAATGAAGGTGTTGGCGCTTATGTGCCAACCAATGTAAGCCTTAGTTTAGAAAAATTAAATACAATCGTAAAGCAAATTAATCAATACTTACAAAAATCGCAAGATCCTACTAAACCAAAGATGTGTGCTTGATTCTTTGAAGGACCCTTTATTTCACCTAAAAAGAAAGGTGCCCATGATGAAAAAGTTCTAATACCTCTTGATACTAAATTTCTAGATACTGCAATAGATCAAATTAATATTCCTATTGTTGTTGCTATTGCACCTGAAGAACATAATAATCTAGAGCTAATGAAAAAATATAGTGATAAATTAATTTTTGCCTTAGGCCATAGTAATGCTAATTACCAACAAGCATGCGATTGTTTTGATGCAGGTGCTAAAAGAGTAATTCATTTATATAATGCAATGAGTGGTTTTAATCACAGAGACATGGGGATTGTTAATGCAGTATTAGATAAACAATACACTGAGGACACAATAATTGAATTAATTAGCGATGGTGTTCATACTACTAATGAAGTAATTCACACTACATTCAACATTATTGGTGCAAACAATATTGGTGTAGTATCAGATTGTTTAGACTCAAAAGGATTAAAAGATGGTACTTATAAATTAGGTACATTAGATATTGAAAAGAGAAATAATTGATGTTACTTAAAAGGAACAAACACATTAGCTGGAAGTTGTTGTGGTTACAACTTTCTTGTAAAACATTTTAAACAATATTCTCAATGTAGTTGAAATGAATTAGTTAGAGTAAGTTCATATAACAATGCAAGAAATCTTTCATTGCCAGCAAACTATGGAGATCTAGTTTTAAATCAGCCAGCAAACTTCATTTTAGTAGATGAAGATATAAATGTTTACAAACATGTAATTAATGGTCATTTAGTCCTAGATAAATAAGTATTTCTATTTGCAACATTCTATTAATTTTTAATTAAATTAAAACTATATAATTAAAATGTGAAAAAATGAAATAAGATATTGTTTTGTTCTATAGGATTATTATCAATAGTAGTTAGTTGCGCTACTAGTTGATATAGTTTAACTTCACCAATAAATGTTTCATTAATAAAACAAGCATGAACTAATTATAATAAGGTTGGATTTAATAAAGAAAATAATGCATGTCAATCTGTTAATTTTTTAAGTCCTAATCCATCATATACATACTATCCAAATAACATGAATCTAGCAAAGTACTTTAGTGCTGGACAAAATAACATTTTATTTTCTACTTATCTATGATCTTCTGATTTAAACAGTAAACCTTATTTGCTAACTAATAGCAACTTAGAATTAGCCCAAAATGATAGCTCTAGTTCACCTTTTGATAATACTAGTAGTTTTGCATATGTAGACTGTTTAGATTGCTATGTAGGGACTAAAATAAGCTATAATGATGCAAATCATACTTACAATATTTCATTAACTACTTTTGATACTACTAAAGGAATCTATAAAACTTCTGATGTATCAGGTTGAGTTACACCTGATATTGATTACATTTGTTCATTAAGTATTGGACAAACTTTCACATCAATAGATGATAAATGAAACTATGTAAAAACATTATTAGATAAAACACAAATAGAATTAGTTCATGATAATGTCTTATACATTAAATTGTCTACTTATATTGAATCTGGAAATATTACAAAAGGTGATTATTTTGTTCAATTAAATAATGATCTTACAATTAATTCGACACCAAGTAATTTTAAATATTCCACTGGTTCAAATATAAGAAGGTTACAATCAACTGTTTTCTATCAATATGGTAAGTATCATTTGCTTCAATTCTTGTTCACTCCTGATTATCGTGAATATGCTGTTGAATATTCAACCAAAGATAATATTACAGATGAATGAAAGTTTATATATTCTAAAGATTATTTAGGTGTACAAATTCGTGAATCTGCAAATGAAAAAGATTTATTGTCTCAACCAACATGATTATATGGAAATATTGATGAATCAGGTTTGATCCAAGCATCTGCCATTATGAATACTGAAACTATCCAACGTATATTTAATTTTTCAATCGATACTAATGCTGCACAATATCCAGTTGAAGAACGTTCATTAACATTGAATGTGAAGGAAGAACAAGTAAATAAGAGCACTAAAATAAATTACAATGTAATCGCTTCCTCTTTACAAGGCAAATATGCTTATTTATATTCAAAGAATACCATTTCTAATTCAGGACAATTTTTAGGCAATGTAATTGTGAGAATAGACTTAGACATAATGCATAAATTTTTCTTTCACTATGATGATAATTTAACATTAGATTGAGAAGGATACAATGCTTCTAATAGTGCTATAAATATTTATCCATGTATTGCTCCATATATTGACGATCCAGGAAGTTCATTCACTTCTATTGGATTTGTTCCAATTCCTAGTTATGATGGTTCAAGAATATATGTATTTCAAAATAATTCAACAAACATGTGAATTATTGATCCTAATTTAGACTACAAACATGGGATGTTATTAGATAATAATTTAAAACCAATTGAAACTCCACCTGACACAAAGAACACTAAGTGAAGAAACATTGGTACACTACCAATTAATATTCTTGATAGCCAATACATTAATAGAACTGCAAACGAATTAGGTGGAATAGATTTTAAATCCTTGATTTTAAATAAATTAGATTATCTATATATTAACTATCCACCAGATATATCTAAAAGTGATTTACATGTTGATATATTGGACACTAGACCAAATCAAGGTGAAGTTGATATTGATTTGACACTAAATAAAGTTTATTTCAATGGAGAAATTAATACTTTAAAAAGAATTGGTGGAAAGTTAACTATCACAGGATTTGCAAAACAAAATCCAACTCCTGATCAATATTCATTTAATTTAAATAATAAGATTGAAATAATGGATGAAAATAAATCTTTAATATTCAGTGAAATAGATAAAGAATTAAAGCAAAAGAAAATAATTCCTAATAGTGCAACAATTAGTATTGATAATACTATTAGTCCTAACCCACAATATTATGCAAAATACTCTGCTACATTCACTATTATTTCTAATAAATATTATGATGATATTGGTTCTGAAACTTATGGCAATAAACAGATTGTTGTTACTGCATATTCAACACATCCTTCAGGTTGAAAGAATACACAACCAATTGACGGTGTAGTTTATTCAGTAAAAAAAGAATCTGAATTAAGTGAATATAGCACTAAAACATTAAACGAAGTTGATCCTTATTCATTAAATGACTTTGTATTAAAACATATTAATGAAATATTCCTTTTTGTGCCACCAAAAATAACAGAAGAAAATATTCAATTATCTTTTAATAAAAAATCATCTAGTGCTAAAGATGGAATACTTACTTTAGGAGTATCAATAAACATTTGTTATGTTGATAATAATATTAAACAAGTAACTACGGAATCATCTATAAAAATAATAGATTTTAAGCTTCAATCACCAAGTAATTTAAGTGATATCGTTATGAATATTGGAAAGAATGAAAAGTTTCCTTCAAAGGATAGTGAAGCATTTAAACAATTACAGCTAGATATTGTGAATGATATTAGCTCAAATCCTAAGTATATATTACCTCCCAAAACAAAAGTAAATATTGTATTAAAATCTCAAATTAAAGATGGTGCTGTTTTCATTGCTAGTGTTAATCAATATTATGATCAAAATGGTTGATATGTAAATCAATATAAACCTTTCTATGTAACTACTAGTGGATATCAAGTAGATAATAATTTACCATCAAGAGAAGATGCAACAAACATAAGATATTTTAGAAAGATAGATTTAAGTATCTTTAATTGAATTTATAAAGTTGGATTTTGAATTACCATTGTAATTGTAATTTTAATTCCAATTATCGCCACCATAGTAACTGTCTACGGAAAGAAAAGAAATAAGTATTAAAATAATATCATTATGAATAAAGAAACAATTGTTGATAATAGAAAATATGAAAAGGAATTATATAAACAAGGATATAAACTAATCGCAGGATGTGATGAAGTAGGAAGAGGTCCTGGTGCTGGTCCATTAGTAACTGCTTGTGTTATCTTGCCAATAGATTATGTTAACATTGATATAAAAGATTCAAAGTTGATCAAGAAACATAGTGATAGACAAAGAATTGCTGAAACTATTAAAGAAGTTGCAATAGATTATCACATTGAATTTATAGATCCGGAAACAGTTGATGAATTAAATCCAAAGCAAGCAAGTAGATTTGGTATGAGTCAATGTATTAAAAAAGTTAAAACTAAACCAGATTATGTTTTAGTTGATTATGAAAAGATTGATACCCATAATATTCCTTGCAATAGTTTTGCTAAGGGTGATAGATTGAGTCAAACAATTGCAGCAGCTAGTATCATAGCAAAAGTAGCAAGAGATGAGTATATGATTGAACTTGCAAAGCAATATCCAGAATATGGCTTTGATACACATGTTGGATATCTAACCAAGAAACATTTAGAAGCTATTAAAACCTATGGTCCTATTAAAGGTGTACATAGATTTAGTTACAAAGGTGTAAAGTAGATAAATATTAATAGCAATATTTAACCCATTAGTAGTATACTAGATAAGTATTCTCTATTAAGGAGTTATGAGTGAATAATAAATATTTAAATAGATTTAATCATGTACCAATAGGTTGCACAGGTGTAGGTTTAGGAATAGGTGGATTAGGTGCACTTTGAACTGCAGTACTTCAAGAAGCGAATCCAAACTATCATAACAATGTTGTCTTATCTATTATTCAATTCTTCTGTATTACTATTACAATTATTTTCTTAAGTTTAGTCTTATTGAGAAATGTAGCTCATAAAGGTACATTTAGTAATGAGATTAAACATCCATTATTATCAAGCTTTGTACCAACCATGTTTATGAGCACAATGCTTATTGCAGGATTTATTGGTTACATAGGTTTATTAACTCAGAATAAGGTAGCAGATAATGTTTTAACCGGAATAGGCGCAATCATTTGATATTTTGCAGTAATTGGACACCTAACAGTATTTGGTTTATTTTTTTACCATGTAGTTATGAAACATGATATTAAAACAGATAGTCTATATGCTTCATGATTTGTTCCACCTGTAGGTATTATTGTTTCATGTACTGTTGCTTCACCATTAAGTTCTTCTGATATAACATTTATTCCAAATGAATTATTTCAAGCAATTTGATATTTTGGATTTGTTTTATATCTAATTACTTTACCTATCATCTCATTCAAATTATTATTTCATAGAACTAATGACAAGAATACATTGCCTTCAATAATGATCTTTGGTGCTCCTGCTAATTTATCACTAGCAGGATTTATAGATGTCTTTATCAATGCTAAACATAGTGCCTTAGCATTAGGTCAATATAGTGAAGTGTTCTTTAATGTATTTGTTTACATTTTAAGCTTTTTAGGTGTTGCTACAACATTAGTTATTTATATTGCACTACCTAAGGTTCTTTCCGTTAAATTCAATCCTACTTATGCTTGTTTAACTTTTCCATTAGCTATAGGTGCAACTGGAACATATAAAGCTTCTAGATATTTATACCAATACACTTTAGATAGTGTTCAAAACAATATGTACACTAATGTGGCTTATTGAGGAATTAGAATAATCTCCTATATTGAATTAGCTATTGCTACCATTATCATTGCATATGTATTGGTAAGATATTTCATTCTAATTATTGATAAAGTATTTCTACAAGCTCACAAAGGAATACAAGATATATTTGAATATAAGGATGATCAAAAGAAAATTGATAATAAGAAATCGACTCATCCTAAAACAAGAGTAAAAACAATCAAGAAGACTAAATAATAATATGCTATTTATTTCAAATGTAATTTTGATAAAAACTAATTTTCATCAAAATTAGATAATTTTCCATAATAGAGTATAATTGAAGTGGTATATTCATCGAATATATACGGTTTAACATAATGGCAAAAGATCCGAATACTAAAAAGAAGATAGGTTTCCTATCAGCAATAGTTCTTGTTATATCATCATGTATTGGTGCTGGTATCTTTTTTAAGTCTGGTACGATTTTAAATAATGTTCATCAAAACCTAGCACTTGCTATAAGTGCGTGATTTATTGCCGCCTTAGGTGTTATTGCCATGGCTCTAGCATTAATGGAAATGTGTGGTGCATGTGCAGTTGTAGGTGACAAAGGGTTCATGGAGTGAAACAAAATCTTTAATAGAAGATGAATCTATTATGGTTGTAAGAACTTCATGACCTTTTTATATATGCCTATTACTTACTTCTTTATGCCTGTATATGGGATGCAGTCCATATTAGATGGTATTTCATCTTTTGGTGTCGATGTAAGTTGAGTGCCTTGATGGCTAATTATGATATGTGCTCTATTAATTGATGCATGATTTGTTTTAGTTTCTGGAAAGAGCTCAAGAGCTGCTAATATTCAAAATTGAATTATTACTGCATTTAAATTCTTACCATTAGCAATTGCAATGATCATAGGATTTGTTATTTATGGACAAGCTAGTGGACATTTACCTGCTGATGTAAATACAAACACAACAACTCACCCAAGTTGAACTTTATTTGGAATTAGTCCTGCCTTTGGTTTATTTACTTCATTATCAGCCGTCTTCTTTGCTTATGATGGTTTCTATATTGCATGTGGAATTAATACTCAAATGAAGAAACCTAAACAAGTTCCATTAGTTTTAATTATTGGTTTAAGTTTAGTTACATTAATTTACTTATTAATTGCAGTGTCTTGTATGGTTGGTTCTAAATCTGGGGATTGATTTGGATTTAAACATTTCTTTGAATCAAAGGGATTAGGTATATTCTATGGTGTAACCAGTTTATTTATCTCTTTTGGTATTTTTGGAATTATTAATAGTTATGCAATTTGAACACCTAGATTTATAGAAGAACTCATTAGAGATGATGAATTGTTTAATTGAACAAAGAAATATAAAAATAGATTAAATCCAGACAAACCAATGGTTGGTATTTGAATTAGTTTTGTGACCTTTGTGCCAATCTTAATAATCTTCTGTATCATTGGTGCTTTAGGATATATTCCATCAGATTATGATAATGTTAATAATCAAGTAAGAAAACTATATAACTTTGCAGATTTATCTTCTTCATGAACAGCAATCATTGTATTTACTTTTATTGCTTTAGCCATTTATGGAGCACTTAAAAATAGATTCACAAAGAAGATTGAAATTCCAAATAAAACAAAAGCATTTATTCCATGTGCAATTATTTCACTAGTAATTATTTGTTTGGCATTGTTTACAGAATTCTTTGCACCACTATTTAACCTCTTCTCAATGATTCATCAATTTGCAATAGGCAATAGCGTAGATAACGATTATATTATTAGTACTATTATGATGATAGTGGTTCTATTAATCTATATCACTCTAACATTTATTCCAGTATATTGAGATAAGAAACAAGTTAATGAAACTCCTCCTACAACTCCTCCAATAGATAAAATAAGATCATTTAGTTATAAATATTAATCAACTAACAAGGATGCATAAAGCATCCTTTTCTTTTAAAAATAGCAACAAAAAAAGCAAGGTGCGCTTTTCCTTGCTTCCAAACATTATAAGATCTTAAAATAATTTGTTTGAGTACTCTTTTCAGTTTTTATATGGGTTTTAATTCATAAAAAGTTAAGAAAGGAGGTTTTGAATTATGACTTATATTAAACCCGGTTGCTTGATTAATATAGATAGTTTTACAGGACGCAACATGCCCAACCAAGAACACTTGGATGATTTTATTATAGCACTTGCGAAAATGAAATATGCATAAATGAAAGGAGAACAGTATAAAAATAAAAATCTTACATATCAAAAAAGATATAGAAAACTAATTAAAAAACTTGAGTATAAAAAGCTATTAAAATTGTTAATTATATTAATTGAAAGTGACAATATCTATTGTATAATTATCATTGGTATTAATTACTATGAAACAAGCAACTAACGTTAAAAGTAAAAATGATATTGTCATTAAAATTTCAAGAACAGATAAAGTGTTTTCTAATCAAAATAGAGTAACTCATACTTTTGAATTTGTACTTCAAGTAAATAATTTATGTTATATATGCAATTTTGATATTGATAAGAAAAATGTGATGCACGATTTTCTCTACAACTACAATAATGAAAATAGAGAAAATTCTAAATTAAAGTTTAATCCAAAAATATCATTTATTGGAGCTTCACAAACATATACTGGTGGAAATAAAATTAAAATTCCTTTATGTATTAAGATAACTGATAAAGAAGATTTCAGAAATAAATATTTCAAGGCATTAAATGATTTATTCAAAAAAGAATTTAATATCTCAAGTGAACATTATGAAAGATATTGAAATTATGAAGAAAAAAGAGAAGAACTTGGAAATTTAGAAGATAAAAATCTAATTTGCAAACTTTGTAATAAACTAGCATCAAAAGATAAGAAAAATTTAAAAACTATATTTACAGAAAAAAATATACAGCTATTAAAATATAATGACGATCAAGTAATAGTTTTTGCTAACAGTGAAAATAAAGATGAAATTTCTAAGAAAAAAACTGAACAATACAACCTATTCTTTAATATTTATAATGTTGATCCAAAAGTTCTAAAGAAGTTAAAGAGTGACGATGTTGATTGTAAATTATATGATTCTATATTGTGAAGTAAGGTGCTAATTGATTTATGCAATTATTTTTTGGACGAAAAAAATAATTTCCTTATTGATGAAATTTGTTTACGTGATAATTTTAAACAAGGAGAAATTGAGACTAAAACAGATGCAAAATATTATTTTGAAGAAGAAAAAGATATAAATATTTTATACATAAAAAATTTGAAAAAAATAAGGTTAATTAAACATAGTGAAAATAAGCAATATAATTTATGAGACTCTAAATTAACACTACCAGGTATTGTTACATATGATAACTCAGAAGAGAATACAAAGCCATTTGAAAATTTAGATAGTTTAGAAGAAATTACAATTAATGGTTTTAATGAGATTCCAATATCTTACTTTAATAATTGTAGTAAGTTGAGAGTTGTAACTATAAATTCGAGACGTTTTAGAAAAATCGATAAGTGAGCTTTTAAAGATTGTAGTGAATTAAAAGAAATAAATTTACCCAATTCAAAGTATATCAATGTAATATCAGAAGGTGCATTTTATAATTGCAAGAAATTAAGTAAAATTGATTCTAACATTACATCAGCTCAATTTATTCAAGAAAGTGCTTTTGAAAATTGTTCAGAAATATTTGGTATTACATTAAGTGATTACAAAATAGATAAAATCAGACAATTACTTTTTTATCATGGTGAGAGTGATTGATTTTATCAAGACAAGAAGATTGTAAGTAATAATGCTTTCAAAGAATGTAGAAAATTAGAATATCTAGGCTTAAATATTCAGTCTGATATAAAATTGTTTTTTTATGGAGATCCATTTAATCATTGTAACTTTAAATACATTTACGCAAAAATAAGTGATTTTAATTCTTTAAATATTGTTGATATAAAAAATAAACTTGTTTTTTATATTGATGTTGATAAAGAAAATCATAAAGAAATTACTAGAAGTCTTGAAGATATTTTAGAAAAAAACAATATGAATACTATTATTGTTAATAAGTTTAATGATCTTAAAAAAGTTAACCTAAAGAATACTAAATCAGTTGAGTATATTATTATTAGAGATAAAAAATCAATTACTAATAATCTAAAAATTTCTCCTGGATTATTTTCAGGATGTTTAAACTTAAAAGAGATATATGTTGTGCAAAGCAATAAGAAAATAGAAGATCGTGATTTTGCAAATGATAGTTCAGTTAGAAAAGAAGAATGTCCAATAATTAATGGTGTAATAAATAAAAGTAATAATCTTAAGAGTTTATTTGATGATAAGAATATCATTTTAGATATTGGAGATGAAGGATTCCTTGATTGTAAAAACTTAAATTTTGGCACCGATAACTGTATTACAGCAAGCTCAATAGGCAATAGATCCTTTGAATCATGTTCTAATTTAGAACAGGTCATTATAAAGTCAGATGAAAATCAAAAATCTATAGGTAAAGGTGCTTTTGAATCTTGTACTAATCTTTTAAGTGTCAAAGGGTTAAATACATTGTCTGATTCATTATTTAAGAACTGTATAAGTTTAAATTCATTAGACATTTCATCTTTTAGTAATAATGAAATTAATAAAGGGTGCTTCTATGGGTGTTCGAAATTACGATATGTAATTATGAGCTCTAAAATAAATAAAATAAATGATATGGCATTTAAACAATGTTATGAATTAAAGTCAATACGGGTTATAAACAAGAATAAAAGCAAAACGTGTAATACATTCAATATTAAAAATAAAAGTAATGATAAAAGTGAAACATTTGATTTGTCATATGTTAAAAATATTGGAAAAGAATCTTTTTATTCATGTAAGAAAGTTAAAAAAATTAAATTAAATGAAAATATTAATAATATTGGTTCTGAAGCTTTTTCTAACTGTTACGAATTATCTAGACTTGCTCCAGACAAAATTATAGATAATATAAATGAAAATACTGTTGTTTTTCCTAAAGTTAAAATGGATAAAGAAGTTGTTATTCCAAACAAAGTATTACTTGCCAATAAAAAAATCAATACTGTCTATATTCATAATGATACATTGAAAATATGTGATGGAGCATTTGCATATTGTAAAAATCTAGAAAATATTTTAGTTTATAGAACATTAGATGAAAAATTTAATCAAGAATTATGTTGCAATTCATTACCACATAAAATTAAGCTGATTGGTGATTCCTCATTCGCTTATTGTTCATCATTCAAAGGGTTTGACTGGCTTAATATTAAATGTAAGAAGCTAGATATATATGCAAACGCTTTTTACAAAACTAATCCAACTAAAATGACTAATAAAGAAAATAAAACTGCTTTCTCAAAGAATGTTCAAGTTAAATATGACAACTATTTATTTGATGAAAGTACGAATTACCATGAGCTTAAGGATACATTAAAGTGTCATTTTAATGATTCAATAGATATTAAAGATGGTATTGAAAAAATACATGAAGATAATTTCAAAAACAATATTATCTCATTCAAGTATGATAGAGATATTGAAATTTTAATTACAGACAAGACTAACAAGTCTAAAGAAATTAATGATGTTATTAATGGATTCTTTAAAGATGAAAATGATAGTAAGGTTTTAACACTAATACTTAAGAATCTTAGTAAAAACCAAAAATTGTATTTAAAACAAAACAATGAAGAAAATTGTAACAAGGTGCAATTAATTAATCATTCAGTTTTAAAGGAGGATCAATAATGTATAAAATTTTCAAATAAATGGAAATAAAGATTGATGATCATATTTCTTTAATTTCAGATGATAGTAAATATTCTAGAAGATGAAAAGGGTTTGAAATATATAATGATTTTTTCAAAACAATTACTACATTAAATAATAAAGGAAAACTTAATCCATGATTATTAAAATACAAAGAAGAATTAAGTCTTTTGAGTACTCCAGATATACCTGATTTTATAGGTGATAAAGAATATCATTTAAATGAAGCTAGAAATTCTTTTTTCTACAATAATTTAGTTAAAGATAATAGGGTTATGTATTGAATATCAATAGATAATGAAATTATTGGATATTTTTCTTTTAAGTTATTTGTAAGAAACGAAAAAGATTATTCGATATTAATTGATACTATAGAAGTAAATGAAGATGCAACTAATTTTAGTGTTTCTACATTAGTTTATATTTTTACAAGTTATATCAATCAGCTTAGCAAGAAAAATCGCTATGACCTACATTGTGTTTACTTCTCAACTAAAACAAATGATTCATGATGAAAATTTAAATTATTAAAAGCATTAAATTGTTCATTTATTTATTCAACACGTGTAAATAAAAAAGAATCATTCTTTCCACAGGATAACTTATTTTTATCTGAAACTAAAACTAGTTCTTGATATTATTCAGAAGTGGAACTAACGAATGAAGAAAAAGAAATAGTTAGGGAAAATAGTAAAAATAGAAAATCAACAAAGAGTGAGTTTGAACATGTATTTTTATATAGCTTCAATAGTGAATTATCACAAATTATATTTAATAATACATGTTTTTTTGACACCGTTGATAATGAAATCTTTAATGGTAAATATAGAAGCAAAAACGAATTATATGATCATCTTAAAATTAAGATTCTACAAAAACTACTTAAAAATCTTAATGGTCCTAACAACGTCATTGAATGTATGGGGTTAGTAGTTAATGAAACTAATGTTAAAGAATATTTCGACTTAGAATTCGTTTCTGTAACAGAAGATATGTCAACCAATGTTGATATATCTGATTTAGACATTATTCATAGCTGATCTAAAAATTTAGTAGAAGCTATTAAGAAAAACAATGAGTTTAACAGTAGAAAAAATAGAGTATGTTTTAAAATTAAACCAAATGAAAAATTTTTTAATAATGCTTATTGCACTAGTTTATTGGAAACAGCACAATATTCATGTCTGACACTTTTGTTAAAGGGGTCCAAATGAGTTTCTATTTCAGCATCCAAGACTGAATGTTAGATCATGAATTAACTAGTTCTGAATTACTAGTATTGGCATATGTCAATTCATTTTCACTTCAAAATATTGCTGAAAAGTTATTAACCATTCAGGCAATAGCTTACAAACTTAGAATCTCAGAAAAGACTTGTTACAGATCATTAAAGCGGTTAATGAAGCTTAAACTAGTTATTTGTTTCCCTGGTAAAAACAAAAGTTCCAAATTTTATGTAACAGCAAAATATACTTCTGGAGATCATGTAAGATGAGCAGACAAGAACTAACAATAAACATTTCCGTAAGAGTTCCAGCTAAAGATTTGCATAAGCTAGACCAAATGGCAGAAAAGTATTCTGCTATGAACAAAAAGGAAATTACAAGAACTGACTTAATAAAACAAGCAGTGGCGATTTTCATTCACAATAATCACCAAGTGCTTAGAAAACCAAAAAGTAAGAAAGGAATTGCAGATGTCAAATAACTTCATATCAAAAATTATCCAATGTATAGACTTGAACAATATTGAAGCCATTAACGAATACCTTGATAACCTTTCTGTATCCAACAATTCAAAACGTATGTATTCATACCATATCTGTAAATACATGAATGAACATGGGCTAGATGCAACAAAAGTTCGCCGTTATGAACAACAATTCAAAACTATCAAAAATGATTTGACTTATGATGAAGTGCAAAAATGTAAAGCATGCATTGATGATCTAGAAATGTCTTTTATTTTTAACGGACTACTTGATTCAGGAATGAGAATTCAAGAATTTTGTAGTATTGATTGACTAAATGTTGATGAACAATGCATAGCCATCAAGACTATTAAAAACAAAAATGAATACCGTAATACGTTCTTAACAGATGAAACATTCAAAACTTTACTTAAGTTGAAATCAATGCATTTTAACTTCCAACTGATTAACGTCAAAAGAATTCAATACAAACTATCTTGTTTAGGTAAGAAAGCAGGATTAACAATTTCTTTATCACCCCATGTACTTCGTAGAACTAAAGGTTCACTTCTAAGAATGAATGGTGCTGCCTTAGAAGACATTGCAGATGTTCTTGGTCATAAGAACATGGAAACAACACGTAAATACTACTCTAAGTTGAATAGACAATATATCAAATCTGTTTCTGAACTTTCTACTATTAAGCCAAGTGAATCATTAGATCTACAAAGTCTGCAAGCTGAAAACAAATTATTGAAGAAGCAAATTATCTTACTGCAAGAAGAGATAGCAAGATTAAAAAGCAAAGAATAATCAACGAACTATCTAAATATTGGTTGTCAAAAGGGGTTTGATTTGGTGATATCATTCATCAAGTCAAACCTAAAACTATTGATGATTGAACTAAATATTTAATATCCAAGAAGTGATATTTTATCAAAGGTATGACCTACAAGAAGTATGAAAGGTCCTACTGGATTTATTACCTTAAACACTCTTTTTATAAACTTTACGAGAGTGAGTCAATTGCAATTGATTATTTTAAAAGTAACTTCAATCTAGATCTACAATTCACACCGCATGTTCTAGATGTGAAGTATGGGTATGACTTCTGGTTTAGATCTAATAATGTAATCTATTACCTGATAGTTAAACACGGGCTATATAAGTCATTTGACTTAGCTAATCTACCAGACAATGTGCTTGTCTTTGATAGTAAAACCAAAACCCTTTTTGGTAACCCACCACAACCAAGTCCTAAATAGGACACACATATTATTTAATCTAAAAGTATTAAATAATATGTGGTGTTCACTATGTTATGTTTGCTTGTGGTGTAGATTAGACATAATTGACATTATATCTAGTACCCCGTGAAAAAAAAACACCCCCCAAAACATTTAATGGAGAGTGAAAAATATGCTAGATAAGCTTAAAAGTAACTTTAAACATGTTAAAGAGTTTAAAAAAGACTATGTTGATGACTATGTAGAACACTTTTTCATAATTAACCAAAAATTTAAATGATCTAGAATTGAGCATCCTACTAGAGAAACAACTGGAATGATTTTTGTAACTAATCTAGATGATGTTCATTCAACAAAGTATGTTTGAACTGTAGAAGAATCAATAAATGCACTAAAGGAGTTAATTCATGCCGAAAAAAGAAAATGAGCAGCTTAGTCCACCACCACCTTTTCCCAAAGAGTTAAGGGATGAAATCCTAAACTATACAGACGATAAAGAACATAAATCTTTTATTAAGTGTTTAGATTCAGAAACTACAACCAAAATTATTATGGGTGCAAAAAATGTCTCAAAATCATTTGGTTGTATGATTGAAACAATCTTTAGAATAGTAAATGAACCTGATTATTGTTGTGTTTGAGCTAGAAACTTATCTTCAGATATCATTAATACAGTTCATCCATGTTTTCAAAAAGCACTAGACTTCTTAAAAGTAGTGCATAACCTTGATTACACTGATTATTTTGAAATCTACACAAAAGTTGTAGTTTTTAAACCAACTGGTCAAGCAATCTTCTTTGCAAACTTTGAATTAGTTAACTCATTTGCTGGTTTAACTCTTAAAAAAGCAAACTTTGATATTTGTGATGTATTTTTTGATGAAATTCAACAAAACCCTGATGAATTAGGTTCTCAATTAGAAAAAATCTATACAAAGCAACCATCAGATATGCAATTTATCAAACAAGCTACAATTTTAAGAACCAAAAGAAAACCTGGTCAAAAGAGAAGAATGATATTCTTATTCAACATTTATGACTCACATCACTGAATCTGTGAAAAGTATGTAACACCAATTATGCCTTTTAACAATGCTACTAGACAAGAACTAGTAGATAAAACATATATTTTTAGAGAATCATTAGATCAAAAAGATGAAAAACTCAAGAAATTAGATTGTAGTTTACTTAGAATGTCTAGATTCTATGTACCAGCAAGTGAAATTGATGAATACCAAAGAGCTGAATATAATCAGTTAAAAGAAGAAAACCCTAAATTGTATGACATTACTGTTGCAGGGGACCCTTATGATAATCAATCATCATCTATTATTTATCCATTCCGTAGATATATTTTTGATGATAATAATCAAATCAATGAAGATTTAATTTATGATCAACAATTTGAATTATCTAATTTCGAACTAATTGTAGATGGTTATGACCCAGGATTAAATGATAAAAACGGATTATGTCGTGTTGGATTAACTAAAGATTTTAAAATTATAGTTTTACAAGCTCAAGAAATTAATGCTAGTCAATTCCAAGGTTCTATGTTATGTACACTTGAATACATTTTAGCTAATGTATGTGCATGAAATCAAATCTATGAAATAGATAACTCTATCTTAGCTATTGACTCAAAAGATAATCTTATTATTGAATCATCAATCAAGTATATTCGTGAAAATAATCTCAATATTAATCCAATTAAAGCAATCAAAAATAAAAACCCAGACTTTCCAATTGACTTTGATATAGCTAGTAGATGTCATTTCTTACTGGAATGTTTTCAAAAGGGAATCATTAAATTCACTATGGGAAGTATTAAGTTATTAGAATACTTAACTCAAGAAGCTTTTGATGCTAACTTCAAAAGAGATGAAAAAATTAATCCAGGTATTTATGATCTAGTGAATGCTATGGAATATGCAATTAGTGTTGTTTATAAATTTGTAATCTTAAATAATGGTTTAGTAGTGGAGGGATAAATGAATAAACTTAAAAAACTTCTTATTAAAAACTTTCCTGATAGTGAAATTACTAATGCTCGTCTATTAAATGGTATGGAAGAACATTATTATCTTGACGGTAAAACCTCAATTATTAAATGAGATGAAACAATGTATTGTGGTAGTTATGAATATGCTATATGACCTTTTAACGTTTCATTTCATGTAATAAATGAAAAAGTATTAATTAGAAGACTAAAGAACAGATTTAAATAATGTAAATTTGTATAGATATATTAGCTTATGGTGGAGGTTATGATAATGACTAAATTAGAAATGTGAAACATTATTGTTGCTGAAAATGTAATAACTGACTGTATGTCAAGTGATTGCTCAATTCATCCTTGTAAGACTTGTGATTGTTGTAAAAAGACAAATATAGATTGTTTAGAAATTATTGCAGATGCTGGTGATGGTTATGAAAATCCAGGACAATCATTTTGAGTTTGCAAAGAATGTTTCTTAAAAGGGGAATAATATGACTAAACAACAATTAACTCAAAGCATAAATAATTGAAATAGTCATTCACACTATAACAAAGATAAAATTGAATGTTCAACTTGTTTAAAAGAAACTCATAAAGTTTATCACTACAATAACACAGATCATGATTGTTATAACTGTTTTATTAAAGGTTGCAATGATTATTATAAGGAACCTTGATAATAGAACTAATGTTTAAAACTAATTAAAGAGGAGAATAATATGCCAAAGAAAAATAAACAAAATCCAACTGTAGTATCAGAAAGCTACATTAACCCATGTCCTGATTGTGGGGAAGATGACTGCTGTCAAAAATGATTATTAGATGATGGTAGAGAAATTATCACAAAAGATTGTGATAGTAGAACTCATGAAATCTTAGACAATATCTTAGCTGGTAAAGAAGAAGAAAATGAAAAAATTGAAAGAATGATTGAAACAGATGTATTCGGAAATACCATTGATATTGAACAAGAAGATGCTGTTCATCAATTACAAGACGAACTTAAAAAAATTGAAAATGGGATAATTCAAGCTTCAAGAAGAATCCAAAAACTAGAACAAAAGAAAAAGAATATCAAGTATGCACTTGACAAAACAATGGAGTAATTTATGCCAGAAGTTGAAAAAATAATTAAACTACCACCAAAACGAAAAGAAACTTTTAAAGATAATGATCATTATAGAAGATATATAGCTTCATTATTTGCTAACACGGTTGGTACTATAGAACCAAAAATAAAATTTTCAGGTAATAAATCAAAAGAGTTGCAAAAAGAATGGGACAAGTTGTTAGAACACAATAACATTCTAGAAATCAATTATCAACTAATAGAAGAACTATCTAAAGAAGGTTGTATGGCCTTAGTGCTATCAACTTATTTCAAAAAACCAAAGATTGTTCCAGCTAAAATAATTGACATCCAATATGAAAGTAATGGAGACATTAATTCGTTTGAATTACAATTTTATTTACCAAGACCAGGAAAATGTGCTTATAATATATCTTGTAGTTGTGCTGTAAAGACGTTTAAATACACATTTCACTATTATGATAGTGTGGATGCTAAGACTAATGGCGTCTACAATAGTCATACACAGTATTACGATGACTCAATTTTTACAATATTTTTAAATAACCCTATGGGTAAAAACGATATGGATAATGTTCCATCCAAATTAATTACTGATATTAACAAACATTTAGATCTATTAATGACTGATTCATTAACTGCTAGATCACTATATCACATCAACTCACCACAATCACAAGCTAAAAATGAAAATATAGCTAAACTAAAAGAAACTTTAAAGGACCCCAATTCTTTATATTTCGAAAATAAAAATATATTATCTATGCTTGCTACTGGTGGATTACAAATCCAAAGTGGAACATCTATAGGTCAAGTTGTATTAGATAAGCTAAAGTTCTATGACAATAAAGTTAAGGAATTGACTTTCTGTCCTAGAAACACTGCTGATATGGGTACTAAGAATATTCATAGCGCCGAAGCAATGAGCATCAATTCTCAAAGTGATGACTACATAGAAGTGAAAGCAAACCTTTTGGAAAAAGGATGAACGCAATTTATTAAAAATGTTTTTATTGACTATGTAAAAAATAACCTAGATTCATATAAGGATATTGACTTCGAAGGAGTTGAAGTCGATGTGGAGATATCTGGGTCGACTAAGTACTTGAAGGACCAAGAAAATGAGTACCTTCAAACACAACAAGGAAGCTTGATTAATCCTAATAAACAAGCAAAACAACCAAACCAAGGAGAAGGAAATGAAGACTAATAAACTATTAAACATAAATTTACAATTATTTGGAAGTAAGAAATTAATGTTCTTATATAAACCAGATGGTGGTGATGGTTCAGGTACAGGTCCAAATCCTAATCCAAACCCAAATCCAAAACCAAAAAACTACCTAGAGTTTGCAACTGAAGAAGATTTCAAAAAACACACTCAAGGAATATTAACTGATTATCAAACTAAGATTGATGAATTAGAAAATGAAAACAAATCACTTAAGGCTAAAGATCTAGAAATTCAAAAGCTTAACAATAGATTAGATATTTTTGAAAATCATATTAAATCTAAATATGAAGTAAAAGATGTTGAATTAGATAAAGATAAATTAGACTACTCAAACTATGATAACTTAGAAAAGTCTATGTTAAAGCAATTTGAAGCTAAAAAGATTAATTACAAAAAAGATGATCATAAACCTAAAAGTGAACCAACTAAAAAAGTACAAGTTTATTTATAGGAGAAAAATATGTTAAATTTAAAACCAGTAACAAGAGCTATTACTGTTACAGCAACAAACAACGCTGGTGTACAAGAATTAGTAGATGTAACTCAAATCATTGCAGAATCAGCTGCTAATATGACAACACCATCATGTCTAGAATTAATTTCAAATAATAGAGCAGTAGATACTACTAGATTTGCTGATGTAGTTTATGTAGGTACTGCTAAATCAGCACCAACTGTAATTTATAAAAGTGGTAAGTTGATTAAGAACCCTGCTGAACTTACTAAGAAAACATTAAATAAGAATGCAGTTCAAATTTCACCATGTGCAATTGCTGATAAATATGAACTTAAAGATATTGATAAAGATACAGGTGCAGCTAGTGAAAAAGAATTAGCTGATAAAATTATTGATTTTGCAGATGCACTTAAAAAAGAAAATGAACGAATTGCATTAAACAACATGGCATATGCTGCTGTGCAATTCCAAGCTGAAATTGAAGCTGAAAATAGTGCAATTAAAACATTTGCTGCTGGTGCTCACGTTGAATATAATGACTTTAGCGGAAAGAATTCAGATAAAATTCCAGAAATAATGACAAATGCTTTTGATGTTGTTGAAAGAATTGGTTTAGCAACAGCAAAAACAGAAAAAGATGCTAACTTCAAATTTGCACGTGGGATTTCACTAGATGATGTTGCTGTTATTTGTAGATCATCATTTAAACAAAAAATAGCTGCAATTCCAGGAATGCTATCATCAGATAAAGGTTTTGAAGCATTAACTAATAATACTGTAACTAGTGTTTATGGAGTTCCGTTAATTGTATCTAACCAACTACCAGATGATGTAAACTTCATTATAGCTACAACAGGTAGATGGGGCGCATTTGCTTTCCATAAACTAGCACAAGGTGATTCATTCTATATGGGACAAGATCAAGAATGACACTGAAATACTACTTTACAATGTAAACGTGAACAAGTTATGGGTGTAGTATATCCACAATTATTATTAGTATCATTAAAACCAGATACTACTATTGAAGAAATTACAGAATACGGTGATGGTATTGCTATTTCAAAATGTTTAATGTTAGAAGAACAAAACTATTCAACTGAAGGCAAAAAATCTAAATTTATAGAAGCTACGAATGCATTTGTAGAAAAAATAACAGGTTCTAAAGAAACAGAAACAAAAGGTTCTAATGAAAATCCTGATTCAAATCAAACTTTAGGGCAAGAACAAGTACAAGCTGAATTAAATAGAATTAAAGAAAAACAAGCTAAGAAACAACAACTATCAAAAGTTGAAATTGAATTCTTAAAAGAACATGAAACTAAATAATGTCTAATTCTTTAGTTTTAGATCAATTAAACAAGCAAGCGGGGTTAGAACAAAGAGCTCTAGCACCATATGTTGAACCGCCTAAACCTAAAAAGAAACAATGATGACAATATCTACTTAATGGATTATTAGGTATTGCTTCAATAGCTGTAGAAGTTGTAGCTGATATTTTTCTAGGCCCAGCAGGTGGAATGGTAGTTGGTGTAGCTGCTGATATAGTAACTAACATTGTTGGTGATTACATCATGGGTGATAACCCATGAGATACACAAAACATTATATTTAATGTTGTGTTACCAGTATGTACATTACCAGGTAAAGTTGCATCAGTAAGTAAAATTACTAAGAATGCAGTTAATATTGTTGGTGAAGCAGCAGAAGATATAAAACTACAAAAACTAGCTAAGCATCTAAATAACATGGATATTGATGATGTTTATTCCAAAACAGGTAAACGTGCTTATGAACAAGCTATTAAGGACTTTGATATTAAACCTAAATATATCAAACAACTAGATCTAGCAGATGAAGCAGGTGATTTAAGAAAACTTCACAATGAAAAATTTAGTAAAGTCAGAAGATTAGAAATTAGTATACGACAAGCTAATAAAGTAGTTTCTTTTATTGCTGATCCAAATTATGCACAAAAGACATTATTCAAGTGAGTATCTAAAGTAAGTGGATTTGATAAGGTAATCAATAAAGCAACCAAGAAAGTTAAATTGTTTAAAAAAAGAATTCACTCTAAATTCTTTAAGCAAAAAACTAAGCTTAAGAATATATTGATTCCTTTAAATCATATTGCAGATCCTTGAATTGCAGGTATTCATTTACAACCAGCAGCTGCAAATGCTATTCACTATTATCATGTAACTATTATTTTTGATAGAGCATTAAGTCATAATAAGAGACCAGTAATTTTATATAACAAACGTTGAAGATCTATTTATAAGTTCATCACTGCACCTAGTGCTGGACAATACTATATCAACAACATAGCATATGGTTGAAGTATTGGTAGGATGCTTAGAAATAATGTTGAAGTGCTTATGGCATTTAAATTTAGTACTCATAACTTTGCATCTCAATATGGTCAGATAGCTTATTCTAGTGCAAGACTACTAATGAAGACTGCTGAAATAATTGATGAATTAGTCAATGGTACTTATGCACAAAAAATAAAACAAGCTTGAAACCCTGCTAATGTAGGTATGAATGCATATACTCAAACAATTGGTAAATTACCAGGTGCACAATTTGGTAATAAGATTGTAAGAACAATTCAATCAGGAAAAATAACATATACAAGCAAATATGTTAAGAAAAAAGTTAAAAAACAAATTGAAAAATACAATCATGATCAATTTAAAAAAATTACACAAGGAATTCATAAGGGGAATATAGGATATGGCAAATATAAATATAGATTCAATTAAAGATAAGTTATATAAATTTGGTATTACTTATGATACATATTTGGAAAAGACAGGGAATTTAGTTGGTAAACCAATTGTCCCTAATGCTTTAAGAGCATATAATAGAGAATTAACATATGAAGAAGCTTTCTATCTTGTAGCTAATAAAGTATTTGATACTGCTAATATGCTTGCACATTCTATTCCGATTGAATTGCAACAAATATGATATAAAATAGCTGCACCCCAAGACTTTAAAGACTTTCAACTAGCTATTTTTGAAGAAGTAAATCAGAGAATGTTATCTAATACATTCCCTGAATTTCAAAATGCAGGTACAGTAAGTGTAAGCAATATGTCCATCCAAAATGGATTTATTGGTGGTGGACTAACTGAATTAATCAATAAACAATCTCAACAATTGATAGCAAATATTGATTGATATAAATATTCAGAAGATGCTGATAATGAGCGTGAAAAGTTATATATGCTTAGCGACTTTAGTAACTTGTGAATTAAAACAGCTACATATAAAAGAGTTCTTATAGCTCTTGAAGATGGTACATCAGGTGTATTAAATTTAGGCTATTTTGCTAAGGATGATGATCTAAAGAAAGCAAATGATAAGATAGATGCAAACCTAACACTTGCAACTGATACTAAAACAGAAGTAAATGAAATAAAAAATAAGATTAAATCATTCTGTACAAAGGATGAATTAGAAAAGATTGCTACCGCTTTTGCTAAGACTGAGGAATATGATCCAGATAAAACATATATGAAGATGGATTTTGTAGCTCATGCTGGTGGAATCTATTATTCAAACATAGATGACAATATTGGTAATACACCTGGTGGAGTAACTGGTGTGGGTAAATGAACAAAAGCTAATGATATCTTCACTGTAGCAAATGTTACTGATGTTATTTATGGTCCTGCAACAGATTTCAAAGTTTGTAATCTTAACCCAAATAGTGTTTATTATGTAAAGATTCAAGATTTATTAGCTATTGAGTCCCTTGATGCTAATACATTATTTGCATATTTAGATAAAAACTATCCTCATTTAAACCTAACAATTGAAGAATCTAATAGATTCTTCAATGCTCTGTGTAATAGTGATGTAGATTTATTAAAGTCTACATATGGACCTAAGATTAAATTTAATAAAGATAAGATTGAAACATTCGATGATCTACAATCACTATATGATTGAGTAGCTAAGAATAAGCTATTAGAAACTCAATACCAAATTATTAAGTCTAAGAAATACATTAAGATTGGTGATGAAACATCTACTTTAAAAGAGGGTGGTAAAGATAAAACAAGCTTTACTATCACAGAAAATAATATAAAAAAGAAAGATTGAAGTTTCCAATTGGTTCAAAATTGATTACAACAAGATGCTTCAATGTTTCCTTTAGTTTGAAATAATAGAAATGTTAGTATTACTGATGGTTCTTATGCTTCAGGAAATAACATTCAACAAACAAATGGAGATACTTATACTAGTAAAGGCATAAATTGAAGTTTCGGTGTTGATTCACCTAAACCAATTGATATTCAATTAGATCCAGAATTCTATACCATCTATATGCTTAAGATTCTTGAAGATGTTTATGAAGAATCGTTACCTACATATACAAACATTTGTAAGATGTCATTAGAAGGAAAGCTAATCAAAACTATTGATGGTGAAGAAGTTCCTAATGATAAAGATTATCTATACATAGAAAAGCAAAAGAAGTCTGCTGATGAACTTGGTATATATATTCTAAAATCAATTAGCGGTGAAATTATCACAACAGTAGATGCTGTATCACTAAATAATTATTTAGATACTCAATTTGCTCAAATTAGAGAAGAACATACTAAATACAAGGGTAGTGATACGATTACTGTAGCTAAGTCTACTATATCTCTAAAACCTGAAGTATTAGATAAGATTAATAGTGCTATCCAACCAACTGAATTAGATCAAGTTAAAAAAGAATTAAACCAAGCAATTAAAGCAGCTACACCAACTGACTATGATACTGTTAAATCTGATGTAGCTACAAATAAAGCTAATATCGCATCTTTTAATAAATCACTAGCTAATTACACTTCACTAACATCATTTAATTCAACAGTAGCTAATCTACAAGCTAAGATAGATGCTAACACTAATAATTTAAATTCAACTAATACAAAGGTTGCAGATGTAGTTAATCAATTAGCTACAAAACAAGACAAGCTAGTTGCAGGTGCTAATATTCAAATTAGTGCAGATGGAGTTATTACTGCAACAGATACTGGAGTAAGTGCAGAATATGTACAACAACAAATTGCAGCTGCAAAAATAGATCCAGTAATTAGAGAGCAAGTAGAAACTCAATTATGACAACCTATCAATAAAAAAATTCAAGTCTTAGAAGATAAGGATGTAGATCTACAAAAGCAATTAGGTACAAAGATTACATTAGCAGATGCACAATCATTAGTAACACCAATAGAAAATAAAGTAGATGATATTAATAATACAATTATTCCAAGTATTAGAGAAGATATTACTGATGCAGCTGCTACTGCTAACGGGAACCAAGTCTTATTAGCTGAATTATTAGGTTTTGGTGATGGAAGTCAACCAGTTAATAATTGACCATATGATGAAACCTTACCAGACATTATTAGGGAATTAAGAAATAACCATAAGCATATCTATGCAGCTGGTGAATGCAAGTACTTTAAGACAAAAGCACTAGCAGATGCTTGATTAAGTGATAAAAAGATACCAGCAGATGCAATTGAAATTACGAACGAAGGTTTTGTTATCGGTACTGGTGAAAATGGTGCTTTCGTACAATATAAGTTAAAACCACAAGATATTCCATATATGACAGGTAATGGGACAACCAAAATTACTAATGGAGCATTAACTGTTCAATCAAAACTAGCATACATTTCTGGTAGTAAACGTTTAACGTTCTTAACTGAGATGGCTTCTTCTGGTTATGTAACTCTTGATGCTACACAAGATAGTTCTAGAACATTAGATTGAAATTCAGACCCAGACCAATTAGGTAGCTACTATACACCAACAGATGGGGAAAATACACAGTATACATATACTCTAAACCATTCACATGATTTTAATTTCACAATAGGGTATCAAGGTTCTAACCAATCTTCTATTAAATCATCATATATAGAAAGATATGAAATTGTCTTTAAAAGAGAGGTAATTGCATAATGATTTTTGGATTAAGTACATTTGGAATATATATCTATCTAATGTCTCATTTAGATACTATCTCACTAAGAGAAGGAAAAAACTATCTTATTATTCTACCAATCCTCTTTGTGCTTGCAATGGTTGAATTCTATGGGGAAGTAAAGTTTGGTGCAAAGAAAACTATTTCCTTGATCAAGAAAGGATTTATTAAGTTGCACGAAAAGATTAAGATAGCTAGATTACAACACAAAATCAAAAAAGGTGAAAGACCATCAGATAAAGATATGGAATGATTAGCTAAACACAAAGGGGGTAATAGATAATGCCATTAACTAATGTTGAACAAGTAGAAAGTTATTTTAGTAATCCAGAGAATATTCATAAGCTACATATTTATGAAATAGTAGACTTTAACAACAATATTGAATCAGTTGTATCTCAAAACACAAACAACTTCTTAAAACTTAAATATATTGGTGTAAAACTTGGTATTTATGAAGCACAAACCTTTAGTCCACAACTTAAGATGCTAGGGGATAGTGGTGATATCGGTATGAAGATTAATACTGATCTAGTTTTTATCTCTAATGATGACTTTAGTTTTCTAGAAAGAACAAGTAAAACATATGTGTTTACTATCCAAGAACCTTATTCATCATCTAATAGTGATGTTTACTTTATTACTGATGGTTCAATCAAAGCTATTAATGAATTATCAGAAGATGATCTAGAAGTAATTAAATTAGATGATGAATCTAATTTAGTTAATCTATATTCAATTGGTTTACAAAATATTAAAAAGTTAGAAGTTGGTAAAAACTCTACTATTAACTTTAAGTTAGTAGATGAATTACCAGACTTTGCTTCTGGTAAGAATAAGATCACAAAGATTACTTATAAGATGCCAATTAATTCATTGGTGCAAGCTATTCAATTAGTAGGGGAAATTAAAAACTCTACTGTAGACACTGAAGGAATCTTTAAAGATGAGCAAATAGATATTGAAGTTGATTCTAATATTGGTTGTATACCTTTATTTGTTAGATATAAAAATCTAAACTCAAAAGCTAATATTGAAATCTTAAACTTCTCATTAGCTAAGCAACTTCCTCTAAAAATATACAAAAGTGTAATTAATAATTCAGATAGAACATTTGAAGCGCTATTTAGTGAATTTAAAGAAAATGGTTCACTACCACCTAAAATCCAAGAATTAGTTAACTTAATTAAGAAGCTAATTTTATCTACATATGTATTTAGCAATGATTTTGATATGTTTGATAAACAAAAGAATAATGACTTTATTAATTATTTCAACACAACATATGCAGGTCATAAAGCAGCAGACTATAATAATAACTTGATCTACCAATACGAATTAAAATATCCAGAAATGGTTGATACAATTGCATATAGTTACTTTAAAGCTATATGCTTTTCATTATCAAATGTAATGATTTCACCTTATGGATATAAAACAGATGGTTTAAGTGATGAACATAAAAATATCTTATGGTTTTATATAGATTGTCCAATTAGTAGAGATACAGTCGTTAAAAGTTTTAATAATAATGGTTCTTTTAAAGATGAATTGCCTTCTATTCAAATTAATATTAGTTCAAAATACTTTTTAATTAACTTTGATGAACACAGTAATATAACAATTGTAAATAAGACTACTAAATTTAATGAAGTTAAGAATGGTAATTACTTACCGAAGACACAAATCAATAAGCTAGATGATGATTGATATCAAGTTTGAATATTTACTAACAATCAAAAAGACGCTTATGAAATTCTTTATCAATATTATTTTACAGAATTTCAATGGAATGAAAAAACTATTAGTATAGATAATTTCGATAGATATCCAACTGATGAAGAATGTAGAAAATTACTTCCACCTGATGCTAAAGATATAGAAATAATATACCAAAAACAAGAAATAACTGATAGTAATGAAAGACTTCCTGTAGCTTGTCCACTTCCAACTGAACATCATGATGGACAACCAGACAGATTAATAACACCAACAACTACTGATGGAATTTGTAGATATGAATATTATCATAGAGAACCAGGTGGACCACATGGACCAAGTGGTGGTGGTGGTACAGGAAATAGTGGATGACGTGAATATACTAAAACAGTAGAAATTAAATATAAACAAACTTACAGAACTAAGATTACCTACAGATTCAAGACTAAATATAATTTTATTGATGAAATGGTTAGCTACACTTCGTCTCAATTAATGCATTTTCTTTTGATTAAGAATAGCTACAAGCATACATATGTAGATGTAGGATTTAGACTAAAACAAGGATTAACTCAAACTAATTGATTCATTTCTAATATTAAAGAAGATTATACATTTGGTTTATTTAATTCGCCTTCAAAAATGTCTATCTCATATTTAGATCAAGAAAATCAAGAACAAACTTTTGAATATCCAATCAATAATAGCTTTCAAAAGATTGATAACACAAATGCTTTAACTAGAAATAAATATTAAGGAGTAACTATGAAAACAATAGATAAAGTAAAACAAAAACTTAAAGCAATAAATGCAAAGAATAACTTACTATACTACATTTGTTTGTGAATTATGATCATAATGTTTGTATTCATTCTAATCACAACAATTATCCAAACTAATTGAGTTGGTATAGGTGGATTACAAGCACCAATTCTAATTTGGATGGTCTCTCAACCATATGTTGGGGTGTTCTTCATTCCATTCATGATGTTAAGTATCTACATTTGTTCATTCATTGTCTCTGTAGCTAAACCAGCAACAATAGCTAAGGTTAAAGCTGATAGTAGATTATTATGAGAAAACCAATTGATTCATAAACCTGAATATGAATCTATCTATGAAACACTAGATAAAGCAGAAATTAGAAATAATGAAGCTAAAGCAGCTGAAATAAAAGCTACTCAAGAAAAAATAGCTGAATTATTGCAAGAAACTAAAGCAAAGCAAATAGATAAGAAAGAAGGTAAGTAATATGAAGAAGACAAAGAAATGAATTAAGATCTTATTGATTGTATGTGCATTAATTCTAGTACCATCATTAATCGTTGTTGCAATTCTATATGCAGATGATAAAAGATTACTACATCAATTCCAACAATGGGTATCTATCCCTGGTAACTTATCAGTATTCCTAGTTGGTATAGCTGCATACTTTCCATTTATCAATGGTGTATGAAAAGTGGTATTGAATATTATTAGCTCTGTAAACATGAAGAAGACTATATCTAGATCTAAATTGAATAAAGAAAAGATATATGATGATGATAAATATAATTATATCTACTACGATTCTAAGAATCACATTTTAGATTTTCAATTTAAATCACCTGAAGAAGTAAATCTAAACAAGCTAATTGAATTATCAACAGCAGAATTAAAACAAAAAGCGAAAGTGTATGACAAAAACCATAAGTAATCCTTTATAATAAATTTTGGAGGATACTCACATGGACAAAAAAAAGAAAATAATAATTGGAACTAGCGTCGGTGGCGCTAGTGTTTTAGCGTTAGGACTAGGTCTAGGATTAGGACTAGGGTTAAAACCTAGTAATAATACAGAACTAGCTGCTAAGTATGTTGCTTACAGAAATGAATTAGTTAAAAAACAATGTGAAGATTTATACAATGATTTTAAGAATGTATGAAAACCAGAATACACTGATGTTATTAAATCATCTATAACAAATCCACATGAAAACTTAGATACTAATACTGACTGATGAAAAGGTGGATGACAACCTTATAAATGACCACACCAACCAAAAAATGGTGATTTATATGTGAACAGTGTGCTACCTGCTAATTATGTTGTATCTCAAAATGAAAACTCATGAACTTTCAAAAATACTTATTTAGATATTATGCAATGAAAGGATTCTTCTACATCAGAAAACCCTGATCCAGTTATTTGTTTTGTTAATGAAGATATAACTATCAATAAGTAATAATGATATTCAACGAATTCTACAAAATATGAAATAAGCTCTTTGAAGAGCTTTTTTATTTCAACTTAAATAATCCAAGATGCATCAATAACTTAAATAAGACAGCAGACACCATCAGAAACATCAAAAGAGTTTATTCACATGTAAATAATTATAATGTCTCAATCAGACAAGCAATTCTAGATCTAAATCTATACCATGATAAATCTACTATCTATAGTTGAATGAATAAGATAGCTAACATTAAATCAAAGGAAGAGATTCCTAATCTAGTAGTCAAGAATACAGGTCCTAAGATTATTAAATACAAATATGATCAAGAAACTAGAAAGTTAATAGCAGATGCTAAATACATACAGCACCACTCAAGAGCTAATATCTGAATGCACATGAAACAAATCTATCCAGATATATCTCTAAAGACTGTATGTAAGATAATAAACAATGACGACCGTAATCCTAAGAAAAAGAAAAGAGCACCAGTTAAACATCCACTAAGATATTATGATTTACCTTTTGGATGTATTCAAATGGATCTAAAGATAATTGGACCAAAAGAAAGTCCTACTGGTAAAAGAATAACAATCTATGATGCAAAGGATGAACAATCTAAGCTCTACTATATGGAAGTAATAGAAAATGCTTCTGGTAAGAATCTCTTACAAGCTACAAGAAACATGATTCATTACTTTACTAATGAACTAGGAATTACTATTAAAAGAATCAGAACAGACAATGCAATGATGTTCAAACAAAACAACTTTGTGAAGTCTTATGACTACAACAACTTACTAATTGAGTATGGTATCGAAAACCAAAAAATCCAATTAATGAGACCACAACAAAATGGTGTAATTGAAAGACACCATGGAATAATTGATCAAGAATTTAAACCACTAATTAACAAATTCGATACTGTTAAAAGAATCAAAGAAAAAGCAAAAATCTTTATGAACAATTTTAACTTCAACAGATATCATTACTATGAATTTTTATCAAAATGTAGTGATTACAAAAAGTTTGAAAGTAAGTTCTTTATTCCTTGAAATTTTTATTTACAACATTCTAAACACTCAATTTAACCCACTTTTTAAGCAAATTGAGAGACTTTAACCACTTTTAATGATAAATTACACCAAAAACTCAAAATTGTTAAAATATGAGAGTTTTTACATTTTTTGCTATTTTTTACAAATTTTTAGAGAGACAATTTGTCGGACATTTTGTCCGTCATTTTGTCTGTAAAATTGTCTGAAATTTTGTCGGACATTTTGTCCTTTCTTTCTTTGTAGAGAGTTAGTATAACTATCTATTTCTTTCTGCAAAGTTAGTAGATTTAATACGGTTGTTGCTTGGTATTACGGATTTTTATAGTATTTAACTCATAAACAAATTAGGGTTAGAAAAGATATCATTCAAAAGGGATTTTTTATAAGTTGCAAAAATATTTTTTCGCTAAAAGTTGAAAAAGTGTGCTACACTTCTAGTTGTCAGGCATGTCCAAAAAATGTCTTCCAAGAACAAAAATTTTTTAATAATATTTCTTTAAACAAAAATTCATTAAATAATGATAATGGCAATATAAAAAGAATTAGAAAAAATGAAAATGAAGATAGTGTAGAAACTGTTGAATTTGATTACACTGAATTATTATTATTTCTAATTAAAAAAAGAGAGTTTGAAAGAGAAGATTTAAAACTTAACATTGATCTTCTTTCAGTAAATAATACTCTGACTAAAAATCAAGAAGAACGTCTTAAAAAATACTTTGATTGCGATATTATAATTAAAAACTATCCATCAAATGCAAATAAAAATGTTAAATCAAAAAATAAAAATTTATTTTATAAAAATTATAATGGAATGATAGTTTATGTTTATGGTTTGCCAGAAACATATAACTTAAATGTTTCGCACGATGAAGATTGTGCATTAGAAAATAAAGAAACTAGTGCAAATAGTCAAAGTAAATTGTTATTTGAAGATAAGTGAATTGTAAGTCCAAATGAAGACTTCATGCTTCATACGTGTATAGTTACTTTTAATTTAGAAGACAAACCAAAAGTTATCAATATTCTTACTATTTTATGTTTCAAAAATAGAAAGATTTTTTCAAATAAGAAAATTGAAGATAATATGATGAAAAATATTAAAAATAATAATAAGCAGCTTCTAAATGATAAATTTGGAAAAGATATATCTAAACATTCTAAAATTAAAATATTGAACAAAATCAAAAAAATAGACAATTTAGTTTCAAAAGAATTATTATTAAGTTATGAAAATACAATCAAAGATGAATTGTTTGATCTTAAAGAATTAAACATGATAATTGATACGTATGTTGAATTTGCAAACAAAATTGCTGCTGAAAATTCATTATATTTTGAAAATTATTCATACCGTAAAATTATTTTGGACAAATATATAGAAACTCCTTTACCTAATAAGACTATTTTTAATAGACATTTTGATATAACTTCAAATTTAAACTTACTTGAGAAACAAAAAGAATATGATTCATCTAATAAACTAAATGAAGAATATTGCGAAGATAATAATTTATGTAATAAACAAATGATTGATATATCGCGTAAAAATGTTTTTTCAGATTTAGAACAAGCATATGAAATTTCAAAAGAAAAAACTTTAGACAAGTATTTGTTTGCTGCAACATATATGGCATGTTCTTCTTTTGAACCAATTTTATTTAATAAATATATATATTCTTCATTTGAATCTTTTTTATCTAATAAACATAAAAGAGGAAATTATATTCCTTTAGAACCTTTTTATGTTGGTGGTAGAGGAACTATCAAGGGGTTAACACACTGCGAAAACATTTCTAATTTATATGACATCCAAATTGTGCCATTCTATGAAGTGCCTGAAAAGAGAAAAAAAGAATGTATTAATTGTTTAATGTGAAGTGAAAAAAATAATGCTTATGTAAACTTTATGCGTAATGAGTATGATGAAAATACTTCTATTACCAATTTAGTTAAAGATGAAATTTGAATTAAAATCACTCCTAAAGAAATAGAATTAGATGGAGCAAAAATGCTAAGCAATAATTTTGCTGAAAGTAAATTTATAATTGAATGTATATTAGGATTTGCAATAAATAAAAGCAATGCTGAATATGCTGCTAAAATATGAAACCATTACACTAAATGTCTTTCAAATGATGATCATGATAGAAGCTATTATGTGTTGGTAAATAACTATTTTAATAAGAATGATAAAAACTCTAGAAATAAAAAAATATACAATGGGTTTACAGATTATAAAACAGAAAGTTTCTATAGAACATTCTCAATAAATTCCAATGGAGAAGGATTAATAGAATATACAATAGAATACTCTGTTAATTGAATTGAAATAAACAATGAAAAAATATGTACTTCTATTTATGAAAAGGTATTTGCTACTGATGGACAATCTACAATAAAGCAATATGATCAAAGTAATTTGGGAGATACAAAGTTAGTTGAATATATTGATTCAAGAACTGATTTCTATAAAAAAACTTTTACTAAAAAAGGTGAAATTATTAAAAAAATCAAGAGTCTTAATAAAGAAAAAAATAATAGAACATGAAAAAGATTTATTCTTAATAAAGAAATATATAATAAGCCTGATTTATTAACTAAAAATATAATTGATGGAACAATTTATCCTACATGTGAATTTTTATGAAAAAATGATGACAAAGATAAGTTTGATATTTTTACATACTTCAACTTTGGTTGTATGTGTATTGTTAATGATCCGAAACGAGTATTAAAAAATGAATTATATTGATTATGTAATGATGAACAAAATACTGAATTTAAAAAAATAACAGCATCAAATCCTAATAAAGATAAACATATCCGTTCTTCTTTAAAACACATCAATGATTATTTTAGAAAGAATATTAATTTTAAACGGGAAGAAAAAATTGGATTCAACTTATTCCATTTAAACCCAACAATGCTATCATATGTAGATACTTATTTTGCATCTGAACTATCTTATAATGGAGATTTATTATACAAATATTTACAATATAGAAACGCTGAAGACAAACAAAATTGATATGATGATTTTGTTGTAAACCATATTGGGTTAGAGGGTGAAGATGCTTTTATTGAAAAAACTTATAAAGCAGTAGAATATGGAAGAAATAATAATATTCCTATTGATAATTTATTTCACGGTTGTTTCTACAAAATTGTTAATGATTTTTACTCAAAGGATATAATTGGTTCAAATGAATTTAATACTCTGAATGCACTTGAATATGACGAAGCTAAAAGAGAAGGTATAAAGTTATACATGAAAGCTGTGAAGTCAAATAATGAAACAACTAAAACAAGTTACAATTATAATAAATTTACCTTCATGAAGTTGTATGATTATGCTATCCCTTCTTTTGCATTAGTGAGAAATGCATTCATCATTAACGATCTTGTTGATTTTACCGAATTTTATAAGATTAAAATTAATACAAATTTTGGATATGATTTCTTCGACTATAATTTAGAAGAAAAAAATGACAATATGAGTTCTTATACTAGAGCTAATATCAATTTTTTGTATAACACTACTAAAACAAACATAACAGGTGATTCTTCAAACAAAATTTTAGAGATAAACAAAAAGATTGTTTCTTATACTGACAATAGAGAATTAATTAATCAAATTAGAAGTTTTGAAAGATATATAATCGACATTGAAAAAAAGAAAAAGAAAGAAAAAGTTGTAGATAAGAAAGCAAAAAAACTACCTACATCATTATGAGCTATTTTTATTGCTATGATTTCAGTAAACATTAACTCATTAATTGGATTCTTAATTCAACTTGGTACTTCAGATAGAAGAAATGAAAGTTGATTTCCAATAGCTACTGGAGCTTGAGTATTTGCTACTATATTATCTGTAATTGTATTCATAATTTTCTATAAGAAATTTAATCCTAATTGAGATATGCTATTTAAATCTAAACCTAAACGTAAAAATAAAGTTAATGTAAATAGGGACAAGTATTTGCTAATAATCGATAATATAGATACAACTAAAGAATCTTTTGAGAATGAATTTTTACCTTTATTAGAAGATAAGATTTTATATGAAGCATGAAGTTTTAAAATTTTGTTTATTTTAGATGGTGTTGAAAATTATATTAATTTAAAAGATGTGATAAATAATCGTCTTCAAGCAATGCATACACATCACAAAACTATTAGCTATGATCATAATATTATTAAAACAAGTGATACTGAACATAACCTAATTAGAATATTTAGAGAAAAAATTTATTTCTCTAAATTATTCAAAGGAATTCCAATGTTCCCAGATGATAGAGATTATTTAGATAATAGATTATATTTATGAATGGATACTTATCATGGAAACGAAATAAAGATTCCAACATCAAAGTATATTACAAAGCTAGAAGAAATTGTTAAATTTATTATTGATGATTTGAAGTACAACTATGCTGATTTTAATAATTTTACAGATAAGTTATATATTAATTGTGAAAAGGATTTAAAAATTCTTGAAGAATACAAGGAAAGTATTGATATTCACTTTTATAAACTAAAAAATAATATATCATATGATGAATTAGTTAAATATAAAGAGGATAAAGAATATTTAAATTTAAAACTAATTTGTCAAAATAACTACTGTTATTTAACTAGACAAGTTATTATCACTTGATTAAATTATAGATCACAGGTTGACGGATGAAATATTGATTTTGACTTGAACGACAATAACACAAAGCTGTATGAAATATTAACTAAGAATGGTGATGTTATAAAATCATTAAAATTAAGAAATATTAAGGTTGAACTTCAAAATGGAACAAATATTAAAGGAAAAGGAAAAAACAATAAATTAAATGGATACATTTATGACTCAAGAATTGATCCAAATAAAGTTTATTGTTCGCTAGTTTTCAAGTTTGATGAAAATGACGAAAACAATGTTGTTATCTAATATAAGGGAGTGTTTATGGATAAAAATAATGTCATTAAGATTAGTTGAAAAAATGAAGGTGCAAGAAAAAATAAAAATGAAAATTATTGCAATTTTTTTATTTCAGAAATAAGATCAAAAAGAAAAAATATGAAGAATGAAGAACATGAGCTTATAAAGAATTTTGAAGACTTATTTGATAATATATCTAAAGTTAGAGATTTTTGTGGAACAGATGAATCAATTCAAGAAAACCTAAATGAAAGTAATTATTCCAAACGTCTTTTAGAAAAGTATTTTGAAAGAGCAAAAAAATGTGCTAATACAGCCTTTATACATTTTGAATCTGATGCTCCAACAGCAAAGATTGATGGAATGGCACTATTACGTGTTCGGGATAAGAGTTACTCTTCATCAGATAATAACAAAGAAATATCGAATAGTTACGATAGCATGTCGTATGAAAAAGACAACGTTTTACAAAAAGAATTTAATACTTTTAAAAAAAGAGCTACATTAGTATACGATAAACTATACAAGAGAAATGATTTAGAGGGATATCACGAATTGGAATATTTTAGTTCTACTCGTCAAGGTCATTGTGTTGGCAAAACTTTAATTAAAGAAATAGAAGAATTTATTAAGGACATAGATAACAAAAATAAGATTGCAAAAAATGATGAATCTATAGACTATATTTTAGTTACAAATGAGCTTTGTGATTATGAATGGTTTAAAAATCAAAACTTTAAAAAGGTAGATGAAGAATCAGTAGATGTTAGAGATCTTAAACATTTTAATAAATTAGCGAATGTATCAATTAAAAATAGATTAAAAGATGGATATATAAAATGTTTTGCATTTACTAAAAAAGTAAAAATGTAAATTACAACATTCATTTTAAACACTAACTATTTAATACACTTCTTAAATACAATTGCATACATATTATTTTTTTCTGCACTATTCACAACATTTGAATTACAAACATTATTCAAATTAGGAAGGTCAGCAGTAGATATTTTAGTTTTATCTACTAATTCATATCCATTATGTTTATAGTATTCATAATCACATAATTCATTGGTAGATAAATAATAACAATTAATACCATGCAATTTTAAGTCATCCTCTCACATTGCAATTAAATTCTTGCCTATCCCTTTTCTTTTTTGGATTACAGAAAATATTTCAAGTTCGGCGTTTGCACTAATACCATTTTTCTTATACATTTCTGAAAAAGCATTTACAACCCTTCTTCTATATTCAATGAATTCATTTGTGCTTTGATCAGGTGATTCTATACCATCTAATGTATTACCTTGGTGTGGTGTTGTTTTGAAATTAGCTAATATTAACCCATCTATTTCTTTTTTAGATTCATCTACTCAGTGAACATATGCATGAGTAGTGGTACTTGAATAATACTCTGCATTTCTATGTAAAATATCTGAACAAAACTTTTGTTGGTGGGAACAAAATTTTCTAACATTAGCAATATTTTCAAATAGGTTTTCAATATTTTTTACTGATGTAAGTTTAAACAAGTCAGTGTGATTAATTTTTTCATATAATTTATCTAACATATATAACCTCACATGTACTTTATTATACAACTTACTTCATAGAAGTAGTAATTTATCATTATTAATTATTTTGCACTACAATAAATATTACTTTTAAGACCATAATGTAAATTCATTAGAAATCAAATAAAGTTTTTAGAAAGGGATAAATATAGTATTATATTTATATAACTAACACCGTATTATTTTATAACAATGGTGCCTAGCACCATTTTTTATTAGATAAGGTAGATGGAGAATAAAATGGATAGAAAATTTAATGAACAAGAACTTATTAGAAGAGAAACATTAAAGAAATTGCAAGATGAAGGAAAGAACCCTTATGAAGTAGAAGGGGTTAAGAGAACTTCTACCCTTAAAGAATTTGAAGAAAAATATAACAAATATTCAAAAGAAGAATTGCATGATAAGAATGATGCTAAAGAGGTCTTAGCAGGTAGAGTAATGTCTAATCGTCAAACTTTCTATAACATTAAAGACTTCAGCACTACTGGACAAATTTATATTAACAAAAAAAATCATCCTGAAATATTTGAAGCAGCGAAGAAGATTGACATTGGTGACATTGTAGAAGTTAAAGGTAGACCAATGAAAACTATGACAGGCCAAGTTACTCTTGATGTAGAAGAATTAAAAATTATTTCGAAAGCATTAAAGGTATTGCCTGAAAAATTCCATGGTTTAAGTGATGAAGAACTTAGAGCTAGACACCGTTATGTAGATCTAATTGTTAATGATGAATCAATGGATACATTTGTAATGAGATCTAAGATAGTTAAATTAATTAGAAACTTTATGGATGGCCAAGGATATTTTGAAGTTGAAACTCCAGTACTACAACCAATTTTAGGTGGTGCAGCTGCTAGACCATTTATCACACATCACAATGCACTAGACAGAGAATACTACTTAAGAATTGCTACTGAATTACCACTTAAAAAATTAATAGTTGGTGGTTTTGAAAAAGTTTACGAAATCGGAAGAATCTTTAGAAATGAAGGAATGGACGCAACTCACAACCCTGAATTCACTTCTATGGAAGCATATACTGCATATGCAAATATGGAAGATACAATGGATCTAGTTGAAGGTGTATTCAAATATTTAGTAAAAGAATTAAACATTAAAGAAGTTAAGTACCGTGGATTTGATATTGATTTATCAAAACCTTTTAAGAGAGTACATATGGTAGATTTTATTAAACAAGAAACTGGTGTTGACTTCTGAAAAGTTAAAGATGATGCAGAAGCAGTTAAAATTGCAAAAGAACATAAAATCGAACTTCAAAAACATGAACACACTGTAGGACATGTTATTAACTTATTTTATGAACATTTCTGTGAAGAAAAATGTATTCAACCAACATTTGTACATGGACATCCAACAGATGTATCACCACTATCTAAAATTGATTACACTGATAAGAGATTCACAAAACGTTTTGAATTGTTTATAGGTCAAAAAGAATTTGCAAATGCTTTTGCTGAATTAAATGACCCTATTGATCAATATGAAAGATTTGAAAATCAATTAAAAGAAGCAGCATTAGGAAATGATGAAGCAAACGAAATGGATATGGACTTTATTGAAGCACTTGAATATGGTCTTCCTCCTACAGGTGGATTAGGAATCGGTATTGACCGTTTAGTAATGTTATTCACTGGTAACGATACAATTAGAAATGTTTTATTATTTCCTCACATGAAGGATAAATAATGAAGGTTTATTCAGACTACGTACCTAAATATTCAAAGAAGGATACATTAATTTACATCTCTAAATTTAAAGATGAAATTATTGCTATGTTTAAAAGACTATTTAATCTTGTTGAAATTGATCAACAAGTAGTTTGTAATGTTAATGAAGTATATAGTTCACTTAGAAAAATAACTTTCGATAATACATATGATGAATCTATTTATGAGATTCCTTCATATGTTAATTTAAATTTAATTAAAGCAATTGATACACTTGAATGTGAAACTAATTCAGGTGTTTATTGTTATGCCAACATAATTCACCGTGATATCGAAAATACTCCATCACAAGCAAATGCAGAAAACCTATTATTACTTCATGTTAGAGAATATATTGCCAATATTAATTTTGAAAATATGGAAGGACTAACAAAATACATAGTAGATGCTTTAAATAGCTTATCAATTAGACAAGAAGTAGGGTTAAAACTTCCTAGTGCAATTAAATTCACATCTATTGATAAGTTATGTAAAACCTTCCCAACAATTAAGAAAGATAAATTGATTGAACAAGCATGTTTAAGACACAAATTAATATTCGTTGAACAAACTTCAGGTAATAATAAACACAACCTAAATGTAATTGAAAATAAACTAGGAGTATATGGTGATATTGTAGGGACATTATATGTTTACAATTCAATCAGTAATACTGCACTTAAATTATTAACAATGTATTCTGTTCCAAATAAAGAACAATTAATAGATCAAATCAATAGAAAAGAATTAAATGTATCTTCACTTCAACCATTAATTGATAAAGCTCCTAATATTAACAACCAAATAGGTTTTGAATTTCATATCTCAAATTATTTAGTTTATGCACTTTCAAAATATTCAATAAATGAAGTAGTATCATGTCCTTGTACAATTGAAATGAGCGAAAAGTTAAAAAAGGATATTATTCTTTAAAATTAAATTTATCACCAATTTTAAAAACTTTTTCTTATAATACATTTAACTATATCTAACTTGTAATATGCTCCTAATTGGTGGAGTGTTTCTACATAGGGCCTTAACCCTTAACTTATAAGTGAGATAATTTATGACACTTTGTTGTTAGATATAGTGACTAAAACTATATTGGAGGACAAAGTATTGACACAGACAACTTATCAAAATAATTTTTTAAAAAAGATTAATACTTGATTTAAGATATCAGATCGTAATTCTACTTTTAAAAAAGAAATCATAGGTGGACTTAGTACATTCTTAGCAATGATGTACATCCTTTCAGTTAATCCTTCAATGTTAAGTCTAAGTGATGGATTAGAAGTAGCAGATCATCAAGCAGCGACTTCAGCATTATTTTTGGGTACTGCAATATCAAGTATGCTAGCTACTATGTTCATGGGATTGTTTGCTAATGTTCCGATTGCTTTAGCTCCTGGCATGGGTATCAATGCATTCTTTACATTTACAGTAGCTAGTAGTGCTGGTTTTGGTTTAGGGTATTATGGAGCATTAATATGCGTCTTCTTATCGGGATTATGTTATGCAGTTATTGCAGTAACACCAGCAAGAACTTACATCAACAAGATTATGCCAAAAAACTTAAAGATTACAATAGCTGCTATTATTGGATTCTTTTTATGTTATGTTGGTCTAGTAAATATTGGTATTATTAATCAAGCCGCTCCTATTTCTGGTATAGGTGCAAACTTTAATCCTACAATGAATCATTATTGACCAATAGTAATTATTGGAACACTTACTTTGATTATTGGAGTTACATTAACATTTTGTAAAGTAAAAAATTCAATTATTATTACATCTGGAATTGGTGTATTGATGTTATTAATTACTTGACTTGTAAATCCATCATTTACAGTTAATGGAACAAATACTAATGCATTCTCTCTACAAGAATGACATTTTGAAGAATTTGGTAATATGATTTCTAAAATGTTTAATGGGAAACATTGAGCTAATACATTATCAACTCCAATTGCTTATGTAGCTATATTCACATTCTTATATGTAGACTTCTTTGATACATCAAGCACATTAATTGCTTTTGGTAGAGCTAGTGGCTTAAGTAAGGAAGATGAATCTGGTGCAATCAAATGAATGGTTAGATCAAACTATGTAGACGGTATTAGTACTATTGGTGGGTCTGTATTATTATGTTCTAGTGTCACTGTAGTTTCAGAATCATTCTCTGCTGTCAGTTATGGTGCAAGAACTGGTTTTGCTAGTGTTGTTACTTCACTGTTATTTTTATTATCTATTGCCATTTGACCTATCATGGGACCTTTAATGCCAATAGGTGAAATAACTAAATTTCAACCAGTGACTGGACAAGCTGTTTTTATTACTGGTCTACTAATGATTGAACAAGTTTCTGAAATGGATTGAAAAAAGAAATTAGATATTCCAGTATTTGCTTTAGGTGTAGTTTTTGGAATGCTTTCATACTCAATCTCAAGTGGATTAAGTTGAGCTATTCTATTTTATGTAATCCTTCATGGAATGAATTACATAATTAATAGATTAAAAATCAAAAAAGAAATAGTAGAATACGATGATCTTGAAAAACCTAATATTGGGTTAATTGTATTAAGTATAATTGCTATTATATTTATAGTCTTTGATATCCTTACTAAAGCGGGTGTAATAAAGTAATAAAACAAAAGTAAACTATTTAGTAAAGTAATTTCTATTTAAATAATTCTTTATATAAATCCTTGTAATCAGAAAAGTATTTAATGTTTAAGTGATCAGTAATAGATTTAGGTAATTTCTTTACATCAATTTCATTATCAGCAGGTAAGAACACATTTTTGATTCCTTCATTAACACACGCTTCTAATTTCTTATCAAGTCCACCAATAGGCATAACTCTACCAGTTTGAGATATTTCGCCAGTCATTGCTAAGTCATTCGGTAAAACAATATTTTTTATTGCAGATAGAATACCTGTAGTAAGTGCAATTCCACCACTTGGACCATCTTTTTGAATTGCTGCTGAAGGAAAGTGTACTCAAAGTTGGTGATTATCAAAATCAAAGTCTTGAACTCCAAAAAATTCTTTATTTAAGATAATATACTTTAATGCAACTTTAATTGATTCATTTAAAATATCTTTTGCATTTCCTGTTACTGAAATATTAAATTTCCCTTTATTAAAAGCTATTTCCATAGGTGCAACATTGCCAAAATATTCGTTAGCAGATAATCCATTAATTTCTCCTGGGTAATCGATTACATTTTTAGATTGGTGTAATCTATATTCTTCAATACTAGATAAACCAAATAATTTATTAATAAATTCTTTATTTATTAAAACTTTGTTATCCTTGAATTGGTTGTTTCTAGCGCCAAAAGAAAGCTTTTGATAAAGTTCAGTCATTTTTCTTTTTAAAGTTCTAACTCCTGATTCATCAAAACTAAACTTATCTACTAAGAATTGATAAACGTCTTTATCATATGATACACTAAGTACTTTCTTAGGAATAGATTTTTCTAATTTTGGGATAATCATTTTCTTTAAGATTTGTTCTTTTTCTTCTTTAGTATAGTTTGGAATATTAATTAATGTTACTCTATTTAATAAAGGTTCTGGAATTTGATCTATGTAGTTAGCAGTACAAATAAACATAACTTTACTTAAATCATAACTTTCTTCAATATATTGATCTTTATATAGTTCACATTGACTTGAATCTAGAATAGACAATAAGAAGCTTTGAAGAGAAGATGAATTTGAATTAGAACCTGAGTTACCTGTACCACATTTATCTATTTCATCTAATAAAATAACAGGGTTATTAACTTTTGTTCTAGCCATGATTTTAATAATTTCACCTGGACCAGAGCCAGTGTACATTCTACTTAAACCAGTGAAATATATAATTTCGGATTTACCAGCACAAGATAAAATTTCAAAAGGTCTGCCTAATGCTTGAGCAATTGAACTAGCAATTGAAGTTTTTCCAACTCCAGCTCCACCTACCAAACACAATACTGGTTGAGTTATTTTTGAACCACTTTCTTTACAATGTTCATAGAAAGATAAATTTTCAATAATTTCATCTTTTACCTTATCCATTCCTAAATGTGTTTCATCCATTTTCTTTCTAATTGTTACAAAGTCAGTGTTGTTTTCTACACATTCATCAAATGGCAATGAACCTAATCATTTAATATAATGTAAATTTCTTTCTATCTCAGCATCTGATGCTCTTGAAGTATCTGTAGAATTAGCTACAGATAAAATTTTTCTTGTAAAATTCGGAGCAATAGCTCTTCTTTTTAAAATATCATTTACTAGTAGACGTAAAATTGATATTCTATCGTCAAAGAAATCACTCTTATTTTCTTTTGAAGCATTTTTTTGATTAAGTGAAAGATAATCAATATCATTTGTAGACTTTGGCTTATTGCTATTAGTTTTTGTTTTAGCATTACTGATTTTATTGTAATTTTGTGTGAATTCATTTACATCAATTGTTTTTTTAGTGTTTGAGTTATCTTTTTTTTGCATTTTTATTCCCCTATATTTCACATTTAACATGCACCCTAAATTATACACTACATTAATTAATAACAAATTATTAATTAACACATTGTGATAAACTAATTATTGGAGGTTTTTTATGAAGAAAAATGAACAAGAAAATTCTTTTGTAAAATTATGTGAGGAACACAAAGTATTAGATGCTTTTTCTCGTCTATTTAGAGGAGTGCAATATTGTCCTAGTTTTGATGATACAGAACTTTGAAATGGACTTTTAAATAAATTAAGAAAAAATTTATTATTAATCACTGAAAATGTAGAAAAAGCAGAAGGTGAACCAGGTTCTGGTCAATGACTTACTAGTTTAGGGATGCATGTACTTAACATAGCTTCTAATGATGTGGATGCTTATATTATGGAAACTAAGACAGATAAAGACTACTCATATCAAATGTATTTAATCATTGCATGTCTATTTGTATATTATATGGAAGTTGATAGATTAGAAGATGAATCTAAAAGAATCATAGATACTGGCACTTTACTACTTTTTCAATATAGTTGAATTACTAAGAGATTTCCTAATATTGAAGATGAAGAAACAACTAAAAAAATTATTTTTGGTTATACTACATACTTTAGAATGTTAATTGATCTTTGAATATTAATATTTGGAATCCCAATGAAATTTGATATCGAAGTAATTAAAAAAGAAATTAATGAAGAAATTGATCTTCAAGCACTATTCAAAGCATTTAATAGCTAAGAGTGAATATTAAACAGCTATTATTAATTAATAAATTAAAAATGTATCACCTGAATGGTTGATACATTTTTGATTAATATATAAAAAATTTATCTAGCATCTTTAAATCATTGAGTAGCAAGATTAAAAACATAAAATTTACACATTTTTCCTACTTTTGTAAAAACTATACACATTTTTCATATAGTTTTTTAGAAAATCTTACACATTTTTCCAACTTTTAAAATAGTCCCAAGGATCACTAATGCTTCAATTACACATTTTTGGTACCACTTTTTAAAATTTACACATTTTTGGTAGGAGTTTTTGGTGCTATTTACACATTTTTGGTACCACTTTTTAAAATTTACACATTTTTGGTAGGACTTTTGTTTCAAAAAACATTATTTATCTTAATTAACCAAATTGCAGATAAAAATAACTAGAAATAAGCCCAAAAACGCAGATTTAAATTTATTATTACATAGGTATTATTTATATTTATATTTATAAATATAAATAATACCTATGTAATAACTTTATAGTAAAATAATATTATATGAGAAAAAGAATAATTACAGGTGCTAGTGCACTATACTTACAAGGAGTCATAGGTTATAAACCAAGTAAGTTAAATATTGAAATGGTTTATGGCACAAACTCGAGTAAAGTAAGTGATGAATATGTTGTATATACTCAAAACCAATCTACCATCGATATAGGAGTTGAAAGTTTTGACGACAAGTTTGACATTTATTCAAAGGAAAGACTATTTGTTGAGTATGAAAAGATTTCTCTAGAAAACACTATAAAGGCAGAAGGATTAAGAAATTTAACTAAAGAAGTTAATCCGCAATTAGTTGCAGATATTTATCAAAAGATTAAAAAGAAGAGAAGAAATATTAATCACGAAAGAATTGAATCCTTTATTAATTTTAATGTAATCCAAGTTAAAGAAGCTTTACTTAACAATGAGTTTGATAAGACAGTTGTTATAAGAGAATATATAATGGCTCTCTTAGTTAAAAAACTTGTTCCTTGTAGCTTAATAAAAGGTGGTAGTGCTGTAGAACTTTATATTGATTTCAAAAGATCAACTCAAGATATCGATGCACATTTAGATAAAACTAGCATAGAAAGCTTACTAGAAATTCTCACAAATAGAAATAATGCTATCTATTTTAAGCCACTTAACCTAGAACAATTAAAAGAAGATTTGTATGTTAAAAATAAAATTATTACAGAATTAATTTTAGTCCCATATAGCAAGAGCAATGTTATAAACAACGTTCTATGAATGAATCCTACTGCAAAAACAAGAATTCAAATAAAGTTAAATATTAATACAACATACAGTGATGATGAGCTAAGAAATATGATTAGTGAATTCAATATTACCCAAACTAATTTGAAAACAATAAAGAATGCTTATTGTTTAATCTTTACTAGGGAGATGTTAATTGCAGAAAAGTATAAAGCATTAATTAATGGGAATGAAAATGCTACTAGAACAAAGGATTTAATAGATTTAGTAAATTTATATAATGAATCAGTAGATCTAAATAAAATAGCTAAGTGATTATTTAGAAAATGAAAGAACTCTAGAGTAAGTTTAGAGCAATCTCAAGCTCTTGAATTTATTAATGCTCATAAGGATATAGAATTAACCAAAATAAAAGAAAATTGAAATGATGCTTGTACAATGTATGAAACAAATGTTGATTATAATGAAGCAATAGGTGTTTATAAAAATATTTCTAAGTGATTATTAGAAAATATAAAGATGTAAAAGGCTGTTCAATATTTATACATCTAGTTGATAATACTGTTTTTATCTATTAAACTAATCATCTTCTGAAAAATATGGAATTGAAAATACTTCTTCATTCAATTTAATTAATAAATCACTATATGCTTTATTGTCTCTAATGTTATTGCAGTTTGCAAAAGCATAGTCACCAAGGTTTGTATCATTACTAGCTAATCTTTGTATATTATCAATTTTTTCTAAAGATATGCAACCACAGAATGCTTGTTCTTGAATAGTTTTAATGTTTAAAGGGATGTTGATATGTTTTAATCCAATACATTGAGCAAAAGCAGACTTAGCTATTGTTAGTGTATTATCAGGAATTGATATTTCATTAATAGATCTGCAATCAAAGAACGCATATTCTTCAATTGATTGTAGTTCTTTAGGTAAATGAACTTTTTCTAATTTTGAACACAATATAAATGCAGCATATTCAATGATTTCAACTGTATCAGGAATAACAATTTCTTTGATTTGTTTATGATAGAATGCTAAACTTCCAATAACTTTAATTGGATATAGTTTGTCATTATATGAAATGCTACAACCATCTTGACTATCTGATAGATCTATTATCTTTTCTTTGTTATCATCTAGACATTCTTCTACTACAGCGTATTCTATTCCAGATTCTAAATCTTTATTAATTGCGTATCTATATCCATTCTTTTCCAATTCTTTGATCTTTTCTATTTTATTACCAATCATATCTTTATTCTCCGCTTTGTGATACTAAACAATGTTTATATCAAAATAATTGTACTATAAATCTATTTTGACTATAAATTTAAGATGTTAGGTTTGTAGATTCTACAAAGACAATTTAATACAATAGTTAAAGGAATGTACAAGGAAAACAAAATTCTTATTGGACAATTCAAAGAACAAGGGATTGACATTACTAGAAGAGTGCATTATCTTGCAATAGTTGGAGATTATTTTTATGAAAAAGTTGAGGCTAATTTCATTCAAGATGGCAAGGAATCATTTAGTACAAAGTAATATTATTACTTGAGGAATTAAATAGATTTTTAATTGAATTAAGACTTTACGATATCTATTAAACTAATCATTTTGTGGAACAGGCAAAATCAAAATACTTCTTCATTCAATTTAATTAATAAACCACTATATGTTTTGTTGCTTCTAATGTTATTTTCTATAAAATTGTGATTCTAGATTTTTGCATGATAATTAAAGTTTAGTATTCTAGATTAGTATTTAGAATAACTTCTTTAACTTCATTAACATTGTGGGTAGATCTTGTTAGATTGATTAAATCATTAATATTCTTATCAATTTCTACTGAACTAGCTTTAGAACTAAACACAACTTTATTTTGATTGTATAAGTTTTCGATTGTTTCTAGCAACTGCTTAATAGGTTTTTCTTTTCATTCATCTGTATAAAGAACAAATAAAAAAATAATCTTAATCATACTTTTATTTAGATTAATATTTTGTATTGAATCTTTTTCTTCTACTAACTTTTCATAAAATTTGATCATTCTAAATTTAAATGAACTTTGTACATCAGGATTTCTTTTTGCATATTCAAAAATTCTTTTATCAGATATACCTAATGGAATTGCTTCTTCGTATAAACCGTGGAATTGAACCAATAACTTAGATAAATCATCCTTTTTATTTAGTTTTAATAGTGAAGATAATTCATTGTATTGAGTTGGATTTAATATTTTATTAATCTTGTTATCTGGTAATGCTTTAGCAATTTGTTGCCCCTTCAACATTTCAGAATTTTGGATAATTTTAAAGTAGTTGAAAATAGTTTCACAATCTGCATATCTAATTTCAACTAAAGAAACAAGATAATTTTGAAAATGCTCTTTCATTATTTCTGGTAAATCTGAATATTTTAATTCAGGGAAAATTGGTCTTGATAATAATTTAAAAAATTTTTGATCTTTCTTATCTTGTGAGGATGATAACTCTTCAATAAATACTTGAGCAATTTGTTTTCCTTTTTCAGAAGATAACTTAAGTCTATTGTTATAAAATGAAAGTATAGTAGATGTTCTTTGCAAACCATTTACTATTTCTTTATTATCATTAACAAATATGGTGATAGTTCCAATTGGAAGGCCTAAAAAAATTGAATATATTAAATCTTCTTGCAATTCTCTATCTCATGGAATATTTTTTTGGTAATTATCATTTGTCTCATACGCATTTCTTTCTAATAAAGAAATAAAGTTGTATAAAGGCATAGCAATAGGTGCATATTCTATTTTTCTCATATAATATATCTCCTTGATATTCTATATTTTTGTTTAGCATTTTCAGCAGTTATAATTGATAGTTCAAATTTAGTAGAATTATATAAGATAGCTACCATGTATCCCTTTTCAATAGCATCATTATGGATTTCGTGTAATCCAAAGTTACTACCTTCTACTAATCTTGCATTTCTTATAGCATTGAATCATATTTGATTATTTGGTTCAGTGTGAGGGATATTATTAGAGTTGAATGCATGCAATATTTTTTTGTTGTAAATATGTGTATTTGTAAATGTTATCTTTTCTTCATCAAATTCAATCAAACAGTAAAGATTATTGTATATAGCTGAATGGGCTATTGCATTAAAAAATATTTCCCTCATTATGGTATCACTAACTAATTCCTTATTCATTAGTCTTGTTGAAAATTTCTTGTCAACAATCGGTTGATAGTTTAGCCAAGTTTCTATACTATCCTTAAATTCTTTATAAAGTTTAAATATTGAACCTTTATATTCTTTTTTGTTTATTTGTATTACTCTTTCTGAAAGATTACCTAATCATAACCCGTATGTTGTTAGATATGGGTTTTTTAGATCAGTAATTAGTTGATTTGAATATAGCCATTCTAAAGTTAATTCTTTTCTTGTAGTATCCATTAGTTGGTTTTGTAATTCTCTATAATTAATTGGATTATATTTTTGATTAGTTTTTAATGGCAATTCAATTTCCTTGGAAGTATATAAATACCTTGCACCATGAATGTCTATTCTTTTTGTAGTAGTATTTACTCTTGAATATATTTCAGTGTCATTTATGATAATGATGCTATTGGTTTTTGGTTTAAATATAATTTCAACGTAATGATCACTATCTAAATATCTTTTAACTTCATATTCAATATTTTCTTTTTTAAGTCATTCTTCTATTAAAAACAATTGTTCTTCATCTTCTGAGGAAATAGTTTTTCCTTTGATTGTATTACCTGAGTCATCAATGAATATAAAGATACTACATTTAACTGTTTTAGCATCTTCATTAGGAATAGAGTTTGAAATAGCAGAAATTTCTTTCTTTAATTGTTTTATATCTATATTACTTTTGAACTCAATAGTGTTCGATTCAGCTTTTTTAATGTTCATTTTTATTTAATCTCACCTTAATTATATCTAAATTTACTAAAAAATTTGTAGATTCTACAAAAAATAACTAAATTTTAATAAAAATTTGTAGATTCTACAAAAAATTAGTGATTTTCAAAGAAATTTTGTAGATTCTACAAAGAATATCAGGTTTTTAAATGATAAAATCTAATCTGATCTTCAATTATACTAGATTTTCAATTGCTTATTTTTTATAATAGAATTTGCTTTTTTTTTATAATAGAAGTTGCATTTTTTTTATAATAGGAATTTTTTATATGAAATATAACAATGAGAATTTTGAACCCAAATTTCAACACTTATTAAAGAATGCTAGTATTGTTTCTATTGTGGAGCCTAACTAAAACCATAATGGACTATTCCACAATGAGGTAACTAGAGAGCTACCATTTTAATCATCATATCTAGAACGATTATTCTTTTTGTATTGTTCTATTCTTTGTTCTTTTATTTTCTTTTCTAAATATTTACGTTTAGATTTTTGCTTTAGTTTTTGAATTTGTTCCTTTTGTTTCTTTTTATAACCTGGTTTGACTTTTTGTTTGCCACCATGAGTTATTTTATTAATGGCTGCATTAATCTTTTCATCAATTACTGGTTTCTTAGATGCTAACTTGTAATGCTTAACATTGAATTGCCCCTTAGAAATAGTAATGTGGTCAAACACAATTCCTTTATCTTGCAATTGAATTAATTTCTTTTCATATTCTCCATCATAAAACAAATATGAATCTCCACTATAATTTCCTCTGCCACATCTACCTGAACGGTGTACATATCATTCTGGATCATCTGGTAAATCTCAATTGATAATATGGCTAGCTCCATCAAAATCTAAACCACGAGAAACTAAATCACTTGCTACCACATATTGGTATTCTAAATTTTTGATTTTCTTTAAGGCAATATTTCTATCTCTACTAGATAATCCACCATGCAGTGAAATAGCATTACATCCTAAGTTTTTAAGTTCTTGCATAATGGTATTTATTTCTGATTTCTTGCTTGTAAAAATAATACAAAGATAAGGGCTAATTTGTTTAGTAAATAAAGCCAATGTTTTTACTTTATCGTTGGAATAGATTATGTGGTGTTTAACCTTTTCGTTTTTATAAATAGATGGACCTATTTTTAATGTTTTACAATTAGTGAAATATTTGGATAGTTTAGCAACTAATAAATTATGTAGTGTTGCACTTCATGCCATCTTTTGTAAATCTTCTTTATCTAATTGTTCAAAGATATTATCAAGATCTTTAGCAAATCCTAAATCCATTAACATATCGGCTTCATCTAAAATAATGCTTGAGAGATCTTTAAAATTAATTACACCTTGTTTCATCAACTCTTGTAATCTAGTTACAGTAGCAATTACAATATGTGGTTCCTTACGTTTGATATTTACTATTTGTTTATCCAATTCAGTACCACCAACTACTAATACTGCATTTAATTGAGGTTCATTCTTTTTGAACTCTAATACTTGACTATATATTTGTCTAGCTAATTCTCTTGTGGGAGCTATAATGATTGATTGTGCACCTTTTTCTAAATCTATATTATTTAAAATTGGAATTAAAAAAGCAAGTGTTTTGCCTGTTCCTGTAGCTGATACACCAATAAAGTTTTTTTTCTTCAAAAGGATAGGAATAGATTTTTCTTGGATTGGAGTTAATTTCTTAAAACCTTTGTCTTTAAAAGTTTTAACTATTCATGGTTTCAAATTATATCCATTAATCATATTACCCCTCCTTTATATATAGGTTATTATACTAAATACTCAATTTTGTTTAAAACAAAGATTAAGACTTATTAAAAACAATAATACTATTGCACATAGTAGCCACTGTGGTATAATTTTTGCAAGAGGATATTATGAGCACTTTAAGAAAACACATAAGTATTAATGAAGATGCATACAATGTAATTGAAAAGCAAGCTAGATTAACTGGTAAGAGTTTTTCAGAATTTTTAACTGATTGTGCCCTTGAAAGTATTAAAAAAGATGAAGAGTTATCTTTGTCTGAATTCCTAGATAAGCATTGTGACTATGTGTCTGAAGAAGAACAAAAAGAAATAGATGCACTTAATCTAGATTATGACTCAACTGATGGTGAGGAATTAACTTTAGATGAATTGCTATAAACTTATTTTTAATAAGGATGCTAAGAAATTTTTAAAAAACCACAAGGATATAGGCTTGAGGTTTTTTAAAGCATTTACAGAGATTTCTAAGGATGTTAACAACAACACATTCAAATATGATATAAAAAAATTAAATGTTAACAATAAGAAAAACTTATATAGGCTGAGGATTTCATCATATAGAGCTATCTTCCGGATTGATAATGGCGAATTAGTTATTTTGGTTATTGATATAGGATCAAGAGGAGATATCTATAAAAATTTAAAATAATTTTACAAAGTGAATACACTAACAATTAGTTAACTAGTTAAATAGCGATAAATATTTATTAACACTAAGGGTGTAAAGTAAAAAACCTTTACACCTTTTTAATATATTGTGTATAATATACACGTATTCAAAATTTTCAATAGGAGGTTACACTTGGTTAAATTAAGATTAACTAGAATGGGTAGACATAAAAGAGCATACTACCGTCTTGTGGCTACAGATTCTAGAAATAAAGTTAACGGTGGGTACATTGAATTATTAGGTCACTATGATCCATTATCAAATGAAATTAAACTTTATGAAGACAAGATTCTTAAGTGATTATCACAAGGTGCACAACCATCTGACACTGTAAAGAACATTTTAAAAGAACACAAAATCTGAGAAAAGTTCACAGCTTCAAAGAAAACACAAGCACCTAAAAAAGAACACAAAAATAAAGTTAAACCTGCTGCATCAACTAAAAAAGCAAAAAAATAATTAAAAATGAAAATTACGATTCTTACACTTTTCAAAGATGTTTACTCTAGTTATTTAAATAGCTCAATTATCAAAAGAGCTATTGAAAGTAAATTAGTAGATATTGAAGTTATAGATTATCGTGAATACAGTAAAGACAAACACAAAAAAGTTGATGATTATCAATTTGGTGGTGGACCTGGAATGGTTCTAGCACTTGATCCAATTGTTTCTGCCTTAAAGGATGTTAGTACAACAAATTCAAAAGTTTTATTAACTACTCCATCAGGTAAACTATTCAATCAAGCTATGGCACATGACCTTGCACAACAAGAGCATATCATAATGATAGCGGGGCACTACGAAGGATTTGATGCAAGAATTGCAAACTATGTAGATGAACAAGTATCAATTGGTGATTATGTACTAACTGGAGGAGAACTTCCTTCACTTGTAATGTTAGATGCTATTACTAGATTAATTCCTGGAGTTATAAATCCAGATAGCTTAATAGATGAATCATTCAACAACTGTTTATTAGATTATCCTGTTTACACTAAACCTTTAGATTATGAAGGACATAAGGTTCCTGAGATACTACTAAGCGGTAATCATAAGTTAATTAATGACTTCAGATTAGAAAAACAAATTGAAATCACTAAGGCTAATCGCCCTGACTTATACAAAAAATATTTAAAGAAAGGAAAGAACGATGAAACTAAATAAAGGAAAAATTATTTCAGATATTCAACAATCTCAACTTAAAAAAGATATTCCTGAATTCAACTCTGGTGATACTGTTGTAGTTTCAACAAGAATCGTTGAAAACAACAAAACAAGACTTCAAAAGTTCGAAGGTGTAGTTTTACGTAGAAGAGGTTCTGGTTTAGATGAATCATTCATTGTTAGAAAAGAATCTAACGGTGTATGAGTTGAAGAAAGCTTCTTAATCCACTCACCATTAATCGACAAGATTGAAGTTAAGAGACGTGGTAAAGTTAGAAGATCTTACATTTCATACATGAGAAAAAGATCTGGTAAATCAGCTCGTATTAAAGAAGATAAATAATTATCTTATTCAAAACAATATATTAACAAATGCATCCTTTGGGTGCATTTTGTTATTTTATAATAGGTAACATATTCTGAGGTTAAAATTTTGGCGATTATCTATGCACACGCATGCACGATTTTTCTTATATAATCTATACATATGAATAATAATGAATTCAAAACAAAGTTATTACAACAATATCCTAATCTTAGTGAAGCTGACTTCACTAAGTTTGAATCATATAAACAATTCTTACAAGAAAAAAATAAACAATTTAATTTAACTAGATTAGATACTGAAGAACTAGTTTATGAAAAGTATTTTTATCAAGCCATAGTTCCATTTTTTAGATGAGATTTAAATAATATGAAATTGTTAGATATTGGATCAGGTTCTGGTAATCCAGGTATCATTTTAAAAATTATTTATCCAGAAATGAAACTATCAATTATTGAATCAAATAATAAGCGTGTTACATTTATGCAAGAACTTTGCAATCTACTTGGTTTTGAAGATGTTAATTTCTATCCTATTAGAGCTGAAGAGTTAGATAAAAGCTTGTATGATCAATTTGATATTGTAACTTCAAGAGCTGTTTCTAATCTAGGGGCATTAATTGAAATTTCTTGCCAACCATGTAAAGTAGGCGGGTACATTATTGAACCTAAATCAAATAATTATCAACCAGAACTAGATTTGGTAAAATTAAAAATGGATGATTATGGTGTTGAATTAGAAAAAATAGAAGACTATGATGCTTCTAATTCAATTATCTATTTAAAGAAAATTAAATCGCCAAACAATATCTATCCACGTTTGTGAAAAGATATTGTTAAAGATTACAAGGGATAAAATGCAAGCAAAAATTATTAGTTTCTTTTCTTTAAAAGGTGGTGTTGGTAAAACAACATCATGTGCCAATATTGCTGTAGCTCTAGGTAAAGCTGGACTAAAAATTTTGCTTATTGATTTTGATACTAATGGTAATTTAAGTACTTATTTTACAAAGAAGTCCAAGACCTTTGATGGTATTAAAGAAATATTAAAGGATAGTAAAAATATTAAAAAAGCAATAAATAAAGAAGTAGCTAATAATGTAGATATCATTAGTTCATCAATTGATACTAGCTTCCTAATGATTAATGATTGAAAATTAGAATATGAAAAGAATTTAATAGATACTCTAAGTGAATTAAGAAGTCAATATGACATTATCTTTATTGATTTAAGCGCAAGTTGAAATGTTCAAAATCAAATTATCTTATCAAATTCAGATTCAGTATTATGACCAATAGTATGTACACCTTTTGCAGTTAATACAATTAATGGAACACTTAATGCAATTAGATCAATTCAAACAACTACAAACCCTAATTTAAAAATAGAAGGCGTATTTGTAAATTTCTTTGACAAGAGAAAGAATGGGATTGTGGAATTATATTCAGAAGTATCTAAAATATTTGGTAAAGATTTGTATGATACAATAATACCACAAGACTTATTAATCACTAAGTTACAACAAGAAAATAAAACAATTGTTGGAAGTGCTGGATGAAAACCAACTGCAATCTCATTTTGTAATTTAGCACAAGAGATTTTAGAAAAAGTAAGAAAGGTAAAACATGAGTAATAATTTATTAGACGAATTAAAGTGAAGAGGCATTTTAAATAATGTTACCAATGAAGAAAAACTGATTAATGCAACTAAAAAAGGATTAGGTGCATATATTGGTTTTGACCCAAGTGCTAAATCTTTACACTTAGGTAACTATGCAGCTATCATGATGCTAAGAAGATTTAAAACATATGGTCTAAAAACAATTGCTCTAATTGGTGGAGCCACTGGAATGATTGGTGATCCAAGTGGTAAATCACAAGAAAGAAACTTACTTGATTTAGAAACTGTTAATTACAACAAAAAGTGCATTGCTGAACAATTAAAGAAATATGCTAAGGTAGATGAAATTGTAGATAACTATGATTTTTATAAAGATATGACCTTCTTAGATTTTTTAAGAGTGGTTGGTAAATTTATTAATGTTAACTACATGTTAGAAAAAGAAACTATTAAAACTAGATTAGAAACAGGAATATCATTTACTGAATTTACTTATACATTAATTCAAGGCTATGACTTTGTACAACTATATAAAAATAAAGGTGTAGCAGTTCAATCAGGTGGTAGTGACCAATGAGGTAACATTACTACTGGATGCGAAATGATTAGAAAAATGGTAGGAGATGAAAATGATTCTTGTGGTCTGACATTAAACCTATTATTAAAATCAGATGGTAAGAAATTTGGTAAGTCAGAAAAGGGAGCTATCTTCTTAGATCCTGAATTAACTTCTCAATATGAAATGTACCAATTCTTAATTAATCAAGAAGATGCTGATGTTATTAGACTATTAAAATATTTAACTGAAATGTCTCAAGCAGATATTGAAGCATTAGAAAAAGATTTACAAACTAATCCAAGAGAAAAGAATGCTCAAAAAGCATTAGCAAAAGAAATAGTTACTCAAATTCATGGTGAAGCTGGTTACAATCAAGCAGTTAAAATTTCTAATACATTATTTGGTACTCAATCACCAAAAGAATTAACTAAAGAAGAATTAGCACAAATTTATAAAACAGCTTTAAATGCAGATGTAGTAAATAAAGAATATACATTAGTTGAATTCTTAACAACAGCAAAAATAGCATCATCAAATAGAGAAGCTAGAGAATTAATTACAAATAATTCAATCAGCATCAATGGAGATAAGGTTACTGATATTGAAGCTAAGATCAATGATTCATCTAAATTATTTAAAGAATATACTATCGTTAAAAAAGGAAAGCGTAACTGCTTTATTATCAAATGAGCAAAATAGTTTTATTTGACACCCACACACATTATAATGATGAACTATTGCTATCTCAATATCATGAGTTTAGAACTTCTAATGATATGTTTATAAATATTATTGGAACTGATTTAAAAGATTCAACCATAGCAGTAGAACAAGCTAAGAAATCACCTAATACATGATGTTCAGTTGGGATTCATCCTAGTATTGTTCCTCAAGACATAGATGCTGAATTAAAAGGTATTGAAGAATTAATCATCAATAATCCTAAAACAATATGTGCAGTAGGTGAATGTGGTCTTGACTATTATTATGAAGGTGAATTTGATAAACAAGAACAAGAATACAAATTTAGAAAGCAAATTGAATTAGCAATTAAATATAAGTTGCCATTAATGATGCATATTAGATGTGCTCATGATGATGCAATTAGAATACTTAATGAATATAAACATCAACTTGTAAGTGCTATTGTGCATTGCTATACTGATAATTACTTCTATGCAAAAATTTATGAAGCAATGGGATTCTATATTTCTTTTTCAGGAGTTTTAACTTTTAAGAAGTGTGATGAACTAAGATATGCTGCTCAAGAATTAAACATGAACCAAATTCTAACAGAGACAGATGCGCCTTTCTTAAGTCCAGAACCACATAGAGGGAAACAAAATATTTCACCTAACGTACAATTTGTTAATGAGAGATTATCACAAGTTAAAAATATACCCCTAGAAGAAATTAACAAAAAATTATTCCATAATGCTCATTTAGCACTAAAATTAAGATATTAATCTACAAGTTATGATGTTCCAAAAAAAGTCTGCAGAAATTAAACATATAGAAAAATTGAATGACAATCATGAGGGTTGTAAGATTGCTCAACTTTATGATGAAGCAAATGTAATTGAAGCAAAAGGAATCCAAAAAATTTATACAAGTGAAGCTAGCTCTACAAAAATTTTAAAAGGTGTAGACCTAAATGTTAAAGAAGGAGAGTTCGTTGTTATTCTAGGACCATCTGGATCTGGAAAGACAACTCTAATGAACATTATCTCTGGATTAGATAGAGCGACACTTGGTTATGTAAATGTAGTTGGTAATAACCTAATTAGATTAAATGATGATGAACTTACTCAATTTAGAAGAATTAATATTGGATATATCTTCCAACAATACGGTTTGATCCCAAACCTAACTGTTAGAGAAAATATCGAAGTAGGATTACACCTTCGTCAAGTTAACATCAAGGAAATGAAGAAAAACCAAAAACACGAATTGAGTTTACTAGATGAAGAGTTTACATCAAGACTAAAACAATTCAAAGCAGGAGAAATTCCACAATACATCTTACCTCACCTTAATGTAAGCTTTGATGACTACATTTGATTAACATATAGAAAAGAATGCAAAGAAGCAAAGCAAGCTACACAAATGCTTATTGCTAATTCAAATTTAATTGATAGATTTGTTTATAATAACCAAATCATTAGAAACAATTGAGAAAACCAAATTAAGAATAAATATGAAAAGATGTTAGCAAAGCAAAACACTTTAAGTATTGATGAAATTATGAATACTTTAGGAATTGATAAGATTGCTAAAAAATATCCTAATGAATTATCTGGTGGTCAACAACAAAGAGTTTCTATCGCTAGATCATTTGCTAAGAATCCAATGATATTATTTGCTGATGAACCTACTGGTGCAGTTGACTTAAGTATGAGTGATATCATCTTAAAAGCATTTAAAGATATTAATAAAACATTTAATACTACTATTATTATTGTTACCCACAACCCTGACATTGCAAAATTAGCAACTAGAGTGATTCATTTTAAAGACGGATATATAGTTTCTAACCAAGAACAAATAGCTGAAGATTTATAATCTTCTATAATATTTTCAATAATTTTTTGCTTAAATAAATGGTGTTATTAGTTTAGAATAGCCAAAAATATATTATAATAATACATATTGACTTTAAACAGGAGAAATTAAAAACTATGGGATTTTTTAGTAAAAAAGAAGCACCAGCAGCTCCAGCACCAGCAGGAGCACCAGTTCCTCCAGGAGCACCTGTAGCACCAGGAGCACCAATGGGAGCACCAAAACCTCCAATGGCAGGAGCACCAGTTCCTCCAGGAGCACCAGCAGGTATGCCAGGAGCACCAAGACCTCCAATGGGTGGAGCACCAGTTCCTCCAGGAGCACCAATGGGAGCTCCAAAA
>JAHHTH010000004.1 GCA_020024755.1 Mycoplasmataceae bacterium | reverse complement strand
CATTGACTTGGTGAGCCGTTACCTCACCAACTATCTGATACGCCGCACCCTCATCCAAAAGCGTTGCAAACGCAACTTTAAATATCTTCTGATGCCATAATGATATTCACATTCGGTATTAGCTAGTTTTTCAACCAGTTATCCCCAACTTAAGGGTAGATTGGATACGTGTTACTCACCCGTTCGCCACTGGGTGCAAGCACCCCGTTCGACTTGCATGTATTAGGCATGCCGCCAGCGTTAATCCTGAGCCAGGATCAAACTCTCGTTTAAAATGACGGGTTATATTTAGTTTTCAAAGATCAATCTGTTGCTTTCATTTTTTAAAAAAGTTGCGAAAGACAACAATAGAATTATACATATTTATTTAAATTTGTGCAATCTTTTTTTTCAAAAAACCAAAAAAATTTTCTATATATTTATTTATAAATATATAAAATTTCAAAAAAAATCAAAATTTTATTAAAATAAGCATATTTTAGTGGGTTTTTAGCTGTTTTTAGTGATTTTTATGGATAAATCCATAGAAAACTATAAAAAAGATTGATCAAAATGCCATTTTTGCTATTTTTGAGAGTTTTATCTATTATTTATTAATATAGTATATTACCCAACCTTAATTGGTTCTGGAAGATAAGAATACATGTTTTCTTTGATTTTGTTTCTTCTAAAAGCAAGAATAGTAGAACTTACACCACATTGTCCAACAAACATTATGAACATTAAGTATACTAATGAATATCATGAAAGTTGTGATAGATCAACTACACTTAATCCAGTAGTACCAAATGCTGAAGCTACCATAAACATTGAATTAGTAAAGTCAGTATGATGTACTTTTGTAGATAAGTGATCTGTAATATCTTCTATATTATTTAATAGTACTGCACCACCAATAGCTAATAATATTAATGATGACAATAATACTAGGAATGAATTGATAATATCATCATTTAGAATTCTTCTCTTAAAGATAGATGCTGAATTAGATCCTTTAATCTTATGTCATAGTGCAATAAACATAATCATAAATGTAGTTACACGGATACCACCTGCTGTTGATGATGGAGAACCACCAATGAACATTAAACCAATATTCAATCATTTTGAAACTGGTGATAATAGTTGGTTATCAAATGTATAATATCCAGCCGATCTTGTAGTCATAGCTTGGAATATCATATTCATTGCCATATTATAATCTGTTAGCATTTCTCCATTAGGTCCAAACATTTCAGCTGTGTTTTTATAAAGATATTGTTCGCCACCAATTGTAGTGTATTCAAACAAGAACATAAAACTGATTCCAATTATAGTTACTACACCATAACCTAATAGTGCTACCTTAGACATTAATGAAATACGATAGTTTTTATCATATGTAACTCTTACTGTATAAACTCTCTTTACTTTTTTAGTCTCTGGGTCTTGTACAAATTCTTTTCCTTTGATGACTTTAAATTTAGCCATAAAGTCAAATATAACTGGGAACCCAATTCCACCAATAACAAATTCGAAGATTGTAATAAGCAAGAATAATGTATGAATACCTTGACTATATGGGGTTAGAGATGTACTACCAATAATATCAAATCCTGCATTATTGATAGCAGTAACTGAATGGAAGAATCCCGCAAAGAAAGCAAAACCTGCATTGTGGTACAAGTGTGAATATACTAGTGGGTTATCTTCATATATATTAGCTACTGTGTTTGTTGTAATCTTTGGTCTTAATTCATGTGCTGGTACATACATAAATCATAATGAGTAAAATAATCCAAAGATAAATTGGATGATGATAATCACTATTACTGTATGGAATAACATCTTTTCAGTATTACCAATTTTAGTATTACCTTTTTCACATTGTGCCATCAGTTGTTGGTTTACTGTTAATTTATCTGAATGCTTAAATATTTTTCAGAAGCAGAAGATGAAGAACATTACACCAAAACCACCTACTTCAACTTCAAGCATTATTATCAGCTTACCAAACGTCGAAAAAGTATTATATAGTTGAACTGTTGTTAAACCTGTATCACTAAATGCACTAAATGATAAGAATAATGAATCTATAAATGAAAAGGTTATCTCTTGATCTTGAGCTTTGTAGCCAAGTAAATTAATATAATCAGGAGTCATTACATATTTATTGTCTACATAATTGAATCTTGCCCCATATCCATAATCATGGAATGGTTGGAAAGAAATAGGTAAATATAATAATATAGAAAAAATAATAATTAGTAAGAAGTATAGTCTAAACATTCTTCTACCAGTTGACTTACCAAGAAGGATTGGCTTAATATTGTTTCATGTAAAAGCTTTTTTACACTTGTTTATAAAATTGTTTTTCTTGTGTGTATTTTTTTTCATATTATACTATTTACAAATTATAACAAATATTAGTATAATAATTTTACTATGAAAAAAAATGTATTTATTATCGGACTAGGTAGATTTGGTCAAAGATTAGCAGTTATTTTAAGAGATAGCGGATATGATGTAACAGTATCAGATATTGACAAGAATATTGTTTCAACATTCTCTAGTGCAAATAACTTTGGAAATGAAATGATCTTAAACTCTACAAATCTAGAAGTTCTAAAATCAACTGGTGTAGCAAATGCTGACTATGTTGTTGTAGCAATCTCTAAAATTGAAGATTCAATTCTTACTTGTGTAAATTTAAAAGATATTGGTGTTAAGAATATTACAGCTAAAGCATCAAACAAAACTCACATGAGAGTGCTTAAATCAATTGGTATTAATGATGTAATCTTCCCAGAAGAAGAAGCTGCTCAATCAACAGCACAAAAAATCACTAACACAGATATTGATGTTATTAGAAAAGGTGTTACTACATCAATTATTAGATTAAAGATTACTAACTCAAATATTAATGGACAAACAACAACTGAATTAAATAAAGATGATTTCCGTATCTTTGCAGTTTTAAAAAATGAAGTGAACTCAATTTTAAATATGAACCCAGTTGATGTACCTCTTAAAAAAATGGATACAATCTTTGTAATAACATCTAATGAAAAAATCAAATGAGTTAGAAAAACATTCCTAGAAGAACAAAAGCATTTTGGTTTCAAGAAAAAACAAACTCAAATAGAAGCTGCTCCTGTTACAGCTGCTGCAAAAAAGAATTATTCAACTGCACAAGAATGAATGAAGGGTTTAAGAGAAAAGAAAGAATCTAAATCTAAAAAGAAAACAACTAAATAATAAATAGAAAATCCATGGTTACCCATGGATTTATTTTTTATGGCAGGGGTAGCAGGACTCGAACCCACAACACACGGATTTGAAGTCCGTAGTTCTACCATTGAACTATACCCCTATAGCTTAAGCATTATTTATTAAATGCATTAATTAAATCTGATAGAGTTTTAATTTGCATTAATTTGTCATCATCTAATTGAAAGCCAATCTTTTCTTCAACTTGCATAATTAGATTCATAGCAGCTAAAGAATCTATACCAAAAGTTTTCATATCTACATCTTTTTTATTAAGATCTAATTTAATGTTATTGCTTTTTGCAACTTCAAGAATGATAGTTTCAGCTTTTGTCATCTTTATCTCCTAATGTACTATGTTATTATAACTTAAATTTAATAACAATTAGAATAAAACATATTTTAGGATATATTTGAATAACACTTACGCATATCTATATTAATATATTGATAGTTTACTCACAAAAAGATAGCAGATTAGATAATTACCGATTATTTTTGGTCTTAAAAATATGAAAGTGATAGAATTGTATTATTGTTTATTTGTATGTTTAAGGAGTAAAAAATGAAAAACAAAAAACTATTAATGGGTTTAATTATCCCTTCAGTTGTTTTATGTGCAGCTACTCCAATAGTGGTAAATGCATCTATGCAACAAACAAAAGAAACAACACAAGTTGTTAAACAAGCTGATGCAGTTGCTGACAGTAGCACACCTAGTACTCCAGCTGATAAAGCACCTGAACAACAAAATGAAGAGCCAACAATCGCAAATAAAAACGACAATCTTGATGACTTAACATTTGGTTTACTAATTAGTTTTGGTGTAGCAGTTCCTGTTGTACTATTAATCTATGAAATCATTTGATTCTATGCATTAAAACCAAGAATTAAAAGAAAACAAGAAGAACTAGATAGATTAGAAGAATTAAGATAATTATTAAATATATTTAAAAATCCTATTTCACTTAATTGTGAGATAGGATTTTTAATCTATTTAGAATTCTCTTTTTAATCCAGATTGTTTTTTGGCAATCATTTCATCAATTTCATTTTGGTAATTAATAGATTCATCATTAAATTTATCAATAAAGCTAATGTATAGTGAATAGATAAATTCATATAATCCTTTAAGATCACCTAATTGTTCTGAATCTAATGTTTCGATATTTTTTGTTTTATCGAAATTACCTGCACTAATTTCTTTAGCTATATTTGTAAGCATCTTTACTATCAAATCATTACTTACGTTATTTTTGTCATCTAAACTAAATGAAAGTTTTTCTTTATCAAAAGTAACTTCAATTTTATTTTGTTCTTTAATTGCTGTAAATGTTAAGTTCATATTATTCTCCTTTACTTAATTTTTCATATCTTTGTTTTAGTGATTCATTACCACCTTCAAGATAATGTCTTACTGGGCTATCTGTAATACCATCCTCTGATGGAATTTGCATCTCACTTAAAATATTTAATTCTTGTTGATATGATTTAGATGCATCATCTTTATTTAACGAACATGTAGTAATTGTTTGTGGATTTGTTAAAGTTCCAAAATTAGAATTGTGTGTCACCATAAAGAATTGTTTTTTATCATCAAAGATTTTAATTAGTTCATTGAAGATAGTAAAGTTGTCCAAATTATCTTCTGGTTGATCTAAGAATAGTATTGGATCTTTAAACTTCTTAATCTTTTGTTTTATACCAAAACTAGTTCTAGTTCCTAGTGACATTGTATTGTAATCTTTACCATCTGCTAATAACTTAATGTGTTCTCTAATTTTATTACCTAAATTCTTATTTAATGTTGCGGTAATATCATCTTTCTTAACTGGTGATTGACTAGTATAAGATCATAATACTCAATTACTTCATTCTACTAACTTCTTCTTAGGTTTATATAGAATAGTATCTAAGATTGTAAATACTCAAGAATCATCAACATCTTGATCAGCTTCTAGTTCATTTAGAAATACTTCACTTGATATTGTAAGTTCCATACCATAATGTGTTTTCTTCTTCCCATTAAATTCAATTGAAAGCGATGGTGAACATAACTCTTGAAATAGTAAGTTATTTCTAGCCAATTGAACCGCTACATTTTCAAATAAAGCTTTTGCATCCTTCTTAAATGAAGTAACACTTACACTCATATTATTAGATTGCTTCAATTGCTTTCTTTCTTGTTCTAATACGTCACCATAAATATTATTTAATTTGTACTCAGAATATTTATTGTAATTATCATGTTGGTGAGTTGATAACATTTCATTTAATGTATCTTTATAAGTTGCATACATATCTGGCTTATATTCTTGTAATCTTTCTGCATATGTATCTAATAAAACATATAAATCTAAATCAGTGCTATCAAAATCTTTTTCACTATATGTATCAAATAATTTGTGTTTGTAATCTGTTAACTTTTCATCTTCAGTTTTGAAGTGAGCTAATAAGTTTCAATTTAATGTATATTTATTTCTAATAGTTGAAATTTCTTTAAAAGTATTTTGATATTTAGAAATCAACATAATGAAATATTGTGCATTTGTATTTATTAATTCATTAACAAATTCTTCGCTATCTTTTTTAACTTCATTAATATCACTTAATGCAGTTTTAATTTTGTCATCTTGTTTAATAATATCATCTGAATTATCTATACCTGTATTTTCTAGTAATTCAAATGTAGTTCTTTCATGATTTGAATATTCAAGATAAGCTATCTTTAATCGATAATCTCTTAGTGTGTCTGTTATTCTTTTATCTATCTTGTGTCTATTATGCATTAAATGTAAGATTGATAAAAGTGTAGACTTACCACCACCTTTTGATCCAATGATAATATTCATACCTTCTTTAAAATTAAGTTCTATTTCTTTTTGATTCAATTCATCAATAAGAACTAACTTGCTAATTATCTTGGCCTTGTCCATTAACTTCTCCTTCCATCTTTAAGTTTTGTTTTAAACTGTTTAGACTTATTTCATCAGAGTCTAAAAACACCTTGCTTCCTTTGTAGTTATCTCAATTATGTGTATCACTAAACATAATGTTCTTTTTTGGTTCATCAATGTATGAATTGAATTTTAATAATTCTGGTTTATTATTTGGTGATTCAACATAATAAACCATATCTATACATGATTCCATATCTTCAAAGATAACATGATCACATTTACCTACATGAGGAATCATCATATAATCAATTCCTAACTTATTTACATTTTCAATGAATGTATTTAAATTAGTTCCATAACTATGTGCATTTCTAAATACAACTTGTTCTAATTGTTTAGCTTGTGTATCAGAAATACTGTTGTCAAAAATAAATAACACATGACCCTTGCTTTCATTTTTACGTTTCATCGTAATTTCAACGCCAGGAAATATTGTGATATCAAATTTATGTGACTCTATGGTTTGTTTATTCTTTTTATACAAACTAGAACTAAATGTATCATGATCAGTAATTGCATAAACCTTAATACCATTATCTCTTAGTTTAATAAGAGTAGATAATTCATCTGTTCATTGGATTACGTCATGATTACGTCTAGATTGAAAAGAATGTAAATGTAAATCTACAAATTGTTTCATTTTCATCAATAAGTTTTTTATTTTGCTTACAACTAATTAGCTGTTCAATAGATAATATAAGTTATTATTCTAAATTCATTTAATAGCTATAATGCTTTAATATGGGCAACTTTAAACCATTTATATTATATATTAAAGCAAGTGCAATTATGCTATCTTATAAATTATTTGATTGATTTACAAGAAAATACTTTATTTCCATTCTACTTGAAAAATAAAGTATATAATTATGTTGTAGAAGGAGAAACTTATTATGTCTACAAAATGTAAAGAAATTCCAAGTGCAGAACAAACTAAGAAATTAGTTGGTTTAATGGATGGATACTTTGGTAGAGGTGCTCAACACCTAAACGTAAATGTTTTCAACCGTGAAACTTTAATTGATGCACAAAAACACCCAGAAAACTACCCTCAATTAACTGTGAGAGTATCTGGTTATGCAGTTAATTTCGTTAAATTAACTAAAGAACAACAAGATGATGTAATTAGCAGAACATTCCACCAATCAATGTAATAAATCTGCTATATGTCTAATAGCAAAAATTCTCTATGTTTTAAAACGGAATCATTTGGAGCTGTGGATGGTCCTGGAATAAGATTGGTTGTATTCCTTCAAGGATGTCCAATGAGATGTCTTTACTGCCACAACCCAGAATCCTGAGGTTTTCAAAACCAAGATGCTTGAGAAATTTCAATCAAGCAAATCATAGATGAATATCTAAATAACAAATCTTATTATAGTAATGATGGTGGGATCACTGTATCAGGCGGTGAACCCACTTATCATGTAGACTTCCTTATTGCACTTGCAAAGGAATGTAAAAAACGTGGAATCCACTTAACTATAGATACATCATGCTTCTATTGAGATAAATCAAAAGAAAATACCCAAAAACACAAACAGTTAATTGAATTAGTAGACTTGTGATTAATTGACATCAAATCAATCGATCCAGAAAAATGCAAATACATTACAGGTGTAGATGTGAACTCGCCTGGGTTTATTGAATTACTTGAATCAATGCACAAACATTATTGAATAAGACATGTATTAGTTCCTACTATCACTGATGATGAGCAATCACTAACTAAATTAGGTGAGTTCATTAGCAAATTGAAATATATGGATAAATTTGAAATCTTACCATATCACAATATGGCAGTTCCAAAATATGAATCACTAGGAATGAAATATAGATTAGCTGATATCAGACCAGCTAATAAAGATGATGTTGTAAAGGCAATGCAATACATCAAACAAGGAATGAGTAAATCTAAATAATCAAATGTGCTAGGACATTTTCTAGCATTTTTATTTATAATGTTGCAATTATACTCAAGTATATCTATAATATAAGTAAATTTGCAACAAAGGAAAAATATGACATACTCAGACATTATTCTTAAAGAACTAGAAAATAAAGAATACATTGATAGTGATTTTATTAAAAAGAATAAAATCCCTAGTATTATCATCTCTAGGATGGTTAAAAGTGGCCAACTATTTAAGCTTGAAAAAGGGTTTTATGCTAAAAGCTGTAATGTAATATGTGATGAACTTCATAAGTTTAATTTGAAAAGAAAGAATATCGTATTCTCAGGTTTCACTGCTCTATCACTATTATCTACTACTGAATTCATTCCTCCAAAAATCGAAGTAACTGTTCCTTATGGGTACAAACCTAATCCTAAGGATAATTTTAATATTAGCTACATAAAACCAGATCTATGAAATGAAGGAATGATTGAAGTAGAAGGATTTAATGGAGAAGTTGTTAGATGTTATTCTTATGAAAGAGTTTTAATTGATTTTATTAGAAAAAATAAAATGAATACTGAATTCTATTTTAAAGCGATTGGAGACTATAATAACTACCCTAAAAAGAATATTAAAGAGTTATTTAGATTAGCAAAAATATTTAATGTAGAAGATCAAGTATATAAAATTGTAAATATTATGGGATATACTCGTTAACAAAATAAACTAATATCGTAGTTCAATGATAACTAATAACATAATTAAACAATTTAGATTTTTGGTGCTATAATGGAATATTCTAGAAAAACAACTTTCTAGAATAAAGAAAGAGGAGGAGAAAATGAAAAGTAAAACAACTTTTGACATTCAATATGCTCACAGATTCTATAAATTCCAAGGTGAAGCACAATACTTACACGGACACACTGGAACATTAACTATAGAAGTTGAAGGAGCTATTAACAATGGAGTAAATATGGTTTACCCATGTAATGAAATAAAGAAGATAGCTTGAGAATACATTCAAAACTTTGATCATGCTTTAATCTTAAGAGAAGATGATCCTTTACTTCCTGCAATTCTTGATGTTTATAAAACTCAAGGAATTAAAGATGGTTCACCTAACAACAAAACTAAAGGACCAGCTTGAAAGAAAGAATTATCAACTGCATACCCAGACTGTAGAATTGTAGTTACTAAAGAAACTATGACAGTAGAAGGTATGATTAAAATAGTTCATGAATTATTAAAAGACAAACTTAATATTACTAGAATCGAATTTACTAGTGGTGATAATGCTGCATTTGAAGAATACAAACCTAATTTAAAATTAGATTTATGTCCTAAGTGTGGAATCACATTAGTAAATGGTGTATGTCCTAAATGTGGATACAAACACTAATCACTCAAAATATATAAATTAAATGTAGATTAATAGATAGAGGCAACTCTATCTATTTTTCATATCTTTTAGCAAAACCTTGAAGAACTATTTCATCAATCAAACAAATTTCTTTGTTATAGATATTTTTATATAACTCTATAATTCTTTTGTTGCCACCAGAAATGAATATTTTATTGTAATTACGATTCATTAACAGTTGGTTAATAAAACCATTTAGCATAAAGTATTTAGATCCATCAATTGCATCTCTAGTATTTGTTCCAAAATCATCATACATTTTAATTTCATAAGGATCTATGCCTAAGATATTATCTAGAAAACTATAACTATTAAAAAAGTCTGGACCAATGATGACACCTTCTAATTGCATATTATAATCAATAGCAACAGTTGCAGTTCCAAATGATATACCTAATACATGTTGTTCTTGTTTAATGAAATAACAAAACCCTAGAATATCTACTCCTACCTCATTAATGTTTATACTATCATTAAGAAGCAGTTGTCCATTAAAATCGATTGGAGTAATTTGGTGGTTATCTAGTTTATGCTTCTTTAGAAAGTTAGATAAAAAAGTTGTGGTGTTCTTACATACACTTCCTCAATAAATTTTATTAAATGAAAAAGATGATAAAACTTCTTCTAAAGTCTTATCTTCTAAATCTTTATTTGGTATTTTCTTTATAATTCATTCATCATTAACTTGGTATCCAATTTTTAACAATTGATTACCTGCATCCATATATAAGTTCTTATTTGAATTAGTATAGTTTTTTTCTGAAGTCATAATCTGATTTAATCATGCTATTTAAGTCATGAGTTGGTTTTCATCCTAATGCATTAAATATCTTATCATTCTTAGTAATTAATCTATCAGGATCACCTTCACGTCTTCCAACAATATTATATTTTACTTGATGTCCAGTTACCGCTTTTGAAGCATTCAAAACTTCAAATACTGTATATCCTTCATTAGTTCCTAAATTAAAAATAGTTGAATGATTGTTTTTATAGATATCATTGTATGCTAATAAATGAGCATTTACTAGGTCATCAATATGAATATAATCTCTTACACATGAACCATCCTTAGTAGTTGGGTAATCATTTCCAAAAACATTCATAGTTTGATCAAGGATAATAGATTTATTAATTACAGGAATTAATAGTGTAGGTTCTTTCTTTCTAAGACCATATAGTCCAGAATCACTAGCACCTGCTACATTGAAATATCTTAAGATAGAATAGTTTAATCCATAAGCTGCTGCCGCTTCTTGAATTAATGTTTCACAAGCTAATTTACTGCTTCCATAAGGATTGCATGGTTGTTTAGGTGCATCTTCATCAACTGGCACTGATTTAGGAAAACCATAAACTGCTGCTGTAGATGAGAATACAATGTTCTTAACGTTATTAGCTACCATAGCATCAATTAAAATACCAACACCTGCTACATTGTTCATTCAATATTTAATTGGTTGTTTAACTGATTCAGGAACAACAAGTTTTGCTGCAAAATGGAATACTCCATCAATCTTATTTTCTTTGAAGATTCTATCAACAGTGTTATAGTTTAAAACTGATCCTTCATAAAATTTAGCTTTTGGGTGAATTGATTCACGGTAACCTGTAGATAAATCATCTAGAATAACCACTTCGTAATCTGTATGGTTAAAGATGTATTCAACAAAACAACTTCCAATATAACCTGCACCACCTACAACTAATAATTTCATATTTATTCTCCTTCTACATTTGATAGTAGTTTTTCAAATGCCTTCTTAATCTTTTTAACATCATGACGTAATACAACTTCGTTATTGTTATCAATTAAACTTAATTCTAATACATTACAGTGTGAATCTCTAATTTTTTTATCAGGTAATATAATAGAAGATCCAGCTTCTTTATATTTCTTAATTAAAGTGTCATTTGGAATTTCGTTATTGATTACAACATAATCAATTATTCCATATTCTAAATGCTTTTCGATTGCTTGAATATGTTCATATGCTGTCATCTCATCTGTTTCACCTGGTTGTGTCATAATGTTACATAAATAAGCAAATTTCTTATCTTTATTTTTAATTAAAGCATTCTTAACTTCTGGAAGAATAAATGAAGCAATAATTGATGTATATAAACTACCAAAACTAAATACAACTAAATCAGCATTTTCAATTACTTCTAAAACACGTGGATTTACTTTAATATCTTCTTTGTTTACATAACTAATTTCTTCAATCTTTTTAGACTTGTTAGGTATGTTGTGTTCCTTTACTGCATTAGTACCATCTGAGTAACGTGCTTGAATATCACAAGATACATCATTAGTTAATGGAACTACTTCACCACACACATTAAAAATATTTGATAATGTTCTAATACCTTCATAGAATCCATTAATGTTATTAAGCGCTAGCATAATAATGTTACCTAATGAGTGATTATTAAATGGACTTTCTAATCCAGCATCTGGGAATCTATATTCCATTAAATCATTTAAAGGACTTTCTTTTTTAGATAAAGCTACAACTACTCTTCTAAGATCTCCTAGTGCTGGCGAATTATAGTGTTTTCTAATTTCTCCAGTAGAACCACCTGAGTCAGCAACTGTAACTACTGCACTAATATTTATTCCTTTAATTGATTTAATACCTTTTAAAGTGGTGGATAATCCATTACCACCTCCAAATACTACAACATTCTTCATTTTATTCTCCTCTTTGTTCTAACACATATAAAGCATCATTCAAACAAGTATTAACTAAAAATATCCTATCAACTATATCTCTTTCATTTCTTAATGTTTCGATAGTCATTATTCCATCAAATGCTTTCTGATAAATTGCCTTAGCTTTTATATTCTTGCATCTTTTGAATTTAGGCAAATAATCATTAACCTTCTCTTCTAATTGAATAATAATTGGTTCATATAACTCATAGTAGAAGTTACCAATTGATAAACTATCTATTTTATCTTTATCTGCTCTAATTATTGCTGTCTCTAATATTGATGAAAGCAATTGCTTAGAAAGACTTTTTGATGATTGATTATTTTTGTTTTCCATTTAATACTTTTTCTAATTGATTCTTATATTTAGTTAAAGCGACTTTATTATCACTTGTAACTTTTTTTATTTGTTCTGCATTATTCTTTACTATATCATCCATTACATCAACATAACTTGATAGTTTTAATAATGAATCCATAATAGGAGAAAGTGTTTCTGATTTATATGTAATATCTTCAACTAGATAGTCTACTTTCTTCATAACAATCAAAAATCTTCTTAAAACTATAGCACCATAAACACATAGTAAACTTACTAGTAGTGCCATTATAGTTAAAATAATAATTAAATAAAGTGGTAATTGCATAGTTTAATTATAATTTATTTTGAAAAAATAAAACCACACAAAATAGAAAAAATAATAAGAAACTAATATAAAACAAAATCAAGTTCCTGCATATCAATTGTTTGATAATACAAGAACTTGATTTTAAATTTAATAATATTTTAATTCTTAGGTGCTCAAATGACTACATCACCAGACTTAGTATCAGATCATTTACTTTTGTCTGGTAATCATTCAGGTTTACCATGCCCATTGTTTAGTGAACTTGGAACTGTAATTTGATCTAGTGCATCACATCCATCAAACGCTTCATTACCAATTGATGTAATAGAGTTTGGAATAGTTACTGCACCATCTCAATTAGAACAATCTTGGAATGCTTGTTTACCAATAGTTGTTAAATTACTAGTTGGTCAGTTTTTAAATGAAATAACGTTATTACAGTTTTTGAATGCATCAGTTTCAATTATTGTTAAGCTTGAACTTAATGTGATAGTAGTTTTTGCTTTCACATTAAATAATGCAGCAGGTGTACTAGAACCATTTGTTGCCTTAAATGCTTGATAATCCAGTGCAGTAGCTAAGCTATAGTATTTAATTTGTTTACCAGCAGTATTGACAATAATTTTATCTACCTGAATATTAACAATGTTAGGATCATCTTTATCTGGTGTTTCATGTCAGTCTTTTGCTTCTACTATTACATCGCTTGCTAGATATGTAGAACCATTTACTGGACCATATTCATTCTTTCCAGCTGGGAAACTATCCTTTGACTTGTTTAAGAATGTAGCAACTTGTTCTTTGAATCCTTCGATAGTAGTTGGTCTTTGATCAATATCTAAACCTTCAAAATAAACTCTTAATGCTTTATCAGTTGTCGGATCTCCTCTTGAAGATCAAGGAAGTTTATATGAACCTTGGAATGCACTCTTTCCAATTCTAGTTACCGAATTAGGAATTACTAAATCTCCTTCAAAATTAGAACATCCAGCAAATGCATTGTCAGCAATATTTGTTAATGTAGAACCGTTTTCAAATATTAGGTGTTGGTATCCTTTACAACCTCAGAATGCTTTACCACCAATACTTGTAATTCTTGCTGGTATAGTTAGGTTTCTATTACCAACAGAACCTAATGCTAAACATCCAGAGAAACATCCATCAGGAATAGTTGTTAGTTTAGTTGCTTTAGATAAGTCTAAACCAATTAAAGCAGTACATCCGCTAAATGCACTTTTACCAATAGAAGTTAATGAACTTGGTAACACCATTGTTCCACCTAATGCAGTACATCCTGCAAAAGCATTATTACCAATTGTTGTAACTCCTTCTGGAATAGTTAGAGATCCACTTATAGCAATGTTTCCGCTAAATGCATTATTACCTATTTCTTTTAATGTTGAAGGTAATTTAAATGCAGCAATTTTTATCTTATCAATTCCAGGAACTGTAGCACAAGCTCTATCTCCTATTCTAGAAACAGGAACTTCATAATCTTTTCCTTCAAAATTAATTGGATATGTATCTCTAATTGTTAAATTATCAATTTGGACAATTCCACCACCTTGGGATTTTTCATAATCTACTTTAGTGATTTCTAATGTCTTATCAGATAAAACCCTATAGTGAATTCCTTTTGTTGCGCCTTCTTGGTTAACAATACCATCTGGTAGTTTTTCTTCAACAGGTGGTTGTGGATTTGTTGGCGGAGTAGTTGGTTGAGTTGGTTTATGTTCTGGCCCGGGTGCTGGTTGCACTGGCACTTCAGGTTTTTGAGTTGGTTTTTCAGCTGGCTTATCAGGCTGAGTTGTACTATTATTTGAGTTGTCTGGAAGAGTAGGGGTAGTTACACTAGACCCCCCCCCCGAACTGTTTCCAGGGTTGCTTGGTGCACTTTCTGTTTTATCACCGCTATTACATGAAACAGCAATAGCAACAGTAGAAGTTAATGCAAGACCTAAGCCAAGACCCATCAGTCCTATTTTAATTTTTCTTTTCATAATCTGCCCTTCTTTTGTGTAATTACTTACATATTTAATTGTATTATAAATAAGGACTATTTGATAATCTTTTTAGAAAGGGGAATAAATATTATTTATTATCAGATTCATCAACGTAAAATTTGCCACTAAAGACATTATCATTTGGTAAATGTAATGAAACATAATATCTTAACTTGCTATCATTCTTATCTCTAATTTTATGTAAACAAATAATCACTTTATCATTAAGACCATTTATCTTATAAAGTGCTTGTTCACCAGGGAATCCTGTTTCATCATTTGACCCTTCAAATAATTGATATTTTTCTCTCTCAGCTGTTCTTTCACGGAAATTATTTTTACCTGCATCATCCAAGAATAAAATAACAAATTCATATGCACTTGCTTTTTGTTTAATTTCTTGTCAGAAATAGTAATCTATTCCTAATGTGTCATAAATCTTATTTTCCTTAATTTGATCACAGAAGTATTGGAAAGTAATACCAAATATACCAGTATATGGTCTATTAATAATGTTTATATTTTGTCTAGGTAATTGATTGAAATGTAAATAAATAGATTTACTATTTCTTTCTACTTCTAAATCTCTAGTAACTCTAGAATCATAAAATAAGATTTTATCGTGAGCACTATGTTTAGTTCTAACCTTGTTAGTAGGTGCTGACTTACCACTTAATGATATATATTTTTCGAATTTAGTAAATGAATCATTAGCTTCAGCATCTTTCAATCTATCTCACAACTCATTTTCTGAAGGCATGATGTAATCTTTATATTCAACAAATAAAGATTTTGTCATATAGATAGATAAACAATCTTTAATACCTTTTCTATATCCAAATCATCTGGCTCTTTGCAAGATTGTATCCACTGCAGTTGTTCCTTCATGGAAGTTTGTAATATAAGTTAATAATAAATTATTTAATGTAACTCCTCTTTCAACCTTTTTAGAACCTAAAACAATATTATTTATATTTTCGACTATACTATCATCAGATTCAGAGTTAATAATATTCACATTTGTATATTTAATGATCTTTTTAATTAAATCAATATAATCATCATCTCATTCCATTTGCCCTTGATATGCTTCATCAAAAACTTGTTTGAATGCTTTTACAGTATCTCTATAATCCAATGAGTTTTTATCTTGGCAAAGATAAAGTAATAAATTATCTTTATACTTAATTAATAATCTCATTAGTTTATAATGTTCTTCAATTGCAACTGAGGTATGAATTAACATTGTTGTAGGTTCTATTTTATTTTTGGATTTAATAAAGTAACTTACATTGATAAAATATCTAATTATTGCTTCTTTTAATGAATTAGGAAGAGCTGGAATATTAGCAGGATCCTTTCATTCAGATTCGTCTACAAATTTAAAATATTCTTCATAAGTAAAGAACTCATTAATCCCCATATATCCATTACCAGGTTCATAGGTGAAAACATGTTTAGGTTTTACTGCATCATCATCATTAATTAATACTTGTGCTTGAGGTGTAGCTGTAACTGATAAATAATTGTAACTTGGTAATGATTCTAAAAGGTTTTTAATAGCAGTATTTGCAAATCTTTGATCTTCTGCATCATTAGATCCTGTTGAAGCTAAATCAGCTTCATCATCTACTATTAAAATCTTTCTATTTTTTCATATCTTATTATTGATTAATATTTCATTAATATTTTGAATTTGCTTGTTCTTTAAAATAGTTACAATATATTTATTTCCACTTTTTAAATCATCACTAATCTTTTCAATTCTTTTTGGAGTGTTTCTTAGCATAAAAGTATCATAGTTATAAACATTAACTTTACTAGGTTCTTTTGCTTTGAATATTTCCTTCATTCTTTCATTAGTTTGATTATTTAATAAATTTTCAATTGAAGTAAGAATAATACATAAATCATATCCCTTATCGAAGTATCTAGCTATAACACCACTAAAGACTGTTGTTTTACCAGATTGCACTTTACCAACAAGCATTCCTATATCTTTTCTTTTTTCATTTAATTTGCCGTGAATTTGTTTTGCTTTATCAAGAAAATTATGGATATTCTCATTAGGAATATGTTTATTTTTTAAATATTGAATAAATGTTTCAGTGAATGATCCTATTTCAAATAGGCTTAATGCGTCTTTATTACTGACCATTATTTCCTCTTAATAATTTATTAATTTCATACTTTAATTGAGTTACAGGAGCACCATCTAATCTTGTAATAGATTCTGCTATAGCATAACAAATAAAGAAATGTTCTAATTTACGAGATATTTCATCGTAATTATTAAATTCTATAAAGTAAGGATGATTCAAATTAACTTTTAAATCATATTCATAAATTTGTTCTACAGGTTCTTCAGATACTGGAATTAGTTGTAGTCAATCATCTTTAATATCTTTTTGTTTCGATTTAATTAAATTAATAGTAATCTTCTTACCATCATCTGCATTATATGTGAAACGTAATTTATCCTTAATAATTTCAAAATCATCTATATTATCAATTCTTCCTGTTTCAATAAATGCTCTTGTAAGGAATTCTTTTGTTTTGTTTCAATCTTCTAATTCACTTGTTTCAGTCTTTGGTTTATATTTTTCATCAGACGAATCAATCAATGGTTTTGTTACAGTTCTTGGTAATACTGTTTTAATTGATTCTATTTGGTTTTTAATATATTCTCCAATGATGTTGTAGTCATCTTCACTAAGATCAAATTTCACATTGAATAAGTCAGTAGCTAATCCATTTATTTTTACATCAACATAAACATTTGAATAATCTTGATTGAATCATTCAGGTTTGTATAAATGGTTAATTCCAATGATTACTCTTTTATTATTTGAAACACTCATACCACTCATTGCTTTAGATACAAGCATTTGATATGCATTACCACTAATCTTTATTTGTTTGTCACTTAGCTTTAAAGTATCATCAAATGAAACTATTCTTGTATTGTTATATTCAGGTAACTTGAATCCTAATTTATTTACTGCACTTACATTATTTACTGCTTGTGGTGAAGCATAACTTGGATCATAAATAGTTCCACTCTTAATTGCTGCAAATATGATATTAGCTTTTGATTCTTCAATTACATCTTTATAAATGAAACTTAATTGTGTATAGATTCTATTGATGTCATTAATTGTAATATCTTTGTATAGTCCATCGATTGTTACTCTTGTACCAGTTGGGAAAGTACGCATAATGTCACTTGATTTATAAACATCAATTTGTTCTTCATTCAAAGTACTATCAATTGAATGCATAGTTTTAATACCAATCTCAGAGTTCTTTGATTCAATAGTAACTTGCTTACCTAAAAAGAAAGAACCTGATATTAAGTTTCTAAATAATGGTTGTTCACAATCTAAACTTAATCAAATATTCTTTAGGAATGGGTGATTAACAATCCCAGGACCATTATCCATAACTTGCACTCATCTTTCATCAATATTTAAATAAATGATGATGAAAGATTGTTCATTTAATTTATTTGATTCTCTAAAGATATTTAAACTATTATCTACAACTTCACACATTGCAGTTTCAATAGTATAAGGTGCATTTCTATAATTTTTATAAATATTAATATTACTTGTTGATACTTTGTTCATAACATATTAATTTTACTCTATTTAGATTCCTATATATAGGAAATTACCAATATTCCTATATTTTTTAGCCATTTATGAACTAAAAAGCTTGTTTTTATTCAAAAAGTAGTTTTTAGGATCTGAAAATTATGAGATTCATCATGATAACAAAAATAAATTAAATTGAAATTAGTGCTTGACTCTCTACTTACTAGAGACTTTAGAATGAAGGCGTAAGGAGAAAAATATGGCAGTAAATAAAATTACAGTTGTAGGCGCTGGTAACGGAGGAGTTACAGCAGCTTACCATATTGCAAAATTAGGTCATGAAGTTTGTCTATATGACACACCTAAGTTTGATAAAGAAATTCAAATTATTAAAAAACACAACAATGAAATTGAAGCAGTAGCAAGTTTATATGATTGCGAAATGAAATTTCCAGGTAAAGAAAAAATTAAAGTAGTTACTACTGATGCTAAAGAAGCTGCAGAGTTTAGTAAGTACATACTTTTCATTTGCCCTTCATTTGCTCAAGAATTATTGTTCAATGAACTTTTACCTTATCTAAAGGATGATCAAGTGATTATCCTAATGCCAGGTAATTATGGTTCTTTAGTATTGCGTAACATTATTCACAATAATCCTAAATACAACAAATTAAGATTATCATTTGTTGATGCAATCTCAATTCCATGAGCAACTAGATTATGTGATGATAATAAAATTGCAATTCTTGGTATTAAGGAATTCTTACCAGTTTCAATTTGACCAAAGCAACAAGCTAAAGAAATTGAAAAGTATTTGGATGAAACACTGCCTATAAAAATTAAATTATTATCAAATCCAATTGTAGCTGGATTAGAAAATATTAATTTTGGTGGTCACCCATTAATGACTGTATGTAACATCGGATTACTTGAAAACTTTGATGGTAAATTCAATTACTATAAAGATTGCTGTTCAACAGCAACAGCTAATGCATGTAACCAAATGGATATAGAAAGATTATCTGTTGGTAAAGCATACAATTGAAAATTAGTACCAGAACTTGAAGCTATGAATACTCTATATGATAGTCATGAAGCAACAGTATATGACTTCAATAGAAAATCAGAAACTCATGTAAAGTTACAATCAGCTCCTAATACATCTAAACATAGATATATTACTGAAGATGTAGCTTACTTATTAGTTCCTTGTTATGAATTAGCAACATTAGCAGGAATTAAAGTACCAGTTGTAGAATCAATTATTCATATTGCTTCTGCATATAACTCAACAGATTACTTTAAGGAAGGAAGAACTCTAGAAAAAATGGGGCTTAAAGGCAAATCTGTTAAAGAAATTATTAGTTTAATGGAACAATAATGGAAAACTTAAAATACATCTTAGAACCAAATAAAAATGATTCTAAACCTAAATCATTTTGAAAGAAGATGAAGATGCCCTCTTCATTTGCAATCATTATCTCAATTATTGCATTTCTTGTATTACTTACTTGAATTTTAAAATGATCAGGTGTAACAGCTGATGTAAAAGAAACAATAAATGGTGTTGAAACTGTAACTAAACAAAACATCAAAGCAATGGGTATCTTAGATATCTTTTATGCGATATTAGGTTCTTTTGCATCTAAAGCGAATTTAATCTTATTTATTTTAGTTATTGGTGCCTTCGTCTCCATAACCTTCAAAACAAAAGCGCTTGAAGCTGGAATAGGTAGATTAATAAAAAAGATGAACGGAAAAGAGATATGACTTATTCCAATCATCATGTTATTCTTTTCAGCTGGTGGTACCTCATTTGGTATGGCTGAAGAAACTATTCCTTTCTATTTAATTTTAATGCCAGTATTTATAGCAGCTGGTTTTGATGCAATGACCGGTTTCTTAGTAATTATGCTAGGTGCTGGAATTGGTACAGTTGGATCTATCTTGAATCCATTTAAAATTCCTATTGCAGTAGAAGCAATCAACTCTGCTGAAGGTACTAAAATATTAAGTGAATCAACTGGTATTGCATTTAGAGTTATTGGCTATGTTTTATTAACAGCAATGGCAATATCTTTTGTAACTTGATATGCATGAAAAGTTAAAAAAGATCAAAAGAGATCAGTAGTGTATGATATTAGAGATACATGAGCATCTTTTAAAATGGAAGGTGAAGTAGAATTAACTAAGAAAAGAAAAGCAACATTATGAGTCTTTATTAGTTCATTCTTTCTACTAATATTCTGTTTACTTGCATGACATACTTTTGGTGCAAATGCTTTCTTAACATTACAAGATAAAATAGCAGAATATTTCCCTTATTTTGAAACTCAATTTAGTCCTATTGGTGACTTTGGTTATGTAGAAATGTCTTTATTATTTCTATTTGCATTAATCATCATTTATTTCATCAATAGAAAAGAACTTTTAGAACAAGGTGGATTCTTTAATTTATTCTTTAAAGGAGCAAGTGAATTATTATCAGTAGGTGGTATTATTGTTGTTGCTGCAGGAATTCAATTTATTCTTGCTAAATCTTATATGCAAAATCTTATTGTAGGAGGCCTAAATAGTGCATTAGGTGGATTACACCCAACACTATTCATTTTCTTAACATATATTATGTTTGTCATGATCTCTTTCCTAATTCCTTCAAGTAGTGGTTTTGCAACAGCAATATTCCCAATCTTTGGACCTACAGCAGTACAAGTTGGAATGGCTAGTGGTGCAATTACAGCATTTACTTACAGTTCAGGATTAATTAATATTATTTCTCCAACTTCTGGTATCTTCTCAGCTGCAAGTTCAATTGGTAAAATTCCATATAATAAATATTTAAAAGCTACATGGCCATTAATGATTGGAATTGTTGCATTATCATTAACAATTTTATTAATTGGTTCAGCTCTACCAACAAGTCTTGGTTTATTCTAAAATAAACATTAAATAAACAAAGAAAAATTAGTCAATTATTTGGCTAATTTTTTTATTTAATCATAATTTGAATTTCGTATAAATTTATAAACTCTTTCAATGGATCATCTAGTATCTTTTCAAGCACAATATGTTTAATGTCTTCTTTAGTTTTATTTAGGTTTTTTAACATCTTGATAATGTTATCATCAATACAATCTATTTTGCTAATAAAACAGTAATGGTTTCCACCTTCAATATTTACTATTACATCTTTATCCACTAAGTCTAAATCAATGTCATTTACAAGCTCAACATAATAATACAATTTATTGTTCTTGTAGACATATCCTTTTGGCATAATAGGGATTGATTCTACTAGTTGATTATTTTTAAGTTGCATATAGATTTCACAAGGTAAATTAAAACGTGTTTGTTTTTCTACAATATCTATTGGTTGAACTATAAATGTTCCTTTATCCAAAACTCTTCAATAATAGTCTTTATGTTTTATTAATTCTTGTTTTAAGTTTTGTTTCTTAATTAATCTCTTATAGTTATATTCTAAACATTCTATTTCTTTCTTTTTAGAAGCTATTAATTTTTGATAGTTAACAAATATGTAATTGTAATCTTCAAGTTCATCTGTAAACATATGGTGTATCTCATGCAAACTTAATCCACATTGTTTTAATAAATTAATTCATTCAACAGTTTGGATTTGTTCATATGTGTAATATCTATAATTGTTATCTTTAATTAACTCAGGTACTAGAATACCCAACTTATCGTAATATCTTAAAGTTGTAATTGGTGTTTGGGTTAATTTAGAAAATTCACTAATAGAATAATAAGTCATATACTTTAATTCTAGTACAATAAAAAATTAATCTACATAAGTTTTATCAGTTGGTATAGAAGGTGTCTTAATAAAAACTAATTTTGCTTGATCTGAAATTATTTGCATATCTGAAACCTCAAGCTTTTCAATTTGAATAATATCATTTTCATTGAATATTACTCCATTGATTGAAATAGTTCCTTTTACTACAACTACAAAGTCATCAATATAAGAATGATAGTGTTTTCTTAACACTTCACCCTTTTTAAAATCTCTTATACCAACTTCAAAATCTTTTGTTTTGATGATTGCATTGTCAAAGTCTCCAAACATTCATCCTCTTGTAAATTGATCTAGTTTATATGTCTTCATATAATAATCTCCAGTTTATATGTAATACTTAAAATAATATTCAAAAAATAGTCATTTAAATAAAAAAGTTGTAATATAAGTAATAACAATAAATGGCAAACAGATATGAGCATTAATTTTAAAGGCATTAAAATAAATAATGGAACTCGTGTCTTGGTAAATTTCCATGCATACAATTCTTGTAAGGAAGATAATCAAGCCTTAATAGATTTTTGTGCAAAAAACCATATAAGTTACTATGCAGTAGATTTTCCAGGTCAAGGCGATTCAGAAATAATCAATGTAGTTGACAAGCCTACTATGACTCACTTTGCAAAACTAGCTTCAATCTTTGTTAACCAAATAAATTCAGATGACATTATCTTGGTAGGACATTGTATGGGAGGTGCTATAGCAGTGATAGTAGCTTCATATTGTTATGATAAGGTTGAAAGAATTATTCTTGAAAACCCAATAAGTCCAATGCTGTTCAAAGATGAATCAATGCGTGCACATGTATTAGATAAGTTATTATCACAAGATAAGATGTGCAGGTTAGTGAATGATAATGTCGAATTAGTTGACATTAATGAACAAAGACAAGAATTCATCAAAAGCTTAGCAGCAGATTTAAGTTCTGAAACATTCCTAAAACAAATGAAGCGAGAATTATCTAAGATCAATGACAAACGTATTGATGTAATCATTGGTGCTAATGACACTATTGTACCCGGAGAAGAATCTAAAAAATATTTTGAACACATAGATAGAGGACTTATCAAAGTTCATTATGTTGAAGATGCTGGCCACCACATGCACAAAGATAAACCAGATGAATACACAAAGATTCTAGAAGATATACTAATCAAATAGATGTTCCATTATTAATATGAAATAATTTATAGCTAGCTAATACGCTAGCATATTTGTCATTTATATAAGTAATACTTTGTATTATGGCTATGGTCTCAATAAAGATAATGGCACAATATATGTTCCATCTTTTAATTGGTGGGCTTCAGTATCATTGGTGATAATAAGTTTAAATAGGGGTAATGGTTTAGGTGAATCAATATTCATTAATCTAATGGTATTGTTCATCTTTTCAACTGCATCAAAAGCAGCCATAGTAGATAACTTTACTTCAATTGCAATTCAATCTCCATTATCAAATTCCATTATCGCATCTAATTCATTTCCTCTTTCATCACGATAAAAATATAATTGAGCATCATTCAATTCCGCAAATACTCTCAAGTCTTTAATTGCTTGATTTTCAAATATAATTCCAGTTGTATTTAAATCCCTACTAAAATCATCAAGATTTTTAATTTTAAGTAAGTTACAAATAATTGAGGTATCACAGAAATATGTTTTGGGTTTAGTTCTTAAAGCATATGGTGATCTGAATTTATGAGTATTTCAAATTGGTAGTTCAAAAATAACACCTTGGTCTAAAAGAGTTTGATAATATTTTTCTATAGTATCTCTTGACACTTTGTTACTTTGATCTTCTAATACTGTAGAAATTTTTACTGGTGTTGTAGTTAAACGAGCTAATGAACGAAGAATATTTAATAATGTTATTTCAGAAACATAGAAGTTAATTGTATTATCTACTTTTGTTCTGGTGATAGATTGAATAATAGCTTTAATCAAAACATTGCTATCAATATTTTTTTCAGCCCAATATCCAGGTCAACCACCAGTAATTAATAAATCACATGATTCTTTTATTCTTAAACCACTATCCATGTATGTAATTTTTTTTAGATTTATCAAATCTTTGAATGAAATACTTTTATCATTAGGTAAATCAAGAATTTCGCAAAAAGTTAATGTAGATAGTGGAAAAACAAATAGTCTTCCTAAACCATTGTGTCTAATTTCATTTCAATTGAACGGTGTACTAGAACCCGTTAAAACAAACAAACCTTGGTGCTTACCATTTTCGTCTCCTTTATCGATGGCTACCTTTACCATGTCTCAAGAGATGGGGAAATCTTGTCATTCATCGATTAAACGAGGTTTATCCCCATCAATAACTAAACTCTCAGAAACTTCACTTTCTTTTAGATAATAGAGACTACCAAATGAGATTTGACTCTTAGTATATTTTTCTCCTAGATAAGTCTTGCCGCAAAATTTAGGCCCAACAATCAAGACTGCACCTATATTTTCTAGGATATGAAGGAATTTTTGTTCTAATAATCTCTTAATTTGCATAGTTATATTTTATAACTAAAATCAACTTTCCCGAAAAAAAAGTATAAACTTTCCTTAAAAAAAAGTACAAACTTTCCTGAAAAAAAAGTACTTATTTTAACTAACTTTTATTACTTTTTTTAACTAACTTTTATTACTTTTTTTGACTAACTTTCATTACTTTTTTTAACTAACTTTTAAGTTTTATATATAATATAACCATGATAAAAAGACTTATAAGTGATAAATTAGATAGATATTTAAAAGGATCTGGAGCTGTGTTAATTACAGGGCCAAAATATTGTGGCAAAACATTTTTAGCTGAAACCAGAGCAAAATCCACACTATATCTACAACCTAATAATGAAACTATAGAAAGAACGTTAGCCTACGACTCTAGTCTAATTACTAGTGGAGATAAACCAAGATTAATAGATGAATGACAAGACTACCAAAAGACATGGGATATTGTGAGACATTATGTAGACCATCCACAAGAAGAGATCAAGAAAGGTCTATTCATATTAACAGGTTCTACAAAACCCTATGATAGCAGTTTAATCAAGCATAGTGGTGCTGGTAGAATCTTAACATTAAATATGCAAACATTAACATTTGCAGAAATATTAGATAATAATGAATCTAATAGCATTTCAATAACTGAATTAAGAAACGGTCAATATAAAGCAGTTGAAAATAATCTCAGTATAGATGAATTCAATAAGATGTTATTAGTAGGTGGATGACCAGATATTATAGCTAATAACATACCAACATATAGAGATGTAGTCAAGGGATATATAGAATCTCTACTAAATATCCAAAACTATATGCAATACAAATTCAATATATCTAAAGATGTTACTAAATCTATTCTAACCTCTATTGCTAGATTAAGTGGTTCTCAATTAAAGTATTCAACAATAATATCTGATGTTAATAATAAAGTAGCACTAGATACTCTAAAGAAATATATGAGTATGTTATATGATATAGACTTTATATTTGATGTTCCAGTATGAAATAATCTCAACATCAGATCCAAATATAAAATAAGAACTACTCCTAAAACATATATGTGTGATAGTTCTTTAATATGTTCATTATTAAAAGTAATAAATGTAGAAGCACTGAGAAATGACTTCAACACTACTGGTATCATTTTCGAAAACCAAGTAATGAAAGATTTAACAGTATATGCAAATGTATTAGATGCTAACCTATTCTTCTATAGGGACGAATATGGCAATGAAATAGATGCCATCATGGAATTCGAAGATGGCACATGAGCAGCTATAGAAATAAAACTTTCAACTGATGAAGCATTGAAATCTATTGATAAGCTAAATAAGATCATAGATAGACTTTCAATAGAAGGGAAAAATAATCAACCAGTATTAAAGTTATTCCTTACTAACTCTAAGACATCAATTAGAGTAGATGATAATACATATATTATTCCCTATACTAAATTAAGACCTTAGATGATATTAAGGTATTATTCATCTATTTAACTAGTAATCTTTATTTGATTGCATAATAAACGATCATTTTCAATATCAATCATAGAAACAAAATATAAAGGGAATCTATATATTTGCTTATCTAAATCATAACTATAGTTCTTAGCACTAAATATAATTGAATATGGGGGATGATTATCATTGATTACTTTGCTTAATGATGATGTACTATATGTTTTACCAAATTTAACTTCTATTGGTATAGATAGTCCTTTATCATCATCTAATACAAAATCAATTTCATAGTTCTTATGAGTACCAGATTTTGCAGTTACATCATTTTCAAGATTATCATTACCTAAAAATGAATAATAAGACAAATTGAAATCTAACATCTTTTTGTTAATTTCAGTTAATACAAAATTTTCAGCTAGTGCTCCTCTTTCATTTGAATATATATTTGATTTGCTATCTAATAGAATATCTTTGTTTAAATTAAATATTGTGGATACAAATCCGCAATCGTTATAATAAACCTTAAATTCGTTTTCTATTCTTTTAGTCTTAATTGGAGTGGCCAAAGAACTTATATTATTGATCTTATAAATTATTTGTGTAATTAATAAGTTTTGAATTGCATTAGCATAGTTTATATATCTAGCTGTACCAGATATTTTAGATAACATATATTTCTTATTTAGTTTAGATAAAAAAATGGGAATATTTTTAAATATTGATTCAGCTTTAAATTTATCATTAGGTTTCATATCATATTTAGAAATATCATTCTTATAATCTTCTAAAATTTCTTGTTTACGTTTATTAATTGATAAATAATTGGCTTTGTTGATATACATGTCTACAACTTCTGGCATTCCTCCAACAATCATATAATCATAAACTAGATCCGTTAATATGAAATGATCTGCTTTATTAACTTCTTTATGGTTAAGTAAATCTTGCTTAGCTGTTGTATAAATCTTTTCTTGTCCTCTAGCTATAACAAATTCTTCAAATGACATAGGATACATATGTAGTCTATGAATCTTCCCTACGGGAAAAGAATAATTATCATTTTTCAAAAAGTTGCCTAAATAACTACCTGAACATATAATCTTAACTTTTGATCCTGCCTCTACAAAATTCTTTAGAGATGTTTTGATACTTGGAACTCTTTGCACTTCATCAAATATAATTAGAGTTTGATCATTGATATGTTTGCCACTAACATATTCAATGATATCAATTATTTTATTATGTGAAGTAATTCCATTTAGTTTTTCATAGTAGTCTTCATCGGTTAAGAAGTTAATATAAATATAATTATCTTTAAATAGCTGATTAGCTATTTTAAGTATTGAATATGTTTTTCCTACTTGACGTGCACCTAAAATGAAAAGAGGTTTTAAATCTTCTTTGTCATTAGCTCAGTCTATAATTTTCTTTTCTATCAGTCTTTTCATACTTAAAATATACTCTAAATATAGGAAAAATGTTAAATTTTAACAAAAATCCTATAGGAAAAATGTAAAGTTTTAACAAAAATCCTATGTTTTTAATGAAAAACTAATGGCAATAGAAGCTGAAAAATCATTTAGTTTTGTATTTTTTATTCAAAAATTAAGTTTAGTTTTGTATTTTTTTAATAAAAATCAAGTTTAGTTTTGTATTTTTGCATATTTTCCGAGCAACTTTTTAAGAAACTATGGAATTTAAAGAGACAAAAAAATAAAAAAAAGCTATAACACACATTTAGTGCTATAGCCTTGCTCATACAAATTTCATTTTGAGCTCTTTCTACCACAGTTTTATAGTTGAACTGTGTAACTATAATTATTAATTGTACAATTTACGTACAAATTGTTTTCAAAGATATGATCTGTAATTTGCAAACCAATACACATCATAAAAACAAATGGGAATCCTTTAGCTGGATTTCGCATACAATCACCTCCTTCCAATGAAAGGACCCATTCACCAATATTATAGCAATAATTTATTAAATTTGCTAATAAATGTGCAAATATTTTGCACTTTTTTGCAAATAACATTGTTTTTTTGCAAGATAGTTAAGAAAATATACAAATCTTTTGCATATTGTCTTGTTTTTTTGGCTAAAATATGTATAATTAAACTATAAATATATATTTATTTAGGAGAAAATATATGTTAGCTAGATACAAAGTTAAAAATTTCTTATCGATACAAAATGAAGAAGAAATCAGTCTATATGCTTCAAAATCTTTAAAACCCTTTAGTGAAACATTAAACAAAGGGGAGATTTTACCTGTTATTTCAATGTATGGTCCTAATGGAGGAGGTAAAACTGCTTTTTTAAGCTCTATCTTTTATTTAATTGTACTTGTTAAAACGGATAGAGTTAACTTACAAGTATACATAGATGAAACTAAAAGATTCAGAAATAAAGAAACTATTAATGAACCCATCTCATGATACATAGAGTTTTTAACAGATAATTTAGAAACATTATGTTATTCAATTTCAATTGATGATAAGATCATCGAAGAAAAATATGTAATTAAACAAAACAAAAAGGAAAGAGTTATTTTTTCTAAAACTAATGATGGAGATAAAATTTCATTTTATCTTGATGATGTTCTCAAAACAAATTTTGGAAAAATTGACATTGCATCATTAGATGTTTCACTATTTAATTTTTTTAATATGTTCCCTTCTAAAGAAATCAAGATGTTGCAAAATGAATTTTCTAAAATAATAATTTTCGACAATACAACAAATGTTAGTAATGTATTAATGCCTTCATTACTAATGCCATTTCGAACATCTTGTCTAAATATTGGAATATTAATGCATAACAAAGACAAAATATTAACTATACTTAAGGAATTGGATATTAACATCATTGACATTAAGAATCCTAAGGGAAATACTAACCCGGATAAAATTACCTTTGTAAAAGAATCATTGTATGGAGAAAATTTTGAGGTTGCATATAATTACGAGTCATCTGGTACTAGAAAACTTCTATTACTATTAACTATCATGGTTACTGGATTAAAAAATAACTCAATCATTTTAATTGATGAGCTAGATGCAAACTTACACACTAAGATCCTTGAATATATTATAAAAATGTTTAAGAAGAATCCTGGTACAGCTCAATTAATTTATACATCTCACGATATGAACACATTAAGTGAAGACTTGTTCAGAAGAGATGAAATATACTTTGCAGCTCTTAATGAGTCTAAGTTCACTAATGTTGTATGTCTTAATGAATTCGGAAGCACTATTAGAGGAAAATGTTCATTCTCAAATCAATACCTATCAGGAAAGATAGGATATGACCCTTATATTAATTATGCTTTACGGTGATTAGATGATGAAAAATAAAAATCTAAATGCATTCTCAATTGAATATGAAGGTAAATGTGAAGAAATATTTATAACATTCCTTAAGGATATAGTTTATAGAAATAGTATTTTAAGAAAATGTAAAAAACATTCCAAGTTAATTTCAGGCAGCATCAGAAACAATAATATAGATGGAGAGCATAAAGATTGCTGTGAAAAATATATAATTATTGATAAAGATAACCTTGAAGATAAAAAGATAGATGATTGCTTAGTACGTTGTAGACAGTGACAAATTGATTTCGTTATAACTGATCCATGTTTTGAGTTAATCTTATTATGTTTCTTTCAAGATATAAACTCAAATAAAACTAAGAAATGAATTGATGAAGAATTTTATAAGATATTCAAAAATAATGGCAAACATTTCGATAAAGACAAAAAAGTAGAAAATACTAAATGAATTATAGAATTTATAAAAAAGAAAATTAAACAAGATGAAAAACTAGTACACCAGTGGGAGTCTAGATTAAATATTTTAAAAAATAAAGAAATATCGAATTTTATTGATATAGTTGAATTACTAAAGAAAAAGAAAAACACAAACAACAAATAATAATTATAGGAGGCATGATTATGCCAAAGTATAATGAAACAAAATTAAGAAAAATATGAAATAAAGCAAACTATTGCACTTGCAACCAAGAAGATTGCACCGTTGAAAACCACAGAACATGTCCATTGTGCGGTGGTAAAATGCTATGAAGTTGCTATTGGGGAAATGAATCAAAGAGAAATACACTTTATTCATGAAATGTAGAACACATTATTCCTAAAAGCAAAGGTGGTACTGATGCATTAGAAAATCTCAGAGCTGTTCACGTAAAGTGTAATAGTGATCATTCAGACGAAGGATATACTACAAAGGAGTTATTTGACATTTTAAGTAATAATTAAATTAACCTTAATTTGTGATCTAAATAAATCTATTGTTTCAAATAAAAAAGATATAGTTCATTTTATGACAAAAAGATATATGTCTATTTTATGTAAATTGCTATATAATTAAATCATTAGTTGTAGATTTCGTATCTACGCTCGGCTCTCCAAACTCCTTTATGGTGCGTTGGAGAAATTTTTATTTATACGTGTTTTATAAACTTATATTTGAGCAGTGATACAAATAGTAGGACAAGACAGTTTTATTGTGGGATGTATACTAGCACCTTAGGTGGGGAAATCCGTTAGTGAGAGGTGAGGAAATCTAATTAGCGGTTACACATTTTAATACATATAATGTTTTATGAATCTCTTGTGTTTATTTTAAAATCTCTTGTGTTTATTTTAAAATAAATAATTAGTTGCCAATATAATTATAAGAGGGTGTATTATATGAAAATAAAACTAAATAAAAATGATTGAAAACTATTTCTTAAAAACTTTAATTGAAAATTATTTTTGATTATTGCTTTAACAATTTTAATTCCTGCAATCTATCAAACAGTAAGAATATACTTTATTGGTGATATAAATGATGGTTCTAGTTATACTATTGCATCTCAAATACAATGATTGAATATTGCCTATGAAATAATTACAGAAGCGATTATTGTCCCAATGTTCTTTTGATTATCAAAAATTAAGGATAAGATGGATGAAGAGAAAAATGTAAGTGAACAAATAAAGGGTTCATTTACATCATTAACTTTAATTGTTTTTGGACTTTTCTTATTATTTAGCATCATTATCTTTGCTTGCTTAAATCCAATTCTTGATAATGCTAACCTGGACTCAATAACTAGATCCAAGTCACTTGAATATATGATGTATCAAGTTTGGGCTATATTCTTAACTAACTTTGCTAGTTATTTAATTGTTTCATTCTCTATTTTGAGATTACCTGGTTATCTTTGAATGGGTATAATAGTCAATGCCTTATATTTAATTTCCAATACAATGCTAGACCTATTTATTGTAAGTGACAATTCATTCTCATTAAAATTAGAATATAAAGGTCTTGGAATAAGTTCAATAGTATCAAGTGTATTATTTCTTTTAGCTAGTATAATTTATTTTTTATTGCCATCCAGTGCTATGTTTACTTATAAGTTAGACAATTGTTTCTTATTTAACAAATCGAATATTATTCTATATTTTAAAAACTTTCTGTTAGCTGGAGCCGAAACTCTTATTAGGAATGTGGTATTTTCATATATGATCATCAAAATGATGGCACTAGTTGGAGAACAAGGAACTTACTGAGTAGCCAATAGTTTTATTTGAACATGAATGTTAATGCCTATTACAATGCTATCTCTGTTCATAAAAGAAACATATGCTTCTCAAGTTATCTTTGATGACCCTATAAAAGATAGAAATTATAAAATGACATTCTACTATGGTTTAACACTTGTCTTTATTTTAATTTGAGCTATTACTATTCCTGCATATAAACCATTTATTCACACTATTATGAATGTAGATGATGCTTCTTCTGTCTATAAGATTATCATGTTACTATTCGCTTTCTATATTTGTTATGCTTTAAGTTCACCATTAGATGCATGATTCATTGCAGAAGGTAGAATTGGTATTTTTTTGCTTCAGACTATAATAGTAAATTTAATCTTCTATCCAATTTACTATATTTGTTATAAGACTGGTGCATGAATCCCATCACTCGAATCAATAGCTTTAATGTTTGGATTCGGATTATTAGTTGATTTTATTGTGGATGTTATTTTATACTGAATTGTAATTAAATATGATAAATTTATTAAATACAAGATACAACAATTCAAAAATAAATTTATACCATCATCTAGAAAAAATGATTTTAATATTAAAAGATAACCATTTATTTTTTACAGTTTATTAATGGTTTGAGATAAAGATTCATAAGCTATTTGCTTTTAGCTTGCTATTTTTATCGCATAATCTTTGGAGTTGAATATAGTGTGATTGTAATGTTTCTACATATTTTGAACTAACTATTTTGAGATATAAGTGAAACCTTCTATATAAACAGAATAAAGCTGGATTGCTCCAGCTTTATTCGTTGTTCGCTCGGTTTTAAATGAGGACACTACATAAATATTATACACAAATCGGGAAATGCTCAAAGATATTAAATATGTAGAGTTATTAGACTTCTTACTGTAACATTAAACTATCAAATATTTTTTTAAAGTTATTAATAGTTTCTTCTTCTAATTGAAGTGAATCAGCATATTTTTTAAATGATGCAGATGCATTAAATGTTTTTTGTAATTTTCCTTCACTATCAAAGCATATTCTTTTTCTATCATTCTCAGAGAATACATCTTCAATTGTGCCACTGAAAGATTCAACCAAATCATCAAGATTCAAAACTGTTAATCCTGCTTTTAGTTCTTCTACTAATTTTTTGAATTTTTTACCAACCCCATTTTCACCATCTGAATCTGTTAAAATAATTGGTTCATATTTTCATAATTTAACTATTTTTTCAATTATCAATTGTTGTTGCTTCTTATCTTTACCTAAACCATTTATCGGAAGAAAGATTAAATCTTTATACTCTTCCCCTAATATTTGTTTCATTCCAGTTAAATAGTTATAGTCTGTAATACCTTCAACAAAGAATACTTTAGATTCTTCCTTGAATAACACATTTTTACTAATAGTTAAAGCTGACTTAATTTCATTTAATACATCTATACTATCTGGATCATCACTTTCATCGGGATTTGGAATATCAATTAGAGAAAATTTATTATTGATTTTAATACAGCCATTCACTTTAGTTACAGTTCTAATTTCATCCAGATAATCTAAATCAATCATGAATGGAGAATGAGTTGTCAGTATTATATTAATGTCTTTTTCTTTAGCTAATTGCTTAAGAAACTTTCTTAATTCAATTTGTCCGTTAGCATGAAGATAAACTCCTGGTTCATCTAGTAGTAAAATATCTCCATTAGTTAAAGTTTCTAAAATGTTATTAAAGTAAAGTGTGAAGAATCACTTGAATCCTGTGGATTGATATTCTAGCGTAATAGGTTCATTATTTTCATATATTAACAAATTAATATTATTGCTTTCTATTCTAACTTTAAATTCATAATTTGTTTTTCCAAATGTATATAATTTATTAAATTTTTTTGATACTTTATTTTCTAATAATTTATTAATCTTTGCTTCTTGTTTTTCAAGGATTCCATAATTAGTCTGAGTAGTAGCAGTTTGTGCTGAATTTTGTAGTTCCTCAACATTAAAATCAATTTTTGCAAATAAGTTTCTTCAAAAATTGTTTTGCTTTATATATGCTGCATCTAATGATATTCTTAAATCTGAATTACTAAATTGGTTTTGATCGCTATATTTTAATACTTTAAAAGGAATTTTTTTGTTTTTAACACTATCATATAGTTTTCTAAAATTGCTAGTAAAGGAAGAAAATTCTGACAAATTAGTTTTGTTAATTGAAATATTATTGTAGCGATAACTATAAGGACCTCCAAAGTACCCACAATTAATGCTCAAAGAATATCCAATATTTTGAACTACATCAAGGAAACCATCTAGTGACTCATTAGGTATATACATTTTCATACATTCAAATTCTTCTTTAGAAAATTTTTCTCTTGCAATTTCTATGAACTCTTTTTTTAGTAATTCAAGACGTTCTTTATTATCATTACTAATAATATCGATCTTGTTGTTGCAGTTTTTTATTTGAGTTTTGCTATTCTCAAAATCTATAGATATATTCTTTCTATCTTCATCAAAATCTAAATTTGTTTTATCTCTATTAATATCAATTGCATTATTTGCAAACTTAAAAATCCCATCTATAATGTTTGATTTACCGGTATTATTTGCTCCAATTATAATGACCAAATCACCATTTTTATTTCCACATCCTTCAGAATAATTTCCAATATTAAAATACTCTTCTCTTTTAATTCCAATATTTCTAAAATTTTTGAATATAAACTTACTTGTTTTAAACTTCATAATAAATTACCCCTCTTTAATTTCATTTAGTATTTCTTCGTAGATATCTAATTTCTTTTTTTCACTATCAGATCTTTTAGTTTTAGAACTAATGTTTATAATATCAACCAAAAAGTAAACTATGGAGTCCATGTTATTATGCGAAACTATATGCTCAATGAATTTATATTTTTTTGAATTCTTATCAAAAAAAACTAATTGATTAATTAATTCATTATCATTCTTACGGATTAATAAAATTTCATTGAAAATATAATTGATTACATTATTTTTACCTATTAGCTCATTTTTCATTATAAAATCAAACAATTTAGTAATGTTGTTAGGAACATCTTTTTTATTATTTGAATCATATAATGAAATGAACTTATACAATGTAGGTCTAGAAATATGAATGTATTCTGATAATTCAGTAATTCCTAGATGTAAATCACTTAATCTTCTTTTTAAGTCCATGGTACACTCCAAAAATACTATAACACATATTTTACAAATTTTGTAAAGTATTTTACATTTTTTGTAAAGTAATAATATCTCATATTCACCTAATATATTGTTATCAATATAATTCTGCTTGAAATGTATAGATTCTCCAGAAGCTATATTTCAAAATTGCTATCATTTAGTTCCTGTTTATTCACATTAGTTGCATTATTTGTTATATTGCTTAGATAGTTCACTTTTCATCATCATTAAAAACATAGTATTATCATCTTTTAATAATCCAGAAATAATTATTAATACTTTCTCATAAAAATCATCTAGAATTTTTTTAATATTAACCTCATCAATGTTTTCTCAGTTTATGTCGATTGAATTATCAGCATCTTCATTTGCATCCTCTAATTGGAAATTGATGAAAAAGTGTGCAAACCATTTAAATTAATATATAAAATTGTTTTTTGTTTTTTCCTGACCAATATAAAAATATTGTAATTGTTTGTTCCTTTTCGAAAAAAATTCATCAGGTATCTGCCCATCATTATCACGCATAGAACTTATTACATCATCCGAAGAATCTACAAGTGTATCCCCTTCCCATCTAAATTCTCTATAGTGTATGTCTAGATATTTTATATTATCATTATTAGGTTCAACATAACTACAACTCCTAATATCTTTTTCCATAACAGATTGAATTATATTTCTTGTTTCATCATATAGTCCATTTCTTTATTTTGTTTAAAATTTCACATTATTCTTTATTGTGTTTAAATAATAAAACTATTTATCTTGTCTTTCTTTTATCTGAACTAAAATGAATAGCAACGGCATTATAATTTGGTAAATACTATCAGAAACATATTCTAATACACTTGCACCAACAATATTTAATGTATCTTTATTGTTATTAAAATAATATACATTATCCATATGATCTGATTCATGTTTATTTTTATTGTACACTTGTCTTCAATGGTGTAATTGATTGCATATACATTCAATAGTTTCATTCATTTGTATGTCACAAGGAAATATATCAATATTACTATTAACTACTTTTTTAATAGAATCAATTGCTTTACAAAAATCATTAGCATTTTCTTCAGAACATGATTTAACAAAGAATTTAGTAAATTTTTCAACTTCAGACATAAAACTCTTAAAATTTTTTCTAATTCATATATCATTACTTTTTGCAATATTAATGTCATTGCGTTTACAATCTTCATAGAATTTGTAAGCATCTTTCAAGTGGAGTTCAACAATGTTTTTATATCATGATTGTGCTTTTACATTTATTTCATAGGGTAATAAAATATTTGATAGTTTATCAATTTGTTTTAAGCCTACCTCTATGTGTTTAACATATTCATCATTTTCTTCTAAATATGATTTTTTACTTATTGCTTCAAATTTATCAATAAAATCTTCCATACATATTAGAATACCACTTATGTATCTAAAATATGATTTTTATGATATTAATACATAATAGATTTTAAAACTTTCAAAAGATGCTTTAGCAAATTTAAACTATTATCAAAGCTTTAGTGAATTTAAACAATTTTGTAATATGTTAATATAGAATTAAATAGGATAATTTTTATTAATCATTAAATCTAAATTAAGAAAATAATATATTAAGCACATTTTAAGTATTAGTAATAATTATCTAGCAAATTGTATATTTAGAAAATAAATAGTATTTATTAAAGGAGTATTTATGGCTAATAACACATTCATATCATTTTCGTTCACAAATGAAAATGAAAAATTAAAAGATAGAGTTGTATCTCATATGACGGAAAAGGGATTGGCATATGATTATAGTGAAAAAGTTGATAGATCTCATTGTTCAGATGAAACAATATGAAAATATTTACAGAATAGAATCAAAGGTTCTTCAGTAACTGTTTTATTGCTTACAGATGATTTAATATCGACAAATAGACATAAATTATTACCAGGTAATGATTTTATGTCATCAGGTTGGGTATATAAAGAAATATCATGTTCCCTAAGGGACTGAGATAATAACAGAATAAATGGTTTGCTTATTGTAGATTGCACATCAAATAAATCATATAAAAATAGTTTATATAAACATGAAAGAGAAATAATTAATGCAAATATAAATAATATGAAAGGCGTTAGAGAAGTAGGTGCATCAATAGATAATTGTAAGTATAATCCAACGACTAGTTTCATAACTGTCTGTACATATGAACAATTTATGCAAAAAACAGATAGCTGATTGGATGATGCAAGAAGAAAAAGAGATGATCATATAAAAAATAATACATATTGAATAAAATATGATTTTCATAATAGATAGGTAAACACATGAAGAAACATGACATAGAACAAATTAGTAATTTTCACATTAACAGACTAAATAATATTCAATCTACAATTACAAGATTATCGAATATAGGTTATACTCTTTTATCAATTAACCTGATTATCTCTGGGATATTATTGCCTTTAATTTTTTCATTGAATATGATAAACTATGCAAGAATCACAATTGCTGGGATTATGGTATTAACAACAATTGTGATGTTCTATTGCTTTGCAGTAAACTTAAATAATGAAAGAGTTTTTGTCAACATATATAATAATCTACTTGAAATAAATTTAGAAGAATTATGCAATAAAGAAAATCCTTGAAAAGAAATAGCTTCAATAAACTACATTCAATCTAAAAAACAATTAAAGGAAAAGGCAAATGGAAGCTTTAAATTTAGAATAAAAAAATATAAATCTTGAGTTAGCCTACTATGAATCAATATTTTAGCAATTGACATTGTTGCCTTAATAATAACAATATTAATAAGATAGATTATCTTGTTATCTAATTCTTAATAGTATCTGAAAAGATACTATTAATTTGTTTAATCTATAATTAGCATTGATTATCTAGAATGAAGATCATAAACTATTTTATAGGCGGAATTCCCCCGACTTTATTTGTTCATCTCTTTTCGCTTTTGCAATATCAATAAACTCATGTGGATTTTTAAGAAATTCACTATACATAACTCATACAATATATTCAGAATTGACAGCAAGTATTTCATGAAGTTTGTTCTCATCAATTTTGCCTGAAGAATCTGCAATATAACTAGCAAGATGATCTTCTACTACACAAACGATTCCATTTATTCTATTATCTTTTCAATCCCTTAATGAGGCAGATATCTCATTATAAACTCATCCTGATTCAATAAAATTATTTCTAACATATCCTAACTTGTAATTATTATATGTTAGTAAATCCTCAGTGAGGAACAAAATAGTGCATGTTGATCCTGCAATTCTATCATGCAAATATTTTCATATAGTTTCTTCTGAATACATAGATTTATCTTCTCTTTCAGAAAAATTAATTAGCTTCGAAGAGCCATTAACTATGTTTGAAATTTTTGTTACTTTTTCTTTATTGATATTATCATGAGAATATGAAATGAAACATGTTGTAGCCATAAATTAAATACCTCTTTAATAGTTATATATCATTTAAATTTCAAGTTATTTAGTTATCTATCAATAAATTAATATCACTCATAAACTATTAAAATTGACAGAAATTTATCAATCATTTTCTACCTCTTGTGTAATCCGTAATTGATTTTGTATTTTGTCAATTTTATTTGGTTAAGACGTTTTTGTTTAGATGAATTAATGTATGATAAATGATTGTTCATAAAATCATCATATCTAGCTCAAACAATATATTCTGCATTCATTGCAAGAATTTCTGGAAGTCTATCTAAAATAATATTATTTCCATCAACTATTATTTTTTCAACAGCTTCATCGAATACACATATAATTCCATTTAAACTATTATTCTTTTTGTTTTTAAGTGAGGCACAAATCTCATTGTATATTCATCCTGATTCTAAAAAACTCCCCCTCTTATAATTTATCTTATCTTTATTTTCATAGAATAGGTCTCTTGTAAGTAATACAATTGTAATAGTTGCACCAGATATTCTTTTATATAAATAAGATCAAATAGATTCATCAGTTAGTTTTGATTTATCATCTCTTTCAGAATAATTATCCAATTTTTTGGAATTATTTATCATATTACATAAGGCATTAAATTTCTTTTTATTCTGTTTCTCATGAGAATATGAAATAAAACATGTTGATTTTGCCATAATAAACCCTCTAAAAATTATTATAATCCAAAGACCTATTAGAAGTAAAATACATATAAATACATATAAATTAAAATATACATTTATTACATTACTAAAAGTTATTTCATATTATTCTAATCTTTTTTATATCTAACAACTGTACCAATAGCTGTATAAGTAGTTCCAGAACATACTGGTAATATTTTGTATTAACAACAGCATCTGCACTTAATGAAATTGCCTTCGTTAGATAATTTTCCTTTTAATTTATTAAACATTTTTTCTGCATTAAATCCATTGAATGCAACAAATGTTATTAACTCTATCAAATTAAACAAACCAAAATTATTTGTATGTAACACAATTCAATTAACGGACTGAAATTATGAATTTATCTTATGTTTCAAGATTGTTAATATATAAACTGTTGGTGGTAAAGTAAATTTGTAAAATAGTGTCAATATATAAGATCTAATAATAAATAGTGAAATTTTTTTCTTTCAGGATAATTTAATTTGTTTATTTAATTTAAAATAGTGAACAATGTTCTTCTTTATTTCCTTATCTTTTAAATATGGAAGTGAAGCAAAATAATAAATCAAATGAAGATAAAATAATGAATCACTATCTGGTTTTATATATTGATAAGCTTCTGTGATATTGACACTAAATATATTCTGAATTTTTTTTGTACCCATTTTTGTATTTGTAATACTTGTGTGTCTTCTTCTATCATAGAAATATAGAAATTCATCAGAGAGATAAATACTTTTCACATATGTTTTTACTAATAAATCCCAATATACATCTTCGTATATTGTTTTGTATTTTTGGTGCATTATTTTATTTTCTAATAAGAATTTTCTTTTATATACATTTCTTCATTCAGTTCTTCAACCATTAAGTAAAGTAATATCAAGTTCTGAATTATTCCCAACTATACCAGTGTACTTATTTTTTGATTCTGATTTTTCAAAATCAGTGAATTCATAAAAACTAAAATTTACAATATCAACATCATTGGATTTGAACATTTTGATAATTTTGTCAAATGCAACTAATGGTCTAATATAATCATCAGGATCTATGAATCATATTAAATCACCTGTAGAATTCAAAAAACCTGTATTTCTAGCTTGAGGTCTTCCTTGATTTACAGTTCTTATGAGTTTAAATTTTTTGTCATAGCCCCACAAATTATATGATTTTAAATCTAATCTTTCTGGAGAACCATCATCTACTATGATACATTCTCAATCCTTGTAGTTTTGAGAGCAAATAGAATCTATACATCTTTGAAGTAATCATGGTTCTAATTTATAAAATGGTAATATTGCAGAAATTTTCATAATTAATAATCCTTTCTTTTACTTTTAAGAGCTTGAATAAACAACTTATAAGCTGATGTAACAAAACCAGTTTTGTATCTTAAACAATGAAATGGTATTAACATTAATTTCCAATTAATATTCTTAATGAATCTATTATCCTTAGAAATATATTTTTCTTTCCACTTATAAAGAATATTTATAAAGTCATTCAAGGCTATATCATTGGCTTTATTTCCATAATTTTGCTTGATAATTTCTACAACATTCTCAGATAAATCTTTGGTGCTTTGGTATGTTATGGAGTTTACATTTGTATTATCATAAATATAATATTCAATATCTGAAGTAAAAATTGTATTTAAATATCTGTAAGATCTAATTGTATGTTCTAAATCTTCTGCAATAATCCCATCTTTAAAAAATAAATTATTTCTTAATATAAATTCTCTTTTATATATATGTGTTCATGAGGATCAATAATATAAATTGCAAATAAAGTTTTTGTATAAATATTTCTCTTTGCTTGTATATAATTTAGGTTTTTTATGAGATATCAATTTTTGTTTATTTTGTGTCTTTCAAATAAAACCATTCCTAATTAAATCTGGTTCAATGTTCAATGTAATAAGTTGCTTATGTAAATTTAATAGTTTGTTGGAATCTATAATATCATCTGAGTCTACGAATATAATATACTTATTTTTACATACTTTTATTCCTGTGTTTCTTGCTCCACTAGGTCCTGAGTTGTTTTGTTTTACAAAAACAATTTTATTGAGTTTGTTTTTTGGAATAAACTTACTTTGATCAACTTTTGAACCATCATCCACAACAATGACATTTGATATTTTAAATACATCATCACTTATAGATTCAATACATCTAGTTAATAATTTATCTGAATTATAAGAAGGAATAATAATATCAAAAAATCTCATATAAAAATTATAACAATTTCAATAAAATAAAATTATCTTTTTAAGATTCTTTCTCAATTATTTTTAAATGTTTTATTATCTAAATTTTCAGTTGCAAATTTTATACATCTTTTTGACACAATTTCATAATTTATTCCTTGAATATAAGATTGAATATTTTTGCTTATAGTGCCAATGTCATCATATCAATTATATATATATCCTCTTTCATTATTTCCCACTAAATATCTTGCAGATGGAAAAGTATTTGGGAGTATACATGGTAAACCTAAAGATAATGCTTCACCAGACACAATTGAAAACCCTTCATATCTAGATGCTAAAAGCAAATATTTTGATTTGCAATAAAGTGAAGCTAATTCATTTTCATTTGAAACAGCACTCTTGTATTGCACAAAATTATCTTTCTTATCTTTAAAATCTGTTCCTATAATTAGTGAGTTATTACCGATATTATTTATGATATTTCTAATCATTTTTGGAGATTTCTCTTTTGAATTTCTAATTGGTGATATAAATTCATATTTTTTGCTAATAGCTTCATTCTTATTTACAAGTCTAGACATTATAGGTGTTCAATCTATGTTTTTATTCTTCGCAAATTTTCTTAACTCATCTACAGAGTAAGGGTCGCAACAAACAAAATTATAGCAATATTTTGCAAAGTCAAATTCAAAAATCCTATTAAATATTTTTCTTTTTATAGAATCATTTCTTTCCAAAAATTTATTATGATCAAAAGAATAGTACAATCTCAAATTCAAAAAATTAATATGAAGGTGTTGAATAAAAATCACTTTATTTCTATATTTTTTCAAGAATCTTTTGTCAAAGAAAGCATATCCAGATATCAATATTTTATCTATTTTCTTATCCTTAATTATTGATTCCAATTTTTTAGACAATTTCTTATTATTCTTTCTTAAATCCATCGCATTATTTAATTCAAGATAAGCTGAATCTAGTTCAACGTCAAAATATGGATCTAAATTTATGCTTGTTTCAATATTCTCAACATTATTAAATTTAAAATGCTTTTTAAATTTTCTGTCTAATGTAGCTATTTCGTAAAAATTTATGTCAGGAAAAGATGTATACATTAGTCTATTATAATTTTCTATCCCACCTAAATAGTTGTAGTTACATGTTGTTATCACTAATACATTCATATATGTGATTATATCATTTATCGACAGCAAAACATTCTATATGATTTAATAACTAATATACTTATTATTTAACAATCTAAAAATTGGTAAAGTTTTTCAATTTAATTGGTCTTGATTTTTCACAAGTTAATATACTAGGATATTTATAAATGGGAATAGAAAATCTCATGATCACCTAATCTTTTGCATAGATTTCTAAACATTTTTTAATAGGACCATCAAATGCAACTTTATGATCTTTAATATATATTCCTCTATCACATAAACCTTTTAATGTTTCTTCATTGTGACTAACCATTATTAATGTTAAGTTTTCTTTTTTAGACAAGTCATTGATTGCTTTTTTTGCCTTTGCATTGAACTTAGCATCACCAACTGATAACGCTTCATCTACAAGTAAAATTTCTGGATTTAAGAATAAATTGATAGCAAATCCCAATTTAGAAGACATACCAGAACTAAATCTTTTCATTTCCATATCAAAGTATTCACCGACTTCAGAAAATTCCACAATATCATCAAGAGCCTTATCAATTTCTTTTTTTGAGAATCCTAATAGCGTTCCTCTAATATATACATTTTCTCTACCAGTAAATTCAGGTTCAAATCCTGCACCTACATTTAATAATGTAGATAACTTTCTCTTAATTAATACTTTTCCACTACTAGGTATAGTAATACCAGCCATTACTTTTAATATTGTTGATTTTCCAGCACCATTCTTACCAACTATAGCAACCTTTTCGCCTTGGTGGATTTTGAATGAAATATTATCTAATGTATGTCTAATTCTTTTTTTACGTTCTCAAGAAAATAATAGTGTTTTTAATCTTTCTCAATCATTCTTACAAAGGAAATAGTTTTTACAAACCTTATCAAACTCAATATCAATTTTATTGTTATGCATCATTTTACTTTTCATATGAACCTCTAAATAATATCAATAATAAACTTTCTAGAAGTTTTATTTAAGAAATAACCAATTCCTAATAGTATAGCAAAACATAAAAAGAATGACATAATTGAGTATCAAGTCATATATGGATTAGGAGTAAATAATTCACTATATCCTAACATAGTGGATCTCATCCCATTTACTATAAAGTTGAATGGGTTAATTTGAAGTAGAATATATCTTGCATCATGTGGTAAGTTTATGAAAGCGTTAGGAAGGATAAAAACACTAGTAATTCATGTAAGCAAACCTGGAATCATACCAATTATCCCTCTAAAATCTTTAGATATTGAAGCTAATGGAGAAAGTGCATATGAATAAATATTCATTGCAATAATTGATAGTATTATAACAACAGGCACTTCTAGTGAATATAAATTCACATCTGAGTTAAATGAAGAAGGATCATTAAGATTAACTACTATAGCAACAATTCAAGCAAGTACAATTCATGGAATACCAGTAATTATTCTACTTAAATTAATTATAAATGGTGGAACACTTGGAGATAAACCAAAACTTTTAGGCATTCATGAATAACTCAAACATGCAAAAGGGCCACTAACTAACATATCTCCACAGTATTGTCATGTAAATGTCCCAATAAGCATTCATACTATTCATCTATATTCACGTATACCATCTGGCATAAAGTACTGAACTGTATCTACTTGATCACCGCTAATAGAACCTAGACCAAATCAATATGTAAAAATGCAAAGAGCTGGGCCAACAATTAATCATAACCAAGAGAAAATGGATGTTTTAAACCTTCTCTTAATGTCTACCATGCTAAATTTTAAAACTATTCTGAGATTGCTTTTAAATTGATTAAATTTCATAATATATAAGATTATACAATATTTGATATGTATATTAACAAATGCAAAACAAAATAAATTGAGTTTCAACTATTTACCCTTTAAACTTCAGATAAATTATGTTAACTTATTATATTATTTAATGAATTATCATAACTTATTTAAGTTCAATACATCATCGACAAAATAGGGAAGCTTATTAAAGAACTTAGAGATTTATAAATTATTATAAAACTTTAAATTACTCAAATTCTTTTTTAACAATCTCTTTTCAATTATCTGAGAATGAGCGACCATATGTTTTTTTGTAATTTTCATTAATCTGAGAGCGTAGACTATTATATTCATTTTCAGATAGTGATAAAATAAATTCTATTGATTTTTTAAATTTAGTTGCTTTATTCTTCCCTTTTATAATTAATAATTTTTTAAGGTGTTTAGGAATTAAAACATTTACCTCAGGAGATGAGAATGTAGTAATTGGAATAATTCCTAAATTAATAACTTCATGCATTGAAATACAACATCCTTCATAATTTGATGTAAATAATGCAACTTTGCTATCTTTTATACCTAATTTTGCAAAGTCCGATTGACCAACTCATCCATAGAAGTGAAAGTTATCTGAATCTAATAAAAATTTATCAGGTCCATCCCCTACAACATTTATAATAGAACTAACTTTTTTAGCAATCTCATCTAATAACTTCATGTTTTTTTGTTCATCATTCAACCTTCCTATATAAAGACATTCGTTTTTCTTAGATTTAAAATCATTATAATCAAAACTCATATTATTATCTAATGGTACTAAACCAAAAATGGTTTGTTTACGTTTTAAACCATGTGATATATGAAATTTGTTGAATGTTACAACTTTTGGGTGATATAAAAAAGTTTTTTTATATAATGATTTCTCTAAAATGTTAAAAATGAATTTTTTAATTTTGCTTGAAGATTTATATTCATCATTATAATAAAGAATATTATGTTTTTGATAGTGAGAAGTAGATAAATCATTATGTATAACAAATAAGGTTTTATTAAGATATTTTTCTGGTACTTTTCCATAAGATGAATTGATGATTAGATCAAAATTATCTAAGTATGGGCATGTATATTGGCATTTAATTAATTTAATAACTTTTTCACAGGAATTTTCTTTTTTATACTTAAGTTCAAATTTTTTGTAAAGTTCTTCATACGAAATTATCTCAATATTATAGTCGCTTTCTAATGCTTTTCTTAAATTGTAAATATATACTTCTATACCGCCAACACGAGAATTGATTATTTCTTCACTGGTTTCACTAATTATCAAAATTTTTTTCATCATTGAACTCCTAATTATTATACATCCTTCAAATGTCGTAATATATCATTTCTAGTTAACAATCTAATATTTCAACTTTTACTGATAATAGCAGCAATTGAAATGATTCTTAACTTTATTTATTTTTGTTATGTTTATAAATCTAATCTGCTGTAATTTTAAAAATTATTGTAGCTATTTAAATTCATCAAATGATAAATATTCTAAAAAAATAAATATAAAAATTGGTATTATTATTTCGAAATAGAATCAACCTTAACAATTAAATTGTCTAGTTTCGATTGAATATTTAATAACAATGACTTCACATCATTTTTAGGTTTATATTTTTTATATATTAATCTAGGAAAATATAAGTAATATTTTCTTGCTAAAGTATTAATTAATCCTAATTCTGTATTTTTAATACTAAATACTTTTTTATTCATTCTTCTAAAATATTTTATATTCTTTCTAAATAATTTATATGGTACTCCATCTCTTATCTTTCATATTGGAAAAACAGAAATATATCTATAAAAATGATAGAAAAAAATATTTGGAATTTTCTTAATTTTTTTAGAATGCATGACATCTAATACATGCTTAATAATTTGATTCATAGCTTTTAGCAAATTGATTGGGTTAAACTTTTTAGAAAGTGCATTTTCGTTAGACTTATTATAAAAATATAACTTATCACTTATTGATTTGAATTTTAAATTAGGTTCAATTAACATTAGCATCAAGAAGCATTCATCTTCATTTTGATCAATTTTAAAAAATTTAATATTATTTCTTATTAAAAAATCTCTCTCAACCACAAATGATCATGTTGTAGTAGAATATAAAAAATGTTCACCATATTCAAAAAAGAAATCGTTGGCTATTATATTATTTTTTTCAATTTTATAATAATTAAAATGTAATACATTGCAATCAATCATTTTTTCTTCTACAGTTTGCAAGAAGTTAGGAGAAATATAATCATCTGAATCTAAAAAAACTATTCTATCACCTTCCGAATTATCTATAACAGTATTTCTAGATCCATATATTCCAATATTTTTAGGTAAATATACGATTTTTTCATTGTCTTTCAATTTCAAATTTTTATAAAATTTTTTCAATTCTTGATCATCTGAATTATTGTCAACAATAACTAATTCATAATTTTGATATGTTTGTTTTCTAACACTTTCGATACATTTTTTCAATAAACTAATATCAGTATTATATGCTGATATACCAATAGTATATTTGTTCTTTATTCTTTGTTTCATTCACTTTTCCTCCACTTTATAAATAATCAACAAAATAGTTACTTACATGCTTCATTGAAAATTTTTGACCAATTTTTTTTGAATATCTCAGTTGTAAAGTTTTGTTTTGCAAATTCTACACATTTTTTTGAAACCTTAGCATAATTAACTGTTTTAATGTAATCATCAATGCTTCTTACTATATTTTCAGTTGTATCATAGAAGTCATACACAAAACCTCTTTCATTATTTTCACCAACATGATATTTAGCTGTAGGGAATGTGTTAGGCAAGATGCAAGGCAATCCTAATGATAACGCTTCACAAGCTGCTAGTGAAAAACCTTCATAATCAGAAGCTAAAAACATAAATTTCGATTTACTATACATTTGTTTCACTTCATTAATATCACTTATTGCTTCTTTCTTTTCAATGTTACCTCAACTTGAATTTCCGTGTTCATCACCTATAATTAAACCTTTTCTATCTAAACATTTGAAAATAGTTCAAACTTTATCTGGATTCTTTTTCTCAGCATTTCTTATAGGCGATATAAAATCATACTTTTTAGTTGCTGTTGTAGTATATTCTGGTTCAAACTTTGAAGCTAATGGCGCACAATAAACATTTTTATTTGGATATCATTCTAAGAATAATTTTAGAGACTCATTATCATTACAAATAAAATTATTTATAATATTTGGAAAATCATATGAATAATATCTATGAGCAATTTTTTGTTTAAAATTTTTCTTATAGTGTATAAATAATTTTTTAGCATTATCATAATAATAATTTGTATTTATTGTGCAAATATGATCATGTTGAATAAAATATATTTTTCTATTATATTTTTTAAAGAATTTTTTGCAAAAAAACGATGTACCAGATAAAAGAATTATATCAATATTGTTGTTCTTAATTATTTTTTCTAATTTTTTTCCTGTTTGATTTGAACATTTCTTCAGAGCTCACAATCTTTTAAAAATTAGTAATGCGCGACTTCCAAAAATTTTTTTAGGTCAATTATCGTAATCTAACAATCATGGTATATTTTGTGATATTTCAACTTTTGTTAAATTTTTAAATTCAATATCGCAATATACCTCTTTTGTAAATATTGGAAATTCAAAAAAATTAATATTTGGAAATGAACGATATAACATTCTATTAAAGTTTTCAACTCCACCACAAAATTCATAATTGTAATTTGTTATTACTAGACAATTTAATTTTTTCATAATTAACCTTCCTTATTTCCTTAAATTACATTTGATAACAGCAGCAATTAAAACTAATTATAGTTACTAATATATTTTACTAATATTTACATAATATTAACCATAATATTAAGTATAATTGTTATATCTATTTATATATAACTTAATTTAAAAGATCTTTAATATTACTTAATACAAAAGTGCAGTTTATGAATATATGTAATTTGAAAAATAAACAATTGATTTAAATAATAAAAAGTTATTGTTGTAATTTTCATGTTTTGAAAGATTGTAAACTCTTATCTTTGTCAGAAATAATAACTTCATTCTCAACTTGGTCAAGAGGCCATTTTATATTTAAGTCAGTATCATTTCAACTAATTCCAGTATCATATTGTGCATAGAAGTTTTCATCTGTTTTATAAGAAACAATAGAATCTTCAATTACTAAGTAACCATGTCCAAATCCTTTTGGAACATATAACTCAATATTCTCATTTTCAGATAAGTATCAACCTTCTCATTCCATAAAAGTTTCAGAGTCAGGTCTAAGATCTACTATAACGTCATAGATTTTGCCTTTAACAACTCTAATTATTTTATTTTGGGGTTTTATATCTTGAAAGTGAATAGCTCGAATTACTCCTTTCTTAGATATAGTGTAAAAATTTTCAACTAGATTAAACTTATATCCCAATAATTGTTCAAATTCGATAGAGTTAAAATCTTTAATCAATGCCCCTCTATTATCATTAGCTCTAAAATATTTAATTAAATAAGCATCCTTAAATTTAGTTTTTACAAGTTCAAATTTCATTATTTTTCTCCTAAGAATAAATTAATTTGCTCATTAATCACATCTTCAAAATTTTCGCCATTATAAGTCCTTTTGTAAAATTCTGTTGTGTGTTTGATGGCTTCATCTATACTTCATGTTTGTTTTCACTCAATAGACCTAGATATCTTAGAGTTGTCTAACATTAATAAACCTGCCTCATGATATATTGCATCTGTATAATTAATTGAGATATTAGAATCTCAATTTTCAATAATCTTAGTAGCAATGTCAATAGTTCTAATGCAATCTTGTTTAGATGGTCCAATATTATATGAACTTGCAACACTCTTATCATTATATTGCTTCATAGCCAAATCAACATAAGCAAAAACAGGTTCTAGTACATGCTGATAAGGTCTAATAGAGTTTGGACATCTTAAGGTTATATTTTCGTTTTTGATAATTGAGTTAATAGTGTCAGGAACAATTCTATTAGCAGCAAAATCACCACCACCAATTACATTACCAGCTCTACAAGTCGAAGTAATAATATCAGTTTTATAAAAGAATGAATTAATGTAAGAAGATGTAACTAGTTCAGAGCATGACTTAGAATTAGAATATGGATCATATCCATTTAAATTATCATCTTCATTGTATAAATAATCTTTTTCAATATTCTTATAAACTTTATCTGTTGTTACATTTATAAACGAAACTTTCTTATTTAATTGTCTTAGAGATTCACAAATATTAACTGTACCCATTACATTTACATCATAAGTGTACACAGGATCCTTGTAAGAGTCTATTACTAATGGTTGGGCAGCTAAATGAAACACAATATCTGGATTACATTCTTTTACTACATTAGACATTTTTTTAAGATCTCTAATATCCCCTTCTACATATCTAATTTTTTTGTTTAAATGCAATTTGTAGAATAGACTATTGTGTTCAACATCTAAAGAATATCCTACGATTTTGGCACCAAATTTGTGTAATATGCTACAAAGTCATGAACCTTTGAAGCCTGTACACCCAGTTATAAAAATTTTTTTACCATTATAAAACTTTTCAAGTTCTATTTTATTCATGGTGCATTGCCCTTCTTTCACAATTCTTCAAATTCATTTTTATCTTTTAATGTATCCATGCATTTTCAGAAACCGTCATGTTTATAGCAAGATACTTTTCCTTCTTTTGCTAAAATCGGTAAAATATTAAATTCAAATGATTCAGAGTCATCCTTGATGTATGATAATGCTTTTTTATTTACAATCATAAATCCAGCATTAATTCATCCACCATCATTTTTAGTTTTTTCATTAAAAGCTTTTACATTAGAATCACCATCAATATCAATTACACCAAATTTACCACCTGGTTGAATTGTTGTAAGAGTAACCAATTTGTCTTTACTGTAAGATTTAATTAATTTACCTAAATCAACATTAGAAAGTCCATCACCATAAGTTAATAAAAATTCATCACCATCAATATATTTTTCGACCCTTTTAATTCTGCCTGCAGTTTGAGTTTCTAGCCCAGTATCAACAACTGTGATCTTTCAATTCTTACAATGAGATTCATGATAAATAGTTTTACCGTTATTAGCTAGATCGAAAGTTACATCTGTGTTGTGCAAAAAAAAGTTTGAAAAATATTCCTTGATAAAATATTGTTTATAACCAGCACAAATGATAAATTCATTAAACCCATATTTTGAATAATGTTCCATAATATGAAGGAGGATTGGTTTTCCTCCAATTTCAATCATTGGTTTAGGTTTTAATTCTGATTCTTCACTAATTCTAGTGCCAAATCCACCAGCTAAAATTACAACTTTCATTATTTTTCTCCTTTTTCTTTCTTAATATGCATATATGTATCAATTATTGCATCTTTAAATGTTCATCTATATTTGTAAAAGCTAATATTATTAATTTTATCATCTATGTAGTCCTCTTTAGTCATAAACATATCAACTTTATTAGACTCATTAAAATTTATTTTGTTCTCGCATTTTATGAACTTAAAAATATCATTGATATAATCCTTGAATTTTCTTGGAGCATTACTAGTCAATAAATGTACTTCGTTATCCAGTTGCCATGTTTCTATAAATTTATATGCAAGTCCTATGCAATCATCTATATGCACAAAATCATAAAGTTGTTGTCCAGACGAAAAATTAAATTCTAGTACTTCATGATTTTCTTGTGATGTAATAATTTTTCTTAAAATTGTGTTAATCAAACGAGCTGAATTTTCAAATGTTCCAAAAGTATTAGTAATTTGCAATCAAAGTAGTTTAATTTTATTTTCTGAACAAAATGAAGTCGCTTCAAAATGTGAACAATATTTAGCCAAAGCATAATAACTATTAAAATTTACAGTTTCATTGTTCATAAGACTTCTATAAATTTGTTTTTCAGCAATTGAACCAAATCCAACATATTTTTGACAACCTATATTTTTACAAAAATTTAATATTTTCCTTTGTGTAATTACATTTTCAAATTGTAAATTTCAATCCCTTCTAGCATCTCCTGAGGTAGCTTTTCAAGCTAAATTCAATATAATTTTATTTTCAAGTTTTCCAAATTTTTTATAGTCACTTAGCACTTCATCAAATGTTAAAATTTCTACTCTTTGGATTTTATTTTCATTCAAAAAAGAATTTAAGCTATCTTTAGAATTATGATCAGAAATTATTGCGAAAATAAAATCTTGTTTATTTTTCAAAATAAAATTTCTACCTACAAAACCATTAGCTCCAAATATAATATAGTTAATCATAATACATATATTATATGTTTATTCTATGTTAATGTTTCTTTTAAATATATAAAAAGTTGATTTTTACATTTTCATGAGATGTACAATAATTTAAATTATGAATAAATTGTTTATCCTTTTAATGAATTAATAATCATTGCAAAAACTTTTTACCTCAAATTTTATTAGGAAAGACAAATATAACCACTATTTATCAGTAAACATAAAATTATTTATTCAAAAAAGTTTATACAACACTAAACAATTGGGAACTCTTTGTTAAAAATTTTGTAATTATCAATTCTTCTATTGAATAAAATTGTTTTATTATTCTTTCTAAGTTTTTTTAATTTATTAATAGAATCATTATCACTAATATCAAAATATGATAATAGATTTAACGAATTTGATTCATCATTATCAACTAGGTTATAAAACAAAGTTGCAAATATAAACTCTTCTGGTCCCAATATCCCTTTAGAATATCTAAAAATTTTTTTAAGTTCCTTCTTGTGCGAAAACATTATTGAAAGTTGTTCCCTATTTAAAACTGTAAACAAGGACATTAATGAATTATATATGATTTTTCATTCATGCAAGAATTTTGGCATATTTCTTTTCTTGTTTGAAGCAATTAAATCCCAATACATTGGTTCAACTCTTCATGAATGATATTCAGAAAGAAATCACTCTTTAAAATCAGGTGCAGATCTTTTTAAAAAGTTTTTGAAAACTATTTTATCAGTCAAGATTTCCCATATACAAATTAAGCGTAAATGTAATTTGAAGTGTGATGTATTAGTAGGGTATGTATTCTTATATCATCTCTTATTGTAAAAACATTCACCATAATTATTTTTAACTTCATAAAGGGTTGGAAATGTTTCTTTATATACAGACCCAGAAAAATTATAATAATTTTTATTAGGCCCATTTTTATTAATAATTTTTTCTATTTCTTTGATATTTATAATATTTGAAGTTTTTGCATCAACTATCAACAAATACTGTTCATTTCTATGCTTCAAAAAATATTTCATTATTTCCAGTTGCACTCCAACAATTGTTCTAGTGCCTCAAAATACCTTATGCTTTGAGTAAAATATAACATTCTTAAATTTTGAATAATAATTTTTTAATCGCAAAAAATCATTCTTTTTGGCTTTTTTATCACGTTTATTGTAGTGAATCATATAAAAGTTGTCAGGAGAGTAAATTCTCTTAAATTGTTCTATTGCTTTATCAACATCTCCATACGAAATAATTCCAATAAACATATTGGTTAAATTATAAATTACTTCTTTTATTTTTTGGCAAAAATATAAAAACTTAATTATCAAATAAGAACATCTGAAAATATTAGCACTACATAGAAAAAAAGCATAACCTTATTTATTTAGGTATTTAGTCAATTCCATAGGTGTTCCTAAACCATGAACTTTACTTCTATCTATGAAAATTGGTTTTACTTTTTTATTTTGGGAAATGATGAAATTATACGGAATGTTTTGCATAAATTCATTTTTTGTTCTTATATTATTCATTAATAACCATATAAATGAGTTAATCATATCACTCCCTTTTTTTCAAAAATATCATCCAATCAGTGCTACATCAGTAATTGGATTTTTATCAACGACTTCTATAATTAAATCATTTTCAATTTTTACATATGATCAATTAGGAGATTTTTCTCCTCCAAACACTAATAGAGATCCATCAAAATCTACTGATTGATCGATATATTCATCTAGTGTTATATCAGCAAGCTGATCACAATTAGCAGATAATACCATATCATCATTGTTGAAAATTTGACATCAATTTAAAATTGTGCATACAGTTCCTTCTGTTTTTGAAACCAACGGTAAAAATGTAACATTAGAATGTTTATCACAAATATTTTTAATTAATGCATTATATTCGTGCATATGTATTTCTTGCATGATAATATAAATCTTAACGTTATATTTTTTTGACACAAAGCCATCAATAACATGTTCAATCATTGTTTTTCCATTAATAGTTATAAAAGGCTTCAAATTATTATATCCGCCTTCTTTAAATCTTTTTCCTTCCCCTCCTGCAGGGATTACAATATTTAAGTTTTTCATAATTAGATAATACCACACAAAATGATTAACATGTATGTGTTTTATTATAATATATAAATATTATAATTATCTATAGATGCTATAATAATGTTATGAGAAAAATAGTGTTAATTGGGTCTGGTGGGCATGCGAACTCTGTGATCTCAAGTATAAATAAATATTCAAAATTAAAGTATAAATTTATAGGTTGTATAGACAAATATAAAGAAATTTCTTCTATATCTAAAATTATTGCAAATGATATTTCAGACAAAAATGTAAATATATTAAAAAAGTATTACTTTATTGTCGCTGTTGGAAACAATGAAATAAGAAAAGAATGATTTCAAAAAATACAAAAATATAATTTAAAGACTGTCAACATAATAGATAAAACAGCAATCATTGCAAAAGATGTTAAATTAGGTTCTGGTAATTTTATTGGATCTAATGTAACAATTACATCAAATATTACAATAGGTGATAATAACATAATTAACACAGGTTCAATTATTGACCACGGTTCACATATAGCAAATCATTGTAATATATCACCGGGTGCAATTATTAATGGTGATGTAAATATTGAAGATAATGTTTGAGTTGGATCAGGAAGTATTGTGTTTGGACAATTAAATATTGGTAAGAATTCTATTACCGGTGCAGGTTCAGTAGTAAGAAAGAATGTAAAAGACAACGATGTGGTAGTTGGTAATCCAGCTAAATTCTTAAAAAAGAACAAATAAGGAGTTTTATATGAGCAAAGTAATGATAATAGGTGAAATTGGTTGCAATCACAATGGTAATATTAAATTAGCTAAAAAAATGGTAGATTCATTAGTAAAGAATAATGTTGATGCAATTAAGTTCCAAGTATTTAAATCCTCAAGTTTAATATCTAAAAAAGCCCCAAAAGCGGAATATCAAAAGAAAACTACCGGAACAAAAGAATCACAATTAGAAATGACTAAAAAATTAGAACTTAGTTATGATGATTATAAAATGCTTAGAAATTATGTCAAAAGCAAAAATAAAAATATTGAAGTATTTGCAACACCATTTGATATTGACTCAATTAATTTCTTAAATTCTATTGGGCAAAGAATTTGAAAGATTCCTTCAGGAGAAATTAATAATTATCCATATATCAAAAGACTTTCAGAATTAAATAATCCTAAGAATTATTTTCTATTATCTACAGGGATGTCTTCTATCAAGGAAATTAAAGCATGTATAAAACTATTAAAATCAAATGGAATTAAGGATAGTCAAATAGCTGTATTACATTGTAATACAGAATATCCTACTCCTTATGAAGATGTCAACTTAAATGTATTAAAACAATTTAAAAAAGAATTTAAACATAACAAAATAGGATTTAGTGATCATTCTAGAAATATTTACGCAGCAGTAGCGAGTATTCCATATGGTGTAGAATTTATTGAAAAACATTTTACTCTTGATAGAAATCTTCTAGGCCCAGATCACAAAGCATCTTTAAATGAAGAAGAATTTAAGAATTTAGTAGAAGGTGTTCATGCAGCGGAATTATCTCTAGGCTCAGAAAATAAATATGTTACTAATTCTGAATTAAAGAATAAGTTTATAGCAAGAAGATCAATTGTTGCCAAAAAGAACATTAAGAAAGGTGACATCTTTTCTGAAAAGAATATTACAACTAAAAGACCAGGAAATGGTATTAGTGCATGAGAATGAGAAAAGCTATTGGGCAAAGTAGCAGAACAAGACTTTGAAGCAGATGATTTAATAGTGCATTCTAAATTCATTTGAGAGGAAAAAAAATAATGAGAAAGATTGCTATTATATTAGCTAGAAGTGGCTCAAAGGGGTTAAAAGATAAGAATATGCTATTTCTGTATAATAAACCTCTGTGTTTTTATACAATTGATGCAGCAATAGAATCTAATGAATTTGATGAAATAGTATTCTCTAGTGATTCAGAAAAATATATTAATGATGTTAAAATTATTTATGCTGATAAATTGACATATCACAAGAGAACAGAACAAGAAGCTAGTGATAAAACGTCTAGTTATGATTCTTTAAAGTTAATTTTGGAAAATTATAATGGTGGCGATACCTTTTGCTTACTACAACCAACATCTCCATTAAGAAATGCAGAGCATATTAAAGAAGCATTCAATTTATTTAATGGCAATAATATGGTAGTTTCATTTTGCAAAGCTTCAAAACCAACTTCTTTATATATGAACTTAGATACTAATTATTATCTAACTTCTGATACAAAACTATCATCTTATGGAAGACAAACTTTTGAGCAACAATATACTCCAAATGGTGCAATATATATTGCTAACATTAAAAAATATCTAGAATTAAAAACATTCTTTTTAAAAGGAAATACTCAGGCTTATCTAATGGATAAGATATCATCAATCGATATAGATGATATTGAAGACTTTAATATTGCACTAAGCATAATAAGAGATAAATCAAATCAGTCAAAACTCTTTAATTCATTACAAACTAAATTTAATAGTTTCGTTCACAATAAACATTTGAAAAATGTAGTGTTAGGAGATTCGCTAGTTGAATATTGACCTCTTCCTAAAAATATTTCTAATTGAGGGATAGCTACAATTAGATCAGAACAATATGTTAAATTAATTAACTCAGCTAATCTAAATATAGACATAGATAATCTTTATATTTTAATTGGTAGTAATGATTTAGCATCTTCAAATAATGTTAATGAAATATTAAAAAATATTAGTTTGATAATATCGACACTAAAACCAAAACAAATTAAAGTATTATCTGTGCCATATACAATATATAGAAATGATAGAGGGAAAGAATTTATATCCAAGGTAAGGATATTAAATGATGAATTAAAACTAATATACAAAGATGACTTTATTGATATCAATAAATATATTTGTGATCAAAATAATTTACTATTGCAATATTCATTAGACGGATTGCATTTAAATGATAGTGCATATGAATTACTAAATAAGAAGGTGTTTTAATGGCTAATTTATTATATGTAACTACTTCGAGAGCTGATTATTGAATCATGAGAAAACTATTAAAAGAATTAGATAGTGAAATTGATTTAAAAATTTTAATTAGCGGAATGCATCTATCAAAGAAATATGGTTCTACATATAAAAGTGTATTAACTGATTTTCCTAATGCAGACATTATGAAAGTTAATGCAGATAGAAACAATGATAAATATCAAGTCATTGATATTATGTCTAAACTTCAAACCAAGTTTACAAATTATTTAAAAAAGAATAAGATTGATTATTTAATGCTATTAGGGGATAGAAGTGAAATTCTTCCTTTTGCTATATGTGCAGCAATGTTGAACATTCCTATAATACATCTACATGGAGGGGAAATAACTTTAGGCGCATATGATGAATTTGTAAGACATTCAATAACCATGATGTCTTCATTACATTTAACAGCAACTGAACAATATAAACAAAACATTCTAAATATGGGTAAAAGCAATGTGCATAATATTGGATCTCTAGGGTGCTCTAATGTTCATAATTTTAAAATAAATAGTTTTTATAAAAAATACAAAAACTACATAGTTATATTATTCCATCCTGAAACAATTAAGAATGACATAAACCAAGGTAAAATTCTTCTTGGAACATGCCAAAAATTAGTAGATAATGGATATAAATTTGTATTTTTAGGTGGAAATAATGATGTAGGTGGAAACACATACATTAATTTAATCAAGGAATTTTGTTCTAAAAATAATTTTGATTACTTCCCTTCTCTTAGCAATGATGATTTCTTTTCACTGTTGTCATATTCAAAAGCTTTAGTAGGAAATTCTTCATCTGGAATTATTGAAGTGCCTTGTCTTTGCAAACCAATTATAAATATTGGAGATAGACAATTAGGAAGAATTAGAAGTAACAATATAATAAATATTCCTTGTAAGGAAAAAGACATTTTAAAGGCTATCGAATCATTAAAGGATCTAAAAATAAAACATAGTAATCCATACTGTAAGAATAACACATTAAAATATGCAACTAAATTAATTGTTAATTTTATAAGACAAAATTAGTTTTTTTTATACAAGTTCTTATTTCATCTACATTTATACCTTTTTCTCATTTCAAATCTAAATTTATAAAATTGCAATCTAAAAACTTTTTATAAATAATTGTAGAAGTAATAAAACTTACAATATTTTTTACTTTCAAACCATTTAAAAATAATAACTCAATTGGTATATTTCTTTCTATATAGAATGTGTTTACATTTTTATTACTAATTCGAACAAGTTGTGTTTCTCTTGGGTGTGGTTTTATTCACAATTGTTTTGCTTCTATTTTTCCATCTAACAAATTATCAATATATAAGTTGTAAAGTAATTGTTTATCATCTAAATTACATAAACCATCTTCATACAGCGGTTGTGTTAATAAAATACAGTCCATTTCTTTTTCCATTTTCTTTAGAGATAATCCAAAGAAATTATTTATATATTTCTTTTGTTTCTTTGATAGCTCAGGGAAATCATTGAATAGATTCACAACATCTTGCTTATTTTTGGAAATAAACTTATTCGGAGAGTCTACAATCATCTTTGTAGACAAATTGATCTTGTCACCAAAACGATCTCAATATTTTTTTTGTTTAAATGCTAACCCATCATCAACAAAGTAGTACTTTGGATTCAAACCTTTCTGGCTTAAATATTCACGTACAAATTCATATGAAGGTGTATGCGGTGAAGTAAAAATAATGTCGTACTTTTCAGCTCTAATAAATTTAAAATAAGCAAAATAAACTTTTTTAAAAAAGTCTTGATATCCGCATCAATAATTATATTTTTTATGCAAATAAGTAAGAATGCTCTTAGTTCCTTTTTGGTTTTCTTGAAATATATTAATAACTCTATTAATTTTAATATTATTCTTAAAACAATAAACCATAGAAAGTAAGGTACTATAATTCGATTCAAACAAAAAAAGTGTTTTAGATTTCATATGATTATTATAGCATCTATGAATATTATTAAACTACAAGAAAAATGAATTTATATTGTTGTAAGAATGCACTTGAAACTAGTATTTAGAAAATTTATTTATTGCATATAATATATTCTGCATTCTTTGCTTTCTTTTTAGATATTAATTTTGAAATACCAATATAAATAAAATGGAATACCACAATAATTAATATTATGATCAATGTTTTAAGAATAAATGCACATAAGTATTCACACACACACACACATGAATTATTCATATTACCGAACCATCCACTTATTCCTCATTTATGGATACAAGAGAATCTATTATCCAATATATAAAATCACAACGAGTTTCTCCCTAAGAAACATATAAACTTGTTAAACTTGTTCTTCTTAAAATCTAAAAACATAAAGAAGATACTAAATGAAGTTGCCATAAATATTACTGGATAATCTGAATATCTAGTATTACTTTTAATGTAATAGGTAGTTAAGATATTAGATAATAAGAACAATAAGTATAATGAGCCAGATATTATTAATATTCATTTTCTTTTGTCAAAATAATTAAAGAATACAATCATCATTGATCTTGTAAACATATATAAGAATATAAAATGAAGAATATGATATCCGCTTGAAATATTAAATTCTCTAATATCAAAGCTTTGAGTTATAGTAAAAATCATATAAAAGATAATGAACATTATTGCTAAGTTAAAATCCTTTAGGCCTTTGTTTATAATAGGAATTAATGGATAGAATACAACATATGCTCTTAAATATCACAAGTCCTTTCCAAAAAAGAAAGGAATAAATAATGCTAAATAATCAATATCATTATGCATTATAATGTTTTGTAATTGAACAGAAAATGATCACAGATAAAGTATACCAACTAATATCAAATATCTTTTGTAGTTATTCTTACTCTTCATGTATGAAGATATGGCAGTACAAATTATAAATATATCTACACCAGTAACAGTAATGCATTCTACTATAGAAAAAGAAATAGAATTTGAACTATAACCTTTGTTTAAAATAAATCTTAGATGTACACCTATTACAAATAAACTAGCAATAAATCTTAATACTAGAACATTAGTTCTTTTATCTTTTACTCATTTACCAATTTCTTCATGGTTTACTTCTCTATGTTTTATTCTACTAATCAATGAACATTGCATATATTTATTATACAAAAGTGTTTATAATCAAAATTATCAATAAGCAAAATTTCATAATTTACTAATTCTTAATAAATTAATAATTCCAAAAATGATATTATGTTAACTACTATTCAGGGGGTAATATCTTTATGCTATAAACCTTTCAAAAATTCCTAGTATGAAATTTATTTCAATATTAATAAAGATAGTATAAACTATGGCATTCTCTAATAAATATTTAAATAATTGTAATGAAACATATTTATAATTTAAAAATAGCGAGAACAAAATGGAAAAAATAACTTTTAAAACAGCAAAATTACTTGATGATGTTCCTACAAAAACATTCTTTCCAATGAGAGTGCTACTAAGAAGTGAAAAATTTGATGAAATAATAGAAAACAAAAATTTACATTTGTGAATGCTTTTTTATATGAACAATGCTGATAAGACAATTGAAAGTAATTGCATAATCCGGTGAATGCACTGTGAGTTAATGTTTTCATATTTCCAAGAATTAGAAATAACACTGCACTTCATTTACGATTGTACTAGTAGGAAAGATTTACAAGAATTCTGCCAAGAAATTAGGTTAACATTACAAAATTTCATACTTGCTTTAAACTTTGGCTCATACTATATAGCATTTACAGAATATAGAAAGTTACTTGATTGTTGCTTAAGAATAAGAATGCTTCATGAGACAGGTGATCATAAATACCTAACAGAGAATTGATTAACGAATAAGGAAGACAATACCTTTGTAAAGCTTTACAGTAAATATTGTGAAGAACTTTTAGACTTCTGAAAGGATCTTTCTGGACTAATACATCAACAAAAAGATAAAATGGTATGTTTTAACGTGAATCAAGTATATGGTGATAAAGTAAAAGATTGTCATAACAAGTATATTACTAAATTGATCGAAACCTCTGAAATAGTATATAAGACAATTTCTTCTCTACTTGATCTATTCAAACCAAATCTATACTTAACAAGATATAAAAAAGTGCTTGAACATCTAGAATATGAACGTCATAATACATTAATGTTAAAAAATGAATATGATTATGAAGAAAATAAAAATACAAGTATTTCCAAAGACGGTGATCAACAGGAAGAAGTAATTAAAGCATCTAAGGGATTAACCTTTGATGAAATGAAATTATTCAAGCCACAAATGGAATGAATGCTATCAAGGTTTTTTATTGCAGAAATACACCAAGAACTTTCAAATAAAGATATTAACACAGTAATGCAAAGTCGACAATTGTATGACTTATTTAAAAAAATAGAAATTGAAAAATATTTTAATCTTAATTTAGACAAAGTTGAATATGCATTTCTAACATATTACAATATAGATCAAATAATATTCAATTACAAAATGAGTATGGAATGAAGAGAAAATACAGCTTGCCATATTTTGTTGTATGACACAATTGCTTATTCTTATGCATTGTTATGATATGCTGAAATTAAAAATAGATTTAAAGAAATCAAATTAAGTACATTTAGATCATATATCGAAGATTATTTATATATTCTTGCATTTGGGAAGACTGAAATGATTGCCTTTATAAGTTCTCTAAAAAACTTTGCAGAAAATAATTTTGGTTACAAAACAAATGATACTGAACTAACAAATTATATAAAAGAAGGCAGACATCCATTATTAACCAAAAGAATAAAATATATAAGTATGGAAGGGAAAGTTACTGGTTCTGAATCATTCTGTGAACAATATGTTCTACTATTAATGGATATAATTTATTTTGTTTTAGATAAATACTATGGTGAAGAATTAGATGACTATTTTAATGAGGAAAATAATATTTTCAAATCCTATATTAGCATATGGGAATATCTATTGAAATGTAGAGAGGATTATAAACGAGATAAGTTAAAAAAGATTGAAGATATATTTAAAAGTTTATTATAATGCATACTCAATTTTTGCTGATAATAAGGCCTATAACTATCACTTACATCTAGAAAGATTATATTGAAATATAATTGTACTTATAGGTACAAAATTGTGCATATTATAATCATTTTTTATTAATGAGTTTTTTCATTCAATTGTAAAAATGTTTTTTCTTTGGTTCTTGGTAAAAAAATTAATGAAAAATACTTCCACTAATTTATTGAAACAATGCTACCATTCCCCTACTTACTAACCAACTTATAAACTTTCTTTTTGCTACTAATTAATTCACAAAAAGAAGAATAGAATATTGGCATATAGACTTTATGAACATATTCAGTTATTTGTTCAATATATTGTGGTTGTTTAGTTTCTATAGCAATTCTTCTGCAATCATCCTTAGATAATTCTTCAAATCTGTTTCTTCAGTTGCATAGACCTTTAACATAATCTATCACAATATAATTTAGTAATGATTGGAAAGATTCACTTTCCAATAATGCTTGGATTTTTCTCTTTTCTGCATTATCTCTTATCCCTAGTATTGCATCATTCATTACTAATTTAGCTTTATCTGTTACAGATTTAATGCTTTTAGTAATAAAACTAAATGCATCATCTAGTTCTGTTTCATCTTCATCTTCTTCTTCATAATCGTCTAGATATTGATCTTGTACATTTAATTCCATATTCATTAACCTCAATATTTAATTATAGTATCAATAGGATTACTATTATTATTTTCTTTAACCACTAATTATAGCTAGATATATATAAATAGCAAATAACTAAATAAAAGAATAGATACAATATATCTATTCTCTATTCAATAAGGTTATTTATGATGTATAAGATGATCAGTTTCATTAATAGATATAGAACAAATTAATAGAATAGAGTCTAAGTTAAATGAGGATATTGATTTTAAAAATGATTAATAAATAAAACTAAGTGATATCCTTGATATAAATTGTTTCATAATTTAAAACACATAAATACTTTAGAAGTTTTTATATGTTCTAGATTTATTTTCTAGAACGATTACATCTAGCATGAACTGCTCTTAAATTAGATAGTTCACTAGTTTCACCTTTTGATATAGGGATAATATGATCTATGTCTCAAGCAAAATAGCTATTTCTTTGTGTTACATGACCTCAATATGCACCTCATAACATTTTTTCACCACATATAGGACATAATCTGTGGTTATTTGGAGAACAATCAATTTGATTACAACTGCAGTATGGTGCTTTTTCTCAAATTTTCTTAAGTTTAGTATCATTAATTTGCATATGACTACCTCTTCATTAATTTAATATATTAATAAATTATAAATCCTTCTAATTTCTCAATCAAGCAAAATCCATCTAATTTCTCAATCAAGCATTTAATGTATCTTGCTGATTCTACTATTTAACTACTTGTGTAGATTCTTTTTAAATATCATTATAAGAAGATCAGGAATATTTGTTCCTAATTTGTCATATAACTCAAATAGATTAGTAGAATAATTTAATGAATTATCAATTGCTTTTTGAACATTAACTAGATTAGAGTAGAACTTTTCATCATTAATATGTTTCTTCGACATTGCATGAAAGTCTCTTAATTTTCATGAAATAAATTTACCATTATTTCCAATTTTAGTATTATTTAGTAAATTGTTATAGTCATAGCATTTACAATCACTATGATGAAACAATATTCATAATTCAAAACATGGTTTAGTTATATATACATTAACTTTTTCATGTTTACATTTCTCTATGAATTTATTATATTTTTCTTGACTATTAAAGTGCTTGTCAATATCGCAAACTAAATGAATCTTGTCGCCATCAGCAAATCTTTGACTTGTTTTAACTAATTTAATAATTTCATTAACATCATCAATTGGAAAAAGATTCTTGTCAATAATTTGTTTAATTTTCGTTGCTAGTATATTAGCATTGCTAACTATTTCTGAAATATCCATCCCTTTCAATAATTCATTAATTTCTTCAATTGTTTTTTGCTTAGCTTTATTTACTTCTTGGGCATTACTTAGATTGGTTGAATGAGATTCTATGAATTTAGAAATGTTGTCTAATACTAATTCCTTATTTATTTTCTTTGAATTAATCAGATCATTAATTCTTGACAACATTGTATTAGGATTAGATAAACCAACTTCTGATCCATATCTATTTAGAAGTTTAACTGATATTCTTTCGCGTTTAAGAATTCAATCGTTATTTTTAATCAAATAGGAAAAGTATTGATGTTCTGTAACTACACCTTCATAAAATAGATGGTGTACTTCATATTCAGTTTTCGTTTCTCTAACATCAACTCCAATTCTATTTGGTTTTCTCATTAATTTTTACCATCCCTTAAACTTTTAAAATCAATTATAGGATTGATATATGGCACTCCACCAAATCTGCCATCATTATATCCATTCAATATAACTTTATCGTTTCTAACATTGAATTGTGATAGTGAATACAACTCAGTTGCATTATTTATTTTGTTTGTGAATCAAATTTCATCCCTTCTTAATAAATCTTGATTCATGATGTAAAGTTCATGAGTAGCCATTATTAATTGATTTCTATTAGTTATATTTCTAGATAAGAAAGATTCTATAAATCCTCATGTTAGGTGAGGGTGAAGGCATCTTTCAAGTTCATCTACTAAAAATACTAAATCATCATTTTTACTCATTAATATTGTTGAGATTTGAATTAATCTTTTTGTACCATCTGATTCATTAGAATAAGAAAATTCAGTTTCACTATCATCATGAAAGAAAACTAATTTTTTGAATTTACATTCTGCTTCACTAGATATTTCCATAATAAATATTTCATTACCTATTAACAGAGACTTGCTTTCCTTCATTTTAAAATTTAAGTCTCTTGTTTTTCCGCGATTCAAAGTATAAGTTACATCAGAAAATATTTTGCTTCCAACTTCTTTTCTAACTTCATCTTCAGCTACTTCTTTAGTTTCGACTCTCTTAATACCTGTATCAAACCCTGATAACAATTCTGAAAGGTTCATTATAAAATTATCCTCAAAAACAATTTGATCAATATATTTGTCCTCAGGACTAATAATTATTAAATTATTTCTAAATCATCTATAAATTTGCACAAAGATCTCTGAGCCCTCTGCCTTTTTAAATGAAGGTTTGCCTCAATTTAAAAATGTAATTAATAAATCATCTGATTGAACAAAATCCATTTCATATGCTACTTTAATTCTTTTAATCAAATCTTTATTAACGCTAGAGCCTCATGAGATTTTTCTATCTTTGTCTACTTCAAATATTTTTTCTTCCTTTTGTCCTTTAATTAAATATAGTCATTCACTAATTATCTTAGATTGCGAAAGAATAACTTCAAATCCATATGCATAAAGTTGATCATTAATTAAAATACCAACTTCAAAATAGCTTGGTTTATCTGGTTTGTTAAATAAGAAATAATCTGATCTATATTTTGCATGACTATATGTGTTTTTTACATAGTCCTTCATTATTGATAAGGATTCAATTAAATTGGTTTTTCCAGAAGCATTTGCACCAAAAATTGCTCCTAATCTTAGGATTTGTTTGTCTGTTCAAATATAATTTCTTTCATTCATTCTATTCATTTTGTTGTTTGCAAACATTGAAAATTCTTGTTGTTCATTGAATGAAAGAACATTTCCTACGATAAATTTAACTAACATATTCTTACCCTTCCGTTTCCTGTTTAATTACTTCAATTATATAAAAATATCATATTAAATGTGATTTTTTCACACTTAGGTAGCAAAAATAGGTAATTTTATATTAAAAAATGGCAGAAATTTACTATTTTGGATATATATTCTAAATTATTTTATATTACCAATTTTGCTTTCACTTTCTTCATTATAAATTGAAATAATTGATGCTTGATATCTCTTTCATGTAACATCTTCTAATTTACACATAGAAACTACTTTAACAATGAAGGCAACAATAGTCAAAGCATTGAACACAATGCATGGAATATTCATTCATGATAAGTTCATTCCATATTCACCATATTCATAGAAACATTCAGTCTTAAAGTTTTCTAAGTAATATGATATATCATTTTCACTAGATAAAATTACTATAAACATTAATATTAAAAGTAGATTAATTATTATTTGTGTTGTCATGAAAACAATCATTCAAATCTTTTGTTTCTTTTCACTTTGTTCATCATTGAACTTTTCCATAAATAAGTTATAGAAGAATGTATTGCTTCAATACTTAGGAGTATATAGTTTGAATGCGAAATAGTAAAAAAGTCCAGACAATGCCAAATATATTGGGAATATACAAACTAATGCTATACCAACTCAAGAAAGACTCATAGTGCAATCTGGACTGCCTATTTTTGTGTCACTATAATTAAATATGGAATTGTAAGAGTCTACAATAATTGATGAGCCTAATACATCCCTTTTTGCTGTTAAGTCAACACTACTATCGATTGCAGAAATATTAGAGAAAACTACTAACAAATATCCTAATATGATTGCTAAAGTACCAAATAGATTCAATAAATCTATATGACGATTAATTGCCTTCATTTCTTTTCTTTTAGAGAAATAATGGCTCTTTCTTACAAACTTATAATCCTTTTGCGAAAAACCATATTTATTCACTCTACTATTAAAAATTAAATAAACTATCATACATGCAACTAAGGTTGCTGTTGAATAATATGTTGAGTTCACTCATTTACCCCCACGAATAATAACATTTATTATTATGCAATAAATATTATTTTAATTCAAGAAGTATCCATGCTAACTAATAATAAAAATAGTCCACTTGGAAGTGAACTATTAATATATATTAAGTATTTATGGTCGATTATAATTTTGTTGAGTTTTTAGATAAGTAATCAGCAACACCTTTAGGATCTGCTTTCATACCTTCTTCACCTTTGTGTCAGTTTGCAGGACAAACTTCACCATGTTCATTGAAGAAGTTTAATGTATCACACATTCTAACCATTTCATCAATGTTTCTTCCTAATGGTAAGTCATTGATAACTGCATGTCTTACTACCATGTTCTTGTCAATTAAGAATGAACCTCTTAGTGCAACAGCTTCATCAACTAATACATCATAAGCTCTTGAAATTTCTTTAGTAATATCTGATACTAATGGGAATTGTACATTTCCAATTCCACCTTTCTTAACTTCAGTATTCTTTCAAGCAAAGTGACAGAATTCATTATCAACTGATACACCAATTACATTGTATCCTCTAGCTTCAAATTCTTTTACTCTTTTATCAAAAGCAATAATTTCAGTAGGACATACAAATGTAAAGTCTTTTGGATAGAAGAATACAACTGCACCATTCTTTCCTAAACTTTTTGATAATGTAATTTCTTTAATTTGATTATCTGGCATTACAGCTGTTGCTGTAAAGTCATAAGCTTTTTTAGTTACGATCATAATTTTCTCCTTTTTAAGTTTTAATATTCCATTGTACCATAAATCTGATTTTTTACACAATTAAAGAATTTGTCTATTATTATGAGATTAATGGAAAGATATCCCTCTATTCATAGTTAAGTCTTTTATGTTAGCACCCATTAAATTGTTTTTCTGGGTAGTTTCTATTAATATTGGGTAGTTTTATTCTAATTTATAAGTATTTATGGGTAGTTTTTATTAATTTAATGAATTATTTGGGTAGTTTCTTATGAAAAATTAAAACTTTTTGGGTAGTTTTTATTAAAAAACCTATAAAAACATTTAATCCACTATAAGATTAGATTAGTTATGAAGATAAAATATTATAAAAATGTAAACTTAGAATCATTGGTCAATACTATTAACATCAAGAATGAAGCTTCTCTTGATAATGCTTCATTAGACATTTTAAATATAGACAAAATCCTTTGCTCAGATAACGCCACTAAAATATCAGGTGAAACATCTAATGAAATAGAAGGACTAAGCATTAAAAGATCTAAGAATATTAAAAAAGTTAAACAACTTAATCAAAATTATAATGCAATTCTAAATGATATAAAACTCAATTCAGATAAAATAGATTTGTCACTTGAAACTATACTATCGTGACACAAGAAATTATTTGAAGGTGTAGATATGGATAAGACATATCATATAGGTGTTTGAAAGCAAAAGCAAAACTATGTTGATAAAGAACCAATGGCTAGTGTAGCTGCAACACCAATACTAATGAAGGAATTGATTCTATGATGAGAACACGAACAAACATTAAATGTTTTAATTAAGATACCTCTATTCATTATTAACTTCCTTAGAATACATCCATTTGAAGATGGCAATGGAAGAATGAGCAGATTAATAACTAATTATCTATTAATTGCAAATAATTACAATATCGTTAAATATATTTCAATTGAAAACTATATGCTTCAAAACAAATCACAATACTTTGAATCAATTAGAACTTCTACAATTGGATGAAGTGAAGAAAATAACAATGCAGATGAATTTATTAAGTTCTATCTTGAAATGTTAGATAATTGCTTTAAAGTTTGAATGGACAATCTAGATTTCCATCAAATGATTAAAACTTCTAAACTTAAGAAGAGAGATATAGTTTTATTAATTATCAATGAATTGATTGAAACAAATATACCAGTCACAAAACAAAACATAAAAGATGCAATAAGATTAAAGAATTTAAATATTGATGATAATAACATTAAAGATAGTTTAAAAGCTTTAACTACACAAGGTTATATTGCTTTTAGAAAAACAGAAACTTTTTCTTGTTATGAATGCAATAATAAAGCAATCAAAGATAAAGCAAAAGAATTGCTATCTAATAATTAATTTAATTAAATAAATAACATTATATTAAAATGAAATATTAAGAAATGAGGTACATATGAATATTTATGATTTTAAAATGAAAGATATTGATGGCAAAGAAGTATCATTATCTAAATATAAGAATAAAGTTTTATTAATAGTTAATGTGGCTTCTAAATGTGGATTTACTAAGCAATATAGCGAATTAGAAGTCTTATTCAAAAAGTACAAAGATAAAGACTTCATGATTCTTGGTTTTCCTTGTAATCAATTCTTATATCAAGAACCAGGTGATGAAGCAACTATTAAATCATTCTGTCAAACTAAGTATGATGTAACATTTGATTTATTTAGCAAAATTAAGGTGGGTGGTAAAGAAATAAACCCACTATACAATTATTTAATTACTACTAAACCATGATCTCCAAGAGCTAAAGCAGTTAAATGAAACTTCGAAAAGTTTTTAATTGATAAAGAAGGAAATATTGTCAATAGATTTGAATCTAAGATAACTCCATTTGAAATTGAGAAAGATATAAAGGATTTACTATAAACTAGAAATGAAATTTAGTGACAGTTGAATTAGAAAATAGATTAAATAAATTATCTAATGCTCTATCATAATCATATTCATTTCCTTTTTGTACATATCCATACTTTTTACACACATAATCTAGAAATTGAACAAAATCATATTCAACATCATTTTGTATTTCAAAATATTGATATAATTTTGACTTGTAATTCATTAATAGGAATTCATAGTTATACTTAATTACATCGTATAAAGGTAATACTTTTTTTGAGATTAAATTTAAAATACTTAATTTGTATCCATCTTCTATATTTTCTATTTTTCTTACCATTACTCCTGGTGTATCAACTAAGTAGAAGTTTTTGTTAATCTTTTTGGTTGCTTGTCTTTTAGTAACTCCAGCTCTATTTTCAGCTATTAATGATTTAACTGGGGCTAGATTGTTTATTAATGAAGATTTACCAACATTAGGCATTCCAATTACTATTCCAATGAATTGATAATTAACAAGACCTTTCTTTTTTAATCTTTCGATTTTTTCAGTAAACATTGATTCTAATGCTTCAACCAATTTATTTTTAAAACTCTTTGATTTAATTGATTCGAAGATAACACCTTCTGCACTAGATATATCTGCTAGATCTTGTTTTAGAGCAACTTTTAAGTGAGGTTTATTTTGAATTAATGATCTAAGTTCTGGATTAGCAGTTAATTCTACTGATCTTGCATCCAATACTTCAATAACAAAATCTACTGTCTTTAGTTTTTTAACTATTTCATCAGTAGCTTTTTTCATATGGCCAGGAAATCAATTTATTTTAATTTCTGAATTACTCATTATTGGAAACCGCCAGTGCCAAATGGATTTTTTCCACCAGCAAATGGGTTAATACCAGATTTAATCTTTCCACCTAGTTCTAACATCTTTTTATTTCCATCTTCTCATTGTTTAAGTAATTTATTTAATTCATCAGGTTTTCTACCAGATCCTTTAACTACTCTTACTTTTCTATTAGGTTCTTTTTTAAATATCTTTGGATTGCGTCTTTCCTTAAGTGTCATTGAGCTTAATAACACTTTAGTAATTTTAAGCTTTTCTTCTATAGTAGCTTCTTGTTCAGCACTAATTTTATTTTGCATACCTGGAATCATGGCAGCTACACCTGAAATAGAACCCATTTTATTCATTTGTTCCATTTGGTTTAATAAGTCTTCAAGATCCATTTTTCCAGCAAGCATTCTTTCCATTTGTCCTCTTGCTTTCTTTTCATCAATAACATCTGAAGCTTTTTCAGCTAATGTCATTAAATCACCAAGACCTAAAATTCTATCAGCCATTCTTTCTGGATAGAATAAATCTAAACTACCTACCTTTTCACCAGTACCTGTAAATTTAATTGGCACATTTAAAATTGATGTAAGTGATAAAGCAGAACCAGCTCTAGCATCTGAATCTAATTTGGTAATTACAATCCCTGTTAATTTTAAATATCTATCAAATTCTTTAGCAACATTGATAATATCTTGACCAGACATTGAGTCTACAACCAATAATATTTCTTCTGGATGGAAGACATCTTTAATTTGTACTAATTCTTCCATTAGTTCTTCATTAGTTTGTAAACGACCAGCAGTATCCATAATAACTAGGTTGTTACCTTTTTCCTTTGCTAAGTCTAAAGCTTGCATTGCAGTCTTAGCAGGATTTTGAGTTCCTTTTTCATAGAAATCAAATTTGTTTTCTTTAGCTAATGTTTTTAATTGTTCAATAGCAGCAGGTCTATAAATATCTCCTGCTACTAACAATGGTTTGCTTTCATGGTTCTTTCTTGCATATTCTGCAATCTTAGCTACAGTTGTAGTTTTCCCTGAACCTTGTAACCCTACCATCATGATCTTTGTAGGTTTTTTGTTGAAATTAACTTCAGATTTTTCTTTTCCAAGTATATTGATTAATTCTTCTTTAATAATAGTTAACACAAAATCAGAAGGAGAAACTTTGTCATCTACTGTTTGACCAATGGTTTTTTCTTTTACACTATTGATAAATGTTTTTACTACTTGTAAATTAACGTCAGCATCTAATAATGCTATTCTAATTTCCCTTAGTACATCCTTAATATCATCTTCTTCAATAGTCATATTTTTTAGCTTTTTAGCCATATTTTTAGCTACAATGCTACCTATCATTGATTTCAACATAGTGGTCTCCTTATCAATTAATAATGTTTTAATATTAATATTATATATGAAGTTATTGTATAATTATTAAAGTAGAGGTTACTTATGTTTAACACAAAAGGAAAATTTATTTCATTTACAGTATTATCAATCGTTTGTATCATTTTAATGGTAGTTTCGGCTCTTTTCTACATCCAATGAACAGGTAGTCAAGATATTTTTGGACAAGATATCATACCATTCCCTAAAGATGTGAACGGAAACCCAATACAAGCAGGAACTGCACAAGATACTGATCCAACAAGAGCAAAAGCTTATGCATTAATCTCAATTGGATTTACTTTATCTGCTCTTAGTTTCTGTGCTGCAGTTTCAATCTTCACATACTATATCATTGCTGCTGCTAACAACCGTAAGTTAATTAAACACATTAGACATTTAAAAGAAGAATTCTCTCTTAAGAACAAAGTATCTAAAGATGAAATTGACTCAGGTTTATTAGATATTAGAGCTCAAATTAGAAGTTTAGAAAAAGAAAAAGTTAAACCAATTAAAGAAGTTGAAGTTAAAAAAGGTAAGAAAAGTAAAGGCGAAGAAAAAGCTAATACTCCAGCTGAACAACCAGCTCCTACACCTGTAGCTAACCCAACTGCTCCATTTCCAGCTGCATAATTAATATGAACAAAGCTGATATAGAACACATTTGAACTAAACTAATTGAATATCTAAAACCATCATTTACTAATCAAAATATTTTTGAAACTTGCGTACAACCATCAAGAGTTTCAAAATTTGCTGACAATACAATCACAGTTATTGCACCTTCTATATTTGCTAAAAGTTTATTAACTAATGACTATAAGGATAAAATAGTTAACTTCTTTGAACAACAATTAAATAAGAGATTTGAATTTAAATTTATTCTACCTAATGAAAAATCTATAAACAATATTGATAGTGATATCACTAAGGACTTTGATGATTCATTAAACAATGATAGTGGTTTAAACCCAGAATATACTTTAGAAAACTTTGTAGTAGGTGATTTTAATAAAAGTGCATACAATGCAGTTTGTGCTATTTCTAAGAACCTTGGAACAATTTATAATCCCCTATTTATTTATGGATCTACAGGTTTAGGTAAAACTCACTTAATTAATGCGCTAGGTAATCTATACAAATCTAGATTCCCAAATAAGAAAATTAAATATATTGAATCTAATGACTTTACTAGAGATGTTTTTCAAGCTTTAACTAAAGGTGGAAATTTTGTAGAAGAATTGAAACGTGAATATTCATCTTATGATTTATTACTAATTGATGATATTCAATATTTAGCTGGTAAAGAAAAGACTAATGAAATCTTCTTTAATATCTTTAATAACCTTGTAAGACATAATAAACAAATTATTATTACTTCTGATAAAAATCCAGAACAATTAGATTCATTAGAAGAACGTATGGTTTCTAGATTTAGTAGTGGTCTTACTATAAAGATTGAATCACCAGAATCTGAAGTATTAAAAAGAATAATTATCCAAAGAATTAAACAACAAGACTCTACCTTTAATTTTCAAGATGAAGCTATAGATGAAATTGTTAAATACTACAACAATGATTTAAGAAAACTTATTGGTTTCTTAAATAAGATTAGTTTCTTTGCAATTCAAAACCTACAACCAAATGAATTAATCACAAAATCATTTGTTCAAGAATTCTTTGAAAGAGATGGAACTAGAATGCTAACTCCTAGTGAAGACTTTAATCCAGAATTAATTATTTCAACTGTATGTAGATGATATGGTACTAAAGAAGATTTAGTTAAAGGAAAGACTAGATTAAAGAATATTACTAATGTAAGACATATATGTATGTATATTCTAAGAGTTAAATATAATATGAGTTTAGTTGATATTGGAACTTACTTCTCAAATAGAGATCATACTACTGTTTTAAATGCTATTGAAAAAGTAACTAAGATGGCAGAAAAAGATCAAGACCTAAAAGACTTCCTAGAAAAGAACCTTAATAAGTTATAGTAACCAATAATTAAATCTATTTATAACCCCATATAATTAAAACGCAGGAGGTAGCACCTCCTGCCAAAACTATTGTTTTCTCCATTCTTCGCTACCCTACTTTTTTACAGCTTTCAGTAACGCCGCTCAACCTTACTCGTTAGTTGAGATATGAGTAACCTCATATTCTTTTGCATTAGTATTATATCCCAAAAAAGTTTATTACAAAATAAAACTCTCTATCACCTGTGTAAGTTTTAGAGAGTTATCTGTGTTTAAGTTTAAGATGTTTAATCTTTTAATTTATTGTGATCATATACTAGATTTGGATGCTTTACTTCTTTTTCAAATTCTTCTTCAAGTTTTTCTTTTAATTTCTTTTGGTTTCTTTTATTGGTTGTATCAGTTGGATTCTTAGCAGTGTATTCATCATCGTCGTCATCATCAATTTCTAAACCGTCTAATGGGGTAGCACCAGAGATTATAAGGAATATAGCTATGATAATAGTGAAATAAATAGCTGCATTGAAAATTGCACAAAGAATAATTTTTACATTTTCTTTACTATTTTTATTAACAGCAAAATTTAGTAAGTCTGATCTACTAGAAAACTTTTGTAAAATTACAATGTCTAGTTTGTTAGAGCACTTTCATGCGATACAAGCTATTCAAGTACAAATATATGACACTACTAATATGATAATTCCATATTTAATTGCTCATCTACCATCTTTATCACCACTTCATAATCACATGCCAAGATAAATGAAAAATACAAGTACTAATCCAATGCCTATTGATATAAAAGAATGTTGAATGAAATTATATATTTTAGATTTTTTTCTATATGGTTGAAATTCTGATTCTTGCACATTAACTCCTTCTTGTATTAACACAAATCTAATTATATTACTGATTTAAATGGAAAGTTAAAATTCCTCACTCTAAGTTAGATATAAAAAGCATTCCCGTGAATGAGAATGCTTTTTATATATTATTGGTGTGAGACTATTTCTTGTAGTCTTTTGTTTCTTTGTGAGGTGTAGCTTTTCTACATCACTTACAATATTTATTTAATTCTAGTTTATCTGGATTAGCTTTAGGATTCTTTCTAGATAAATAGTTGATTCTTTTACATTCAGTACATTGTAATCTGATTGCTCTTTTTAATGCCATATACCTATTCCTCCTATTATACTAATTCAATGATAGCTTCTTCAGTGTTATCACCAGGTCTTGAACCTAATTTAAGAACTCTAGTGTATCCACCATTACGGCTTTTATATTTAGGACCGTATTCGCTAAATAATTTTTTTAGAATTTCATCTGCAGTTAAAGTAGATGTATTTAATAAGACAGCAGCTGCAGCTCTTCTTGAAGCTAATGTATCTTTTTTAGCTAAAGTAATCATTTTATCAACATGTCTTTGAGTTTCTTTAGCTTTAGTAACTGTAGTAATTAGTTTTCCATAAGCTAGTACATCAGAAACTTGTTGACGAATAACCATTTTTCTTCAAGCTTGTGTCTTTCCTTTTTTATTTTGAAATGACATAACTTTCCTCCTTATTCATCTTTAAGTTTTAATCCACGATCATGAATTGCTTTGATGATTTCGTGAACTGATTTTTTACCTAAGTTTCTAATACCATCAATTTCTTTACGTGTTTTTTCAATTAATTCTTGAGTTGTATTAATTTGAATTTGTTTTAAAGCATTGTAAGCACGAACTGATAAGTTAAGTTCTTCAATAGGAATTGATAGATTAACTTTCTTTTGTTCAAGTTCTTGTTCTTTCATGATTTTTTCTTCTTCAACTTGTTTGTCTAAAGAAGTAATTAAGTTGAAGTGTTCTACTAAGATCTTAGCTGCTAATGCAACTGCATATGCAGATGAAATAGCACCGTTAGTAGAAATTTCAATATGTAATTCATCATTAACAGCTTTTTTAGAATTCTTAACTTCTTCAACTGAGTAAGCAAATTTTGTTACTGGACAGAAGTCTGAATCAGTAGGGATAATTGATAAAGATAAACCTTCTTTGTTTTCTTTAAATGTTTTGAATCCTCTACCACTCTTAGCATAAATGTAAAGTTCGAAGTTTACATCTTCAGTTAATGTTGCAACATGAGCGTCCTTGTTGATAATTTTGAAACCAGCTGGTACTTCAATATCAGCTCCAGTAATTTCTCCTTTTTTAGATTTTTGAACAGTTAATACTGGTCATTTTTCAATTGGAGTGTTTTCTAAATCTTCTAATGGGTTAATTTCATCGTCGATTTGAATAATTACTTTTTTAAGATTTAAGATAATTTGAGTTACATCTTCCTTAACACCTTTAATAGTTTGGTATTCATGAGTTACCCCAGGAATTCTAATTGCAAACATTGCAGCACCTGGAATTGAACTTAAACAAACTCTTCTTAAAGCATTACCTAATGTATTACCAAATCCTCTTTCTAAAGGTTTGATAGTCATTGCAGTGTAAGTGTCAGTACTCTTTTCATAGTCAACGCTAGCGTCATATTTTAAAAATTTTTCCATATTTGATCTCCTATAAACAAATTATCTATTATCTTGGTTTCTTTGGTGGACGACATCCATTGTGAGGAATTGGAGTTACATCTCTAATAGCTGCAACTTTTAGTCCAGCTGTTTGTAAGCTACGAATTGCAGTTTCAGCTCCAGAACCAATACCGTTAACATTAACAGATACAGTTCTTAAACCTAAACCGTAAGCAGCCTTAGCAGCTTGTTCACATGCTAATCCAGCAGAGTAAGAAGTTTTCTTCTTTGCACCTTTGTAACCAATACTTCCACTTGATGCTCAAGTAATAACATTACCTTTAACATCTGATAATGAAATAATTGTGTTATTTCTAGTTGCATGAATATGTACGATACCATCAGTAAAATTAATTTTCTTTTTCTTTGCCATAATCCTACTTCCTATCTAGCTTCAATCTTCTTGTTAGCAACTGTTTTTCTAGGACCTTTTCTAGTTCTAGCATTAGTTCTAGTTCTTTGTCCTCTAACTGGAAGACCCCTTCTATGTCTTAAACCTGAATAGCATCCAAGTTCCATTTTTAATTTGATGTTCATCGCAATTTCTCTTCTTAAGTCACCTTCTAATTGGTATTTAGACGCAACTTGACGAATTGAAGCGATTTGTTCTTCTGATAGATCTCTTGTTTTGATGTTTTCATCAATTTTTGCTTCTTTTAAGATTTCACTTGAACGACTACGACCAATTCCATAAATATATGTTAATGAAATTAGGATACGTTTATCGTTAGGAATATCTACACCTAAAATACGTGCCATGTGTTATCTCCTATCCTTGTCTTTGTTTGTGTTTAGGGTTTTTACAAATAACTCTAATCACACCTTCTCTTTTAATGATTTTGCAATCTTTACAGATAGGTTTAACTGATGCTCTTACTTTCATATGTTATACCTTTCTAAAATTTTAACGATGTCTATAAGTAATACGGCCTTTTGTTAAATCGTATGGAGTTAATTCCACATCTACAACATCGCCTGGTAAGATAGAGATTTTGTTTACTCTCATCTTACCTGAAGTTTGTGCAGTAATGATCATGTCATTTTCTAGTTTAACTTTGTAGTTTCCGCCTGTAATGATTTCAGCAATAGTGCCTTTCATTGTAATCTTATCTTGACTCATTAATTCTCCTATTTAGTTAATACTTCACATCCATCTTCTGTAATAAGAACCATGTGTTCTCAATGTGATGTAAGTTTTTTGTTCTTTGCATATACGCTTCAGTTGTTCTTAGGGTCAATAAAGAATTTATGTGAACCAGTCATAATCATTGGTTCAATACAAATTACCATACCAGCCTTAAGTGGCATACTTGCAAACTTAAATTCGATTGAACGATAATTAGAAATAACAGGATCTTCATGTAGCTTGTTTCCACAGCCATGTCCAGTAAAGTTTCTAATAACTTCATATCCTTTACTTTCTACATAGTCTTGCACTGTACATGCAATATCATATGTAGCGACTCCTGGTTTTAAGATGCTAATTGCTTTGTTCAAGCTTTCATGACAAACTTCAGAAATTTCTTTAGCTTGTTCTGAAACATTTCCAATTAATACTGTAAAGGCAGCATCACAGAAATGTTCAGCATACTTAACACCAACGTCAAATGTTACTGAGTCACCATCTTGTAGACAGTAATCAGTTGGGACTCCATGAATAATACAATCATTCACTGAAATACAGATATGGCCAGGGAACCCGCCATATTGGTAGAATGCACAAGTTGCACCTTCGTGCTTTTCAATGGTTTCTTGTGCAATTTTATCTAGTTCAAGTAAACTAACACCAACTTGAGCAGCATTGATAATAGCACTACGTGCTTCTTTTCAAATTGCTGCTGCTTGTTTTATTAGTTGTATATCCTCTTGAGACTTAACCATCATAGTAAATATTTTATAATATTTAACAAAAAAATTTTATAAAATTTACATTCCAATTTGTTTTAGAACATCTTTTAAAATAGCATCTATACTATCATCCTTGCTTGGTTTTAGTTCAATGAACTTAGTACCAGATGAAGTTTGGTCCTTGTAATACTTGATTAAAGGTTCAGTTTTAGATACATATTCCTTCATTCTTAGTTCAAAAGATTCTTTGTTGTCATCACGTCTTCTTGTTAATGGAATATTACATTGATCGCATACTTCTTTTTGTTTAGGAGGGTTAGTGTATTCATTGTAAACTTTACCACATTGTTTACAGCTTAATCTACCAGTAATACGTTCAAATAAAATGTTTTGATCAACATTTAAATATATCACATGGTCTACTTTACAAATAGTAGATAAATACTTAGCTTGTTCTACTGTTCTTGGATAACCATCAAGAATGATGTTTTTACCATCTTGAGCATTCTTAACAATTTCAGCTTTAGCTAAATTATTTGTAATTTCATCTGGAATTAATTCACCACGGTTAATTAATTGTTGAATTTGTTTAGCTTCTTCTGAATCTTCTGATAATTTCTTTCTAAATAAATCACCAGTAGAAATTTGCACAAAGCCATAATTAACTAAGCCTTGAGCTAAAGTTCCTTTACCACTTCCTGGTGCTCCTAATAAGATAATTTTTTTAGTGTCTATCATAATCCACTTCCTTGATCTAATTCTTGTGCTTCACCATTGCTTGTGATGATTTCAATCTTACGTCTCTTAACAGTATATGAAGAAGCTGTTGAAGCTGACACAATTGATTGTCACATATCTAATGAACCAGTTACCATAATTACAATTCCAGTACCACCTAAAGATGAGTCACTTGGAATAATTGGCTGTCCTGATTCATTTAGTACCACTAAACTTGCAATATAAGGCATAGCAGCAATTAATGCTAACATTGGTGAACCAATTCAGTTTACCCGATATAAAACACGTCTAATGTATTCTTCAGTTGTTTTACCAATCTTAACCCCAATAATGAATTTACCTGATTGCATAAATTGTTTTGAAATATCTTCAGAGTTAATTTGAATACCACTAAAAATAAATCCAGATAAGATGATTAAGATACAATAAATAATTACACCTGGTCAACTACCAAAACTAAATGCTTTTTCAGTAAATTGAGTAAATCCATTTCCAGGGTTTCCAATTTCAACTAGGTTACCAATTGAAATAGGAATAGATAAACCAGCCGAAGCCACAATTACTGGAAGAATACCTGTTGGGTTAATCTTGAATGGTAAGTATGGTAAATCATCACCTAATTTCAAGATTGCTTGTCCAGTTTGTTGAATAGGTAACTTACGGGTAGATAAGTTAACAAATGCAGTAGCTCACAATATCATACAATAGAAGATGATATAAACAATGAATGCCATTGTTCTATATAGTTCACCATTTACTGTTCCGTTGATATTTGTGAATACTTTAATGAAGTTAGGAATAAGTGATGAAACAATACCAGTTAAGATAATGATAGTTGTCCCATTACCAACCCCTCTTTTTGTAATAATATCACCTAAGAAGATAGCGATATATGTACCAGCAGTCATTAAGACAATATAGAAGAAGGTATAAAATCCATCTAATGTAGTAGCTCCTTCTACACCACTAAATGTAACTGCTCCACTTTGCATTCTATAACCAATAAATACTACTAGAGTAAAGGCTTGTAGAACTGCAAACGGTAAAGTTAATAGACGACATAAGACTTCAATTTTCTTACGTCCTTTTTCACCACTCCGTGCCCATTTACTTAATGGGAAGGATGGATCAAATGATAATAATTGAACAAAGATTTGTACCGTAACATAAGGAGTAATCCCTAGGGTGAATAACGATAGGTTGGTTAAACCACCCCCACCAATAAGGTTTAACATAGAGAATAGTCCACCTTTGTCTGACATACCCCCTGCATCAGGATTAACCTTTAAGAAAGGCATAGGTATTTTAGAGACAAAGTTGAAAAATACCATTATTGATAATGTTACAAAAATAGAAATAATAACAGATTTTGACATAAAAATGTTTCTAATCTGTCTTAATAAATGTATATTCTTTTTTTCTACTTTAGTTTTAGCCATTTTATTAATCTATTATTATTTCTATATTATAGCCTAAGATTATGCAATCACTTCAGCTTTTGAACCAGCTGCTTCAATTGCTTTTTTAGCTCCTTCAGAGAATTTATGAGCTTTGATAGTGATGCCAGATTTAATCTTAGCATTACCAATCACTTTTAAAGGAAGATCATTTTTCTTTGAGAAGAATCCTTTTTCAGCTAATAGTTTAACATCGATAACTTTATCAGAAAGTTTTTCAATGTTTTTAAGGTTAATTACATTGTAGTTGTTAGCAAATTCAGCGTTGTTGAAACCAACTTTTGGTAGACGACGATATAGAGGAGTTTGACCACCTTCGAAAGCTAATCTAGTGTGACCAGATTTTCTAGCCTTTTGACCATCTTGTCCACGACCTGAAGTTTTACCAATACCAGAACCGTGACCTCTACCTACAATTTTAGACTTGTGGTTTCTTGATCCTTTTGTATATTTAAGATTGTGTAATTCCATTGTGTCTCTCCTTTATTAGTTTTCGCTTTTGCTACGTAATTTTTTAATTTCAGATGGTGTATATTGTTCTTCTAACGCTTTAATAGTTGTTCTAATAGCATTTACAGGAGTTGATGATCCTAACACTTTTGTATAAATGTCAGAGTATCCAGCTAATTCTACAACAGCACGAACTGAACCACCAGCGATGATTCCAGTACCTTCAGGAGCTGGTTTGATTAAAATTCTTGATGCACCTAAACGTGCAATGTTTTCATGGTAAACTGTTCCTTTTTTAGTCATTTTTACACGGTGAATGTTGTTGTTCGCATTTTTAATTGCTTTCTTAATTGCATCTGGAACTTCGATTGATTTACCCATACCAAATCCAACTTGACCTTTTTTATCTCCGATAACTACTACAGCAGAGAATCTCATGTTACGTCCACCTTTTGTAGTTTTAGAGATACGTTTAATTTGAACAACTTTTTCTTCGAATCCGTTTGGTGATAAAGATTTTCTTACAACAGGTTTCTTTGAGAATTCTCTATCATCATTAATTTTTGTTGGAGCAGTTTCTACTTTTTGTTCAACAGAAGCTTCAGCTTTAACTTCAACTTCTTTTTGTTCTACAACTTCATTGTTTTCTACTTGATTCATATTTACCTTCCTAGAATTTTAATCCAGCTTCTCTAGCTGCATCTGCTAATACCATGATTCTTCCGTGATATTTAGAACCACCACGATCGAATGAAACTTTTGATACACCTTTTTTAATTGCTTTTGCAGCAATGTCAGCACCAACTTTTTTAGCGCTTTCTTTATTTCCATTTTTAAGTTTTAATTCAACTGAACTTGAAGATGCAATTGTAACACCTTTTTCCATGTCGATTAATTGTGCAAAAATGTGAGCATTTGTTTTAGTAACTAGTAATCTTGGTAATGAATTATCAATTTTAACTAATTTATTAAGATTTCTTTTTTGTCTAATTAATCTTTGTTTATTACGTTCTACATTAATTCTTTTCATTATGATCCTCCTAATTACTTATCAGCCTTCTTACCAACTTTACGGATAATTTGTTCATTTTTGAATAGAACACCTTTTCCTTTATATGGTTCAGGCATACGGTATGCTCTAATTGTTGCACAGAATTGTCCTAATACTTGTTTGTTAGGACTTGTAATTACTAAATCAGTTGGAGCTGGAGTTTCAACTTTTACTGATTGAGGAATTGCTAATTTAACTGGGTGGCTGAAACCTAATGATAATACAAGGTTGCTTCCTTCAACTTTAGCTCTGTAACCAACACCTTTAAGTGTTAATTCTTTTTTGAATTCTTTAGTAACACCAACAATTGCATTACTAATGTGTGAGTTGATAGTTCCATGTAACATGTGTGTAGTTTTAAGATCATTTAAAGGAGATACAACTACTGTGTTTTCCTTTTGTTCTACCTTAACTAATTTAGAATCATAATCAACTGATAAGTTACCTTTTGGACCAGTAACAGTTACTACAGTTGGTTGAATCCCAATTGTTACACCTGCAGGAATACTAATAATACGATTTCCGATTCTTGACATAACTATTAATTCCCTTTCCTATCACACATAAGCGATGATTTCACCACCGACTTTGTTTTTACGAGCTTCTCTATCAGTCATTACACCTTTAGAAGTTGAGATTAATGCAATACCTAATCCGTTTAATACTTTAGGTAGTTTTTCACATTCACGGTATACTCTTAATCCAGGTTTAGATACTTGTTTTAAGCCGTGAATAGCTGATTGTTTGTTTTTGTATTTTAATTTGATTTCAGTGAATGATTTTTTGTCTTCAACATTTGTAACGAAGTCTTTAATATAGCCTTCATCTTTTAAAACAGTAAGGATAGCAGTTTTCATGTTAGATGTTGTAACAGTTACTGAAGGTTTGTATGCTTTTTTAGCATTTCTAATTTTAGTTAATAATTCTGAAATTGGATCTGTATGCATATTTTCCTCCTACTATCAAGATGCTTTCTTAACACCTGGGATTGCACCCTTGTATGCTAAGTCTCTGAAGCATAAACGGCAAATACCGAATTTTCTAATAACTGCGTGTGGTCTTCCACATCTTTCACATCTAGTGTAATTTCTTACTTCAAATTTTTGATGTTTCTTTTGTTTTTCAATTAATGCTTTTTTTGCCATACTATTTCTTTCCACCCTTTCTTAATGGTGCACCTAATTTTGCAATTAGGCTTCTAGCTTGTTCGTCACTGTTTGTTGAAGTTACTAATGTAATATCAAACCCTCTAATTCTTTTAACATTGTCATAAACAATTTGAGGGAAGATAATTTGTTCTTTAATCCCAATTGTGTAGTTTCCTCTGCCATCAAATGAGTGAGGGTTTAATCCCTTGAAGTCTCTCACACGAGGAAGAGCTACATTGAATAATAGATCTAAGAAGTTTCACATCTTTTCACCACGTAAAGTTACTTTACAACCAATTCCTTGACCTTCTCTAACTTTATAAGTAGCGATTGATTTTTTTGCTCTAGTAATTAATGGCTTTTGACCAGTAATTGCTTGCATTTCATTTACAGCTAATTCAAGGTTCTTAGCATCTTGAGCTGCATCACCAATACCAGCGTTGATTACAATTTTTTCTAACTTAGGAATTTGCATTACAGATTTAAGATTAAATTCTTTTTGTAATTCCGGAGCTATTTCTTTAACGTATTTTTGTTTTAATTCATTCATGATATATCTCCTTTATTCCTATTTCTTATCTGATAAGTTAGATTTTGATTTTTTTGTAATACGTGATTTAGTATTTGTTTTTGGATCAACTACATAGTTTACTTTTGTACTTAATCCTTTTGCTTTTGGATCTACTAAAGCTAATTTTGATAAATTAATTGGAGCTTCAGTTTTTACGATTCCACCTTGTTCAGCTTCGCCGTTTGGTTTAACATGTTTTGTTACCATGTTTAATCCTTCAACTACTGCTGTTCCTTCTTTAGGGAATACTTTTAATACTGTTCCTTCAAGACCTTTGTGTTTTCCAGAGATAATTCTAACTCTATCACCTTTAATAATTCTGTTCATAACTATCTCCTTTCCTTATAACACTTCTGGCGCTAATGAAACGATTTTAGCGTACCCTTTATCACGAAGTTCTCTAGCAACTGGTCCGAATATACGACTTCCTCTTGGAGTCTTATCATCTTTAATTAATACACAAGCATTTTCATCAAATTTAAGAATAGCACCTGAGCCTCTGTTAACACCTTTTTTAGATCTAACGATAACAGCTTTGAAAATTTGACCTTTTGTAATTGTCCCACCTGGAGCACATTTCTTAACTGAAACTACTACTACATCACCGATGAATGCATATCTTCTTTTTGATCCACCTAGAACTTTGATTACCCCTACTTCTTTAGCACCTGTATTATCAGCTACTTTTAATCTAGACATGTGTTGTACCATAATATATCTCCTTTATAACCTTTAATACTATTTTGCTTTTTCAATAATTTTGTTTAATCTGAAGTTCTTTGTTTTTGATAGAGGTCTAGTTTCAATAATTTCTACTTTATCTCCAATGTTAGCTTCTTGTTTTTCATCATGTGCATGATATTTCTTATGTTTAATAACTAACTTTTTGTAAAGTGGGTGTTTAGTTTTAGTTTCAACATTAACTGTGATAGTCTTTTCCATCTTTGTTGAAGTAACGATACCAACTAAAACTTTACGACGATTAATTCTTTCTACTTGGTTACTCATTATTTAGATCCTTTCTTAGTTGCTGGTGTTTTCTTTTCTTCTGCTTGTGATTGTTGTTCTGCTGCTCTTTCATTTAAGATTGTTAATGATCTTGCGATTGTTTTCTTGATGCCTGAAACAACATGTAGTTTTTCAGCTTCACCATTAGCAACACTGAATCTAATTTGTAATAATTGATCTTTACATTTAGAAATTAATTCTGCTAATTCAGCATTTGATTTCTTACGTAAATCTTTAGTCATACTGTTTGCCATTGATTACATCTCCTTTTTAACAATCTTTCATGAAGTACTTAATTTGTTTCCAGCAGCTCTTAGACCGTTTTTAGCCATTTCTTCAGAAATACCTGCTACTTCAAACATGATAGTTCCTTCTTTAACAACAGCTACTCATTTTTCAGGTGAACCTTTCCCTGACCCCATACGTACTTCTAGAGGTTTTTTAGTCATAGATAAGTGTGGGAAGATTCTAATTCACATTTTTCCAGTCTTACCTAGTCTCTTACTAATTGCTACCCGTGCAGCTTCAATTTGTCTTGCATCTAATCATGCACCTGCTGTAGCCATTAAACCATATTCGCCAAAAGCAACATATGTATTACCTTTAGCTTTTCCTTCATAACTAATCTTATGAGGTTTACGATATTTTGTTCTCTTAGGTTGTAACATATCTTACTCCTTACTCAGACTTAGCTGGCGCTGCAGCCTTGTCTTCTTTCTTTACATTTGATCTTGGTTTAGCTTGGCTTAAACGAGGTGACATAGAAACTGTTGGTGCAGTTGTAATAACTTTAGATACTTCACCTTTGTTGAAGATTTGACCTCTGTTGATTCAAACCTTAACACCGATTAATCCATAAGTTGTGTGAGCTTCTTCTAATGCATAGTCAATATCAGCTCTTAATGATGATAGTGGAATAACACCTTCAGAATATCCTTCTTCACGAGCCATTTCAACTCCACCTAATCTTCCAGAAACTTTAGTCTTTACACCTAAAGCTTTTGCTTTCATAACTTTTTTAATAGCTTGCTTTTGAGCAGTTCTGAATGAAACTCTCTTTTCAATTGCATCAGCAATTTCTCTAGCTACAATACGAGCATGAACATATGTATTTACGATTGGAAGAATTGTAATGTTGAATTTATATTTTCTTCCACACATTTTGTTTAAATCAAGTTGAATCTTTTTAATAGTATCTGCTTCTGCAAATAAACCAGGTTGTGCAGTGTTAACAAATAAGTTAACGTTGTCTCCACTTCTTTCAATTTGAACACTTGAAACTAAAGCAAGTTTTCATTTATTGTTGAAGTATTTTCTAATTTTGTCATCATCAACTAATCATTTAGCTGTTTGTCTGTCATCATTAGAAATTCATCTAGATTCTCATTCTTTATAAATTCCGTAACGTAATCCGTTTGAATTAACTTTTTGTCCCATAGTGATCTCCTATTTACTTCCTTCTGGTTTTTTGATTCAACAAGTGTAACAAATGTGTTTTCCTGAATCTAATAAGATTGATGTTCAGCAGTCATCTTTACATTTCACACACTTAGATGGTTTTTCGTTGTAACCTGCTTTTTTTCTTCAATCTTTTAGACGTTTTTCATAATCATATTCATTAGCTTCTTTTTCAGTTACTACTGTATGTTTTTGTTCAACGCTAATACCATTTATCATTTTTGGTTTAGGTTCTTTTTTAGGTTCAGGTTTTTTTGCAGGTTCAACCTTTTTAGGTTCTTCCTTTTTAACTTCAGGTTTTGGTTGTGGTTTTGGTTTTGCTTCCTTTACAGGTTTAGCTTTAACTCTAGTACCTTTATCTCCACCTTTGTTAGCTAAAGCAGCTTTGTGCTTTCTTTCTTTAATTCTTTCGATTTCTAACTTTCTTTCGTTAGGGTTGTCACTTAAATGAATTTCGATGTGAGTAGAACGTTTTCTAATCATATCAGCAGAACCTCTTGCTCTTGGCATAGTTCTCTTCATTGTTGGACCTTGGTTTGCAAAGATGTTGTATACATATAGTTTTTCAGCATTCATTGCATGGTTGTTAGTCGCATTAGCAATTGCACTATTTAATAATTTAAGAATGATTGGTGCAATTTTCTTGTTTGTGTTCTTTAAGATAATAATTGCTTCTTTAACAGGTTTGTTTCTAATTAAGTCACATACTAATTGAGCTTTACGATGTGAGATTCTAATATTACGTTGAATAACTTTATTTACCATAATTTATCTCCTATCTCTTAGCCTCAGTATGGGCTTTGAAGTTTCTAGTTGGAGCAAATTCACCTAATTTACGACCAACCATATCTTGAGTTACGAACACTTTAATGAAATCTTTACCATTGTGAACTTCGAATGTTAAACCAACGAATTCAGGGAAGATAGTACTACGACGTGATCATGTTTTAATTGGTTTTTTCTTTTCTGTTTCATTCATTGCCACTACTTTTTTCATTAAGCTAGCATCAACAAATGCACCTTTACTTGAACTTCTTGACATATACTACTCCTTTCCTATTTTCCTCTTCTTCTAATAATTAATTTAGTAGAAGGTTGTTTTTGTTTTCTTGTCTTAACACCCATGTGTCTCTTACCTCATGGAGTTCTAGGAGCATCCATACCAATTGGTTGACGTCCTTCACCACCCCCATGTGGGTGATCGTTAGGGTTCATAGCTGAACCACGAACTGTTGGTCTTACACCCATCTTACGGTTACGACCAGCTTTACCAATATTAACTAGGTTGTGGTCTTCGTTTGAAACTACACCGATTGTAGCTCTACATTCTTTTCTGATTTTTCTAACTTCACCAGAAGACATTTTACAAATTACATAATCACCAGTTTCATCGAAACCTAAGATTTGAATACTTGTACCAGCAGATCTTGCTAATTGTCCACCAGCTCCTGGAACTAATTCAACGTTGTGAACTAATGTACCTTCAGGAATGTTTTGTAATTGTAATGAGTTACCAATCTTAATATCGATTTTGTCATTACCTGATACAATCTTGTCACCTACTTGGATTCCTTTTGGAGCAATGATGTATCTCTTTTCACCATCTTCATAAGTTACTAATGAAATGAATGATGTTCTGTTTGGATCATATTCAATAGTTGAAATTGTTCCAACTTTACCATCCTTGTTTCTTTTGAAATCAATGATACGGTATTTTCTTTTTTGAGCACCACCTTGGTGTCTTACTGTAATTTTACCTTGGTTATTTCTACCAGAGTTTTTCTTTAATGTCGTAGTTAGTGATTTTTCAGGAGTATTAGTTGTAAGCACAGACTTGTAATCAATTAATACTGTTTGACGTTTACCACTAGATCTACTTTTGATCTTTTTAATTGCCATACATGCCTCCTACGCTTTTCGACAAATTTAATTATTTAGCTTCTGATTCTTTTTTAGAAGTCTTTTTAGCTTCTTTAGCATCTGCTTTATTAGCTTCTGCTGCTTCTGCTATTTCATCCTTAGTTAATGCGATTTGCATTCCTTTTGGTAATGTAATGTATGCTAGTTTGAATTCTTTTGAGTAACCGAATCCGTTGTTTGTTAATCTTAATTTTTTAGGATGTTTATTAACAGTGTTTACTTTTTCAGGCATTACATTATAAATTGATTTGAATGCTAACTTAATAAGGTCTTTAGATGCTTTCTTATTTACTACGAATACTAAACATGAAGGATCTTGGAATTTTCTTAAACCATAACTTTTTTCAGTATGGTAAGGTTTGATAATAATATTATTTAAATCCATTATGCGTATACCTCTTTCATCTTTCCTAATGCACCTTCTTGTACAAATACAACATAAGTGTGAAGTAAGTCTTTAACAGATACTTTGTTTCATGCCTTAGTTGTTACTCTAGGAATGTTGTTAGTTGATAACTTGATGTTATCTTCTTCATTAGTAATAATAAGAACTTTCTTATTTGTTAAGTTTGCTTTTGCAATGAATGATGCCATTGCTTTAGTTGATGGTTTATCTAATTTAGCTTTATCTTCTAATCCGAATAAAACATCATTGTTTAACTTAAGTGTTAATGCTGACTTGAATGCTAATTTAAATACTTTAGAGTTAACTTTCTTGTCATAGTTTCTGTTTGGTTTTGGACCGAATGCGATACCACCACCTACTCAGTGTGGGTTACGAGTTGAACCAGTTCTTGCTTTACCAGTATGTTTTTGTCTTCATGGTTTTTTACCACCACCACGAACTTCACCTTTAGTTAATGTTGAGTGAGTTCCTTGTCTTGTTGAAGCTTGTTCAGCAATTACACAATCAAACATAGCTTGTTGATTTGGTTTTTTAACGATTAGAGAATCATCAATAGTTGCGTTACCTTTTGATTCACCTTGGATATTATATAGTTTAATACTTGCCATGGTTTACCTCCTAATTGTTCCCTTCTTGGTTTGCTGGTGCTTCTGCTGGAGCTGGAGCTTCAGTTGCTGGTGCAGCTTGTGCTTCTACTGGAGTTTCTTCAACTTTAGCTGCTGGTTTTTTGTTTGAAGCTAATTTAACTTCTAATTTTTTGTTTGCTTTCTTTTTAGATAAGCTGATTTTTACTAATGAGTTATCTGGTCCTGGGATACCACCCTTAATAATCATTAAGTTGTTTGCTAGGTCAATGTCTAATATTAATTGGTTTTGGATTGTTACCATTTCATGTCCATAGTGACCTGGTAGTTCTGTACCCTTGAATACTCTTTGAGCTTGTGAACCCCCACGTCCACCAGAGATAGACCCAACATATCTGTGTGGGTATCCAGCTCCGTGACCTAATGGACCTACTGAGAAGTTATGTCTCTTAATTGATCCTGTAAATCCATGACCTTTTGTATAAGCTTGAACATCTACAAATTGTCCAACTTCGAATGCGTCAACTTTAATTAAGTCTCCTACATTGTATCCTTCCACTCCACGTAATTCTTTTACGTATCTCTTAGGATCTGCTTTAACTTTCTTAAAGAATCCTAATTGTGGTTTGTTTAAAGATTTTTCTTTAACAGTTTCGTAACCAACCTTAGTTGCTACATATCCATTCTTTTCTAGAGATTTAAGTTCAAGTACTTGGTTTGGTTCAACATAAACAACTGTAGCTGCGTATCTTGTTCCGTTTTCATCGAAAAGAGTTGTCATTCCGACTTTAGTTCCTAATAATGCTTTCATTGCGATTTCCTTTCCTTAATACTTAATTAACTTTTAATTCTAATTTCAATACCTGTTGGTACTACTAATCTCTTTAAACCGTCTCTAGTTTCTGGAGTTACATCTGTTAAGATGATTAATCTTTTGTGAGTTCTTCTTTCGAATTGTTCTCTTGAAGATTTGTTAACGTGAGGAGATCTTAGAATAGTGAAGACTTCCTTCTTAGTTGGTAGAGGGATAGGCCCTTTTACCTTTGCATTTGTCTTTTTAGATATTTCTATAATTCTTTTTACAGATACATCTAATAATTGATGATCATAAGAATATAGAATAATCTTAATTTCTTGATTCATAATTGTTGTCCTTCCTTGAAATTATTTTTTGTGAATCGGCCTGTCATCTAGTTACCTGATACTTGACAACTGGTTTTGGTGTATCAGCAATCTATATAACAAAAAAACCATACAAATGATACCATAAAACTTAAAAAATGGAGACTTTTTATTTTATTTTTTTAACATCCTAATAATGTACTATATATCTATATAATATAGATAAAGGTTAAATAATATCCACTTAAGAGGTGGTTAATAGCCTTATTTTAGGTGGGGAAATCCGTTAGCGACAGCAAATAAACAATCAAAATAGCTAGGGTGGCATTCATGAGCCTAATCCCTAGCTATTTTGATTATTGTTATATTTTAGTAGTCCTATATAACTATTGTTCTACATTAATTCTTGTATTGATTGATGGATCTGGTCAATATTTTTGTTCAATCTTCATTGCTAACAACTTATAAAGTTGGATTGCTGGAATAATTAATAATGCATATATCATAGCAAATCAAATACCAAAGTATTGGAATGGAACTATGTCAATTGGATTTTTAACTACTTCTGGAATTTTGATTGAGCTACCAACCAAGAATAAATTATTAAGTCCAGGTACATAATAAATTAGAGACATTAATACGATTCCAATTGCTAGTGAACCTAGTAAGAAGTAGTTGTCATAGAATTCTTTAGTAGCAATTAATGGTTTATCACTCTTACAGTTTCATCCATGGAAGAATCTACAGAATGATAATGTCATAAAGGCAAATCCTGAAGCTGCTTGGAATTGAACTGAACGTACATAAACTAATACATCATGATTATTAGGGTTCATTTCTAATAATGATTTAACCACATCTAATTCACCTGTTACTTCAAACATTAATCCAAAGGCTGCAATAACTATAATAGTCATAATCAAAGATTCAAAGAATAGATGTAGACAGAATCTCTTATTTAAGAAGAACTCAGTTGCTAACCTTGGCTTTTCAAAAATTACATCTCTTCTATATTTTTCAAGTCCTAATGAAATTGCTGGTCAAGAGTCAGTTAATAAGTTTAGGAATAATAATTGTAAAGCAGTAAATGGAGAAATAATAATTTGAAGTGCTAATGAAATAATTGTTAACACAGTACAAATGAATACAGTCGCTAAGTTTCCAGTTAATAAGAATCTAATTGCTGCTTTAATGTTATTGTATACACTTCTACCAAATTTAACAGCTGATACAATAGTTGCAAAGTTATCGTCTGTTAAGATAATTGAAGCTGCATCCTTAGATACTTCTGTTCCAGTAATACCCATAGCTACACCAATGTCAGCTTGTTTTAATGCTGGAGCATCATTAACACCATCACCAGTCATTGAAACAATCATGTCATGTGATTGTCATGCTCTTACAATCTTAATCTTATCTTCTGGACTTACACGAGCATAAACTGAATATTTAGCAACATCATGAGCTAATTTGTCTTGTGGAATAGCAGTTAATTCTCTTCCAGACATTGATCAATCAGTTGGTGCAAAAATACCAATTTGTTTTCCAATAGCGACTGCTGTTCCTTCATGGTCACCAGTAATCATAACTACTTTGATTCCTGAAGTATGACATTCTTTAATAGCTTCTACAACTTCTGGTCTAGGTGGGTCAATCATTACCATTAATCCAATGAATGTAAGATCTTTTTCATCTTTGAAAGTAATAGAAGTATTCTTAGTTTCTTTATAACAAATACATAATACTCTCTTACCTTGGCTTGAATAGTTCTTATTTGCTTCTAAGATTACTTTCTTATCTTCTGCTGTGAATTTTCTAACCTTACCATTGATTTCAATTTGAGTTACTATATCTAATACATTATCAATTGCACCTTTAGTAACCATCAAATTACCTTTTTTAGTTTTGATTAATGTAGACATCATCATTCTTACTGAGTCAAATGGTAATTCACCTATTCTTGGCATATCCTTAGTAAGTGCATCTTGACTAGAGATGTTTTTAATTAAGTGATCAATTAAACAAATTTCTGTAGGGTCACCTGTAGCTTTATCACCACTTACCTTTGCATCTGAACATAGTGCAGCATACTTAGCAATGTTATTATGAGCATCATCTGCCTTTTTAAATTCATCTGCTTTAAATGATTTATTGTTTACAAAGAAATCTGTTACAGTCATTTTGTTTTGAGTTAATGTACCAGTCTTATCTGAACATATAACTGATACTGAACCTAACCCTTCAACTGATTTTAAATTCTTAACAATGGCATTTTGTTTAGCCATTTTCTTAGTTGAAATAGATAATACAATTGTAACAATAGAACTTAATGCTTCAGGGATTACTGCAACTGCTAGAGCAATTGAGAAGTTAAGTGCATCTGAGAAAATAGGAAGAGCAGTTGAAGCATTAATAGTTGGTAAGAATGCAAGCTTGATTAAGTTAACTCCTAATAAAATAGCACAAATAGCTAATACAATTCACATTAACATCTTAGCTAACTTGTCTAAGTTGTTTTGAAGTGGAGTCTTTTGTTCTTCTGTATTATTTAGTAGTGTATTGATCTTACCAATTTCTGTATTAGCACCAACTGAAGTAACAATTGCCTTACCTCTACCATAAGTTACTAAACATCCTGAGTAAATACAGTTAAGACGATCACCTAGAGCAGCTTTTGCATCTTTGATTAATAATGTATTTTTAAGAATAGTTTCAGATTCACCTGTTAAAGATGATTCATTTATTTTTAAACTTGCAGCCTCAATTAATCTAGCATCTGCTGGGACTAAGTCACCAGCTTCTAATAGAATAATATCTCCTACTACAATTTTATCCGTATCTATTAATTGACTCTTACCATCCCTTAGTACTTTAGACTTAGGCTGACTTAATGCCTTTAAACTATCAAGTGACTTTCTAGACTTAATCACTTGTACTGTACCTATGATGGCGTTAATAATTGTTACACCAACAATTAATATAAAGTTTTCTCATGCTTTAATATCTAATAAAGCTTCTCCTCATCCTAATGTATCAGTAGGGAAGACTTGAACAACAACTGAAATTAAAGATGAAACTAATAATAGAATCATCAATACATCCTTATATTGTTCGAAGAAAACTCTTATTCAGCTTTTCTCCTTTTTCATATTTAGCTGGTTAATACCATACTTAGTTCTATTATCTTCTACTTGTTTTTCATTTAAACCTTTAGAAAGATCAGAACCTAATTCTTTTTCAATATCTTTTACTTCTAATGTGTGTACATTTTCCATAGGAATAATTATATACCATATACAATATGGTCTTGTTAGAAATTTGAATAAATATCTATAGTTTATATTGATGCAATTATAGCAGAGGTATATATAAGAATAAAAAAGTTAAGTGCTACATGACTTAACTTTTTTATTAGATTTTTATAGTTTAATTAGAAGTGTTGTTATATAAATTATTAATCATTCTTGTTAATTCTGCTAATGTAATATATTGTTCAGGCTTTATACCTTCATCTGATGATACTTGTTTGCCATCGATAGTAACAACAGTTGATTCTTTCATTAAATATTTATTATCTGAAATTTTAGTAAGTTTGTAAGCGATTGTAAAAACAGTTGTTTGTTTTGATTTACCTACTGTACATCACGAACTCATTACTTGTGATAGAACATCACCTTCAAGTTTAACTATACCAGTAGCTACAACATCAGTTGCTCCCTCAGATTCAAGACCTTTTTTACTTTCATCTACATCATCTTGTAAATTAACATTCATTCTATCAATATCAGCTTGGGTAATTTTTTTAGCTAATTCTGGTGTTGGATTGTAATTGCTGCTAGTAACAATATTACTACCACTACTATTACTGTCACTACTATTGCTATCACTACAAGATACTGCCATAGTTGTTACAGCTGCAGTTGTAACAATTGCCCCTAAACTCAATCCTAGAGCTAATTTCATTTTTCTACTTAATTTCATAGTTTCTCCTCTTATTATCTTGCTCTTAGTTTAATTATATTGAGAGAGAGAGAGAGAGTCAAGTGCTATTTGTGGATAACTGCAATGGTATAAACAAAAAATGAATTAGCTGGATAGCTAATTCATCTTGTCTTTATAATACACAATCTTCTATTTCAATGAAGTCAGAGTGTTTTCTCTTTCAGAATTTAAGTTTTTCCTCAAATGGGAATCTATTGTTATAGTAGTCACAAATTGCTTTGTCATATCCATAAGGTAAGAAGTCTCAATCAATTTCAGGAACGATTTTGTTTGGATCTTTCTTACTTGGAAGCATTTTGATGCATGGTAATTGACTTATTATTTCTCAATTGTATTCTGGTTCTGAACTAATTAACTCATTAACATTTACATAGCATGAAGTAGTTAATTGTTCTTCAAAAATAGTTTCAGTTAAGATATATTTCATTAAGTCATCTTCTTCATATGGATCTTTCATATCTCAATAAGGAGTTAATAAGAACTTACCTTGTGGATAGAAGATAGCATTATTCATTTCTAGAATTGCAATAGCTAGTTTCTTTTTATTTCTAGAACCATAGAATTGCATCTTAGTTAATCTCATGCTACCGAAGAATCCTAAGAATAAACCAATAAATAAGTAAATTAATGAGATTCCACAGTTTCCAAGAATGAAGCTTGCATCAGGTCAATTTGAACCAACAATACCAACCCCATAGACAATCGCACCAATGTTTTTAATTGAATAAGTAAATGGCGCAATGTAACTTAATACTTCAAAGATAGGGAATTGCATAATTGGTGGGAATGTACCTCAACCAGATGATAAGTTAATAATCAAGAATAGAATTGCTATAAACTTACCAATTACATCGTCTCTGAAGAAGAATCAAAGAGCACCGATAAAGAATACAAACACATAACCCGAGAATAAGAGTTGCAAGTAGAGCAACAAGAATGTACTTCCGAGGACATGATATCCTAATCCAAAGATAGTTAATGATAGGATGGTTACTTGAATAGTTACCATTATTAACATAGTAACAATCTTAGATCATCATCAATCCATAGCTTCTTTGAAACGAGTTCATCAATTAGGTTTTCTACCTTTTTTCTTATCTCTCTTAGAAAGAAGTTCTGGATGAGCAGCAGCTCCACGACGTTTTCTATCTAGTACAAATGTTAGCATTAACACACCAACTCATATACTAATGAATAGGAAGAATTGTCCTAGACCAATACCATAAACTGAATATTGTTCTCCAATTACTCCACCAGTAACTAATTCATCATTTTGCATTGATGATGTTACGTCGCCTTCTGCTGGTGGTGCTTGAGGATTATAACCTGGTTTGGAGCTTTCAACTAATTGAGTTAATAGTTCTTTCAATGGACTAGATAATTGATTATTATATTCAGCCCATGTACTTTGTGAGGCAATGAATTCATTAACACCTAGGTTTGTTCCGCTTGGATTTGTTAGTTTAGTGTTGTTACTAAAGATTACTGGTAAATTAACTGCTTTTGTAATTACATCAATAGCTGTATTTGCTGCTATATCTGTAGGCATGCTAATAATATTCTTAACAGGTTTTAAGTTTGGATCACGTTCAAGTGCATGTGTCACAAACATCTTATTTTCAAGATACTTAGCTAATGTGGCCATTGGTAATGCGCTAGCATAATGGTCTGATGATGAATCATAAGTAGTAGGAGCTGATGGTGCAGCTGGTTCTGATGGTTCGCCTGGATCTGTTTCTGGGAATAGACTTGCAGCTATTGGTTTAACAATACTTACTATTAAATCTATATATGATATATTAGGTGTGATTGTTCAATCATTCTGAGTACCTATTAATTCTATAGTATTACCTTCATAAGTTTTTCTGGTTAAGATATTTGCTTTATCTGCTTCACTAATTTGAGCAGGATCTGTAACTGCAGCAATAGCATCTCTAAATTCATTATTTCTAATAATTACACTTTGTCCTGCTGGAATATTAACTGGACCTGAATAGTGTGAAATTTTCTTTACTCCTCTTTTTGTTGTACCTAAATTGTGGAAATCAACTTCAAGGTTAGGAATGTTAATATCATTCTTTGGAGTAAAAATAAATTCTTGTTTCTTATCTTCATAGATTGCTTGAATTAAATTTACCATTGTTTGGACAATTAAACGAGGATAAAAGTCAACTACCATAGCAGACTTAAGCTCATTGAATACTTTCATGAATTGTCCAAATAAAAAGTTCTTTTTAAATGTAGTTCAAATGTTAATAGGTGAATTTTTAAGTTGACTCAATTGATCGCTTCATGAACATCCTTCTGGAGCTGGATTCTTAGCTGAATAGTTATACATACTTGCTAATGTAGTTGCAAAGATTTCATTAAATGATCCAGGAACTTGAATTTGTAATCAGTAATCTTCATTAGTTACTTCTCATGCACCTTGTTTATCAGTAACTGGGTTAATGGCACTTGGATTAAATTCTGCAATTGTGTCTGCTTTAATTGATGTGTCATAGTTATTAAAATATGAAACATTGTTTAGCGGATTACTTTCACTAACAATGATGTTATATGTACCATTTGGATTTTGAGAGATAACTGAATCTTCTTGGCTCTTTCCATCTCATCCTTTAATGAATGATTCAACAAAGGAGAAATCCTTCTTGTATGAATATACTGTTGTTAGAGGAACATAAATATAAGGATTAGATGAAGCATCAGGTCCTAGGTTTTTGATTTTAACTGTTTGATGTTTTTCAACCTTAGATGGATCTTTGCAAGATGGAACATCCATCATTGGTCCGGCTTCACCAATTACCATTTGTGGTTTACCAGAAGGTTTAGTTACACTTGTTCCATCTGGATTAGTTGTAGTAACACAATTTTCAACTGAACCTACTACTAAATCTATTCTCTTTGAGTTGTCTACAATTGCCATTGGAACTTTTCCAATGTTTGATACTGGATCTCAGAATGCATAGACACAAACAAATCCATATAAAAAAGGCACAAATGAGATAGCAACAAATTTTATTATTTTCTTTTTACTAGAAAATAATTTACCTACAAACTCATCTTTAAAATACCTTGTAAATCTAGACATATGAATAAAATTGTAACACTATTTGATATTTTTAAATAAAAATAAATTAACAATAATTAAAGTACTACTTTGTTTTCTCCATCTAATACTTTTAGTGGAAAGTTTTTTCAAATAAATCTTGAAACTTTATCAAGTAATAAACCATTTCTATAATTTTCAAAATGTTGTTTATTTTGGATGATTTGATTATGTCTTGTTGGATCAAGTTCTTTTAGAATTCATAATCTTTCTTTAAGTTCTTCATCAGATAATGTTATATTTTCAGATTTAATAATATCTTCAAATACTAATTCTTTTTTGATTAAGTAAATTGATTCTTTTCTTAATGCTGTTTCGAAATCATCATCTTTATCTCTTAATCCATAACAGATTCCTTCTATATTGAAGTATTCTCTATGAAGATCCATATAATGTTTAATTTCTTCTTCATTAAGTTCAAATTCATAGAAACTTAACAAAAGATTAATTGTGTTAATTCTTCTATACTGACAGATTAATTGATATCTCAATAATTCTTTAACTTTTTCTTTTGGAATTCCTTCTAATTTTTCTTGTAGGGCAGCTAGCTTAACATTATGACGTTCATTATTAATTCATGATTCGTCAAACTTAATGACTAGACTTTCTCCTCAGTCTATTTTGTTTTTATCAATAATTTTGCTTTTCATAAATCCCTCTATGGTGGAAATAACTTCCATACTATATTTAATCATTTTATTTTTATTTTTCAATATAAATAATTACACCCATATATAATGATTGTATGAAGTTACATAAATTGTTCCCAACAGGGTTTTGTTTTGGTGTGCAAAGAAGTTATGATGAAGCACTAAAAATAGCTCAAAATAATAAAGATGTAAAAGTATATATGGTAGGTTGATTAGTTCATAATCAAGTTGTCATTTCAAGACTAGAAGAACAAGGTGTAACTATTTTAGATGATACTAATAAATCAAGATGAGATGTTATTAATGAATTACCGCAGACAAATAATAAAGATATTTTAATCTTCTCAGCTCATGGAACCAGATATGATGCAATTGAATTAGCAAAACTAAAAGGATATGAAGTTTATGATCTAACATGTCCATATGTATATAAGACACACAAACTAATTCAAAATAAATTATCAAAAGGTTATGATGTTTATTTTATTGGCAAGCAAAACCATCCTGAAACAAATGCTATTATGGCAATAGATGATAACATTCATTTATTAGATATCACACAACCTATTAAATTAAATAGTACTAAAAATAACAAATCATTTTGCACAAACCAAACAACCCTATCTATAAAAGAAACAAAAGATTATTATGATGCTTTAAAAAAATCTAATAATAATATAGAAATAGCAAACGACATATGTGATGCAACTACTCAAAGACAAAATGCAATATATAACATGCCAAATGAAGTAGATGTATGTTTTATCATAGGAGATCATAAATCTTCTAATGCTAATGAACTACTTCAAATAGCTAGTACTAAATGTAGCAGCTATCTTATCACATCTAAAGAAGACATAACATCTTCAATGCTATCTAATAAACATTGTGTAGCAATTATAGGAGCAGCTAGTTGTCCTAATGACTTAATTGAAGATGTAGCATTATATATTGATAGAAAATAATGTCACTGCTCTAAAATCATATTCTTCCATAAATTCCACAAAAACAGCTATTTTTATACACTTTTGCCCAAAAAACAGCAGAAGTGTAGTACACTTTTGCTAAAAAAACTACAAAAGTGTATAATATTTGTATGTATTTAACAAGAAAAATCGAATCTCAAATTATCAAATGAATAGGAAAGCAAGAAAAAAAGCCTCTTGTTATTTGTGGAAGTAGACAATGTGGCAAAACCACTACTGTTAAGGAAATAACTAATAGATATTATAAAAATGTTTATTATATCAACCTAGCAGCATCCACTAATGCTAAATATGTTGAACAATTAAAACAGGAACCATCATTAGAACAATTATTGAACATTGTAGGTGATATTTACCACAATCCTGTATTTAATAATGAATCAGTACTTATAATTGATGAAATTCAAGAGGTAATGCCATTATATTCAGAACTTAAAACTTTTAACGAGACAAGAAAAGATATTAACTTAATTGTTATGGGTAGTTATCTAGGTATGAAAGTCTTTACTGATGATATTTTCATTCCTGTAGGACAAACTATGCAATTAGAAATGTTTTCAATGAGCTTTGATGAATATCTATTAAATGCAAATCAATCTTTATACAACACTCTTTTAGAACAATATCTAAATAAAAATATTAAACCAAGTACACATGCTATGGTTCTAAAACATTTCAATAATTATTTGATTACAGGAGGATTCCCAGAGGTAGTCAAAACATTTATTGCTAATAATATGAACTTTAATGATGATATCTATGAATTAAGATCTGCAATTCTAGATAGTTATGAAAATGATATCTATCGTTATCTTAATGATAGTGATAAAGTTAGAGCTGCAAATATTTTTAATCATGCGCTAAAAACTATGGGATTAGAAAACAATAACTTTGCCCTTAGTGTTATGAATAAATGTGCAAGATTCAAAGAATATGAATTTGTGATTTCACTACTAGAAAAAGCACACATTTGTTTTAAAGTAGATAATTCAGAAAATATTCATTATCCATTATCTCCAAAAGATAGAGTAAATAAGTTTAAGTTATACTTTAATGATATTTCACTTATTAGTTCTTCAAACAATCTAAAAAGAGAACATATAGATAGCAAAGACTATGACCTAATAAAAGGTAATCTAATTGAAAACTTTGTTCTATTAGAATTACTTCGAAATGGAATCAAACCATATTTCCATACATTTAAATACAACAATAACCAATATGAAATTGATGGTCTTTATGAAAAAGATTTAAAAATAAAAATTATAGAAATTAAAAGTGGAAAAAATAAAAGAAGTCCAAGTGTAAATATTTTACAATCATTAGACACAAATGTTGATTGTCTTAAACTTACTATGGATAAAAAAATAGATGAACAATCTTTACCACTATATTTAAGTTTCACATTAACTAAATAAATCTAATAAAATATCATCTAGTTTTCCATCTTCAAACAAAAATAAACTATTTAAATGTTTTATTGTAAATACGAAAAGTTTGGTTTTCTATATAAATAATCTATTGTATGTTTTCATCAGTAGGTTTAGTTGCTAAACTATTCTTCTTACTAAATCTAAATGCATATATTATTTTTGCAATAATGATACATATTACTACAATAGATAGATATGCACCTCATAATCCAAAAACATAAGTTGCACAGTTGAAATTTCAATTTTGATCATAATTATTTGAAAGTCTAAAAAGTAACTCAATAAATATAAAATAAATGATAGGTGCTACTAAACCATTAACAAAACTTATTAGGCTCACAAAATAGTAATTAGGACTAACAAAGAAATTGTAATTAAAGAATCCCGATAATATAAATAAAGCTAATATGAAAATAAGAAAAAGGATTAATAGACAATCTATGTAAATATGTCTTTGCTTATATTTGCAATCATTCTCATAATGAAAAACACTATTATAATTTTTGATATTCTTATACAAAATATGAAGATATATTAGATTGAATAAACCAAAAGTAAATAGCGATAATATTGATCACAATGGATTTTTAGAAAATGGACTTGAAGAGATTGAGAGACTTTGCAAACATATTCTTGTAATAATATTGCTAAAAGCAGAAACAAAGAATAAAAACAATGCAAAGAACACAATTATCGATTCACTATCACCTTTATTGAAGTCTAAACCAAAGAAAGTATAAATATGATAGAAATAAACACTTGTAATAGCTGCTAATAATAGATGTAAGAATGTTGATATGTATTGTAGTGTTTTAGTATATTTAACTGCACTAGCAATTTTTTCAGAATCAATATTTTCAAAAAATTCTTTTTTCTGTAGAAACTTAAACTCGTTCATAAATACTCCTAATTACCAAATAATCTAAATGATCAAGAAGTATCAGAAAGACAATTAAGTGTTCTTGAATCAGAATAGTCTCCATAAATTAACTTATAAGATACATTTGTCTTAGTACTATTAAATTCAGGACCACTCATTTTTAAAAATGATTTATTGTATTTGTATTTTACATTTTTCATATTAAATACAGTTTCAAGTGAATTAAATGATGTTGCAATTGTGCTAGAAGAGCTAGAACTTATACTTGATCTATTCATATTACTAAATACATCATTAATTAAAGAAACTTCATTTGCTCCTGTAGCTTTAATAGTAGTTTCTAATCCTCTTAATTGATATTTAATGTACATATATCCATATTTATCATTGAAGTCAGTAATTGATACCTTGATATCATCTAATGCCATATCAGATCCAATATAAGAATTGCCAAGATTTACAAATTTTAATAACTCATTTTGATTATCAATAAAATATGATGGTAATGCACTATAAACATCAAAATAAACTTGGTTAAAATTTAAATCTAAGTATTGACTCGATTTCAAAAAACCAGAGATAGGTATTTTTGCATCCTTATATTTTTGACTAAAATTAACTAATAAATTTGCTGTCCCTTGTTCATCATTACAATCAACAATGCTAAAAGTAAAACCAATGTTATCTGGTTCCGGTATATTAAGTGTTATGCCATTATATCTTAATAGTTGTGGATCATTTACTTTTGAAAAAGGTAATTGATATTTAGAAGGTAAGCAACCTTCCTTATAAGGTAAATTTACATTCTTAAAAATATATCATGGGTTAATTGGAGTTCTATCAATATCCACATTTTGCTTTGTTAGTTCAAAAACTCCTATTTGACTTACAGCAATAGTCATTCCTAATATTGCAATTCAAGGTTGGAATCTAATCAAAAACTTCTTAACATTATTGTCATTTTTCATATTCATGCACAATTTTTATTATACTAAATATCAAACTACCATGAGTTTCATGTGTAGTGTGTTAATTAATTTATGGCACTAAAAATAGATAAAAAATAAAACATAGTTTTATAAAAAATTGCTTAAATTCCTATTCCTATATATATGTTAAAATCATATTATGTGTTAATTAGCATATTTTTTGAGGTGTACAATGAAGAACAATAAAAGACTTTGAATAGGAGCAGGATTACTAGCTACTACTATTGCTTCCTCTACAATTCTTGGATTGAGCAATTCGATTAGTGAAAGCACAACAACTAAATCAATTAGCCAGGATGCAGTAGTTTCAAGAACAGGTGATACTGAAGCTTACATTTATACTATCCAACCATCTAACTTAGGAAGTATAAATTACAACAATAGTGTTTCTGCTTTATCTACATTTAGAGTTGGTGTAAACTCAACATCAAGTAGTGGTCAATGAACTAATGGGATGCTAGAAATTAATTCTGGTAAAGTAAGACTAATTGCATCTAACTCAACTTCAGATTTTAGAAGAGTTATTTCTGATACAGCATATGTTTCACAAAATATGTACGAACTAGTTACTACCGATAAATTCTTATCTAATTCAGATAATTGATATAACGGTATTTTCTTAAGAAGACTAAACATTGATGGAACATTAGATTACACTGAATACCTATATGATATGTATAACTATGACACAAGTAATTCAAGCTACTATAACTGAAATAAAATATATAGCCAATCTGGAACTGCAAGTCCGGCCTACCTTCACGAATCTCACAGTAATGATGAAAATGTCCAATTAATGGATGTTAATATAGTAAACAACAAACCAGTTGCAGTTGGTATTAACTTAGGAATGCACTCAACTAGTGGACAATGATCAAGATTAAAATATACTACTGGTTCTGGATGAACAGATGATAGTCCATACGTATACGGCCAATATAATTTATATACAGTACATGATAAAGATACAGATTTAGTATGTTATACAGTGTATCCTCAAAGTTTTGGAAGATCTGATGATGGTACTAAATACTATAGTGGTTCATCTTCATTTAGTGCTAGTGATTTAACTTTCTCTGGAAGTGCAGTAAGTGATGCAGCTACTATGCTTCCATCAACTTATTTAAAAGCTCACCAAACTGATTTAGCAAGTAAAATTAGTATCTCAACTTCTAATGGATACCCAGGAATGATTAATGAAGGTTTACAATTAGTAGCTAATGATTCAACTGGTGAAATCATTTTAAAATGAGTACCAAAAACATATCTTAAAAATGGTTTAGCAATGACTTATTCTGGTGGAGGTGTATCAAAAGTTATCCTATCTGGATTTAATGCTAAACAACCTACTTCATGAGTTAATGCAACTAATGCTACATTAAGTATCACAGGCTTTGCCGGTGTAGATGCAATTAAATCTAAGAAAGCACCTCAAATTGTAGCTGAAGATATTCAAACAATTGTTTACAACAACAAAGCTCAATTCTATAAATACCTTCCAACAGGATGAACAAAAGATAATATCATTGTTGAATTAGGAGAAAGAAATAACCTTGAAGGTTCTATCTACGTTACTATTAAAACAAATAAGAAACAAGATAGTTCTGCTAATCCAGTAGATATTACAAATGCAGCTGACTATGTTGGTGGAACTGTTAAATTAACTGGTTTTGCTACCATGACTGCAACTAAGTGATTAAATAAAACAGAAGTTCGAATGAGTGATCTTACAAAAGGTAATGCTGCAGATCTTAGAACTAAAAACCTTAACCAAGTAACTAACCCAGATTTAACTGATTTAATATTTGCAAACATAGATTACTTCTACTCAGGTTTACCACTAGAAGTAACTAAAGAACAAGTAGTTGTAGTACCAGGAGAAAAGAATGTTCAAGCAGGTACAATAAACATTACTATCCAATTAATGAAGATAGTGAATGATAAAGGGCAAGAAGTAACTGTTACTGATCCTACAAGTGCAGTTGTTGGCTCTTTTGTATTAAAAGGATTCGCTACAGTAGATACAAGTATTGAACACAGTGATATCGGTTTAAATGCAGGTATTAGTGATGTAGTTGCAAATGCAGTAACTCCAGAACAATTAGCTAAAGCAATCTTTGCTAAAGGATTTATTCAAGAGGCTCACGATTTAACTGAAGCTGATGTTAGTGTAAGTGCTCTAAAACCAAATGAAAATGAAAGATATATTATTTGTAATGTAACTGTAAGTAACTCAAAAGCTTACCAAGGTGGTAGACCAATTGCTACTCAAACATTCTATGATATTAAATTCATTGGATTTAAAGATATTGTTAGAACACCATCATTTATTCAACCAGGTGCAGCTGACTATATTAAATCATTATTACCAGCAAAATATGATGTTGATATTGAACAAGAAATTCCAACACTTAATGACCAAATCCTAAATACATTACAAACACCAGCTAACCTTGATAAGATTGCAGGTAACATTAGTATCAATGGATATACTTCAACTGCTACACGTGTAAGCTTAAGAAGACAAAGTAAAGATACAGGAACTTTTGCTGCTGATATTACAATTACAAACTGAGCATTTGATCCAGGACTAGGAAATGCAGGATATATCGAAAGAGTTGTAACATTAGTGTTTGATGTAAAACACTTTAGTGGAATTGTTACTGAATCAGACATAATGGATGGTGATAAAGTAAAAATCAATTATGGTGATGTATGAACTAAAGCAAATGTTTCTAACCTATCTTATGATGATGCTAAAAATCAATATAAGATTTGTTTAGCTAAAGAAATATATCAATCTATTATAAGTAACAGTTCAATTCCTACAGTTGTACAAAAGCAATTAGTTAATGCAAATGTGCCTTCAACTAATCCAGCTTTAGGTGATGTTGAATTAACAATCTATAATGGTATTAATGTTGACTTAACAAATCCATATAATAAACTACTAACAGTTGATACTGACTTAAGTGGTCTTAGTAAATATACACCAGGTTTCCAATACCAAAGTTTAGACTACCAAGATGCTAACTTCAAGAACTATAAGAAAGATTGATCTATTCTTTGAGGAATTATTGGTGCAGGTATATTTGTTACTATCCTATTCATTTCTCTTGTAGTAACAAAATGTTTACGTAAGAATACTAGAGAAAGAAACTCTTTAATTGCTCCTAAATAATGAGGCATAAAAATGTATTACATTAGAGACTTTGATGAATTACAACAAGGAATACTAAATATTAACCAAACTGGTTTAGGTATTACTTTATATAATAACAATATCAGCTTAATGCAAATAAACTATACTGATATTCAAAATGGATATGGTGACATTGAATTCTATAATCCTAAACTACTTAAAGAATTAAAGGGAGTTAGGGATGTATATGTACTTAACAAATTCTTTGTATTAGTAGATTATGATTTAGAGGGAGCATTTAAGCACTTCAACTTCAATTATAGTGATATTAAAAAGGATGATTTAGAAGCAGTACAAGAATATGCTAACTCAATGGCTCCAATAGATCCAAATGATATTGCAGGACTATTACAAATGGATGTGTATAGTTTAGCTGATATGCTAGAAATCCAACCAGATGATATCTACAACCATAATTACACTATTATTGAAATGTTCGTTGTAATTAATGAACCACCTATTATGGAAGCTCTTACTGTTATCAAGAAAAGATGTGATGGTAACAACAAAAAGATTGTTAAATTACTAGTAGACAAATACAAGACAAAAGTAGAAGCGATAATTGAGGAAGAAAAGAATCAAGAAGTTAAAAGAGATCTTAGAGTTGTATTTGGGGATCTTATGGATGAATTCTACAAAGATGTAGATGGCAATCATAACTTAATCAAACTAATATCAGAAGTACCAGTTTGATAATAATATAATATATTATTAAAGTAGCTGAACAACATGACTTGTTTGGCTATTTTTATTGTCCAAAACAGTACAAATCTATCAAAATGTTTGGTACAAATCTATCAAAATGTTTGGTACAAATCTATCAAAATGTTTGGTACAAATCTATCAAAATGTCTGTTTTTAAGTATTAATTTCAAGATATTTATAAAATTAATTATTGATAATTTATCAATTTTCATTGATTAATTAATCTCATTCAAACTACAGTTCACTTTCTTTTTAAATAATTTGTGATAGAAGTAAATAAACAATAATAAGGAAGTAATATGACTAAAAAATTTGAAGAAGCATTAAAGTGCACTCACAATATTAATGCTAAACTTTCTACCACAGAAAAAGCATTAAGGTGAGCACTAATAAACCAATTAGTAGATAATCCTGAAGCACCTATTCTTTATGAAGAAAGATATGAATCATTATTACACAAAGATATCATAAATAGGATTCAAGAAAATAAGATAGGAGTTATCTATCCCTTCTCATTCTTTCCTACCAACTATAAAGTGCTTCTGTTAGATGATCATAAAGTAGTATATGCTATGTGTGCAATTGATGCATTAGGTATTTACTATAGCACTAATCAGAACATAAGAATTCACACTGAATGTATGTGCTGCAAAGAATCAATTATCATTGAAGTTAAATCAGATAAAACTAAAGTACTTACAAAACAAGGAGATATAAGAGTTTTATATGTAGATTTAACAAGCAAAAAGCATTGGTGTTGTAATTGTTGCAATCAAATGCATTTCTTTAAATCCAATGAAGCTTTGGAAAATTATCTGTCACATCACACCCACAATAATCAAAAGTACTTCAACCTTAGTTTGGATGAAGCACTAAAAATAGCAAAGGAGTTATTTCAATATGAATAGTCAAATTCAAAGACCATTACCACAAATAGATTTTCGTATCTCACCTAACATTAAATGATTGATAGTATTACTAGCAATTGCAATTGTTCTAGTTATTGTAGAATCAGTAGTTAGTTATGCATTTAAGTTAGATTCTGCTTGTAGTGGATCCATGTTCAAGTTCTTCTAATGGATGAAGATTAGATTCATTGTATCTATCTTCTAAACCATAGACTTGCATATCTTCGTAAGTGTATGAAGTATAGATTTTAAAGTTAGATGGGTTAGCAACATCAATACCACCTAACATACTATTGCCACCTGTTCACGTGTTGTTAAACATAGCAAATACTAGTGTTAATGAATTGTAGCTACCTTGGAAACAATAGTCACCAATGTATGAATATGAGAAATCGTCTAGTGAACCTGGTGTATTAATAAATAAACAATTTCTTGTATCAATTAATTTATCAGTAGCAAAAGCAAAGCTAGATATTTTTGTTATAGACATATCCATCACAATATTTTTTAATTGGTAACAGTTTTCAAATGCATGGTCACCAACAAATGTTTTGTATTGATTGAAAATAGATAATTCTTTAATACTCGAATTTTTAAATGCACTAGTTTCAATATGTGAACCAAATAAGCAAGTATCATTATTAGCAATTTTAACTGAATTTACCTTATCACATTGATAGAATGCTGCATCACCAATTGTTGATATATTCATACTCTCACGTATTGTATTATCAATTGTAATAGCATTCACTTTTTGGAACATATCTGGATTATAAAAATTATCCGGTATATCAAGATAAAGTTTACCTGCTCCAAATAAATTTAAGATTCTATTACTCATAGCAGCTAAATTAAGATTATCTATTGTTGATGTAGTATTAGCTAATGTTAATGGTTCAAAAATATAATGATCAGAAAATAAATGGCGGGAGCTATAGAAAATAATATTATTGTATTCAAAGAAGTGATCTCTCTTTGAAATAGGTGATTTGTGAGTTATCTTGATTTGTTTTACATGTGGTCAGTAAAATTGACTGCTAAATTGAAAACTATCCTTAGCATCTATTTCAATGCAATCTAAATCAAATGTAATGCCATCAAATGCATTAGCATCAATTTGGTTAAATACCATTAAGTCTTGAGGGTTTAATGATGTTTTACCTTCTCATGCACCGCCTTCAGCAAAGTTAGTAGTAACTTGTTGTTGTGTTAATATTCTTGGTTCCTGTGAATGAGAATAATCTGGATAGTATGAGTCTGATGGATTATTTGGACGATTAGAAGAATTATAAATTGGGTTGCGAACAAGTTGACCTATAGCAAAAATTAATCCACCTAATAGTGCAACTCCAAATATTCCTCCTATACATCCAATGGCTATTAGCCACTTACTTTTCTTTTTACTCATACATATTTAATTATAGTCCTAATAAAAATGTATGTAGTATTTAGTTATTATTTCTTATAGTCTTTTCTATTACCTTGAAAACTCTTCTTATTATTTCTTTCTTTTCAAGATTCTTTTTTATTATCATCTCTATGATTTCTGTTGCCACTCTTGCTGAATGATTTCTTATTATCATTTCTAGAGTTAGAATGAGATTTATGTGATGAATGGTTGTGTGAAGATTTACGGTCATTATGTTTTCTTTGAATGAAAACTTCATGATCACCTTTTTGAAGATATTTAGGATCTTCAACTACATCGATTCTCATATGAACAATTTTTTCAAGTTCTCTAATTTCTCATTTTTGTTTAGGAGAACAGAAAGTTATAGCTTCACCTGTTTTCCCTGCTCTACCTGTTCTACCAATACGGTGAACATAGATTTCTCTTTGTTCTGGAATATCAAAGTTAATTACTAATGGTAAGTTGCTAATATCAATTCCTCTTGCAGCTACATTTGTAGCAACTAGAATTTGTAAACTACCTTCTCTAAATGATTTTAATATTCTTGTTCTACTTGGCATACTTCTATCAGAGTGTATTGCATCAGCATCGAATTTATTATGTCTTAAGAATTTAGAAACTTCTGTAGCTTCATTTTTTGTTCTTGTAAAAACAATACATTGTTGAAGTGTTCTTTTTGAATCACCTAAAATATCAAGTAATAGATTAAGTTTATTACCAACTGTTGTAATATAAATCTTTTGGTCAATCATTTCTCTAATATCTAATTTGTTTTGAACTTTAACAAATTTATATTCAGGAATAAAATCTCTCACTAAACTTTTAATAGATTCACTAGCAGTAGCAGTAAATAATGAAGTTTGGATTCTGTTTGTCATTTGATTGATGATTCATCTAATATCGTTAATAAATCCCAAATCTAACATTTGATCAGCTTCATCTAATACTAAATAATTCATTTCTGCTAGATTTAATGCTTCTCTTTTATGAAGGTCCATTACTCTACCTGGTGTACAAATAAATAAATTAGCACCTTCTGATAAATATTTAATTTGTCTGTCATAACTAGAACCACCAACTAATTTTACTGATTTAAGTCCTAAGAATTTAGCATACTTAACACAGTTTTCAAAGATTTGGTCAGCTAGATCTCTAGTTGGGGCAATGATTAATGCTTTTTCTTTTCTGTTTTTTGAAATGTTTTCAATGATAGGTACTAAGAAGGCAGCTGTTTTTCCACTACCTGTTTGAGCAACACCAAAGATATTTTGTTTTTCTAGAATAGGTTGAATAGTTTGTTCTTGAATTTCAGTTAAATCTTCATAACCACAAGCACTTAGGTTATTCTTTATTTTAGGATTAATATTTAAATCTTGAATTTTCATTATGTGTAATATGATAACAAAAAATTTATTAAAAATAAAATTAAATCATTGTTAGATTAAATTTAACTAATTAGAATTCTTTTATGATATTTCCATAACCAGCATTATTGTTGTTAGCAGTTGGGTGTTCTTTGACTCAATCATTTAAAGATTTTCACTTAGGATCTGAACTAGTTGGGACTCCGAATTGTTCAGTTCCTCAAATATTGTCTGCAGTAACTCCTGCAGCTAAATAATTGTTTAATGCAGTCACATCTGGTAATGTATATTTAATTATTTGACTAGCAGAAATTCATACTTGATTAGGACTTACTGCTTGGACAAATGGCAATCCATTAGAATTATCAGTTGCACTACCATGGTGTGGTGCTTTTAGAATATCACAATTTAATTCATCATAGTGTTTTGAAGGAATATCTATTGCAATATTAGATGTTGGATCTAATTTACCAGCTAAATCTCCAGTATATAGAATTGATTGACCATTTCAATTAAATCTATTGACAACACTTCAAGCATTGGGATTATTTTTTATTTGTACATCAGTACCACCAAGTACTGAGAAATAATTATCCCCACCAAAATCAACTATCTTGTTATTTGGTGAATCCAAATTAGCTCAATAGTTACTATCTGCTAATTGAATATTTTTATCTTCTAATCCTTTCATTAAAGTTTTAGTAGTTGCATTTAAGCCTTTACTAGAATTTGCTGTATATCTTAACTCTGCTCAATTAAATAATGCTGTAGTATTGTTAAATGTAAACCTATTATCATTTAATAATTGTGAAGCAGCTCCAATATGGTCAAAGTGCATATGACTAAAAACAATTAAATCTACATTAGTAACAAACTCATTATAGATTTTGTCACATAATGCTGTCTTCACATCACTCATAGCTCCATTCTTATCATCATTCTTAGGTAGTTCTACTCCGACATCAATTAGGATATTAAAATTATCTTCTCTTGTTTTAAAGTCATTATCTTTTGAAATCTGTACTAAACCACAATCTGCTTGACCAACATCAAATTGAATTGCTCTCGCTTTTGATTCTGAAGTAGTTTCAACTTGAATTGTAGATTTTAATCCTGTAGTATCATGTTGAACTAATACTGGAGGTGTATTAGTATCTTCAGTTTTGTTTTCTTTAGTTTTAATAACAAAATATACAGCAACACCAACAGTGGCTGCAATTAATATTCCTAATGATACCCAAACAATTATCTTCTTAGTTTTAGCTTCCATAGTAATTAAAGAACTTTAATCCCTTCTTTTGCAAAGTATGCTTTTTGTTCATCATCTCAAACTGAAGATTGAACTTCACCAACATGTTTCTTTTCCAGTAGGAACATACACAAACGTGATTGTCCAATACCACCACCAATTGTTTGGTCTATTTCATCATTAATTACCATCTTATAGTAATCATTTAAATTAGATGTATCCTTAATGTTTGATTGAGAGATTAGTGATTCCTTGTTAACTCTAATTCCCATTGATGATAATTCTATTGGTTTGTTTATCACATCAGATCAAACAAATAAATCTCCATTTAATGCTCAATCATCATAGTCAGGTGCTCTATCGTCAAATACTCTACCACTCTTTAATTTTTTACCAATACCAATAAAGAATACTGCTCTATCTTTTTTAACTATTTCTTTAGTAGCTTCTTCAAATGAAGTATTTGGATACATATCATCTATTTCTTGTGTATCATAAAATTTGATTTGTCTTGGTAGTTTATTTGATAGTTGGGGATAGACTGCATTAATATGTAATTCAGATGTTAAAATGCATGAATAAATCTTAGTAACTATTTCTTTTAATAAATCTACTGTTCTATCTTTTTTATCAATGATTAATTCTCAATCTCATTGGTCTACATATAGTGAGTGTAATTCATCAGGTTTTTCATGTGATCTAATGGCATTCATATCAACATAAATTCCTTCATTCATATTGAATCCATAATTACGTAATGCGAATCTTTTTCATTTAGCTAATGATTGCACTACTTCAAGATTTTTATTGAAGTGTCTAGCTTCAAAACTAACAGCATTATTATTACCAGTCAAATTATCATTTAGTCCAGTAACAGGATCAACAATTAGAGGACCACTAATTCTTTCAATGTTTAATGAATTACTTAATTCATTTTGAAAGAATGATTTTAGCTCTCTAATTGCAAATTGTGTTTCTCTAATTGTAAGCTTTGATTGATAAGACATAATATACATATATTATAAATGGAAAACATATCCATTTACTATAAATGATTTATTTATTATTTAAATAATTGAACTGCAAATATCAATGATATAAATTACTTTTTATCACTGTCTTCATTTTTATCTTTATTTTTGCCTTTATATCAATTGTATGCTGCTTCAATAAAAGCTATAGTTATTGCTATTGACAATATTCAAAGAACTGGTACACAAATAGCACTTACAATAAGCAAACATCTTATTAAATTCGAATGGTCACAAAAATCTATTTGGTTTTTAATTAATTGTTTTTGAACTTCAGTTAGATTAGTATCTTCAAGTTTGCTTTCTAGTTCTGTAGACTTTTTGCTAATTTGATCATATCAAGATTCATAACTAATATTGTGAGATGGTCAATCTGCAAATGCTTCTTTAACTACTAAATCATCACTATAAATAATTCCATAGTTTAAAGAACCACATCCTATTTCTGTTTTAATATTATCCTTTCCTTCTTGAGGTACCACAAATGTTGCTTTATTATTACAACCATCATAAAGCATAAAAGATAAACCAATTGCGAAAGAATAAGAAATAACACTCAAAGGTAATACAATATATCAATTATTGTAAAATTTACGTATTTTTTGCTTTCAAGGGCTCAAAGGTTTTTTCTCTTTTTTAGGTTCTATATTGTATCTCATAGTTTATCAATAAATTTATTTGGTTGTACCTTACATTGTAATAGGTCATAAAGTAAATTAAATAATACATAGTCTTTGTTCTTAGTAATCTTTGGATGGATGTCATAAATAATCTCAACACCTTCTACTGTTAAATTATTTTCACTTAAAGCTTTCTTGACACCTTTTTTTGCTATTGCTTGTCCTAATCTAAAGTTACGTGATTTATCACTACTGCAAGTTAAATAAACATCACCTAGACCACAATATTCAAGGGATGTTTCCATTAACCCTTCTTCTTGCATAATGTAGTGAGTTATTTCTTGCACTCCTCTCGTAATAACTGCAGCTATTGTATTGATTGAATAATTAAGTCCATCTAACATACCACAACACACAGCTAATCCATTCTTAAGTGCACTATTCAAACTAGAGCCATTTGTATCAGCAATTGGTTTAACTTTAAAGTATTTATTTTCAAATAACTTAGCTGCCTTAGTTGCTACTTTAATATCAGAACAAGTCATGTTTACAATTGAATGTTTGTGATCAAATAATTCTTTTGCAAAAGAAGGACCTGCGATTGCACATACTTTATTTCTTGGTAATACATTATGAATTAATGTGAAATAGTTTAATCCTGAGATAGGATCAATTCCTTTAGATGAGTTAATAATTACAACAGAAGATTTAATAGCTTTTTTATGAGCTCTTAGTGTATCTTGAATATATTTAGAAGGCACTGCAATTACCATAAACTCAACACCTTTAATTGCTTCAACAAAATCTGTAGTAATTAAATGAGGAATTCTATGTAATTTTTCATTACCAAAAAATTCCTTATTATATCCTTTCTTAAGGTCTTCCATTTGTTCTTCATTAATTCCATACATGTTTACTATATGGCCATTTTCTAATAATACATTTGCAAGTGCTGTTCCAAATGCACCTGTACCTACAACTAATACTTTACTCATCTAACTTTACTCCTCTCGTTCTAGCATTCTTATCCTTTCAGAATAGAGTGATAGGAACTTTATCAAATCCGAATGCTTCACGAATTCTATTTTCAATATATCTAGCATATGCAAAGTGTAAACATTTTACATTGCTACAAAAGATAACAAATGTTGGTATTTGTGACTCAACTTGAGTTGCATACGAAATGTTTACTCTACCACCTTTAAACAATGGAGCTTGTTGGATCATTTGGCTTTGAAGAATTACTTCATTCAAAATTGATGTTGAAACCTTTTTAGTTGCTTGTTCATTTATCTCTTCAATTGTAGTAAAGATATTGTGTAGTTTTTTATTATTTAATGCACTAGTAAAAATAATAGGAGCTCATGATAAATATTTAAACTTAGATCTGATAATATTTGTTATCTTGTTATATTCTTTATCGCTTCTTTCAATTAAATCTGTTTTGTTAACAATGATTATTGTAGGAATGTTAGCTTCATGACATAATCCACCAATTACTTCATCTTGTTCTGTAAACTCTTGTGATCCATCTAAAACTAATAATACAACTTGTGATCTAGCAATAGCTCTTTCTGCTCTCATTACAGAATACTTTTCTACACCTTGTTCAATCTTACCTTTGCGTCTTATTCCTGCAGTGTCAATCAATGTAAATATTTTGTTATTGTATTTAAAGTCAACATCAATACTATCTCTTGTAGTTCCAGCTACATCTGAAACTATAACTCTTTCTTTTCTTAAGATTGCATTTGTTAATGAAGATTTACCTACATTAGGTCTACCAATAATACAAAAAGTTAATGAAGAAGATTCATGTTCCTTATCTGATTTAAAACTAGTAATGATTTGATCTAGCATATCACCAGTTCCAATACCGTGTTCTGCACTAATCATTAATGGTTTGCCAAATCCTAAAGAATAGTATTGATTTAACTCATCACCTTGCTTGTATGTTTCAGCCATATTAGCAACAAAAATTACTTTCTTTCCTTTAGCATATTTTTTCAATTGCTTAGCTACATAGATATCATCATTATCAATGCCATATTTATAACTAACTACAAATACAATTACTTCAGCTTCTTGAATTGCGAATTGAACTTGCTCATTAATATTTTGTTGGAATGTAGAATCTTTTAAACTAAGACCACCTGTATCAATGATTTCAAATTTACGAGTTAATCATTCTGCATATGAATAAATTCTATCTCTAGTAACACCACTGATGTTATCCACAATAGATTTTTTATTTCCTATTACTCTATTAAACAATGTTGATTTACCAACATTAGGTTTTCCTACAATAGCAACTGTATTCATAATATGTATTATTTTATAATAAACTCATATTATTTGAATTGTTATTCAATAATAATGAGTTATTGTAATATGCTAATTTGGAATTAGTAAAAGAACATTATTGATTAAAATGATTTTTAATTCATTGTTATATTACTATTTCTTTTTCTTAACAAATACTATAACAAGAGAAATAATAATTAAACATAATGGTATTGCAGTAGATAAGGCAATAATTAATGGCATATTATTTGAATTGTCTTCATCATTTGGTTTATTATTTGGATTTTCTGGTTTAGTACTATTTGAATCATTAGAGATTTTATATTCTCTAGCTTCTGTTTCTAGGTTATTTATGTTATCATTTCCAGCAACATAAGCTTTTACAAAATAGTTACCTGGTTCAGTTGGCTTTTGGATCTGATTAATACATTCATATTCTTTAAAATATTTATATTGCACTTTATCTGCATTAAATTGACAATTAAACACTATCTTACCATTCTCTACAAAGAATTCATATAATTGGTTATCAGCCTTGTTAATAACAAAGCTTTGATTAATGATTCCTTCAAAGAAATTAATCCCTTCAATTTTTATATTTGCATTTCCTGCATTTATATTATTTTCAACTGCTAATACCTTATAGTTATCAGTGGTTAGATATGCACCTTCAAATTTAATTATGAAGTTAGGAATAATCTTTTCTCCAGTGTATTTAATTTCACTTGTATTTAATATTTCTATTTGAGCATCATTAATATTAGTTTTAGTTTTAGAAACATTAATTAATACATCAAATATATTTTGTGCATAACAATCTTTATCACTACCTGTGTATTGCACTTGAGCAGAGTCACTAACATGAGCATCAGGATTAATAAAAGATCAATTAGGTGGCAGCGAAATATCCTTTAATAGATTTATTGGTTTTGAAAAGGTTGCTTGTGCTTCAATATTAATTTTATTTGTAGCAGAATCAAATGATATTCCGTTTCCGCTTGGGATAGTTTTAAAAGGTGCTTTAGTAATTGGAATTTGTTTAGTAGTATATCCATAATATCCATTCTTACCAACAATAGAAACTAATAAAGTTCCTGCATTGTTTCCAGATGGTTCAATTATTGGATTAGTAGTTATTGAATAGTTTGATTGATTAACTGAAGTTCCATTTATTTGCACATCAGTTATATGAATTTGATATTGTTTACTTTCTACATAAACTACCGAGCTTTCTGTAATAGTAATTTGAGCTGCAGACATATCTTTATCATCATTAACTGGTTTGTCTTCTAAAACTGTTATTGCATGAATTGTAGCAACTGGATGATCACCACTAGTTTCTAATGTATTCAAACTAATTCAATCATCTCCATCTTTAAGGTAAGTCATATCATTTGTAGATTGTTCTTCGGAGAAATAGAATTCATTGCCATCTTTGTTTACAAATTCTACTACCACACTATAATTTGTATTTGGTGATAGTGTTACTTTTTGCGTTAATTCAATGGTGTGAGTAATTTCATATTTGCCACTAGAAGCATATGGAAGTAATTGATCAGTTTGTTGATAAAGTAATACACCTGCTTCTGGGTTATTGTTTTTACTTTTAGGATTATTTAAATCGGCTGCTACCCCTCCATAAATAGAAACCTTAACTTGCATGTCAGCTTTTCCACCAGCTGCAATATTAATTGATTTTAAAACTTCATTCTTTTTATCAGTAGCTTTTAATACAGGAAAAATGGCAGCTACACTATTATTTCTTCTATTGCCTATTTTTGGATCAACTGTAACTTCTCCTTTGCCATCATAATAATAAATATTTGAATCTAAATCTGCTGGTCCATAATTTAGTGCAGTAGGACTATCAATAGGCGAATCGTATGAAAGATAAAAATATCCTTCATCTTGCGCAGTTGGTCCTCAACTATTTTTTACTATCCAAGCACCATTTCTGGAAGGTATATGCGCATTTCCATTTTTATCCTTAAAATGTTCCTTTTGAATTCCATCCATTCATCCTACAATTGCAGAAGCATGGTTTTGAGATGGATTCCTTGGATAGTAAACTTTTTGTCCTGAGCTATAGTAATTAATTGAAACTGCACCATATTGTGCAATAGCTTTCTTGATTTCAGTTACATTACTAGGGCCATTAGAATTATTAGGAATAGTAATAACATCCTTTAACATTGCTATTCTATTGCCATTAATTGTTGGATCTGTTTCACTACTTCTTTGAATAGGAGCTCTACCTTGATAAAACATTTGTGGTGCTTTGAAATTATATATTGGAGTATTCCCATTTAAATCTTTACGAACAGTATCTTGCTCAGTTAATTTAAGAGGATCATAACTTCCTTGTCTAATGTTAACTGTGTGGTCAATATTACGTGGGGAAATATTTAAATAATCTTGCTTGTAAGCATCACCTGTAAATACTGTTGGTTGGTAAAGTATATTAGTAGAAGAAACAGCGGCTAATGAATAAGCTCAACAAATTTGAGATTGAGATTGATTTCTAACTGGTGTGACAATGTTTAAAGCTCTGCCATCAAATGTATCAAATTGAATTATTTGATCAATGGGCATTGCTTTCACTTGTTCAATTGAAGTAGGTTGTGTTCCTACAACACTTTCAGGTCACATACCATTATTTAATTTAGATTGTATTGTTGACTTTTGCGAATTAGAAATATCTTTATTTAGTTTTATGGAAGTAGCAATATCTGTTTTATGACTATATGAAAACAATGTTGGTGTTAATACCAATGGCAATACAAATAGTAAAGACAAATATTTACACTTTTTCATTTTCAGCCTTTTACTTATTATATTGAATTTTGATATTATATCAAATCAAACAAATAAATCTGGTCTAGTCAGATTTATTAATCACTTAATATGGAGATTTTTCTTTAGATTCAATGAAGTTTATAATTGTCTTGTAATATTTCTCAGATACTTCTAGGAAAGGGATATGCCCGGCATCTTCAAATTCAACTACATGGAATCATCCAAACTTATTGTTTTTATTGGTTAGATTTTTAATAGTTGATTTTGCATCAATACATCCATCACCTTTACCAACTATTAATAATGTAGGTCTTGGTAAGTTCTTTTCAGCTTTATCTAAGTGGATCATATTAGAAGCTGAACACATATGATATTTTAATTTATCAAAGTTATGCTTATATTTGTTTTGCATTTCTAAAACATGGTAGATTTCATCTTGTGTTATTTTTTGTTTATTATTTTGGTAGTCATGCATTAGTACATTATAGAAGTATTCAATTTCTTTTTCTTCCTTAGGTTGGAAATGGAAAAAGAAATCTAATAAATTTTGTACCGAAGTAGTTCCTTTACTATTCATTGGCGTAACAATGACTGCTTTCTTAATTCTATTAGGAATCATATGTTGCACCATCATATTAATCCCACCACCCATTGAGTGTCCAATTAGGATAATATCTGTTAAGTCTAATTCACGAATTAGTTTAGCAACTTTCTTAGCAAATTTGTATGGATATAAATCTCATGTTGAATCTAATGGAGTAATACCATGTCCTGGTAGTTCTACTGCATAATAATCATAGTCTTCTAGTTGATTGTAAAAACCATAGTGATAATCTGAATTAACTGCATAACCATGAATGAAAAAGATTGTTCCTTTCTTTTTATTCTTAGCTGGTTGATAAGTGTAGTATGTTTCTTTATCAGTAATTAGTTTTTGCATAAGGACTCCTTGACTTATAAATTATATAATAATTCATACTGTTACAACATATAATATCTATATGAAAATTAGATTAGATAAATACTTAAGTAATAACACAGAGTTTAGTAGAAGCCATATCCATAAATTAATTAAATGTGGATATATATTTGTTAATGGAAAAGAAGTAAATGATATAGCCATTAAAATAGATCCAGATTTAGATCAAATAAACATTGAAGATGAAGTAGTACAACAAGTGGGAAATATCTATATCGCTCTTAATAAACCAAAACAATATTTATGCACCAATTCATATGAAGAAGATTGTCCAAGTATTCTTACTTTAATCAATGAAACATATGCACATGATTTACACATAGTTGGAAGACTAGATAAAGACACAACTGGTCTAGTAATTTTAACAAACGATGGACAATTTACACATAAGATAAAAAATCCTAAATCTAACATTGATAAAGAATATGAAGTAATCCTAGATAAACCATTAACAAATGAAATGATAAATAAACTAAAACAACCAATTAAAATGGATGGTAAATTACTTAAACCTTCTCTAATTACAAATGTGGCAGAAAATAAATGTAATATAACAATCAAAGAAGGTAAATATCACCAAATAAAAAGACTATTTGAAATGGTAAATAATAAGGTGGTAGAACTTAATAGAATTAGGATCGGAAATTTAAAACTAAATGAACTTAATTTAGAACTTGGTTATTATACTTTTATCAAAGAAAATGATGTCTAAAATTAATTAGACATTTATCTTCTTCTCAACATTCTTCAATACTTCATAAATTCATACAGGTAGATGTGTAGTATTCTTTAGTAACAGATCTTTGATATCTTTACAATAGATTGCTAATCTGTCAATATCTCTATCCAATATATTGCCATTGCCTATACACTTGATAGCTTGTACTGCTATTACCAATTTATCACAACCTAACTGTAAATATTTTTCATTTACATGAGTAAAACTTATTTTCATACCCTGATATTCATATTCTTTAGAAGGGCCATTTGATATGAAGCTACAGTTACATGGAACTTGTTCAGAAATGCCAGTATAATTCATTGCCATTAAAGCGCTAGGATAAATAGTTCACTTATATTTACTAGCCAATTTTTTGCCATATAATCTATTGATGGTAATACAAACTCATCAATAATTTGATTATATTTTGGTTTTGTATACATTCCATCCATTAATCTTACAATTTTATTTTCATCACATAATCTATACAAAACTGATTTAATTGTATTTTTGGAACCAAGGGAATAGAAATCACTAATAGTAAAAATACTACCTTTATTATTTTCTAAGATTAATTCAATTTGTTTAGTTAATGTTTCCATTTTGTCACCACCTAAAATTATAGACTTTTAGGTGCAAATATTAACATTAAAAAAGTGAGAGGTTATCTCTCACTTTGCAATTTAATAATATTTAATTATGCATCTATTTCATTTCTAAATCTATATTGGTTATCTACAATTCTAAGAGTAAGTGCTCTATATGCTCACATAAAGAATACGAATAGAAGACCTAATAGTGGAATTACAAAGATGTAAAGTGGATTACCATTTTGCACAAAACCATTTGAACTAAAGACTCATGCATTTGGATTTAAGTTAGTTCATGGACCATATACTGATTCATTAATCATGAATGGAAGTGCAAATGCAAATGAAGCATATCAAGCTGGATAAATAATCATCTTTCCTGCATCTCATCAGAAATTGCTACTAGGATACATTAAATTGTTAGATGTACTAGTAATTAAGAAAGCAATGAATAATGCTGGAGTAATTAGATGTAATCAAATACTTTCAAATTGATGTTGTACTGAATATTGTGCAAATGATCCATCTATAACCTTGCTTGGGAATAATGCTACTCAATAAATAAGAGCAACAATTGTAATGTAAGTACATAAATTAATTTGTACTACATTATTTCTACATATTCTTTTTCTTTGAATGAATGGAAGCAATGCTAAGAAAACAAAGCAAAGAATATTTGTTAAATGTGTAAAGTAACATAATGCATTGTAAGTTCAGAAAGCATCTAAGTATCTATTATCTCTGATTATTGGAATCATGATAAGAAGGAATGCATTAAAGAAAACAATTAATAATACAAAATAGAAAATTGTATTCTTGCTAATCTTAGAAAGTTTTCGTTTGCATTTAATTTCTCTCACCAATTGGCGAACAGAAATTGAACCTGTATTGTCATAGTCAAACATTTCTTTAGCTCTATAAGCATTTAAAGCACGTTCTTGTTTCACTAATGACCCATAGTAAGGTATTAGGGCTCATGAGAAGAAACCAGTTGTGTATAAAAACTTTTTGTTAGTTCTTAAACATAAATAAATACAACGTCCTCATATTAAAGCCATTGTACTAGTTAACAGCATTAATCATATTCTTTGAAGTTGCACCCAAGTTGGTAATGAATCTGGATTTAGATTATCAGTTGAAATTGGGTTTGTATAAACTCCTTGTCCGTATATTGATCAGTTTTGAGCAACTATCACAATCAACGCAACTCAAGGGATGAAGAATAATAACTGTAAGCAAGATGAAATCAATAATTTCACCAAATAAGTTTTATTTACTTGTTCATCTGTTTTAATCATATGAAATTATTATACAACAAATGTTTATATTGCTTTATTAGGATAATCCCTTATTTAGCTTAATTAGAATAATTATTTATTCTTATCTAAATAAACTTTAATTGTAATAATATCAGAAATATTAATTCCACTAATTCTAGATGCTTGATCTAAATCATCAGGTTTTACTTTATTTAATTTATCTCTTGCTTCAAGAGATAAGTTAGGCACATCTTTATAGTCTTTAATCATAGATAAATCATAGTGAGACATTGATCTGATTTTATTTAACTCTTCTTCTTGTTTCTTTATATATCCTTCGTATTTAACTTGAACTTCTAATTTGGTTAATAAATCTTCATCTACTATGTCCATATATTTACTGTCAATAAAGATGTATTCTAATAGATCCATAATTTTTATTTCTGGTCTCTTTAGGTAATCGTATAGAGATTGATTAGTTTTAGCAGTTGTTTGTGATAATTCTTTAATCATACCAACTGTTTTAGATTTCATATAATCAATGATTGAATGAATTGCTTCTTTTCTTCTTAAATAGTTTTGGTATTTATCTGCACTAATCATTTTGTTATGATATGAGATTTCTAGTAGTCTATCATCAACATTATCATTTCTTAAATTTAATCTATGCTCTGCTCTAGATGTTAATAGTCTATATGGTTCTGTTACACCTTTAGTAGTAATATCATCAATTAAAACAGCAATATATGATTCATGACGTTTTAATATTAGTGGTTCCATACCGTCGTGTTTGTTAGAAACATTTATTCCTGCCATTAATCCTTGTGCAGCCGCTTCTTCATATCCACTAGTTCCATTGATTTGTCCAGCAAAGAAAAGGTTTTCGATTAATTTAGATTCTAATGATTTGTGTAATTGTCTAGGATCAATTGCATCGTATTCAATTGCATATGCATATTTCTTTACAACACAATCTTTTAAACCTGGTAATGTTCTAATCATTTTATCTTGTACGTCTACTGGCATACTTGTACTAAATCCACCTAAATAAATTGTTGGTAGACTTAATGACTCTGGTTCAATAAAAACTTGATGTCTAGGTTTATCTGCAAACTTCACTACTTTATCTTCAATTGAAGGACAATATCTAGGACCAATTCCAGATATTAATCCACCATACATTGCAGATCTTGATAGATTATCTCTTATGATTTGATGTGTTTCTTCATTTGTATGGATGATATAACATGGAATTTGCTTATCAAAATCTAAGTAATGTTTTTCAAACAAATCAAAGCATAATTTTTGATCTGTGCCTGGTTCTAATTGCAAACCAGTAAAGTCAATTGATTCACGTAAGATTCTAGGTGGTGTTCCTGTTTTTAATCTTAGCAATTCAAATCCTAAATCTTTTAAGCATCCACTTAAACCTTTAGCATTAACAAATCCATCTGGTCCTTCATCTTTTTTATCATCACCTCTGAATGTAATAGATTTAAGATATGTTCCAGTTGTAACAATTACATAAGTACATTCTAGAATACCATGGTTAGTTGTTTCAACTCCAACTACCTTATTGTTATTTGTAACTATCTTAGTAGCTTCATCAATTATTAAATCAATATTAGATTGTTTTACTTGATCTAAGAATCACTCATGGTATTTTACTTTATCAGTTTGGCTACGTAAAGCTCAAACACCAGGACCTTTAGATGTGTTTAGTATTTTCATTTGTAATTGGTTAATATCAGCAGCTAAAGCTTGCATCCCACCTAAACAACTTATTTCACGTGTAACAACACCTTTAGCTGGTCCACCAACTGATGGATTACATGGCATCATTCCTACATTACCTTCACTCAATGTGATTAAAGCAGTTTTTAGATTTCTTTTATTACAAGCAAATGCTGCCTCTAAACCAGCATGTCCAGCACCTATTACAATACAGTCATATTTCATAACTATACACCTGGTATAATTACGTGTATTATACCTATTCCTATTCCAAATAATGTAGTAGTGGTAACAATATCAAGTAATGTTGCTAAGATTGGAGCCGACATTACTGTTGGGTCTATTTTAAATTGAGTAGCAACAATTGGTAATACAGCACCTAATAATTTAGAAAAGAATATTGAAATAAATAATGTTAAAGAAGTAGTGGCAGCTATGATAGATAATTTACCATAAACAAACCCTTTGCCTTCACCAACAAATACATCTTTTAGTTTTTCCATTTGGCTATCTAAAGTAATACCATAATAAATTAATACTCTGGCAAAGTTAATTATGGCCAAAATAAAACCAAGTAATAAACCTACAGCAATTTCTTTTCTAATTGCTTTTCAATATTCTTTCTTAGTAATTTCTCCAATAGAGAGAGACCGAATTACAGAAGCTGATGCTTGTGATCCAGCATTTCCACTTGTACCAGTAAGTACTGGTAGTAATGGCACTAACATTATTGTAGAAATTCCAGATGTTAGAGTTTCTCCTAAATGTTGGAATTGATCAAGCACAAATGAAGTCATAGTTGCGGCAATCATAAGTATTGCTAATCAAAGCAATCTTGACTTAGCAATACTTCAAATTGAAGCATGTAAATATGGAGCCTTCATTTCTGTAATCCCATACATGTTATAAATATCTTCTGTTGCTTCATCTTGAATTGCTGTTGCAATATCTTTGTTACTTATAAGCCCAATTAATATACCTCTATTATTTACTACAGGTAAATTGGTTAAATTATATCTATCAAATAAATTAATTACATCTTCTAATTCGTCAGTTGGTTTTACTTTATAAAAGTCTTCACTCATAATGGTTCTAACTTTTTCACTTCATTTAGCTGAGAAGAATAAGTCGTGGATTCTTACAACACCTACTATCTTGTTATAAGCATCTGTAACAAATACACTAGATGATGTTTCTACATCTTTATATTCATTCTTGATGAAGTTAATAGCTTTCTTTATAGTTCAATTCTTTTGAATAGCTAAGAATTCTGGGTTCATAATACGCCCAATTTCATATTCTTCATATTTAGAGATTTGGTTAACTTCTACTCTTCTTGATTTATCAATACTTAGAAAAATAAGTTTTTCATATTGTTGGTGTTCATCTAGAATAGACATAATATCATCGGCATATAAACCTTTGAAAATTACTTTTAATTGGTTAGGTGTTGCTATTTCTAATACTTCTTCTTGTTTGTCAAAGTTAAGACCCATAAATAATTTTTGAGGCTTTTGTTTTTCTAAAGCAACTAAACAAAAGATAATAGAAGCAGGATCTTCTATTTGGTTTAGAGTATCAATGATAATATGAGTTGGTTTACCTTTAACTTGTTTAAGAATTCTACTAATATTTAATGTTGAGTAGGCGTCATTAATAATATCAGCTAAACTAAGTTTTTTATTTCTCTTGATTTTTGCCATATCATGACTCCTTTCCTTAACACATTAATTTTAATATTTATTTAATATTTTGTTTATTTTTTTGGTTACAGTAAGAGATAAGTTCTGGATTAAGTTCTTTTAGTTTCTTTAGTGTTGATTTGCTTATTGCTTTATTTATATTTGCAAATGCAATTTTGATACCACCTCTTTTAATGTTGTTTATGTTATCAATAAATATTTCTGAAATTTCTAAATTATCAAAATAAATATTTAGAATGAACTTATCTTTTTCTAGTCCATATGAAGATATATGTGAATTTAATTCATATAAGTTAAAATCCTTTTGACTAATAAAATACTTTGGATAGTCCAATAATAAAATGTTCTTATCTTTATTTAATCCATCACTTAAGAATTGCTTAATCCCTTTAGCTGAAGTATGACACATTAATGTTGATGAGATTACTTTATTATCAGTGGTATCTCATATTTCTTGTTTTGTAGTTAAGAATGGTTTAATACTAATAGCTTTTATATGATAAAGTTGTCATTGTTTGAATGGTTCAACTTTAAATTTGATGTTGATAGATGTAGGAGAGAATAAACCATATTCTGATAAGATATTATCTTTAGATTTCTTAACAATATCTAATCCTGAATCCATCTTAATATAAACTACTTCATTAGTGGCAGAGATGTTAGCCTTATTACATTTATTTAAAATGTTATTAATTTGATCTAAATCGTTTGTTTCTACACCATATAATGCACAGAAGGCAGCAAACTCTATTTCATTTAATTTACTTTGTTCAATTAAACCTTGGCTTACTTCTTCATTCATTTTTTCAATTAATTCTAATTTTGATTTCTTAATTGCTTTTTCAATGAATTTAAGAATATCAGTTGGTTTACGTGAACTAAGTGAATTCCCATTAATCATAGTTGATGTATTATTAGGAATTTCATCTAGTTTAATCATTGTAAAGAATTCAGTATCATTAGCTTGCATATAGAAAATAGATTTATAATTTTCAAGCTTATCTTTTAATAATGTTATGGCTTCATCTTTAATACTAGAGGCAAATGATAAACCTTGCTTAGTTGTTAATAATTCAGTACCTGTAATATCTATTCTCATTACCACTGCATAACTTACATTTTCATCAACAATAAATCTCTTGATTTGTTCTTTAGAATACTTCTGTAAAATGAATCCTTTTTTAAAAGATACATTCAATGATAATTTTTCAGTTTTCATAATGAAATTTTTTGCAATCTTAAACAAAGAAAAGCTACTGAATGCAATTATCAAATAAAAGACATAATCAATACCATATACTGACATTTGATATGGAGTTAATGGTGTAATTGCTTGTGAATAAACAACTGGGAACATAACAGCAATAGTAATACCCATTATTGTTATGTTAGTTAATAAGAATAAAGAATTATTTTTTCACTTTAATCATCTAGATAAATAACCAAAGATTGTAGCTAGAAATAAAATAATAGCATTTTGAATTAAATCATATATAGCAGTACTATTTATCTCTGCACCTTTATTTGGTGAAAAATATAGAAAAACCATTACAACAATTGTTAATGGTAAAAATCCCATATAAAAATAAATGTTATAAAAGAAAGCAAATGATATAGCAGCTAATAAAAATATAGAATATGATCAATTGACATCCTTCATAAACAGATATCATAATGAAAATAAACTTACTAATGCTCCAGTAATAAATTTATTAAATTCTATACTAACTTTAAATTTAGAAATTATGTAGTTATGAATCTTAGAACGCTCATATGTATTCACAATAATAAAAGTAGTAAATAATACACCCAAACAGAAGATGACATTTAAGATAATATTTACTAAATAACCTGAGAAAGCTTCACCTGTTAATATGTCTGGTAAATTACTTTGGTCGTTTTGAATTATTTGACTAATTTCCATAACATATTAATTGTAATAAAAATAACCTATGATTTTCACCATAAGTTATTTTTATCTATTATTAATAAATGAAGTAGTTATTATTTCTTATCTTCATCAGTTGTAGTTGTCTTAACATCATCATCACTTGAATCAGTTCCAGACATTCCACCCATGTTAGCAAATTGTTGAGCCATAGCTTCGAATGCATCAATCTTTTCTTTTAGTTTGTCTCAATCTTTGTTTTCTTTTAAAGTTTCTAATTCTTTAATTTGTTCTTCAGCTTGTTTCTTTTGGTCTTCAGATAATTTATCGCCTTCTTTTTCAAGTCCTTCTTTTAAACCATTAATTAAAGCTTCAGCTCTATTAGATACTTCTTTTTCTTTCTTGATCTTATCATCAGCTTCTTTGTGTTCTTCAGCTTCTTTAACCATTCTATCGATTTCGTCTTTACTTAAACCATTGCTGTCTTTAATTGTAATTTCAGCTTCTTTGTTAGTCTTTAAGTCTTTAGCAGAAACGTTGATAATACCATCTGCATCAATATTGAATGTAATTTGAATTTGTGGTTGTCCTTTTGGAGCAGGATCAATTCCAGATAATGTAAAGTCACCTAATAATTTGTTATCAGCTGCCATAGGTCTTTCACCTTGTACAACTTTAACATCTACTGCTGGTTGGTTATCAACTGCAGTTGAGAAGATTTGAGATTTAGAAACTGGAATAGTTGTATTTCTCTTAATTAATGGAGTAGCTACACCACCTAATGTTTCAATAGATAATGTTAATGGAGTAACATCCAATAATAAGATGTCTTCAACTTCACCAGATAGAACCCCACCTTGAATAGCTGCACCTAAAGCAACTACTTCGTCAGGGTTAATTGATTTGTTTAGTTCTTTACCAGTTAATTTTTTAACTAATTCTTGAACTGCTGGCATTCTTGTAGAACCACCAACTAATAAAACCTTATCAATTTGAGATTTGTCTAACTTAGATTGTTTAATTGCATCTTCAACTGGTTTCTTAGTTCTTTCTAATAAATCTTTAGTTAATGATTCAAATTTAGCACGAGTTAATTCAATTTCGAAGTTAATAGGTCCTTCAGGTCCTACAGCAATGAATGGCAACATGATTTGTGTTGTAGTAGTTCCAGATAATTCAATCTTAGCTTTTTCGGCAGCATCTTTAAATCTTTGCATAGCCATTTTGTCATCAACTTTAACATCTGGATTTTGTTTCTTGAATTCTTCGATCATTCAATCAATAATCTTTTGGTCTCAGTCGTCACCACCAAGTTTGTTATCACCACTAGTAGCTAATACTTCAAAAGTACCACCTGACATTTCAAGGATAGATACGTCGAATGTACCACCACCAAGGTCATATACTAAAATCTTTTCTTCTTTATCTGCTTTTTCTAGACCATAAGCTAATGCAGCTGCTGTTGGTTCATTGATAATTCTTAATACTTCTAATCCTGCAATTTTACCCGCATCCTTAGTTGCTTGACGTTCAGCATCATTGAAGTAAGCTGGAACAGTAATTACAGCCTTAGCAATTTTTTGACCAACTTTTTGTTCAGCAAATGTTTTAATGTAACTTAAAATTTTTGCACTAATTTCTTGTGGTGTATATTTTTTATCTTTAATATCAACTTTTTGATCTGTACCCATTAATCTCTTAACAGAAGATACAGTGTTGATGTTAGTGATCATTTGACGTTTAGCAACATCACCAACTAAAATTTCGTCATTTTTGAATGAAACAATTGATGGAGTAGTTCTTTTACCTTCTGGATTTTCAAGAACTTCTGGTTTACCATCTTTCATAATTGCGGCACATGAGTTTGTTGTACCAAGGTCAATACCTAAAATAAATTCTTTTGCCATATTTTCAATCCTCCTAATTAATTGTGGTTATATTATATACCCAAATTTGTAAAAATTAGCAACATTTTCAAAACTTTGCTAATTTATGCTAAATATCTTGTGCTTTTACCTATTGGTAAACTTTTAAAGGAAAAATATCAATATTTGTTCCGATTCAATACTGAAATAGCTACATAATATCTTTATTAATGAATTAAACATATCTTATAATATTCATATGAAATACAAAATCATTGTAGATAAAACAAATCTAGAAGCTTTAAATAAAAGCGCTGAAATAACAAAATTGTTAGAACATTCTAAACAGTCTAATGACTTTGAATATATATTTATTATTGGCGGTGATGGATGATTTTTAAAAAATACTGCACCATATCTAGATAATCCAAAAGCAAGAATTATTTTTATTAATGCAGGAACATTAGGATTTTATAGCTACAAGCAAGATGCAGACAATTTAAATATTGAAGACTTAGTAAATGAAGATAATTATCAATCTATATCATTACTAAGAGTATGCCAAGGAACAGCATGTCACTATGCTATTAATGATTTTGTAATAAGTTCACCATATGCAATTAGCTTAAGTGTATATATCAATAATGAACTATTGCAAAATCTAAAGGCTAATGGAATCCTTATCACTACTCCCTTAGGTTCAACAGCTAGATCTAAATCATTAGGTGGAGCAATCTTAATGCCTAACCTACCTGTTATGTCTATTACTGAAATAGAACCAATCCATAATAGACATTACTCATCGTTAGGAAGCCCTTTAGTAATAAGTAATAAAGATAAAATTAAAATAAGTGCAAGTAACTATAACCAAGGATGTTCCTTAATCTCAGATGGACAAGTAATTAATATTGAAGAAAAAGATATAACTATTACAGTAGAACACGCTACATCAAAAGCTAAATTACTAATCAAGACTGATACAAAGAATTGAATCCATAAATTGAATTATGCTTTTAATAATGAAAACTAGTGTCAATGTATTAAAAATCAAAGTCTTGTTTTAATCTAAATACTGCATATAGTGGGATATAGTATTTATTCCCATTCACACCAAAATTATTAGGTCCTATACAAATTACTGCCTTAGGTTTATATTCGCCAATATATGCATTTAATGAAGTTGCACGCTTATGTTGTTTTATATGTGATTTAACTTCACATGGGAATATAGATCCATCTTTTGAATACTGAAGTAAGAAATCGACTTCATATTTATTCTTAGATTTAAGGTATCCTTTTCAATAATATAATTTTGCTGTTTGGAATTCTTGAGCAACATAATTTTCTATAATTCCACCTCATATTGCTGAATTAGAATTTTCATTCTGGAAAGAAATCAATTTAGAATAATCCATTTTCAATTTTGAAGTTAATAATCCTACATCACTATAATAAAGTTTAAATTGAGATTCTGACATATGATGTTCAAGAGGAAACTCAGGTATTTCTACCATATTTGCAGAAATAGCAATATTACTATTTTTTAAAATACTTAATGGTACTTCTACATTTGAATATCTGAAGTTTTTATCTATATCTGTTATTATGAATCTCTTGCTTTCTGGTTGTATTACAAATTGATCTATCTTATTAAAAATTAAATCTATAGTTTTTATAGTTTCAGATCTATTTTTATCATAAGCATAAAATGATTCTTGATTATCACTTAAGTAACATTTATAAATTTCTGTTTTTCTATCATATACTTCATTATTTATAAGCATTCCTTCTTCAAGATAAGTTGCTACTACTCTTGGCATTCCACCTATTAATAAAAATTTATACATCAAATCCATTAATTCATTATGAAGAGGTTTACTTATTTGTGTTTTATTATTATATGCATCTTCAATAATTTGAATCTTCATATCATTATTAGTTCATTGTAAAAATTCTTTAAAGTTTAATGGATAAACTTGTAAATAAGCTTTAGAACCAACATCAGTTCTTTTGGAATTTATAGACAATTTAGTGCCTAGCAAACTTCCACTGCAAATTAGTTTAACTTTTTTATCTCTAAATAATCTACATAGATACAAAGAATCTGGGTGCATTTGAATTTCATCTAAAAATAAAATTTCAATTTCAGATTGTCTAATACCTAATGCTTCACATACTATTTGTAATACTTCTTCATGAGATTTAGCACTACATATTCTATCAACATACTTAATATTTTCACTTAGATCAAATTTTATTAATTTTCTACCAGTTCTATTAGCTCAATTAACAATACCTGTAGTTTTACCTACTTGTCTAGCTCCTGTAACTACAAGTGCACAATCACTACGAGAGCCTGTATATCATCTTTCTATTTCGTCTTCAAAATCTCTTTTTAAAATAACTTTTTTATTTTCATTAGATATCATAATACCTATTATTTTAGACATAATTTAGGATTTTGCATATTTTTTCTCAAAAAAGTGTAGGATTTTGCATATTTTTTTGAAAAACTATAGGATTTTGCATATTTTTTCTCAAAAAACTATAGGATTTTGCATATTTTAGTAAATTTTCAAACCATTTAGCAAGTATTAGCTTGTCTAGTATCAATATAGTAAACAGTATTAATCTTCACTACTAAATAGTTAAATCATATTTAGCCTTATCAATTAATCTAGCTTCCTTTCTAGATACATATCTAAACTTCTTAGATTTAAAGAATATTGAGTTAATTATTACAAAGGCATCAGAACAAGCCATTGCAATAACTGCTAAGAAAGCTGGTAAATATCCAAGCATAGTTAGTGGAATTGTTATAGTGTTATAAAAGAATGCTCAAAATAAATTAAGGAATATTACTCTTCTAATTAATTTAGTAATAAAGATTGTTTTGATAACACTCATAATATCTTTATTTAAAATTGATATATCAGCTACATTGTTTACTATTGCATTGTCTTTATTAATTGCCATAGATAAGTTAGCTTGCTTTAATACTTCTAGATCATTAATTCCATCACCGACATAGCAAACACAATGACCTTCAGATTGAAATTGTTTTACTATCTCAGCTTTTTGATTTGGTAATACGTTTGCATAATATTTTATGCCTAATTGTGTAGCAAGTTTTTTTGCAGATTTTTCATTATCTCCAGTGATCATGTAAATATCTATTCCTCTAGACTTTAGTACATTAATTGTTTCAAGAGTATTTTCATTAATGCAATCTTTAAAAACTATAACAGATTCAACAACATCATTCTTTATTAAAAAGGCTAATGAAGTTAAATAATTTTCTTGTGATGTTTCAAATCTATTAACATACTTTTCTACATCTTTGTTTAGTTTTAATTTAGTAATATTATCTTTTATAAATTTATAAGACACAAGTTTATATGTAGTTTTATTATTTTCTTTATATAACAAACCTACTCCACTTAATTCACTTACTTTGATATCTCTATTCTTAATATTCTTATGTTTAGATATATATCAATCAGTATATGATTTAGCTAATGGGTGAATTGACTTTGATTCCATATGGTAAATTAGTTCTGCATATTTAGTATTACCAATAATAGATTTAACTTCAAATTTACCTTTTGTTAAGGTACCAGTTTTATCAAATGCAATAAGATCTATTTTATTTACTTTTTCATATGCAGATGCATGGTTAATAATGATACCATTTTTAGAAGCTTTAGATATTCCTGATAAACTTGCAAATGGTATTGCTACACCTAGTGCACAAGGACATGAAACCGCAAGTACTGCAACTGCATAATAAATTGCTGCAACATAATTATTACTTGGCCTTTCGTTACCAAATAATCAAGCACTAGAAACATCCTCTATTCCAGGTACAAATGCTTGGATACAAAATGTAGTAATTGCAAGCACTATTATGATTGGAACAAATCATTTAGATAATCTATCAGCAATCTTTTGATATTTAGGTTTTTCTTCTTGTATTCTTTTAACATTTTCTAAGATTTGATTTAATGTAGAATCCTTGCTTGTTCTAATTACTTTAGCAATAATTGTATTGCCAACATTTATTGTTCCACTAATTAAATTGCTATTATATGTTTTCTTTTGTGGTTTTGATTCGCCAGTAATAGAAGATTCATCAATATATGTTAAGCCTTTATAAACTACACAATCTACGGGGATAGATTCACCTTTATTTACTTGAATAAGATCATTAATTTGCAATGTATCAATATTAACAATTTTATTCTTCTTAGTTTTAGGATTGAATAAATTAGCATCATTAACTTTTAGTGTTGCAATTGCGGTAATATCATCTTCTGCTTTATGTTCTAATTTAGTTGTTAAATAATTCCCTAAATTTATAGTAGCAGCAACTACTGCAGCTGTAGGAAAAAACGACATCATTCCATGCTCTTGGATATTGTGAGCATAGTTAATAGTATTTTCAATTAAAGGATAGAAACTAAAGGCATAGGAAACAATGATACATAAACTAATCATTGTATACATTCCAGTCATCTTTTCCTTAAAGATTTCTTCATAGCTTCAATACACAAACTTTCATCCATATAATCCAACTACAATTGTTGATAATCCAAATGAAGCTCAGTCCATTCAAATGGGCATAGTTTGATTTGAACCTGCAAATGCATAATATATCTCAACACCTTCTAAAATAAAGGCTATGATAATACTTACAATCATTAATGATAAATTTAATATATTTTTTCTATTAGATGCTTCACATTTATTGATGTGATCATCATGACAACAAGAGCATGACATATATATTACCCCTAGACTACAAAATAGATAGACTGGTATCTAACTATGTTCTATATTGAGCTTGGGATAAAATGTTTTCAAGTTTTGAAGTCATAAGTATCTAAGATCTAAATGATTTATTTAGTCTTGTACCTCAACTTGCAATAAGCATGTTTTTTATTTTATATGTGTCTCAATGTTTTTATTATATCCACTTTAATTTAAAAACAATAATATTTTATGCTCTGTAAAACAAAGGTGGACCATAGGCCCACCCTTGCAACATTTAGAATTATTTTAGATTTTAGTTAAATCAATGTCCATGAACGTTACCTTGTTCTAGGATTATGAACACTAATGATATAACTGCAATTAATATACAAACTCAATTAACTCTCTTTAAATAATTGAATTCCCTAACTGGAACAGTTTTTGTTCCATCACTAATTGGCATAGTAAGATCATTTACTACTTTCTTTTTGTGCTTGATTGCTTGGATTGCACCAAGTGAAGCATTAACAAGTACAAATGTAATCATACCAAATGATAAACCATGAGCAATACTATTACTTAATACCATCATAATAATTGTGATGAATAATGTTGGAATGTCTGCAAAGATTTCTCATTCAAAGTCTTTGATTTGTGACATCATAATAGCTCCAACAACAATTAATACAGGAGCAGTAATAGGTTGGCGTAAAGCTGGACCAATTGGCATAAACACTTGTAGAATAGGTCAAGCTGCAATTGATAATCCAAAACATAATGAAGTCACTAATGCACTAAATCCTGTTTTAGCACCAGCACTTACACCCACTGTAGATTCAACGAATGTAGTTACTGTTGTAGAACCCATAGCTGCACCAGCAAATGTACAAATAGCATCTACTTCATTAGCTCTAGCAACTCACTTTGGTTCTACTTTGTCAAAATCAACCATTCTACCAATAACAATTAAACTTCCAGTTGTATCAAAGAAGTCCATGTATAAGAACGATAGAACACCGAAGTAAGTCATAGGGTTCTTTCACATATCAACATTTGCAAAACCTAATCATCCAGCTTTTGCAACATCTGCAAAGGAACTAAAGTCTTCGTAACTTCCTAATAAATCAGATGAAGTAGCACCACTAACTGCACCACTACAAACTAAGATAATTATGATTACTGCACCTATTAGCATATTAATTACAATTGCACCTGGTATTTTACCAAAGTGAAGAATTAAACCTAATATAGTCAAACATAAGGCTGTGATTACTAAAGGATCGCTAAAATCACCAATGCTTGATACTAATGCAGGTCCTTGATCTTTAACAATAATACCTGATTGTTGTAAACCAAGATATGCAATAAAGATACCAATAGCTGCTCCAATAGCAATCTTAAAGTTATGTGGAATCATTTCTGCAATCTTTTGTCTTGCAGGTGTAAGCACTACTGCAAAATAAAGAATACCTGAAAGAATAGTAACTGTAAGAGCTGATTGGAACCCTACAGATTGAGCAACTGTAAATGCAAAGAATGCATTAAGCCCCATCCCTGGAGCAACTGCTATAGGAACTCTTGCTCAAAGCCCCATAAACATTGTTCCTAAAAATGCTGATAATGCTGTGGCTAGGAATAAACCACCTAAGTATTGTGAAGCAAGACCAGCTGATTCATTTCCAACTTCAATAGGAGAATTTCCAACTAAAGCTGGGTTTACTGCTAGGATATAAGCCATTGCTAAGAATGTACTTATCCCACCAATAATTTCTTTCTTAAGGATTGCTCCATAAGAATCAAATCTAAAATAATTTCTAAACTTCTGTCTAAAGCCAACTGGCTTTGACTGATGAATAGTCTTATTCATAGATACCTTTCTAATTGTTTTTATGTGAGTGCATAAATAATGCATAAATGGCAACGCCACTTAATTTAACTAGCAACGCTAGTATCCCACACATTGATATTATACATAAATTTATTTAATATATTTTTTATTTACTATACCAAAGTCTTTTAAGTTTCTAAAATATCCTTGTGAATCAACACCAAAGCCTGCTACTCATTCATTTGGAATATTAAAACCTTGGAAATCAATATTGAACTTTAAATGGCGATTAGGTACATCCTTGTTGAATAAAATACAAATCTTTACATCTATAGCACCATTATCTAATAAGTAATCATACATCCTATTTAATGTTGTGCCTGTATCAACTAGATCTTCTATTATTAATATCTTTCTATCTTTAATTTTTTCTGGTGGAATATTACAGATAATTTTTGGATCTAATGATGAGCTAGTATTTGCATCATATGAACTAATTTTAGTTGATTGAACTTTTAATGGAAAATTAAGATTCAAGATAAGATGACTAGCAAACATTAATGATCCATCCATAACAGGAACAATTAATACTTCATCTTCTTCATTAATATATGCATTATTAAGTTCTAATGATATCTCATTTATTCTTTGAATGATTTGATCATAAGTTAATAATACTTTTGATAAATAGTCTTTTGTGTTCATTTAAATACCTGCTCTTTTGTAAATAAAATCTATGTATTGTAACTCATCTGATAATTTCTTAAATTCTTCTAACTTTTTACCTTTGAACGATTCAGCAAATTTAGATTCACTTAATGTTTTAAATATGTCTTCTTTTTTAAGAATAGTTGATTGGATAAAATCATATAATGTTTCTCTAGATTCATCCGTATTGTTAATAAGGTGTAATAAGATTGCTTGAGATTGAGTTGTAGATTGTGTTTTTAAAATATTATTTTGTAGTGCATCTTTGTTAATTGTTATATTGTTTAATACACCATTCATCTTTTGGCACATATATACTGTAATTGAAATTGCATCGCAGAATATAATTCTTTCATTAGATGAATGTGAAATATCTCTTTCATGTCATAAATTAACATTATCTCAAGTTGTTTGGCACAACCCTGTCAATAATCTGCTCATTCCACATATATTTTCACAAGTGATTGGATTCTTTTTATGTGGCATAGCAGAACTACCTTTTTGGTGCAATGAGAAACCTTCGCATATTTCATTTACTTCAGTTCTATGTAAATGTCTTATTTCTGTTGCTAATTGGTTAATTAATAATCCAAGATTAGCTAATACACTGAAGTACATTGCATGTCTATCTCTTGAAACTACTTGTGTGCTATTAAATGCAATATCCATATTTAGCTTTTTAGAAACAATTAATTCTATTTTTGGATTCTGATATGAATAATTCCCTACAGCACCAGATAATTTAACTACTTCAACTTGTTTTCTAATAATTTGAAAAGTCGATAATCATCTACTAATATTTTCATAATAGTTTAAGAATTTTAAACCAAGTGAATTTACTTGTGCATGAACTCCATGAGTTCTTGCAATTTGTTTGACATATTTATTATCAATTGCTAATTGTTTTAGTGTAGATAATAATCTTTCTACATTAGCCTCAATAATATCATTTGATAATTTAAAATTTATTCCATTAGAAGTATCAACAATATCTGTGGATGTTAATCCATAATGAATTCATTTCTTTGCATTAGTTTTAATTGAATTTCCAATTGATCTAGTGAATGCAACTACATCATGTTTAGTTTCTTTTTCTAGTTCATAGACATTATTGATATCTAACTTAATATTTTTGGTAATATATTCCAAATCTTTTTGTGGCATTATATCTAATTCGCACAATGCTTCACATACTAATAGTTCAATCTTTAATCAGTTATCAAATTTTTGTTTATCTGATCATATTGTTTCAATTTCATTTATCTTATATCTATCTATCACTTAATTTACCTTTATTGTTTGATCTCTCTTAGATCCTACTGATACATATTCAATCTTTACATTTAATTCTTTTTCAATGAATTTTAAATATTCTTTTGCATTATTTGGAAGCTGGTTAAATTCTTTTATTTCTGAAATATCTTCTGTTCAACCACTAAATGTTTTATAAACAGGTTTAAGGTTAGCTAATACTGAATCATTATTAATGTAATCTACATATTTGTTTCCTGCATCATCTACATAATGAGTACATACTTTTATGTCACCAATATTAGTTAATACATCTAATAGTGCAATAGCAATTGTTTTTGCACCTGAAATCCCAATAGTATATCTTAATTGTGGAAGATCTAATCAACCTATTCTTCTTGGTCTTTTTGTTACTGTTCCAAATTCATTACCATTAACTCTAATTGTTTGTGCAATTTCATCATCTATTTCTGTAACCATTGGTCCATTCCCAACCCTAGTCAAATAAGCTTTAACAATACCTAATGTATTTGTCATTTGATTGTAAGCAATTCCAGTCCCTTGCATCATACCAGTTAAACAACTTGATGATGTAACGTATGGGTATGTTCCAAATTCAATATCAAGCATAGCTCCTTGAGCACCTTCTAATAAGATATTTTGATTATCTTTTATTTTTTTATTTAGGAATGTATTAGAATCAACTACATATTGTTTAATAGTTTGGCCTATTGCATAATATTCCTTAGCTAATTCTTTTGCATCAAATGTTTGTAGATTATGATGTTTGAATAAAACATTTTTATGCACTAAGGCAGTACTAATTAACTTTTCTAAATTAGTTTGATCAAATAAATCTTGCACTCTCACGCCCACTCTATCATATTTGTCAGCATAACAAGGACCTATCCCTCTTTTTGTAGTTCCTATCTTATTATCTTTAACTAATTCATTTAATTCATCCATTTGTAAATGGTATGGCATGATTACATGAGCTTTATCAGAAATAAATAAATTATTTACCTTGATATTATTTTCAGCTAAATAAGATAATTCATTAATTAGTGTTAATGGATTTAAAACAACTCCATTAGCAATTAATATATCTTTACCATTAAATACCCCAGAAGGTATTAATCTTACATGATATTTAGTACCATTTAAATTAATTGAATGGCCTGCATTATCACCACCTTGATATCTAACAATTACATCGTATTGGTCAGATAAGTAATCAGTAAATTTACCCTTACCTTCATCTCCAAATTGTAATCCTAGTATACAACTTATTTTCATTTATACCTCTTAGTTTTCTTTTACAAAAAAGTAAAAGATGTCTAGACTACTAGACTGATGTTTTTTATAATTAATTGATTTTATGTTACATTGCACACATTTGTGTACCACATGTGTAACGCATGTTGTCTAATTGTGTTTATGTGAGTACATAATAATGCATAAATGGCAACGCCACTTAAATTAAACTAGCAACGCTAGTGTCTCACACATTGACATTATACATAAATAAAATAATTTATTAATTATTTATATTAGTTATTATGTCAGTTATCTTAATGAGCTTAGAGTAAACGTATATTTTGAGCATAAGATCAAATGAACAGGATTCTATAAAAGAGAGGTCTACAATAATGAAAATTGCTTATTTTTGGAAAAAAGAGTGCTTTTTTTTGGAAAATTTATTGCTTTTTTTGGAAAAAAGAGTGCTTTTTTTTGGAATTTTGTATTTTTTATATAGAATATAAAGTATGGAAATCAAAAGATTATTAAGTAAAGTTCTAGAAAATTATTTGCATGAAGCTGGTGCTATCTTATTGGTTGGTCCAAAGTTTTGTGGCAAAACATTCCTAGCACAAAAACATTCAAAAAGTGCCTATTATGTAAAACAAAAGCTTTCTTCATATAATGAGGCTAGTTATGATATTCAACACATGTTAGATGGTGAAACACCAAGGTTAATAGATGAATGACAAGAAGCTTGACCAGTATGAAATGAAATTAGAAGAATAATAGATGCTAAATCTAATTCTGGTGAAAACCCAAAAGGTCTATTTATTCTGACTGGTTCTACAAAACCATTAATAAAAAATGCATCAATACATAGTGGTGCAGGAAGAATCTATACTTTAAATGTAGGAACATTAACTTTATGTGAAATTTTAAATCTTGATAATGATTCTTCCATTTCATTAAGTCAAATTGCTAATGAACCAGAAAGATTTAAAAGATTAGAAAATCCATTAAATGTTAGTGAATTTAATTCATATATGTTGAAAGGTGGATGACCAGAAGTTTATGCACATAATATCAATGCAATTACATTAGTAAAAGAATATTTAAATACGCTTATTGAAAGAGATTTATTAAATTACAAATCTAAACTGAATAAAAAGAATATGAGCAATGTTCTATGTTCTCTAGCTAGACTAAATGGTTCACAACTAAACAAATCTACTATTAAAAAAGATACTAATCAAGATATTGATTTAAAAACATTGGACAACTACTTAGAATTTCTATATGACAATGAATTAATATTTGATGTTAAACCATGATGAAATAGACATTTAAGATCTACTTATAAATTGAGAACTAAAAATAAAACTTATTTCTGTGATACGTCATTAGTTTGTAATTTATTAGGAATTAATAACACTGAAATGTTTTATAGTGATTTAAATACTACTGGAATCATTTTCAAAAATCAAGTGATGAAGGACTTAAGTGTTTATGCAAAAATATGAGGTGCTGAATTATATTTTTACAAAGATGAAAAAGATAATGAAATTGATGCAATTATAGAGCATCCAGATGGTTCGTGATGGGCTATTGAAATTAAGCTTTCTGAAGATGCTGCAATTGAAGCTGCTGGTACACTAAATAAACTATCAGAAAAACTAATCACTGAAGGAAATCATAAATCACCTGCATTAAAAATAGTTATTACTTCATCAAACCAGGCACTTAGATTAGAAAATGGTGTCTATATTATTCCTCATGCATTAATTAGAATCTAATATAAGCTTTACATAATATTCAACAGCAAAATGTTAATTCATAATTCTCTTTATTGACTTATGGTCAGATTGAATAATCTTTTTAGATTTTATCTTTGAGAAATAAATAGTTAATTCTTTGCCATGAACTGCAACTATCATTCCTATCCCAAAAGTAGTATGCACTACTTGATCTCCAACCTTAAAGTTTTGAACTTCATTAGTATATTTTTCTGCACGATTGATCTTTACAGTTGATGAAGAGTCAAATCAATCATCTTGTGTCTTATTAACTACTCGTGCAACTTGTTTTGCTCTATCATACATACTTGATGGAACTTCTTGAATAAATCTACTTGGCCTATTCATTGTATTATACATAAAGTTAGTACCACCATGACTCGAGAAATATAATTGTTTCTTAGCTCTAGTCATAGCTACATATGCGATTCTTCTTTCTTCCTGAATACCATCTTGAGTATGAGTAGATTGTTTAGAAGGGAAAATATCTTCATTCATTCCAATAATAAATACATAATCAAACTCTAATCCTTTTGATACATGGACTGTCATTAATGATACTGCATCTGTTACTTTATCATCATTATCCATCATTAAACTAATATCTTGCAAATAGTCATAGAAAGAACATCCTTCATTATCTAATTCATATTTAATAATTGAAGATCTTAATTCCTCAATGTTCTCTTCCTTATATTGTTCTTCGTTTTCAATTAAATACTCAATATATTTTGATTTATCTAATACTTCGTCAAATACATTTGTTAATGATTGTGCTGTGTCTACACTTGCAATTAAATCTACAAAATTTCTTACACCATTTCTACAAGCAGAAGTTAAGCCTTCAATGTCATCAATTTGAAATAAGGCATTTGCAAATGGAATATCATTAGCTTGCGCAAATTTAGTTATTATATCAACTGAGTTTGTACTAATACCTCTTCTTGGAGTATTAATTATTCTTTTGATTGATAATTCATCTGCAAAATAGATAGCTTTTAAGTAGGCTAATATATCCTTAATTTCTTTACGTTGATAGAACTTAACACCACCATACATTTTATATTTAATGTCATTGTTAATTAACTCAGTTTCAATATTACGTGATAGATAGTTAGAACGATACAAAATAGCAATAGTTTCTGGTTTAACACCATTAGCCATTAAATCTTTAATTTGTTTACAAACTCAATTAGATTCATTGTCCTGGTTTGGAGCTTCATAATAAGTTGGTTTAGTATGACAATATCCTTGAAAAGCTGTAAGTGATTTTTCAATTCTATTTTTATTGTTTGTAATCAATTCATTTGAGACATCTAGTATCTCTTGTGTAGAACGATAATTGATATCTAAAATAATTACTTGACAGCCTTTAAATTCTCTAGGGAAATTATTAATAATTGCATGTTCTGCACCACGTCATGTATAAATCATTTGGTCAGGGTCACCAACCACAAATATATTGTTGTTTGAACACAAGTTTTTTATTAGTGTATATTGTTCTTGATTTGTATCTTGAAATTCGTCTACTAAAATATATTTGAACCTTGATTGTCACTTAGATCTAATCTCATCATTCTCTAATAATTTATTTGTAAGTATTAGTAGATCATTAAAGTCTAATAAATTATTATTATGGCAAATAGTTTCATAATACTTAATTACAAATGCTTTACTTAATGCATCTCTTAGATTCTTTATGTTTAAATATTCTCAAAATTGATGGTCTTTAATATCATCAATTGTTAATTTATTTCTCTTATATTTTTCAAGTAGAGAAAACATTTGTTTGAATGGGATATCTTTTGAATCAATTCCATGATTCTTATAAGCTTCTTTAAAAATAGATAATTGATCATCATCATCAATAATATTAAAGTTTGAATTCATTGTTTCTGAATTATGATAAGCTTTTAAATGGCCAAAATCTTCACGAAGAATTCTTACACATATTGAATGAAAAGTTCCTACTCAATTAAAGAACTTAATACCTAAAGAAGCATTTAATCTTTCTTTCATTTCAGCAGCTGCTTTATTAGTAAATGTAATTGCTAAAATTTCATTGTAATCAAATCCAAAATGATTAATCAAATATTCAAATCTTGAAGTTAATACTCTTGTTTTCCCAGAACCAGCACCTGCTACAACTAATATTGGACCTAAATCAGCTTCAACTGCTTGTCTTTGTTTATTATTTAAATCAAATCCAGCCATTATAATTTATCCAACTCTTCCATATCAATTTTTCCAGGTAAATCGTGCTTATCTTTTTTAATAATACTTGGTTTAGCAGTGTCTTCACTATAGTCAATTAAATATACTTTAAATTGGTCGTCTAATAATGACGAAGTATTTCTATTTAAACAAACATTGATAATGTTCCCACAAAGAATAATACAACTAATTATGAATAGCACAAACATTACTCCTGACGCTGCTTGTTCAGCAGTTCCACTTACACCGCCTGGATTAAAGCCAAATATTGAACTAATAAATTGTGCTGGATCTTTAAAAGCAAAAGACACTAGAGATGATAAAAACATAGTAAATAAAATTGGTAGTATAAATACTCCTTGGTGATCCATGATTGATTTAAATCTATGTGATTCTTCTTCACAGTATAATTTGCATTTAGTCATGCAACTTCCAAATGTTTTTCCATCAGCCCAGTAAGGAACAAGAATAAATAGTAAAAATCATAGTAATCCATTGATTACCATACACAAAGTAAATAAACCTGAGAAAAGAATATTGTTATATGGCAATTCAGAATCATTAGTAATTACATTTCAATCAAATGGAAAATATAAGATTAAAAAGTTTACTAGCATTCCTAAAATACCTAGTAATAAATAGTTTGCAATATTAATTCCAATTCTTTTGCCTATAGTTGCTACAGGATAATCTTTAGTTGTTGTTTGCATACATTTTATTATAAAGAATATTGCAAGGTTTCTTAATATTTTGTTTGTATTCATAATAATTCCATCCACTAAAGGCAAAAGCATAAATAATGATAATATCAATTGGTTTAATTTTAAGTTTGAAAAAGGCTTGTAGATTACTAAGCTCAATCATATATATTTTGATGTAATGAATCATAGTTGTATTCATTGGAATCATAAATGGAATTCAACAGAATAATAATTCAAAATAATAGATCACAATAATTAAATCTGAGAACAGTAAATTGTTTAGGAAGTATAAGACATTTACTTTGTTGTTGAAACTAATTGTAATTGGCATAATCACTAAACTTGTTACAAAGTTAATCAATACAAATTGTAATCAATGTGATTCAGTTTCATTAATTACATATGTGATGAACAATGTACACATAATGGTTAATATGTAACTCATATTCATACAACTTGTAGGAAATAATACTAGCATCACCATTCCTGTAATACATGTTCTAATAAATGAATCTAATTCTTTTTTTCTAACTATTACTCCAACTATCAAAGTAATCATTACTCTCAAAATACTTATGGAGAACTGAGTCATATAAAAAATGAAGCAAGTGAAAAGGATATTAATTGTTAAGCTAATTGGTTTCTTCTTAATCAGTTTATCAATGATTCCACAAAAAATAGAAATGTGTAAACCACTAATAACAAACAAATGGGCCACATTTAGATCAATCAGTGATTTATAGAAGGAATTGTCCTTTTGGTTAAACAATAACATGTAGATGAAATCTCTTGGCTCTCTTGAATATATGGAGCCAATATAGTCCATCATTTTGGTTCTGACTTGCAATGTAGGTTCAATTAATCCAAATAAAGCCTTCAAATTTGCGTTTCTAGGCACGAAAATGATGTAGATGGCTACAACTAAGGTTAAAGGTCAAATCACACCTATAAAGTACTTAAATGGCATTTTTAAACATATAAGCACTATCAAACTTATGAACCCAATCATTAGGATTCACGGATTATTGAATCAAATAGCGAATGCAACTGATGCCATTAGGAACAAAGCATTCATTCAAAATATACTTTTTTTCTCCATAATATTCCTATTCCCAAAAAATCTGGAAAAAAGGACAAAAATTTTTATTTTTTTGATTTTGGAGTAGGGTTAATACTTTAGTATTAAAAATTTTGCAAATTTTTTAGTCTTTGCAATGTAATTTGTATTCTGTGGCTAAGAAATCTAGATCTAGTGTTTTTTGCTTAATAAAGGGGTCTCGCAAGCATTGGATGGAGAAACAATAACCACATCTTTTGGTAGAGTTGTTAATATTTACTAAACGCAAAAAATTAAAGTCTAAGCTATAATCTAGCATCTTCAAGTCTTGATCACAAGCCATTAATGGAGTTACTACTAGATCAACATTCATATTTTTGCTCACCTTTTCAGCAAATTTCTTAGGGATAGGTTGAATAGTGTACTTATAAAACTCAAAATCATGATTGTCTGTAGTAGCTTTAAACATTTGGATATAGTCTTTTTTGTTGTAATACATAAAATAACAATCAATATTGTTATTTAAACAATAAATGATTGTTTTATCTATGGAAGGCTCAAATAGTGAATTATAAAGAAACAGTACACTCTTATAGTTTTCTGTTTGGATTAAATGAATTAGATTCATATTAATTGAATCTGAATAAAAATCCCTATCACTTTGTGAAATGTTTTTTAATAGATTTAAAATTGCATTTTCAAGGCTATGTAAATTCATACTTTAATTTTAATATGGTTTATCTTAGGGCTTTATCAAAATGTTTACCTAAGGCCTTAGGGGCAAAACCTCTTCTAGAGAATATACATAGTACTATTAGTGAAGCGATGAATGGAATTGCATTAACTGCATATTTTACATAATCACCTGCTGGTTTTAAGATTTGGTTAGTTGATAAGATATTTGCGCCAGACATAAGTGCAGCAAATACTAGTGCTGAAATTACCATGAACGGAATCTTTCATGCACCAGATACAACAATGGCAATACATAAGAATCCTAATCCAGCAACATTTCCTTCAAAGTAAGAAGATTGTGGATACATACTTGGTCCACCTAGAATAAAGATTGATCCAGCAATTGAAGCAAATACTCCTGATATCATCATTCCAAATCATTTATATTTATTTACATCAATACCTTGAGCATTAACTGCATTTGGATTGTCACCAATTGCTTTCATTCTTAAACCAAATCTTGTTTTATTCATTACAAAGATTGCAATAGCTAAGAATATTAAAGCAATTGCAACTATCATAATAGTTTCACCATATAGCCCTTCACCTATTACTCATTTAGGAGTGAATAGAACTTTTAGCTTAGGATATAAACCATTACTAATAGCAGTACCTAAAGGAATTGTAATGAATGTAGCTATACCAGCTACTACTAGGTTAATAGCAGTACCAGCAACTACGTGATCTGCTTTTAACTTAATGGTCAAGAGACCGAAGATCCAACTCAATATAACTGAGAGAACTGCGGAGATTAGAATTGGCACAAGCACAAATCCTCCAGTTAAATCTCCCATAGCATTGTTAAAGATCATTCCAAATATTGAGAATATTAATGCTCCAAAAATCATTTGACCATCAATAGCAATATTTACAATACCAACTCTTTCACAGAAATATCCAGCTAAAGAACCAAGTCCTAAAACTACAAATAACATGAATGCAGAGTTTAAGAATAAATAGTAATTAAAGTCCATTATTCATTACCTCCTTCTTGTAATGCAATCCCTTTAGATTGGATTAAACCATCTAAATAATTGATAACATTTGGTTTGATTCTTTCATTTGAAATTTTAGAAACTTCTTTCTTAATAGATTCAGCTTTCTTATTAAAGTTTTCTTGAGCTTGTTGTTCTAATGGAACTTTACAAGCACTAATTGCTCTGTGCGCTTTAATATTAATTACTGCATGTTTATATTGCTTCTTAACATTTTTCATTGATCATTTAGCAATTTGTTTAATTAATCTATTACTATGTTCACCAATACCATTTTCATCAGTTTCATGGAATTTGTAATTAATTGATGCAATTAACTTATTACTATCAACATTGTTTAATCCCATTTCATAGCTAGTTGCTGCATCAATTTCAGCTTTATCAAATTGGTAGTCCTTATTTTCTTCTGATCCATATTTGATAGCTAATTCTTGGACAGCTTGTGTATTTTCAATTGTAGCTAATTCATTTAAATATTTTGATGTTGAAGTAATCTTGTCTTTTAATGCAACATAATCTGTTTTAGCAACTTCAATTTTCTTGTTTATTTTATTTGAAGTTGAAGCGTCAGCATTTGTTTGATTATCAATAGTTACTGGAGTATCTTTTTTCTTTGATTGTTTTAATTCATCTAACGCTTGACTTTGTTTTCATAAAGCAGCCTTGTACATATTGATTGCTTGTACTTTTACTGTTGAGATTTCAGCAGCTGTTTTAGTCTTGATATCTTTTGTTAATTTTGACTTGATTGAAGATGAAGTATTTTCGTGTTTAATTTTTAAAATTGCTTCAATTTCATTGCCTTTGATTACATTGATTTGTTTTCTTAATCAAATCTTTGCTTCATTAGCATCGATCTTACCTTGTAACAATATTTTTTTCTTGCCTTCAACATTTATCAACTTCATTTGGTATTGATAGTTCTTTTCTTTAAAATGAGTTATCTTTTTAGTAGATTTTAGTGAGATGTCATTAACATAATGATTCATTTCAGTTTTATATTGTTCTTCATGAATTAGTTTATTGTCAATTACTAGTTTTCATAATGATTGTTGATATTCATCTTGAATCATCATTTTTTCTGTTTTATAATCTTCAGCTATTTCTTGTTTAGTTTGAGATCATAAGATAGCTTTTTGACTTGAAGATATTTTTTGGTTATAGATATTTTGTTTTTCTCATTTAAGAATTGATTTGTATTTTGATATTAAGATATTTAAACTGTTGTCATAAGTATTCTTAACACCATAGTAACCTTTACCATATTTAAATGTTTTTCAGAATTGAATTGGTTTTCATTTTAATAAAAGTACTGAAATAGTAGCACCAATCATAATTAAACCAATTAATACATTAAAGTATGATGGGGGAATTGCAATACCAGGCATTGAGTTTTTGAATAAAGCAAATAGTGCACCAATAAAGATAATAGCAATTGGATTATTATTTGCAATCAATGAAATAGCAATACCTTCGAAACCTTCAGTAGGAACAGCATCCACATTCAAGTTTAATGGGATTGAAGGAACAATACTAGTAGTATATACTACACAAGCTAAAATACCTGAAATACAACCTGATAATGCAAATGTAGTTAACTTAATTTTATTAACTTTATAACCTGCATATTGTGAAGCATCTTTATTTAATCCAACAGCAGTAATTTTGTGACCAAATACTGTACATTTGAATAACACAAACATTGCAATTGATATTATTGCAACAATGGTAACAATTGGTATTAAACCACCAGTACCTCATTGTGTATCAATTAATCTAAAGTTATCTGGTATTAAGATACTTCCTAATAGTTGTCCATCATCTGTCTTGTTTGCTGCAAATGTAGCTATTAAATAGAATGAAACAAAGTATACAATTCAGTTTAATAAGATAGCTGATACAACTGAATTAACTTTTAGATATACTTCTAAGGCACCTACTATTAAAGCGAATAATGCCCCTACTAACATAGCAATTAAAACAATAATAACTTGTCCTGCACCATTTGGTATTTGATCTGTTATACCTAGTTTGTTGAATAACATAATAACAAATACCATGCACGTTCCTGAACCTAACATTTGCCCGGATATACCAATATTAAATATACCTGCTTTGGCGGTCATTGCAAAAGCTAAACCAGATAATACTAATGCACCAGCAAAGTTAACTAGTTCTTTATAATTTTGGATACCAACTGTAAATAGTTTTGAACCAACTTCAAGTGGATTGTAACCAAGCATAGTTGCAACTAATAGAGCAACAAGTAGAGCAGCTAAAATTGAGAAGATAGTAGAATAGAAAGTTCTCATATTCTTCTTACGCTTACTACTGAATTTTATTCCATCAAAAAATAATTTATTATTAATGTTCATATCCACCTACCATTAGCTTACCAATCTTATCTCTGGTCATTTTGCTAGCTGTGTCCATTCCAACAATTTGGTTTTTGTTCATAACTGCAATTGTATCAGCTAGAGATAAAATTTCATCTAGTTCATATGAAATAAGTAGTATAGCATTGCCTTGTTCTTTTTCCTTAAGAATTTGTTTATGAATATTGTTAATAGCCAATAAATCAAGTCCTCTAGTTGGTTGAACAAGTATGATAAGATTATGAGCTTTGTCTAGTTCACGACCAACTACAAGTTTTTGTTGGTTACCACCAGATAATTGTCTGATTGGTGTAGAACCACGAGTTGTACCTCTAACATCATAATCCTTAAAGAATTGTCTTGAATCTTCTTTAATGAATGAATAGTCAAGAATACCGTTCTTATTGTATGGTTTAAAATCAACTCTATTAAGTACTGCATTCATGTAACAAGGCATGTCTAAAATTACTGCATGTTTATGTCTATCTTCTGGAACAAATGATAAACCATTCTTATAGTTCTTTAAAGTCTTAGATGAAATGTGTTTACCATTTAATAAAATCTTTCCACCATGTGGTTTTTCAAGTCCAGAAAGGATTAGTGATAATTCAGATTGTCCATTTCCAGTCACACCTGCAATTGCAAAGATTTCACCAGCATGTACGTCAAAGCTAATTCCATTGCCTTTTGTTTTGTGATCAATGTGAACATCTTTAACTTCTAAAATTGGTTTAGTTTGATCAAATTGTCCTTTGTATTCATTTGTAACAAAATTAATTGAATCTCCAACCATTTCTGCAACCATTTCATTTGTATTTTTATCTTTAATGTTAAAGTCAGAAATGAATGTTCCTAATCTAATTACAGTCCCTCTATCAGCAACTTTTTTAATTTCATTGAATTTATGTGTAATTAAAATGATTGTTTTTCCTTCAGCTTTAAGTTGTTTAATAATTTCAAGGAATTGTTTAATTTCGCTATCGCTTAATACAGCAGTTGGTTCATCAAAAATCATAATACTTGCTTCTCTATAAAGTAATTTTAAGATTTCAGTTTTTTGTTGTTCTGCAACATTTAACTTTGATACTTTTTTATTGATATCTAAATTTAAATTATATTTTTCTATTAATGCATTAAGTTTCTTCTTAGCTTCTCTATTTTTCATTACACCAAGACCATCGACATTTTCAACACCTAATACTACATTTTCATAAATTGAATCTGTTTCAACTAATTTAAAGTGTTGGTGCACCATTCCAAGTCCAGCAAAAGTAGCATCCATTGGAGATGAGAAAACAGCTGGTTCTCCATTAATTAAAATCTTTCCAGAATCAGGATTATAAATTCCAAATAGAATTGACATTAAAACAGATTTACCTGCACCGTTTTCACCAATAAGAGCATGAACTTCATTTTCTTTTACTCTAAATGTAATTCCATTGTTTGCATGAACTTGTCCAAATGTTTTATAGATATCAATCATTTCAATTGCATATTTTGCATTTGGATCATATGATGGTTTAGAGTTAGAAATTACTTTGATTTCATTAGCGTGAGTAATGATATCACTTGATTCTTGGTCAGCAAGTCTAACATATGTTTTAACTGGTTCAACAATTAAACCACGTTCATCAACTTCAGGAACTAATTCAAGTTTAGGTTTCTTAGAACCAAATTGTGCTATTTCATCTTTCTTTTGTTGTTCAATATATTGTTCAACATTAGGTTTGTTTAAATCTGTTGTTGCATTTTCATTATATTGAACTGGAGCTGCAACTTGTTGTTGCATTTCAGGATGTTGTTCTTGCAACTTTTGTTGTTTCTTAATTTCTCTTCTGGATAATTGTTGTTCTGGTTGTGGTTGTAATTGTTGTTGATTTATATTTTCTGGAACTTGTTTATTAAATCCTGGTTTATTATCTGTAGTTTGTAATGGGTTTAATTCTTGGTTACGTAAAATTTTAAGAATATCTTGCTTTCTATTTTCAGCAGTTTTGTTTGAAGCTAATTCATCAAGAAGTTTATTTCTTTCTTTTAGTGTAAGTGGTCTGTTACTAATAGTTTCTCTTTCTTGAATGATTTGTTTCATTCTAAGATCTGATTTATTCTTTTCTTTGATTTCATCTTTGTAACTACTATGCTTCTCAACTTTATCATGGAAATTACTTGAATTAACCATTGATGAACTTGCATTCATTTGTTTAGATTTTTTAAATTGATTTAATTCAATATCACTGAATTCTCTTCTTTCATATTGCTTTCTTTCAATGTATTCACTTTTATAATAAAGTTTTTCTAGGTCTCATCCATTTCTTTGATATTCTCTAATTTTATTAACAGTAATATCTGGATTAATATCTTCATTACGTAAGGTAGCATTTGTTCCATCTAGTCTTTGTGAAACTTTCTTATCATTATTAGAAGATATCTTGTCTTTAATTTTGTCTAATAATGCCATTACTTCCCTCCTATTGGTTTTGGTATTTCAATACCCATAGATTTATATCAAGTATATAGACCTACATAGCATGATTGACTAAAACTTGCATCCATTAAAATAGCATTTGATTGAGATAAAATAACTTTAATCTTATTTGCATCAGCTTGGTCATCTTTTTTGATAAAACCATTTTTATTTAAAATCTTAGATGTATCTGAAACATTTAATGTACATTCTTTTGCTAGTCCAAATGGAGCTGCACCATAATTGTAAATTGATTCATTATCAGGAGTCTTAGGATCATCGCTCTTTGGATCTCCAACATATTGCATATTTGCTACTTCACTATATTTTGGATCTAATGCTGGGTCTTGAGTTAATCCAGATAATTTAAATGCATCGTCAAAATATGGAAGACCAGCTTCACTAATACCTACACAATTATTTTTAATGTCACCTACTGCACATGTTCCAAAACCTGTTTCACCAGTTGGTGTAGTGAAATTATTATATTCATCTGGATTTGTTGTTTCAGGAATCTTGTTACCATTATTAATAATTGATAAAGCTTTTTCACCAGCATAGTCTAATCTTTTAAGTGACGAAAATTGAACTCTTTTCCCGTTACCAATTGGTTTACCATGATAATCAGAAATGTAATCTAAATTTCTAGGATCATCTTCACAAGCAGAGTCAACACCAATTAGTATTGTTTTAGAATCTTTTAAGTTTTTGATTAAATTTTGAGCACTTCATATTTGTGGACCAGCAACTGGAATTAGAACATCTGGTCTTGCGTTAACTAATGACATTTGAAGGTTCATACCATTTGATTCTCCAAATCCTTTTGTAAATTCAGAACCTTGAGGATCAAAAATTTGTTGAACTTCTTTATATGTGAAATCTTTGTTTGAATCAGGATTATGAATAGTTTTACCTTTTAAATTTTCATTAGCTCATTGAATACCTTTTTGTAATCCACCCATGTATGATGTAACTGACGAATATGGTAGCCCACCTCAAGTTGCTCAAGTCAATTTACCATCATCATCTGTTGCAAATCAATCTTGGTAATAATTTAAAAAGTAAGCAATTGCAACACCAACCTTGATTGATCCTAAATCAGTTCTAAATGTAATGCTTCAAGTATTGTAAGCAGCTTTTGTATTCTTAGTTACATTTGAGTCATATAACAAGAATCCAGTATTTTTAAATTCACTAGGATATTGTTCAAAAGTACTTTCAATTGGTGCTTGGTGATTAAACCCTGGAGTCAGAATAACTTCAGCACCTCTTTCTCTTGCACCATTATATGCAGATACTAATCCATTTGGGTTATCGATAATCGGATTTGTGTAGTATCCATTATATTTATTTGAGTTTGAAAAAAGGAAATATCCACCAGTCACAAGACCTCCAGCAGCTACTAATCCTGTCAAACCAAGTACAATATGTAATCTTTTGTTCATACTTCCATTATACTTTAAAGTGAACTTTTTTAATTGAATTTATAAAATAATTTTATTTTTTGAATTAATTAAAGCTATTTATGGGCAATAACTATAATATATTATAGTTAATCTTATTATCTATTGGCGTAATATAGAGGATTATGTTCAGAACGACAGAAATTATAAGGTTTTTCAAATCCATAGTTCTTTAAACCTTTATCTTTTATTTCAAATTGAAGTGCTCACTTCATCTTCATTTTAATACCAAGTTTTATAAATGGAAGTCTAATATATTTAATTCAAACCATGTATAACAATTGCTTATCTCTATATTTTGGACCAAAGAATTGAGTATAGATAGTACCAGCAATACCAAGTGCACATAAAATACCATTTAGAATATATGTAGATGTAAAAGTGTATTGGCTATTTCTTAATGGTTCCATTCCAAATCTAATACATCCATAAATTCAGAAGTAACTCATCCCGATTGTACCTAATCTAATGTCTTTATAATTTGGAAGTCAAATATAAATTATTAGAAAAGCTAGGATATTTAATACACCTTCATACAAAAATAAAGGTTGATAATAATCCCCATTAGTTAAAGAATCTATCAATGGATTTGAACCATATTGAACACATTGCATACGAGGAGTAACACCTGGCATAATATTGGTTAATCATTGCAATGAAGCAGCATCAGGACCTAAATCACGTCCAAATAGTTCCCCATTAAAGAAATTACCTCATCTACCAATTGCTTGACCTATTAAGATTAATGGAATAATACAATCTACAAATATTAAAAAAGAAGGCTTTACAATTTTTGGTAAGTCATTTTCCACAATTCTAACTTGATATTTAGCTTTTCTTGTCATTAATGGGAAAAATATCATAGCATCAATAACACCAACTACAATACCACCCTGGATGGCGAGACCACCAGTCCTTGGAGTAAAGAAATTTTCTCATTTTAGATCACCAATACATGCTGATCAAAATCTTGCCCCCAACAAACATGTGGGTACTAGAATAATGGTATATCAAATTATTAAGTCATATGAAACCTTATATCTTCAATGTGCTGCAATACTTCCAATTATTACACAAGTGAAAAAAGCAAAAAGATAAAATAATGGATATCAAAGAATACCAGTTGTTTCTCCATTTGCAACTCATTTTATTGCATATTTAAAATTATCATCAAACAAATGAATTTGTTCCATGTTTACAGCAGTTACGTTAACTATCTCATTAGAGTTTATTAATAAATCCATAATGTTATTTTACAATAGTTAGACATTTATTAATCTTTTTCAATCTTTTATTTTTTTCAAGTCTAAACATTTCTTTGCCTGATTGTTTATGTATATACTTTATTATTCCTTCGATTTTATTTGCAGAATTATTCGATTCATCATGTAGTGACAAGAAATTATAAACTAGATAATATTTGATTTCATGATCATCAATATTTCTAAAAAAATCTAAATTAAAATTCAATTCAGCCCAATTATTAAATGTTTTATCTACTTTTTTAGATAATTTCTTATGTTTCTTGTTGTATTTATTAATTTCTCTAATAAATTCTAAAAATTGGTCAGAAGTTCATGAGCATATAATTTTTCTTACCCTATTTCTTTCATAAATATCCATAGCATTTGATTCATCAATCGCGTATTTAATACCTTTTTCATCACAATAACGCTGTAAAGTAGACTTTTGAAGTCCTAAAAGTGGTCTATATATGGCTAATGAACGATATTTACTTTTTTGCTTAATTCCATAGAAAAGTGCCTTAGAATGGCGATTTTTCTGCATATATGCAGTCTCTAAATGATCATTTAAGTTGTGTGCAACCATTAAATTGTAATTTTTCTCAATTTTAGCTACTTTTTCAAAGAAATCATACCTAATTTGACGTGCTAAAGCCTGAAAATTCTCATTTTTTGCGTTTTTATAAATTTTTTTATCCACATTATATACATAATATTTTATATTATGTAAAGAACATCAATCCACAACACATTTCACATCATAATCTGATGTTTTTCTCTTATTATAGTTAACAACACATACAGCCTGTGCTTTCTTATATTTCATGCTTAGCATAGCCATAGAATCAGGACCACCTGATACTGCAAATATATACTTTTTCATTATTTTTTTACCTTAGATAATAGGTTTGAAAAGTCTACATCAGTAATATATTCCATCATATCACCAACAATATTAATGACTTTTGCTACCTTTTCAGTTTCTTCTTTTGTGAATTTTCCTAAAACATAACTTACTAAATCCTGTTTATTACGTGGTCCAATACCAATCTTTATACGTTTGAATTTATCAGTTCCTAGTAATTCTATTATATTTTTAATACCATTTTGACCACCAGAAGAACCACTTGTTTTTAATTTTAAATCCCCAGTAGGTGTATCAATATCATCATAAATAATTATTAAATCGCTTAGATCAACATTGTAATATTGCACAAATTTGCTAACAAATTGACCAGATAAATTCATATAAGTCATAGGTTTAGCTAAAATTATTTTTTCACCATTTTTCATAAAAGCCCCATAAACACCATTAAATTGGCTCTTATCAAGAGTAATATTATTTTTTTTAGCTAAACTATCGATAGTTTTAAAACCAACATTGTGTCTAGTATTGATATATTCTTCACCAGGGTTTCCTAATCCAATAATTAATTTTGCCATGTTTTCCACTTTTCCACAGAGACTAATAATAATATTTAATCTAATAAATTTAAATAAATAATTTCTTTTATATATTACTACAATAGAGCATATAATTAATACATTATGAAAATTACTATCAAAAAGAACGCTTTAGAAAAAGTTTTAAAAGTTGCTAATGAAGTTTGTAATGTAACACAAGCTGTAACTACTGAATGTATTTATATTGAAGCTAATAAAGAAGAAAATAAAATTATCTTTAAATTTTACAATTACAACTTAAAAGTACAATATACATTAACAAATGACTTTAGTATTGAAGAACAAGGTGCAACTTTAATAAAAACTAAGATGTTATATGACATCACAAATACACTACCAAATGAAGATATTCAACTTGTATTAGTTGAAAATAATTGACTAAATTTACAACAAGGATCTTTTGTAACAAATATCGTAACTCTTGATCCATCTTTATTTATTGAAATGGATAATCAAATAAATGAATCATGACAAAATTTTGAATTAAGTGCAAATATATTTAGAACTATAAAGGCTAAACTATACCATTCATGTGCCGATCCAAAAGATATTACTAAACCAGCTTATAAAATGCTAACAGGTATTAATTTTGATACTACAACTGAAGAAGGTAAATTAAACATTGTTGCATGTAATTCAAAGAAAATATCAATGTTAAATTATGATTTTAATGGTGAAAAATTTAATATTACAGTTGATCAAGCAACATTAAATTTTATTGTTGGAAATACAAATGAAACTCAAATTGTTAAATTATATTTTGATGGAACTTTTATTGATTATAAAATTGGAGATATTATTGTTAGATCAAAATTACTTGAAGGAGCATTTCCTGATATAAGTAAATTTTTCAATGTTCAAGATATTGCATGTTCATATAAAGTTTCAACTAGAACTTTAGCTAATGCAGTTGATAGAGGTCAAGTAATTGTACAAGGTAATAAAAATCCAACAGTTGATATGTACACAAATAATGACACACTTTCGATTAGTTTTAAGTCACAAGAAATTGGAAATTTGAATGATGTACTTCCAATTACTAATTTCACAGGTACAAATCAAAAAATTACAGTGTCAATTAAGTACTTAACATCAATTTTGAAGTCATTTGGTGACACAAATGTAACAATTTCTTATATTTCAACCAATAATTTACTATCTAAAATCATTTTAGAAGACGAAAATGATAAAAATTATAAACAATTACTAACATTATTTAGATCTGAGGCTGGACAAAAAGCTTAATATATATCTGAAATTAATTAAAATATACCAAATTTCAACGAAAACCAAATTTTAGTATTATTAATCATCCTTAATTAAAACGCTTAAATTTAAGCACCTTTTATGATATAATATTATATAATATTATAAAAATCTATGGAAAAAGTTCAAATTTCAACAGAATTTATTACTTTAGGACAGTTTTTAAAGTACAAAGGGATCATTTCTTTTGGCGGTGACGCAAAAGAGTACTTAAAAACTAATAAAATTCTGATAAATGGTGAATTAGAAGAACGTAGAGGGAGAAAATTATATCCAAAGGATATAATAAAAGTTGATGGTAAAGAATTTATCATTGACAAGTAAAAGAAAGGATTCATTATGGCAGAAAATAATAACACTAATGATGAAATTAAAGTAACTGAAGTTGATGCTAAAGCTTCAGATTATACTGCTGATAGTATTAAAGTTCTAGAAGGTCTTGAAGCAGTTCGTGTTCGTCCAGGTATGTATATTGGGTCAACAGGTGAAAAAGGTTTACACCACATGATCTGAGAAATCGTTGATAACTCTATTGACGAAGCTATGGCTGGATTTGCAACATATGTAAATGTAACAATTTGTAAAGATGGTTCAATTTTAGTTGAAGATGATGGTCGTGGTATTCCAGTTGGAAAACACGAAAAGACTGGTAAGTCAACAGTTGAAACAGTTTTAACAGTTCTACATGCTGGTGGTAAATTTGATAATAGTTCATATAAAGTATCAGGTGGGTTACATGGGGTTGGTGCATCTTGTGTTAACGCATTAAGTGAATGATTCAAAGTATGAGTTTGCATTGACAACAAAGAACATTATGTAGAATTTAGAAATGGTGGAAACGCAATTGAACCATTAAAAGTTATTAATGAAAATGCTGAAAAAGCACATGGTACTAAAATTCAATTTTATCCAGATTTCACAATTATGGAAAGAGCTGAATGAGATGAAAATAAAATTATCACAAGACTAAAAGAATTAGCATATTTAAACAAAGGTATTTTTGTTAAGTTCCAATCTGAACAAACTGGAATTAAGGAAGAATGAAAATTTGATGGTGGTTTAAAAGAATATGTTATGGATTTAAACCGTGACAAAATCCCTTTAATCCCTGACATTATTTATGGTGAAAAAGTTGGTCAAGAAAAAAATCCAACAGCTACTGATGATGATCCAAGCAAAATGTACAATATTAAATGTGAAGTTGCATTCCAATATAACAGTACATACAATAACTCTATCCATTCATTTTGTAATAACATTAATACAATTGAAGGTGGGACACATGAAGAAGGTTTCAGACTTGCAATTGTAAAAGTAATTAATAGATTTGCTCTTGATTGAAAATATATGAAAGATGGTGACGATAAAATCACTAAAGAAGATGTTGTAGAAGGATTAACTGCAATTATTTCTGTAAAACACCCTAACCCTCAATATGAAGGTCAAACAAAAGGAAAATTAGGAAATACAGAAGTTAGACAATTAGTTAACAAGATAGTAACTGAAATTTTTGAAAAATTTATGTTAGAAAATCCTGAAGAAGGAAAAACAATTGTTCAAAAATGTATGTTAGCTGCTGAAGCTAGAAAAAAATCTCATGATGTTAGAGAAGCTACAAGAAGAAAGAGTCCTTTCGAATCTAACTCACTTCCTGGGAAATTAGCTGATTGTTCATGTAGAGATCCAAAATTAACTGAAATATTCATAGTCGAAGGGGATTCAGCGGGTGGTTCTGCTAAAACAGGAAGAGAACGTGAATTCCAAGCTATCTTACCACTTAAAGGTAAAATTATTAACGTTGAAAAAGCTAAAACAGATAAAATCTTTGCAAATGATGAAATTTTATATATGGTTACAGCTTTAGGTGCTGGTGTTGGTTCTGAATTTAATCTTGAAAAATTAAGATATGACAGAATTATTATCATGACCGATGCTGATGTTGATGGTAGTCACATTAGAATCTTAATGCTTACATTCTTCTATAGATACATGCAACCACTTCTTATGAATGGTAATGTTTATATTGCTCAACCACCATTATATAAAGTGTCATGACAAAAACAAGTTAGATATGCATATACTGAAGAAGATTTAGTTAAATATAAAGAAGAAGCTGGAGCTGCAAAAGTAAACATCCAAAGATATAAAGGGTTAGGGGAAATGAATCCAACTCAATTATGAGAAACTACAATGGATCCAGAAAACAGAGTTCTATTAAGAGTTACTGTTGAAGATGGTGTTGAAGCAGATAGACAATTCTCAATGTTAATGGGTGAAGATGTTGCTCCACGTAAAGACTTCATTGCTGAAAATGCAAAATTCGTAAAGAACTTAGATATTTAGTAGGAGGGTAGAATATGGCTTTAAATAAATCAGGTAAAGGGCGATTAACCCCAGAACAAATACAAGAAAAATTATCTAAGACTACGATTAAGGAACAACCAATTGTAGGTGAACTTAAAACATCATTTATGGACTATGCAATGTCTGTAATTGTTTCAAGAGCACTTCCAGATGTTCGTGATGGTTTCAAACCAGTTCACAGAAGAGTTTTATATGCTGCATACGATTTAGGTATGACTAATGACAAACCTTACAAAAAGTCTGCAAGACTAGTTGGGGAAGTTATTGGGAAGTACCACCCACATGGTGATGCTGCTGTATATGAAACTATGGTTCGTATGGCACAAGACTTTTCACTAAGATATACATTAGTTGATGGTCATGGTAACTTCGGTTCTATCGATGGTGATAGTGCTGCGGCTATGAGATATACTGAAGCTAGATTAGCTAAAGTATCAAATGAATTATTAAGATATATTGATAAAGAAACAATCGAATTTGTTGATAACTATGATGGTAGTGAAAAAGAACCTAGTGTTTTACCAGCTATTTTCCCTAACTTATTAGCAAATGGATCAAGTGGTATTGCTGTAGGTATGGCAACTAATATGCCACCTCATAACTTAACTGAAATTTGTAATGCAGCTAAAGCATTAGCAAATAATCCAGAAATTACAATTATGGAATTAATGGAACACATCAAAGGACCAGACTTCCCAACAGGTGCTGAAATTGTTGGTGAAACAGGAATTCATAATTATTTCCATACAGGTAAGGGTTCAATTACTATTAGATCTAAATATGAAATTGAAGAATTAGAAAATGGTAAACCACAAATTATTATTACTGAAATTCCTTATCAAGTTAATAAAGCTAATTTAATCTCTAAAATTGTTGAATTAGTTGAACAAAAAGTTGTTGATGGAATTACTGACTTAAGAGATGAATCTTCAAGAGATGGTATTCGTATTGTTATTGAATTAAGAAGAGATGTATTACCAGAAGTATTACTAAACAAATTATTTAAAACAACTGCACTTCAAACTAACTTTAGTGTTAACAACTTAGCACTAGTTGATGGACAGCCAAAAATTCTTAACTTAAAAGAAATCTTAGAAGAATATCTAAAACACCAATACAATGTTTTAGTTAATAGATATACTTACGATTTAAGAAAAGCAGAAGAAAGAGCTCACATATTAGAAGGTTTAGTAATTGCTGTTGATAACATTGATAGAACAGTTGAAATTATTAAAAAATCTAAAACTGATGAAGAAGCTCAAAATGCTTTAATGGCAGAATTTAAATTAACTGAAATTCAAGCTAAACATATTCTTGATATGAAGTTAAGACAATTAACTGGTCTTCAAATTGAAAAATTAAAATCTGAATTAGAACAATTAAAGATTACTATTGAAGATATTAAAGACATCTTAGCAAACAGATCAAGACAAACTACAATCATTTGTGACCAATTAGATGAATTAGTTGACAAATATGGTGATGAAAGAAAGACAGAAATTCTTTATGGTGTTTCTGGTTCAATTGATGATGAAGCTTTAATCCCAGTTCAAGATATCGTTATTACATTATCTAAACGTGGATATTTAAAACGTTTACCAATTGATACATATAGAACACAACACCGTGGTGGAGTTGGTGTACAAGGACTAAAAGTGAATGAAGATGATGATGTAGAAAAGATTATTGTAACTACAACTCATACAGACTTATTATTCTTTACACAAGTTGGTAAAGTATACCGTATTAGAGCTCACGAAGTTCCAGTTGGTGCTAGAGTTGGTAAAGGTACTCCTGCAATCAATATTATTCAAATTGAAAAGGGTGAAGAAATTCTTTCAATGTTACCAGTTAATGATTATGAAAATAGTTACTTATTATTCATTACTAAAAATGGTATTACAAAGAGAACAGATCTTAAAGAATTTGAATCTATTAGATGTAATGGTAAAATCGCAATGGGTCTTAAAGAAGGCGACTCATTATTCTCAGTTCACCAAACTCATGGTGAATCAGAAATCTTTATTGGTGCTAACAATGGTAAACTAGTAAGATTTAAAGAAGAAGAAGTTAGAGATATGGGTAGAACAGCTGCAGGTGTTAAATCTATTAAACTAACTGATAAAGAATGTGTAGTTGGTACAGGTACTAGTGAAGAAGGTAAATATGTTCTATCTATTGGTGAACGTGGTGTTGGTAAACTAACTCCAATTGAAGACTATAGATTAACTTCTAGAACTGCAAAAGGTGTGACTACATTAAAAGTAAATGAAAAAACTGGTAAATTAGCAGCAGTTAAAATTGTTAATGGAGATGAAGATCTATTAATGATTACAACTAGTGGTAAAGTAATCAGATTACCAATTGAACAAATTAATGCAATCTCAAGAAATACTTCTGGAGTTAAATTAATGAAGTTTGATGATAAAGAAAAGATTCAATCAGTTGCAATTTTTAAAGATGAATCTCAAACTGAAGAAGAAAGACAAGCAGAACATGCACAAGCTCCACAAGTTGAACTTGAAGCTGTAGAATTAGAACAAGACAACAATGATAATTCAGATAATGATTCAGGTGACAACTCTGAAGAATAATAATCTATGAACACATCAACTATAGGCAAGACAAAATCAATAAACATTAATAATACTATTAACTTGAGTAAGATAACTATCCTTCCTCAGGTTTTAGTTATTATTCCTGCCTATAATGAAGCTAAAAATATAGAAAAAACAGTTCATAATTTACAAAAAGAATTAGAAGACGTCAATTATTTAATAGTTGAGGATTGTTCTAAAGATAATACAAAAGCTGTAATTAAAAAAAATAAATTCAATGCAATCTTTAACAAAACAAATTTAGGTTTATCAGGTGCCTTTAGAGAAGGTGTTAAATATGCAATAGAAAATGGTTACAAATATGTAATCCAATATGACGGAGATGGACAACACAATCCAGAAGAAATTCCTAGCATGGTTTTTTATGCACAAAAAGGATACGATATTGTTGTTACTTCAAGATATTGTAACCAGAGTAATGCATTAACATATTCAAAGAAAACTTGCCACCGTTGATTAAGATTATTATTTACTTTATCCACACATCAAAAAATAACTGACCCAACTTGTGGTTTAAGATTATATAACTGAATTGTAATGGATGAATTTATCAAGAATAAAAAAATGGAAGTAGAACCAGCTGGAATTGCCTACATTACTAAAAAGAAAAAACTTAAAATCAAAGAGATTGGTACAACAGTTTTTAAAAGAGAATATGGTGAGTCTACGTTCTCAAAAAGATCTAAAGCAGTTAAGTATATGCTTAAACAAACATTTAGAATGCTATTTCCTTTTTTAAACCATAGTAAAGGTGGTACTAAAGATGCATAACGTATTCACTCAAGAAAATATTGTAATCTTTGACATGGAATGTACCGACTTTGTTTTAGATGAAAATGTTTTAGTTCAATTCTCAGCCAGAAAATATGAAGGTAATAAAATGGTTGATAAAATAAATATTCTTATTGATAATAAATTTATTGACTTAAATCTTGAATTCAAACAAAGAAGCAGGTTGAACTACAAAATCCTAAAACAAAGAGGAATTCCATTAGACCAAGCATTAGAACAAATTAAAGAGTTTATTGGTAATTACACATTAGTAACTTATAAAGGTAATTTCTTCTATTTGCAAATGTTATGATTCTTATTTAACTATGAATTGAAAAATCCAACATTAGACATTGTTGATATTGCAAAAGAGTTAAAGATTATAAATGATCCAGATGCAATTTCATTAGAAGATTTATCCATTAGTCTTAACTTAGATTTTGCAGAAAATAAATGATACAATGCTTCACATGATGTTGTAGCAATAGAAAAGATTTGATTCAAATTGAAATCAATGTACCAACAAGGAGATAAATAAAATGGCACAAACTAAAAAAATTACAAAAGCAGTTATTCCTGTAGCAGGCTATGGAACTCGTTTCTTACCTGCATCAAAATCAATTCCAAAAGAAATGTTCCCAATTATTGATAAACCAACAATTCACCTTATTGTTGAAGAAGCAGCTAAATCTGGTATTACTGATTTACTATTTGTTGTATCAAGAAACAAACATTCAATTCTAAATTACTTTGACTACAACAAAGAACTTAATGAAGTATTAGCAGCAAAAGGTAAGACAAAAGAAATTGAAAAAGCTAACCAAATGACTGAATTACTTAACATCCAATTTGTAATTCAAAAAGAACAATTAGGATTAGGACATGCAATCATGCAAGCAGAACGTTTTGTGAATGGAGAACCATTTGCAGTTCTATTAGGAGACGATATTGTTATCCAAACAAGTGGCAAGTATGCTCTTAAACAATGTATTGATGCATATGAAGAAACTGGTGCATCAATTGTTGGTGTACAAGAAGTCCCATTATCTGATGTATCAAAGTATGGAATTGTGAACCCTAAAAATGCTAAGCAAATTAAACCAGGAGAAACTATTGAAGTTACTTCTCTAGTTGAAAAACCTGATCCAAAAGATACACCTAGTCAATATGGTGTATTAGGTAGATATGTTTTATCTCCATCAATTTTTGATGAATTAAGACATACTAAAAAAGATATTAGAAATGAAATTGAAATTACTGATGCTATTAACACTCTTTCTAAAAAAGAAAAGGTATGTGCAAAGGTATTTGAAGGAAGAAGATTTGATATTGGACTTAAAAAAGGATATGTAGAAGCTACTATTTATCTAGCTTTACAAGATGATGATATTAAGCAAGATATTAAAGACTTCATTCACAAAGAAGTTAAATAGGGTACTTTTTAACATCATAAACATATGTTATAATATTATTATTGTGTTTAGAACAGAGGTAAGATATGCTTAAAAGTAATGAATTTGACCGTTTTTATGAAGTTAGCTGAAAATTTGAAGCAGTTGATTTTGTTGTTAAAAAATTAAGAGGTAACATTTCAAGAATTTGAAATGATATTCCTCCACTATTAAAGAATATCAATGGTCAAGCTAAATTTAACGAACTATTTACTCCTTTATATAAAGAAATTAGTAAATCTGCAGCTAAGGTTGATAAATGTTCACGTCAATTCCACAGACTATTTAAAAAAGTTATTAATAGATTACAAAAATATGGTGTGTTTATTAACAACCCATTCACTGTTGATACTTTAGGTCTTAGAGTAAAACAAGGTAATTGTGTAACTGAAACTGTGCAAAACATTTTCTTAGATGTAAAAAAAGAATTAAATTTAGTTCCAACTGATATTGATATTTCTAAACCTAATGTATTTGAAATTTATATTATTGCTCAAGCAAAAATTGATACAACTATTGTATTCTTAGAAGTATGTAGAAATGTATTAAACTCAATTATTAAAAATTCAACAACAGTAAAAGAATCTAATCCAGATGCAGTTTTTGCTGAAGTAGCTGCTTCAGTTGATGATACTAATAAATCATTTGATGAATTTATTACTGCAATGAAAAACCTAAGTGACAAACTAAACCAAGAAGTTGCTGACTTAAATAGAGTTCTAGATGAAACAAATATTTCATTCTCAGTTTCTGAAGAAAGAAAGAACGAAATTATTCAACAAGTTAGATACTGTGAAATTTATGATACATATGCACAAGTATTAATGATCCTAAAACCAAATGAAGGATTCAACAAATTAATGGGTAATAGAACATCTGAAAATTCAGTTCACGATAAAATTGAAACAGTTGAACCAATTGCAAAAGAAGTTCTAATTCAAAAATAATTATTTAAGAAATGATTAAAGAAAATAAAAATATAAAAGTAGTAGTAGGAATTAGTGGAGGCGTAGACTCTGCAGTTGCTGCTTTTCTTTTAAAACAAGCAGGATATGATGTTCAAGGAATCTTTATGCAAAACTGAGATAGTTTTGTGAACAATGAAGATTATGATAATAAAAAAGATAAATGTGATGCTCAATATGAATATGAAGATGCTAAGGCTGTTTGTGATTATATTGGCATCCCATTAGAACGTATAAACTTTGTGAAGGAATATTGAGATGAAGTTTTCCAACAATTTCTATCTGAATATAAAAAAGCTAGAACACCAAACCCAGATGTATTGTGTAATCGATATATCAAATTTGGACATTTATTGAAATATGCTTTAGAACATTACCAATGTGATTATATAGCTACAGGGCATTATGCAAGTGTAATCCATTATGGATCATATAGCGAATTACGCATGTGTAAAGATGACAACAAAGATCAAACTTATTTCCTATGTGAACTTTCTCAAGCTCAACTACAAAAAGCAATGTTCCCTTTATCACATTTGACTAAGCCAGAAGTCCGTGAAATTGCAAAACAAGTTGGTCTACCTGTATGATCTAAAAAAGACTCAACAGGTATTTGCTTTATAGGTGAAAGAAACTTCAAAGAATTTTTATCTAATTATTTAGACAACAAGGATGGAGATATAGTTGATATTACAACAAACAAAGTACTTGGTAGACACAATGGAGTTATGTTTTACACAATTGGACAAAATAACAACCTTAATCTATCTGGATTAAAAGAAAAATACTTTGTTTGTAAAAAGGATGCTGCAAAGAATATTCTTTATGTAGTGCGTAATTCTTTTAAAGAAGACTATCTAAACTCTACCCAATGTGTGGTAGATAATTTTCATTGAATCAACTATCCAAAACAATACAATAACTTACAAGTTAGATTTAGACATCGCCAAAAGCTCATAAATTGCTCAATTTTAATCGAAAATGGTTCGGTAGTAATAACTTACCCCCAAGGATCTTTAAGTGTCACAGAAGGCCAATATGCTGTTTTATATGAAGGAACTAACTGTTTGGGTGGTGGCCCAGTAGATATTATTAGAAAGATTTAATAGCTGTATACAATTTTTGTTGATGACCAATTCTTATAATCAAACAGGTATTGTAGGGATTAAACATTGATATCATTTACAATGACTATTTCTTGCATATAAAACAAATGATATTATGATAGCTCCAATTGCATTTGCAAGATTAAATAAGAATAAATAAACAAATGCTTCATTGCTATATGTCAACTGATGTGTTCCCTCAATGATAAATGGTTTCATTATTAATGCACATACAGGATTAACTCAAATGTTTTCACTAAAACCAATAATAGAAATTATTCCTGCTGCAATACCTACTATATTTCTATTAATCTTAGACTCAGTTAGGATTGATCAATAAATAGCTCTGTTTCCACCAATAAATATCATTGATATAGATAGAATTATTATTCCAACAATACCAAGAGTAAGTTTGCTATTAAAAGGGATTAAAACTATGATGAATAATAATAGAGTACTTAGCACTAATCCAATATTACAATATACTACACTATGACTTGGTGAATGAGTCTTTCTGTTAGTTAAAAAATTAAAAGCTATACAACCAATAATTGGGGTGCAATAATTATATAAATAATTTAATAAACTAGATGTACTTAAATCGATATTATGGTTTGCACTAAATATAGATCCAAAAGCTGTCATAATAGCATAACAATTCATAATAAAGAATATTAATAAAGATAGTAATCAAACATCTTTAGACTTAAGCGATTCCTTACTATCCTGTCTTACCTTTTCTCAGAACAATTGATAGTAGTTATGTTTTGCTAACTTTAATGAGTCTTCATCATTACAAACGATAATAGTATTTCAAGTAGCTGGTTTATATTTGATTATTCCATTTGTATTTCTTTTAATGAATTTTTGAATTCATACACCAGGAATAAAAATTGCACCTAGAATAGCAACTACGAAATACGTACAAGCATAGAAAATTAATACAGCAAATATTCCTTGTCCATTGTTAATATTAAAGATGTTATTTGTGGTTGCAATAGATAATAAACCAATTGAGATAAAACCAATGATAACAGCAACAACATTTCTTGTAATTTCACTATTTGCATATAGTCTAGTATGTTCTGTCTCTTTATCTAGCAATCCTATTGCTTTTATAAACGCTGATCAGAATATAAGCGAGTTAACTATTGCATAAAGCAAATAGATAAAAACTAATTGAATATAATTTATACCATTTCCAATGCCTATGAAACTATATCAAATGGTTAGTAGAGTGGCAGCAAACATGCTGGTAGAAAATAACATCTTAGGACTAAGTCTATCTGCAACTCATCCACCAGGAATATATAACACTAATGAAACTACTCCATAGACTGTCATTAGAGTTTGTAAATCTACTAATGATATATTTGTAATCATATGGATTTGATTAATGTATTGGTTCATTAAGAATGGTGTCAAATAAATTGTACTAGCTCCAAGAGATAGCAATATTAATAGTCCATATTTCTTTCATTTAGAATCTGTATATAAGTTTTCCATATAATATTCTTGTTTTTATTATAACTTTTGAGAATAGTAAATTAATAATTTATTTAATTGAATAATTGCATAATGAATCTAACTTATTTAAATAAAATATGACATAATAATTTCTACAGAGGATTACATGTTATGGCTGGTAATTTAGGAAGTTCTATTTATAGATATTTCAAACCTAATAAATATGGTTTTTCTGCCAATGATTTGCGTATTGCTGTATGAGATAAAACCTTTACATATCACAAAGATATAGTTAAGGTACGAAGACAAGGAATGAAGTATATTTCAATTGCAATCATTCCAACAATTTGCCTAGCTCTTGTAATTGTATATGCTTTAATGTCAATTACTATTGGAACTATAAATGTTTCTAGCATTAATAGAGATAATCATTCGATCATATCACAATATAGCAATATAGGTTTTAATGTTGCATATAATTCTATAACCAATACTTATGAAAGTAGTTTAACCAATTTTGCTCTAGGTGCTTTGATTTTGTGTTGCGTGAGTCTTGCTTTTAGTGGTGTCAAATTTACATTAAAAAGACTAATGGTAAATTTTGATAAATATAAGGACAAACCTTATTATCAAAATTATTTAGAATTAATTGCAGAAAATGAAGATAAAGATCTAAAGTGATTAAGAAAATCAAATATAGCTGCATATATAACATTTGGATTGTTTGTTGTATCTTGTATATTCAGTATTGTTTTTATTGTATTACCAATAGATATTAATGATTGATGTATGAATGGTAAACAACAATTTGTATGATATGTTGTAACTGAGTCAACATCAGATACAAATCTTCATGTGGTTAATGTTGCAGCAATTGTATTTATTTTATTAACTGTAATTTTAGAAATAGCTAATACAAGTTTATATGCACAAAATTATAACCTTAGATTCGTCCCTTTTATTTCTTCACTTATGTTCTTGTATGAAGATGAAAAACGAAGTAAGCTTAATATTGTTTATGAGAATAATGAAAATAGCACTCAATCTAATGAAACAGAATAATTAGTTATTCCTTAAGAATCAATAAATATATTTTATTTTTATTAAATGATAGAATATATTACATAAAAACAAGGAGAAAATTTTATGGCATTAAAATTAAAACCAATTGAAATTGTTGCATTAACATTAATGTTAATTCCAGGACTTGCAATTATTGGTGCATTTATCTACATTGTTGCATGTGGATTACCAAATGGACTTAAATTAGTAATGTTTATTTTAGCTGCTATTTTTGGTACAGTATTTACAATCATCTTATGATTAGATGCATTTGGTGTAATTAATATTGGATAGTCATTAATAAATATCTTAAATCATATAAAATGTCTCTAACCTTAATTGGATAGAGACATTTTATTTATAGATGTTGCGCTGGAGTTAATTTCATTTAACTAACATTTCTATTTATATCTATATATGGTTCAAAAAACTGTTATAATTATTTCAGTAATCAATACATTAATTACTATACAAAAACTAATAAAAAGGATTAAATTATGGCAAAAGGTAAGTTAAATGAAATTAACCAACATAAAATTGTAGTATGAGCATTATATGATGACGCAGAATCTTCGTACAAAAATGCTATAGAAATATACTTTAAAGAAAAACCAATCGAAGTTCATTCAGTAGGAATTAATAATGTTAAATTTCCAGCAAGTGATAGATTCTTTTATCACCGTATAGATTTAAGCTTAGGTAATTTTAATTTAATCGATGATTTAAAGAAATTACCAAAGCCAGACATTATATTAGCTTCACCTCCTTGTGAGTCATGAAGTGGAGCTGATTGTGGTGGAAGAATGTTCAGATCAATTGATGAGGAATGCAATTGAAGAGTCATGAACAGTATTTATTATGATGAATACAACAAGAATTGTCATCCAGTTAAAAGAAGAACATTTATTCAAAAAGAAAGAAGCAGATTAGTTGGAGAATCTACTGTTGGTGGAACAATAGAAATTATTAAACATTTTAAACCTAAAGTTTGAGTAATAGAAAATCCCCAAACTTCAAAAACTTGAGAGTTCCAAAGAAACCATTGAGGATTTAAAGGAATTGAGAATCTTGCTTACTATTCAGCCTATGATTCTAACTTCTCTCCTAAACCCACAATATTTAAAAGCAACATTAAATTAGACCTATTGAATAAAAGAGTCCCAGGCAATAGAGATCACATGGCAAGAGGCTCTTATAGCAAAAGAAGTTCTATCCCAAGTAAATTAATTATTTCTATTATTGAACAAGCATTGAATGAGGTAGATAAATAATGAATAACTATCTATGAATAATTGATGCCTTTAACTATATGTCTGATAAATTGAATTTAATAAATGGTGGCAACATTAAAATTTGATTAGTGCGTAAAGATACAGGATGAAGTAAATATATTAGTGATTTAATTAATGCTTATAGATTATTAGAAGTAGGCGATGTTGTTAATATTTTAAATGAAGAAGATTATTTAAAATTCAATACAAGAATTTCCAATAAAGAAGTAACAAGAGAACAAGCTTTTGAATTCTATACATTAATAGGAGCATTTGAACTTATTAATGATAACAATTATAGATTTATTAATCGTGTGGATTTTGATGAAAACTTTATAGATTATTTCTTTGAAACAATTACTTACAAATATTCTAATAATTTATTTGGTAAAAATACTCTTTATAAAATGGTGCACGGATTGATTTTATATTCTATCTGAAGAATGATTGGTAGTGATGCATTATATGAAATCATAAATGATAACAATACAAATGAAAATGTAAGAACGGGAGTTATATCTTGTTTTGATGGACCAGAACTAAATAATTTTAATAATGAAACATATAGAAGATTCTTTGAGAATTATATTGAAAATAGATTTGCATTAGAAGACATTGAACATATTGTTGAATGTTTAATTAATGGTGATGAATATAATCACCATACAGCTACAATTGATATTAATGCAATTGAAAATCAAGACTTACAACCAATTGATATTATTAACAATGATGCAACAATAAGAAATATTTTAAGTAATAATGATTCAGCACAATTAAATAAGAAGAGTATTAGACAAGTATTAAGTAATAAATTACGTGCTGGTTATGCTACAAGAGTTAAAGCAGTAACTAATGGTACATGTGATTTAAGAATTAACAATTTATACATATCAGAAAGATTAACAGAAGTAGCTCATATTTATTCTGTTGAAAATATGGTAGATCAATTAATTGATTTTAAAGATAATGATTTAATTGTAAATAACATTATAGAAATTGCTCATGATGTAAACAATGCACTAGTATTACCTTTTAACTATCACAAGTTATATGATTCAAATATTATTAATATTGATTATGAGAATGGTAGATTTAATTTAAATAATAATTTGAATAACAATGAATTAGATTGTGCTAGAAATGTTTGAGGATTTAATGATAATAATTTCATAGAACCTAATAAGATGCAAAGAATTATTAGAACAAAGAATAGAATAGATGAAATTATAGAGAATATTAATACATATGCTCAAGGCAATGATGAAGATGAATAATAAAAATGCAACCAATTAAGGTTGCATTCTTTTTATGCTGCAAATACTGAATATAATGGTGAGGCAATTATTAGTATCATACTTCCGGCTAATCTACAAGTTATTTGCGAATATGGCATTAATGATAATCTATTACATGCACTCATACATGCAACAGCACCTCCTCCACCCATACCTCCCATACAAGCACCAGCAGCTATCATTGCTTCAAATGGATACATACCAAATGCTTTTGCAAGTAGGAATGGTGTTAGTAGTAATAATATGTCTGTAACAATAGTTGCATAAATCAATCTATGATCAAAATCATTTGCAAATACTTTGAAGTCAATTCCAAGACCAATTCCTGTCATCACAATAAAGGTAAATTCTTTTGTGAAATAGTCTGATATCTTTTGACCAGCTAATCTAACTTCTTCAGGTACTATACCTGAAAGATTAATAGCTAATGCGATTAGAATTGATCAAGCAAATTGGGAGATAATAATTCCATTTTTAAATAGTTCCGATTTAGTGTTTATTTTTATAACATGTTCTAATGTATGGCCTAATAAGAAAATTGCTGCAAATAAAACTAAAGCAATTGTAAGATGACGCACCTTAGGCTTTTTAGTTTCAGGTTCAATAAATATTCCTCTCTTTAGCAATTTACCTTTACCGGAATATTTAGATTGACCAGCCTTTTTACCTAGAACAGCTGATGAAATAATCATAATGATATTTGACACAACTACTATTGCTAATATCTTTGCATAGTATGTATTTTCATTAGCTGCATATCCTGACTCAGATGCTATATTAGCCATAGGAACTGCACCACCGCCATTTCCATCTCCAAAGATTGGGGCAATTACATCTAGCAAAGCTGTATCAGTTTTTAATCCTATTGCTCTAGAAAATCCTAGACTTAATGTTCCAGCAATTAATACTACACAAGTTAACAGTGCACCATATTTACCAAATGATGATAGTATTAATTTTTTAGGCAACGTAAGGATTGCACCACACAGCAAGATGGTAATGAATAAATTTAATAGTCCTCCACCACTTTTACCAGAAAAGAATAGTTGAATATTTTTTACCATGTCAGGTGGAATAACATTGAATGTTTTACCGATTATACCTGCAATGATAAAACATCCTATTGCTCCACCTCCCAAATATGTTTTTCAAATAGGTAATTTACTAAAGAATGTACCTATTAACATACTGATTGCAAATAGTACTGCAATACCACTAGCCATTTCAGCAGAAACAGTTTTTGTAAGTATTGCAATTAAAGCAATTAATCCAATCACTAAATAAAGATAAAGTGGACAACCAAAGATTGGTAGACTAATTCAATCTTTTAGTGTATATGTTTTCAATAACCTAATTTTGTTTCAAGCTTCATGTATACTGGAATTTGTTTTATTTTTTATATCTAGACACTTTTGCTTATATGCAATTTTAGTAGGTGTATATAAATATTTTTCTGATTCATAAAGATTCAATGAAAGATTTTCTATTGCATCATGAATTCTTGCTTGTTTAACTGGATCATCTGCAAGTTCTAGTTGTTCAAGTAAAATTGATTTTTGTTCATTATAATCTTTCTTATATTCTAACTTTGATTTTTTAGCTGTGATTTTACCAGTAGCAGCCTTTTCTAGATTATTAATTGATTGTAATGAGTTTTCTTTGAAATCATTAATAATTCATGTATATTCATCACGTGCATTTTTCTTGCATGTTTTGATGTGTTCTTCCCTATGAAGATATTTTGCTTTATATCTTTTCAAACATTCATCATAATAAGCTTTTTCATGTTGAAATAATATTAGATATTGCTCTTTGTTATTAGCATATTTTTGTGCTAACTTTCTGATTGTATTTTCATAATTTGTTTTTGCAATTGATACATGTGTTTGGTATCAATCTTTATTTTCATTTAATTGTTCATTATACTTAAATAACTTTGTTTCTAATTTTTGCTTTTGTTGATCTTTTATTTTGCTCAACAAAACATTATTGTTATCTTTGTGTTTTTTGATTTTTCTTGCATAAGCAATTTGTTTGTCTTCTATCTTTAATTTCTTATTATTATATTTTTCAATGGTCATAGAATTATTTTCTAATTAAACCTTTAGCAATTGCTTCTTTTGCTACAGCATCAGCAACACTTTCTACTACCAATGGATTGAATGGATCTGGTAAGATATATTCTGGACTTAATTCATCATCTTTAATAATTGCTGATAGTCCTCTAGCTGCAGCTAATTTCATATCTTCAGTTATCTTTGTTCCACGTACTGATAAGATACCTTTGAATAATCCAGGGAATGCAAGTATGTTATTAACTTGATTTGGATAATCACTACGTCCTGAAGCTATAATGTATGCTCCAGCTTGTTTTGCTTCTTCTGGCATAATTTCTGGAATAGGATTTGCAATGGAAATAATGATTGGTTTATCTGTCATTGATTTAACCATTTCCTGTGTAACTATTTTAGGTGCTGATACACCAATGAATACATCTGCACCTTTCATAGCATCTGCCAGAGTTCCTTTAATCTTTTTCTTGTTAGTAATTTCTGACATTTCTCTTTGGTATTTGTTCATTTCTTTTACATCAGGATGTAGAATACCAAACTTATCTACCAAGATGATATCTCCTACACCAATACCTAATAACATCTTAGCTATAGAAATACCAGCAGCACCTGCTCCACTAATAACGACATTATATTCTTTTAAATCTTTCTTCATTAAACGTGAACAATTTATCATGGTAGCTGCAAGTACAATTGCAGTGCCATGTTGATCATCATGGAAGATTGGAATATCACATTCTTCAATTAGTCTTTTTTCTATTTCAAAGCACTCAGGTGCTTTGATGTCTTCTAAGTTAATTGCTCCAAAACTTTTTGAGATTAACTTTACTGTTTTAACTACTTCATCCACATCATGTGAATCTACTAGGATAGGAATTGCATCTACTCCACCAAATTTTTTAAATAGAACGCATTTTCCTTCCATTACTGGCATACCTGCTTGAGGGCCTATATCACCTAACCCTAAAACAGCAGTACCATTTGTAATTACAGCTGCCATATTTCCTTTACGTGTATATTCATATGCTAGATTAGGATCCTTTTGGATTTTTAGACATGGTGCAGCTACACCAGGTGTGTATGCATTTGATAAGTCATCTCTATTATTTACTTCTGCTCTAGAGATAACTTCTATCTTGCCTTTTCATTCTTTATGTTTTTGAAGTGCAAGTTTGTTTCTTTCTTCATTTGTCATATTGCTTCTCCTTATTGCATTTTACTAATTCCATTATGTGTCAATATTTTGCTAAAAAAACAATAAAAAAATAAATCAGCTAGTTTGCTTTTCATTGCATTAAATTTATGTATAATTGAAATTTTGAAGTCACCTTTTTAGATATTAGAAGTTTATAGAATTAGAGTTAATTGTATTTAACTTACATTTTGGTTTTTTGCATTGCATAATACTTAAAATTATAACCGATTTGAAGTTCTAAATGTAAATAAAGTAAGTGCAATTTTCTATTGCTATTTATATAGATTAATGGTTAGTTAAATACAATTAACCAACCGAGAAAAGTGAAGCTATTTGAAAGCTTTGCTGGTATTGGTTCTCAATTTAAAGCACTTAAAAATATTCAACAAGAAATGAACTGAGAAATTGAATCAGTAGGAATAGTTGAATGATTTATTCCAGCTATTATAGGTTATCAAGTAATTCATTATGATATTCCACCTGTTGAGAAACAAGTATTTAATTCTAATATTTCCATTAGTTCTGATTCTAAGAAACCACTGTCTAAAGAATCTTTTAAAAGAATGACTAATAACACTGAAATTGGTTTCTATTTAAATCAATCAAAAGATGTTGCTCATAATCTCTTTGATATCTCAAAAGTAAAAGGGAAAGATTTGCCTAAAGATATTGATATATTTACTTATTCTTTCCCGTGCCAAGATATCTCTAATCAAGGAAAACAAAAAGGATTTGAAAAAGGATCTAAAACTAGATCAGGTTTGTTATGAGAAGTAGAACGTATTCTAACTGAAATCTATAATGAAAATCCTAAGCATTTACCTAATTATTTATTGCTAGAAAATGTTAAAGCAATTATTAATGATAAAAACATAAATACATTTAATAGTTGATTAGAAAGATTAGAAGAATTAGGTTATGAATCTAAATGATATTGCTTGAATGCTGCTAACTATGGTTCTAGCCAAAATAGAGAAAGAGTTTTTGCTATTTCAATTAGAAAAGATCATAAAAAGAAAACAGGATTTACTTTCCCAGAATTTAATATGCAAATTGAAGATAAGAAACCAATAAAAGATATTGGATTAGAAAATGCTAAATATGAATCAAAATGAAATCAATACTCATTATCTAATGCATCTAAATTAACTAAGAATAATATTAAGAAATTTAAACTTGAGAATTATTCTAATTTCCAAAGTGAAAGTTATGTATATGATATCAACTATTCTGGACCAACATTAACAGCTAGTGGAGCTATGAGCAGGATTAAGTTATTCTATGGAAATAAAAAGATTAGAACAATGCTTCCATGTGAGTGTTTTAGATATATGGGATTTACAACCGAAGATTGAATGAAAGTAAATGATACTAATTTAATTCCTGAAACAAAGCAAATCTATTTATGTGGAAATTCAATTAGTGTAGAAATGCTAGAAGCAATTTTTAAGGAGTTTAAGTTTTAGTTATGGATAAATACGTAATATTAAAAGTACCATTTGGATCAAAGAACTATATTCAAAATAAACCAAACAAAAAAGGTATGTATTGCAAGGGGAATGCGTATTATGTTTTTGATTTAGAACAAGGAGTTTATATTGATGAATATTTACAAATAGACTTTTCAAATTTTAGATTAACTGATCATGATTTATTACACTCCAAGAATAAATTAAAAGATAAAGGCATTGATGAACCAACAGAATACTATTTAAAAAATGATGTTAAGAATTTCAGAGACAAATATTTAGATGTATATTCAAATAATACAAATCCTAATTCTATAACTGATTTAACATATCAAATGCTCTCTACTAATCAAGTTGATGAACTTAATAAGTTTTTTATTTGTAGCAATACTACAATCAGAACTATGTATTCTTATTTATCTGGAAGTAACTTTACAGGAGCAGAAACAAATAATAAAGCATCACAAATATTATGTATTGACTATGAATTATCTGGATGTAATTTTTTAAATCCAATTAAGAAGTATGAAGGCACTATAAAACAAATTACTAAGAATTATCCGAAGGATTTAAAAACATATTCTATATCTGAATTCATAGACAAAAAAATTATTAAGAATTTTGAGAGTATTTTTTATGAATATAACATAGAAGAATTCTTTAAAGGTAATGATTACACAATTGATTATATTGATGATGCAATTGAATCATATATGGTCAAGAATACAAAAAAACCATTTGAGGTTAATGATAGACAGAAATTTTTTATTGAATCAATAGTTAATAAAACTATGGAAAATTATGATGAATACATGAAGACAAATAAATTAGATGATAGATTAAGATCTTTTTATACTTCAAATATAAATGCAAGTATTAAGAATCATTCAATTCCAATACATTCAACTAAAACAAAATTTAATCTTCGAAATGTAGTCAATGCTCACATAATACCATTTTCTGAATTAAAGAATAAAGGGACAATAGAATCATTAAAGGCAGCTATTAATCCATATAACTGTATAAGAATAGATCAATCAACTCATAATATGTGAGACAAGAAAGAACTTTATTTTGATAAGTATGGAACGAGTTATTACAAAAATGGTAAACAAGTAGCTATTAATTATTTAAATGTTCAAGAAATGCCATTGCAAACTAAAATATTTTTTAAACAATATTTAAATGAAAATTCTCAGATTATAGAAAGAATTACTCATCAACATTAAATTAATGCAAAGATATTAGTAACTATAAGCACAAACAAAGTACATAGGTTAATATAGAATTTCTATGTTTGAATAATATAAGAATTATTGAACTTAATATTAATAATTGCCTCTATAAAAATCATTTATAATTATAGAGTGAGATTGTTAATCTCTAATTAAAATGAAAAAAAGCAAAAATAAACACAAAAATATAAATAAGCAACTATTATTACTCAATACAATATTTTTTGTATTAGCAATTACATTTTTTATAGTATGAAGAATAGTGGATAAAAATATTACACCATATCCAGAAAAAATAAGATTCAGCGAGCTTGATGAAAGAATGCTTAAATTAGGAGAAGATAAAAGTTTAGCAATTCTGTTAACTTTAGGTATATTATTTGGTATCTCATTAACATCAGATATTATTATTTCAATGTGTTGCTTATATATAGTTTATATTAAACAGCTATGGATTAATAACTCTTTATCATTAGATTATTTTGGTATGCCAAGAAATATTAACTATAATAGCAATTGGTATAGAGTTTGAAGAATAGCAAAGATTATTTTGGTGACAATAACGTATCTTCTTTTGCAATTCATATTTCTACCAGTAATGTGATATTCTTATGCTAAAACAAAAACCATAAATTCATTTTCCTCATTAACTCACTTTTCTTTTACTAATCTTGGTGTTACAAAAGTTGGGTCTAGAACAACTAAAATATTGTTGGCCCTTTTTCCAGTTGCATTACTTGGTAGTTTTGTTTTACTAACTACTACAACTGATGCAAACAGTCACACAAACAGAATAAAAAATGAAGCTGCATATAAACATGTGCAACTTTCAAATAATCATCAAAATGTTATTCAATTATATTTTGATAGAGCTAATGGCTTGAGTTGAAATCTCATTCTTTTAGCAGACAAGATAATAAATAAGGAAAAATCATTTATGAATGAATTTCCTGAATTTGTTTCTTATATAAATTCTGTATCAATATCAATGCTTACAAAAATATCTAATCCAACTATATATGCAGGCCCTGCTTATGATCCAGTTATTATGCAATCAAGTAAGACAAATGTTTTTAGTAATAAACCAAATAATGAACTTAATGAAGATGATTGATATTTTGCAGCATTAAAAACACAAGCAGAAATGTTCATAAATAATGGAGTAAATAATGTTCATTTAAATAACCTTCCTTATTTTGGGTCAATGGTTATGTCAAAGGATGGTGGATTTGGTGATATGGATACTCTTCAAAAAAGATTTAATGCTGAAGGGTTCAAAAATGTAAATGTTGTAACAAACCCTAAATTATGCCAAACTTTAGATAATTACAAAATAAAATCATACATGAATGAAGTTAATTATGATGGCTATGCTACAAGAAATTGAGGTAAATGAACTAAGTTCGTAAATACTGATTCTGGAACATTTATGGCTAATTTTAGTCAGCAATGTCATGAACCATATCTCTATAATGATTATGGATCATACAAGCTATCTAGCGATCATAAATATTTCTTTAAAGCAATGTATACTGCAATTAAAGATATTCAGTCCTTCTTCAATAGATTAAAAGAGGAACCTTTTTATGATGCAGATGGGAATAAGATTGGGAATGTTTATGATCACTCGCTTATTATAATTAATTCTGATCATGGATTTGGTGTTAACACTTTGTGCAAGGAAGGATTTGCAAACTTAACAAATTATTTAAAGTCTAGAAATGTTTTATCAGATGAACAATATAAAACAATTTGAGATTTTAAAAGTTATTATTACAATCCAGTTCTAATGGTCAAGCCATTTTATTTTGATAAAAATAATAATGTGATAAATTCTCCTGGGGGGGGGGCTTAGATTTAATGCTGATCAATTAGTTTCTATTTCTGATTTACCTTTCATCATTCAAAATCAATTAAACTTGTATAATGGAACATCTACTAGTTCATATTTCTATAGTTCAGAAATGATTAATAAGATTAATGATGAAGTAACGAAAAAAATGATTTCAAATATGATCTTGTTAAATCCACTAGATAAAACTGTAAATTCTTTTAGTTCTAAAGTATTAAAAAATCGTCAATTTTACATGTTTAATACAAATGACTGAAGATACTTTTATGATAGAAATAATTTTGATATTTCAAAACAATACATTAAAACAAATTTTAGTAAATCCGATTCAATATTTGATAATTCAGCATGAGACTATAAATCAGTGTAATACTACATTAAGTTATCCACTAGATATTATTATTGGTTTTTTCTTGTAGCTCTCCAATTACTTTCCCCTAGTAATTAGAGAGCTGCCTTTTCTATTGAGATGAAAATGGGAAAATAGTTAAGATTAATAATTACTTAAATGAAAATGAAGCAAATGATTATAAACAAATATCAAAGAAATACGTTCAAGCTAGTAGCAAGTATCTTAAAGAATATATTAAACTTCTTAAAGAAGAACACAAGATATAAAATCTAATTATCAACTAAACTTATCATCTATTAAAAAACATAAGTAATACGGCATAGTTAATATACCATTTGAGAATCCAATATTTTGTCTAGATAGTTTGATACCTTTAATAGGTTCTTTATCATCTACTTCTGATAAAACATCTTTTAATGATTTTCTTTTTCCATTTTTAGCTTTTGTTTCAATTGCAAAGATAGATTGTTTATTTGAAATAATAAAGTCTACTTCATTCTTTGATTTCTTTTCATAGTAATAAAGTTTAAAACCATTCTTAACTAATTGTTCAGCAACTACATTTTCATATATAAAGCCTTTATATATTGCCATATTATCTTCTCATAAAGTTATAGTCGCTTCATCACTTAATGAAGCCATAAATAATCCTGTATCATTCATGAAGATTTTAAAGAAGTTTGGAATTGCATATGCTGAAATAGGACTACTAACTGTTGAAAGATTATGGCAGATATTTATAAGTCCTGCATCACTTAATCATTGAATTAGATCGCAGTAGTCTCTAAACTTAGCATTAGGTTCAATTTCCGAGAATTTAAATTTAAGAGAAGTATCAACATCATTAAAATCATTTGATTTAGCTAATTGTCTTGGAATTGAATCATATAGTAGATTTAATTTAGATTTATCCTTATTGCTAATTAATATTTCTTCTTTAATATTAAGATGTTTACCAAAGTCATCTCTATATGAATCAAGAATAAGTTGTTGCATCTTTCTCACTTCATTTATATCTTTTGTTTTTATATATGTCTTTACTGCGTCAGGCATTCCACCTACATTTAGATATCATCGATATAAATCGAACATCACATTATGTTTTGATTCAGTAATAGCTATTCTATTTTGCACTCTCGATTTAAAGTATTCAATATCTTCATCAGTATAATCTAGTGCTCATAAGAATTCTCTAAAATCCATAGGGTGCATTTTGATTTGTGTTTCAAATCCAACAGGTATACTTGCATCATGATATTTGTTATATCCACTTACACCAAGTAAGGAACCAGTTGCAATAATATCATATCTGCCATCTAAACAAAATGGTTTAATACTGGATCTTGCTTTTGCACATTCTTGGATTTCATCAAATATAATGACAGTTTTGTTTGGAATGAATTTAAATGATTTGTTTCTAAAGTTTAATTCTGAAACAATAGTATCTACATCCAAATTACCTGAGAAACATTCTTTATAGTTTGAGTTAGTCATAAAGTTAAGATAGATAACACTTTCATATTGATCATGAGCAAATTGATTAACAATAGTAGTTTTTCCGATTTGTCTAGAACCTTTAACTACTAGAGCTGTTTGTTTTATTTCTTTATTTCTATTTTTTCAATCAAGGAATTCTTGATAGATCTTTCTTTTAAATATTTGTTCCATATATTGGTATTTTAATACATATAAACTTCATTTTTGCACTTTTTTATATAGTAAAATCCATTTTTGCACCTTTTTACTAGGTTATTTGGAGTATTTTTACACCTTTTTATATAGCAAAATCCATTTTTGCACTTTTTTACCAATTAAAACTAGTGTTAGTTCTTTCTTTCAGTTTCAAATGAGTATTTGAATTCTTTAACTAATGTAACCTTGATGTTATAGCCTTTTACTAATTCATTATTTTCAATCTTGTCCTTGATTCTACTTCCAAGTTCTACCATATCATCATCTGAAACTAATAATGGGTTAACAAATACTGTTACATTTCTTCCAGCTCTAAATACAAATGCATTCTTAACTTCAGGTTCTTGTTTAATAATGTTTTCTAGTTCTTGTACACGTTTAAAGTGTTCTGCAACTGAATTTATTCTAGCTCCAGGTCTAGCAGCTGAGATAGAATCGGCTAATTTTGCTATTTCTGCATAGATAGTCGAACATAAAACACCACCGTGGTGTGATTCTATGGAATTAATAATTTCATCGCTTAAATTGAATTTTTTAGCTATTTTAACACCCATATCGATATGGTTTGTATTTAATTCTTGGTCTACTGACTTACCAATATCATGTAGTAGAGCACATTTCACTGCAGTATTTCTATCAATCTTTAGTTCATTTGCTAGGCTTTCAGCTATACATGCACATTCTAGTGAGTGGCTTAAAGCATTTTGCCCATAGCTACTTCTGAATTGTAATTTACCAATATATGGATAGATTTCAGGATTTAGATCATAGATGTTTAATTTGTTTTCTACTACATCTTTTCCTATTTCAGATAATGTATTAATAAATGATTCTTTAACTGAAGCATAAGTAGATTCAATCTTTGATGGATCAATAGATTTAATCTTAATTAATTCTTCTAATACATTTTTAGCCATTTCTCTTCTTAATGGATTATGACAAGAGATTGTAATAAAGTTACTATCCTTTTCAATGATTAAATCAGTACCAGTTAGGATTTCAAATGCTCTCTTGTTTCTTCCATCACGACCAATAATTCTTCCTTTAGTTTGATCATCTTCCACAATCAAAGAAGTTGTAGTATGTTCTTGGATTAATGGTTCAGCTAATGATTGCATTGTATTCATTAAAATATTAGCTGCTAGTAAATTAGCTTCTTGTCTTAATTCATTTAGGTTTGATTCGATTTCTTTTTTCTCTCTATTTCTTAAAATAGTAAATAGTTCTTCTTTTAATTCTTTTTCTGATTTAGACGATAATGCTAGAAGTTTATCTTCATATAATCTTTTTGATTCTTCATAAGCACTTATATGTTTTTTCAATTGTTCTATTTTCTTTTCAACTTCATGTTCTTTCTTTTGTAGATCTTTTGATGTTACATCATTAATTGAACTTGATTTATTTTTATTAAACTTAACAAAAAATAAAATGCCTGCTACTGCAAATAGCACAAACAATATAGAGATTAAAATTATTAATATTAAAAACTCAGTAGACATAAGTGGTCCTTTCAATTAAAGAACCATTTAAAAGCAATTTAATTATATATGCAATTTGATTAAATTTTTATCTTATTTGACACATTAATAAAATATTGCACCGGTTAGGGTGCAATATAATATCTATCACTTTTGTAATTAACGTGCTTTTTCTTTGTTTACTTTAACTTGTGCATTAAGCTTTTGGTTATATGCATTGTTAATTACAAGTTTTTCACCATCTTGGTGGATGAAAACGATTCTTTGTTTTCCGTCTGAATAACTTTTATTTGAAATGTTTTTTCTAATCATAATGGTTTAATTATAACACTAGAATTTAACTTAAAAAAGTGTGATTTTGATAATACTATAATATATAGTATTGTTTTTTTGAATTATAAAATCTCCTTCCACAATGGATGTAGAAGGAGATTAATTTTTATAATGCAGCAGCTACTGCTTTAGGAATTTTCTTGTGCTTCTTTTTTAAAACAAAGTATGTAATCACAACTGGTAGTGTAAATATGATTAGTGAAGCTACAAGTGCAATGATTCATTTTCATTTAGCTGATTTCTTGTATTTTAATTGAAGTTCTTCAGAGATGATTTCTTTGCCATAATATTGATCGATATTATTTCTTCTTCTTGTATTCACAATATGTAATAAGATGTGAAGAGGAATCATAAAGAATGTTAATGATGCAAATGATCACATTACAATAGAAGGAACAATGTTGCCACCAACTTCTAATAAACCAAAGTTACTAATTCCATATTGGAACAAATTAATGAAGTATGTAATTAGATAAGTTCCAGTTACACCAAATGCACTTCATATATAGATTATTAATCCGAATCAATTTAAATTTAGATTAGCTAGAATTAACTTCTTATAAATCCTTTTTAAAGACATTAATGGTTTATCAGTATCCAAGATATAATTATTTCTTAATATTTCTCTCTTCAAGCTTTTTAGTTTATATCTCTTGTCAATGAAGATAAACATTGTTATAGCTGCAAAGATTCCTGATGGGATGTAGTAATAAACAGATTGTGCATTACCATATACTTCTCAAGTAGTGAAACCTAATTGAGCTAATCCGATTAAGAAGATAATAGTTGAAACAAATGAAGCAATAGCTGCGAATCTTAATTCAGTTCTAAGGAATGTAGGTACCTTATTCTTATCTATGCTATTTTTTTTTTTTGAGAAATCCAAAGATTCCTCTTTTTTGTTTTTTTGAAGATTCGTGTTTTTCTTCTACACTAATTCCTTTTGAATGATCAAGTTCTCTAGTTAAGTCTAAGTCTTCTGCTTTTTGAGTTTCATTAAAGAAAATTTTAGTTAATCTTTTTGAGAATGTATTAAGGTTTTCATCTGGTTGTACTTTAGCATCATCATCTGCAAATTTAGATAATTGAGATCCAGTTGGTTGGAACTTAACTGTCTTACAATCATTTTGTTCTAAGATTTTGTAATAGTCAACACCAGCATTAAATCTATTAAGTTCTTTTGCTTTTTGTTCTTCTTCGTCTTTATCAACAAATCTAATAGTGTTTGCTTTATGAGCTTTAGGTTGTTCATCTAGAAGTTTTGTATTAGGATTATCTAATCTAATTTCGTCTTTAGAAGTTTTTTCTTCTGATTCAAAGTTAATAGTTTTGCTATCAACAAATTTAGCTGCTTTAGATTCTTCTTGTTTTGCTATTTCTAATTCTTCTTTAGCTTTTTGCATTTCAGCTAATTGTTGTCTTACCAATTCATTAGCAGCTTCTAGTTCAGCCTTTGCCTTAGCTAATTCACTAAGTTGTTTTTTCACCATTTCATCTTTGTAAGAATGTGTTTCTTCTTTAGGTTCTGCTTTAACTTCTACATTTGGTTCTTCTTTTACTAAATTTGATAAGTTAACAGTTTTACTTGGAGCTTGTTTTACTTCTTCTACTTTATCAAAGTTAATAGTTTGTTTTACTTCTGGTTTAACTTCTGATTTAGTGAAAGGATTAGGTAAATCAAATTTAACTGTTTCTACTTTTTCAATTGGTTTTTCTTGTTCGATAGTTTCGATTTTTTCTTCAACCTTATTAAAGTTAATAGTTGGTTCCTTACTAGGTTTAGATCCAGGAATTTCAAATTTAGGAACTTCTGGTCTTCTAGTATCAACTTTAGGAGCTTCAACTTTTGGAGCTTCTTCTTTTATAGTGCTAGAGAAATCAAAATCAAATACTTTTGTTTTAGTATTGTTAATAACTTCTTTAGGACTTTCTTGTTCTAACTTTAATGTTTGAGTTTTTTCAAATTTTTGAGTGGTTTCAAATTTTATTGGTTGTGTTTCTTGCTTTTCTATATTATTAATAGGTGTTGCAATTTTTTCATCTACTGAAGGAACTTTCTTTGTTTTTTGAGAAAGTAAATCTTCAATAGAACCAGATCAAATTTCTTGTCCATCTAAGACTGTAGTTTCTTTTCTAGTAGCCTTAGAAGGATGATTATTATTTTCAATTAGTTCTGCTTCGTATTTATCTACAATACCTTGAATATCTAAAGAGTCAGTATTGTCGATTCATCCTGTTAATTTACTCATCTCTTGCTCCTTACTATAAATAATTATTTCAAAAAAAATTTAAAGTTTCAAGTGCTCAAAATCCTATTAATTTATTAATAAAAATTTTTCAGTAGGTGACATAGCGGAAAGGTCAAAAGTGCTATAATATTATATATTAAGTTAAAGGACGGGGGAATATATGAGAAACTTAGAAGGAACTAAAACACTTGAAAATTTAAAGACAGCATTTGCTGGTGAATCACAAGCACATACTAAATATCAATATTATGCTTCTAAAGCTAAAAAAGAAGGCTACAATGTGATTGCTAATATCTTTGAAGAAACATCAAAGAACGAAAAAGAACATGCTAAGATTTGATTCAAAATTATGCATGGAGATGAAATCCCTGTAACTAAACAAAACCTTTTAGATGCAATTAAAGGTGAAGATTACGAATATAAAACAATGTATGCAGATTTTGCTAAAGTTGCAAAGGAAGAAGGATTCAATGATATTGCAGCTTTATTTACAATGGTAGGTAATATTGAAGAACACCACTCTGATCGTTACCAAGCAATTTTAAATAAATTAGATAAAGAAGAAATCTTTAAAGCTGATGAACCAATTTTCTGAATTTGTTCTAATTGTGGTCATGTTCACAAAGGCAAGACACCTCCTGCACTTTGCCCAGTTTGTAAACACCCACAAGCTTACTTCATTGAAGAATCTAATTATTTCAAAGGATAATAAATATGTCTCACATTAAAGATAAAATACAAGAAATTAAACAACATGTAGAAGATAAACACCACCATGAAGGTAAACTTTTTATCATTAGTGGTGTTTCAGGTGTTGGTAAAAACACAATATTAAAAGAACTATTTAAAGATAATACATTACACCTTGTATATTCAGTTTCTATGACTACAAGACCAATGAGATTCAATGAAGTTAATGGTGTTAACTATTTCTTTGCGACAAGAGAACAATTTCAAAATGCCATTGATCAAGGTGAATTATTAGAATATGCAGAATTCTGTAGTAATCTATATGGAACACCAAAGAAATTTGTAGATGAACAAATTAAAGCAGGAAAAAATGTTATTCTTGAAATCGAAGTTAAGGGTGCATTAAATGTAATGAAGTTGAGACCAGATGCAATCAGTATCTTTATCCTTCCTCCTAGCTTAGAAGAATTAGAAAATAGATTAAAATCACGTGGTACTGAATCTGATGATGTAATATTCCAAAGATTAAAAGAAGCAAAGAATGAATTAAGATACCAAGAACACTATGGACATGTTGTAATTAATGACGACGTTGAAACTTGTGTAAAAGAAATTAAGAAAATTATTAAAAGTGGAAAATAGTAAAACAAATATTCTTAACTTAACTTATGACGGAATGATTAAGTTTTGTGAAGAACATAATCTTAAAAGTTTTGTAGCTAAACAAATATTTGGATGATTATATAAACAGATGGTTGATGACTTTGATCAAATGACCAATGTTAAAAAAGAAACAATTGCTTTATTGAAGCAAACCTTTTATATTCCGAAATTTGAATTAGTAAAATGTTTAGAAGATAAAGACTTAACTACTAAATTTTTGTTTAAATTAAATGATGGCAATATCATTGAAACTGTTGTCATGAATTTTGATTATGGTAATTCAATCTGTGTAACAACTCAGGTTGGTTGTAACATGGGTTGTAAATTTTGTGCTTCTGGACAATTAAAGAAAGTAAGAAATCTAGAAGCAGGTGAAATAGTAAACCAATTAATGGAAGCAAATAAATACCTAGTAGAGAATGGTAGAGACACAATAAGAAATATTGTAGTTATGGGGATTGGAGAACCATTAGATAACTATGACAATGTAAGAGGCTTTATTAACATTGTAAGAAACGATAATGCTTTTGCTATTGGATCTAGAAAGATAACTGTATCTACTTGTGGACTTGTTAATAAGTTTGATGATTTTATTAGAGATTTTGGACAGGTTGGTTTAGCTATTTCATTACATGCACCTACAAATGAAATTAGAAATCAACTTATGCCAGTTAACCAAGCTTTCGATATCCATACACTAATAGCTAAGGCAAAACAATATACCGAAGAAACAAACAGACGTTTAACATTTGAATATATCATGTTAAAAGGAATCAATGATTCAATAGAAAATGCAGATCAGTTAGCACAACTCCTTTCTTGTTTTAAAAAGGAATTAATTTCAATTAACTTAATTCCTTACAACTCAGTAGATAACACTGATTTTAAGAGAAGCGATAATGTTAGAAAATTCTATGAAAGAATGAGAACTTATGGAATCATCACAACAGTAAGACAAGAAAAGGGAACAAACATTGATGGCGCCTGTGGCCAACTAAGAGCTAAAAATATTAAAAAGGATAACTAGTCACGATAATTAATTGGCAGCAATGCACCACTATTTCAATTCACTACATCTAGGTGTGTGCTTGAAGTAAAGAATATATCACTTGGTTTTAGGAAATTAGTTTCAATATAGTTTGGTACATTACTTTGAATAGAATCGTCTCAAGTTGGATCACATCACAACCATGTATTATTGTTCTTGATTAAGTTTCATGCATGCATTCCAGCATCTGCAGTTTGCCCTGGTTGTGCATTTGATGCAACATGTCCAGTAACATATAATGCAGGAATATTTAATGTAATACCAATATAGCTGAATAAGTGAGCATATCCATCACAAATTACCTTACCATAGATATATCCTTGGTTTGTTCCTGAATATGGATAACTCATACCACCATAGCTCACATATGGTAATAATGCTTTATAAATGAACTTTGCCTTATCTGTATCACTCATGTTAATAAATTCCAATCATGGTTTATCAACATTGTTTTTATTATTAGTGATTAGTTTGTCTTTGATTTGTACAACACTATTATATAAATCAGTTGGATTATAGAATTGTAATACTTGTTGTGAATTTAAAGTTCCTGGTTGATCTAAATTTTCTAATGTATTAGGTTTATAGTTTTTAAATGCTGCATCTCAACAACTAATGTAACAATATCCATTTATAATTGAAATGAATTTACCATGACTAATAGCATAGTGCAAACAACTTAATTCATCACATATAGTCTTACTTAATTGCTGATCAACTGTATAGTTCTTTGATACTTTAATTTTGATGTAAGGAGAAGTTAATGAAAAGCCATTTCTAACTGGATCTTTTCCACCAATTAAAATATTGTAATTACCACTTGCTATTGTACTTACTATTTCTTTAATTAGTGATTTAGTATCAGCATTGGCTAATTGATATGAATGCATGTTATTTTCTACATAATCAGTTAGATTCATATTAAAGCTTGAGTTGTTAATATCAAGCACAATATCTTTAACACAATCTAGATTAATTTTAGAATCCTTAAAACCAACATTATATGAATTGTCTGCATTATTAGATGAATATTTAACTTGGTATAAATTAGATGGTATTGAAAAACTAATAAAATTTGTGAATGCAGTATTTGTATAAGCGTTAATTGGTGCATGATCAAAGTTAAATACATGTAGTTCTTTCTCACCAGGACGTCTTTGCAGTGCGATTACACTTGCATACATCTCTTGATTTCAACTAAATTCAAAGCTAATAGAACCACTAATTGTTTTATCTGGATTAAGAGTTATATTCACATTCTTATTAGAAACAATACATGTAGCTTGTCTATCGCCAATAAATCTATTAGCAAATCAATTTGCTCATGTATTCATATATTCTTTGATATTAGAATTATTTAATGTTTGTTTAAATAGTGGAGTAATAGTATTATTTATATCATCTAAATTGACATAATCATTAGTTTGCTTATGCCCAGTCATTGAATTTGGTTGTTGCATTAAATTTAATCCATACATTTGATTTGCTTGGATTGGTGGCTTTTCTTCATTACCAGATGGTGGAGATATAGTTTCTTGTTGAGTATTTGAATTACAACTCACAATTAAAGATATTGGAGCAATACATGTAGCACCACATAATGTTGATAGGGTAATAATTCTCTTTCATTTATTACTCTTCATACCTACATTATAAATTATTATTTCTTTGTTTATGATTATGTTTTTGCTCACTATTAATCGATTTATTTAAAGATTTGTATTATAATGATGTAATACCCTTCGTGGGTATTGGAAGTGATTGGTGTATTTGTTATGGGACTTACAATGTTTAAAGTAAATAGAGATTACTATGAATTTTTTACTAGTGATCTAAATCTTCCTACCCCAGTTTATACTAGAGGAAAGAAGTGAGTAGTTGTATTTGGTTTTAGACTAAATGGATTTATTTATATAATTCCATTTGTCAAAGCTGATAAGAATAGTTTTACTAATGACGAAAAAGTAGTATGGCTCAATATTAATGATGCTGCTAAGTATTGATATCCTACTAGATTTAAAGTGGCAGACTCACTTTTAACAAAAGGTAATGCATGTTTACTTGAATATATTTTTCCTGCCAAGGACAATGTGATTATCATGTCTAAAAGAACTTTTCCAAGTGAAGTACGTGATAAGCCTAGAAAGGTTATCTTGGATATTAAGCTACATGACTTCATATTAGCTTATGAACAAATTTATTTTTTTAGCCGTTATATGGGTCGTGAAGGAATTACTTCTAAATTGATAAATATCGCTATGCACTCATATTGTACTAATGAAAAGCATTGTCGTGAATTAGAAGTAAAAGCTAAGAATTTTATCAAAGAACATGAAGTTAAAGCAAGTTCACTATTCGAATAAAGGATTTGGATTTTATTGTTTAAAAATGAGCCTAGAATTTACTAGACTCATTTTTAATTAAATATTTATTTACTACTTGTAGCTTATTTCTTAGCTTCATCTTGTAAGCTTGATTCAAATCTTTGTTGTAGCATTCATTCTTCTAGAGGTTTTAATCCTTTTTGAATAGCTACATTAGCCTTTGTTTTCTTACCATCCTTATATGGTTTATAAATGTTTTCTAATTCAGATAGTTTAGTACATTGGTTAATTAATGTATTTAGTTCATCAGTTAATAAACCTTTTTGATCTAAGATTTTGATGATTGCTTCTTTACGCTTAGCTAAATTTTCTTGATATTCATAAACATCTAAGATAGCTTGAATTTGGTTTTCATCCAAATTACCAGTTAATTGTTTACGATAACGTGCAATAAAAGGCACTGTAGCACCATCTTGCAATAAATCTAGTACTACTCCTACTTGTTCATCTTTAATCTTTAATTCTAAAGCTGTTTTACTAATAATATCTTTTGAATACATATAATCTTTACTTTACAAATATGTTTATTTTAAAGGAAATGGGATTAGCTAGGGATAAATAGTTTGAAATATTGTTGGCTTAAATACTACTTGAATGGAGGTTATCTATGCCATTTAATAATATCATTAACTATAAAATTAAAATAGCATCTATGAATGAACATGAAAGAATTGCTTTTAGAAAGATGAATTCTCTCTATATTGTGACTATGACGATGAAGGATCATTTAAAAACGTTTTAATTGTTCTAAAGATTATTTACCCATGATTGAAGTAGTAGAAATTAACAATGTAAATAAGAGATTATATTTATGTAAAGAATGCTATGTTTTGAAACTCGATAAGATTGAAGATGCTGATTTAGTACCTTATTATGTATTCACTGCTTTTGGTTACTTAGTTTGACAATTAGATCTTTTGGCATATCATAGTCAAATACAAGTATTGATAAAGTAGGGAATTTTGTATGAAAGACTTTATAGGGAATTTTTGTATAAAAGACTTTAATTACTGATATTATAATTAATTGGGAAAGCATAGATGGAAGTTTTGTAAGATTATTTAATTTAATTGCTCTAGACATTAGTCTATGATTGCGAGTCCTATAAGAAATTAAAATGAACTACATGAATACTTATGTGAACAACAAATCATTTCAAATATTGAGGTGAACATGTATTTGATGGAATATGGTATAGGAATGATATTAGCAAGCACTACATAGACTTATAGGAGGAGCAAGTTGAATTGCAATCAAGCCTGATATTTTAATTGAATTCATTCATGCATTCCTATTTTGGAGAGACACACATGAAAAAATGAGCAAAGATCTTAATGTGGACTGGAATATCTTTAGGTATAGTGGGTGTTGTTGGTGGCATTAGTTACAGTGTAGTTAAGGCAGTCAATAATTTTAGCAATATTTCACATCAAATAGTAGGCAACACACTAACAAGAGATGAAGTAAATGAAAATTTTGATATTGATGGCATTTGAAATAATAAAACTAGTTTATCATCAAATGATTTACTTGGGTACAAAAATCTTGATAGTAATGCTTTTGATGATATCAATTTGGAATCTATTACTTTTCCTTCTAATATCAAGGTTAAAGGAGATAATGCTATTAAGTGATATGGTGTCAAGAAAATCAATGTTGAAGAGAATGATGTTGTTAATTTAAAGATTATTGATAATGTCCTATTTAGAATAAATGATAGTATAGATACTTTATCAGGAACAGCATTGAGTATTGCTGATAGAACAATTAAAACGAATGTGGAAATAAAAAATTTGGGCGATGGTATGGAAGGATGGTTTATAAGGATAAGCGACCATTTTTATGACGATAAAATATTTGAAAATGTATCCAGCATTAAAGTAGAATGAAATAAAGTAATATTCTATGGTACTTCTTGTTTTGAAAATTGTCAAAAATTTACTCCCAATCAAAAAATTTACACGTTACCATATTCTGGTTGATTTAATCACATATTATATATAAATTCTAGAGCTTTCAAATCCAGTAATATATCATCAATTCATTTTGTAAGCTGAGGTATCATGATTCCATGTACTGTAGTAATTGCTGATGAGGCTTTTGCAAATTGTGATTCACTTGTTTCTTTTAAAGCGCCAGGGCTAGATACTTTACTTTTGAAGCAAAAGGTATTTTATAATTGCCCGAACTTAAAAAATGTAAATTTCGGCCCTATTTCTACAGTAGAAGTAGGCGACTACGCTTTAGCTAGTGATCCTAATTTATTAGTTGCAAGTAGAAATATTAGAATTTGTGCAGGAAGATTATCGCTATCAAATAATGTATTTGAAGGTAAATATGATAATTTTGTTTTTGTGGATGAAAATAATCAAAGTGTAACTAGAAATTTGCAATACACACAAACAACATTTGCAAATATTAATGCTAGTCAATTAGATTTAACAATTAGTGGTAATGATAAAATAAAAGCAACTTATCCATGAGGCCTAAGCACAGAACAACTGAATAAAGCTAATATTGAATGATATGAAGCTTCTGAAAACACGGAATTATATAATAGTATTACTAAAGACTATTATTAGATTTTGATTAACAATTGTTTATACTTTTTGAATTATTATATTTCAATATTTCAGGACAAAATTTTATGATTAATATAAAGTTAATTACACTGCTTAAAACTAATTGTTGCTAATTTTTCTAACATTATTGATGTATATGTAATACCTGATTCATTAATAGACCTAACAATAAACTATTTTGACTTTTTATTTTTATTTGATATTAATAAAGAAAATTGAATGGAGATTATCTATGTCATTTAATAATATCATTAACTATAAAATCAAAATAGCATCTATGAATGAACATGAAAGAGTTGCTTTTAGAAAAGATGAATTCTCTCTATATTGTGACTATGATGATGAAGGATCATTTAAAAAGTGTTTTAATTGTTCTAAAGATTATTTACCCATGATTGAAGTAGTAGACATTAACAATGTAAATAAGAGATTATATTTATGTAAAGAATGCTATGTTTTAAAACTTGATAAGATTGAAGATACTGATTTAGTACCTTATTATGTATTCACTGCTTTTGGCTACTTAGTTTAATAATTAGATCTTTTTACCTTTGATTGTTTGTAGAAGTTATTTGTCTTTATTATGTTTTTACTTGAATAGAACATTAGTAAACAACTATCTCTTACTTCCTTTTGGCTCTAATCTTAGTTTATTGAATGAAATATTAATGAATCCAGCACAATATAATGGAAGATTGATTATTTTATTGTCTTTATTAAAGTTTATATTATTACTAGAAAAAATAATACCTTGACTTACATTATTAGATGTCATTACTCTGTCTAGTGACAATGTATTAAACATTTTTCCATATTTAACTTCAATTGGAACAATATATCCTCGGTTATCTTCTAGTAGAAAATCTACTTCATATGTTTTATTTGATTTAGATGCATTTGTTTTGCTTAGTTCATTTTCTCTAAAACTAAAGTAATGTAATGATGAATCAACTATGTGCCATTTAATTTCGCTTAATACAAATGTTTCAACTAATGATCCTCTTTGGTTTGCATATTTGTTTTCTTTACTGTTGATGTGCTCCATATCCATATCAAGTGCATATGTTAGGATACCACAATCATTAAAATAAATTTTACAATTGCTCGGTTCATCTACCACATACAATGGAGTTGATAATCTTTTAACATTATCTATTTTATAAACAATATTTGATAGTATGATATTGTTGATCGCATTTTCATAGTTTGTGTATCTTGCATTCTTGTTAATAGTTGATAATCTAAATTTGTTATTAGGTTTAGCATGAAAAATTTTAAGACTATCATAGATTGACAAACACTGTCTAATAGCATTAGCATTATCCATGAATTTTGTTATATCCAATCTATTACCATTGTAGATTTTTGACTTAATTTCTTTTAGTTTATATTCAGGAAGTTGGTTAACATATGCTTGTACTACTTCAGGCATACCACCTGTGTACAAATAATCTCTTAAGTATCCCATCAAAATATCATGGTGGTTTTTTTGCAATGGAGTTAGATTATCAACAGAGTATTGTATTATATCTATGTATTCTTGCTTATCTAAAGCTAGTAAGAACTCTTTAAAGTTCATAGGATACATATCTCATATCTCTACCTTCCCAACAGGAAATGATTTATTAATTTTATTTAGGGTATTAGATAAGTAGCTTCCAGTACAAATTATTTTATATTTATAGTTCCCATCTACAAAAGTTTTTAATGCAGTCTTTAGACTTGGAACTTCTTGAACTTCATCAAATATAATTAAGTAGTCATCGCTAATAGAAATTCTAAAGTAAGCCTCAATTTTATTAATGATAATTTGTGGTGATGTGATCTCTTGTAATTGATTCTTTAATTCTATATCTCTAAAGAAATCAATGTAGACGTGGTTATGTGGATAAAACTTTTTAGTAAATTCTTTCAATAGAAAAGTTTTTCCTACTTGTCTAGCTCCAAAGAGCAAAATAGGATATTGTTTTTCTTGATTACTTCATTCAACTAATCTATCAAATATTAATCTTTTCATAGTATTAGTGATTATAGAACAATGACATATAATTTTTCTAAAAACTCACAAAATACCCCAAGAAATTTTCTAAAAACTCACAAAATACCCCAAAATATCATAAAAAGTTAAAAAATCCCTGGAAAAATAGGTTTTTTTGTTGCTAAATCATAAGTGTAAAATAGTGATTTTATGTAAAATAATGGTTATTTTCTGTATAAAACTCACAAAATACCCCAAGAAATTTTCTAAAAACTCACAAAATACCCCAAATAGAAAGATTTATTAAATATTATGAACAACATTAATCTACTTGTTCGCCATTTAGACTGAATCTTGATGCAGTTTTAATTTTCACTTGTACTAATTCACCTGGTTTAGCTTTTCCAGTAAAATTAACTACTTTTCATTCTGGAGAATAGCCACATAGTTTATCTGGATTAGACTTACTAGGCCCTTCTACTAAAATTTCTAAAGTTCTACCAACATATTTTTGGTTGTTTTCACTTGCATATTTCTTAACTAATTCATTTAGTTTTTGTAATCTTTCTTTCTTAACTTTAGTTGGGGTTTTATCATCCATTTTATAAGCTGGAGTTCCTTCTCTTGGTGAGAAGATAAAAGTATAGGCATTATCATATTTAATAGTGTCATATAGTTTAAGTGTAGCTTCAAATTCTTCATCTGTTTCATTTGGGAATCCAACAATTAAATCAGTTGATATTGCACAACTTGGAATTTCTTTTCTAATGTATTCAATGCTTTTAATATAGTCTGCAATCTTAGCCTTACGATTCATTCTTTCAAGAACAGCTTCTGATCCTGATTGAATTGGTAAATGAAAGTATGGCATTACATTAGTATATTTTTTAGCAACTTCAATTATTTTATTGTCTCAGTTTCATGGGTTGCTTGTTGCAAATCTAATTCTTCTAATATTTGTCTTTGCAACAAGTTCTAATAGATCAGCAAAACAAATATCTTCTTCTAAATCAATTCCATAACTATTCACATTTTGTCCTAATAGTGTAACTTCTTTATAACCTTGTTTTATTAAATCATTTACTTCATTTAGAATATCTTCTTTAGTTCTAGATCTAATTTTTCCTCTTGTATATGGAACAATACAGTATGTACAGAAGTTATCGCATCCATACATAATATTTACTCATGCTTTAATATCACTATTTCTATTTGCAGGTAGATTTTCAATTACATCACCTTCTTGACTTCATACATCTACTACCATTTGTTTTTCATGGTGCATTCTCATTAAAATTTCAGGTAGTTTGTGAATGTTGTGAGTTCCAAAAATAAAGTCAACATGTTGATAGTCTGTTAAGATCTTATTCACAACTTTTTCTGATTGAGCCATACATCCGCTCATACCTAGTAACATATTAGGATTCTTTTGTTTTGATTTTTTAAGTAAACCAAATTCACCAAAAACCTTATTTTCAGCATTTTCTCTAATGGCACATGTATTCAATAAAACCACATCGGCATTATAAATATCATCAGTAAAAGTAAATCCCATATCTTTAAAGATACCTTCCATAGTTTCAGTATCTCTTTCATTTGATTGGCAACCATAGGTTCTAATATGGAATGTTTTACCTTTACCAAAACTTTTCATTTCAGGAGTTAATTCATATTCATTTCTTTTAACTTCAGCTGATGCTAATCTTTTTCTTGCTTTCTTAATTTCAGGTAAATTGAAATCTTTTGTATCTATTTTCTTTGAATTTTTCATACTTTAAGATTATACAATTGAAAAATCTAATAAGTGATAAAATATATTAGTATAATATATAAAGTTATTAGAGACAATTATGAGACATACTAATCATAGCGATATAGGAACAGTTAGACAAAATAATGAAGACTCTTGTTGATCAGGAGTTAATGCCTACAACAACCTTGCAGGTATAGTTTGTGATGGTCTAGGTGGATATAAAGGTGGCTCTGCTGCTAGTGATATAACTGTTAGAGTATTTAAACAAAGATTTGAATCTACAGATTTAACAACATTGTCCCAAGAACAAATCAACATTTGAATTTGAAATATCATTGATGAAGCTAGAACTGAAATCAATCATCATATTGAAAAGAATCCAAAGCTAGCTAATATGGCTACAACATTTGTTTGTGCACTAGTAATTGGAGGCAAAGCTTATATCTACAATATTGGTGATAGTAGAGCATGATTAGTATCTGAAATATATGGTTGCAAACAAGTTACAACAGACCAAAACTTATTAAACTATTTAAACAAAATGAATGCACCACACCACCTATACGAACAACACAAAGAAAACTTATATGCAATTACTCAATTCGTTGGTGCAAAGAATAGTAAAGTAATCAAACCTGATGTTTATGAAATTGATTTACAAAAAGGAGATTACATCGTTTTAACTAGTGATGGATGTCATAACTTTATTAATCCAAAAGATATGGGTAAAAAGATTTTAACTGCAAGAGACTTTAATGATGTGCCAACTCAAATAATTGCAGAATCTTTATCAAATGATTCAAATGATAACTTATCAGTCGTAATATTAGGTGTATAGCATGAAGATACATATTGGTGATGTCGTACATGGCTACAAAATTGTAAAAGAAATTGAAGGCGGTGGGATGTCCAAGGTTTTTATTGCTGAGCCTATTAAGGATCAAGCATTTATTGGATGCTCAAAAGTAATATTAAAATTGATTACTAAAGATATGATTGAAAGTTCTGAAGATAACGAACAATCTAAACGTAATCAATGAGAAAAAGCATTAAATGAATTTGAATTAACATGACAAATATTTAGAACTCCATCTGACTATATTGCAAAAGCAATTGATTGATATATCGATGATGCAAGAACATATGTAATTATTGTTAGTGAATTTATTGATGGACCTTGTTTATCAAAATACCTTGAAAAACAAAAAGCAATAAAGATTGACAGAGCAATGCTTTATTTTGGAAATATATGTAAAGGTGTTAGACACTTACATTGTATTGATCCAGATAGATGTATTATCCACAGAGATTTAAAAGCTGATAATATTATGCTTTCTCAAGATTTACGTCAAATTAAGATTATTGACTATGGTATTGCTACAAGCTTCTATGGTAACAAATTTGAATCTAATGAAGGTACACTTTACTGTACTGCTTATTACTCAACTCCAGATATTTTATTATTAAACAAAACTATAATGACTGGAGTTAATAATAATGAAAAGAAAGCCAAAGAAGAAATGGCTAAGATTATTACTATTCAATTTGATCTTCATGCACTAGGTGTCATTCTATATGAAATGCTAACTGGTGATGTACCATTTAAAACATCTGAAGATAGAGATATTAGTGATAGAAAAAAGATTGAACGTTGAAATCAATATGACTTACCATTATTGAGTAGTTCTTTAATGAATGTACCTACATCAATTGATAACATTATTTTTAGACTAACTGCTTCTAAACCAGAAGACAAAAAATTTAGATATAGTTCAATGGATGAAGTATTAAAAGATTTAGAAACTTGAGATGCTCCCGAAAGAGCTAATGAACCATTAATAAAACCAATTGAAAAAAGAACATTCCAACAACCTCCAGTATTCAATGTAGAATCACTAAGAGCAAATGAAAAATTCTGAAATAAATGATGATTATTAATTACAGTTAATTCATCTGCATTTGTAATTATTGCTATTGTAGTTGTTTTATTATCACTAACTATTACAGGAACTATTTAATGCAAGCAAGAGTAATTAAAGCACTTAAAGATCAAGTTTATATATCAATAGATAACCAAACTATTCAATCAGATATTAAAGGACAATTAAGATTAAATAAAATAACACCAGTAGCTGGTGATATTGTTGACTATGAAATGCAACATGGAAAACCTATCATTACAAAGATTCATGATAGAAAAGATTATTTATTAAGACCTAAAGTTGCTAACGTAGATATTATTGCAATAATTCAATCAACTGTAACACCTGATTTTGATACATTTCTATTAGATCAAATGATTGCTTTTTATGAACAATTTAATTGTGAAATTATTGTACTATTAACTAAGTCTGATATTGCTATATCTCCAGAGATAAAACAATATGTAAAAGATTATGAAATGATGGGATATAAATTCTATGATACTAATAATGGTAATGACTATGATAGATTATTAGAATTATTTCATGATAAATTAATTTGTTTTGTTGGTAATTCTGGAGTAGGTAAATCAACATTTATAAATCGTTTAAATCCTGAACTATTTTTAAGAGTGCAAGATGTTTCAAATGCTTTAAATAGAGGTAAACATACTACAACACATTCAGAGATAATTAAGGTGCATGATTTTTATATTGTTGATACACCAGGTTATTCTACAATTTCTATTAATTATTCCAAACATAAATTAGCTCAATTATTTTTCCACCGAGTATTAGATGGATCATATTGTAAATTTAATGATTGTTTTCATCAAGCAAATGCAAGTGGGTGCTTAATTAAAACTTTGCTAGAAAGTGGTAAAGTAGTACAATGAAGATATAACAATTATTTGAAAATATTAGAAGGGATTAAAAATAAATATGATTAAGTTCAATTTAGATAATGCACATTTATTCACTAAAAATGACATTACTACGAAATACGCTTCTAAGCTAGAAGATATTAAAAGAGCACTACTTAATAAGACTTGTGAAGGAAATGATTTTTTAGGCTGATTAGATTGACCTACTCATGAATTCTTTACTAAAGACTTACCAACAATGAAAGAAGTGTTCAATGAATGAACTAAAAAGAAAATTGATACAGTTGTTGTGATTGGTATTGGTGGTTCATATATTGGAGTTAAAGGTGCAGTTGATATGTGCACACAAGAATTTACTGATAAACACATGGATATTATTTATGTTGCTGGATTACACACAACATACAATGCAAGTTTACTAAAGAAGCTTGAAGGACGTAATTGAGGAATTGTAGTTATTTCAAAATCAGGTACTACATTTGAAACTGCAGTTAACTTTAGATTATTTAGAGAAAAGTTATATGCAATGTATGGTGAAGCTCATGCAGATAGAATTGTTGCAGTAACAGATAGATCAAAAGGTGTATTAAAACAATTATCAGACAAATCAGGATATAGAACATTAATTATTCCAGATGATATTGGTGGTAGATTCTCTACTGTAACACCAGTTGGATTAATGGCTATGTTATTAGCTGGATTAGATATCACAAAAGTTTTAGAAGGATGACAAGAAGTTATTGCTAACTTTAAAAACAAACCAACTATTGCTTGTGATGCAATGTTATATGCAGCTGCTAGAAAAGAATTGTTAGATTTAGGTAAGAGTGTAGAAGTGTTCACTACCTATGAAAATAACCTTAGATTTGTAGCAGAACACTTCAAACAAATCTTTGCAGAATCAGAAGGTAAAAAAGAAAAATGTATTTTACCTACATTAGCTAACCACAGTGAAGATCTACACTCAATTGGTCAATTATATCAACAAGGTCCTAGAAATTTATTTGAAACAACATTAATGTACAAACAAGTTAAAGGATATGTAGAAATTCCAACATCAAGTTTTGATAATGATGATGGTTTAGATAAAATTGCAGGTAAAGAATTACTTCAACTAAATTATTGAATTGAACAATCTGTAATCAAAGCACATAATCATATTCCTAATTTACTTATTGAAATGGAAAAATGTGATGAAAGAACATTAGGTGAACTATTTGCATTCTTAGCAATTGGTGCTGCAACTAGTGCGCTACTAATTGAAGTTAATCCATTCAACCAACCAGGTGTTGAAGATTACAAAGCAGAATTAAAGAAGAAAATTAAATAATAATTTTTATGTTACTATGGAATAAGATTAAATAAATATTTCATTAGTACTGTGTATTTAACAATTAAGAAGTAAGCAATTACTTCTTTTTTATTTCACATTATAGAATGTTTCACTTATTAGCAAAAGTGATACAATCATAAGAAAGAGGTGAATATAATGGCTAAGTATCAAATTTTTATGTCAAATGGGGATGTTTTGGAAGTTAGTGCAATATGACCCATATTAACATGTAATGAGTTTATAAAAAAAGGAGAATATTTTCATGAATTGTCAGGTAATATAATCAATATTAACCAAATTGCTTATATTAAAAAAATTTCTTAGTGAAAGAACATAAACATATACATTATTAATTATCATAATTTTTATAATATATAATCAAAATATAAAGTATGAGAGTTAATAAACGTAAAATAATAGCTTATGGTATTGCAGGAATTGCTACTACATTATTAGTAGCACCTTTTGTAGTGTCATGTGCTAAAAGTACTCAATCTAATTCGGAGATTTCTAATCCAAAACCTTTAGATCCTCCTCATACAAATCCTCCAAATAATAATACAGATAAACCGAATAATAATACAGACAAACCAAATAATAATGCAGACAAACCACCAGAACCAAATGTACCAAGTACACCAGGCAAAAAACCAAACAATGGTACTTTGCATGGTATTAGTTTATCTACCATAGAGAAAGCAACATCTCCTTTAAGTATTATTGCAGAATCAAAATTATTTAAAGATGCAGTAAATAACATGTATGCTAGTTTAAATGGATATGACTGAAAAGATAATGGGAATAATTATCAAGTAGACTTTGTATATGATGTTGGGAATTCTAAGATTAATTCTAACTTCTATAAACTAAACCAAGAAGTTGGGATTGCTGGTGAATACACATATACTAAAGATACTTCTGCTTTGAGTGAAAGAGAAAGATTGAATCAATTAATGCAATGTATGCCTAGTTTAATAGACATTGTACAATATGATATGACTCAAAAATATTTGGACAATTTTACTAATCAAGAAGCATCAGGCGCAATAGATAAAACATCTAGTGTAGATTTAAACCATATTATTGAAATTAATCAATTTGGTTACTTACCATCTAATTTATCACAACTACTTTACTATATGGACTATGAAGGCATTGCAAGCATTTTAGGTTTAACAACACAAGGTGTTAAAGATATAAAAGCAAATTATGAAGATGGTGCATTAGAAAATGGTTCTACAAATCGTAAACAAGCTTACATTAAATTATTAGTTACTGATGATAGCAATAATAAATATATTTACAACATTACTCTTGCTAATACTCCATCATTAAAATGTGATTATGATTTTGTAAAGTATGTTTATGATAGAACATTCCTTATTAACTGACCTAAATCATACAGAACAACTATAGAGCATCCACAAACAAGTACAAGAGATACATATGTAAATATTAAAGCTGAATTATCTCAAGGGACTTGCTTTGTAATTGATAGAGTAGACAACCCAGCACTTGAAGCAGAGGGTAAATATCAATTTTTAGTTGGATCTAATGCCCATGTACTAGATGTTTCAAAATCATTTAATAAAAGTAGAAGTGAATGCGGATATAATTTGTGAAAACCAAATGAGGATCTATCTGGTATATCGAATAAAACATATGCAAAGTATTGAGATGGTGGATGAAGAACAGAAAAATATGCTGGTAGTGATGTTCCAAGTGATGTTGCTGAACAAGAACGAATTGTTACAGTAAATGGAACTGCAGAATACTCTAAGCATAGTGTAATTGAAAATAGAAAACCTAATTACAATTATGGAGCAACTATATCAGCAGGCAATAATGCAAATCCAGATAAGGTTGATAACAAAAAACCATCATCACCAACAAGCATTACAAATAAGAATTTTATAGATACTATTTGATATACTCCTGAGCTTACTACTAAAGGTTCATGAACTTTAAATGAACTAAATTCAAAAGTAGGACCAGTATTTGATCCAATCAACAAAAACGATTTAACTGAGCATGAACAACAATTAGGTCGTTGAACAGGAACTATTAGTAATGCCGGTGGAGACTTTGCAATTACTAAAATGACTTTAGATAAGAAAACAATTCAATCTATCCTTCCAACATTGTATGATGTATTAGGCACTAACAAAGAAAAAGATTGATATGTTGGTTTAAGTGCTGTTAACGGTAAGAGTACTATGCCAAGTGCTAATTCTACTTTATTTGGCGGCGGTTATCCAAGTTCAGAGTGAAAGTCAATTAAATCAATTGGTGGAAAGATAGTAACTCAAAAAAGATTTTTGGATGTTAATGCTCAAGCTGAAGGAAATGTAGTTCACTTCTGAGAAAAATACAACAAAGCTGATAATGAAAGATTCAATGCATATAGAGGCTTGGTGGAATGATATGATAATTACCAAAACTTCCAATTCCCATCAATGTCTCCAGAGGATAATAAAATATTTAATCCACATGGTATGGAAATTCAAAAGATAGTCCAACAATCCTTAATCTCATTCTCTAATATGCTAGGCCATAAAGAAAATGATGTTTTACAACCAGGTTCTTCAGGATCATTAATTATTAATTCTAGATTTGAACCAGTAGCTGTTAACTGTGTTGTTGGTAATGAAGTTGATAATCCTAACTCTTGATATAACTATGGAATGATGTTCTCAAATTATACAAAAGATAATAAGAGTTTCACTGTTCAAAAACAAGTGATGGATAAATTAGCTAAAGAAGGCACATATACTTTAAAAATGAGACCTAGATAGAGTAATCTGCATAGAGTAGTATAATATCTACGTATTAATAATTAATCTAAATTTAATAATTATTAAATTTTTTGGAGAATATAATTAGACTATGCAATTTATTAGAAAAAGATTAAATACAAATATGGTAGGAGATACTGTATTTCAAGTTATTCAGAAGTGTAAAGCTGATCCATGTGCAGATAAAGTAAATGGAACAATTGGGATGTTACATGATGATAATAAAGAATTAGTTACACTATCAACAGTTTATAAAGAATATGATGCTGTTAGTTGAAAAGACAAAGCTTCCTATGCTCAAGGAGTTCAAGGGAATGCAAGTTTCATTAAAGCAGTTGAAGATTGATATATACCAAATATTACTTTACCTCATTTTACCATTGCAACTCCAAGTGGTTCTGCTGCAGTATCTACTTGCTTAAAAAATTATACTGAAGAAAATGATGCAGTAATAATACCAAACATTACATGAGATCCTTATCATGTAATGTTTGAACAATATTGCTTAAAACCAATGGAATATGAAATCATTGTTGATAACAAACTAAATTTAAAAGGAATTAAATCATGTGTTGAAAAGATTAAGGATAAGCAACACAATATCTTAATAATTATTAATGATCCTTGTCATAACCCAACAGGATATTCTATGAGTTTAAAAGAATGACAAGAATTATTAGATTATGCAAGCTCATTAAAAAACAATAATGTTATTATATTAAATGATGTAGCATATATTGATTATTCATATCGTAGTGACGCAAAAGAATATATCAAATTATTCAATAAGATTCCTGATAATGTTTTAATAGCAATGTCAGTTAGTTTTTCTAAATCAATGACTGCTTATGGAATGAGAATGGGTGCAGTTATAAATATTGCAAAAAACAAAGAAGATATAGATGAAATTGGAGTAGCTTTAAAAAAGACAGCTAGAGGAGTTTGAAGTAATTGTAATAATGGTGCAATGATTTGCTTTACCAACATCTTAAACAATCCTGCAAATTATTTAAAAGAAAAACAACAATACATTGATTTAGTAAAAAGAAGAAGTGATTTATTTTTAAAATTGATTAATGAAAAAAAAGTTCCTATCTATTGTTTCCGTGAAGGTTTCTTTATTACTCTAGATGTAAGAGGAAAATTTAAAGATGAATTATTTGATAGATTAATTGCTAGTCATATTTATCTAGTAAATGTAAAAGAAGGTATTAGAGTTGGTATATGTTCATTGCCTTATGATCAAATTGAATTTACTGTAAATGAAATAGCAAAACACTATCATGAATTGAAGGAGAAGTATTAATGAATCGTAAAGCAACATATCACTATAAGAACACCATTATCTTAAATTTTGATAGTAGATATTTTAAGAATGCAAATGATTTATTATCTTCTAAATTATTTCAAGAATTTATTTCTTCATATATTGAACACATTAAGGCACAAGATACATACTTATACAAATGATTAAATAAGAATAAACAAAAGCAAGATTTAGTAGCAGATCTTGTTTATGTTGCAAGACTATTATCTGTAGCTTCTGTAGATGAAATAGAACATCCTTTTACTGATAACTTATCAAACTTAAGTGAAGTAATAGAAGATGTGTATATCTACTGAAGAAAGATGAATAGATATACTATGACAGTTGGTACTGCAAAGAAAGGTTATAACTACGCCAAGTTCATTGATGCAGATAATGCATTCAACAACTTAGTTTTAAACAGTTATCGTGCTATACAAGAAAGAGTACAAGGATGTGAAAACCATGTTTATCGTGAGTTAAATTCTGGTAGTAATGGCTCATTCTTAGTATCAAGTTTTAATTGAACTTGCCCTAAAGAATATGAATTAATTAAAGATGTACAATTTATCAATAAAATTCTTTTAAGAACTCCAATGATTATTAGTACTGAAAGCAATAAGAGAAAAGGCACCTTCACACAAGTTAATGAATCACCTTTAAAAACATTTAAATTCAATCCAGAGGAATGATTTTGTTTACCAGTCAAAGCAGGTAATTTATTAACATTCTTCTATTTTAATTTTAAGCATATTTCTAATGCACTAGCTTTAGCAAACTTATTTCATATTGCCTCTAGTGAAGAATGTATTAATCACAAACCAGGAGCAATTGTATTATTTGGTGTAGAAGATGATAAGAAAGACACTACTTTCTATTACGATGAAACAAATGATATTTGAGTAGGAAAAGTAAGTGATGATAAACCAATAGATTACTTTGGTTATAACAAGAAGATGATATTAACATTATTCAATCTTTATAACATGAAGAAAAGCTATTTACCAATTCATGGTTCAATGATAAAGTTATATTTTAAAAATGGTAAACAAAAAAATGTGATTTTCATGGGAGATTCAGGAACTGGTAAATCAGAAACCATTGAAGCATTAACTAAAGTAGGCAAAGAATATCTAAGTCATTATGATGTGATCTATGATGACATGGGATATGTAAGAATTAATGATAAAAATGAAATAGTTTCTAGTGGTTCTGAAATAGGTGCATTCATTAGATTAGATGACCTAGATCAAAGTGTTATTTATTCTGATATGGATAGAGCTATTTTCTTTAATCCAGAATGTGTTAACTCAAGAGTAGTAGTTCCTATTTCAAAATACGAAACAATTACTGCTGAACATAGTGTTGATTTATTCTTATATGCAAATAACTACACAGATAAAATCGGACTACATTTATTTGATGATATTAATGAAGCTAAAAATGTATTTGTTGAAGGAAAAAGAATGGCAATGCAAACAACTCAAGAAGTTGGAATTAGCACTACATATTTTGCTAATCCATTTGGCCCAATGCAAAAACAAGATCTTTGCCAACCAATTATTGATAAAGTATTCAACCAAATGTTTGCTAACAAATTAGATGTAGGAGAAATTTATACTTGTTTAGGTCTTGAGAATAAACAAGATAAACAAATAGAACAATCTGCACTTGAATTATTAAAACTAATTAATAATTAAATTTTGTAAACTTCTTCTTATTGAAAAAATACATTTTAGTTTAAAATATATTCAATATGAACAGCCGCATTAAATTTGATTATAAATACCAAATTCCACGTAGAGCTTCTGTTGGGCAAGCTTTAAGAAGTGTATTTAAGAATTATATTTTTATCTTATTCTCTTTTGTGAATATGTTTATTCCATTATATGCAACCATTATTTCTGCACTAATCGGACCACATGGATCTTTAAATGTTACTGTAGTAGGTCTAACTACTTCATTCATTAGTATCTTTAACCAATTTTTATTTTTGGTTGCCTTAACAATGATATTTGTTTTGAATAGGAATATGATGTTTCAAACTAAGACAGATAATATTGATAGACATACAATTACTATCATTATGTTATTCTACAGTACATTCACAATGTTATTGTTTGTAGGTTCTTCTTTACTTTATATTAAGTATTCAATTTTATATCAAGGTTTTAGTGAATCATTTGGTTGAGCACTTCAATTTGTATTACTACTTGCACCAACATTTATTATTAATGGTTTTATCTACTTGAACATCATTTATAAACTTGAATCACAAAAGACTAAGAGTATATGCTGTTATGTGTTATTCTTTGTGTTTCATTTAGTTATGCTGCCATTATTCTATCTAGCAATTCCTTGAAGTCATGATACTCAATTATGCGGTTTAGGAATTGGTTTCTTATTAGCTTCTCTTCTAACACTTCTTTCAATAGGTTTATTTAATTACAAAAAGGATTGATACAAGGAAAGATTCAATATTAACTGAAACACTTTAAGAACGTTTATTAGTAAATCAGGAAACTTTGTGTGAGACTTTTTATTAGCTGTCGTTATGAAAGGCTTCCTAGTAATGATTATTGGTGTAAGTTTAAGACTTGCATCCAAACCAACATTTCCTTCACTAATGGTTGCTAAGATCATTTGATATAATTCCTTATTCTTCTGTGGATTCTTTGGTGATGGATTATTTTATGCGATTGAATATGCAAAGATGAAAAAGATTGCAGAAAACAAAGATTATAAAAGTGATTTAAAAGTCAGTGCAATCTTAGGTACAATTACATTTTTTGTTACATTAATTATTTGTATTATCTTTAATTTCTCAGCAATGGAGTTAAGTAAATTATATACAAGTAATGAATCACAAGCAATTGAAGGAATGTATCCACATGCTAATCAAGTACAAGATTATTTGTATTGTTCATCTAAACGAGTTCTAAGTCCTCTAACTGGATCTATGACTACTACATTTGCATTTGGGTATTTAACAATCTATCATTGTTTTATGAATTCATTTAAAATCCTTTCAGTTTCAGAAACTAAAATCAATCGTCCTTTTAGCTGAATGAAAGTAGTTATGAAATTTGTGATGTTAACTGCAGTAATGGCTTTTATTAGTGTAATGGGTGTAGCATTTAATGATCCTACTAAGTATGCCGGATATTTAGATACATTCAATGGTTTAGATACATTCTCATTTGCTTTAATGCTAGTTGCATTTATGATGTTTATCCCTTGTGTTATCAATATGGCAAAGAAAGCATGAAAACAAAGATTGTAAATAACTAAATTGATTTTTAAATACTAAATGAACTAGCAATTAGTTCATTTTTTATTGTTTATACTTGGTTAATTGTTAGAAATCAAGAGAGTTAATATATAATATTAAAATATATGATTTCAAGAAAAGAATTAATAAATAACATCAAAAGTAAAGCCCAAAAAGTATCTCCAAGAGTAAGAGTTTTAGATAAAGCTTCTGAAATTGCTGATATTGTTTTGACTAAAGAAGAAAAGTATTCTAAGATGTCTATGCCAGAACTTAGAAACCTTTCATATCGTATGCAAGATGAAATTCAAGCAGGTGCTAATCTAGATAACTACTTGATCGATGCACTTGCTATTGCTAGAGAAGTAATCTTTAGAGTACATGGTTTAAAAGCTTACAAGGTTCAATTGATTGGTGCTATTGTTGCACACTTCGGTGACTTTGCAGAAATGAAAACTGGTGAAGGTAAAACACTTACACTTCTTTTAGTTTCATATGTAAATGCTTTAAGCAAAAAAGGTGTACACATCGTTACTGTTAATGAATATTTAGTGGAACGTGATATGAAGTTCTCTGAAGAAGCATTAAGCGAATTAGGAATCTCAGTTGGTTTCATTCTAAGTTCAATGAGACCAGAACAAAAGAAACAAATGTATGCTAGAGATATTACTTATGTATCAAACTCTGAATTAGGATTTGATTACTTAAGAGATAACATGGTTCAATCAATGAATGAAAAGATGCAAAGAGAATTAAACTTTGCAATTGTTGATGAAGCTGACTCTGTATTAATTGATGAAGCTAGAACGCCATTAATTATTGCTGGTAACCCAGATGAAAATTTAGGTAAATATATTGAAGTAGATTCATTTGTAAAATCATTATCTCCAAATGATTATGTAATTGATGTAGAAACAGAAACAGTTAACTTAAATGATAATGGTATTGCTAAGGCTGAACAACATTATGGTTTTAAAAACTTATATGACATTGAAAACTCTGATACTGTTCACAAAATCTTGAACTCATTAAAAGCTAACTACATTATGGAAATTGGTAAGCAATACATCATTCGTCACAACAAGGAAAAGAATATTGATGAAATTGCACTTGTTGATACATTTACTGGACGGGTAATGGAAGGTAGAATGTATTCTGCTGGTTTACACCAAGCTATCCAAGCTAAAGAACGTGTAAATATTGATCCTGAAAATGTTACAGTTGCAACTATTACTTATCAATCATTCTTTAGATTATATAAAAAGCTTGCAGGATTTAGTGGTACTGCTTTAACTGAAAAACAAGAATTCTTAAACATCTATAACATGGTGGTTGTTGATATTCCAACAAACAAACCAGTTATTCGTAAAGACCAACCAGACTATATCTTTGCTTCTAAACAAGCTAAGTGAAAATATGTAATTGCTGAAATTGTAAGAAGACATGAATTAGGTCAACCTATTCTAGTTGGTACAGTATCAGTTGAAGACTCAGAATTAATTCACAGATTATTAGATCAAGTTAATATTCCTCATAAAGTGTTAAATGCAAAGAACCACATGATTGAAGCAGAAATTATTAAGAATGCTGGTCAAAAAGGTGCAGTTACAATTGCAACTAACATGGCTGGTCGGGGAACAGACATTAAACTAGGTGAAGGTGTTAGAGAACTTGGTGGATTATATGTTCTTGGAACTGAAAGAAATGAATCAAGACGGATTGATAACCAACTTCGTGGTAGATCTGGTCGTCAAGGTGACCCAGGTGAATCTAGATTCTTTATCTCACTTCAAGACTCATTATTTAAAAGATTTGCTACTGATAAATTTGATAAGGCTCAATATAAGATGGGCGAAGAAATGATTGACCTTAAATTCTTCAGCCGTTTATTAGATAAAACACAAAAAAGAGTTGAAGATATGAACTTTGACTCAAGAAAAGGTTTAATTGACTATGACTACGTTTTAAGTGAACAACGTGAATTAGTTTATAAACAAAGAAATACTATTCTATCAACTAACAATATGTATGCCATTGTTTCTAAAATGGTATCTCGTGTAGTTGAAGTATTAATTGCTAATAACCGTGATGAAGAAAACATTGATATGATTAATGCTGAATCTTTAATGAGAAACCTTAAAAAAGATTTAGGTATTACATTGCCAATCTCAATTGAAGAATTATCAGAAAAACAACAATCATCTATTGCAGAATATCTTAACCAAGAAATTCTAAAAGAACTAAAAGAAAAATATGATTCTTTACCTAAAGAAACTGCTAATGAATTATGAAGAGCAATCACATTAGCATCATTAGATTCTAACTGAACTAAGTTCCTAGATAAGATAGAAAAATTAAAACAAGGGGTGCATTTAAGAAGTTACGAACAAAAATCACCACTTAATATTTATGTAGAAGATTCAGATAGATTATTTTATAATATAACTATTGATATTGCTGAAGAAGTATTAAAAGCTATCCTTAATGGGGATGTTATTAATCAAGGTTCACAAACTGAGTTTAGATTTGTAGATAATTCTAATGTTATCAATTCTGACGAACAAATGTTAGTTAAAGATTCACCAATGACAACGAATGAATTAACATTAGATGATATAGAATTATCTGAGCCAATAATGATCAGTGAGAAGGAGAAACAAGACATGGAAGACAACAAAGCAAAAGTTAAAGACAACATTGATAGTGTTGTAGATCAAATCATGGGAAAAATAAACGAACCAACTGAAGTAAAAGAAGCTCCAGCTGTTCCTGGTTCTGTTCCACCACCAATTCCTACTGCAAAACCTGAAGAAACTAAAGGATCTGTTCCACCACCAATTCCAACAGCTAAACCTGCTGAAGAAGATGACTTCATGAAACAAATTCTAAGTGCAGTTGATTCTATTGATACTAAACCAATGGATTTAAGTGGAATTGAAAAAATGATTGATGAAGAAATTGAATCTGAAAAACGTGCTGAACAACAAGGTGCTAAAGTTGAAGAAGTTAAACCTGAACCAAAACCAGTTCCTCCTGTTCCACCTGTTCCTCCAATGCCTACAAAAGCTCCTGAAATCAAGACAGCTCCTGTTGTTGATAAACCAAGCTATGGACCAAGCAATGAAGGTAAATTTACTAGAGAAGATTCACCTCTTCCAGAATCATACAACCACAATATTAGAATTGAAAGAGCATCAAGCAATATTGATGAAATTCAAAAAGAACTTGATGAAAAACGTATTAATCTAATTAATGAAAGATACTCAAACATTATTTCAGTTAAAGATGAAAACATTAAATCATTAACTGATAGAGCAGTAGACTTAGAAAAAGAAATTGAATCTGAAAAACTAAACTACTCTAAACAAATTGAAGATATCTACCAATCTGAAAATGATGAATTAAAAGTAATTAAATCTAGATTAGAAGGTTTATTAGCTGATAAAGAAAGAATGGAAAAAGATCTTTACGCTTATAGATTAAAAGAAATGGAAGCAGAACAACAAAAGATTGCTGACGAAAGAGATAGATTAGAACAAGAAAGAAGATTACTTCAAGCTGAAAGAGAACAAGCAGAAGCTAGAGCTCAACAAGCTGCTTTAGAACAACAAAGAATTATTGAAGAAGCACAAAGACGTGCTCAAGGAAACAATGAACAAGCTCAAAGAGTTGGTCCTCAACCTATGGGTTCAGTTCAAAGAAGACCAGCTGGACAAGTAGCATTAAAAGGAACTAACCTACATACAGCTTCACTAAGAAGACCTGGGTTAAATCCTGGTTCAATGCAAGCTAGACCAAATAGAGCAATGAACAAACCTGTTTCATTAGCTAGCTTAAAGAAACATGATTAGTCGTAACATTAAGTACAAAATACAAAATGCTAACTATAAAGAAGTTGATACTATCTCAAGAACAATGAGCATAGTATCTCTTTGTCATATCTTCTTGTTATTGCTTTGATTCCCTATGGTATGAATGATGATTGAAACATTACACTCATTTAGTAATTATGGGTGAGGGATTGTGCATGAATATGATTTACCTAATAGGGATAACTCAATAAGATCTTGATTCTTATTCTTAATTGTTTTCTATGTAGGGGTTATGTGTGTAACTTTCTATCAATACTGATTGCACCACCATTGTAATGAACTAAAAGAAAATAAATGGGTTATCTTTGTACCATCTATTATTCCATTAGCTTTTCCATGAAGTTTGTATTATGTAATCTCTAATGGTTACTTATCTATGTTTTGATACTACATTAAAACAAATAGATTAGAACAAAAGCAAATTAGCCATACACAAGTATGAAAGTGAATGACTATGCAAACTAAATGAAATAAACTAATAAGAAATACATTATTATGTTATTTAACTTTTATTATCTTAACTATTGGATTTATCTTTATTAACATCCAAGGACCATCTACTAAAACAAATAACATTGATGACTTCTTTATCTTTAACACAATGTCATTCTTTACGCAACAAAATAATATAATGTGTTGAGTATTCATTATCTTCTTTATGCTATTCCATCATAAAGTAGTCTTTAAAGATAATCTATTGCAAATCTATGTGTGTTCATATATCTCTGTAGTAGGGTTTGTAGCATTAGTAATGATTGGACCATATGTTTCATACCAAGACCACGGTTCTGACTTCTTTTTGCCATATAACATGACTAAATTCTTCTGATTACATTTAGTAGATCAAGTTTTCTTTATTTGATTTACTATTAATACTTTTGCTCAATCATATTCTTTTACTAGAATGTCATATAAGAAGTATATGTTTGAAGGAAGTTTCTATCCTATCTTCTATGGTATCTATTTATACACTGTTCCATTCTTTGCTTATTTCTCTGTTTATGGATTCTTAACTAACTTAAATCCATGAATGCTTAAAGAAGATGGAACACATGCTGGAAATCCTTGATGAATCTTTGGTGCATTTGGAATTGCTGCTATCATTTGATTCTTCTTATGATTCTATAGATGATTAAATGAAAGAATCTGTAGAAATCAATTAAAATATTCTTATAGTGAAAATGTTTAATTTAGTCACAGATAAAACTCCAAGCGGAGATCAACCTAAAGCAATTGATGAACTAGTATCTAAAATGCCTAAAAAGAAATCCCAAGTTCTTTTAGGAGCAACAGGTACTGGTAAAACTTTTACCATTGCCAACGTCATTAATAAAACACAAAAGAAAACACTAGTAATGGCACATAATAAAACATTAGCTGGCCAACTATATCAAGAACTAAAAGCTTTATTTCCAAATAACCATGTAGAATACTTTGTTTCCTACTTTGATTTCTACCAACCAGAAGCCTATTTACCAAACTCAGATACCTATATTGAAAAGTCTTCCAAAGCAAACCAAGAAATTGAAATGATGAGATTATCTACACTAAACTCTTTAGCTAACTATGATGATGTGATTGTAGTAGCATCTGTAGCTGCTATTTATGCATCTGTATCTAAATCAGTTTTTACAGAATTCCAATCTTGTTTATTTCTTAACCAAGAATATGGATTAGATAAATTAAAACAAACACTAGTAAATCTTCACTATCACTTCAATGCCATTGATTTAAAACCAGGAACATTTAGAGTAAAAGGTGACGTAGTAGATATTGCATATGGATATACAGATGAATATGTCATTAGAATATCATTCTTTGGTGATACTGTAGAAAAGATAACTAAGATGAATATTATTACTGGTGAAGTATTAGAAAAGCTTAAATCAGTAGTTATCCCTCCAGCAGAAGAATATATTGCTGATACTAAAACAGATCAGGAAATGTATGCTCGTATTGAAAAAGACTTACAAGAAAGAATCGATTACTTCAACTCTAAGAACAAATTATTAGAAGCACAAAGAATAGAACAAAGAACTAAAGCAGACATAGAAGCTTTAAAAGAAATAGGATACTGTAGTGGTATTGAAAATTACTCTCTATATTTTGATAACAGACAACCTGGAGAAGAACCAGCTACTATTCTAGACTTCTTTGGTGATGATTGATTACTAGTAATCGATGAATCACATATCTCTGTACCACAATTCAGAGGAATGTATGAAACTGATAGATCAAGAAAAACTACACTAGTAGACTATGGATTTAGATTACCATCAGCACTAGATAATAGACCACTTAAATTCTTTGAAATAGAAAGAAAGATGGATAAGGTAATTTATGTTAGTGCTACACCTAATGAATGAGAAAAAGAACAAGCAGGCAATGAAGTAGTAGAACAAATAGTAAGACCAACATTCCTAGTTGATCCAAAGATTGAAATAAGACCTACTAAAAATCAAATAGATGATTTAGTTAATGAAATATACCAACAACGTAAAGTTAATGAAAGATCATTTATTTCAGTTATGACCATTAGAATGGCTGAAGAACTTACTGAGTTATTAAAGATGAGAGATATTAAGGTAGCATATCTTCATAATGAATTAAAAACATTAGAACGTTCTAGAATCTTAAATGATTTACGTAGAGGCAAATATGAAGTAGTAGTAGGAATTAATTTACTACGTGAAGGTATAGACATTCCAGAAGTTAGTATGGTAGCAATCTTTGATGCTGATAAACCTGGTTTATTTAGAAATGAAAAATCTTTAATCCAAATGATAGGACGTGCAGCTCGTAATGTAAATGGTAGAGTTATCATGTATGCAGATGATATAACAAAAGACATGCGTGCAGCCATAGATGAAACTGAACGTAGACGTGCTATTCAAATGGAATATAACAAAGCACATAACATCACACCTAAAACAATTGTAAAACCTATTATGGAAGATTTAGATGCAGACAATCCTACAAAGAATCCATCTAAAGCAAATAAATCACTATCAATAAAACAATTAAAGAATATGATGTTAAAAGCAGCTCAAAACCAAGAGTATGAACTAGCTGCAGAATTAAGAGATCAAATAATTAGATTAAGTGAAGAACAAGGAAAAGTTACTGATAAGAAATAACTATAATAACATGTAGTCTAATTCGTCAGTATCACCATATTCTTCTTTATTCTTCTTAGTAGTGTAGATAATGAAGAATGTTAACACTAAGAATAATGATAATAGAGCAACAGAACCTAATGATAATGCAACAATCAATAATGTGTTAGATAAATTAATTGCATCTAAGAATGATTGTCTAGAATTTAAATATTGTACGTTCTTTTCTAGGATATTGTTTAGTGATGCTTTAGTATTAGTAACTAAGTCAGTAGAAGGAGTTTTTGAATATATTTCATTGTAGATTCCTAAGAATTGTGCAACACTCTCTGCATACTTACTTCCATCTCCATATGTATAAGTTCCACATTGATTTAATACTATTTCTTTTAATGGAGAAGGAGATGACTCAATACTTTCACTAATGTCTCTACTAAAGTCTTTATATCACTTAGCATTGACATTATTTGGATCATCTTTAGCATCTAGTGCATAAAACTTAAATCTATTTTGAATTACTACTACCTTATCTTCAATTTGTTGTAATAGTTTTTTAGCTGCATCAAGAGCTCCTAGTGCATTTTTCTTGTTGTCTTGTAAAACATCCATTGCACCAGTATTCTTTTTATTAATACTACTAAAAATTGAGTGGAATCCTTGTCTTGATTTAAGATCCATTTGTGTATAGATGTAATGTTGAATTACTTTTAGCTTTTTGTTTGTGTATCAAGATTTGTCACCATCACTGTTAATCTTATCTCAATCAGTTAACCCAGCTCATTGCACAGTAATATCTTTTTCACTTGTAGGTTGTAAAATGTTTTTAGTACCAATTCCTAACTTCATTTTCACAATAACAAAGTTATTCATTTGGTTTTTAGTCTGGAATTCACAAGGGTATGAAAAACAAGGTGGTGTTCCATTTTCACTAATCTTCATTCATAGTGGATTGCTAGGTTGTCAATACATTTTAGTATTTTTATCTTTAACATATAGATTTGCAGGTTCAGTAGTATTATTTCTAACAGGATAGAAAGAAGGTACATCTCATTGTCCTATTACTGATTTGTTTTTAACAATAGTTTCAAAATCTGGATTTACCACATTTTTACTTGGATCGTCTTTATCAGGAATCATTGGTTTAGGGTTATTTACTTCATTATCAGCTTCGCCTAGGTTTGTGTTTGATAGATATACATATGAAACTTCTTGAGTTCTACTTTCGCCGAAACCAAAATAAGAAATTAGAGAACCAGCACCTGTAAGGATAGTGGTTACTCCAAGACCTAATGATAATCATAAATATATATCTTTTTTTGATTTAAGCATAGTAATATAATTATATTATATTTCTACCTTCATGGTAGAATAATAATATGGAAAATTACCTCTCGATTACTTTATTAGCAATAGCACTTTTAGTTCTGATTGTTTTTAGTGGTATATTCTCATCTAGTGAGACTGCCTTTACAACTATAACTAAATTTAAATATGATACTTATTACAAAAAGAGAAAAAAAGGATTTATCTACAAAATAAATCTTAAATTAATTACTCACTACCAAATGACACTTTCTACTATTTTAGTGTCTAATACATTGGTAAATGTTGCTGCATCAACTTTATCTACCTTATTCTTTGAACAAGTACTCCAGGCATCAGGAGTAGATAATGCTATATCAATAGCAACTGGTGTAGCAACTGGAGTTATTACATTTTTATTATTAATGTTTGGTGAGTTCTTGCCTAAATCATTAGCTAGAAAATATAGTATTAAATTATTACGTGTCTTTGGGATTGTAATATATTTCTTCTATATCATCTTCTGACCTTTAAACTGAGTGTTGTGTAAGATTGTTAAAGATGATATAGCAGCCTCAGCAACAGAACAAGAACTTGATACATTAATTGATATTGTAACTAAGGAAGGTGTTATTGAATCTCATGAAGCCTCATTAGTAAGTAATGCACTTAAGTTTGACGAAACTCAAGTGAGATCAGTAATGACTAAATATGAATATGTTGCTACAGTAGATGTAAAACAAAGAATAAATACTATTGCTCAAAAATTCAAGACATCTACCTATACAAGATTGCCTGTAAAAAAGAATGGAAAATATATTGGTATCTTAAATCTAAAAACATTCTTCAAACACTATAATGGTGACAAGAAAGTAGATATAGAATCAATCTTAGATCCTATCTTCTATGTGAGCCAATATGATAACCTTGAAAAGACTTTTAAGGAAATGCAATTATATCAATCTCACATGGCCTTAGTAAAAAAGAATATTGACTCTTCTAAGATTGTAGGTATTGTTACAATGGAAAACTTGATTGAAGAATTAGTAGGTAAAATATATGATGAAAATGATAGAACAGATAATGTCACTATCATCAATGATTTCACTTGAAGAGTACAACCAGAATCTAGTGCTAGTCAGTTTATAGACGAGTGTTTAAAACTCAAATATAATGTTGATGAAAACATGACAATTGATCAATGATTAATTGAATTATTTTCAATCAAAAAAGCAGTTGATGGTAAAGTATATGAAGACAAAAATATCAAGGTTACAATTAGAAAAATGCGTAATAAAAACATGTATTTTATAGTCGAAAAAAAGGTTAAATCCTACTAGTTTTGGATTTTTATATAGTCAAATATGGTAAAATTAATAGAGATTATTTATATATAAATATTAGTATGGAAGTCGTAATTAAATGAGATAACCTTGAAGGTGAACACGAATTTAATGAACAACTTATTGGATTGGCTAAGAAATACCAAGACGATAAGGATTTTAAACAATTCAGTTTTTTAGTAACACTAGAACCTAACTCAAGACACTTGATTTACTTAGACATTGACACTAAGAATGAAGGTGAAAGACTTTCAATTCAATCAAACTCATACAACCTAGACAACTCTCTTGAAATTCTTAAAAAAGAAATGAAGAAAGTTATTGGATCATATAACGCTGCACTTTATGAAAAGAACAAAGAAAAAGAACGTAAGTGAGCAGAACAAGCAAAACAAAATCGTGCTAGAGATTTAGCTGAAGAAACTCGTAAGATTCAAGATAAAGAAAAACGTATCAAAGACAGAAAAGCTGCTCTTGAAAAACAAAAACTAACTGAACAAGAAAAGAGAAATGCTGAAATCTTAAAGAAGCTAGAAAAGAACAGACTTGAATCTGAAAAAGAAGATGAAGAAATTTTAGCAGAACTTGAAGCACAAAAGAAGAAATATGAAGAAGCTAAGAGAATCGAAGCTGAAAATAAACAAAAGCTAGAACAACATATGGCTACTCTTAAGTTTGAAGTAGTTGCAGAAGACTTACAAGAAGACTGAGAAAAGCAACAAGAAATCAAAGCTGAAAAAGATAAGTTACGTAGTTTACAAGCAGAAGAAAATGAATGTCTAGTAATTGTTGAAAAAATGAAAGAACTAGAAAAGCAACCATTCGACTTAGATGCTTATCCAGCTGGAGAACCATTCTTACTAGGTAGTGCTTATTTCTACCACGATGGTCAAGATAAAATTTTCAAAGTTAATGAAGAAGGTGCTTGAGAAGAAACAACAGTTGATGAAGTTCTTCCATTCTGAGACGAATCTAAACAACCTAGATTACAAGAACTTGAATGAGAATTAATCCAAGCTCGTAAACGTAGAAAAGTTCACTTAAAAGAAATGGCTGATGGTAAAGAACTTATTGCTGAACTTGAAGCTTCTAGATCACGTAAAAGAAATCTTGAAAAAGAACAAAAAGCTAATATCAAGAAACTTAAAGATAATTATGCTGAAGTACACAAGCAAACAGAAGAAAGTACTAAAGCTCACATTAGACCTGTCAAGATTGAAATTGCTGAAACACACCCAGCTAATGAACCATTCCTTACTGAAAAGAATTTCTATGCTTACCATGATGGTGAAGGTAGATACTACATGTCAGATGAAAGTGGTAACTGAACTGAAACTACAAAAGACTATGTTTATGGACAATCTGATATAGCAGGTAATAGTGATATCTCACATGGCCACGCAGTTGGAGAACAATTCCAAAACCTTGTTGGTGATACATTCTACTTCGATGGAACAGTTTACTACAAATTAGTTGGTACAAACTGAGAAATGACAACTGAAGCTGAAGCTAATGATATGGACTTATCAACTAAGGATAAGAAGAAGTTAGAAAAAGAAAAAGTTAAAGAAGAAAAGAGAACTAAGAAATTAGAACTTGAAGAACAAAAGAAGAACGGTAAGAAAGAAGAAGCTGATTCATCTGCAAGTACTGAAGCTAGTGCAGCCACAGGCGAAACTAAACAATGACAAGATGAAAATGGTACTTGATGATATTTAGATGAACAAG
>JAHHTH010000003.1 GCA_020024755.1 Mycoplasmataceae bacterium | reverse complement strand
CTAAATCTTTTTTGATTGATTTGACTTCAACTTTAAGATTATCAACATCTTTTCTAAGTAGATCAACATCTTTTCTAAGTGCTTTAACTTCTTTTTCGACAACTGTTAAACGTTTGTCAATAGAGTTTACTTGTACTTGTAAAGCATTTACTTGCACTTGTAGAGCACTAATTTGTCCTTGCATAGAGTTAACTGTGCCAGTTAAAGTTTGTAAATTATTATTAATTTGCATTAAAAGACTTTGATTCATAGATTTACCAATAGATTTATTGTAACATGTTCCGCTGAAATTTCATAAAGGAGTTCCAGATATTGGAGACAAGATTAAATTATGGATCTCAAAATCAGAAAGCGCTTCTTTGATTAGTTTCTTATTGCTAATAATGATTTTGTTGCTTCTGTTATTAATAGCATTCGCTTGAGCCATAGTAATCTCATTAGATTTACTGCTAACTGCTGCAATGTAATCATTCTTGGTAGTAAACGTTGAATAAGTGTGCTTACTATCTTCGTTGGTTAAAGCATTTTGCAAAGCTTGTTGATTACTTGATTGATTAGCATTAGAGTTAGCAGTAAGGTTTGTATTACTTTTTTTACTTTTTTTAACTTTTGAAGGCATACTATCACCTCCTTTCTTTTTTTAAATTTTTATCGGATGGGATTTTTATCCCTCCTAATATATAGAAGTCCAATTTTTTTGGAAAAAAGGACAAAAATTTTCAAAAATACCCTAAAAACAGCCATTTTTTAAAATTTGGACAACTTTTTCAACTTTTTTTGCACTTTTTTTACCCGTCACTTTTGTAATTTTTGTTTTTTAGCGCCTGACAAGCGCCTCTATACAATACATAGTATTGTAGTAAGATTGCTAAAAAACAAAGTCTTTGCCACCAATCACTTCACTTCTAGCAACTGGTGATATCTCTATTACAGTTAAAAATAATAAAGCAGATAAAGATGGATCTAGTGCAAACAAAAATGAGAACTAGGTAATAATCCTAATTCTCATTAATCTTATTGGAATGACCCTTATAAAAGCATTTTGTGTACCCACTGGTACTTAGTACATAGTAATGATATTGTATTTAATAAAACTCTAAAGACAATTTAAAAAGGGATAGGTTAGCTACACCGATCCCCTTTAACGCCCCCGCAGAAAGCGTCTCTACACATATATATTAACATAAATACTGCAATATCATCTACTATATTCTATCCTATCACCCATTTTAAGTAAGGGTGGGTTGGTTGGGGCATTAACATCTATAGTGTCCTATGAGAGTGATAAAATGCACATGGATCAAAAAATCGTGCTCAAGGCACGAATAAAACCAATACAGATTTTTCACCAGTGGGTAAAGTTTTACAGCTATACAGCAACCAAAGGTATGCACATATATATTAACATAATATAACCCATTTAAACAAGATAATTTTTGCAGGTATAATATTGCATAAACATTTGTTTTTTCAAATATTGAAATAGCAAATATATCCTCTTTCTAGTTTATCATTTATAAATTAAAAATCAGATTCATCATTAAGCCTTATCTCATGTTAGTATATTAATATGAGTAATAGTAATTAACATTTGATGAACAAGTCGATAGACTTGAAAAAGAAAGAGGCCTTATGATCACCAATAAGCCTAAACTTTTGTCATACTTAGAAAAATATAATTATGAAAACTTTGTAAACAATTATTGCAAGTATTTGACTATTGATGGAAAGAAATTCATCAAAGGAGTTACATCAGATGCTTTGATTGATCTATTTGAAATGGACAGGGCTATTTCAAATTATTTGTTTCCTATAATATCTGACATCGAAAGAAACATCACCACCAAAATAGTTTATTATATTCCTAAGATTATGGGCAAAGATCATCCAGAATTACTGAAGGGAAATATTATCAATATTTCTGATGAGGAATTTAGACAAATATTTCCAAAAGTAATTGGAAAAGATAAGGATAATGAAAAATCAATTTTATTACAAAAGGATGATTTAACCAAATATGTTCCTGAAAGAATAAAAGAGGAAAACCCATCACTGTGAAAAATTTCAATATATTGAACTACAGGAACAGTTTGTAGAGTGTTTAAAGCTCTTGATCAACAAGTAAGACAAGAGATTGCCTACGAACTATCGAAAGAGAATGTCATAAGTGAAAATCAATTAGATGAGTTGCTTGGTTTACTTAATAACCTAAGAAATCGTATTTGTCATAATAATACTGTATATGATTTTGAATATAGAAGACCTAGATCAAAAACAAAGTCTTTCTATCAATGACAAAAATTAAAAAGTCACTATGGTACTAGAGTAAAACTATATGAAGTTTTAAAAATTATAGAAATATTTCAATATGCAGATATTTTTGAAGACATGAACAACATCTTTAATAGATTCAAAATAAACTTTATCAAATCTATCGGTAATAAACAATTAGCAGAATTCTTATATCTAAAGGTTTTATTAGCAATGCACATTTAAAAAGGGATAGGCTTTTACACCGATCCCCTTTAACGGCCCCACAGGAACGTCTTTACATTTATATATTATCATAAATTTTTCAAAATTATTAATTTGTTTAAAAAAAATTCATTCAAAATCATTAATTTGTTTACATAAAGATTGGTGTATGTATAGCTAATATTCTTTATGTTTGAGTATAAATTAAAAGGGAATAGACCTATAAGTCTACCCCCTTTAACGGCTCCCGCAGAAACCGACTTTACATTTATATATTAACATAAAATGGAAACTAGATTACAATTTATTTCAAACTCTCAAAGATAATTTAAAAAGGGATAGGTTAGCTACACCGATCCCCTTTAACGCCCCCCGCAGAAAGCGTCTCTACATTAATATGTTACCACACATCCATTAAATTCAGCACTACAATTTAAAAGGGGATAGGTTAGCTACACCGATCCCCTTTAACGGCCCCCGTAGGAAACGTCTTTACATTAATATATTATCACAAACTCTCTAATATCATTCACTATATTCTATCTTACCATCCTCTTTAAGTAAGGGTGGGAGGTTGGGGCATTAACATAATAAACTTTATCTAATATTTTTAATTCAAATTCAAAATATAGGTAAATTTAAGTGAAACCTTCTAATTAAACAATAAAAAAGGTCGCATATGCGACCCCCATGCGTTTCTATGGAAACTTTGTACAAAACAATGATAACATACAAATTCTATTTTTTTACATTTTTTTATTTTTTTAAAAATTTTATTTTAATTGCTTAATGGTTTAATTTTTATTTCTACTCTCTAAATTTTTATAGGTTTTATAAACACATTTTGCATATGTGCCCTTGTTATTTCTTGAAAACAATATCATTCTTATGGCTTTACAGTTACAAGAAAATTTAAAATGAAGTCTATTTTTTTCATGTTGTGGACAATTTTCAATTGATTGAAAAACTTTTCTTTTAAAATTTTCAATAGTAAAAATTATATCATCCATAATACATTTATTTTTAATGCATTTAAATAAGGAAATAGAACGAATTACCGTACCTAGATCAGCAACAAGAGACAATTTACCTTCTTTACTAGAATTACCAAATACATCAAATTTTCTTGCAAAAACAAATCCGATTACATTATTACAGTGAAATATAACATTTCTTAAATTTGATAATGATTCTAGTAAGTAAGCAAACTTTCATTTTTTCTCCTTATTTTGAGAAGCAAATACAAAATTAAAATCTGATTCAAGCATATCTCTTATAATATTCATTTGAATTGGAATATTTAAACTTTTATATAATCTAATCAAATCACCAAATGATAGGGTTTTAATAGGATGTCAAATTGCTTCATCATTCATATTTTTCCCTAATTGAGTGTAACGATAGTTTCTTTTTCATGATTTTGAACATTGTGTATAGAATGTTGCTACATTATTTTCTATATTATATGTCTCACCATTCCGCATAAACTTATCTTGTGATCAATCATATTTATTGACAAAAACAGTTTTAAATCTATACTTTTGTTTTTCTAAAGAACAATCATATTCATAATTGCTAATATTTGATATATCAATATCATTGAACCATCTAGCATCAATGTTATTACTAGCCTTAGTTTCAAACAGAAACATATGTCTAATAATTGACTCACTGAATGCACATTCTATTTTCAATATCTCTGGTGCAATAATTTTGGCAATTTCTGTTGATAGATGCTGAAATTCGATAAAGAAATCACTGATCATGTCAGAATAATCATCTTTAATAGATAAAGCATTTTCTACATAATTTACTAATTTTGTGAATCCAAAATTCTTAAGGTATGTTTCCATATCAATTTTAGAAGAAGAAACGTTTTTATTAAAATATAAACCTCTATCCTCTAGATTTTTTATTTGCTCCTTAATATCCAAAAACTTAATGCTATCAATACCCATTTAACACCTTTATTTAAGAAATTTACAATCATTGTATAATTTGTTGTGATTGCTATCAGCAATATATATGCAAATGCAACAATATAAATTATATTAGATTCATGAGATATTTTCTAAAAATTGTGTGGTCTAATTAGACTCTAATATCATTCACTATATTCTATCCTACCATCCTCTTTAAGTAAGGGTGGGATGGTTGGGTTATTAACATCTATAGTGTCCTATGAGAGTATTAAAATTGCACATGGATCAAAAAATCACACCCAATGGTGTGAATAAAACCAGTACAGATTTTTCCGCCAGTGGAAAAAGTTTTACAGCTTAGAGCAACCAAAGGCATGCATTAATATAATATCACAATATGACCTATACCTAAAAGATATTTTCATTCTATCCTATTTTTTATTTATCATATATTCCTCTTTAAGTAAGGGTGGGTTGGTTGGGTTATTAACATCTATAGAGTCCTATGAGAGTGATAGAGAATAGATAAATATAAAAACCAACCTATTTGGTGAATAATAGGTTGGTCGTAAGTATTGATATTAGGGTGATATTAATTCATGAGTTATCAATTCATTTATAGGATTGTTCGATCTAGTTGGAATAATAATATATCTAGTTTTATGCAAAATAATAATAAGTAAAATAGCAATATGTGAAAATTATAAGTTGAATAAAAACTTGTTCTAGAACGACTGTAGTTACATCATCAAATACAACAATACTATATTAATATCACCCGGTTAGTATGAATTATAAAAGCATAGAGTGATACTTTAATTTGTCATCAATTAATGTAAACAGCTATATTAGCCTTCTACTTTATCATCAAATCCTCTTGAAGCCTTGATTTTCTTACTATATACAACTAGTAAGATAACAAGTACTGTTAATAGACCTAGGAATGATCCTGCCACTACTCAGATTAATCATTGGTTATCTGAACTATGGTCTAGGATGTGACTTTCTGGCACATTTGGAGTAATAGTTGCTTGTAGGTCAGTTTTGATTTGTTCTAGAAATCTCAACTAAACGCTAACTTGTGGCTAGATCATTCCTAAGTATATAGAAAAAGAGATGGAAGTTATACATAAAAGAATTCCATCTCTCCTATAAAAAATTATTTATTTGTTTTTTGTTTATTTAATGTTGTGTGTTAATTAACTTTGAATGGATTTATGAAAACTAGATAAATAAAATTTCACAAGGGACAAATGATCATAAAGGGGTTGATAAAAGGGTATAAATCTTTTAATTTATCATAGGTTATTTTATGATAAATTACATAAGTCCCATATCAAGATTATACAACTAATCAAAAAAGTATGATTAATTATTTTTATAACAAAAACCAACCTATTTGGTGAATAATAGGTTGGTCATAAGTTTGATAAAAGGGTGATATTAATTCATGAGTTATCAATTCATTTATAGTATTGTGTTCGAGTCAAATAGTTTTATGCAAAATAATAAGTAAAATAGCAATATGTGAAAATTATAAGTTGAATAAAAACATATTTTAATTGTTTGTAGTTACATCATAATATAACAATCCTATATCAATACCACCCGTTTAAAGGTGTGCTTAATTATTGACAGGATGTATTATTAATTTCCACCTTCTACGTTATCGAATCCTCTAGAAGCTTTAATTCTCTTATTGTAGATTACTAATAAAATAATAAGTACAGTTAATAGTCCAACAAATAAACCACCTACAACAAAGATTAATCATTGGTTGTCTGAACTGTGATCTAAGATGTGTGGTCCATTTGGATTATTTCCATCTGGAATTACAGAACCGTTTCCACTAGTTGATCCTCCAGTTGGTTTTAGAGTTGCAATGATTGGAGTATCAATTTGGCTAAATGTAATACCATATGTAGCATTCATATCTTTTAATGCAGATGATTTACCTAAATCAACAGATACAGTTTCTGGGTTAATTGTAATACCATTAGTTTTAATTTGTTCTTGAATTGTAGTTCAATTTACACCAGATGCTGGATCATTAACAACTGCTGTTACTACAATTGGAAGATTTTTATTACCTTGTTGGAATTGATTTTTAATTTGGTTTGTTATAACTGTAGCAATTTCGTCCTTCATTTGGTCTTGGTTTTGACTGTTAGCAAATTCTGGCTTATTAACAATGTTTCTAATTTCATTTTGTGCATTACTAGAGTCAATTGATACTTGTGGAGTTGGTTTAACAAAATCCATTGTTTTATTAGCATTTAAGTTGAATGGAGTAAATGCGTTTGTTGGTAACATTTGTCCTTCATTACCAGAAGCATTTGCTACAGTAATTGCTAATTGAATGTTGCTAGCTTTATTTCATTGAGCCAATTGAGATGTTGTAGGTAATGCATAAGTAGTTGAGATTGATAAACTTACTGCAGTTACATTTGCACCATATCCATTTGGATCGAAATTATTAAATATTAGTTCAGCATTTGTTTTTACTTTTAATCAATTTAATAAAGCATTTTCATATGTAGCTTGGTTAGCCATAATATCTGCAATAAATAATGATTCAGTATTATTACCTACATTTCAGAATTGACTTACATTTTGAGCTAAGATTGTATTAGCATCAGTTTTTAAAGTTGTTTCTTTAACAACAAAAGGTTTAAATCCTGAAATTGTAAAGTCCTTTGTTAATGGCGGAGTAGTTACTTCTAATCCTTCAGCATTATTATATTTATTTAATGTTACTGTAACAATTCTATGACCAGCTTTATTAGTTTCAATGTCACCAGCTTTTAATGTTACAGTTACATTTTCAACTTTTACTGTTCCTGGATTTAGAACAAATTCACCTAAGTGACCTTTTACATAAGCGTCAGCTTCAGCTTGTGTTCAATCATTTGCAAACTTATCTTCTACACCTGTAATTGTTACATCGGTATTTGCAACTCATTTAGTTTCTTCAAAACTTTGGAATCCTTTGATTGTGAATTCAAAAGCAACATCTGCTTTTTCACCATTTTGTCAAGCCTTAGTTTTAGATAATTTACCAGTTACATTTAGTGAACCTACTTTATCGTTTGGACTTCCTGGTCTAATTGCTAAATCAATAATATCATCAGCTACAACTGTAGTTTGACCTGGTTGAAGGTTGCCAAATAATGCATTGCTAGATCCATTAGCATCAACTATTGCATCTGTTAATAATTTCTTATCTTCTGCATTAGTGATATTCATAGCAGAAGCACGTTTTGAACCTAAAGTAGAAGATGTAAATTCTGTTTTTAGAATTGTAGTAGTATTAGGTTCTGTTTTGAATCCATTCATTGTAAAATCAAATGTCTTTGTACCAGTACCATCTGCTGTATTAATGTTTGTTAATGTTACTTGGAATTTAACATCCCCTAAGTTAGCTACTTCACTTGGTGCATTTCATTTATTTTTTATCGATCCAGTAACAACTTGAATATCAGTATCTGGATTAAATCCATCTGGAATATTAGTGAAGATAGATGTATCTGCTTTATAAGCTGCAATCATTTTTTCTTGAATAAATGCTTCATTTACACTACTATCAACAGCATATGTATTTTCTAATCCTGTTCCTGTAATAGTTGTCTTATTAGCAGTAGTATAATTTGTGCTAAATCCTTTAACTGTTACTGTGAATGGTTTAGAAGGACCAGTTTGAGGTTTACCTTTGTTATCAAAGTAATTACTTAAAGTGAAGTTAACTTCATTTGAAGCATCTGCTAGGTTTGGAGTTGGGTTACCTGAAATTTCAACTGTTGCGCCTTCTGGTGCTGTATTATTGAAAATTTCACCTAAGTTAGCTTGAATTAATTCTTTTGCATTTTCAGCTGTAAATTTATTAGCCATGATTGTTGCGAATTTACCAGCTTGAATTTCGTTTTGAGCTTGATTAGTTTCTAATTGAGTTTTGAATCCATCAATTTCAAATCCTAATCCACCATTATTAAATGTTTTATCTTCTACTACTGTGTTATTTCAAGCATAACCACCTTTAATAGTAATGTTAATTCTTAATGAACCACCAGCTGGTGCTGGAATATTGTTGTTAGCTGAATCTGCTACTACTTCAAAACTAAAATCAGCTTCAGTTAAATTATTTTTATCTTTTCCTGTTGGACAATCTACTAAACCATTTTTAATTCATTCTAATAATTTAGGTTTAATAGTTGGATCATCATTTATTACACTTGAAGCTAAGATTCCATTTACATTAGGTAAAGATAATTTTTCAAGAACTAAGTTAGTAGTTAATCCATCTTTCTTAAATCCTGTTAATGTAAATTGTTTACCACCATCTAATGGAGTGTTTTGAGATGCTTCAACCATTTTACCAGTTGTTCCATCCATATAGTGTAGTAATTCTACTGTAAATGTTGCAGTACCATTCGCTTCATCTGTAGTAATTGAATCAGCTTTCACTCTATAATCAGAACTTGTAAGTTCTGGATAGTTTACAAAGAATTGTTCTTTGTGATTACCAATATATGTTTGTAGTAAATCAGTTGTTACAGCGCTATCTGTTGCTGGAATAGATGAAATACTAGAATCTGATGCACCATCAGGGTTTGTTACACTATTATATGTAGTTGCAGGAGTTTCTTTAAATCCAGATAATGCAATTGGGTTTGTAAACTTATGACTAGCTTCAGGTTCAGCACCACCTTCTCAATATAAGTGGTTATTTAATGTTACGTCTACACTTAAAGTACCTGCTACATCATTATATTCTTGTTCATGAATTGCTATATCAAAATCTGTAATCTTTAATTCAGATGTTGGTTTGTTGTTAGCTAAATCTGTAATTGCATTTTGTGCTAACATTGCAGTTTTAATTTCATCTTTATGATCTACTCATTGAGATGGACTAAATGTATTAACATTAGTTAAAGTTGCACTAGCAGCTAATTGAGTTGTTAGACCTTCATGGAAGAATCCACTTACAGTATATACATTTGAAAGGAATCAATTATCATCACCAGGTCCGTATTCTCTACCATTATCTCCAGCATCATAATATGAATTGATTTGGAATTGCAATGTTACTGTACCAGCTGCAATATCACCAGCACATTGAATGATTTGGATATTATCAGCAGTTAATTCTGATGGTAGTTCACCTTGAAAAATACCCGCACTTGCATAACTACGTGCAATAGCTTCTCTAGCATATTGATATTGGTTAGTATCATCAGTAAATACAGCTGTAGTAATGTCTCCACCTAGTTGCGAACCATCTGTACCAACTGAGAAATCGTTTGCAGTTAATTCTGTTTTTGGGTCATATGTAGTAGGAACAACTTCTTTGTAGCCATTTATTGTTAACAAATCACCACCAAAGTCATAGTTATCAATAGGATCACCATCTACTCATGCCATATTGTTTAATAATCTAATCCCAACTGATAATGAACCATCAGTATTATTGAAACTATAATCATCTATTTCTAAATCAATATCTGCAGGTGTTAATTTTCTTGGAGTTTCATTTTTAGCATTTAAGTCTTTTATTACTCTATCTGGGTTTGTTGTATCATTAGCAGAATCTACAATTCTTTGTATTAGTTGTTTATATGCATCTGAAGTTTTATCAATTACTTGTTGAGGTAAGATATCTGGATCACCAAAATCTTGTGGTGCATCGCTTAATGTAGTAGTTAATCCTTGTTGGTTAAATCCTGTTAACACAAATTCACCAGATAATTCTTTTGAAGGATCTGATGTTGCATCTACATATTCACCAGCCTCTGAAATATATTTAGTAAGCTTTACTGTAATATTTGCTTCACCATTAGGTACAGAAGCTAAAGTTGGGTCATAAGTTACTTTAAAACAAGATTCATCAGTAGTTATTTCTGGAATAATACCTTGGAAGAATTGTGCTTGGTTAGCAAAGACAAATTTTAAAATTTCTTCTTCAGTCAAAGCATTCGCATATTTAGTAGTTAATTCTCCACTTACAGGAATTCCACCATCATGGCTTACCGGTATAGTTGCATCTACTTTTTTAAATCCAGTTAAAGTAACACTTGGGAATGTTTTACCATCAGTTTGTGGTTTACCATTTTCATATGCTTTACCATTTTTAATCTTTATAGATACACTAGTTGAACCTTCAACATTGTTGTCATCTCTACTTACAATTTCGATATCTGTTGATTCTAAACCTTTTGCATATTTAACTATTGTTTCACCAGCTGCTACAATAGCTTGTGCAATTTGTTTATTTCCTTCAGGTGTGTTCGGAATAGTATATAGTGGGACAGTTGTCATATTTACTGTACCAGCAACAACTTCAGTAGTTCTTGCTTTGAATCCACTAAGGTCAAAGATATCTTGTAATGCTGAAATTGTATGAGTTGGATCATCGGTAGAACCAGTAACTTGTAAACATTGAGGTACTGTTACTTTAACTTGCAATGTTCCTGCAAATGGATCAGAGCCCATTTTTTCAAAGGTTACATTATTGTAATCCCCTAAACACATATAGATTGCTTTATTAGTAGTATATGATTGAGCATATCCCCTATATGCACCTTGATTAGAAGAAAATGCAGTTGTTATATCTGTAATCATATTGCCACTTACATCACAATAATTAGCATTTAACATAGCCTTAAGTGCATCTAATGAATCTACACCTATTCTATAACTACTTGGCAAGATTAAATATTTATTGCTATTTTGAACTTCAAATAATTTCTTTAAATCATCATTAGTTACTGCATCAGGAGTAACTGTAGATTTATCAAATGTTGGAGATTTTTTTTCAACAATCTTATTTGATTCATTTTGTGTAGAAAATCCATAGATTTGGAAATTATTAGTTAAACTAATTCTTCCAAGACGCCCATCAGAACCATAACCTTTATTCAGTGTTAAGTTAAATGAAAGCAAATCTTCTGCAATTGTCGCTCCTAATACAATACTTGCATTAGTAATTTGAATGTCATCCTTAGTAAATGATGAAGTGTCACTTGGTAAATTGTCAAAGAACTTACTTAAATTATCTAAGAAAAACTGCTTAATAATATCTACTTTAACAGGAGTATTTGCAGTACCATCAGGGTTATCTTTCATGAAGTCAATTAGCATACCTTTCATTAAAACTGCACTACTAGAAAAATCTCTATTTAAATCCACAGTGTCATGATTGCTATTAGCATATGAACTTCATTTTGTTGGTTGTTGTTGCTTAAAACCATAGATAATTTGATTTTTAAAAGACTTATCATGTCCAGTTCAATTGCTTTCATCAACTCATTTACTTGTAATTGTGAAATCTATTGTTATAGTCCCTGCTTTAGGATCATTTGAGACAAATCTATCTAATCTCACATATGTCGTGTTTGGGATAGTTGATCCAGTTATAGCACTTACAATAGCTTGTTTAATATCAGTTGGATGACTATCATATGCTTGTTGATCAGCATAAACACTAGATAAATCAACTCTTATAGTACCTAAGCTTGAAACTGGTATTGTATCAAATCCATTTAATTTAATTCCAGTAAATTTTGATGAAGTTTGCACTGGGTTACCTTTATCATTTGTTGATTTATAATTTTTAATTACAACATCACAAGTTAGGCTACCATTACCATTTCTATTTTGAATATTAGAAACAGTCAGATCAGTAGCACTTGGTTTACTTCCTCAATAATCTTTAATTAATGATGAACTAGCCAAAGCAGAAGCTACTTCATCAGTAGTAGCAGTTAAAGGGTTGATAGTTGAAGCACTTACAGTTCCATTAGCAATTGTGGTAGGCTGATGTGTACTAAAACCTTTTACAGTCATATGATAAGGCCCCAACGTTTCTTCACTACCACTACTATTAATTGCTCTATAAATATAATATGATATTTCCGCAGTACCATCTTTATTATTTCATGAATCATATGAAACACTTGAATATGAGTTATATCTATAAGAGGTATTACTATTAATATTATCTTGAATTATAGATGTAGGTTGTTCTGAAGGATAATAACTTGAAGAACCAAAATAATATGTTCCATAATTACTTAAGTTTACTGATGTTGTATATGGTGTACTAAAACCTGTGAAAGTAACTTCACCATTAAATACTGATCTTGACACACCATTTCATCATACATGGACTCATGTTTTTACATGAACTTCTGTTCTTGTAGTATTACAATAATATTTTGTATCTGAGTTATAACTTTTACCAGATGTTGGATCTGCATTGCAAACACTTTTATTTCTTTGATTTTTAGTGTATCTTACAAAAGCTTGTGAGCTTTCCAAAGCAGGTCAATCTCTAATATATCCATAGTAATTATAAGTAGTTCTAACATCAATAGTACCACTTAAGTAACCTGAGGTACCACCATCAATATCAGTATCAGACCCAGGACAACGTTGTCAATCTGTAGAGTCACCATAAGAAGCGCCTATTACCCCCAAGTCTTGATCACTAGGTAAATTGCTTAAGTCATCTTGTTCTACATAATCTTGTTTGTTTGCACTAACATTAGTAGTTGATGATTCACCATTTGCACCAACTACATTAGATTTGTTTAGGATAGCAGAAGTAGTAGCAAATCCAACCGGACTTACTATTAGTGCACTTAATCCTGCCCCTAATAAAATTCTTTTATTTCTCTTTTTCATCTATAATAAACACCTTTCATAACTATTTTGTTTAATTTTAATCTAATTTAATAAGATTTTCATAAAAATTACACACAATACATAAGTATTGTAACAAACTATTAATATTTATCAACTTATTTGCTAATTTGAAATGGGAAATTTTGTTTAAATTTCACTTATTTGCTAATTTGAAATATACTGAAATTAGAATTAGTTGCTCTAGATCTATCCCTACTCTTATTTATGCATGAAGCATAAATAACTAATTTCTATTTATATCTCTTTAGAATTTTTATTCTAAGAGATAATTTTAGTTTCTTATGATAAATATCATGTATAGTTTATTTTTGAAGCTCTAAGAGTCATTTAAATTAGTTTTAGAGATATATTATACAAACATACAAAACAGGAATTTTATTAAATGTATCTAAATTCCTTTAAATTGCTTAAATGTATATCCTTTTGTTTAGATTATGAATCTTGTTCGATTTTATTAGTAGATATAACACTTCAAAATTGCTATTCTATCTTCTCTTAGTTGTTTTTTTGGGTTATATGAACTTTTGAAATAAAGTATTAATTTAGTAGATTTAGATGTTTAAATATTTCCCCATAATTAATAGGATAAGAGTGGTAAAAGCGATTCACCGCCACAAGAAATTGAAAGAAATGTCTTAAGATTATATAGATTCTAGTAAGTGAGATTACTCACTAGTGTTATTTGAGAATGTTATTTTTTTCTTTTAAATAGTTTATTCTTGATTTACTGTTTTGCTTCATAAAATTTAATTCTATTTCGTTTTCATATCTTTGTTGAAATTCATAAATGTCAGTAATCTCAACATTTTTCTCGTTACAAATTTCTCTTAAAACGTTGTAATATGTCAATAAATCATAGATGATGTTAAATTTATATTCCTTTTCATTATAGTTAAGAAAATAATTTCTAATCGATTCATATCTTGTAATGTTAAATCTTTCTACATCATTATCAAATTAAACTTTGGTAACATTCATTTTTATAAATTAAATATTCTGTTTTTTGTTCATATTTGCAATGGCATTTGCTGATTAGAGTTGAAGCATGAAAATATTTAGAAATTTTGCCAATATTATCTTTGCATTCATTAAATAAAGAGCTATTCATTTTTGCAAGTTCTGATATTAAGTTACCAGAAAACTCTAAAATAAAATATATTTCATCTTGTTTATGGGCCATTATAAATTCCATAATGTCCATTATCCCCATATCTATATTTTTTTCTGTATTATAATATGCAAATAAATAATATTCTAAACAAGCTCTAATTTGATTAGGTTTTGCATTTTTGAATAATCTAACTTGATTAATTATGTCTTTAGACTTAGATAATAGCTTTTCTAGCAATATTTCTTTCTTAATAATATAATCAGCATTTTTCTTATATTGTATATTAAACATATAGTTCAAATCATCAGTATTAATTTCTATTCATTGAAAAAACTTATGTAATATATCCTCATTGATATCTTTGATCATAAATAAAAGCTCTTGATACATTTTATAAGCATTATTAAATGTTTCTTTAAACATTAATGTACTATTTAAATGCATATAACTATCAATGTTTATATATTCTTTTAAACAAGAATATATAAAATTATTTAATACAGAATAATTAATTTCATTTTTATTATAATCTGATTCCGTAATAATTGAATTATAAAAATTGGACTCATTTTGATTGTTAAGTAATGCAACAAATTGTCTAGTATTAAAAATATTGAATTCATTGTTGTTTTTTTCTATTTTTTTATTCAAATGACTCTCAATTTCATCAAACATGTTATCACATTTTTCTAAGAATTTATTTTTAAAGTTATCATTTGATTTAAATAAAATAAATTCATCTAGTTTATTTTGTATTACAGCAAAAATTGAAATACCTATGTTAATTGAAGGTAAATTTGTAAATTTTTCCATGATATTCGCATTGTTTGAACCATAGTATAGTTGATTTAATAATTCAGTGCTTAACGGGATCCACAAAAATAAATTTTCAAGCATTGAAAGATTTTGAATTAATTCAATTACTTCTCATGCTTTTTGCCCTAAACGTTCAATATTTTCAATTAAAATAACATACATGTAATCTTTAGTTACCTCATTTATGCTTTTTATTGAATTTAAAATTTTTTTATCTGATTTACATTTTATTTCTTGAGATCCTTTTGAGTAATTTACTGAGCTTAATGCTAAATTTAATTGTAAAGAAAAAGTTCTTTGATATTCTTTTATTCTTTGCTGAAAAAGTTTTTTTCATTTATTTGGGATTTTTAAGCTATTATGTTTTTTTATTTTTTTATCTTTTTTTGTATTTGAATAAATTTTATTTAAAATATAGAATGCCATACTTTGAGAGCAATTGCGTTCTGATGAATAATGTAAACAATCTATTTGAATAAATTTTATTTCACTTTTAATTTCTTTTGTATCAAAAATTTTTTTCAATCCATTTTCATTAATAAGTTGTTCAATAATATAACTTTTTCCAGAACCTAGATATCCATCAAAAAATAAAGTAGGCGATTTAATTCAATAAGTTTCAGGTACATAAAATAGTTCGTTATTTTTTCCATAATTAGTAATATTTGATTTTTTATATTCTGTAAGTCATGAATAATACATGTTTGATATTGCTTCACACAATTTATTTATATCTTTAATTTTGTTTTTACCAATTTTTACATTTATTTTACTCATTTAAAATAACCTTTTTAAAATATACATTTTTTATTATACACTTAGCTTGAGTTTATGAGTGTATTATTGTGCTCCACATTATGCTATGCTAAATGTATACAAACATTTGCATTAATACTCATTAACCTTTTCTTCAATCTTACGAGAAAACAATATCACTTATGACAAACCAAAAGAGATAGTTGGATTTATTAAGTGTCTTTGTCGAGTCCTTTGTTGAGCCCTTTAACTTTTCTTTATATTTATTAACACTAATGTATGTGCCTATTACTATAGAAGTAGAAAATTATATATATGCACTAGGATTTATATCTATATTATCAATAACTAATCTCTATATATTATTCTTTATAACACTCCAATTAAACTTATTGTACAAATCTGCCATCAGTTAATACTTTGCATCAAAACATCAAAAAAGAAGTCTATAAGACTTCTTTAATGAACTTATATCTTATAAGTTATGATTAATCAATTAAGCTTTTAGTAATTGATTAATGAGTTTATTCTTTTCAGATTGTATAGATTGTAATTTATTATTTAATTTAGATAATCTACTATTAATCTTATCTATTCTATATTGTTTATTATTAGATGATTTATTATTATCCTTATTAATATTATCTCTATCCTTATTATTAATATTATTTAATCTAATATTTAATCTATCTATCTTATTATTTATTCCTAATAACTTTCTATCAAAGTTATTAGCTATAGATTGGTTTATTAAGGCATCATATGTGCCTAATTCATTATTATAGTAATCAAATAATAGTTTTTGTCCTGTAATGTGTTCTAACTTGTTATAGTTAGAGATATATGCTTTACTAAACATTTGTTTTTGGATCTTTTTGATTTTATTATTAGCTTTATCTTCTACTAAGTGAGCTTCTTGTTGTGCTAATAAGATTTTTTGAGCATAACTATAATCGATTTTATATTGTGATCATGGAGATGCATTTTGTTTTTTATTTAGGTCTTTTGTTCTTTGTTTTGAGATTAATTCTATATCTGCACCTGATTTAACATTTAGTGCATTTTGTTTATTTAGATCTGATAATAGGATATCTTTATTATGATTAGCTATATCTAATTTCTTATTTAGTTTATTAATATTATTATTTAATTTATTATCTTCTTTAAAGAATTTATCATTTAATCTTCAAGCTGTTTTTAATAGTTTATTATTATTTTCATATAGCTTTATTTGAGCTGGTTGAAGTTTTAATTTAAGATTAGGTGATAACATATAGGCTAAATCATTACCTATCTTTAATTCTGTTAGATATTGGTTTTTGATTAAATCATTTAAGTCTTGATTAAATGATTTAATATCGATATTATTTAATGCATCTAATAAATTATTCTTTTCTATAATTTCATAGAAGAAGATATTAGATAATATTAATTTTTGATTATTAGATATTTTATTATTATTCTTATTATCGTTATTTATTACTTCATCTACTGCTTTAATATAATCATCTTTTACTAATTGATATTTGCACTTCTTTTCTAATTTAGCTATTTTATTGATTCTCTTAGGATTATTTCTAAAATCCTTATGAGATAGTAATATTCTTAAGGCTGATAGATTAATTGCTATACTACGTCTAAAGAAGATGATCTTAGAATATTTAGTAGGAGAATATTCACAAATGCCTTTAATACCTTTCTTAGAGATGATATATGAACAAGTTACTACTATGATAGTACCAACTGCCATACAAGCTAAGGCGAAGTATAATAATGCCACACAATTACCATGTATTGTTTTACCCATAAATTCATGTGAGTTAGCTACAGTATAATCTCCTGTAATGGCACCAGAGATAGAATTTACTATTGCAAATGCTCCTGCAATAAATAATCCATAAATGGCAACATGTGTATTAGAAGTTTTAGCACCATATAATCTACCAGCAGTAAATGCAGGTGTTGATGTATAAACATATACACTTAATCCTGCTAAGATAAAGTAGATATAAACTAATTCAGGTTTAATGATACTAAATAATAGACATAGAATAGCACCACATTGGACACTTCCTGCTAATGAAATAGATTTAGTTGGTCCTAACTTATCATTTAAGATACCACCTGATAAGTTACCAATTAAACATCCAACCCCAAATAATATTCCGCCAGTTGACATAATACTTCTGTAATCTAAGTTAGAATTAGCTACTACAGTAGCATTTTGAATGATTTGACCATTCATAGAAGCGTGCACAGTTCCCATTTGTAAGATTCCATATCCGATTGCTAAGATTCAGTATGGTGCATATTTTCTAGTATCTAGGAATGATGCAGCTAATTGATTAGTTTGATCTGGTTTTAGTGCACCTTGAAGATTTTGTTCAAATTCTACAATAGGTGGAATTGGTTTTTTACAAATTACCATTACCACAATTAAACCAGCTATTAATCCAGTTCCTGCTAGAATGAAGTAAGTGGCTCATTGATGTCCTCCTACTTGTTCAAATCCTCCAGTTGCCACTGAATATACATACCCCACAAAATTAGGTGCTGGTTTACCTCTAGCAATAGCATTACCAAATACTCCTGATAGATAACCTAATAGTGGTTGAAGGCACATATTACCTACTGAACCACCTGCAAAAGCAATCCCTAAAGCAATTCCACGCTTTTCAGGTGCTCATCATTTAGAGATTAAGTTATTAACCCCTAATCCAGAAAAGACCATTACTCCAATTTGAGTAATAATAGTTGGCACTCATAAAATAGATGCTGCAGTAGATTGATCAATGTGGTTGTTTTTATCAAAAACAAACGCATTGATACCAATTAAGGCAAAGCCTACCATAGCTAGAACAACTCCTATTGAGTAAACTATGCGCATGTTAATTTTCTTATTTAGAATAGATGCTATTACAGGTGAAGCAATAGCAGCTGCTACTGCTCCCATAGTGAAAGTTAAGTTAAGTAGAATAGCATTTCCACTTAATCAGACAATTCAATCACTACCTGCAAAAACATTTAACAAGTTCATAGCTACACAATAAGGTAATGCTTGAAGTAAGAAACATCCAATTAGAACAATATACATTCATTTCTTCTGTTCCTTCTTTTGTGCCGTTCTAACTTGATTGAAATCATATTGATTTGCAAGATCAGTTTTTTGAACTAACATAACAATCCCCCTTTCTTTTAATAACTATATGTATTTATTAATTAGATAAATAGTTAATAATAACTAATATAACTACAATATATAAATATCAATTAAATATTAATTAGCCTTATTTCTTATTAACATAATTAATATTTTGTGTTTCTGAGAATGGATAAGATATTGTTTCTTGTCCTTCTAAGTTTTCATTTGCCATAGAGATGGCATTGATTTGGTTATTATAATATGTTTTGTAATAAAATATACCAGCTTCTAAATCTATACAGCTGGTATAAAGTGTGATGTCTTCACATATAACATTTTTCTTATTTTCAAATCTAATGCTGCCTTTAACCATGGCAACATTATCTAAGATATGAAAGAATTGAGTTAATACTTGATCTTCATCCTTGATGTCTTGGCTGCAAGCTTTTAGAAATGCAGTTCTTACAAATCTAGATGGTGGTGTTCAATCACCAGGAAGACCAACTGACGCAAAGCCTTGCCCAAATGGTAAAGACTTATACTTTAATCATTCTGCACTAGTTTTTTGTTCTACTCCTAGGTTTTGATAAAAAGCTAGGTTTTGAAGGTGTCAATCAAATGTAGGGTTATTAGTTAAGATCCCTAATTCATTATCATAAACCTTAATTCCATCTTTTGTTGGTTCAACTGTAATACAATCATCATTTTTGTCATAAATGATAAAATGAAGTGTAGCAGTTGGAATTTGTGGAATAATAGGTTCATCTACTAATTGCAGATTAGAAGTATTAATTCATTGCTTCACTTCTTTTACTGTAGTAAAGTTGCTTAATACATATGAAACAAATTCATATGGTGCTAATTCAAATGCACCCTTAATACTTCCTGGTTTAGGATAATAAGCTGATGCTGGAAAGTTAAGTCCTGCCATAGCTAATCCTTTTTCATTAGCACACTCTGCATACAAAGGATATTTTTTGTTATTACCTAATGGTAAGTCAAAAGCCATTCCTATGGTAGCGTATTTCATTTTCTGTGATGGTTGGAATTTATAGTCCCAAACATAGTTTCTTGGAGTAATAACGATAGATTGTCCTCATTCATACTCAAGATCATTATTTCGGCCAAAGAAGTGTTTGTCTTTTGCCAAAAGCGATAATGCTGTACACATACTGTTATCTCCCTTATTATTGTTTAATTATTGTTCAATTCTTATTATACCTTACTAAATTGAAAATTTTGAAAATATAGGTAAATTTAAGTGAAACCTTCTAATATTTGAGAAAAAGGTTTAAGAAGTATTTTATTACTCCTTAAGCCTAATATCTATTATTTATCAAAATCTTTAATTAGAATCCTTGGTGTTTTGCACTTGATTCTCTATTTTTTTTTGCATAAACAATTAGAATAATAATTAATCCTAATACAACTAATCCACCAAGAGTACCTAATAAGATAATTCATCATCTTGATTTTTCACCATTACTGTTATTAATTGTCGCTGGATCTTCTGGTAGTGGGTATGATTGAGGTTGGATAGTTCCGTTAATACCTTGTAAGCCCATTGCTTGTAATTTTGCATTAAATTCAGTCATGTCATATGATACTTCAGTAATTTGAGTTTTACCATCATATGTTTTTTGCGCTTGAACATTAATACCACTTTTGATAGCTTGCAATAATATTTCTTTGTTGTCTTTATCTTTATCTTTTTGTGTCATTAAGTCTTTACCAGCTTGTAATTGGTTGGCATAGATTGAATCAAAGATTTGTTGTGCCATTAATTCTTTATATTTATTTTGAGCAGCTTCTAAATCTTGTTCTTGTTGAGCTTGTTCAATAATAGATTGAGTTGCAGATGGTGTTACTGTTTGATCAGCTGGTAATGCAGTTGGGTCTGTTTTAGTATTGATTACTATTGATCCTGGATGACTTGGTTCATTAGTACCATCTTGACATCAGTTAGTTACAGTATAGTTAATAGTTAATGTATTTGCTGATTCATCTAGTACAGGTAAATCAAAAGTGATACTTGATTTTTGTCCATTCATGTTAACAAAATTGAATAGTTTATCTACTGTTAATTCATTTAATTTACTTTGTACTTCACCTAACTTTCCTGACTCTTTTAATTCTGAAGTGAACATAGATACTTGTCCAACTGCATTTTGAATAGTAGTTTTAAAGTCGTCTTTTGGAGTTGTAGTAGCATTTTCTACTGTAGCAAAACCTGTCACATTAACTGTTCCTAATGAATTTGTATTAGCACTACCACCTTGTCATGCTGCACTATTAGTTAATGAAACATTTACAGTCATTGAGTTAGATGCATCATCAGTAGTTCCCTTTGTTAAAACAATATCATCGACTGATAAGTCTTTTGCTTCTTTAATAATATTTGCATCCATAATACTTTGTGCAATAGATGATTTAATTTCATCAAACTTAGTATCTACTTGTCATAAGTAAATACTTGATAAATCAGCAGGTGTAACTGTTTGATCTGCATCTAGTGTAGTTGTAGGAGTTAAGAATCCTGTTAAACTAATATTATTTTCACTATGTGATACAAATTTTCCATTTGAATCTAAATAGTTGTTAATTACAAAAGATACTGTTCCTGTACCTTCTCAGTAATTTAATACTGGTTGACCTGCATTAATAGTGATTTGATCTGCAGTAATAGTTGATTTTTCACCACTAATTGAATTAACGATTGCATCTTTTAAAGCAGTAGCAGAATCTCCACCTTCTTTTAATTTATCTGCAGTTTCTGCATTTGCATATGCATTAAGTGAAGACATATTTAAAGGTGTTGTACTAAAGTCAGAAGCTGTACAAGGAGTAAAACCTGATAATTGTGCAGTCATTTCTACAGATTGATCTAATGCAGTTCCATCTGCTTGAACTCATTTACTATTAATAACTTTAAATTTAACTGTACAAGTACCAGCAACACGATTAACTGAATCTTGTTCTACACTTGTAATTTGAATATCACTAGCTGAGAAACCATCTGCTGTTGAAATTATTTTACTAGCAATAGCTTGTTTAGTTGCTACATTTTCTTTTACTGCTTCTGCATTAACTAAGTTCATTCCTGGATTAGTTACAGGAATAACTTGCCCATTACCTTCATATCTAGTGGCAGATTTAAAACCTGATATAGTTAATTGCATTGATTTAGGTGCAGGAACAAGGCTAGGTGCTTCAATTCAATTGCCTATATTGGCTTTAACTTTCATAGTACCATTATTTGCATCACCATCAACAAATCCAGTTAATGATACATCACCTGCACTAATAGGATTAACAGTAACAGCCTTTGCAATAGCAGCTTTTATTTCAGCTTGGTGTGAACTATATGTATCAGCGTTTGGAAAGAATGTGTTTAAATTAACAGATATACTTCCAATTTGAGACTCACTTACTGGAGTAAATCCACTAAACTTTACATTATCAAATGTTCTTTCACTTTGAGGATTACCTTTATCATCAGTTGAAGTAGAACCAGATAAGGTTACACTACAAGTTACTATACCATTACCACGATCTCTATCAGTAATATTAACACTAATATTACTAGATGATGGGGTGTTTCAATAATTTTTAATTACATTACTGTAATTTGCTGCAATTTTACTTTGAATATCACTATTTTGGACTGAAGCAATTGATACTCCATCAAATGATAGTGAATTATTAGCGATAGTTGTAGGTTCATGTTTTTTAAAACCATTTACAGTTAAATGGTAAGGCCCCATTGTATATTCATTACCATCGCCATTTATCGCTCTTTTAACAGTATATGTTACTTGCGCAGTACCTTCCTTATTATTTCATGAATCATAAGTAACACTTGAATATGAGTTATATCTATACGAGGTGTTGCTATTAATATTATCTTGAACTACAGATGTAGGTTGTTCTGATGGAAAATAACTAGTAGAACCAAAACTATATGTTCCATAATCATCCAATGAAACTGATGTTGTATATGGTGTACTAAAACCTGTGAAAGTAACTTCACCATTAAATACTGATCTTGACACACCATTTCATCATACATGGACTCATGTTTTTACATGAACTTCTGTTCTTGTAGTATTACAATAATATTTTGTATCTGAGTTATAACTTTTACCAGATGTTGGATCTGCATTGCAAACACTTTTATTTCTTTGATTTTTAGTGTATCTTACAAAAGCTTGTGAGCTTTCCAAAGCAGGTCAATCTCTAATATATCCATAGTAATTATAAGTAGTTCTAACATCAATAGTACCACTTAAGTAACCTGAGGTACCACCATCAATATCAGTATCAGACCCAGGACAACGTTGTCAATCTGTAGAGTCACCATAAGAAGCGCCTATTACCCCCAAGTCTTGATCACTAGGTAAATTGCTTAAGTCATCTTGTTCTACATAATCTTGTTTGTTAATACTAGATGTTGTTGCAGTATTAGTAGTAATTAATTTATTAGCTGCAATAGATACACCTAATGTAGTAGTTAATAGAAAGCATGAGATAGACGTTCCTATTAATAGTTTTTTCTTATTTGTTTTTTTCATTTTTGTCCTCACTTAATAAACACATAATAATTTATTCTAGTTATTTTATATTTTGTATTTCATAATATAAAATAACATAATCGTACTTTCATTATGCAGTACAACGAGAATATCATATATTCTATACCTTTTACAATTTAAAAGCAACACATAAATTTAATACCCCCCCCCCGAATTTGTTGGTTATTTCTATTTATTAATGTGCTCAAATCAGTTCTTTCCTCTCCTCTAATTGCACTTATCTGCACCCTTATTTGTGTCTCATAAGCACAAATAACTACTAAAAAATATGCACTTAATTGCATTAAATAACCCCTATAAACCTATATTCATATATAATAAATTGGTATTTATGAATATTAAAAGACAAAAATGTGTTAATTATTTATTGTTAAGTAGCTGTACTATTTCAATATCTGCTCTAGTACCCTTATCAACCTCTATTTCTTCTAATAGGATTGTAGATGTTAATCAAACTACACAATCTTTGGTTAGTAAAAATGATAAAAATATCATCCAACCAAAGATTGTGCCTTCATTAGATATTACTGCATTAAATTCATATTATCAAATGCAAGCCTATTATGAATTTAATATGAGTCAGAAGTCTTCATCACTTCTGACTCCTATATTAGATATCATCAAACAAGCCTTAAGTTCAGATCCTAGATTCAATCTAGGTAGCACTCTAGGTGCTAAAGACTTTATTATTACTGATATGCAATTATTAGATAATAATAAAGTCTCTGTCTCAGAACAACACTTTCCAGAACAATCCATCATTATCTCAGGATTTAATGAAGAAGTGCAGGATTGTTCTTCTAGTCTGATTCCCAATCTATCTCAATATTTAATAGATAATATCTTCAAAACTGATTACAGTTTTGAATTAAGAACTAAGGATGGTGAGATAGATTGGGAATCATATATTAAATCTATTAAGGCCTCTGATGTATTAATAGCACCTACTATTAATGGCACAGAAACCATATTAGAAGCACCTATATCATATTTAGTATCTAAGAATAATAGTGCAGGAACTATTAATTTAGCTCTAAAATTAAATTTCACTAATTGAATAGAGGATGGAATATGAAATAAAGATCATAATTCGCACCAAGAATCCATCAACCTGTGCTTTAAAACAACACAAACCCCTCTTGATTTAGCTTCTTACTTTACTCAGGAATATGTAGAACAATTACCTTCGTTACATCCAGAAGCTAAATCAGAGGAAGATTATATTAACATCATAGCTCTAGATTTATATAAATTGATTAAGTCAGGTCAAACCTCAGTGCAAAAACAGGATTTAGAGAAAATAAGACCTGACTTAATGAAATGCATCTTATCATCTATAGAGTTAGATTATAATAGTGCAGTAAATGTCATTAATAGCTTAACCATTAAACCAGAAGCTATTAATGAGTTATTAACATCATCTCATCTTAATCCTATTAGTGCACAAACAGATTTTATTGTAAAGAATCCTAATGCAGTAGTATCTAATACTCAATGACCTTGATGAGTTTATGTATTAATTGCACTAGGATTTATCTTATTTGCACTATTTCCTACTATTTATCTAGTTAGAAAATTAAAAAGAGGACGAATAGATGAAATAGATGAAGATAGTGAACTAAAGCCTAAGACTACTAGAAAGAATAAAAAACAATCTAAAAAGATATTCTCTTCTAAAAAATCTGATAAAGACTCACCAGATGACTCTTGCTTAACTGATGATTTAGCAATGGCACTAGAAGATGATTTAAACAGCGATACAGATAATCTTGATTAAATTACATACTTTAAACTATTGATTTGATGATAAATAATAACTTTTCTATCATTCTAGAATCTATAAACTATCAATTCTCTCATTAATCTTTTTTAAAAATCCACTCATTGATCCAACAAGGATCAATCACTAAGACTTAAAAGAATAAGAGAAAACAAGTAAATAAGGATAAGGTGGTATGTTAATAGTGTTTCTTGAATAAGGTTGTCTAGAACAGCATTTACATGAGTTCTAGGACTATAAATAAAAATGAGAACTAGGTGTGTTGTCCTAATTCTCATTAATTAATGATTATTTGATTCATATATGATTATTCAACTAACTTGTTCTTCTTAACTAAGTTATCAATTCTGTCGTTGATACCTTGAACTTCTTTTTTGACTTCGTCAAACTTCTTGTCAACTGCATCAAATTTATCATCGATAGCATCAAACTTCTTGTCAACTCCATCGAATTTTTTAGTCATTAAATCAGCTAATTGTTTAACAGTCATATCTTCATCCACTTCTTTATCGTATGCATATAAGACACATCTTGAAAACCCTTTATGGGTTGTGTCTTCAATAACATTATATGCTAAGACAGTTTTATCACTGAAATATTTTTTCAACAAATTACTGTTAGAAGCAAATTGTAACTTATGATCAATATCAGCTTGTGCTAATTTACTAACATCTTTTTTCTTACTGCTAGCCATATTACTAATTTCGCCTTTAGTTTTAAAAGGACTTGGTGCAAGTATAGATACAATTTTCTTAATAAAATCTTTCATAGGATCACCTCCTTTCTTTATTTGTTTTTATTTCGGATGAGATTTTTAATCCCTCCTAATATATAGAAGTCCAATTTTTTTGGAAAAAAGGACAAAAATTTTTAAAAACACCCTAAAAACAGCCATTTTTTAAAATTTGGACAACTTTTTTAACTTTTTTTTAACTTTTTTGACCACTATTTTCATCACTTTTGTAATTTTTTACGAAATACTCATAATTGAATTCTATTTTTGTCACAAAAAATAATCTTGAATCTCATAAAAAATTCAAAAAAATATAATTTTTTGATGAAAAAACAGCAAAAGATTAGTAATTTTTTGATGAAAACAGCAAAAGATTATAATTAATGTATGTATTTAAGAAGAAATATCGATACGAAATTCAAAGAATCAACCATTCCATCTAAAAACCATTAGTTGTTGCTAGAAGTAGACAATGTGGCAAAACCACCATTGTTTGAAAATTGCTAATGAAGATTTTAAACATGTATATTACATCGATTTCTTAGAAAGAGCAAATAACAAATATGTTGAATCATTAAAGAGTGATCCTTCCATTGATAATCTAAAAAGGATCATTATGTCAATTTATGCAAATGCAACATTTGACAAAGATTCTGTAGTTATAATAGATGAAGTACAAGAGGTATTAGATTTTTATCCAGAATTAAAAACAATTAACCAATCACATAAAAATATTAATTAATTGATAAAATAGTCGTCAAAACAGCACTTTAAATCATTTCATCATTACCTTAAAGTGTACACTTCCGTGAAAAAAATCACAAAAGTGTAATACACTTCCGTGAATAAAATCACAAAAGTGTAATATATTTAAGACTAATACTCGTAAATACCTTTTTTCTTTTTTTTGCCAAAAACCTTTCTTTTTTTTGCCAAAATCCTTTCTTTTTTTTGCCAAAATTTAAACTTTTATATATAATATAAACATGGAAATAAAGAGATTAATTGAAACTAAACTTAAAAATTATATTGAAAAATGTGGTGCAGTATTAATTTCTGGGCCAAAATTTTGTGGCAAAACCTACTTAGCAATAAAATATTCTAATTCTCAATGTTTCATCACCTCTAAATCGTTGACTAATGAAACTTTAGACTATGATTATAATTGAATATTAAATGGTGAAACTCCTAGATTGATTGATGAATGACAAAACGTTTGACCTATATGAGATAAAATCAAGCAAGCTGTTGATATTTCATATGGAGAAAATGGTAAAAAAGGATTATACATTTTAACTGGATCTACAAAACCTTATGATAGAAACACTACTCTTCATAGTGGTGCCGGAAGAATCTTTAACTTAAAGATGTCAACACTTACTTTTTGTGAAATATTAAACTTAGATGATAACCAATCAATATCATTATCTAAATTAAGCAAGGATGAAAATGAATTTAAATCTATTTTCAACCCATTATCTCATGATGAAGTTAACAACCTAATGCTTCGCGGTGGCTGACCTAGTATCTATTCCAGAGACGATTCAGCAGAGATATTAGTAAAGAGTTATATTGAATTGATTATCACAAGAGACGCAGAATTATACAAATATAAATTGAACAAACTTCATGCAAGGAATATTTTGAAATCATTAGCAAGATTAAATGGTTCTCAATTAAATAAACAAACTGTTATTAAAGATACTAATATCCAAATGAGATCTAGGAATTTAGATGATTATTTAGAATTATTCTATGATGTAGATCTTATTTTTAATGTAGAACCATGAACTCCAAAAAATTTAAGATCGTCATTTGCAATCAGAACTAAACCTAAAACATATTTTTGTGACACCTCAATTTCATGTAGTCTATGCTCAATTAATATCCTTGAATCTTTTAGAATGGATCTAAGAACTACAGGTATCATTTTTGAAAACCAAGTGATGAAAGATTTAATGGTTTATGCAGACTGTCTTGATGCAAAATTACATTTTTATAGAGATGAAAAAGGAAATGAAATTGATGCTATTATGCAACATAAAGATGGTTCTTGATGAGCTATTGAAATTAAACTAAGTGAAGATGGAGCTATTAGAGCAGCTGCTAAATTATCACAACTTTCTGAGAAATTAATAACAGCAGGAAATCATACTAAACCAAGTCTTAAATTAGTTATAACTGACTCAGAAAAAACATTACATCTTGAAAATGGAGTGTATATCATTCCTCATACTTTAATAAGACCATAAACAAAGTTTAAAAATATTTTTGCAATAAAAAATTAATGATTTTTCTTTATCTACTGAATTGATTTTTTAAAATATCGTACTAAAATCGCATTAAGGGAAGTTTTTTCCTGGAAAGGCAATAATATGGTACTTAAAAACATTTTTATCATTAAAGATGAAATGTCTAAAGACCGTGATGAAGCACTACGCTTTATCTCGAAACAAGCTAATGAATTTAAGTTGATTGGTGCCAAATACCAAGACAAACTATTCAAAGCCTTTCTAGCAAGAGAAAAGCAATCGACGACCGGATTTCAAGATCACATTGCTATACCTCATGCTCAGATTGATGAAATCAAGGAACCTGCGGTAATAATTAGTATTGCCAAACATGAACTTGATTGAGATTCGTTAGACAACAAACCAATAATCACAGCAATTGCGTTATTGGTTCCTAAAAAGGATGCAAGTAATATTCACATTGATATCTTAAGTAAAGTATCAACACTATTACTTGAAGAAAGTTTTAGAAAGGAATTATTATCTTTTAAGAATAAAGACAAAATTAAGAAAACAATTACAAGTGCTTTGAATAAGAAAGAAGATTCTATTGCACTACAATCAGATCCTAAACATGGCTATGATATTGTTGGTGTAAGTGCTTGTGCTACAGGTGTAGCTCATACATACATGGCACAAGAAGCACTTGAAAAGCAAGCACGTAAGATGGGTTTAAGCTGTAAGATTGAAACTCAGGGGCAAAAAGGTCAAGAGAATGAACTTACAGAATTAGATATTCAAAATGCAAAAGCAGTTGTAATTGCAGCTGACATCAATGTTGAATTAGAACGTTTTGAAGGAAAAAGATTACTAAGTGTCAAAACTAATGATGCCATTAGTAATCCAAAGAAATGTATTGATTTAGCACAAAGTGCAGAAGTATTGATGACTGGAAGTGGCGGTACATCATTTAAATCTACTGCTCAAGATCAATTCAAATCAAAGAAAACAAAAGTATTTATGAAGCACTTACTATCAGGTGTTTCTAGAATGATACCATTCATTGTTTTCAGCGGTATCGTTTGAGCAATCCTAAATGCTGTAACATTAGTTGATAATAGCATTACATCTAACCAAGCATTTGCAATCGCTAAAAAAGCAGCAGAAATCGGCTTTGGTGTATTCATTGCAATGATGGGTGCATTTATAGCTGAATCTATTGCTGGACGGGCAGCACTTGCTCCTGGATTTATAGCAACCTTTGCGGCAGCTAATTCAGATTTCTACTATTGATGAAATATCAATGGTGCAAATTCTGGTATACCACAAATTAAATCACTACCAGGATTTGAAAATATTGAAGGTTTAGGTAACGTTGGATTATCTCTATTTGCAGCTATTATGATGGGATTTGCTGCAGGGTATTTAGTAAAATGAGTTAATAGTTGAAAAGTACACAAACTACTTGCGCCTATTATGCCAATTATCTTTATCCCAGTAGTTTGTTCATCAGTATTAGTATTCCCATTCATCTTCTTATTATCAGGTCCATTAGGATACTGTATGAATGGATTGGTATGAGCAATTGCTCAAGCGTCAAAAGTTAATGGAGTTAACTTCTTGATGGGACTAATCTTAGGATGTATGATTGGATTTGATATGGGTGGTCCAGTAAACAAAATTGCAGGTACTACAGCAACTGCACTAATTACTATTGATCCACGTTTAATGGGTGCAGTAGCAGCAGCTATTCCAGTTGCTCCATTAGGATGTGCTTTTGCAACATTCATTGGAAGAAAATTATTCAATGAAAAAGAAAGAGCAGAAGGTATCTCAGCATTAGGATTAGGATTCTTTGGAATTTCTGAAGGTGCCATCCCATTTGCAGTAAACAGACCAAAACAAGTTACAATCGCAAACGTAATTGGTTCTGGAGTTGCCGGAGGATTAGCATTCTTATTCTATTGTGGTGGATATGTAGGTATGTGAGGTGGTCCTATTACTGGTATAGTATTAGGTGAAAGAACACCAGTTGATGAATTAGCAAAACTAGGTATTACAATTCCAGAAGTATTTGGTGGTGGTGCAAACAAATCACTACAATACGTATCTATCCTATGATTCTTTGTAGCAATCATTGCAGGATCATTATTACAAGCATTTATTCTTATTTCACTAATGAGAGGAAAAGACAGCTTTATTTACAAAAAAGTATTTGCTAAAATGAAAAAGCAAAAAGCTGAATCAGTGGCTGACAAGAAAGCATCAAATAACGTTAGCAAACAACCACACCAACCAAAATCAGCTCAACAAGCAAATAAAGCTAGTGTTCATGTAAAACCTTGAGAAATTAAAAATCATCAAGAGTATAAATGACCTTTCAAAAGAATCTAATTATAAGGATTCAAGAAACACACCACTTGGTGTGTTTTTTATTTATAATAAAGTTACTTAAGATTAAGGAGTAATAAATGAAAAGCAATAACATAATATTTTTAAAACCATATTTATCTGAAAAAATTTGAGGTGGTAAAAGATTACAAGATTTTGGTTATCAATTACCTTCTGATCATGTTGGTGAAGCATTAATCATTAGTGCTCTTCCACAAATGAGTTCTGTAATATTAAATGATGAATATAAAGGTATGAGTTATTTAGAGTTCTTTCAAACTCACAAAGCATTCTTTAATAACTACAATAAACCATATCCATTATTAACTAAATTAATTGATGCAAATGATAAACTAAGTGTACAAGTACATCCAGATGATTCTTACGCACAAATGAAACATCATTCTTTAGGCAAAACTGAATGTTGATATATAGTTGATGCAGAACCAGGTGCAGAATTAGTATATGGTGTTAAAACACATTCAAAACAAGAATCTCAAACTCTTGTTGAAAATAAACAATGAGACAAATTTCTTAACCGTATATCTGTTAAAAAAGGTGATTTTGTATTTGTACCAGCTGGAATGGTTCATGCAATTGGTAAAGGCATCTTAATCTATGAATTACAACAGTCATGTGACATTACATATAGACTATATGATTATGATAGATTAGATCATGGTAAACCAAGAGATTTACATATTGAAGATAGTTTAAATGTAATTAAATATAACATTACTCTGCCATCAGTAAATGACCACAGTAAAGTATTAGTAGATTGTGATTTCTTTTACTTAGAACACATCAAAGTAAATGGATCTCATGAAATATATTTTAAGCAGGCTAATTGAACTGAGGTTACTGTTTTAGAAGGAAAAGGAAAAGTTGAAAATAATGATATTAAAAAAGGTGATGCTTTTGTAATCAGACATGACACACCTATTACTATAAATGGTGATTTAGAACTACTAATTTCATATAGTAAATATTAATAGAATTAATAATAAGTAGACTAAGTTGTAAAAAATATTATTAATTTTTCAATTAATTAATGTAGAATATAGACATAAGCCAGAACCTTAACGGGTTCTGGTTTCTTTTTAGAAAGTTAAAAGGAGAAATTATGAACCCAATTATTCAAGAATTAAAGAACTTAGCTTCTACTTATGACGTTTCACAAGATAAAATTGCTGAAATCCTTGTTGAAATCATTGTAAGAGCTTACAACAAACAAATCCCAGATCAAGTTATTGACTGTAAAGTTAATATGGAAAATGGAAAACTAGAAGCACACCAACACCTTAAAGTTATTTCAGATGACATCAAAGAAGGTGACTACGATGATTTCGTAGAAATTCCATTAGCTGAAGCAAAACAATATGGAAAATATAATGTAGGTGATGAATGTTTAAAACCATTTGATATTTTTAGTTTTTTCCAAAAGCACGAAATTCTAACAATCATGCAAGTGTTTAGACAAAAACTTTTAGAAATTAACAACCAAAAAGTTTATGTTAAATGAGCACCTCACGTTGGTGAATTAATTAATTGTACAGTTGAAAAGAAAGATAGAACAAAAGGTTTCTACACAGTGGAATTAGGTGATGGTAACATTGGATTCTTATCAAGAGCAGAATCTATCCCAGGTGAAGAATTAATTCCTGGTCAAAAATACCAATTCTATATTAAAGAAGTAAAAGAACAATCTAAAGGATGACCAATCATCTTATCAAGAGCTGATGCAAAGTTTGTTTTAAAACTATTAGAAATTGAAGTTCCTGAAATTGCTAGTGGAGAAATTAAAGTTGATTTAATTGAAAGAATTGCTGGCTTTAAAACTAAGTTAGCTGTCTCTACTGATAATCCAAGTTATGATCCAGCAGCTGTAGTAGTTGGTAATAGAGGTTCTAAAATTAAAGTTATTAGTGATTTATTAAATGGAGAAAAAATTGAAGTTACAAGATATACTCCAGACAAGAAAGAATTATTATTAGCAGCTTGTGGTACTAACAATTTAGTTGGTATTAACTATGCAGTTGGTACAGCTGAAGGTGAACAAGATTATGCTACATTAATTACTACTGAAAAATTATTACCAGTAATTATTGGAAAAAAAGGTAACAACATTAAACTAATTTCAAAATTAGTAAATTGTAGTATTGATATCAATACAGTTGAAGAAGCTGAAGAACATGGTATTAAATATGAACAAATCAATAGTCCTGAAGTACTTAATGCACAAACTATGTCAGGATCACGTGGAGATAGAACATGATCTAAACCATCTCATGGTTCATTTGCTAAACCAGCTAGAGTGACAATCAACAACAAAACAAACAATGAAGATATTCTAGAAGCTATGAATAACTTATCACAAGAAGAAATTGAAGCTAAATATGGTATTAATCTTGATGTAGATTCGAATGTACAAAACATCAATACACAACCAATTAACTATGATGACTTCGAAGATGAAGATGAAGATGAAGAACAAGTTGAATTTGAAAATGATGATTTAGCAGATGCATTTGCTGATGAAATCGCAGGTTTAAACGACGACGAAGATAAAGAATAATGATTAAGTTAAATGATAGAACTTGTGTGTTCACTAAAAAGAAACATCCAAGACATGAATTATATCGTTTTGTTAAGCATGAAGGTAAATTAGTATTAGATGAAAAACATCAATTATCTGGGAGAGGCTATTATATTTCAAAAGATAAGGCTACAATAGAATTGATGATCCAAAAGAAGTTTTTGCAAAAAAGATTTCAAGTAGATGACATCACTGACTTTTTATCACAAATAAATAATTAAAGAAAAGGAGGTGGGATTATGAAAGATAAAAAACATAATCCAAAGAAACATGATACTAGAAAACAAGTAAATATTAAAGATCAATTAAAGACAATTGATACTGGTGTTCATAATGGAGTATTTGTATTCACTTCTCCACTTACACTTGGTGAATTTGCTAGCAAGATTAATAAACCTGCTACTGAATTAATTAAGTATTTTTTTCTTAAAGGTAAAGTAGTTACAATCAATGAATTACTTACTATTGAACAAATTGGTGAAATTTGTTTAGAAAATAATTTAGATTTTAAAATTGAAAAAGAAGTATCTCAAGAAAATGTACTTGAAAATATTGACTTTAAAGATGATGAATCTGACTTAAAGAAAAGACCACCTGTAGTTACAGTAATGGGACACGTAGACCATGGTAAAACTTCCTTGATTGATAAGATTAGATTATCATCAGTAGTTTCAGGTGAAGCTGGTGGAATTACACAACACATTGGTGCATACCAAATTGATCATAATGGTAACCTAATTACTTTCATTGATACACCAGGGCACGAAGCTTTTAGTGAAATGAGAGCACGTGGTGCAAATGTAACTGATTTAGTTATCTTAGTAGTAGCTGCAGATGATGGTGTTAAACCACAAACAATTGAAGCTATTGAACATGCTAAATTTGCAAAAGTTCCAATCATTGTTTTTGTTAATAAAATGGATAAGCCAGAAGCTGATCCAGATAAGGTTATGAGCCAACTTTCAGAACACAATGTATTAAGTGAAGAATGAGGTGGAGATACAATCTTTGTTAAAGGTTCTGCACTTACTGGTGATGGACTAAGTAACCTATTAGATTCAGTAGTTTTATTATCAGATATCCAAAACCTAAAAGCTAACCCAAATAGATTAGCTTACGGTACAGTAATTGAAGCTAATCTTGATAAAGGATTTGGACCAGTTGCTACTGTTTTAGTACAAAATGGTACATTAAGAAAAACAGACTATGTTGTAGTTGGATCAACTTATGGTCGGATTAGATTACTTCAAGATGAAAATAAAAAAGAAGTTAATGAAGCTCCACCAGCTAAAGCAGTAAGAATTATTGGGATGGAACACATTCCAACTCCAGGTGATAAATTCTTATGTTTAACTGATGAAAAACAAGCTAAAGCAATTGCTCAAAAAGTTTACGAAAAGAAACAACGTGAAGAAAAGTTTAATGCAATGAATAATTCTTCATTACGTGAACAAATTGCTAATGGTGAATTAAAGAACCTTAATGTTTTAATTAGAGCAGATGTAACTGGTTCATTAGAAGCCATCAAAGGAATGATTGAAAAGATTAATATTGAAGGTGCTACTATTACTGTTGTAAAAGCATCTATTGGTGGAATTACAGAATCAGATGTTAGATTAGCACAAACATCAAAAGGTTTAATGATTGGTTTTAATATCAGACCTAATAGAGAAGTGGTTGATTTAGCTAACTCAATGAAAGTAGATATTCTTACATTTAATGTTATCTATAAATTAAAAGAAGAACTTGAAGCAATGTTAAAGGGTGTTCTTGATCCTATTTATGAAGAAGAAATTGTAGGAGAATTTGAAGTTATCAAAACTTGAAAACACTCTGAAGTTGGAACAATCTGTGGTGGTAAAGTAACTTCAGGTAAGGTAACAAGAAAAGATAAATGTAGAGTAATCCGTGATGGTGTGGTTTTATATACTAGTGAAATTTCTTCATTAAAACAACAAAAGGATGAAGCTAAAGAAGTTTCTGAAGGAAAAGAATGTGGTCTAACAGTTAAGAACTTTAATGATATCAAAGCTGGTGACATCATTGAAATCTTTAGAGAAATTGAAAAGTCATATGATGAAAGAGGTCATCAATAATGGCTAACCAAATTAAAATTAAGCGTTATGAATCAATCATCTTAGATGTTGTTAATAAAACAATTACCTATGAAGTAAAAAATAAATACCCTAAGATGGCTCGTGCTACTTATGCTAAATTAACTAATGATTTAAGCCAATGTGAAGTCTTTGTAGATACATATGACAGAGACCATGAAGCCAAAATTGTAGAAGAATTAAACAAGATAAGTGGTCTATTTAGATCAAAAGTGTGTGAAGCACTAGATATCTATAAAACTCCAAAAATTATCTTTAAACAAGATAAAACAATACAATATGCGGAAAATATTGATAAAATTATAAAGAGTATTAAATAATTATGAAAGAAAAGATTAAGCTAACAGATGCTACTGAAAAATTCTTAACTTCTAAAAAGGGATATAAAAAATCTTGATTTAGATCTTTTGCTGCAATTATTTTTGCTTCAATCATTATTGGTATTGTTATGGGTATATCATATAACAACGGTCCTTTCTCTGGTTATTCACCTGATACAACTGATGCTAACTATTGAAAAGACTTTAACTTCAAAATCTATCGTCACTCTGATTTAATGTATCCAGCAACTTATTTATGTTATGCTGCTATTGCATGTTTCTGTACACCATTCATTTGTGGTTTAGCAACTTGAATGATTGGTATTAACCAGGTTACTAAATCTAAATTCTTCCATTTATTTATGTGATTTATGGTGATGGTAGCTGTTCTATTATCATTAATAGCTTTAATATTATTAATTAGAAGTTGTATCTGAGATCCAGTCGGATTACCACCAGCTGAAGATACTAGTGGTTCAGAAGGTGATGCTAACACAGGAGCTACTACACAAGCATTTGAAATAATGTTATCAATGTTATAATTTATGTAGGTATTAATTATGTCAAATAATTACGATGATCAAAATCAACAATATGTAGACCAAAACCAAGAATATGCTCAACAAGACTATCAACAAGGTGGTCAATATGATGATTACTATGGTGGTCAATCTATGGAATATAGTGCAACCCAAGTTGAAAACTATGAACAAGGATATGATGCTAATGCATATGCAAATTATTATGATCAATTCTTACAAACTTCTGCACAACAAGCAATGTATGACCAACAAGTACATGCAGAACAATATCAATATTATGTTGAACACAAAGAAGAACTAAGAGGAATTTTCCCTAAAAAGAAAAAGATTGTTAGATGAGAAGAAGCTGGTGAAGCTTACAACTCATTAGAAGCAGCTGAAGAATTTATGGATTTACTAGAACAAATGCAAGATGCTCAAGCTCAAAGTGGTTCTACTAAAAATGAATACGATGATATTGAATAATTAATCTTCAATCTAAAAAATACAACAATAATCCTAGCCTTTCCGGCTAGGATTTATTATTCTATGGTCTTATTAATGTGTGGGGAATTACATATACATCATTTATTAACTTTATTGATTCTTGTGAATTCGTAATAACCAATTTAGATCTTTTACAGATTGAATGTAAATAAAATAATAATCAATAGTTTTAATGTTCCTTCTTTAACACTTCGTATCTCGACTCTTCTTTCCAAAATAAATGATATAAATAAATTGCTAATCCCAATTAAAAGCTTAGTTCTTAGCTAGAAGAGTTTCTCTAAAAATTACTACACGTGCCTCAAAATACCAAAAATAAGTACAACAAAATACCAAAAATAAGTACGACAAAATACCAAAAATAAGTACGACAAAATACCAAAAATAAGTACATTTTTTGCTTTTATTTACTATTTTCTATTGCTTTTTTTTACTATTTTTTATTGCTTTTTTTTACTAACTTGGCATTTTTAATATAAAATATTAATATGATAATTAAAAGAATATTAGAACAACCATTGCAAAAAAAGTTAGATTTATTTGGTGCAGTATTGATATCTGGGCCAAAATATTGTGGTAAGACATTTTTAGCAAACTTATGTAGCAAATCATCATTTATTTTTAATGATATAAGTTCTATTGATTTCTACATTGCTAATAGTGAATATGTATTAAATGGCCCATATCCAAAACTAATTGACGAATGACAATTATGTCCTAGAGTATGAGACAATGTTAGAGTTAAAATAGATTCAACTAAAGACAATCAAGGAATGTTTATATTGACTGGTTCATCATCTCCACTTCAAACTAAAGAAGTCTTTCATACTGGAGCTGGAAGAATTGATCAAATTAGATTAGGAACATTAACTTTTGCAGAAATGTTAGATTTAAATGAAGTTAATTCAATTTCATTAAAAGACTTATTTAATAAAAAACCAATTGATAAAACAATTTCTTCAAATGTTGATTTTTCTCAAGTACTCAATTTTTTGATAAATGGTGGTTGACCTATTATTTTTGATAAAGAATTGAAAGATGCAAAACATATTAGCGAAAACTACGTAGAGTCAATTATTCATCTTGAAGGTATAAAAGAATCTAATTTAAGAGTTGTGCCAAATACATTTAAAAAAATAATGAGATCTATCACTAGAAGAATCGGAACACAAATATCACTAGATAGTGCTTGAAAAGATGTAACTGAATTTTCTTCAAAATCAACCTTTTTGAAATATGTGCAAGTAATGTATGATTCTCAAATGTTATTTAATGTTGACGTTTGAGGCAATGATAATATAAGATCAAAATACAAAATTAGAACTACACCAAAGACTTATATGTGTGATACATCTCTAATATGCAATATTCTTGAAGTTACATCTGAATCGGATTTTAGTAAAGATGCTAATAGTTTAGGATTTATATTTGAAAACCAAGTTATGAAGGATTTGTCAACATATGCAATTGCACTAGGAGCTAAATTATATTTCTACAGAGATGAAAAAGGGAATGAAATAGATGCTATCTTGGAAATGAATGATGGCAGATGAGCTGCTATTGAAATAAAATTATCATATAGTTCTGCACTAGGTTCTACTGAAAGATTAAACCATGTTATCCAAACAATGAAAATGGAAGGAAGAGAAAAAGATCCTACTTTTAAAATGATAATTTGCACAGGTCCTACAGTAGGCATTAAAGACGATGTATTAATCATTCCTCACACTTTATTAAGACCTTAATCTTATAAAGTGTCATAATTATTACATATGTCAAAAAACAATAAAATATTTGAACACAAATGAATGAATGTCTTTGAAACTGAAGATCATTTTATTTATGCAGAACGTAGAGGTAAAGATAGTATAGCAGTACTAGCATATAGATTAGTAGATAATGACTATGAGTTCCTTATTAGATGACAACTATTACCTGCTACAAGTGTTAGAGAACATAAACTTATGCCCTGTTGCATAACTGGTAGTTTATGAGATCAAACAGATTTAATTGCTGCAGTTAAAAGTGAGTTATATGAAGAAGGTGGAATTAAATTAAATGATAACAATAGAATAAAAGCTCATAAATCATTTATTAGTTCTACACAAATGAGTGAAACTACACATGTGTACATTATTGATGTAACTAACCTTGAACAAGAAGCAATTAGTGGTGATGGTTCTTATTTAGAATCAATATCAGAAACTAAATGAACATCACATGATGACTTAAAAAATATTATCAACAACCAAACTGTTCTTGTTAGTTTATTAATTGCATATAATTTGTTTTTGAAAATAAATGACTAATAAGAACTTCTCATTTCACGTTGAGCATCTTTTTTCTTCATGTCTTCACGCTTATCATGAAGTTTCTTTCCTCTTGCTATACCAACTTCTATTTTAATCTTTCCTTTAGATCAATAAATTTTTGTAGGAATACAAGTTAATCTATCTTTTTTAACTTCAAAAGACATCTTAATAATTTCATTTTTATTCAGTAATAATTTTCTAGTTCTATATGGATCTACATTGTGCATATTACCTTCAAAAAATGGTGCCACATGCATATTTAAAATAAAGGCTTCACCATTACTAAAAGTTACATACGCTTCATTAATAGAACAGTTAGCACGTGAAATAGATTTTACTTCACATCCAACTAATACTAATCCTGCTTCATATGTTTCTATAATTTCATACAATCTATGTGCATTTTTATTACTAGCTATGAGTTTCATACACTAATATTATATGATATTCCACTATAAAAATAATTAATGGAATAATTAAGCTCATTTTGCATATAATGATAATATGCAAAAAGAACAAAAATCTAACTTATTTCAAAGAAATAATATATCATTTGCAATTCTATTTAGTTTACTAGCTATGGTAGGATTGATTATTGATATTTTTTATTTTCAATACAAAGTACCACTAACCTTTGGTTTAGTGTTTCCACTTTTATTAGTTGTAATTGTCCTAATGGGATGAAATACTTTTATGTCACTAAAGAATTTGGAATGAGATTGATCAGATAAAAGAATCTATCTGCACATCTCTTATCCATTATTTATCATCCTTGTTATCATTGCGAGTAGTTTAATAGAATATAGTTGATCAAACTTATTCTTTATTATTGTTGTTGGTGTTTATTTTGTGTACTTGGGTATTTCTTATAATTTCTACATTGCTCAAGTATCACAATATCTTGAAGGAAAGAGTGTTAGTAAAAATGACAAGAAAAAATAGTCATCCTAAATTTGTTGACAAGAAGTTAATTAAATCAGACTTTTATACAACTAGTTATTTCATCAAAACAACTAACATTATTTCTAAAGAATTGCCTTGCCAAAATACTACTATTCAATTTAAATGTTTTCACCCAGAACCTTATATGGTTTGTGGTGTAAATGAATCATTAGAAATCATTAAAGCGAAACTATCTAAAAAACAATTACAACAATTAACAATACATTATCTACCTGACGGAACAATCATAAAGCCAGGACAATGTGTTTTAAGTATCAATGGTCCTTACCAATATATTTGTAATCTTGAAAACATTATTGATGGAGTATTAGCTCGTCGTTCTAGTGTAGCTACTAATTGTTGAAATTTTTTGAAATACCTTAAACCAGAACAATTAATGTTTATGGGTGATAGAAGTGATGATTATCATATTTTACCTTATGATGGGTATGCTGCTTATGTAGGTGGTATTAGACTATTCTCAAATAAAGCTCATATTGAATTTATTGAAGATAAATCTAATGTACATGTAGTTGGGACAATTCCTCACGCTTTAATTCAACAGTTTAATGGTGATATTGTTAAAACATATGAAGCCTATACAAAATACTACCCAAATGAAGTTACAATGCTTGTAGATTATGATAATGACACAATCAATACATTACAACAACTTAAACCTTATTTCAAACATATTGATGCAATCAGAATTGATACAAGCAAAAACATGATTGATAAATCTATCCAAAAAATAAAACACACTAAGGATGATTATGGTTCTAGTCACAAACTGATTTCTCTAACTAGAAATTGATTAGACAAAAATAATGGTAAACATATTAAGATCATTTGTTCAAGTAGTAACTCACTACACAAAATCCAAGACTTCAAGAAATTAAAAACTCCAGTTGATTATTATGGTATTGGTAGTGCACTAACTAAACTTAACCTACACTTTACTGCAGACCTTGTTGAATTAAATCACACTAAACAATCTAAGGAAGGTAGATCATATATTTCTACTAAAGGAATGAAGGTGTTTAAATAGTAATGAAAAATCTTGCTAGTAGAATTAGACCAACTAGTGTTAAGGATATTGTTGGACAAACACACCTAACTAAAGATAATGGTGTTATCAATAAAATGATTGAGAGAAACTATGTCTTCTCTACTATTTTCTATGGCCCTCCTGGAACTGGTAAATCCACCTTCGCACAATGTCTTGCTAAAGATTTAAAAGTTCCTCACATGACTTTTAATGCAACAATTGATAACAAAGACAAACTAAACACAATCTTAGCTGAAGCAAAAATGCATGATAGGTTTGTAATTATCTTAGAAGAAATTCATAGATTAAACAAAGATAAACAAGATATTCTGTTACCACTTTTAGAAACTAATAAAATCTTTATCTTTGCTTCAACTACTGAAAATCCGTACTTTGTGATAAATCCTGCTGTAAGAAGTAGATGTCAAATCCTTGAGTTAAAATCAGTTAGTCCGGATGAGCTTTCTGTTGGTCTTAGAGATTTAATTAATAAGCATAACTTAGAAATTGATATTAGTGATGAATTACTATACAAGATAGCTTTGCATTGTAACGGTGATATTAGATCAGCTTTAAATGCTCTAGATCTTTTAATTAATCTTTATCCAGGTGAAACTATAACTAGAGCAATTTTAATTGATATAATTCAAAATCCAGTAATCTTAGGATCACATTATGGTGATGAATTACATAATTTAAAATCTGCTTTTCATAAATCATTAAGAGGTAGTGATGTAGATGCTAGTTTACATTATCTAGCTAGGTTAATTAAAATTCAAGCAATGGATGATATTTCAAGAAGGATGTTAGCTTGTGCATATGAAGATATCGGTTTAGCTAATCCTAATCTTTGTTTAAGAGTTTCTAATGGGATTGAATCAGCTTATCGTTTAGGATTTCCTGAATGTATTCACATCTTAGGTAATTTAGTTATTCAAATGGCTTTGTCACCAAAATCTAATTCTTCTACTAATGCTATTTTCTCTGCACTAGAAGATTTAGAAACAGGTAAAGAATATCCTATCCCAAAACATCTTTGGGATAGTCACTACGCTTCTTCAATTAAATTAGGAGTAACAGGATATGCTTATCCACATGATTTCAAAAATAATTGAGTTAAACAACAATACCTTCCTACTGCACTAAAAGACAAGAGATACTATATGCCCAACCTAGAAGCGGAACATGAAGCAAAATTGAATAGTTGATTAGCTAAAGTTAAAAAAGAAGAAAATTAATTAACCCTTGCTTTATAAACTTGATCTAAATATTCTTCAAAGTCTAAAATTCCTGGAAAGACTACATGCATCTCCTTACAATTCTGTTTAATCCATTCATAAGGGATTTTCGTCTTATGTTGAAATTGAACCAACTGGCTTGGTTCAATCGCAAAATAAGTATTTCATTTTACAAAGTGGATCAATAAGAAAGCATGCACACCAAATACTTGAATATTCTGTAAATGGTTATATTGGTGCTCTTTTAGGTTTTGCATTAAGAAATCATCATGATTAGTCTGTTTAGCCTCAAAATCGAACATATGGGACCTGTAGACGCCATAATAGTCTGTGGTAGACTTATACATTATCTTACCCTTTATGTAGTTATTTTCATGCTTACTGATAATTTTAATGGGTACTTCTCTTTTATAAATTCCTAAAATCTCTTTACTGATATAGTAGTTTCCTGAAATATTAATTAAAGTTTCGAGAAACATACCATTATTTGAATTAATCATATTACCTCCTAATATATAGAAGTCCAAAATTTTTGGAAAAATGGACAAAAATTTTCAAAATAATGAAAATTTTTTATATGTTAGGAGGACTAAATAATATATATTATTTAAAGATTTCGTGAAAAAAATGGCTTAGAGCCATTTTTATTCATCATATTGGGTAATTAGTAAGTGATGATTTGTTTTTTGATTTTATCTACTAATTTTTCGTCTTCTAAAATCTTTATTACTGTAAATGAAAGGTCAAATATAGCTGCTGGACTTCTTCCTGTAATAATGTGTTTATCTACTACAACAGGTTCATCTACATAAGATTTCTTAAAAGTTTCCTCATATCCTGGGTAACAAGTTGCTTTTATACCATCTAGGAATCCTAAAGCACCTAAAACACAAGGTGCAGCACACATTGCAATGATATATTTACCCATTGAATGGAATTTATTTAGTGCTTTTTGTAGTTTAACAACTCCATCGTTGTTTCTTGGAGGTCAGTTTTCAATGAAATATTTTTCATGTCCACTACCACCTGGCAAATATATAGCATTATATTGTTCAAGATTAGTTTTTTCAATAATGTTGTCACAACTAACTTTAACACCAGAGTTTAAAACAATGGTATTTTTCTTTTCAAGACTAATTGTGTCTACTCTAAATCCTGCACGTCTTCATAGGTCAACAGGCCCAATTAACTCAAGATCTTCTGTTTCATTACAAGCAATTACTGCTATTCTGATCATATTGAACCTCCCTATTTAAATTGTAAATCAAGTATTTGAAGTATATTAGAAAAAATTAAAAATGCAATGCAAAAACCGCAAAAAATGGGTCAAAATCGCAAAAAAATGCATTTTTTTCAACTTTTTTTCATTTTTTTGTCCTTTTTTTCAAAAAAATTGGACTTCTATATATTAGGAGGAATAAATTATGTATTATGTAAATCCCATACAAGCAACATCAGACCCATTTGGGCAAAATAAGATGTTAGCTAGTAAACACTGAAGCTTTGATGCTTATGAAAGTAATTTCTGCTTCAGAATCAATGCATCAGTTACATTTGACATTAATGGAAGGCTACCAAATAGCTCATTAATGGCTACTTTTTGATGTAACTATGCAGAAATTGCAAATGTAGCTTTTTATAAAAACTATGAAAAAAAGGTAAACAATGGCTGAATGGAATATAAATTCTCTTGTTACATAAACATTCCACTAGCCAATACAAGTTACTATAGAACCCCATTTGCAAAGAGCCAAGTGATGGATCTTGTGCTATTTATCACACTAAATCAAGTCGCTATGGCTGATTATAATGTCAAATTCAATGACAACATTCAAAAGGACCAATTTGCTGAACAACTCCGCACAGAGGTCCACAAAACTTATAGAGATGTACAAAATAACTTCAAAATCACAGGAGATAAGAAGAAAGAATATGAATTATGTCTAAATAACTTCAACCCTCTCTCACAAGAAGAAAATGACTATATTTATTGTTTCTTGAATAATTATGACCCTAGTCATTCATTATTTAAGTATCTCTTCACTTTAAAGGTTTCTAACCCAAGTTTTAATAGAATGGCAGCTGAAAATGCGAAAATGCAATTAGAGTACTCATTCGATGAAAATCCAGAAAAGAAAGTTCTTAATTTAACTCCAGAACTTCAATTAGAGCAATTTAATGCATTTGATTATCGTTATAGATTTGCCATCAAGGAATGAGTATCCTATGATGAAAAAAGAAGAGCGCTAACAGCTTCTATTGCAGACAAAGGTGGAATCTTTATTGATCGTGATTGTACATTCACAATTAAATTATCTGCTACTTTACTGATTGGTGGAATAAAACGTTTCATCACTTTTGAACGTACTTACAGAACCACGTACAATGAAGCTAACTCAGTAAAAAGTAAAGTAGGTATCAAAAATAACAGCGAAATAGATATGAAAGGATTAAATGTAGAAAATGTCAAAGCAGAAAAATTCATTCAATAAAGTAGAACACAATGTAGATAGTTTTGATAAAAATATTGATTTTACTATTACAGAAGAAGAAAAAGAAGAACTAGATGATGAATATAACTATCCTCTAACTTTCAAAGAACGCATCATTGAAAAGAAATGTAAGTTAAAGCATAAAATAAAACCAAGACAAATAGTTTATCCTATTGCTACTCTTTTACTTTTATCTTTAACTGCAACCACAGTGTATGCTGGAATTAAAGCATCTCATTCAAAAGAAAATGTGATTGTCAGCAATGATCCAGTTAAAGCAGAAAATCTTTTTGAATCTGCTACACATGAGAATCTGATTCAAAAAGATCTCTATAACATCAGCAATATAGATGTTTTAAGATATTGTACTAATTGAGGAAGTGAACAAGTTACAGATATTAAATTCAATAAAGACCTTATTAACAAGAATATCTTAGCAGTAGTTGAACCTTCAATTTCTCAATACTTAACTATGAATCATCTAACAAGTATTAACTATGCACTTCAAGATGACAAACATCTTTTAGCTGAGGTAAGATGATGCAAAATTGAAAATGAAAAGTTAGTTGGTAGAGTTTACTATGATTGTTTAAGCATATCCATCTAGTAATTCATTTTCATCAATAAATAAAAACATCATGACAAATTGACAATAAGAAAGCCAGTATTGGGGATACTGGCCTTATATGTTGTTTTATTGTTATGTTGTTTTTTGGTGTTTATATTTTCTGATGAGGAGTTAATGTTATACTTTTTTACTTGTTGCTTGTTACCACCTCCTTTTAGGGTTAACTTACGAATTAGATCAATCATATGCTTAGTGTGTTATGTTTTTGTGTTGAATAATAGTTATTGTATGAGTTATTAATTAAGCCAAATTGTGAGTTAGATGTATGTGTTTAGACTGGTGAGAAAATGAAAAATAAAATAACGTCTTTTGAGTTTTTAGCTAATTATAGTCAGCTACGAAGTTCGCGCTTTCTTGTTCTTTGTATCTGTTATTCTTTTTAAAATAAACAGCTAATAGACTAATTAAGACTATTAGTGAAAGAGATGCTCCTGCAATCAATGCTATCAAAACTCAATTATTGAATTGAGAAGTACCTAAATTAATATCTTCAGGTAGCTTGGTAGTGCCAATTCATTGGTATGATGGCATTTCAATGCTAGGAAAAAAAGTTTTTATTAAGTTTTGATCTAATTCTGCCCTAGTAATAGGTTTACCTGATGTTACTATCGAATTAGCAATTTTATCTATAGTATCCTTTCTAGTTTTGTTTGATGCAAAATGTTCTCTCAGGATTTCTGGAAAATCTGCTGATTGTATTTGTCTTTCAATTCCTCAATATATTCCTGTGGCCAATTCATTTTTGAATTCTTCTTCATTAGATCCAAATGCATCAATAAGTTTATCAAAGACTGCTTGAGATAGTCCTGATGTTTTACCTAGATATATACTAGGAGTTGCCTTTAATCCATTAATAGAGGTTGTAAATATAGACTTACCAAATAGTCCGTTACCAAGACTTGCATTTAACAATTCAATGTAAACTGATAAACTTGTTTTAGTTTTGAATGCTAGCGAAACATTTCCTATACTTGTTTCAGCTGTATCTATTGCATAATTAGAAAATATTTTTCTTGCATTTCTAGGATTTGATAATCATAGTTTAAGTTCTTCTTGATTCTTTTGAATGTTAGTTGGAGAAATAATATCTGCAACAAACTTTGATGAGTTCTTTCAAAAATCATTAAATGCATAAGAAGATAATGTTTTTGTTGCTGTGCTCTTCACTAATGTTTTTTCAACATTTACATATTTAAAGCCTTTGATTATAAACTCTTGTTTACATTCGCCAGTTTGTTCAAATCCATCTTTATCATAGTGTCTAGCTAAACTCACTTCAATATTTACTTGTGAGCACTTTACACTAGATGGTATTAGTCTTACATTGATTTCTGCATCAGACAAGTCTGGAGCATTTAAGAAGAATCTTTCCTTATGTGCTAATACATAAGATTTAGCAGTCTCACTATTTCAAGTTTCTGCAGGAACTTCAGATAGCGTATTATCTAATACTTCATTAGATTTAAATGTAGTCTTTTTGAATTGCTTGAATCCTTTTATTTTAATTGTGAATTCAAAGTCTCTTTTCAATCCATTAGATCATGCTTTATTTTTAGAAATACTTCCATGTACTACAAGTGAACCATCTAGATGGTTACAAGAAGTAGCTGATGATAAATTTATATCATCTTTTAATAAGTTAACTCCAGGTATTAAATTCTTGAATAATGGAGTATTTCTATTTGCTGCTAAGATTCTATCTACTAATGTACTTTTGTTTATAGCAAAATTATTTTTAATGTCCATAGCAATTTTTTCAGATAATGATGAATCAGTAAATTCATTGACTAATTGAGATGTTGTTGCATCACTAGTTTTAAATCCTGACATATAAACATTTTTAAATGTTTTTGAATCTGTTCCATCATCAGTAATTGCATGGTTAATTGTTATTTTAAATTTAACTTTTCCAAATGGAACAGTTTCATCTGATCAACTGTTTTTTACATCTGAGATATTTACATGTTCATTAATATTAAAACCTGGTCTTAAATTCTTAAACATATCTTGTCGTAATTTTGATTTAATTCATTGGGCATTTATTGAACTATCTGTACTATATAAATTATTTGCTTCAAGTGGTACAATAATTTCATTAGAAACCAATGATGTAGATGAACAATTAAACCCTTCTATTTTCAAAGTGTACTCTCTTGATAATTCATTCTTAAATCTACCAAAAGCATTATAATAAGAACTTAAATTAAATTTAACAGTAGCAGTTCCATTTGTTTTATTAATTACTAGTGGTTTTGTGATGATTACATTAGGTCTTGGTTCTGGTAATCCAGTGAATAAACTATTTAAGTTATTTTGTATTAATACTTGGGCATTTTCTGATTTAAATTGCGATGCATTTAGATGTGCAAAAGAAGCAGCATTTATCTTACTGATTTTTAAATCAGTCATTGGTTGTTTTTTAAATCCATTTAATACATATATTGCATCATTGAAATTATAAGTATACACTGCTCTTCCATCAATTCATGCTTTATTGTTTTTAATAATAATTTGTACTCTTAATGCACCTATTGTATTATTAACTTCTCTATCTACCAAATGTAGATTAATATCATCATTTGTTAATGTACTTGCAGCAGCACAATTTGCTAGTCCTTGTATATTGCTTTTTATTTGTGGTAATAAAGCATTTATAATTCTTGTTTTATTTTCAATAAATTCACTTGGTAATATATCATTTATTCCATCTAGATTAAACCTTGTTTTACTTGGATTAATCATTGTGTTTAATCCATCTGTTTTAAATCCAGTTAAAGTGTATGTAGCATTATTAAAATTAAATGATGATAATGGTATACCATTTACTCAAGCTTTATTGTTTTTAATTGCAATATGTACTCGCACCAATCCTTGTTCATTATTGATATTCATTTCAGATAAATTTATATCTACATCTCTGTTGGTTAAACTTGTTGGTGATATAGTATCATTTAGGCTAGTAATATTTTCATTTAGCAATGGTAATAATTTATCAATTATTAACGATTTATTTCTATCGAAATCACTAGCAACTAAATTATTAACTCCAGATAAAGCAAACGATGTTTTACTAGGATTCATTTGAGTAGTTAATCCTCTTGTTCTAAATCCTGTTAAATTATATGCAGTGTTATTAAAATTAAATTCAGCCACACCTCTTCCTGAAACTCATGCTTTATTGTTTTTAATTGTTATTATTACTCTTATTGTTCCGGATTCATTATTTATATCTCTTTCAGCTAATCTTAAATCAATATCGCCATTAGTTAATGTAGAAGAAGATATTTCTTTATTTAAGTATTGTACATTAGCTTTTATTTGAGGCAATAAAGCACTAATAATAGTATTCTTGTTTTTATTAAAATCACTTGCTAATAAATCACTTACTCCATCTAGTGCAAAAGAAGTCTTAGCTGGATTCATTTTTGTTGTTAAACCATCTGTTTTAAAACCAGTTATTCTAAAAGTTGTATTTGATGATAATATTTTATGATCAGATGGATTAATCATTTTACCTGTAGTTCTATCTAAAAACTTATTTAATTCTATCTTAAATTCTATTTGTCCAGAACTAGTATGATAATCAACATTCTTTAGCAAAATATTATCCTTCGTTACACCACTTGGTAATGCTACAAAAAATGATGATTTATTTCTCGTAATATAATCTTTAATTGTGTCATATGTTACATCATTATCAGCTACTGTATGACTAAACACACTAGAAGCATTTACTACTCTATCATTTGCATATGAAGTTGCTTCTAATTTCTTAAATCCTATTAAGGTAATATTATTAAATGTTTTTGATGTTAATGGGTTACCTGATTCTCATGCTTTTTTATTATTAATTGTTATGTTTGCTTTCGCTTCACCAGTAACATCATTTGCATCAGTAAATGATAGGTCAATATCTTCATTGCTTAATATCTTTCCTGCAACTATTTTATCTACTAAATCATTAGCTATAATTGAGTTGATTATTTGTGATTTATTTTCATTTGCTTTTGATGCTAAAACTTCTGGTAAATCTATATTAATTCTATTGTTTATTATTGTGTTTAATCCGTCAGTTTTATATCCTGTAAATTTAATTGTTTTTTCTATGTATTTTGAAGGTGTATAAACATTATTAAATCTTACTGTAGCACTTACTTCTCCAATTACTGTATTTTTGAATGAAGACGGCACTATATTTACATTGCTATCAAAGTTATAATCTTTAGGTAAATTCTTGATTATATTTTTACTGTGTACTTTGATTTCATTTCTAAATGTTTCTTGATCTATTTGACCTGATGATAAATTCATATTGCCTAAATCATAAACACCATCATTATTTATTAATGATGTAGTGTATTTATCAAATCCATTTACGGTGATTTCAATTGGTGTAGTTATTGTTGATTTAGATGCTGGTAAAGTAATAGTAAATTTTAATCTACCGTTTGCTACAGCTTCAATAGTTTTTACTAATTCAATATTGCTTAGTGATATATCACTAGCATTAAGTGGTTCCTTTAAATTATTAAATATATTATTTTGTTTACTTACTATTGCATTCTTAATATATGATTCATTTAATGTAGAAGATAATACTGTTTTATCTTTAGCTTTTGAATCAAATATTTCATCATAATTAAATACATTCTTTTTTATTGATGTTGATATAGTTTTAAAGCCTCTAATAACAATTTCTGGAGTTACATAATTCTTTACAAATTCTCCATTGCTATTGAACGCTCCTATATTAGTTCTTGCTCTTACTCTTAATGTTCCTTCAAAGTCGTTTGATTTTATTATTTCATAATTAAAATCAGTATCATTACCAATGTGTTTATATATTGCTTTCTTAATTAAATATGAATTATTAAATGGTTCTTTTTTGCCTTTAGATGTAGCACCTCCGTCAACAAAGTTTCAAAAGTCTTTTGATACATTAGAATCTTTTTCATAACATGATGAATTAGGAATGTTTTTATAACTATTTTCTAGTTCTTCTTTATTATCTGCACCCATTAAAACATTTTCTCTTAATACTTGTGTTGCTTGCATATTTGTAGTTAAGTAATTCTTTAATTCACTTTGTTTAACTTCTGATGCTTTTTTATTCTTTAAACTAGCAGGAATAGATTTCTTTTCACTAAGTAATGTTTGAGTAGTTTTACTTAACCCTGTAATAATAAATGTTTTAGATCCAATTGTTGAATCAATTTTATTACATTCATCATACATTTTCTTTAAACTCAATTTGAATGATACAGATCCTTCTAAACAGTTTCTACGAATATCGCTTATGACTCAATTTGAAGAGGTGAAATCTTTTGAAAGATTTTTAAAGAAATATTTGTATCTATCTAGTACAAAATTTCTTAAACTTAATTCATTAACTCAATAGGCACTCATTCCTTTAATTGGACTATCTTTTCATTCTGCATTATTAATATTAATTGTTGTGCTATTCGTAGTTCATGAAGTTGGTCCTTTAACTAATCCAGATACAGTAAATTCCTTAGTAGTAGAAGGTTCTTTAATTAATCCATGTTCATCAAACAAAACATCATTAACAGTAACTTTAAAATTAATAGTTCCTAAATCATCATCCTTCTTATTAAAACTATATCCAAATAGATTTTTATCACCAATCTTTTTATATATTGTTACAGTAGGACTAAATGACTTTGGATAGAATTTAGTTGATCCTAAATCATCACCTAAAACTGTATCCAAATTTATACTTGCTCCTGTACTATCTACTAGATTAGATTCTCCATAATTTCTTAAAAGATTTATTAATCATTCTTTGCTAGCACAACCATATCTTTTCCCTTTAATTAATATTGGAGTTATTTGTTGATTTACATTAATAAGTTTTGATACATTATCACCATTTATACTTGAAGGTAAATATCCTTTCACGCCACCATCAGCAATCTTTGTAATTTCAGTCTTTTGGCTCCGCACTAAACCTCTAACAGTAAATCTCTTTGTTGGTAATGTAGAATCTGTAAATTTACCATATTTATTATTTGCATTTCTTAATGACAGATTAAATGAAACAGTTCCATCTACACCACTATTAACAACATTAGAAACAACTATGTTGCTAGCACCACTAGATGATCCTGAAGGATAACCTGTAAAGAAATAATCTAACTTGCTTTGAATTAAATTTTTAAGAGCTCATTCATTAACTCATCAAGCAGACATTCCATTAAGTGGACTTGATGCAAATTCAGTACTACTAATATCAATGTCAGTTGAATTATTTGTTCACTTAGTTTCACTTACATTTTTAAAACCTCGTAATACAAATTGTTTTGTTAGTGAAGATTTAGTTAATAGTGATTTTTCATTGACATATTTTTGTAATGAAATATCAGCAACTAATTTACCTTGTTCACTTGACGTTTCAGCATTAGCTAGTTTTATATCTACATTAATATCAGTTTCATTTAAATCAATTGGTGTATCACTATAAAATTTATTGATATTATCAAATACATATTTTCTAATTTCATCTTTATCTACATCACCAATTACTTTTGTTGCTAATGTAGAACCTGCAATATCAATATTTGTATTTACTTGTTTTGTTACTCATTTGTATCATCCACTTAGGACAACATCATTAATATCAAAACTTCGTTTTCATATACCTTTTTCATAAGAGTTTGTAATGGTTAAATCAGTTCTTACTTTTCCAGCATAAATATCGTCATTTGTAGTTTTAATTTTTGGGTCCTTAAAGCTATAATCAAAGTCTTCTCTATAGTCCAATAAATTTTGTTTTATTAGGTCAGCATTTACTTTCCTTTTTAGTTCTTCTGGATCTAAAATATTATTTGATTTATCCAATGAAACTCCTGGTACTTCTATAGCATCGTTTTTTAGTCTAGTACTATAATCAAATCCTGATTCTCCATTGTTAGCTTGTCTATTGAAAAATCATACATTTCCACTAGTATCAAATATTCTATAATTTCCATCTTCATTTGGAGAACCAATAATAGTCTTATCTGAATGTCCATTAATTCCAATATCTAGATTAGGTGTTGACCTAAATACTGCATTGTCACTCCCTGGTACACTTCATTTCTTTGGATTCATTAAATCACTGGTGCTAGCATTCAAATCTCAAGATGATGTTTTATGGGTAATACCACCATATAACTTTTCATCTTTAGTTCCATAATATGAAGGCATATCGTAACCTCTGCTGCCATTTACATTAAAGTATTTTGAAAAGTCTAAATCGATTTCATCATCACTAGGATAACCACCATGTTGAATATCAATTTTTGTATGAGTTGATTTACTAAAATCAGTAGTATCTCATTCTGAAGTAATTATTCAGTCATAGCAACTTGCATATATAGCAGCAGTTCTAATTTTGTTATCTTTCATTGATATCATCATTTGTTGTGTACTACAATAAATTCCTGTATCTAGATTTGCTTGTGTTATACCTCTATTAATACAATTTTCTTCTACCATTTCATGTTTTCATGTTCATGTATTGTCAACATATTCATAAATGTAAAGAACTGCATCATTGTACGCTGGTTCTTCTGGTTTATTAAAATAGTTTTTCACAGCACCAAACAATACTAAATAATTCTTATTATTAACTGAGTCATGTATTGTTGCAACACTTAATAAAGGAGCAAAGACAGTATTGTTTCCAGTATAATGTCCACCTAAAGGTACATAAGTACTATAATATCCTCTATCCCCAAACATGAATAAATAAGATGAAGAGAATATTGTGCTAACTTCAGCTTGTTCATATCTAGGCATAACCATGAAGCATCTGTCATTAATTTTAGACATAGTTTTATTTTCATAATCTGTACAAATACTTGACATATTAATGCCACCTAGTAGAATTCCACTTCCTTCTCTAAATGAACATATTACATAACCTTTATCGGTTCAAGACTTATATAATACAACAAAATATGAATTTGATGATGAACCATTATCCACATGATATGATTTACCTAATCAATTAGTTTTAAAATATCATTTTAACTTACCATCTAAATCAAGATATAAGACTGTACTTTCATATTTTTTGCTATCTTTTTCTTTTACTTCACCAAATAAAAGAGATCCTCTTGGAGAATAAGCTGCATTACCTCCTCTAGACGCTTTTATTTTAAATTTTGTTTCACCACTATCTAAATCTAACTTGACTGAATTTGATGAAGTTATCTTATAACTTTTTTCATCAGAACTCGAAGTACTGCTCGCTTGTTTTTGAGCAAATACTTTAGTATTTGTTTTTGTATTAGTTTCACTCAAATAATGACTATATACACAAGTAGTGATTGTCGACACAATAGATGTAATTCCTATACAGGCAAGAATGATCGATAACTTTTGTTTTAGTCTTCTATTCATAAGCACTCACTTTCTTGTTTAGTGTATATGCACATCACTAGTCAATGCCTATAAAATGTGGAAAATACAATTCTTATTCGTAAAACCACACTAATAGTCATTAAGTTGGAAACCAACACTAATAGTCATTAGTGAGTTTTTTGAATGAGTGAAAAATTTTAAAATTTAAATCAGTTTTTGGTTTTTTAAATTACACTAATTAGAAAATTGTAAACAGCTTAATCTGGATCAATTTTTTAATTGTTGTTGGTGAACAGGAGGGAGTAATGATATCCGAAAAAACGTTAATTCAATACAACAACGCAATCAAGGAATTACTTGATAACACACTTAAATATCTAAATAATTTCACAGCTATTATAGATTTCTTTAAAAGTAAAAGTGCTTCTATGCAAAGAATTATTTTTCCAGCACTCAAACACCACAAAGATAAGTTCAATTTATCAGATAAAGAATTTGATGAATTAAAGAAACATGAGAAGGAAAATTATGCTATCAGATTCCATCAACCAATCACAGATGAAATGATTGATAAATTGAATTATTATATTGGAATTTCTCCAAGTACAAAAGAGCGTCTGACCATGATTATATTAATCTGAACTGGTGCTAGAAGAATGGAAGTTAAAAAAGTAGTTGAAGGCTATTTAATTGCAAGAAAACCTATATTTTTCATACTTGGAAAGAGAAATAAGCAAAGAAAGATTTACTTGTCAGAACTAGTAATTAATGAACTAGAAGAAGCGATTGTTACCCATGGAGAAGAGAAGTTATTATCTTGATTCAATCCTTACTCAGTTTATGAAATTACAAAGAAATATTTTAGCTTAATTGGATATGAAGGTGCATGCCATGATTTAAGAAGAAGGTTTGCTCAAAATTTAGATAAACAAGGTACTAGAATATCAGCTGTTAGATCATTAATGGGACACCAAAGTATTACCACTACTAACATCTATATTAAGCAAACAGATGAAGAATTAAAAGAGATAGTTGAATATCAAAATTGTGTCAATGGTCCAATCGATTCTAAAGACTATATCAAGATGATAAAAAGAGCTCAAAGACTATCAGACCAATTAAAGAAAAAACAATGTGTAGTACAAGATTTAATTCAACTACAAGCTCTCAAAGAAAAGGAAATCAAGAAACTAAAAACAGAGATAAAAAAATTACAAAATGATAAACTAAAAATGAAAGAAAAATATCGTACTAAGATTAAAGAATTGAAATTAGAAATTGAATAGAAAATAAACTAAAAAACCTTAAAATACCTTAAATGCAGATTGTAAAATTAATTCATTCAAAATGTATTTAAAAATGGCTCATATATTTATATATGGGCTTTTCTTTTTATGGTAGAAACTAGGTTTTTTCAGAATTTATGCTATAGTAGAGTTGTGTTTATCATATGTTCATTCCAACTTAATGACTATTAATGAGGAGGTGCAAATAGCACACACATTATTGATTTTATCACAACTCTCGTTTCAAGGGGTTGTGGTGCAAAAGCAAGTATAAAATACTTGAAAGTATTTATTAGTTACAAAAAAATTAGCTTATATTCAGATAACAAATTCAATTGAAACTCTTTAAACTTATTACCTAAAGATTAAAAACTCACCAACACAATACAAAAATTTTTTTGATGGAATAAGCTAAGTAATTAATAATACCATCTACGTGAGGTTAAATAAAGTAGCGTCATTTGTTACCACTTAATTTTTACTTATATAGTGAGATGAGTTAATGTTGTTGCTAATTTATTATTTACTTACGTAAGAACTCCTGGATTGCTCCAGGAGTTTTCTTAAATATTAATTAAGTAATTATTTTAATTCTTTAAGTTTGTTTTTGATCATTTCAATCTTTTTTTCATTTGGAATTGTTGCATCAATAATGATGTAATCCATTCCATATGTTCTACAAGTTTGTTCTAGGAATTCTACATATACTTCATTCAATCTTTTAAAGTAATCTTCATTGCTTTCAAAGTTATCTACTTCAACATCTCTATTTCTCTTGAATAATCTTTCTTTAAATGTTTCTCAATCAACTTTTAAGATAATATATAATTTTGGAACACCTGCATTGTAAACTAATTCAGAAGCTTTTTCACATCATATCTTGTCATAAAAACTAAATGTAATAGGGTCAGATGCCATATTTTGGTGAGCAAATAATCTATCTTCAAAAATTGTTCTATCAACAATTACTGTATTAGTGTGTTCACTAAATTTTTTGTAACATTCATATCTATTCAATAAGAAATAAAGTTGGAATACTGTTGCTGGGATGTTTCTTCTTTCATATAAACCTTTTAATAAGGCTTTTTGAATGTCATCGTTATCGTCTAATTCATATAGTTTTTCAGCATTTAGCGCATTAGCTAGATCATCTACTAATGTAGTTTTACCAGCTGCAATCATCCCTCCGATAGCAATGATATTTGTAACTTTAACTCTCTTAAATACTGCAGGTTTTAATTTTTCCATATAATCCTCTTTCATAAATCAAATAAATACTATACTATATATAGTATCATTATTTATAATAATAATGATAAATTATAAAATAAGATGAGATTAGATGAATATTTAGTACAAAACAACCTAATAAAATCACGTAATTTAGCTAAAGAAACCATTAAAAATGGTGATATTTTAGTTGATGGTATTGTTTGCACTAAACCAAGCACTGAAATCATCAATCAGAAGGTCGAAATAAGTGATTTACTAAGATATGTCTCCAGAGCAGGTTTAAAGCTTGAAAAGGCTATTTGTGAGTTTAATATTGATGTAAAAAATAAAATTGTGTTGGATGTTGGAGCATCTACTGGAGGATTTAGCGATTGTTGTTTACAAAATGGTGCTAAATTAATTTATGCAATTGATGTAGGTTGTAATCAGCTAGATCCTAAATTAGTAAATAATAATAAAGTAGTTAATATTGAAAAATTAAATGTTAAGGATTTAGATAAAACAATTATTAGTGATACTATTGATTTAATTGTTTCTGATATTAGTTTCATATCTAGTAAATATATGTTTGAAGCAATTGCAAGATTAAATCTAAATAAGAATTGCCAAGTAATTAGTTTAATAAAACCACAATTTGAGTTAAGTCCTGAAATTATTGCAAAACATAATGGTAAGGTTGTAGAACAAAAGTATTTAGATCAAGCAATAAATAGTTGTAAATATTATGCTACTTCAAATGGATTTAAAGTTCTTGGAATTATTGAATCTCCTATTAAAGGTGCAAAGAAACAAAATACTGAATACTTAATGTGGTGTGTCAATGAAAAATGATAGAATTATTTTCCATCTAGATTTGAATTACTTTTTTGCACGTTGTGAAGAGATTTTAAATCCCGCATTAGCTTCACGAGCTTTTTGTATTGCTAATAATATTGGATATAGTGTTATTGCGACAGCTAATCCTTTAGCTAGGCAATGTGGAATTAAGTCTGCTATGCTAGTAGCTAATGCAAAGAAATTATGTAGGACTTTGATTTGTGTTGAGCCACATCATATGTATTACAAAAATAAAAGTAATGAGTTCTTTGACTGTGTGAGAAGAAATTATACTAATGACATTGAGATCATGAGTATAGATGAGTGCTTTATAGATGTAACTGATTTGTTAGATAATTTTCATGGAAATGTTGAGATTATGGCTCAGAATATGATTGATACTATTTATTGTGAAACTAAGTTGTTTGTAACAATTGGTATTGGTAATAATAAATTCCTTGCTAAGATGGCAGGAGATACTAAACCTGATACTAAGATTGCTACTTTATTTAAAGATGAAATTCAAGACAAGTTATGAACTAAAGATATTGGTTCATGTATTAATGTTGGTAAGAAAACAAAAGAGTTTTTGTATTCATTAAATATTTATAAAGTAATTGATTTTTTAAAATATGAAAATCAAGATTTATTAAAAACCAATTTACATAAAAAGTATTTTCAATTATTAGAATGTTTTATTGGAGAAAGTGATGCTTCTATTCTTGTAAATGAACCAGAAAAAAGTATTAGTCAATCAAGAACATATCACATAGCTCTAGAATCAGAATATGATGTACTAAAGGAACTTAAATTTTTAAGTAATGAAGTAAGTATTATTTTAGAAAGAAAACAAGTATGTGGATGCAAAATAGGAATAAACTATAGATTTGAATTTGATGATAAAACCAAAACTAAATCACATAGTCTAAACTACTATATTTGAAATACAAAAGAAATAGTAGAAGAAGCTACAAAACTGCTTAATCAAATATGAGATAAACAAACCCCAATCAAATTAATTGGGGTAAGTATATCTGATTTAATGAAAATAGATGATGTTAGTTTTGAATATGAATTATTCTAAAACTATTTTTTATCATTTACTAATGGAGTAGAAACAACTCTACTTGATCTATTTAATCTATATGAAGCTGGAGCAGGAGCTGCAGATTGATCTGGAGATGGTTGTGGAGCTTCGCTACCATCTGAAGGTTGTGAACTATCACTTTGAGCTTGTTCTTGTTTCTTTTCATCTTCTCTTTCTTTTGCTTTATCATAGAAGCTGATGATGTCATCTAGTGTACTATCACTAGCAGTAGTAAAGCTCTTAAATAATCATTGACCTTTATCATTTTTCTTAGCACATACAACTGAACCTTGTGCACTAAATTCAGCACCTGGTAAGAAACTACTTGCATATGAAGATGCTCATGAAATAGTATCATTATATAAACTTACTTCTTTTTGATCCCTAAAATATACTTTTTCATATTTAGTATCTAATTTGTTGTCAGGTCTATATTCATAATATGCATCAGTAGGTTCGTAAACAAAGTTAACAGTTGAAGAACCACTACTACTTTTTACAACTGGTAAATCTTGAGTTTTAGTACTTTCCTTTTTAACTGGAACAGTTCATAATTTAGATTGACCCATTGCAACTTGATCTTGTCCAGTAAGTGGTTTTTCACTACCATTGTAAATAGTTTCTGGGAATTTGTCACCTTCTTGAGTTGCACGTTGTCATAATAGTTGAGATGCTGCTTGAGTTTTAGTAGAATAAGCAATATCTATAAAACTATAGAATGTCATTGATTTAGCATATTCAGCAACAACATTATGTTTGTTATCTGCCCCTCTATCATTATAGAAAAGATCGTATAGTTTAAGCATTAATGAACTTGAACTAATATTAGTACTAAAGTCAATATTATCTACAGCATTTGCATCATATAAAATTTTTCTTGTTTGTGAATAAGCTTCACTTCCTACTGTGATAATAAATGAGTTTCCTTTAATTTTATTTTGACTTAATAAATCAATAAAGTTAACTCCACTAGTAGGTAATGAACCATAGTCAATTGAAACAGGAGTAGTTGCAACGTTAGAAGTATTTACACCTTGTTGTTGCATTAATTGTTGGTAAGTTTCTTTAGTCACCACTTTAAGGTATGGTGAATTTTGTTTTGAGATATCTGAGAATTCAACAGCAGCTGTAATACCAGCACCTGCTGCTATTGCAATTACACCACTACAAATAAACGTCTTTAGTTTCATAACTTACCCCTACTCTTCTTTTCAAATATTATTTTGCATTTTTAGCAATGTTGTACATTGTTCTTACAATAATACCTGTACCTGTATTACCTTTGTCTGCAGTTGCAGCAACATCAAAGTGAACGAATGGTTTGCCATCTCTAAATTCACTTAAGAAACAAGCAGCTCTAGATGAACCAGCAGCTGGACCTGAACATGAGTTTGCATAGTCAGCTACATCTGATTTAAGCATTGCAATAAATTCTTTGTGAAGTGGTAATCTTCAAACTTGTTCACCAGCTTGTTTTGCACCATTTAGTGCTTCGTTTCAAATAGTATCATCAGTTGCTCAAGTTCCTGTATAAGTTTCACCTAATGAATAAATCATTGCACCTGTTAGAGTTGAAACTTCGAAGATTTTGTCAACTTTAAGATCTTTAGCTGCATAAGTAATTGCATCAATTAAGATTAATCTACCTTCAGCATCTGTGTTGTCGATTTCAATTGATTTTCCTAAATATGATTCAACAATGTTATCTGGTGTTTGAGCACTTTCACTAATTAAGTTAACTACTAATGGACAGATAGCATATGCATTAGTTTTAATTTTGTTTTTAGCTAAAGCATAAACTGCTCCTGATACAATAGCTGAACCAGACATATCAAATTTCATTCATCTCATATGTCCAGCAGTTTTGATGTTGTATCCACCTGAGTCAAAACATACACCTTTACCAACAAAACCATAAGATGTTTTGCTGCTAGGGTTTCCTTTATATTCAACTACTAATAATCTTTGTTCGTTTTCTGGTAATGAACATCCTTGACCTACAGAAAGTAAAGATCCCATTCCTTTTTTAGTTAATTCAGCTTTGTTTAAAACAGATACTTTAACATTTTCTAAACCTTTGAATTGTTCCTTAACTGCTTTTTCAACTCCAGCTGGGTTCATAATTGAGTTTGGAGTATCTTGTAATCTTCTTGTGAAAGTTTGAGCATCAGCAACAATAGCATATTCAGCTAATAACTTTTCATGTTCTTTAACTGCTTTTCCAGAGATGTGGAATTTAAGAGCTTCTTGTTTAGTTGTTTTTCTTGTGTATGGAATTGATGCACAGTAGTTTAATGCTGAAACTAAAGACATTAATAATCTTTCTTGGTACTTAGAGTCTTTAACAATTGCCATAAATGAATCTAAGTCAATTTCAATTTCTTTGTCCTTCTTATTAAATTTATTCAAGATTGCAGTATATACTTGGTAACCATCTACATTTGCTTCAATGATGAAGTTGTAGTTACGGTCAGCATCTTTATAGAATTCATATTCTTTTTTAGACTTTGTGTTTGATTTATCACTAACTAATACTGCTTTTACAGTTCTTGAGTATTTTGCTTTTTCTGAATACATATTTGTACCTCTTTTTGTATATATAATATACAATATTATATCAAATCTCATTAATTTAGAGTGAAATTAATTTTGGACAAATATTTTTAAAAACTATCTAATCTATCAAAAGTTATCCACAAAGCTGTGGAAAAGTACCCTTTTTATTCAAAAAATAAGGATATTTTGTGCATAAATTGTGTGCTTAAACCCCTCTAAATGTGCATAAAAAGTGGACAGCAAACAGTGATTTTTTTTCACTTTTATAAATAACCAATAATTTCATTATAATAGTCTTGTCTTTAATGAGAAAGGGAGGGGCAAAATGAATATTAAATGTGATATTTCCATTGATTTTGATTTTCAATCAAATGATAAAATGCTAAATTTGGTATACCTTCCTATTATCGGAAAGGATGCTATATCTTTATTTAACTATTTAGTAACAATGAATCAATACCATAAAGAAATGGGAACTAATATCAGTCTTTATGTAAATGATCTAATCCAAGGCTTAGGATTTGATCAAACTCAATTTGACAATAATTTACACTTATTAGAAGGAATTGGCCTTGTAAATACTTATTTTGACCAAAATAAAGGTGATTTTATGTTATTTGTAGTAAACACACCACTTAATTGAAAACAATTTAACCAAGAACCTAAAATGATGGCTGTATATAAAAATAGTGTAGATGAAATGACTTTTGAAAAGAATAAGTTCTTATTTGAAGGTAATAATAAAACATTAGGTTTAGTAAATCACTCACAAACATTTGATCAAACTTTCAATCTAAAAGAAGAATCATTTACTTTGAACTTTGACTTTGTTTATGAAATGTATTTAAAACAAACTGGAAACTTTATTACTTTAAGTCAAGACAATAAAGTAATTCTAAATAATGCTTATACTAAATTCAATCTAAGTATTCAAGATATTAATGGATTGCTATTAGAAGCTAGTATTAAGGATAATAACAATTTAGTGTTAATTGATAATAAGTTATTAACTATGGCTCTAAAACGTTTAGTTGATGTTAAGTATGTTAAGAACTTTAACACTAAAACAAAACTTAATAGAAACAAAAAGATATTTATTAAGAATGCTAACCTTAATGATTTCAAATACATCATTGAAGACTATAAAACATTAAATAGTGAACAATATTTAGCTTGTATGCAAAAGCACACATTAAATGATCTTGAATTATCTATGATTAAAAACTTAAGATCAAATTACAACTTACCAGACTTTGCTATCAACATCTTAATTGATTACTGTGTAGTAATTAACAATGGAAGAGTAGAACCACAATATATCAATAAAATTGCTTTATCAATTAACCGTCTTGGATTAACAAGTGTTAACGATATCATCATCCACTTACAAAATGCATCTTCAAAAAGAAATGCTACAATGTTACAACAATATGGAGAAACTACAAGTGGAGGTGTGAAATGATAAACAAAAAAGATGACAATAAAAAAGTTGAACTTCTAAAAGCTATCAAGACACATGTCCATGAGTTATGTGATTTTGATATCACAGATGAAGAAATTGAAAATAACATTATTACCTTAATGAGAATTTATAAAAAGTGAATTCTATGTAATGATAGTTCAGATATGAGTAACATTTGTCCTAATGGTGGATATCATGAAATTTTATCTAAAGATGTTGATGGTCATTTCTATACCAAAAATTTTAGATGTCCTAAATTAGCTAATAATCCAGAGTTTGTTATTAGAAATAACTTCTATTACACTTCACCTGATATTGTTAACGAATACCAACGTCTAAGAAAAGAAGAAATATGATGTGATGAAACTAAATATAGTAAACGTACTGATTTCTTAAACCTTCTATTAAATTTCAAAAAGGATTATGATCATACTTATGCTAAAGGAATTTATGTGCAGGGTGAAGCTAATTCAGGTAAGAGTTATATCTTAATGGCATTTTGTAATGAAATGGCAGTTCTAGGAAAAACTATTGTTTATATTACAGCTAATTCCTTAGACCTTGAAATCAAACAATCAATTGGTGATGGTTCAACTTTCTCTAATGATATTGTAGACACCATGATAGCATGTGATATCTTAGTTATAGATGAATTGGGTGCAGAACAATTTAAAGCTAATACTCACAGTTCAGTTCTTGCTAATGTCATAAACTATAGAAGTGCATCAAAACAAAAGAAACTATCCATTTTTAGTTCTAAATATTCTCTGAAAGATCTTAACAAAGTTTATAGCAACTATGGTAAGAATGAAAATGTTACATCATTTGTAAATAAACTACAAAAAACATGTGATACTCATATCTACAACATTACACCTATCAAATTAAACTAACAACAAAAATAGCCATTAAGCATTGGCTATTTTTTATTTATGATTACATCCACAATCATGGTTATTGAAGTTGTTTTTTGTTATATTAAGTGAATCTGGATTTAGCTTTGTATTATCATATCAGTTTTGATATTTAATGGGTATTTTAGTTTTAGGATGAACATATGAGACAAAACTTCCATTAGTATTTGGATCATAATTTAAAGTTCTACGAGTTTTAAATATATCGGCACAACCATCTCAACTTATAGCACCAGTATTTCTAGATTCACCCATATAAGCTCCTCATCAAATTCCTAAAATTTTAAGTTCATCATTAACATATCCTGTGATGACTGAACCAGATGAACCACCACCTACATTTAATCCTGGTATTAAGAATTGATTTGCATATGATACATAATTATATGAACCACAAGTTTGTCCGGCATAATAGAATGAATCAAGTTTAGGATTTTCTTCTGGTCCTGGTGATCCAGGGAAGAATATGTTTCTAGCAGTTGTATATGGAATTGATCCACCTCTATTTCACTCTGGAGTAGTGACAGACAATGTAGCAGGAGATAAAGATTTAACATCAATCTTTATATTTTTATAGTCAAATGTTCTATACGGATCACTTTTATCTGTACCTGGATATCCTGATATATATATGTAATCAGATGCTTTATCACCATTTTTGTTGTCATATTCTGGATGGAATATTAAATCCAATTCTTCTGGTTCAGCTATTTGTAATCCTTGTGCATAATCAGGTAAACCATTTGAAGGATCTGAATTCTTTATGAATTGAGAACCAAATGGATTATTAGTACTACTTAGTACAACAAAATCAGAATAGTCATTAATAGTTCCTTCTGATGAAATTTCTCCAGTTGGAAGTGGCATTAATCCTTCAATATAATCCTTGTCATTATTTCTATAACCAATAGATTCCAGTCTTACATCTTCTAAAGGAATAAAAGCACCCTTAGCATTTAAATTTGGATTAGGTTGATTTGTTGTATCATTTCAAGTACTAGTTCTAAAAATTAATTCACCTAAATTACCACCATTATTTCTTAGTGTAATTTGATTATTTACTATTGTTAAATACTTGTTAATAACGTGAATATTAGTTACAAAATAATATCTATTTTCATCTATTAAACCTGGGCTTAGTCTTTCAGGGTATGCTCACATTGTTCCTAATGTAGCCTTTTCTGCTTTTCTATAACCAATTTCGATTGATCTACTGCTACTTTTATAAAATTCAAATGCTGCCTTATCAGCATATTGTTCTCGAGTTCAATTAGCTTGTGGCATCTGCATATCAGCATCATAAGCTTCTTTTAAATTTCTAAAAGTTGATGTATATTGGAAAGGTTGGTCCTTGTTAGATGATTTCTTCGGTAAAACACTTGCAATACCAAAACCGATACCAACTGCTGCACCAACAGATAGTAATCCTATTAATACCCAATTAACAACTCTTAGACCTTTATCACTTTTCATATATATGTATTATAATATACAAATTTCATAGTTTAAAAATCATTTAAATTATGACCAATAAATTTGTATATTAAGTATCAAGACTAATTAGTACATATACTTTTGCGAATTATGTTTTTTGATTAGGTAGATGATAATTGATAGTAATAATATACCACCAGTAATTCCTAAGATAATATAGATTACACTTAACGTTGGAGCACTTTGTGCACTTTCTAAAATAGGCATATCTACATTCATATATGAAATTGCATTAAATTGAATATGTGGAACAACTTGTCTTCCCATTGGTTTTTGTAGGTTCAATTGACTTGAGTTAATTGAAGGGTTAAAATCTTCAAAGTAAACAATGTTACCACCTATAGCTCCAACATCGATGTATACATTAAATAAGTTAAAGTTATTTTGTGGTGTAATTCTAATAATTTCATCTGGAAGATCATATACAGTTGTATAGTCATCTTGTTTTAAATATTTAATATTTTCTTTGATTTGTTTCATTAATGCTACTATTGCAGTTTCACCTTTATAGTAAACAAAATTATAAGCATCGTTTTGATTAGTTATATTACCATGATCTTGATTAAAACTCTTGATAGCTGTTACTATTTCTTGTCCATTTATTGTTGATAAGTTAGAAGCTGCACCAGTAAATCATCCATCAATACTTACATATTGGTCTGGATTATATGCTTGCTTTACTAATGTAGTATTTGTAGTAGTTGTATTTGCGTGTTGCGAAGCTACTACACCCATTGTTGTACCAAGTCCAGCACATACTGCTAAACAAGCTAAAGGTAGTGCCTTTAATCATTTCTTTTTGCTTTTCATAATTGTTTCTCGTGATTTCTGTTTAATAGTAACCTTATGATTACTCTATACTAATTATAGCACTCAAAATATGATAAAAAAAGAGCTAATAAAAGATATGAGTATCTAATATATAAATATATTAATTAGATTGAAAAAAATAAAACTATCCAACATTGCTGCTGGATAGTGATTAGTTGTTTTTGCCTTGTATTTATTAATTATTTGCTTGTGGTTTTTCTTCTTTACCTAAAAACTTTTTAACAGTTTTATAGAATGGTATTACACCTAATAATAATCCTAATACGATCATAATGATAGATGCTCATCCAGCATTGTCAGTAGGTAACGCGAATCAATCACTTAGGTTTATGTGAGCATAGAATTGAATACATGCACATACACCATAAACAAATACCAATACACCTACAGCTGAGAAAGCAAACTTGATAATACCTTTAAATATTTTAAAAAGTCCACAAATACCAAAAATAAAACCAATTGCAGTAAATATAAATCCTCAAGATCTTAATGGTACTAAGTTTTCTTTTTGGCCAAAAGCATCAGTTGGAATTCCTGCGCCATATGAACTTAGCACCATGCAAACACCTAGGATTGCTAGGATTGAAAAAGCTACTGCTCAAATGATTTTTCAGATTCCTTTGAAAATTGATTTAAATCCCATTTTCACTCCTTTATACAAATATTGTACTTGAATAAAATGAGAATATCATTCTAATTTTTTCAAAAAATAGTGAGGTAAATAAATTTATATTATAATATAACATTGTATGAAAAATGATTTTAAAATACCTACGTCTCTTGATTACTATAAAAAAGAAACATGACTTTCTAAACATTTTGGTGACAAGAAATATGTAAAAACTTTAATGAAGATATTTATACCAGCAGTTCTACAAGCATTAATTAGTATTATTGTGCTTTATGTAGATAATTTTGCTCTTGCAATTTTAGTTCCAAATAAGTATGAAGCTAACTCAGCTAAGAATGCATTAGGTTTAGCAAACCCAGTAATTAACTTTGGTATTTTTATTACAGTAGGATGATTAAGTGGAATCACAATAATGATGAGCCAGTACTTTGGTAATCATGATAATAAGAGAACAAGTGAAACTGCTGCATTTAGAATTTGAACTATATTACTAATTATGCTTCCTTATATTGCTGTACTAGCATCTATACCTGGAAAACTTATTTCTATTTCATCTAGTGTTTATGAAGGATTAGATTTTGAACTAGCTAAGATATATCTATGAGTAACTGCATGAACATTTATTCCCTATGTAATTGCAACTGCATTATCCTTATCATTACAAGAAACCAAACGTGCTGGTATTAGTTTTATTGCTGCATGTGTGGGAATGGGAACTAATATAGTCCTTGATCCAGTTTTTATTATTACTGCTTCTAATGTGCAAGACGCAGTAGCATTAGTTGCTATGTCTACAGGGTTAGCAAGAATAGTTCAATCATTATTTGTAATCATTTACATCATTATTAAAAAGGATAAATGATGTTGATTCTTCAATGCATGAAAAATGAGTAGACAAGATATGACTAAGATTGTTAAGAATGGAATGTCTGTTTTTGTTAATGAAACTTTATTTGGATTATGTGCAATGATTCTAATGATGTGTTTATTAAGTTTCAATACAAATATCCATAGTGCCACAACAAACTTGGTTGTAATTATTGAAATTACTAATGTTATCTGACCAGGTATGGGTTCAGCCTCTGCAGTACTTGTTGGTTCTGAATTAGGAAAAGGTGATATTAAACAAGCTAAGATAAATGCAAATAGAATGATGTATTGAGGTATGTCATTTAGTACCGTAATGGTTTTATTAATTTTCTCAGCGTCATTATTTGTTAACCCTATTCTATCGCCTGATGCAACTGACCAAATGAATTTATTAGCAATGCATCTTGAATGAGTAATGCTACCAATTATTTGATCACAAGGTATCTTCTCTGTTTCATACTACTCAATTAGATCCGGTGGTACTAAAATGGTATTACTAATTGATGGTGGTGTTATGGTTGTATGATCAATAATTATGGCTTCAATTACTTATAGTGGTGCATGTCAAAATATGGATCCATTATTATTCATATTCTGTTTAGAAGCAAATCAAATCTTGAAGATGATTATTTCTTTATTTGTATATAAGTATTATCCTTGAGCAAAAAGATTAACTCACCACAATGAAGTAATATATGAAGATATTGAACAATACAATATTGAAGGTTCATTACTTTAATTAGGTGATTTATGGGTAACGATTATAAACATAGTGAGATTAATCTAAATCAAAATACAAAACTAATAGAAAGAAATACATTAATTGCTACATGTGTTCTTAATATTATTTTGAGTGCTATTGAAATCACATTCTTCTTTTTAACTAAATCAACTTCTATATTATTTGATGGTATTTTTAGTTGCTTTATGACCCTAACAAGTGTTGTTGCATTAATTCTAACTTATATTGTTCAAAAAAAGTCTTTTAACTACCCATTAGGTAAGGGTGTTTTTGATAATATTTTTAGTTTATTCAAGAACTTATTAACAATCATCATTTGTGGTTATTTTATTGTTAGTGCATCCATACAACTTTACAATATAAATACCCATGGTTTTATTGATGATTTATCAACCAATAATATGTTATTTATTGCTTATACAATTACTGCTTCTTTAATGAGTGTAATTATCATTGTAGTATATGCTTTTAGCTATTACAAAGTACACAAAACATCTAGCATTTTAGGAGCTGAAATTAAAGCTTCATTATTAGATCTTTCTATCTCACTAGCAATTGGTATTTCATTAATAGTTTCTGCCTTTACTTCTAACAACCAAATCATTAGAGAAAATGTTGATAAATCTGTCACTTTAATATTAGTAATTCTAATGACTCCAAGTGTTATTATTTCCTTTATTAAAGAACTATTAAATATTTCAGGAAAAAGAATCTTTAAAGAAGAAGAAAAAGAACTTAGAGAACACTTAAAAATAAACTGTATTGAAGACATTTATATTATTAGACATAACCAACAAAAATTATTCATGATAACTCTTAATAGTAAGAAAACAAATAATGATATAGAAAAGACTAAAACAAAGATTAAAAATCACATTTATGATCATTATTCAAAAGATACTGAAATATACTTCTTTATTTAGTCTTTAATTATCTTTTCTAATGCTTCTAGTGACTCTTCTGTATTATCTGTAAAAGGATTATGAGAAGCCTTTTTAATTGCATATGTTTTTATAGATTGATTAATTGTTTTTAATCATAAAGCTGTATCAGATCCATTTATGTAAATATCGTTTTCACCATAGATTAAATATCACTTATATTTTTCATCTAATTTAACATTTGCAAATCTACGTTTGAATTCAGGAGTTGCAAATGTTTTTAAAAGCTTTGCTAGATTAATTGAATTAGCTACACTTCTATTTAAAAAATTATTTAAGATAGAAACCTTTGGTTCATCTTTTGGTTTGTCTGCAATATAATTTGCTAGTGTTTCTCGATCATCAATTCCTACATTTTGATTTAATGGATCAATTAATACGATTTTCTTAACATTAACTTTAAATCTATCATTATTAAGAAGAATAATTCCTCCACCCATACTATGACCAGTAATAATTAATTCATCATAATCAGTTAATGCATTAATTTTATCAATAGCATAATCAGCTAACATATCAAAAGTATATTCCTTGTCGTATTGTTGAAATTTAAACTCACCATGTAGTGGTAAATCAAATGAAATAAAATCGTATCCACATTGAGAAACTAGACCTTTAGCACAATCTAATTTATTTTTATATGATGATCATCCATGAATAAATACAAAACCTTTTTTCATAATAACTAAATTATATAATAATTTAATACTTTGTACACTATGGTTGAAATTGGTATATAATTTTTGTATTATGTTAGATATAAATTTGATTAGAAATAACTTAAAAGAAGTTGAAAAAAAATTAAAAGGTAAACACATTGATACTAATGTTTTAAAACCAATTGTTGAAGCTAGTGATGAACTTAAAAAGACTCAAAATGAACAACAAACATTACTATCAGAAAGAAACAAATTATCATCTCAAATTTCTGAACTAATTGCTCAAAAGAAACCTGCAGCTGAAATTGAAGGAGTAAAAAAACAAGTAAGCGAATTAAAAGGTGCTATTGAAAAATTAACAACTAAAGTAAATGAGCTTGAAATTAAGTTAAAAGGGATGGTTGAAGTTTTACCAAATATTACTGATGATTCAGTACCATTTGGTGAAGATGAAAATTCAAATGTTGAAATTAAAAAATTCTCTGAACCAACTAAATTTAAATTTGAACCTAAGGCTCACTGAGATTTAGGTGTTGAATTGGATTTAATTATTCCAGAAACTGCAACTAAAATTACTGGTGCAAGATTTATGACATATTGAAAAGAAGGTGCTAGACTTTATAGAGCTCTTCAACAATTTACTCTAGATCACAACACTAAAGCTGGTTTTATTGAAGTATTACCTCAATCTATTGTTAGTGCTGATTCATTATTTGGTTCAGGACAACTTCCTAAGTTTGCTGAAGACTTATTCAAATTAGAAAACTCTAACTATTATTTATCACCTACTGCTGAAGTACAACTTACAAATATTTATAGAAATGAAATTATTCCAACAAATTTACTTCCATGTAAATTCACTGCAAATACACCTTGTTTTAGATCAGAAGCTGGTAGTGCTGGTAGAGATACTAGAGGATGTATTAGACTACACCAATTCCACAAATCAGAATTAATGGCATATACACATCCAGACAAATCTTGAGATATGTTAGAAGAAATTACTAGAACAGCTGAAACTGTGATGGAAGAATTAAATTTACCATATAGAAGAATTGTATTATGTACTGGTGATACTGGATTTAGTTCTGCTAAGACATATGACTTAGAAGTTTGATTACCATCATACAACGCATATAAAGAAATTTCATCTTGTTCTAACTGTACTGATTTCCAAGCGAGAAGAGCTAAGATCAGATTCAAAGACGCAGATGGACAAAACAAATTAGTACACACACTAAATGGTTCATCATTAGCTATAGATAGATTATGAGTAGCAGTTGTAGAAAACAATCAAAATGCTGATGGATCTATCACAATTCCAAAAGCTTTAAGACCATATATGAATGGTCAAGAAAAAATTGAAAAGAAATAGAATATGAGTAATACAAAACACCTATATATACACATTCCATTTTGTGCTGACATTTGTTCATATTGTGACTTTCCTAGAATTAAAATTTGTGGACGTGATGAAAAGATATCTAAATATGTAGATAAAGTAATTCATAGTTTACAAACAGAGTGTTCTAAAGGACAATTTGAAACTATCTACATTGGTGGTGGTACACCTAATATGTTACCTGATGAAGTTCTTGAAAAATTATTATATGAAGTTTCAAGTTACATTAACTATCAAAATAAGTATGAATTTACAGTTGAATGTAATCCTGAATTTGTAACAGAATCTCAAGTACAAATTTTTAGTAATGCAAAAGTAAACAGAGTATCAATTGGAGTACAAACTACAAATAATGTTATTCTAGAACAATTAGAAAGACACCACACTATTGAAGATGCTCAACATGCAATTGAGTTGATCCACAGTGTAGGGATTGAAAATGTAAGTTGTGATTTTATTTATGCACTTGCTAATCTTACAGAAGAAGATATCGCTGATTCGATTGCTTTCTTAATTGATAATGATATTAAGCACGTATCATATTATGCACTTGAAGTTAAACCAGGAAGTAAGTTAGCTAAAGAAGGATTCATTGTTGATGAAGAAATAGAAGCAGACAATTTAGAATATATCAATGAAATCCTAGAATTAAATGGATACCACAGATATGAAGTTAGTAATTGATGTGTTTCTAAAGAATATGAATCAATGCATAATAAATGTTATTGAGAAACTGAAGATTGAAAAGCAATTGGTTATGGTGCTAGTGGTTTTGAAAATCAAGTTCTTTATAAATATGAAGGTAGTATCATGGAATGAGAAAAACAAGGTACTAGATTATCATTAGCAGATTATTATTTACAAATTATCATGATGGGGCTTCGTTTAGTTGAAGGAATTAACCTAAATATCAAAAGAAACTTAGAAGCTTTTGAAACATATAGAGATGATATTGTTTATTGTTTTATTAGAGATAAACACTTAAGATGTAAAAACCTTAACATCCTTCACGAAACATTGGTAAACATCATTGATGAAACAAAGGAAAAACAATTAGAAAACATCAAAGATAAAATCTATGATGAAGATGATGAATGATAATTAATTAAATTATATTGTAAGGTAAGATATCAAGTTGCACGTGCTTATCAGTTAAGATAGCTATTGACTTGATATTTTTTAATACTAACATTCCTAATCCAGAAATACATAGCGTTTGTTTATCATTGCTAAATTCAAAAGTTCTTACTTCAAGATCTTTTTTATCTGTAGTTAGATTAATTTTTGAATTTTGGTTTAGTTTTTGTTCTGATGAAGACTTAGTAGAAATTATGTCTCAATTGTAGTTTGAATAGAATACTACAGATCCATTTTCATTTGATGGGTTAACCTTAATTGAAATAACGTTTTCAATAATTAAATTCTTTTTGTATTTTACTTGATAAACTTTAGGCTTAATAGTTTTATCTGTTACTATTCTTTTGGTGTCTTTGTATTTAATATAATTTAATAAGTTATCATCTGAAATAAATCCTGGTGTGTCAATCAAATAGTTTCTATCTATTTTGATTTGGTTGATGTTAATGGTTGTGTTGATTGCATTATTAGTAATTAAGATATCTTTTTTATCGTGTAATTTAAGTATTCCATTTATGATTGAAGATTTACCTACATTAGATTTACCAACAAAGATTGCTTTTTTGTTTGCTTTGAATAAATTTTTAATTTCATCATCAATCAATTTCATACTAGTTTTTGATTTACTAGATGCAAAGATAATTTCATCATATTTTACATTATAGTGTTCTAAATTTTTTGAGATGTTTTCATACATCTTGTTGAAATTAGAGTCACGTGAGAATAGATCCATTTTATTAACTACTACAGTTACATCTTTAGCTGTATCATTTAATTCAATAATAGATGAAGGGGTGTTTAGAGCATCAACAATTAAAAATACTTTCTTTTTATAAAAATCTAATTCATTAATTGTTTTTTGGATATTGTTTCTTGTATCATTGTCAACAACATTTTCTGAATAGTGTTTCATTCTAAAACATCTATAACAGTAAATAGTTTTTTGTTCGTCAAATTTAGGAACATATCCATTGGTTCCTTTTTCATCATTTAGTACTGATCCACAGCCTTTACACTTTTTTTTATATGTAGTCATAGTTATCCTTTATGAATGTTGCATCTTGATTTTCCAAGAAGTTAGTATGAGCAATATATTTATAAATTAATTTTTCTAATATTGAAATAATAAAATTAGATGATTGTTTATCTTGATTTCTATTGGAATCAATAATAGGTAATACTAAAATTGATTTAAATCCTAATCTATTAGCCACCCATACATCTGTAATAAATTGATCTCCTATCATTAATGAGTCTTCTGGATGGATATCATATTTTTTAATCATTTTCTTTATCTTTCTCACAAAAGGTTTTTGTGAGTTATAGATAAAGTCATCCACATCTATCAGGTTGCAAAATTGTTCTACTCTTTTTTTGGAGTTATTACTACAAATAATAACCTTCATTCCATTTGCTTTTAATTCATTAACAAACTTAATCGAACTTGAGTTAGGCAATTTTGTAAAGTGTGGTACTAGTGTATTGTCTAAGTCAATAAAAACATATTTAATTCCAGAACGCTTTAAAGCATAGATATTAATATCATTAATTGATTTTAAATATAGATTTGGTCTTAAATAGTTTAAATAACTAAAACTAGTCTTCATCATCGTCGAATAGACTACCTTCTACCTTTCCATCTGAATCATCATCTGTTGAATCATCTTCTAATCTAACTGTCTTATCAAAGTTTTCTAAGCTAGATGAGATTCAATTATCACGGTAACATAATTGAATCTTACCAAAAGACGTTGCACTAAATCTAGTATCTAATCCAGAGATAGATACATCACTAGCAACAAATGGTACGATTGTGTTATCTTCTTTCAATCCATTTAGAGTATCTCTTGAATTTACCACAATAGCATTGTAAAGAATAAATGGATCTGATTTAACTTGTAACATTACAAGTCTACCAATACCAGCACGTTTTGTTGTTGGTATTTCATTATATCTAATTCTCTTCATACCACGGTTTGCTGCAATCAAGATTGAATGTTTTTCTGGATGAGCTGAATAACAACAAGAAATGATTTTGTCACCATCTACAAGCTTTTGAGCTCTAACTCCGGATGCAGTTCTACCAATCACAGGAACTTCTTCAATTCTAAATCTGATACCTAAACCTTTCTTAGTAATACATACTACATCACCATTTGCATCTTTAGGTACTACGTGACAAGATACTACTTTATCTCCATCCTTTAAATTCATAATGTTAGATGACTTAGCTGATTTAGAGAAAGTTAAATCACTTAGATCAACTCTTTTAATTTGTCCTTGTTCAGTACAAATTAAGATATTATCATTTAATCCTAAAACACTATTAGTTTGGAAACAGCATACGACTTCTTCACTTGAGTCTAGTTTAATGATGTTGTTAATATGTTCTGGTGAATCTTTATATTTAGTTGATTTGATTTTATGACATGGAATAGAGATATATTGGCCACCACTTGTGATAACAATAATTTGATTTAATGTATTTGATTCAAACATGTCAATAACAATATCACCTGATTTTAATGAAATATCATTGTATGTACTAGATTCTAAAGAACGTTTTGTTGTTGATTTAATATACCCATCTTTTGTAGCAACAATAATCACATCTTTTGATTCTTGTAAGTCTGCATCATTAATAACAATTTTTTCAATTTCATCTTCAATTGCAGTTTTTCTTTCATAACCAAATTCTTCTTTATATTTTCTAAGAATCTTTTTAAGTGTATTCTTTTGTAAATCTTCACTAGCAAGAATAGATTCAATTTCTTTAATGATAATTTCTAAATCTGCATGTTCTTTTTTAATTAAGCTAACATCTGTTGATGATAACTTATAAAGTCTTAGAGTAACAATCGCTTCTGCTTGTACTTCTGTGAATCCAAACTTATCCATTAAGTTCTTTTTAGAATCTTCTTTAGATAGAGATTTTCTAATAGTTCTAATTACATCATCTAAGATGCTCATAGCTTTTATTAAACCAACTAATACTTCTAAACGCTTTTTAGATTTAGCTAAGTCGTATTGTAGTGTTTTAACTAAGATATTAATTGCATGTTTAATATATGCATCAATTGCCATATCTAATGACATTAACACAGGTTTACGTTCATGAATAGCAATGAAGTTGATTGCATAAGTAACTTGTAGTTGAGTATTTTTGTATAAGAAATTTTTGATTATTTCTAATGACTTATCTGGTTCTACATCAATTACAATGCTGACACCATTTTTATCTGATTCATCTCTAACTTCAATAATCCCTGAAATCTTTTCGTTATAAACTAGATCATCAATTGATTTAATAATAGCTGCTTTTGATGTTTCATATGGAATTGATGTAATATGAAGTTGTTTTAATTTCTTACTAACTTCAACCTCTTCTATTTTAGCTCTAATAACATGTTTTCCTTTTCCAGTTTCATACGCTTCCATGATTCCAGATTTACCTTGAATAATACCACCAGTAGGATAATCTGGTCCAGGCATAATATTTGCAAGAGATTGAACTCTACAAGTTGGATTATCAATTCTATGAATAATAGCATTTAAAACTTCAGTTGGATTAAATGGTGGAATATTAGTTGCATACCCAGCAGCAATCCCTGTAGCACCATTAAATAATAAGTTAGGGATCATTGATGGTAAGAAGGCTGGTTCTTTTTCTGAGTCATCAAAGTTAGGGATAAAATCCACAGTTTTCTTTTCAATGTTTTCTAGCATATATTCTGAAATCTTAGCTAGTCTACATTCTGTATATCTCATAGCTGCAGCACTATCACCATCAATAGAACCTTTATTACCATGCATATCAAGTAATGGAATATTGTTCTTTCATTCTTGACTCATTCTTACCATAGCTTCATAAATTGAAGAGTCACCATGTGGGTGGTACTTACCAATAACTTCCCCTACAGATCTTGCTGATTTCTTGTAAGGTCTATCGTGAGTAATACCTAAATTATTCATTGCATACAAAATTCTTCTTTGAACTGGTTTCAAACCATCACGAATATCAGGCAATGCTCTATCTTGGATAATGTACTTTGCATATTTACCAAAGCTATCACTTAGAATTACTTCAATTGGTCTTCTAATTATATTTTTATTTTCTTTAGCCATTAGTCATTATCCTCCATATTAAAATCGATATTGTTAGTAATTCAATCTTTTCTTAATTGAGCATTATCTCCCATTAAAATATTTAGTTGTCTTTCAGCTACAACTAAATCATCAACTGTTACTTTAATTAGTGTTCTAGATTCAGGGTTCATAGTTGTTTCTCATAATTGATCTGCATTCATTTCCCCTAACCCTTTATATCTTTGAATTTCGCAAGATCCCATTGATTTTTTTACTTCTTCTAATTCGAATTCATCTCAAGCATATTTGAATTCTTTAGAGTTCTTTTTTGAAACTTTGTAAAGTGGTGGAAGAGCAATATAAACATGTCCTTGTTCTACAAGTGGTTTCATGTATCTGTAAAACATTGTAAGTAATAAGATTTGAATATGAGCACCATCAGTATCTGCATCGGTCATAATTATAACTTTGTCATATTTTAGTTTTGAAATATCAAAGTTCTTTAGTACACCTGTTCCAAGACATGTAATGATAGTTCCAATTTCTTCGTTCTTTAAAACATCTAATACATTCGCTTTTTCAACATTGATTACTTTACCTTTAAGTGGTAAGATAGCTTGATACTTTTTATCTCTACCTAATTTAGCAGAACCACCCGCTGAATCCCCTTCAACTAGGAATAACTCATTCATTTTGTAATCTTTTGATTGTGCTGGAGTTAATTTACCAGATAGAATTCTTTCAACACCTGATTTTTTAGTAGCCTTAGTATTTTCACGAACTTTACGTGCAGCAATTCTAGCATCACGAGCTAATAAACATCTCTTTATAATTTTTTCTGATTCTTTTCTATGTTCTTCAAATCAATATCCAATTTGTTCTTTAGCAACTTTGTTAGTAGCTTCTTTTGCTTCAGGAGTAAATAATTTATTCTTTGTTTGTCCTTCATATGAAATTAAAGATTCTGGTACTTTAACTGAAATAATTGCACCAATACCTTCTCTAACATCAGTACCTTCTAAATTTTTATCTTTTGATTTTAAAATTCCTCATTTTTTACCATAGTCATTAATTACTTCAGTTAGTGCTGATTTAAAACCAGATTCATGTGCACCACCTTCGTTAGTTTTAATTGAGTTAGCGAATGAAATAATTGTTTCATTCATATCATCACAATATTGGAAAGCAATTTCTACTTCAACATTATTGTGTTTACCTGAAATTTGACACACAGGAGTATATGGAGTTCTAGCTTCATTTAAAAATTCCACAAAAGCAGTTAAACCACTAGATGCTTTGTATTCGTATGTTTGCTTATTAATTTCATCAACAAAGATAATTCTTAAATCAGGAAATAGGAAAGAAGATTCTCTTAATCTTTCAGCAATTATATTTGGATTAAATTCAGTTGTTGTCTTAAAAATTTTTGGATCTGGTTTAAAGTGAATAATAGTTCCAGTCTTTTTAGATTCTCCAATCTTATGTAGTGGTTCAACTATATCAGCTCCACCGTTTTCAAATCTACATGTATAAACTCCACTCTTAGTAGAAACAGTACACACTAATCATTCACTTAATGCATTAACTACTGATGCACCTACACCATGTAGACCCCCAGATGCTTTATATGCACTTTCATCAAATTTACCACCAGCATGTAAAACTGTTAAAACCGTTTCAACTGTTGAAATTCCTGTTTCTTTATGTTTATCTACTGGAATACCTCTAGCATTATCTTTTACTAAAATTGATCCATCTTTGTGTAGTTCAACTTGGATAGTATCTCCGTATCCTGCTAAATGTTCATCAATTGAGTTATCGAATATTTCTCAAATTAAATGGTGTAATCCTCTTGAATCAGTTGATCCAATGTACATCCCAGGTCTTTTTCTTACTGGTTCTAGACCTTTAAGAACCTTTATATTTTCTCCTGAATAGCTCATCTTAATCCCTCTAGATATAATAAATATATTTATTATATTGAAATTTAGGATATTTAAATCAAAAAAAGTTTTATGCTCCTAAAATTATTTTTGATTTAACCTTTTTTAAAATTAAAACTTATTATTGTAAAAAATAAAATTCAAAATGGTATATAATATAAAATATTATAAAGTAGGTATTTATGGGATTTTTTAGCAGAATTAGAATATTCTTTTTAAACTTTATTAGCCAAAAAATAGATGGATATATTTGTACAAATGAAGAGGATGCTAGAGAAATTTGTACTAACAGTGGTGTTATTGACAAATACAATGTTGCAGCCATTAAATTTGAAATACCATTCTTAGATTCTGAAAACCATTGAGTATCTTGTTACTTTATTCCAAAACAAGCACAAGAAGATTTATACTTCCTATCTAAACTTAAAAGAAATATGCCAGTTACTGGTATCTTCAAAAAAAGAAAACTTGAAGGTTTTGCAAAAGATGATTATGATTTAATAGAACTTTGATCTTCTGACGCATACAAAGAAATTAGAGATGAAATGTATCTTGAAGCGCAAGAAGCAGATGCATTACTTACTAAATCTGAAGAAGAAAGAGCTCTTAAAGCTGCTCAAAAACATGCTGAAAAACTTGCTAAACGTGAAGCTGCTAAAGAAGCTAAACGTCAAGAAAGAGAAGCTGCTAAGGCTGCTAAACTTGAAGAAAAGAAACTTGAAAAAGAAGCTAAGAAACTTGGAATATCTGTTTCTGAACTTAAAAAGCGTAAAGGTGATGAAGGCAAAGAAGAATCAACTGATGCTGCTGAATAATTAGAACTAATAATATGGATACAAAAAAAGTACTAAGTTTAAATAATGTAAATTTTTCATATGATAACAAACGTCTAACTCTAAAAGACATTAGTTTTGATGTATATGATGGTGACTACATTTGTATTGTTGGTTCAAATGGATCTGGAAAATCTACATTATCTAAAATTATTTCTACTTTAATCAAACCATCATCAGGTACTATTTCAATTATGGGAGAAGTTGTTAACTCTCACAATGCTTTCAAACTTAAAAGACATATTGGAGTTATTTTTCAAAATCCTGATAATCAATTTATTGGAATTACTACAGAAGATGATATTGCTTTTGGTTTAGAAAATTATAGAGTAAGTAACTCAATGATGAAACCAATAATTTATAATGCTGCTGAAATTATGGGAATTGAACATTTGATTAAAAAAGAAGTGTTTGAAATGTCTGGTGGACAAAAGCAAAAAGTTGCTATTACTTCAGTAGTAACTTTAATTCCTTCAATCATAATCTTTGATGAATCAACTTCTATGTTAGATCCAAAATCAAAGTTAGCTATTAAAGAACTAATGAAAGAATTACAAACTAATTATGGTAAGACTGTAATTTCAATTACGCATGATATGGAAGAATTAAAACAAGCTACTAAAATACTATGTTTAAACCAAGGCGTACTAGCTAAATATGGGAAGCTTGAAGAATTTGTTAAGAATCAAAAATTCCTCCTAGATAACAAATTAGATTTACCGTCTAATATGAAACTTATTAAATTATTAAATGAATCAGGTCTTAAACTAGAATCTACTTTAGATGAAGACAAGTTAGTGAGGGACTTATGCAAGTAAAAGATAAACAAATCCAAACTACTTCAGATAAGTCAATCATCATTGAAGGTGGTTATGCAATTTATAACTACAAAAAAATAAATCAATTTGTTGGTTTAAAGAATTTTAATTTTGCCTTTGATAAAAACAAAATCTACTGCATTATTGGTGAATCAGGATCTGGTAAATCAACCCTAATCAGTTTATTCAATGGTTTAAATAAATTAACTTATGGAGACATCAACATTTGCGGAAATATCATCCAATCAAAAAAGAATCTTAATAATATTTGTTTATCAATTTATCAACAAAATAAAAAATTAATATTTAAAACTCCAAGAGATACTAAACCTCTAGACTTTGAATGTTTCTTATTAGCAAATTGTGGCAATAGATTACCTACATATAAAAAACTAAATTTAAATGATCTATTAAAACTTAAAATCAAAAATAATAAAAACAAATTCTTTGAAGTAACTTTAAAGGATGAAAATATCTTAACTAACTTTAAATTTGAATCAGATAAACAAATCTTTATGCAAGAAGATGATACTTTATTAAAAAGAAAAGGTGTAAAAGATAAAAAGAGAATTAAAAACTATAAAGAACTTAGAAGAGAAATAGGAATGGTAAGCCAATTTCCTGAATTCCAACTATTTAGATCAACTGTTCTTGATGATGTTACTTTTGGTCCAAGAGTACTTGGTGATTCTAAAGAAGAAGCTTCAAGAAAAGCAAAAATAGAATTATCAAAATTAAGAATTCCAGAAACTCACTATGAAAATTCACCATTTGCATTAAGTGGTGGCCAAAAACGTCGTGTTGCTATCGCTGGTATTTTAGCAATTAATGGTTCTACATTAATCTTTGATGAACCAACTGCTGGATTAGATCCTGTTGGCGAACAAGAAATGTTATCAATCATTAAAAATGCCAAAGCAGATGGTAAGACTGTATTTGTGGTTACACACTCAATGGCACAGGTTTTAGAAATTGCAGATGAAGTATTAGTAATACATGATGGTAAGTTAGTAAGTTCTGGACACCCATATGATATTTTTAATAACAAGAAAGTACTTGAAAACACAAACATTGAAGTTCCATATGTAATTAGATTTGTTAATAAATTAGTAGCTGCTAATAAAAAATATGAAGAACTACATTCATATAAACCAAGAACAATTGAAGATTTAGCTCAACATATTGCTAAAATACATAAGAAGAAAGGAAAGGGTAAATAAGATGATTCCAATATCTAATACTACTTTAGATAATAATTCTATATTTAGAAAAATAAACCCAGCCTTTAAGTTTATCGTCTTTATCCTTTCTGTCTTTATGTTTTTCACTCCATCTGGATTCTTTGGACAAATCTTTTTGGTTGTAATTACTATTATTTCTTTAATCTTAGCTAAACTAAGTAAGAAAACATATTTAAACCTATTCAAAACATTTATTATCATGCTAGCTATGTTTATTCTAATTAACTGGTTTACAGTTAAGTTTCCTACATTCATTTGGTTAGATAGTTCGAATTATTTAGGAATAGGATCATTTAATAATGCTTTTTGTTTAAATGCAGGAGATTTTGGTTACAGTAGACCAGAAGCACAATTTACTGGAATTTTAGGTGATGGAAAAATCCTTAACTTAGATGAAGTTAAAAATAATATTACTCAATTAGCTAATACTGATATGAAACAAATTAACAAATGAATTAGCTCATTAGATTCAAACACAAGAGATGCTATCCTTAACTATATTAAAATTCAAAATCCAAGTCAAAGTGAAGATTGATGTAAAGCATTGTTATATGGATTAAATAACGAATATACAATCAATGGTATTACTTACAAATATGATATTGCCCAAAACTTAACTTCTGCATCATCATTAGAAGCTTTAAACACTGGATTAAAATATAGTGGTCTAGTTTACGATATGCAAGGTGTTGTAACTTATGTAAGTAAATGATATTCAATTGGTCCTGAAGCATTTACTAGAGCCTTAAGTGTTTCTGTAAAAGTAACAATGATTATTGCTACATCAATTATCTTAACTGCAACTACTTCTCCTGCTGAATTAACTAATGGTATTGAAAAATTATTTAGTCCATTAAAGATTATTAAATTCCCTGCAAATGAATGTGCTCTTATTCTTGCTATTGGAATCAGATTTATTCCTTCATTATTAATCGAATCAAGAAGAATTCTTAATGCACAAGCTTCAAGAGGTCTTGACTTCTATAATGGTAATCTATGAATTAAGATTAGATCTCTAGTCTCTCTAATCATTCCATTATTTAGTATTTCAATTAATAGATCTGCAGAACTTGCAAATGCAATGGAAGCTAGAGGATTTAACCCAAGAGCTGATAGAACTAAATATCATGAAATTCATACTCATTGAATTGACTTCATTTATATCTTCTTATTATTCTTTGCAATGGCTTTACAGATGTTCTTATGAGCATTTAATATTTTATTACTTCCATTTGGTATTATTGAAGCTGGAATGGTATTATAATGAACTATCGTTTGAGTTTAACTTACAATGGAACAAACTACCATGGTTGAAGTATTCAACCAAATAATATAACCATACAAGAAGTAGTAACTAATGCAGTTAAAGCTATAGTTGGTAATGTTTCTATTGCTATCAATGCAAGTGGAAGAACAGATGCTGGAGTTCATGCCTTAGATCAAGTCATTAATATCAAATCTAAACACATTAATCTACCAGCCAAAGATTTACAAAGAGCAATTCAATCTAAATTACCACGTGACATTCACATTAATTCCTGTATAGATGTTAATGATCAATTTCATGCACGTTATTCAGCTAAATCTAAATCATATATTTACATCATCAATACCAAACCAAATTTTGATGCTATCAATCACACAAATATCTACCAATACAATAAACCTATTAACCATGAATGTATAAACATAATTAAAACTAAATTAATTGGAACACATAACTTCTTAAGTTTTAGTACTAGTGAATTAGAAGACACTATAAGAACTATTACAGATATTACTTATACTGAAGAAGGTGGATTGTTAAAAATAAAGGTCACTGGTGATGGCTTTTTAAGAAGTATGGTAAGAATGATAATAGGAGCTATTATTTCATTAAATGAGAATAAAATTAATGTAGATGATATCAATGAATGATTAGAACATCCTGCTAAAGGTAAATCACAATATAAAGCACCAGCTTGTGGTTTGTATTTAGCCAAGGTTTATTATTAATGAGGACTTATGCAAGAAATAGATTTTAATTGTAAAAATAAAATAATAGTACAATCAATGACTAATACTAAAACTCATGATATTCCAGCTACATTAAAACAAATCAATGAGCTCAAAAATGCTGGATGTGAAATAGTTCGTGTCGCCATCTTTGATGATGAAGATGCAAATGCAATTAAAGAACTTGTTAAGCAATCTCCATTACCTATAATTGCTGATATTCATTTTAATTATTTATATGCACTAAAAGCAATTGAATCTGGTGTATTTAAAATCAGACTAAATCCTGGCAATATTAATAAACCATCTGAAGTACTTCAAGTAATAGAAGCAGCTAAGCAACATAACACTTGAATTCGTATTGGTGTAAACTGCGGTTCACTACCTGAAAATATCTTAAAAAAATATAACAACAAAGTATGTGCTGATGCTATGATAGAAGCGCTATCGTCATACTTAAAAATATTTGAAGAAAATGATTTTAAAAAAATAGTCATTAGTTTAAAATCATCTGATCCTATTTTAAATCAAGAAGTTAATGAAAAAGCATTACAAAAATTTAAATATCCTTTACACTTAGGAGTAACAGAAGCAGGCCCAGAAATGGATGCTATTATCAAATCTACAATAGGTCTTGCTCCACTGCTACAAAAAGGCATCGGAAATACAATCAGAATCTCAATTAGTACAGACCCTGTAGTTGAAGTAAAAGTTGCTCATAAATTATTAAATTATTTAGGTTTAGAACATAATAGAGTAAATATTATTAGCTGCCCAACTTGTGGAAGATTGAATTATCAAATGTTTGAAGTAGTCAATGAAATAGAAGAATACTGTAGCAATAAACATTTCCCTCTTACAATATCCATTCTAGGTTGTGTAGTTAATGGAATTGGTGAAGGAAAACATGCAGACATTGGTTTGGCTGGTTCAAGCGATAAATGTATGTTATTTGAAAATGGTAATGTTCTTAAAATTGTTTCTAGCAAAGATGCTGTAAATGAACTTAAAAAACTAATTGATATTAAATACCAAAATTATCTAAATAAATAATTGAATTTGATACTATTATTTCTTAGGAAGTTTTAATGGTTGTTCTCAAGTAAAATCTTTATTTTTTCTACCGAAGTGGCCATATGCAGAAGTCTTAGAATAAATAGGTCTTTTTAGATCTAATTTATTGATAATTTCTGATACACTTCAATTAAAGTTTTGTCTCACTATTTTGTAAATATATTCTTTAGAAACTTTTTCAGTTCCAAATGTTTCAACAAAGAATGCAACTGGCTTAGTAATACCAATAGCAAATGCTAATTGAATTTCACATCTATCAGCTAATCCACTTGCTACAATACTTTTAGCAATATATCTTGCAAAATATGCACCTGATCTATCTACTTTTGTATAATCTTTTCCACTAAATGCTCCACCACCATGACGAGCGATTCCACCATATGTATCAACAATAATTTTTCTACCAGTTAATCCAGTATCGCCAATAGGTCCTCCAATAACAAATTTACCAGATGGATTTATTAGTTGTTTAAAGTCTAAATTCATATTGTATCCTCTAGCAATATCTAACATCAATTTAGAGATAGTTTTTTGAATAACTTCTTTCTTTACATTTTCATCATGTTGCACTGAAACCAACATAGTATCAATTCTTGGTTGTTTTGGATTTGTATAATCAATTGTAACTTGTGATTTCATATCAGCTTTTATTCATTTATGTTTGCCACTAATTCTTAGTTGTTCAAGTTCATAAACTAACTCATTAGCTAATACAATAGTTAATGGTAAATATGATTTAGTTTCATTAGTTGCATAACCAAAAACTATGCCTTGATCACCTGCACCAATTTCACCATTATTTTTGTTTACTGATTGAGCAATATTTGGAGATTGTTTGTTTACATTTGAAATGATAGTAAAATCGTTTTCATTGTATCCTAAAGGAATTAATACATCTCAAGCACATTTAACTACGTCTACATAAGCTTTTGTTGTAATTTCACCACCAATAACTATTAAACGATTAGATGCAAAAACTTCACAAGCAACTCTTGAGTCTGGATCTTGTCTTAAACATTCATCTAAAACCAAATCTGAGATTTGGTCACAGATTTTATCTGGATGTCCTTTACCTACAGATTCACTAGTCATTAATAATTTATTTTCCATATACGTATTACTCCTTTTAAACACTTTATGATTATACATTAACGCACAAATATGCGTCAGTATTTTAGCCTGAATTGATATATATTGTATATATCATACTCAATATTATGCAATATATAGTAAAATTAACTATAGTTAGTATTGAAGGATATTTATGAAAAAAGAAACTAAAATTCAAGATAAACCAAACCAAACTCAAGAAGCTAATTCTAAAAGTTTAGTTGTGCAAGCTCCTCAAAATGAAGCTAAACCAAAACCTAAACAAAAAAAGAAACCTAAAAAATCAGGCGGAATTATTGTTCTTTACACTTTCTTAATAATTGGTCTTCAAGGAATTATTGCAGCTTCAATTATTGGAATTCTAGCTATAGCTTCATATGGTGAAATTATTACAATCGGATCTGCTGAAGGTGACTTAGCGTTTATGTGTACATCAATAGCAGCTTTATTCAATGTAATCTTATTCATTGTATATGCATTACTTCTAGGACAAAAGAATAAAGTAATTTATGTAAACGAAGAATTAATTGAAGAAGTTGAAGTTAAATCATCATCTAGAAAAGAAGAAGTTAGACAAGAAGCTTTTGAAAACAAAAATAAAAATGGATTTATTCCTCCTATTCCAACAAGCAACGGTCAAGCTGGTGATAAGAAGTGAATGTCTCACACTAAAGTAATTATTCTTGACGATGAAGAAGAAAAGAAATAATAGGTTTTCATTATGAGTTCAAATAAAAAAGAAACTAGTGTTTTTAAAATTATCTTACGTGTAATCTCATACATCATATTCCAAGCATTAATTGTTGGACTTGTGGTAGGAATTATTAGTGTTGCATCAAACGCTACTATCTTAACAACAGGATCAAGAATTGGAGATATTAGTTTATTAGCAGCATCGTTTGCAGTATTAGTTAATTTTATTGTTGTCTTAATGTTTAAATATTTAATTACTGATGATAAATCACATTTCACTAGAGAAGTAAAAACTATTAAAACTAAAAAGGTTGTTAAAAATATAAATGGTGATGAAAATGAAGTTAAATAAAAAATATCTAATAATTGGTTCATTATCTTCTTTAATACTTGCTGGTTCAATTACTGGTGGTGTTTTATTAACAAACAATTCATCAATCAAAACCACTTCAGTTCAACAATCTTTAACTCAAGACGTATCTAACCAAGCGTTAATCAATGGAAACAAAGCAATTAGTTTACATCAATTACAAATTAATGCAATTCAATGAAACCATGTAGTTAATTCATATAACGAAGGAAATAGCCAACCATTAGCTGAAGTGCTATTTAATTCAGCTAGTAGATTTTTAAAACAAGACTATATTCCAGGGAATGTAAATAGTATTCAAATTAAATCTATTAAACCTGATCCAAATAATGCTGATTTAACAAATGTAGTTTTCAATGTAGGTGGCAATCAAATTTCCATCTCAATTAAACAAAGTGCAGATTACAAAAACACTGAAACAAACATTTGATTAATTATCCTAGTTTCAGTAGGTTCTGCTGCTTTAGTAGTTGCTATCTTCACACTTATCCTAAAACATCTTTCAAAAAGAACTGTAGTTACTGAATAAATACTTCTAAATTAAAATACAAAGTCTAGCACAAATTGCTAGACTTTTGTTTTAAACTATCATACTAATCTCTAATAGTATTTTCTTTTCTAATTCTATATTTGATTATTAATATAATTGCTATAACTACTATACTTAAACCAGCTAGTGAAACTACTACATATAATATAATTTCGCCTGCAGTAATTTTATGTGGTTTATCTTGCTTATTACGTTTAAGAATAGTATTCGGTCTATTATCTCCATCAACTGATTTTGCATTCGCTTCAGCTTGACTACTTGCAAAGTCAGATTCTTTGATTAGGTTAATACCAATTGGTGTTCATTCATTTACACCATATAATTCATGATCAGGGCCAACATAGAATAATCAAGGTTTTTGAGTGCCATTAATTTCTAATCTTGGATTAGATCATGTAAATCCTGGAGGTAATTCAATATCACCATATGTCTTGTCTGTTTCCTTGTATTTTAAATTAATGAAAAAACACTTAATTTTATCGAAATCACTATAATAACCTAAATCACCAAGTCTAGGAGCTAGTCCTTTCTTTACTATTAAATATGTTTTATATTCTCCACTATATTTCTTAGTATCCTTTGGTTTAATTGTTATTTCATATACACCTACATTTTGATTGAATGAACCAAAATACTTAACATCATTGTATAATCTCAATTTTGATGTAATCATTACTTCATTTCTAGCTAATGTATGATTACCTATTTTTAGATGTTCTACTAAAGGATAACTATCCTCATAATCATAGTGTAAATATCTCTTATCTAATTTGCAATCTAGATATTTAAAATCAGTTGTATTAGGATTAGTCTTTGGTACATTATTGGTCAGAGCTTTAATTCTAGCTACTGCATTACCATATTGATATAATCTCTTTCACTCACCATCCATAGTGTATACATAACTTAAATCGTTTTGGCTATGGTTAGATTCTGAGCCATCTGCACACGAGATACTAGGACCACCTGGTGAGAACAGTGGATAAGGTTCACTGACACCATCAAGCAATTGAATTCTAATACCAAAATAAGTTCCAGTTTTTAGATTGATAGGTTTTCTATTTTTTAAGTTAATAGTATATATTCCTGGGAAGTTAAAACTTTGTTCTTGAGTATAAACAGGAGGTGCTAGATCTGTAAACTTATTTTCTTTAGGATTTGCTTTAGGATTTATATTGACATTATTGTAGATTGATATTCTTATTCTAGTATTATATCCATGCAATGTCACTTGTACACCTCTTAAGACTTCTTGCATATCGTATTTATCTCTTAAAACAGGAAATACATTCATAGCATCCTTTACGTGATTGAAACCTCTTTCAGTTTTAGTTTTAATTTCTGTATCTCAATAGTAAAGATTGTCATAACTTCTATCAGCTGGCATATATTCTGCTGCAAAGGTTCCAAAAAGTAATGAATCATATGAAATATAAAAATATCCATTTTCACCATACTTAGTGCCTCAACTATTTTTACATATTCATCCACCATTTAAACGTGCATTAGGCTTATATTTAGTTTTAGGTATACTATCATCTCATCCTACGATAGTAATAGCATGACTACCTTTTTGAGATTTTTTATTACCTATTTCTCATCCATTTGTTGTGTAGTATGTATCTTTGTAATCTTTCTTTTTAACAGGATAAGCAGCTAACACTGCACCAAACTTAGCTATAGCTTTCTTGACATTCTTAATTGAATTAGGTACAGAATAAGCATTTATACCATCATCTGTTTTCCATAACGGAGTAATACTATACACATTCTTAAGTTTATAGTCTGGTCTTATATATCTATTTGGTGTAGATGTTTCTTGTACTGGACCTAACCATTGTGCATAATTATTAAATGCATAAGCAGGTACATTCCCTTCTCCTAATTTTTTTAGTCATCTATCTCCACCATTTAATTGCATAATGTCATTACTTCCATCCTTGCAATTTATTGATCAATCCAAATTGTGTTCACTTATATTTAACTTATCTCCAGATTTATTTAAACCCATCTTTTTAATTGATGCTTCACTTGTTGCAGCTGTTGCATATGCTCAACACAAACCTTCTTTACCTTGATCTTTTACTGATGTTACAATTCCATCATCTCTACTGTCAAATCTAGGTTGTTCAGCTGCTCTATTAACATCAATTTCTTCATCAAAGTTATATGAGTTGTCATATGTATTGGCAAATCTAATCTTTTCCCTTGTAGAATAGGTTGTCGAACTATCAACTTTTTTATGAAGGTAATTAGAACTAGAAAATTGTTTTAGATAATATACTGATGGAATAGTAATTAGAGGGATAGCAAATAAAGTTGCTAAACCTATGGCATATAAATATTTTTTAGTTTTAGTCATCTTTGCTCCTTGTATTTATAATTAAGTGCTTTGATGAATATGATTGGTTTATATCATTGAGTTGCTTTGTTTATATTCTAGTAAGATGTGGTGAAGTACTATCACTATATGACAAAACATAGATAATGATTAAATAATATAATCAAAATCTCATCAAAGCATTAAAAGAGAAATATTGCCTTATTTATGTGTTATCTCTTGTTAATACCCATATTATAGTCAATAAATTTAAAAAGCAAATCAAATGACTAAAGATTGTTAAATTATTTGTTCCAATAGTGTTGGTATTTTTTATAGATGAGAATTGTGCAGCATCACTTTTGGTGTAAAAGATCTATTTGATTTTTTGCAGATTATGTTTGCAATTATTTGTTCGAAATTATTGGTGATATTCATTTTTATCCAGTATAGAATAGAAAACTGCTCTAAAAAGAGCAGCTTTATTTTTAATGGTGGAGCCTATGGGAGTCAAACCCACGACCTCCTGAGTGCAAATCAGGCGCTCTATCAACTGAGCTAAGGCCCCGTAAGTGGTAGTCGTGAATGGACTTGAACCATCGACCTCTCCCTTATCAGGGGAGTGCTCTAACCAGCTGAGCTACACGACTATGACTAATAACATTATAATTATACTTATAACATTGTATTTTTCAATACTTTTTTGATTAAATAGCTATTTTCAATAATTAGAATATTAAAATTCATTATTGTTCAGATGTGTTCTAGAACCATAGATTATTAATCTATTTAGTTTTAAAGGGGTGCAAATGTATATTACCAGTAAATGTGACTTTTAGATTTTCTTTGTATTTAGTGTTAGGTTTTTTTTGTATTTAAGTTTAGGTTTTTTTTGTATTTAGCAACTTTTTATATATAATATAAACATGAAAATTAAAAGACTTCAGGAACAAAAACTTAAAAAATGTTTAGAAATGACAGGTGCAGTACAAGTAACTGGACCTAAGTGATCTGGTAAAACATTTTTATCTAAAAAGTTATCGAATAGCCAATATTACATGCAAGAATTAGGATCTAAGAACCTTTTATTACTTGATGAACCCATTCAATCAAACACTATATTAAATGGTTCTAAGCCTAGACTAATAGATGAATGACAAGTTTGTGCAGAGGTTTGAGATAAGATTAGATTTGTAGTAGATCAATCAAACAATGAAACTGGTCAATATATTTTAACAGGTTCTACTACACCAGTTGATAAAGATAAAATTATTCATAGTGGTGCTGGAAGATTTTCTAAGGTAAAAATGAATACATTAACATTCTATGAAGCTAATCCAGATGAATGTAAATATTCTATTAAAGATTTATTTGATGGTAAATTAAAGCAAGTAAGTGGTGAATCTAAATTTAAATTATCCAATATTGTAGATTATATGTTATTAGGTGGATGACCAAATATAATTGCCAACAATAAACCATATAACAAAGAGTTTTATGCCTCTTACATAGATTTTGTTATTAACTCAAATACACTAAAAATTAGTAATATTAGAAATTCATCACATAACTTCTCTAAACTTCTAACATCTATTGCAAGAATTAATTCATCACAGATTAATAAATCTACAATTGTTGCAGATACAAATTTAAACATAAGAACAGTAGAAAAATATATAGAAGTGCTTGAATCATTAGATCTTATATTCTACATATATCCTTGAAATTGTAATGCAAGATCAAAAAATATCATTAGAACAAAACCAAAATTATACATGTGCGATCCTTCATTAGCATTTAATATACTAAATATAGATTCTAAAGAAAAAGCTTACACAGACATGAATACATTAGGTTTGATATTTGAAAACCAAGTCATGAAAGATTTAAGTGTTTATGCTGACTATCTTGGAGCAAGATTATTTTATTACAGAGACAAGAATGATAATGAAGTTGATGCAGTAATAGAACTTGATGATGGTAGATGAGGAATAATAGAAATAAAAATGAAAAACTTTGATCTAGAGGAAGAATCTGAAAAACTCTTAAGATTTAAAACATATTACAATTTCGAAAAGAGTAATATAGACCATAAAGAATCATTTGCAGTTATTGTTACTGCAGGTGAAAAAGCATATACATTAAACAATGGTGTGCATGTAATACCATTCTCATTTTTAAAACCATAGATATTTAATTAATTTAGGTCTGTAAATTTGATGTTCTTAATTATTGTTTTAGAAGGCTTAAATGTTTTAACAATAACAATATTTTGTTTTACAACTTTAAGACAAGGAATTTCATTAAAATCATAGTTAGCATACATATAGAATGTTCCCTTTGGTTGAATCTGATTTAATAATCATGTAAGTTGGGCTGTTTCATTATATGCAACTTCTTTTATTTTTTTAGAGTTATCATCATATCATACATATGCAAAAGGATTAGCCAAGAATGATAGACCTTGGTTTTGCTTACATCTTATATCTAGACTAATTTGTGCAAAAGATCTTTCTACTCCAATTCTGTCTTCACCATCTAATTGTTCAATACTAGCTATTAATTCAGGTTTAGGTTCATTTCATGTCATTAACATTGGTGTTGGATATTCACCTGCGATGAATTCTACTTCATTTACAACTAATGCATCTTCTAATTCCATGTCTACATCTACATCTTTTCAATTTGTAGCATGAATACAAACAGAATCATAATATGGTTTTAAATGATCAAATGTTTTAATTAAGATATCCTTCTTTAGATTTTTATCAAAACGTGCTTTATCAAACATTGCATCTTCTATTAAAGCTACTTTATAAATGTGAGATTCGTTAATTAGTGTTTTTTCACTAACTGCAGCAAATCCAATTAGTTGTCTTTCATCAAAATAGCCTACTGATTTTTCTAAGTTTCAATTTTGAAATATTTGATATTCCAATTCAACTTCTGTTTTATTTGTGTATTGTTGGTAAATTTCTTTTACTGCTGTCGCATTACTAGCTATGTTTTGTTTTACTTCCATTTTATCAATCCTTCTTGTTATGAATATTATATCTTTCTACTGCAATAATTGGGTAATATGATTGTTTTGATTTTGCTAATGGTTCCAATCCCATATCATCTTCTCTATCCATGTATTTACATGTTAGATGATGGAAACTAATGTTAGATACAATGACAAATTGATACAAACCTCTTATATCTCTTTCTGCTTTTTCAATTATATTTTCAAATGTATCTCCATTAATGAATCCAAATGTAAAGCCAACAATTCGATCATCAATATAAACAACTGTTCCAAAGTATCTGTCATCTTTAGGCATTTCATCTAAAAGATATTTCTTATATACTTCTTGTTCATATGCTCTATAGTCTTCTGCATATTTTGTAATGTGATATTCACTAAATTTTAATACCTCTTCTAAGTTAACTTCTCTTATGTCTTTTACTTTAACATTATGGCCTTCTTTAATGAATGCATTTAGATGGTTTCTTTTCTTTTGTAATTTTTTGCCTGCAAAGGTTGACATCTTATCCATTTCATAGATGTAATTTGATATTCATTTAGATTTAGTTGCTTGATTAAAATCTAAATCTCAATCTTTAAAACTTTCTTGTAAAAAATCCAAAAAATTTAATTCATCATTTCCATTTAATTCAACCATATCTTTTTTAATGATTTCTTTAGCCTTATTTAAATTTCAATTAGGCTTGTAATAACTAGCATATATTGATCACTTAGGTTCAATATCAGATTTATTATAAATATACATAACTACTGCATCATCTAATAATCTGTATTTCAATTCAAAATCATAGAATAATCATTGAATCAATACTACAGGAGTAAAATACTCTTTTTTAAATCCTTGCTTATGAATATAATCATTTAACTCTAAATAGTTATCTCATGTTAAATTTTTCATATGTAATGATTATAACATTAAAAATACCCCCTAATAGTGGACAAGTTTATACTGAAAGGAGGTATCTTTAATATCTTACATTTTAGTTTCTTTCTTAATTAAAGCATCAAATGGGATGAAATCTCAGCCATTAACATTTTCTCTCATATAGCGTTTAGTTATTACCACCTTTTTAAATGATTTAAACTCTGGATTATTTTTAATAAGTTCATTCAATTGATGTGATAGATCTACAGCGTCTAAATCATCAATGTATTTACATTCCACTAAAAGTTTTTCTCTTTTTAAAACAAAATCTATTTCTTTATTATCTTGGTTTCTAAAATAGCAAATTTCATGTAAATCCATTGCTTTATAATAGTACTTACTTTTTAAATACATAAAGACTGCATTTTCAATTAGTGCACCCATTAAATTATTATTAAGTTTTGCCTCATCATGAAAGTGGTACATCATGCTTTTATCTTCATAATAAACTTTATGTTTTCTTTTGTTATTTTTATCTTCATATTTGCTTACTAAATTGACTAATTTTGTTTGGCTCATTAATAATATATAGTCTTTTGCTGTTTGTCTTGTAATATTAATTTGCTTTTCAATATCACTATAAATAATTTCATTACCAACATAATTATTAATATTCGATAATAAAGCTTTGAACTTATTTGGTTCAACATTTCTATTTAAATCACTAAGTATAATTTTATCTACAATAATAGTCGATACTAATTCTTGATATTGCTCAATTATATTAAGGTTACATAATGCTCGAGGGTAAGAACCATATCTTAAGTATTCTTCAATATTATCCTTTTTAATTTCTCATATAGTTTTATATTCTAAATAATCTAAAGGATCTACATATAAATAAGACATTCTTCCTGGCATTACTTCTTTTAACAAGGCAAAAGAATTGGACCCACTAACAATGAACTTTGCCTTTTGGTTCATATCAATAGCTGTTTGCATAAAGTTAGTTCAGTTGTTTAATTCTTGTATTTCATCTATAAGGATTAAACGGTATTGTGGATCTGTTACAAGAAATCATAGCTTTTCTTTCTTCTTAGCTTCACTTTCTTCTTCTAAGAAATTTTTTAGATTAATGTAAAGAATGCATTCATGAGAATATTCCTTTTTAAGTTTTTGTTCATAATATTGAAATGCAACTTGTTCCATCAAAGTTGTTTTACCAATTTGTCTTAGACCAATTAAACACAAATTACTACGCACTAATGTTTCATAGCATAATGAAAAGATTTCTCTTTTATATGGAGATCTTTGGTTTATAGTTAATAATCTGTTTCTATATTGAGTTAATATTTTCATGGCTTGATTATATCATAATGTTAAGAGGTGTTAACAAAATAATGTTAATGGGTGTTAACATCCTATACTGAATAATCTCAATCAAACATTAATATTATTCGCAATGTAAAACAATCTTATTTGAAGCAAGACTTTTTTTAATATCAATTACTCTTTGATTAGTACTTCCCCGTCATTTTAAATTTATATCTTTCTTATCTTCTACAAATCTGCCATCTACTAAAATATCGCACATTGAGATTAGAGATAATAATTCAGTGGATTTTAGAATCATTTCAAATTTAAAACCAGATCATATCCAAATATCTTTATGTGGAAATTTTTGTTTGAATTTAATGATAAATTGTTTTAAGGGTTCAATATTATTTTTATATGTGGGATCACCACCTAAAAAGGAAATTCCTTTTAATGCTGATTGATATTTTTCAAAGTATGCAAGTATTTCTTCTTGTACTGATTCATCAAATATTTTACCATTGTTTGGATCTCATGTTTCCTTGTTGAAACATCCTTTGCAATGGTGACTACAACCACTCACAAAGATACTTACTCTTATACCTTCTCCGTTAAGCATATCTGTATAAATAATTGAGGAATAGTTCATATTATTTCTACCTACATATGCTTTTGACGATTCATCACTTCTTTTTGTTTACCCTTATTAAAAGGTCTAGCATCTGGTTGACTTAAATAACCACAAACTCTTCTAATCACATTCATTTGTTTAGAATCATGATTACCGCATTGTGGACATTCAAACCCTTTTTCAGTAGCTAGGAATTCTCCATTAAAATTACATTTATGACATTTGTCAACTGGTTGGTTAATTCCCATATAGTGAATTCCAACAGATTGAGCATACTTTAATACATCATAAACTGCTTCTAGATTCTTTTTTAATGAATCAGTTTCTATATAGCTAATGTGACCCCCAGCTGCAATAGTATGTCCTGGAGCTTCCATTCTTAACTTTTCAAAAGGATTAATCTTAAGTCTAGAAGAAACATGGAATGAATTATCATAATATCCTTTATCTGTAATTCCTTCTATTTCACCAAATTCTTCAAGGTCTATTGTACAAAAACGATCACAAAGAGATTCACTAGGGGTTGAATATAATGCAAACCCTAATCCTGTTTCACTTTTGTATTGATCCACCTTATCTCTAATATGTTGAAGTATACCCATTGTCTTTTTTCAAATTTCATCATCTAAGGCAAAGTTTTTTCCGAATAGAAGTTCTGATACTTCACTCAAACCAATATAACCAATTGATACTGTTGAATATCCTCCTCAAATTAAATCCTTAATAGTTTCATTAGATTTCTTTTCAGCTAAAGCACCATATTCTCAAAGTATTGGTGCAGTTTCAGCGACAGTATTTTCTAGATAATGGGCTCTAAAAACACAATTATCACGACAGATATCTAGTACTCTATCTAATTCTTTGATAAAACCATCGTAATCGCCTTTATTTTTGATAGCTATTCTTGGTAGGTTAACTGATGTAGCTCCAAAGTTAAATCTACCACTATAAATTTCTTTACCTTCTTTATTGAATCAAGGAGATAAAAAAGCACGACATCCCATTGGGTATAAAACTGTTCCATTATCAACTTGTTCTTTAGTAACAAACATAATATCAGGATAAACTGATTTTGTCATACATTCAAAAGCTAATTGTGAGATATCTCAATTGGGATCTTCTTTTTGAAAGTTTAACCCATTTGCAACTGCATAAACAATTTTAGGAAAGATTGCAACTTCTTTCTTAGCACCAAAACCATTCATTCTAGTGATAAAAATATATTTTTGAACTAATCTGCCTTCTCATGATGTTTCAATCCCTATACCAATTGTAGTAAATGGAGTTTGTCCATTAACTGTTGATAAAGTATTGATTTCGTATTCTAATCCTTGCATCGCTTGTTTAACTGATTCTTCGGTTAAATCACAAGCATATTGGTAAGATCTTGAATATAATTTTTTTAATTCATTATTGCTATGATCGATTTTTTGTTTTTTAGTGATCTTATCAATATCAGTTTCATTTAAACCTTCAATATACTTTAAACCTTTAATAAAGTGTTTTTCAAATGTCTTCTTAATGTATGGTACTAATGCTCTATCTAAATAAGGGATTGAACATCCTCCATAAGTATTAGATGATACTGCAGCAATAATTTGAATAATGTGGCCAATTGCTACTTCAACTGATTTAGGTTCAGTCATTTTTGCATTCCCAATATTGCAACCACCTTTTAACATTCTTTCAACATCAACAAGTTCACAATTTGTTTCACGAAAGATTAGGTAGTCTAAATCATGTAAATGGATTTCACCTTTTTCATGTGCTTGTTTAATATGTTTTGGAACTACTCTATTCAAATAAAAGTCTCTTGAAGAGATTCCTGCAAGTAAGTCTCTTTGCACTGAAATTGTTTTTGAATCTTTATTAGCATTTTCATTTAACATATCTTCATTAGATGCATCTACTAATTCATTGATTTGTTTATATATTTTTTGTTCCTTACGTCTAATATCTTCTTTGATAGTTCTATATGATTGATAAGCTAGTGCCACTTCTGGATTAATTAGCATTAGTTTTTCAACAATAATATCTTGAATTTGTTCTACAAATAATTTATTGCCTTTTATTGCAGAAATGTCAGTAGCAATTTTATCTATTTCTTCAGGTTTATAGTTTGCATCTTTAGAATTAAATGCCAGTTGTATTGCTCTAACTATTCTATCCTTATCAAAACTAACTGTTGTTCCATCTCTCTTGATTACTTGTTTCATATTCCCACCTTTTGACAAAAAAAGTTTATACAAGCTAATAGCTTAAGCATAATATAAACTTTAACTTCCTCTCTAGATTGATTTTGTTTGTAAATTAACAAACTTATGAGGATATAGCACCTTAACAATTTATACACTAATGATTACAACTTTAAGAGCTCATCTAACACCTTAAAGTTATATAATCACTAAATTAATTTTTCTATTAATTTATGTGTAGTAGTTCTATTATAGTACTATTTATTTTCAAATATAAAAATGAAATAAAATATTTTTATTATTGGTGAAATTTTTAAACAAAATTTCCTATTGCAAGCAATTCTTAACATTGACTATTCATAAAATAGTTTGATAATTGTATTAATAAGGTGATTAGTATGAGTAATAAAGAATTAATAACATTAAACCCTTCCAAGGTTTTAAAATCTTTGTCTTCACAAGATAATCTGTCAGATGAACAAATATTTTGATGATTAACTAATATAGCTGAGTTTACAGAATCATTTAAAACTAATAAAGATTATCCAACTTGAGAATCACAAGGTTATCCTTTATGAGAACTTAGTGCTATCTCTCGTGAAATCATTCACAATCTTTTGAGCGATCAACAAAGATGTTTAATTATGTCGCAACAATTAGTTAAGCAAAATAAACCTAATTGAGACGCAGAAGTTGATTTACTAATTCAAAGTGCGTTTGGTTCAAACATAGACTTTGCTAATAATCCATTAATCATAAAAACTATTCAAATTGCTAAAACTAATTTCTATAATGGTTTTTATGAAAAACATGAATCTGATTTTGATGACTTCTTAATTAATAAAAAGTTAAATAAAACAATTGTAGATTTATGAATAGCTACACTAAAGTTTAATTTCACTATTACTGCATTGGAAAATGAAATTTGATTATTGCTTGAAGATATTAAAAATGATGATGTTTTATCAAGTCTATGAGTTGATTATCAATCATATCTGCAAGTAGATCAGAAGTATGGATTTATTACTAAAGAAAAAGAAGATACTAAGCAAACAATTGTTTTAAAAGATATATTAATAAAAAACAAGAATTACTACCAAGATCTACTTAAAAACAACAAGTCTTGAGGTACTGATTTATTTTATATTGCCAATCCTGAAAAAGAATGAGAACTACCTGAAAACAAATTAGTAGAAAGACAATATTTATACACAAGATTAATTGTTGATTATCTAGGAAAACTTGATAACTCCAAAGATTATGTCATCAAATTTAAGTAGTTTTATGTAAAATATATTTATTGAGGTTATTACATGATTATCAGAAAAAAACTAAATAATATTAATTGAGATGCAATTGAACATCTTCACAAATCAATTATCAAGTATGCAAAAAAACATACTAATACTATTTTATTTCAAACAAGTAATTTAGATCCTGCTTTAGTTGCAAGATGTCGTAACCAAGCAAGTGCATTAGCTAATGAAGAAGGATTCTGAGCAAGTGAATGCAAACTTCATTTAAAGAAAGAAATTAAATTCAGCTTTAATAATGCTTACACAATGTACTACATTATCTCATTAGGTGCAACAGTAGGTATTAGCAAATGTGATTCATATTTAGATGAAGTATTCAAATGTCATCGTCTTGTAAAAGAACACATCGATGATAGAACTTATCTAGAAGATTTATCTGGATTAGCTACTACTAATGAAGAAGTAGTAGAACCTAAATAATTTAATTAATTTAAATGAGCTTTGAAATCAATTCATGCAAAACTAAAATTTGATTTAGTTAAATCATCAATTGGCAGCTCAACTTTATGTAAAACATTGCTAGAACTAACGTCTATTTCAAAGGCGTTAGTTTTTGTTTCATCTGATTCGAAGTAATCAGAAGAAATAATATAATCATACAAATCTTTTAGAGGTGTAGTGTAATTGACATTATCAAAGTTTTGATAGGTAATAGATTCTTCAGGATTAGCATTATCAAATGTTAGTGATAAATCTTTTAACAAATCATAAGCTTTATTTAAATTGTCACCACCTAAGTTTTTGTTTAATACCATCATATCTAGTGCAACTGCATTATCTGTTGGTTTAACAATATGAAAACCAACATTAGGATCTATCACTCCATTATCTCCACCTGATGCTGCATAAATAGCATCTCCATTAAACATAAATCCACCTTTAATATCTTTTCCATCAGCCACTGAATTTAAAACAGTTACAGAGTCTGAATTTAATTTAATAGGTAAATGTCCTAGTTGGTTTAATTCATTTCTTAAAATATTGTATGTATCAATTAAATCACTTGTTGATGCTCCTTGTGGTGGATTGATATCATTATCTTGCATAGCTTTAGGAATACTATATATTGTTCTAGGATCATCTAAACCAATTAAGTGAGGTTGATTTGTAGAGTGGAATCTTTCATCTTTAACTATTGCATCAATAGTTTGCTTTCATGTTACATTACCACTAAGTTCTGGAATTTCGTTACCACGATAAGCAAATACTAAATCTTGTAAAAAATAAGGAATACCGTAATTTAATAAATTATCATCTACTTCACGCATTACACCATTACCATTTAAATCATATGCTTGTAAAATAGCTTGGACTGATGGAGTGAATAATGATAAAGCATCTTGAGCAGTAGTAATTCCTGGCAGATTGAATTTAGTTCAATCTAATTTTTGAATTATACCTTCTTTAGATCAATTGACTACTTCATATGTTGTAGTGTTAACAATATCAGCTGAGTTAGAAGTAATTAATTTTTTAGCACCTTCAACATTTTCAAAGCTATCAAAAGAAACACCATATTTATTTTTAAGTTCCTTTTGAACAGTTGGTGACATATATGATTGGTAGTTAGCTAAAACAAAGTCTCTTTTACCAACTGTTAAACTCACAGCTATTAAGGAAGCAGGTAAAGCTATAGCTGCTACAATTGCACCACTAATTCAATATTTTTTTGCACGAGGTCCAAACAATTTTATTTTTTTCATTGTTTCACCTCACTATTGTTAATAGTAGATTTAACATAAGAAGTCAATTGATTCATCTTTTGCTTTTTAGACTTACGTCAATTTACTAAACTTTTAATGCCAATATAAACTATAAAGATAACAACTAATAGTGCTCCAAAAGCAACTGCTCACGCTTTAATTCCTTTTGTCATTAAATACATTTCAATAGAAACTGTTGTGATTCTACCACGTACAAGATTAGTAATAATAAAGTCATCAAATGACATTACAATAACTAAAGCACATGCACTTAAAATAGAAGGTAGTAGATATGGTATTACAATGTTAAAGAATGTTTTAAAACCACTATAGCCTAAATCCTTAGAAGCATTAATTAAATTTACTTTGAATTTTTGCATACGAGGATAAATAGAGATAATAGCATATGGAGTACAGAAAGATATGTGAGAAAGGATAATAGTAAAGAATCCTAAATCCATTCCTATTGATATTCAAGTACTAGCAAATAAAAGTGTAAGACTAACAGCTGTAATAATTTCTGGATTGACTAAACTTATTTTACTAATCCCATTATTCATTTTTTCAAAACTCTTTTTGTTATTTCAAACAGCATAACAAGTAATAGTAGCAATGGCTACTGAAATAGGAGTCACAATACTGATAATTATCACTGTATTCATTAAAGCATTTAAGAACTCATTATCAGTAAATAAACTTAAATAGTTTTCAAATCCTCACCCACTAGGTGAAGTAACCACGTTTCCTTTTTCACTTGGATTAACAAATGATCATACCACTAAGAAAATTAGAGGGATATAAATAACTATTAACAAAAGAGCTATATAAGACTTTTTAAGTCATTGTCAGAACTTATTCATCTTTCATACCTCTCTTTGTTTTGTGTTTCATTGCTTTTTCTCATAATCTTGGAGTTAAAGCAATGATGCCATAAACTACAAACATTACAATAGATACTACAACACTTAAAACACAAGTACGAGCTAGTGCTATTTGACTATCACTAGCTTGTTGTCCTTGAGACATAATAATGTCACCAATCAATGAACCATCAGGATTATTGTTTAAGAATTGTGGCACAGCTACTACACTCATAGAAGGTAATAACACCATACTAATACCAGAAAGCAATGCATATTTAGTAAAAGGCACTACAACCTTAAAGAAAGTATAAATACCACTTCTACCTAAATCCTTAGATGCATTAATTAAATTCTTAGGCAATTGTTCTAATGTATTGTATAGAGGAATAATCATAAAAGGAATGTATAAATAAACAATACCAATTACAGTATACACATCACCAAATGTACTGTTAATAGCTCCATTCACTTTGTCAAAAAATAATTTCAGTGAAACTAAAACAATCATTGATCCTAATCACATTGGCATCGTTACCATTGTAAAAATAATTTTCTTTAACCTTTTATTTTGAGCTTGACTTAAGAAATAACAGAAAGGGAATGAAATTAGTAAACAAATTGTAGTTGATATAACAGCAATTAGTAATGATTTACCAATCTTTTGTCATATGGTTGCATTAATAATATCTCAGTTATCTTTAACAGTATATCCATCAACTGGAATTAATGTAATAACAAAGACTCAAATTAATGGAACAATTACCATAAATAAAGATAGCAATAGAAAAGGTAATCAAAGACTTGTTTTCTTTCAATTAATCTTTGTTTTAAATTGAGCACTATTATTCTTTAATTTTGGATTGAATGTAGAAGTAGTTGCATTCATTATTTTCTACCTCTAATTAAATGAATATCTTCTGCATCTCACTTTAGTCCAATTGTAGATCCAGGTATTACTTTGTTTACACCTTCTACTACTATGATTTGTTTATCAAGTTTACATTTGATATCTCATAATAAACCACGATATTCACATGATTCAACTTGTACATCTAGAAAACCTTTACCAGCTTCTACAACATCAAAGTCTTCAGGACGAATCATTACTGTTACTTTTGATTGATCTTTGAACTTATATAATTCTTCTACTTTTTGAGTTAAACCTAAGAATTGAGCTTTATGGTTATTTAAATAAATTCCATCAAAGAAATTAGCTCTACCAATAAACTTAGCAACTCATTTATTTTCTGGGTAATCGTAAATTTCTTGAGGAGTACCTACTTGTTCAATTTGGCCCTGAGACATTACTACTACCTTGTCAGATAACATTAATGCTTCTTCTTGATCGTGAGTAACAAGAATAAATGTTAATTTTAATTCCTTGTGCAATCTCTTCATTTCTTTTTGCATTTGTCCTCTAACTTTTGCATCAAGAGCTGATAGAGGTTCATCTAGTAAAATGATTTCTGGTTCAATAACAATTGCTCTAGCTAGAGCCACACGTTGTTGCATCCCTCCTGATAATTCATGAGGCATATTAGTTTCTTTACCTTTTAAACCGACAAGGTCAATTACCTTTTTTGTTCTTTGTTCAATTTCATCTCTAGTAAGTTTTCTACTTGCTGTATTTTTTAGGTATTTTTCTTTTTGGTGAGTTGGATAGTTTTGTCAATACGAAATATCAAAGTCTAGATTATTATATTTATCTTTTAATACATCATATTTTTGATCTAAGTAATATTTAGCACTATAGATTTTAGTTATTCTAACAATTTCTTTTTCAATATCATTCATTCCTTTTGTTGAGACGTCAAATCTATATGATACATGCATTTTAATAAGCATCATATTTAATTTAGATTTAAATTTATTTCAATTAGTTTGTTTAGAAACGAAATCGTCTCCATAGGTTGCATATAATTCTTTGTTAAGACGTTTAATGGCGATTTGAAAGTCATTAAATCTCATTTTTTTGAATTCTTCTCAACCTTTGTGTTTAGTATATTCTTTTTCACATTTGTTAATATCTTTAAGAAGTTCTTTTCTTTTCTTTTCAATACTTTTTATTTTTCCATTTGCTTTTTTAGTAGCATCATTGAAAATATTTTCTGCCTTCTTTTCAATTTCAGGTGTCATTGCTTCAGAAGGAACTCTCATTGCTTTAAGACCATATTCAATATTTTGTTTGATGGTCATGTTAGGAAATAATGCATAGTCTTGAAATACAGTAGCAGTAGGTCTATCATTAACTGATAAATCTTTAATATCTAATCCATTATATAAAATTCTACCTTGTGTTGGATATTCAAAACCTGCCAGCATTTTAAGTACTGTAGTCTTTCCACATCCTGATGGGCCAAGTAATGTAACAAATTCACCCTTGTTTATATCTAGATTTAATTTTTTAACAGCAACGTAATTGTTATCGTAGACCTTACGTAAGTCAATAAAACTAAGTAGATTTTTTTTCAATTCTGGCTACACCTCAAAGTCAAAAATAATTATGTAAAATAATTATATAGATAAATGTATAAAATAATAAATTATTTTACCTATTTTATTGACAACATTTTGGACAGATTATTTAGCAATTATCCCCAAATCTATTAAATACCTTTTTCAATTGAAGTTAGCAATAAAAAAGATTGCGCTTTTCACACAATCTTTTTTAGTATTATTTTTCGTATTCTCTTGATTGATCTTTGTTATTACGCGATTTATTACACTTGATGTGGACTGCACGCATATTACTTAATTTTCAAGAGCCACCGTCTTGTTTTTGGACAATCAAATCAATGTTTCAAGCAAATTTGCTATCCTTAGTTTTTTCATTTGTAAAGTGACTGCCATAAAGCATCTTTTCATTACAAACAGGACATAATTTATGGTTTCTAGGTGAACAGTCACCAGATCCACAATTACAATCTTGAGATTCTTGTCATAGTCTTTCAGTATTTGGTCTTAACATAATACCTACTATTATCTAATATTTTCTCATTTATTGGTTGTAATTTTATTTTTAGCTTTTGGAGACTTCTTATCATCAAAAGCATTTAAGTTCTTTTGGTGAACTTTCATTTTATCTAAAGAAGGACGTGATTTGTAAGTTACAACTTTAGATACTTTTTCGTTGATTGGATCTTCTCCAATTGGTTCAGGTTCTTTGTTGAAGTCAGTGATTACTTTATTCTTTGGATATTTTGTAGATGTTTTCTTTTGCTTAGCATAGATTGGTTGAGATTTTGCAGAACTTGGTTTAGTTGATTTTTTTGGTTTTTCAACTTCTGGCTTAAATCCAATTTTGATTTCACCAACTGTTTTTACTTTAGTTTTCTTAGCTGGTTTCTTTTTAGATTTTTTAGCTACCTTTTTCTTAGCTGGAGCTTTTGTTTTAGTTTCATTTAATTTAATAAATTCATCTGCATTTGTAATTTGACATCCATCACCTTCACAGCATCCACTACCACTAATTACTCCAATTGTGTCTTTACCTAAAGCATTAGGAACAATTGAGAATGTATTTGAAATACCATCAGCGGCATATTTAAATGGAATCTTAGCTACTGAGTTTAATGATGCAACTGCACCATGATTATCTCTACCATGCATAGGGTTTGCACCTGGAGCAAATGGTTCACCAGCCTTACGTCCATCTGGAGTATCACCAGTTGCTTTACCATAAACTACATTTGATGTAATTGTTAGAATTGACATAGTTTGTAATGAGTTTCTATATGTTTTGTGTTTTCTAATTTCAGTCATAAAGAACTTCACAATATCAACAGCGATCTTATCAACTCTATTGTCATCATTTCCATATTTAGGGAAGTCACCTTCTGTTTTGAATGAAATTAATTGGTTTCCTTCAAATACTGGTGTAACTTTAGCATACTTAATTGCTGATAGAGAGTCAGCTGCTACTGATAGACCTGCAATACCTGTTGCAAAGAATCTAAATGTATCTGTATCATATAAACTCATTTCAGCAGCTTCATAGTAGTACTTATCATGCATATAGTGAATTACATTTAAAGTATTTACATATAATCTTGCTAATCAAGATAATGTTTCTTTAAATCTACTTCAAACTTCTTCATAGTCTAATGGTTTCTTATCAGACATTGGTTTAGTTAATGGACCTAAGTGAATTTCTGGGTGCATTTCATCATATCCACCACTAATTGCATAAATCAAAGCTTTAGCTAGGTTAGCACGAGCTCCAAAGAATTGCATTTGCTTACCAACTTTCATTGGAGATACACAACATGCAATTGCATAGTCATCACCATGAGTATGTCTCATTAAGTCATCTGATTCATATTGAATTGATGAATACATAATTGAATACTTAGCACAGAATTGTTTAAATCCATCTGGTAACTTAGTAGATCATAAAACAGTTAAGTTTGGTTCTGGAGCTGGACCCATATTTGATAATGTGTGAATTACACGGAAAGAAGTTTTAGTAACTAAAGTTCTTCCATCTAACCCCATACCACCAATTGATTCAGTTGCTCATACTGGGTCACCTGAGAATAATTGGTTATATGCAGGTGGTCTCATGAACTTAACAATTCTTAACTTCATAACGAAGTGGTCAATTAATTCTTGAGCAGATTTTTCATCTAAGATTCCTCTGTCAATATCTCTTTGGATATAGATATCAAAGAAAGTAGATGTTCTACCCATAGACATTGCTGCACCATTTTGTTCTCTAATGGCAGCTAAATATCCAAAGTAAGTTCATTGGATTGCTTCTTGTGCATTAGTTGCTGGTTTTGAAATATCATAACCATAACTTTCTGCCATCTTTTTAATTTTTTCAAGTGCTTTAATTTGTTCTGTTAATTCTTCAGCTAATCTAATAGTTTCTTCATTAAAATCAGGACCTAAATTACTCTTGTCAATTTTCTTTTGTTCAATTAAGTAATCAATACCATATAGCGCTATTCTACGATAGTCACCAATGATACGACCTCTTGCATATGCATCTGGTAAACCAGTAATAATATGACTCTTACGAGCTAGACGCATTTCAGTTGTATATGCATCAAAAACACCTTGGTTATGAGTCTTACGATATTTTTCAAAGACCATATCAACTTCTGGATCAGTTTTAAATCCATAAGCTTCAGCTGCTTGTTGTGCAGTTCTGATACCACCAATTGGCATATATGCTCTTTTGAATAATTCATCTGTTTGAAGTCCAACAATCTTTTCAAGGTTTTTGTCTTCTGAAATATAAGCAGCATCAAAAACATCTACACCTGAAACTCTTGTATCCATTTTTCAAACTCCACCATTATCAATTTCTTTTTTGGTGTAGTCCATAATAGTTTCTCAAAGTTTATCAGTTGCTTCTGTTGATTCTGCAAGGAAAGAATCATCACCATAATATGGAGTGTAATTTAATTGGATAAAATCACGTGTATCAATGGTTTTAGATCAATTTCCTCGTTTAAAACCTTCTCAGGCTTTGTCATTCATTTCATTGTTGTTAGCCATAAAGTTCTCCTGTTTCCACAACTTTATTATAATTGCTTTTAGCAATTTATGTTATATATCTTATTATTAAAATATCAATAGTTTATGTTTATTTAATATTTGCGCAAAAGTATCTGCCTTTATTATTGCTACATTTTATATGAATTGCTTGTCTTTCTTTTGTGCCATGAGAACGAGTCATTAGGCTAATATAATCCAGTGGTTCTACTTTTCATCTAAATTCATTATAGGTTGGTTCAGGGTTCATAAAATATGAATTAAAAATCATTGTCTTGCCACATTCTGGACATAGTCTATGTGTTTTAGGAGAACATGTAGGATGACCACAATGACATTCTAATGCATCATTCCAAGCTTCTTTAATTTCTTTTGAAACTCTAATTCTTCCTCTAAATTTTAATACTTGTGGATGTCTATATTTTATATTCTTCATATTTTAGTTTTAGTATTGTTTAATAGTTAAGATTTAATTTAGTGTAGGTTTGGCAATGCTACACTTTAATTGTATAGATTTTGCATTAGATGAACTTGAGCCACCATTAGATAAATTTAATCCTATATCTAGGTTCACTCTTTTTCCATCTTTTAATTTTGCTTCATGAATTGGTTTAGTATTTAATTTAAAGACTAAGTTTTTCAATATTTTAATTTTGTTAACATCTGTATTACTATTTGCACCATTAACAATTTGGTCTCATTCTTTCGGAAAATGTCCTGGTCTTGATAATGATCATTGTTTTTGACTATTAGTATAATCCCATAAGTTTGTATTAAGTAATGTAACAGAAGGTTCTTCAGCTTTATCATCACCATATAATCCGATTTCAGCAACAATTGAAACTTGTACATCTCTCATAATCAATTCTTTAATTGCATCATAATTAGAAAGAATATCTGACTTTGCATTATCTTTTATTGATTCTATTACATTACTTCGGCTTGCTAAAAATGTATATTTCCCACGATCTGGATTTTCTTCATTTGACTTTGTGAAAGAATTGAAGAATGCTTCAAGGTCAGTGCTATCATCATTGTCTGATCCACCTACAAATTCATATGAATAACCACTACCAGGTTTGTTTTTTATTACTAAATTACTAATATTAAATTGTGTAACATCAACAGCAAAAATTTCTAAATTTGCTGCATACTTTGTTAGGTTATGATCAATTTGTGCTTCTGCATTATTTTGATTGCCTTGTGTATTTGAAGAACTTTCTTGGTTTGAACATGAAACTGCAAAAGGAACTATGGATGCTGTAATAGCACCAAATATTAATGTTCCAGCAATGCACTTTTTCAATCAATGTTTCTTTAAACTTTTTTGCATATAATAATTTTAATATAAAAATCTTTTTATGACAATTTACATATTAAGATATTCTAACTTCCTTTAACTTTTAAAATGGAGATAATAAAAACTCCCGTTGCCAGAAGTTTTTATTACGATTATTAATTAAGAATTATTTTCCGTTTCCTAAAATGAATTCTTTTACAATTTTGTTGAAAGTGAATTTTGGAACTGTTTTAGCAGGATATTTCACTTTTTCACCAGTTGTAGGGTTGATACCTTCTCTAGCTGGTCTTTCTTTAATTTTTAATTTACCAATGTTTAGTAATTTAAATTCACCTTTTTCTTTTCATTCAGTGAATACAACTTTTTCATAAGATTCTAAAATAACTGCTAATTGTTGTTTGTTTAATTCAACACCATTTACAGATGCAGTATCAATTACTTTAGAATAAACTTCTGATTTAGTTAAAGCTTTTACTTTTTCTTTTTTAGCTGTTGCCATTGTGTTTCTCCTCTATCTCTAATTAATGAGAATGTTTTGTAAACTTCTTATGTTTAATTGTAGCACTAGGTTTTCTAACTGGTTGTTCTACAATTTCAATTTGATCTTCAGGGATACCTGAAACTTTAGTTGGTAATCCTTGTCCTAAACAAATTGCGTCTACTAAGATATTTAAAACTAAAACAGTTGATTTAATTGCATAGTTATTTACAGGAATAATGTAATCAATTAAACTTGGATCAGCATTTGTATTAGCTAAAGCAACTACAGTAATTCCTAATTTCTTTGCTTCCATGATTGCATTAATGTCATTAACTGGATCAATAACTAATAATACATTTGGAACATTTCTCATGTTACCAATACCACCATAGAATTTTTCTAATTTATCTGTTTCCTTTTGAATTAAAAGTTGTTCTTTCTTAGTATAGTTGTTGATACTACCATCTTCAATAGCTTGTTTGTTATCATTCATTTTCTTAATAGATTTACGAATGTTCTTGAAGTTAGTTAATGTACCACCTAATCATCTTTGTGTAACATAGTATGAATTAGATCTTTCAGCTTCTGATTTGATGTATTCTTTTAAAAGTTTTCCTCTTGTACCTACAATTAGAACTTTTCCACCACTTTGAGAAACTTGTCTTAAGAAATTACAAGCCACTCTTAAGAATACTAATGATTTAGAAATATCAATAATGTGGTTGTTGTTTTTCTTAGAGTAAATGTAAGGAGCCATTTTAGGATTTCACTTTGCAGGGTTTAAACCAATATGAGCACCTACAGTAATTAATTTGTTTGCAGAAATTAATTGTTGTTCATTTTTAGCTGAATTAGCATTGACATTCTGACTTGCGTCAGCGCTACTAACTGCACTTGCGGCTTTATCAGCTTTTACTGATTTAGTCGATTCAGCTTTTACTTTTTTGTCTGAATTTTCCATTTAGGATTAGCCTTTCTTTGTACTATACATTAATGTATAGACATGTTAATTATACTAAATATAGCAATAATCTATAATTTTATTTACTGAGTAGTAAATAATAGGTCTAGAGATTAATCTAGACCTATTAGTAGTTTATGATGTTGATTCTATTTATTTTGTTCAATGATATGTAACTAGTATTCATCATCTTCAATTTCTAGATTCATTTCGATTCTATAATATAAGTCCATATCACGTATTATATTATTGATATCTTCAGCATTTAATTCATTAGTTCATTCGCATAATTCATTAATTGTAATTATTTCTTCTACTGCATTTTTATATCTATTTTTTAATACTTCCATTCCACTAGATTTTGAATCAATATAGTTATTCAATTCTTCAATTATACTGTCTTTACTATCATGAGTTTTTATAACAAACGTTATTGGAAAGTGCATAACCTTGTCTATATCAAGTAGGTATTTGCCATAGTTATTAACTTCAGTTACTTGAAAAAACCTTCCAGTGGGTTTCATTACAAAATCAATCCCGCCATCGTTTGCATTAGTTCTTCCTGTTTTAAATAATTCAAGCGTCACTTCATCAATAGTTTCTTTAGTCTGTCCAAAGAATACACTTATATTTTTGTAATGATTTTTAAGAATAGAGTAACTAATTATTTCAAATATTCTAGCTTCTGCATCTTCAGTTAATAAGAAACTTAACTTTTCTTTTTTATCAACAAAATCATTTATTTCTCTAAGATTTTTCAAAATTTCTATAAAACTTCTATCTTTAATTTTGAGTAGTTCAATATATTTTTCAATTACCTTACACACTGTTTTACTAATATCATGACCATTCGTATATATGTAATCAATATGAATTAAATATTTTCCTTGGTTATCGATTATTAGTGGTTTATCACATATTTCTAATTTGTTCTTAAATTCATTGTTAACTCTAGAATTCAAAGCATGATTTTGTAACTTACTACCACCATATAAATTTCTCATGAATTGAAATAAAAATTTAAAATCATATCCTATAAATTTTTTGTATTCCTCACTATCACCATAAAATTCTTCTTGGTAGAAATACAATATTGAATAAATAGCATATATACTAGCTAAACTTTTTCTCGCTTTTGAGTCTCCATGAACAGCCTTCATTTTGCTATCTAAATATTGCAATAAAGGGCAATTATCATATACATTTTGATATTCATTTCCATAATCTTCTATTAAAATTTCTCGGACAAAATCTTCTATTATTTTCATTTAATCATTCCCTCTTTTATATTTTGACTTACAATTGGTTTTTCTCACTTTTATTTTTTCTATAGTTCTGCCATTATATATATTTGTTATGCCTGTTCTTCTTAGCCCTATTTCATAATATTCTTTGTTTAATTCAATCCCGATAGCATTCCTTCCAAGATTTATAGCGACGGCTGAAGTAGTAAATGAACCTGAGAATGGATCTAATACAACATCACCTTTATTAGATGAGGCTTTGATAATCCTTTCTAATAATGATTCTGGTTTTTGAGTTGGATGATTTTCATATTCATTCATTTTAAATCTAACTCTATTAAAATTTCAAACATTACCTGGTACCTTTTCATTATTATAAGGTTGAGGTGGGTTTTTTCTATAATCAATTAGTTTTCTCTTCGAACCTGTTTTAGCTTCGACCATAATATCAGACTTATTGAATGTGTATTGATGGTTCTTACTTTTATTAATCATTAAAATCGGTTCATACAATGATCCGAACATTTTTTTAGATTGTACACCTGAACTATCATAGGTTCAAACTATTCTACATAATACATTATATTTTTCAGAAATATAAACATCCAAAAATGGCATATGTTGTGTTGCAGTCATCAAATACATAGTTCCAGTATTTGAAAGAACTCTCATACATTCATCAATTCAATTTTTACATCAATTTATATAATCAATAGTATTTGATCATTTATCACTATTATTTCCAAAATCTTTACCAATATTGTATGGAGCATCAGCAAATATTAACTGAATAGAATTATCCTTTAATTTTCTTAAAACAGATAAACTATCACCTAAAATAGCCATTGAATTATGATTAGACATATTTTCAAATTCCATTTTTTCTTGAAATAAAGAATCAAAATTAAATCATGATAGACAATTAGAGGATCTATCACTGGTTTCAATTTCATTGATAGTAGTAGTTCTTTCCATTAGTTCATCATATTTCATTTTTCAAATACTCTTCAATCCTATATAATTATAGTTTATTTCTTGCTAATTTAACTCCCAGAATGACAATATATAAGAACCTTTTCTACAAAAATCATGATATTAGAAAATATAATCTCCCAAATTACTAGTTAGATATTGTAGTTTATAAAAATTAGATAAATTTAGTTTTCAATATCTTGTATACTAACTAATACTATTTATTTTGTTCAATGATAGTGTTTATTTCTTTGATAATACTATCAATTTGTTCTGTGCTTAAAGTTTGTTCAATTGAGTTAATATCTATTCCTAGAGTATAGATAGTTTTACCATCTTTACTAAAAGTATCTTTAATTGCGACAGTAGTTACATTGTTATGTTCTTTGATTAGTTTGATGATTTTATTAATTGCTTTATGATTACTTGTTTCAATATTAACATCTCTTTTTACTGTAGGGAAAGTGCTTACCTTATTTAGTTTGAAAGAGCTTTGGTTTGATATAAATTTAGAAATATCAATAGAGACTGCATAAACATCTTCTAGGATATCATATTTCTTGGCAATAGATTTTTTAACTAGAGTTATATAACCAATAGTTTTATCTTTGTGCTTAATTACTAATCCTTTATCATTGACTTCTGAAGCTGATAATTTAATTAGATCAAATGTAACATCTTCATTAATTGTTTTGAACATTTGTTTGATTAAAGATTTGATATTAACAAATGATTTTTCAATGTTTGCATGAGCAATTGGGTTTTTAACTAAATCATTGATAAAGATCATTGATAAATTAGTCATTGTACTATCTAAAGAAGTTTGAATGTTTTGGATTTCGAAAATATTAAATAAATCTCTTTTTCTAGCAATGTTATATTGCATTACTTTTAACATTTCGTCAATTAGGTTTACTCTTAAGCATTCTCTTGCTTTTGAAATTGGATTAATAATTTGAATTTTTTCCTTTATTCCAAAGAAGTTAAATGCATTGTAATCTTCTTCACTACTTAAGTTGTAAGTCTTAGTTTCAAGCATACCTTGGTGGCATAAGAAAGATTTTAGTTTTTGTTGATTCTTATATGGTGATTCTTTCTTTTCATTAATTTCAAATACAATTGGTTCAGGTTCAAGTTTATTAACATCTAGTGTTTTAAGCACTTCTTCAAATACATCAAATTGATTTTCGATGTCTAATCTGTATGGTGGTACATTAAATAATTCAGGTTCTAAAATTTTGTTAAATGAAATAGGTTCTTTTATACCTAAGAAGTTGTACATCAACTCTCTATCATAAGCTACTACTGATTTTACAATTGGATTAAAGTATTTTTTAACTGGATCAATTATCCCTTTTTCATTAAAGTAAGAAACAATCTGAGCAAATGTATTTTGTGTGATTCAAGGCGCTAATCCTTTAGCAAAGATTGCTTGTGCTTTTGTTGATATCTTAGCATCTTCAGCAGCTTTTCTAATAAGTTTAGGATTAAAGTTTCCTACTTCTATAATAACTTTTCTTGTTTCTGAAGTTACTTTAGAATTTTCACAACCAATGATTCCTGGAATACTAATTATTTCATCACCACTAAAAGCTGCAATTGTGCCAGCTTTAAATGTATATGTATTTCCATCTAAAGCTTTAATTTGTGTTTGTTTATCTAATTTCTTTATAGCTAATTTACTTCAATCTACTTTATCAGCATCATAAACATGAATTGGGTTGCCATAATAGATAGTAAATAAATTCATTAGGTCAACAAAATTATTTTGTACTTTATAACCACAAGACATTAAAATTTCTTTTTGTTTTCAGTTAAGATTTGCTTCATCACTATCTGGAATATGATTAATAAAACCGATTTCATTGCAAAGTGTTTCATCTACATCGAATCATCGATCATTACCGACTCAATCAGTTTTTTTAAGTAATCAACTTAACTTTTCCGCAGTTCTAAATTCAACTTCTTTATTTAAACTAAATTTAATTTCATTTGCTAATACTTCAAGTGAATTTAAATCGTTTCTATTGCTTGGGATAGATAAGTCATAGATAACGTCATCAGTGAATACATATTTAGCGATATCTTTATCACCAAGAATTGCTTCATCTAGGATAATAATTCCATCTTTATCTGCATCACTTAAAAATTCTTTTCCTAAATTTGTTATTTCACTATATGCACATAGCATTCCATTTGATGTAACACCTCTTACATCCTTAGGCGCAATTGTAATTCCATTTGGTAGTTTAGCACCTACTGGAGCAAAGATTGCATATTTATCTTTAGTCACATTACTAGCACCACAACATACTTCTTGTGTACCGTTAGCTTTTTTAATAGTAACTAAATTGATATGATCACTATTTGGATGTGGCTTAAATGATTCAATGAAAACAATTTCTAATCCTTCAGGCTTATCATGGTTTAAAATTTGTTCTACTTCAATTCCAACTTTATTACAAATACTAGTGAATTTTTCATCACTCATCTTTGTGATTTCTGGAATTAATTTACTTAATAACTTTTTACTTACTAACATGATGAGTCTCCTTATTTACTAAATTGCTTTAAGATATCAAAATCATTATTGTAGAAATCTCTAATATCTGTAATACCGTATTTAAGCATTGCAATTCTTTCTACACCAATACCAGCAGCCAAACCAGAATTAATATTTTTAATACCAGCTTCATCAATTACTTTTTGATTTAACATACCAGCACCAAGAATTTCAATTCATCCAGTGTGCTTACAAATATTACATCCTTTATTTTTACATTTTCAGCATTCTACATCTACTTCGAAACTTGGTTCTGTAAATGGGAAGTAGCTTAATCTATATCTTACATCTAGTGACTTACCAAATAAGTGTTGGATTAGACCATTGATAATAAATTTTAGATTAGCAAAATTCAAATCATTTCTTACTCATACTAAATCTATTTGAGTAAATTGATGAGAGTGAGTAGCATCATCTTCATCTTTACGATAAACATTACCATAGCTTACAACTCTAATATCATCTGATTCATTTTGCTTGTTTAAATAAATAGCAGTTGTTGAAGTACAGTGTGTTCTTAATAAATAGTTTGCATTAATAAATAAAGAATCATGCATATTTCTAGCAGGGTGATCTTTGCCAATATTTAAAGCTTGAAAGTTATAATGATCAGTTGTAACTTCATTACCAGATACTAAAGCAAAATCAAATTGAGAAAGATAAGATAAAATGTCATCTATCACTTGGTTGATAATGTGTGTGTTACCAACTCTAAATGTATCAATATCTAAAACAATATCATCACTTATTTCAACATTATCTTGTTTAGCTACTAATTCTTCTAAACGCTTATTGATAATGTTGTCAATTTCATCTTTTAATTTATTTAGTTGTTGTCCATATTCTTTCTTATCTTCTGCTTCTTTTAATTTAGCATAAAGTGGAGAAACATTCTTTTTTGTAAAGATGTTCTTAACTTCTATAATTTTCTTTTCATTATCTAATTCTGATATTTCTTTAATTAATGGATTTAAATCTATCATAATGTTCCTTACTTTTTATTCTTTTTATCTTTAGCATTCACGATTGTATCAATGTGAATTAATGAGATCAAACCAGTTGCAAGAATACCACCACTAGAAACTATAATTGCAGTTAATGTAGTAAAACCTAATCAAAAACATGCTTTATTATCAGCACATTGTAAGAAGTTTGAATAGTCTCATGAAAAGTACAATGAACTAACTATTAGTGCTGCAATAAAAAATAGCATAATTTCAATGCTGATAATTAATTTATTGATGGTAAGTCAATCTATTTTTTTCTTAGGCATGATACTCTTTTGTTATCTTTATTTACTATATAATTATAATTTAATTTGTGTTTATTTTTATTATGTAGATTATTAATAATCTTTTTTGCCTCATTTGATGAACCTAGACCAATTAAAAAACCATCTACTTCTGAGTATGAAATTCCTAATTCTTTTTCATCTGTTTGTCCTTCATAAAGGCCTGCGCTTGGAACTTTTTCTATGATTTGATTTGGAACGTTGTAATACTTAGCCAATTCTTTGATTTCACATTTCACAAAGCTGCATAGCATTGAAATATCACAAGCATTATCTCCATACTTTGTGAAGTATCCAACATATAATTCATCTAAATTAGAATTACCACAAACTAATGCATTATAATTTGATGCTTGATCATATAGACAAACAGCACGTAATCTAGATTTTAAATTAGCTAATGAAAGTTGCTTAGTTTGTTTAAATGTTTTTTTAGCAACTTTAAATAATTTAGTCAAGTTAATATAATTTAATTTAATATTAGCTTGTTTACAAATAGATTGGGCATCAATATAGTCTTGTTTATTTGATTCTATATCAATGAAATATGGAATAACATTTTCTTTGCCTAATGCTTCAATGATAAGATTTAAGCCTACAGCTGAATCAATACCTCCACTTATCCCAATCACTGCTTTATTAACATGAGCTTGTTTAAAGTATTGTTTAATTTGTTTTGCTACATCATCCTTGTGTTTTAGTAAGTTCTTGTTCATAATTAACCTTCATATACCATTTCAACACCATACATACTAATGATGTCACCTCTTTTAGCTCCCATAGTTCTTAATGTTTCTTCAATTTGAGCAGTCTTCATTTTTTGATTGAAACGAACAATGTTGTCTTGAGTTGTTAAAGGAATTTTTCTTGCTCAATATTTGATGAATTCACATTCAACGTTTCATACGTCTGATGCTACTTGTTCAATGTGTAATGTTCTATCTAATTTTTCATCGTAAGGAACATTAGCTTCATATGTAATAACATGTGCCGCTTTGTTCTTTGCTTTATTTTCGATTTCAATCATTAACATCTTGTGTGCTTCATCTACTACTGCATCTAAATTTTCTGCTAATCCTGTTGAACACGCAATAATCTTATGATCTTTAATTTTCTTTTTAAGTTCAGCTAATTTTTCTTCAGCTCCAGGAGCATCCATTTTATTAGCTACAATAATCATTGGTTTCTTTGCTAGAGCTTCTGAATAATTTTTAAGTTCATTCATAATAGTGCAGTAACTTTCATATGGATCTTGTGCATCTTCAGCATCCATTGAAATCATATGAATTAATACAGAAGTTCTTTCAATATGTTTTAAAAAGTCATGACCTAATCCTAAACCTTCACTTGCACCTTCAATTAAACCAGGAATATCAGCAAAAATAATTTTTCTATTATTAATATAAATTGTTCCAAGAACTGGAATTAGAGTTGTGAATTGATAATTTGCAGTTTTAGGTTTAGCTGATGATATACAACTAATAAATGTAGATTTACCTGCATTAGGTAAACCAACGATACCAATATCTGCAATATGTTTTAGAACAAGCTTACATTCCCGCTTTTCTCCTAGATCTCCTAATTCAAATAGTGATGGAACTTTGTTCATCCCAGACTTAAAGTGGAAATTACCAAAACCCCCTTTACCGCCTCTACAAATAACAAACTCTTGACCGTCTTCACTTATATCAGTAATTTGTTCATTAGTTTCTAAATCATAAACTACAGTACCAACTGGAACTTGAACAATTACATCATCAGCACTTCTACCATGCATTGTTTTAATTTCACCATTCTCACCATTTTTAGCTGTAATATGTTTTGTGAATTTTAAAGTTTGTAGGGAATTCTCATTATGATTTCCTCTTAAAATGATGCTTCCACCATTTCCACCATCACCACCGGCAGGACCACCTAATGGAACGTGTGCTTCTCTTCTTCAAGCCACTATTCCATTTCCACCGTCTCCTGCTTTAAATAAAATTTTACATTCGTCTATAAATGCCATACGTATATATATAATATATTAATTTGAATTTTTTTAGAATTCTTTTGTGCATATTCAGGCAATTTAAGTGAAACCTTCTAATATGGAAAATAAAAATGAGCCGAAGCCCATTTTTATTTATATTAAGTTTTGTTAATAATCTTTTTTAAGTTGTGATTATTTTACAACTTTAGTTACTGTACCAGCACCTACAGTTCTACCACCTTCTCTAATTGAGAATTTAGAACCAACTTCTAGAGCAACTGGAGCGATTAGTTTAACACTAATAGTTGTGTTGTCACCAGGCATGATCATTTCTTGTGCGAAATCGATTGCACCTGTAACGTCAGTAGTTCTGAAGTAGAATTGAGGTCTATAACCTTTGAACATTGGAGTGTGACGTCCACCTTCTTCTTTTTTAAGAGCATAGATTTCAGCTTCAAATTCAGTATGAGGTGTAATTGATCCTGGTTTAGCAAGAACTTGTCCACGTTCAACGTCTTCTTTTTTAGTACCACGTAATAGAATACCAGCGTTGTCACCAGCTTCAGCGTAGTCTAATTGTTTTCTAAACATTTCAATACCAGTAGCTACTGTTTTTTGAGTAGGTTTAAGACCAACGATTTCAACTTCATCGTTTAAGTTTAATTGTCCTCTTTCAACTCTACCAGTTACAACAGTACCACGACCAGAGATTGTGAATACGTCTTCAATAGCTAATAAGAATGGTTTATCTTTATCTCTTGTAGGAGTTGGGATATATTCGTCAACGGCTTTCATTAAGTCGTGAATTTTAGTTTCGAATTCAGCATTTCCTTCAAGTGCTTTAAGAGCAGAACCTCTAATTACTGGACAGTTGTCACCATCAAAACCGTAAGATTTTAATAATTCTCTAACTTCCATTTCAACTAGATCTTGCATTTCTGGGTCTGACATCATGTCACATTTGTTTAAGAATACAACAATCTTAGGAACCCCTACTTGTCTAGCTAAAAGGATGTGTTCTCTTGTTTGAGGCATAGGACCATCTGTAGCAGCAACTACTAAGATAGCTCCATCCATTTGAGCAGCACCTGTAATCATGTTTTTAACATAGTCAGCGTGGCCTGGACAGTCAACGTGAGCATAGTGACGGTTTGCTGTTTCATACTCAACGTGTGCAGTATTAATAGTAATTCCTCTTTCTTTTTCTTCTGGAGCACTATCAATAGAAGCATAGTCCATAGCTTTAGCTTGACCAGATTTAGCTAAAACAGTACAGATTGCAGCTGTTAAAGTTGTTTTCCCATGGTCAATATGTCCAATTGTACCAATATTTACATGGGCTTTACTACGGTCAAATTTTTCTTTTGCCATAAATTATCTCCTTTAAAATACTTTATATACTATTATATGATAACATTTTTTTATTTTTTTAGTAAAAATTTATCATCTAGTCTTAATTATTATTTTGCTTTTATTTTCTTTTGATGTTTTCATACCTATATTCTATGAATATAAAGTCAATTATCTGTTAGCTTCAGTATCAAAATCACCATCTAAAGCAGTGTTTAGTTTGTAGTAGAATTGCTTGTTTTTCATTAGTGTAGTATGATTACCTGATTCGATTTGAATTCCATCTTTAATAACAATGATATTATCAGCATCTTTAATAGTTGAAAGACGGTGAGCAATTACTATTGAAGTTCTGTTTTTCATTAATCTTCTAGTAGCTGCTTGAATGTCTTTTTCAGTTTTAGTATCAACATACGAAGTTGCTTCATCTAGAATAATGATTTTTGCTTTTGATAAGAAGATTCTAGCAATGGAAATTAATTGTTTTTCACCTTCACTCAATAGATCAGAATTGTTTGAAATAACAGTTTCATATCCATGAGGTAATCTAGAAATAAACTTGTGAGCACCAGATGCTTTTGCTGCTTTAATAATTTCTGATTTAGTAGCATCTAATCTACCGTATTTAATATTTTCAGCAATAGTTCCATTAAACATAAATGAGTCTTGTAATACTAAAGCAACATTATTTCTAATTGAGCTACGTTTACAATGAGATAAATCTTGTCCATCAACTTTAATTGAACCACTATCAATGTCATAGAAAGCATTTAATAAACTAATGATTGTAGTCTTACCTGAACCAGTTGGACCTACAATTGCATTCATAGTTCCTGGTTTAGCTTCAAATGAGATATTATTAAGAACAGGTTTTCCTTCAATGTAACTGAAGCATACATTATCAAAGATGATATCAGCTTTGCTCACTTTAAGGTTTTTAGTTCTACCTTTGTTGTTTTCATCCTTAACTTTGAAAATATTTTGCACTCTAGCAGAAGCTGCAAATGTTAATTGTAGTGCATTAATTTGAGAAAGGATTTGTGAGATTTGAGTTGTAGTTTGACGAAGTGTCATAACAAAGATAACAATAATTGAAGGAAGCTGAGTTCCAGCAGCTAATCCGCTTATAGTCATAATGTTAGGCACATAAACTTGGAAGACAAAGATTAAGGCTGTAATTGTTGCAATTACAAAGTTGTTAATGAAGTTGTTGTAAGGAAAGATTAAACCAGAGATCATTTGTGCTTTAAATGTAGCATGTCTTAATTCTTGATTCTTTTTATCAAAATCTTTAATTACTTCATCTTCATATCCATAAAGTGAAATCATATCATGAGCAAAATTATATTCTTGAATTTCACTTGATAATTCTCCAAGCATCTTTTGTTGTTTTTTGAAGTGAGGTTGTGACTTCTTAATAAAGATAGTTACAAAATAGAATAGAATTGCTGATAGTCCAACTGCAATAGCAGCTAAAACAGGATTAACTACAAACAATAGAATTAACCCACCAACAACAATTGATAATCCAGTAACTAAACCATTGATTGATTGTGAGAATGTAGATACTAGAATATCAACGTCATTAGTAAACACTGACATCATATTACCAGTTGATTGAGAATCAAGATATGAACTTGATAGTCTTTGTAGTTTATGGAATAAATCACAACGAACAAAGTAACCAATACCTTGAGCTACATTCACTAATAATCTTGATTGGATAGTATTAAGTACATATTGTATTAAATAAGCACCACCAGCCAAACATAAGATTCAAATGAATTTAGTCTCTGCTCCTGCAAATGCACTAATAGGAATGAATGGTACTGGTTCTCCTGGCTTAGCTGATCCAGCTAATAATTGATTAATTTCTGCTTGAGATGAATTAGCAAAAGCAATGTTGCTAATAACTGTCATCATATCACCTAATAAGAAAATAGTGAATACACCTAATGCAGCTGAGATGATAGAAAATAGGAATACAATACAAAGTTGTCCTTTTTTCTTAGTTGCATATTTTCATAGTAGTTGAATAGTTTCTTTTGTTGGTTTTACTTTTTCATCTAACACAACCATTTGATTTCCGTGCATAATATTCCTCCTTTCTATCCTTCTAATGATGTCTTTTGAGAATCATTAATTCTTGCATAGACACCATTTTTATCTTTTAATAATTGTTCATGTGTACCTTGTTGAACAATACGTCCATTATCAAGTACAATGATTTGATCACATTTTTGAATTGATTTAACTTTTTGAGAGATGATAATTTTTGTAACACCTTTCATCTTAGCATTGATGTTATTCATAATTTTCTTTTCAGTGATTGTATCTAAAGCAGATGTTGAATCATCAAAGATTAGTATTTTTGGATTTTTGATTAATGCTCTTGCAATAGCTAATCTTTGTTTTTGTCCACCTGATAAATTACTTCCACGTTCTTCAACAATTCCATCTAATTGTTTTTCTTTTTTAGAAATAAATTCTCAAGCTTCAGCAGCTTTAGCAGCTTCTAAAACTTCTTTATCAGTCGCTCTTGGTTTACCAATTTTAATGTTTGATTTATATGTACCAGACATAATAACTTTTTCTTGTAGTGAAACAGCTATGTCATCACGTAAAGAACTTAATTTAATATCTTTAATGTTTATTCCAGAGATTTTCACTTCTCCAGTTGTAACATCATATAGTCTAGTTAGGATTTTAACTAGAGACGATTTTCCGGATCCAGTTTGACCAATAATACCTAATGATTCACCTGATTTAATATTTAAATTTAAATTCTTTAATGCAGCAGCAGGTTCTTCTGGTTTGTATTTGAAAGTAACATTATGAAGTTCAATATGTCCATCCTTAATAGTCTTAGGATTAGGAGCTTCAATAATAGTATTTTCAGTATCTAGTAAATCAAAAATTCTTCCTGATGAAACTTTAGCTCTTGAGATAGTATATCCAAATCCACTAAATAGCATAAGTCCAAGAAGTACTAATGCTAAATATTGAGTGAACTGGAATATTGCTGGGATGATATCATTCTTTTCAGCTAATGAATCTGGTGATCATCAAGCATATAATCCACCAACAATATAAATTATCATCATTGCTAAGTTAATAAATAATGTAACAATAGGAACTAAGAAAGCGATTGTTTTTTCAGACTTAGTTAAATGATTTTTTAATGTTGTATTACCTTTGTTGTATTTTTTTGATTGTAGTTTTTCTAGATTTAAAGTTCTAATTAATTTTGCACCTACTATGTTTTCTTGCATTTGTAAGTTGTTATTATCAACTGCAACTCTAGCTTTTTTAAAGTTAGGCATTGCTTTTTTCATAGTTACACCAGCAACACCTGCAATGATAAATATGAATATATATGCAATGGCTGCATATCAAACTTCACTTGATCCAACTTCTGCAAGTGAATATAAAGATAATCCAAGTCCACCTAATCCAAAGAACATAGATTTAATGATTTGGGAATTGTAACTTGATAAGAATTGTTCGACTTGAGTAACATCATTGGTAGTGATAGTTAATATCGAACCATGCCCTATCTTATCAATATCTTGGGCTGATAAATATCTTGTATGAGTAAATATTTTTAGTCTAATCTTAGAAGATGTGTCGGTCATATTAGTCATGACTAATTTAACTGAAAGCATTTGCACGCAAATACTTACAATGGCTAATGCACCCATTACACCAAATAAATATCATGGTACATTATTAAGATCTGCTTGTGAATGCGGAGCGCTCTTAATCACAATACCTGTAACCATAGGTATAGCTAGGTCACAAGATGCAGAAATACCAACTAACATTAAAGCAATAATGGCTTTTCATTTTTGCTTTGTATCATATAGTTTGAATACACGTCTAATAGAATTAGGCTTCTTAACTTTTTGTATTTTGTTAGAAGATTCCTCTATTTTTTTCATATTATACCTTTCATTATATTAATTTCATTATTATATATCCATTTACTGCAAATTACATTTTAATTTTAATGAAATTATTTTTTGGATTTTTTATTAGTATTTTTCTTTGTATTCTTTTTACTATTTGAATTAGATTTTTTAGGACTAGATTTATCTTTGGTAACATTATCCACAACACGTTTCTTGTAGATTTGTGTGATTAGTTCATTAAGTTCACAAGGTTTAAATAATTTTAATCTAGCTAGTTCAACATAAAAACCAACCTTATCGATTACTTGTTGTAATTTCTTTTCAAGTTTTTGAGGTTTATTTTTAGTTTCTAATTTGTTTAATTTAACAATGTTTTTATCTAGATATTTAATAGCATCTTGTAAAAATAATGAAGCACCACATTCATCTTCAGTAGGTGTTAAATTTTTAGTCACCCCATCAAACATAATATTTAAAACTATAACAATATAATGTTGTTTGAAAAAATCTGGATTAGTTAATTTATTAGCTAGTAATTGATTTTCGTTGATGATTTCAAGTAATCTAGTAATGCAATCAGTAATAGGACTATGATTAGTTTCTTTATTTTGCATTTTTTAATTGACTCTTTAAGATTTTAAGATCAGCTTTTAATGAAGCTAATTTATTTTTTTCTTGCACTATCACTTGCTTTTGAATTTCAATTCTTTGTTTTGCTTCTTTGATTTGTTCTTTAACATTATGTTTATTTTGATTCATACATCCTCCCCAAATAAAAATGGCTCTTGGATGAGCCACTTTTATTTTATATTGTTTTTAGATTTTTAGCAATTAAGCTTTTTTACCACGAGCTTTAACAATTTCTTCAGTAATGTTCTTTGGAACTTGTGAATAATGGCTGAATTGCATTACATATGTACCACGACCTTGAGTGTTAGATCTTAAGTCAGTTGCATAACCAAACATTTCAGATAATGGAACTTTAGCTTTAATAGTTTGAGCATTACCTCTTTGTTCTTGACCTTCTAACATACCACGACGTTTAGAGATATCACCTAATACAGTACCAACATATTCTTCTGGAGTTGTAATATCAACTGACATAATTGGTTCAAGTAATACAGCTTTACATTGTTTAGCAGCATCTTTTAAACACATTGATGCAGCAATTTTATAAGCCATACCAGATGAGTCAACATCATGGTAAGATCCATCGAATAGATCTGCTTTAATGTCAATTAGTGGGTAACCAGCTAATGGTCCAGATTGCATAGCTTCTTTAAGTCCATTTTCAATTTCCTTAATATATTCACCTGGAATCTTACCACCAACGATTGAGTTAACAAATTCAAAACCTTTTTCTTCATTAGGTTCAAATTTCATTTTAACGTGACCATATTGTCCACGTCCACCTGATTGTTTAATGTATTTACCTTCAGCTTCAGCTGCTTGTGTAAATGTTTCACGGTAACTAACTTGTGGAGCACCTACATTTACTAATACACCAAATTCTCTTTTCATACGGTCTACTAGTACGTCTAAGTGAAGTTCACCCATACCAGCAATAATTGTTTGACCAGTTTCTTCATCAGTGAATGTTTTGAAAGTTGGATCTTCTTCAGCTAATTTACTTAAAGCAATACCCATCTTTTCTTGGTCAGCTTTTGTTTTAGGTTCAACAGCTAAACTAATAACTGGTTCAGCGAATTGCATTTGTTCAAGGATGATGTGTTGTTTTTCATCACATAGAGTATCACCTGTAGTTGTATCTTTTAAACCGATAACAGCACAGATATCACCTGCTCTAATTTCATCAATTTCAATTCTTTCGTTAGCATTCATTTTAACTAAACGAGAGATTCTTTCTTTTTCACCCTTTGTAGAGTTGTATACATAAGAACCTTTTTGTAATACACCAGAGTATAAACGAACGAATGTTAATCTACCAACGAATGGGTCAGTTGCAACCTTAAATGCTAAAGCACTAAATGGTTCATCATCACTGTTGTGTCTTTCTGCTTCGTTTCCATTGTCAAGGATACCTTTAATTGCAGGTACATCTACTGGAGATGGTAAGTAATCAACGATTGCATCTAATAATAACTTAACACCTTTATTTTTGAATGCAGTACCAGCTAATACTGGGTAAAGTTTTGTTGAAATAACACCTTTACGAATACATTTTTTAATTTCTTCAGTAGTTAGTTCAGAACCACCTAAGTATTTTTCCATAACTTCATCATCAAATTCAACGATGTCATCTAACATTTTAGCTCTTCATTGTTTAGCTTTTTCAGCATATTCAGCTGGAATTTCTTTGATTTGTGGTTCTTCTTTTTGTTCACCATCATAGAAATAAGCTTTCATTTCAATTAGATCAATGTTACCAACATATTCAGCTTCTGCACCCATTGGTAATTGAATAGGAGTAGCTTTTACACCTAAACGTTCAATAATAGTTTTTACAGAATATTCAAAGTCAGCACCAGTTTTATCCATTTTGTTAATGAATACAATTCTTGGTACATTATACTTAGTTGCTTGTCTTCACACGGTTTCAGTTTGAGGTTCAACCCCATTTTGACCATCTAATACAGCTACTGCACCATCAAGAACTCTTAATGATCTTTCAACTTCAACAGTGAAGTCTACGTGCCCTGGTGTGTCAATAACGTTTAATTCGTGGCCTTTTCAAGTAACGTAAGTAGCGGCAGAAGTAATTGTAATACCTCTTTCCTTTTCTTGTTCCATTCAGTCCATTGTAGATTCACCGTCATGAGTTTCCCCAATTTTGTGTTTCTTACCTGAGTGGAATAAAATTCTTTCAGTTGTTGTAGTCTTTCCAGCATCGATGTGAGCCATGATACCGAAGTTTCTATACATTTTAATATCAAATTGTCTTGCCATTTAAATCCCCCAGTATCCAATTATCAACGTAAGTGAGCAAAGGCTTTGTTTGCTTCAGCCATTTTGTGTGTATCTTCTTTTTTCTTAACAGAAGCACCTGTTCCATTAGAAGCATCGATAATTTCATTAGCTAGTCTTTCAGTCATAGTTTTTTCATTTCTTAATCTAGCATATTGAGTTAATCATCTTAATACTAATGTTTGTTTTCTAGCTGGTGAAACTTCAGTAGGTACTTGAACGTTTGCTCCAGCAACTCTTCTAACCTTTAATTCTAATGAAGGTGTGATGTTTTCAACAGCTTTGTCAAATACTTCTAAAGCTGGTTTCTTAGTTTTTTCTTCTACTAATTTGAAAGCACCATAAATAATAGATTGTGCTAAACCTTTTTTACCATCAAGCATAATTGAGTTAATTAATTTAGTAACTAATTTTGAATTGTAAATTGGGTCTGCTAAAACTTCTCTTTTTTCTGGTTTATATTTTCTCATTTGTTTTCTCCCTCTTATTTACTATTCTTTAGCTTTAGGCGCTTTAGCACCATATAAAGATCTACCTTGTTTTCTATCTTTAACACCTTGTGCATCGGCAGTACCTCTAACGATGTGGTATCTAACCCCTGGTAAGTCTTTTACTCTACCACCACGAATTAAAACAACAGAGTGTTCTTGTAAGTTGTGGCCTTCACCTGGAATATATGCTAATACTTCTTCATTGTTTGTTAGACGAACCTTAGCATATTTACGTAACGCTGAGTTAGGTTTCTTTGGTGTCATAGTACCAACTCTGGTACAAACCCCTCTTTTTAATGGAGATGGGTTATATTTTGATTTTTTTTCTAATGTGTTGTAAGTTGTCAATAAAGCTGGTGATTTAGTCTTTTTAGTTTTCACCTTTCTTTCATGACGAATTAGTTGCGCAATTGTAGGCATTTTTTCTCCTTTTAACTTTGTTAAGTTTTTCTTTATTTGTTAACTATCCCGTGTGTGTCAAAGTAACAATAAAAAAAATAAGTAATATTACTTACTTATTTATTTTAGCATATAGTTGATTTTTTAATAAAAATTTTATTTTTTATTAGATTTCTTACCGATAACGTCGTCAACATCGATTTCTTTACTTGATAATAATTTAACCTTTTGCGACTTGTTTCTGTCGTTTTCTCTTTGAGCTTTTAATAGTTCAAGTTCTTGTTTTTCTTGGATCTTAGCAATCTTTTCTTTGTATTTTTGATCCTTGTCATAAACTTTTCACTTTTGGTTCTTGATGTTCTTATAGTTGTCATTGATCATGTTTCTTTCACGAACAATTCCTTCCATACGACCAGCTACTGTGATAATCTTATTAGAATCAGAGTAGATTCCATCTACTACTTTTAGTTTTTCTTTTAATTTCTTATCAGCTTTTTCAATATCAGCTTTTTCTCTTTGTGCATTGAACTTAATAGCTTTGTCATAGTTCATGTTTGCATATTCATTTAATAATGCAACACGAGTTTTAACATCTTTAACATTACGGAATTTATCTAAAACATAAATCTTTTGAACATTTTGTGGAATTTCAGTATTTACTACTGCACCAAATGTTTCAACGTTACTTTCATTAGAACTTCCAACAGCTACTAATTTATCACCACTCTTAATTACATTAATGTTTAATTGAGCATTAGATGTAACTGGTAAGCTTAAGATTTTGTAAGGCATGTCATTTAAAACGATTGGTTTAGCTGCATGCTTGTTGTATCTTTCAATTTCTTTAACTGTTGCAGAAATTAAAGAGTTTTGGTATTTGTATTGGTTGTTAGCTAATTTATTGTTTGTTTCATAGCTAGAAGCTTTATTTCATAAGTGTTGTTGTTCTTCTTTAGCTAAGTTTTCTTGTTCTTGTTCGTAAATTCTTTCAATGTTTAACAAAGATTGGTTCTTAGCATTTTCAATGTTTTGAGCATATTTTTCTTCAATTCATTGTTCTCTTTGAATGAATCTCATGTCAGCAGTTGCATAAGCATTAGCAATTTGTTCATCTGTTCTAGCAATGTATCTAGTTAATTTTTCATCTTGAATTTGTGCTTTGTGAACATTTTTTCTATAAGCTAAATCAGATTTAGTTAATTCAGCATATACATCTAAGATTTCATTTACTCTTGCTAAAGTGTCATCAACTTCTTGTTGACTTCAATCGTTAGTAACTTCAAGAGCTTTAAGATCTTTAATAGCTCTCATTAAATCTGTTTTTTCTTCTCTAAAGATACCGTTATTTTCAATGATAATAGGATCTTCTGGTAATGATTCTAATTTTCTTCTTAAAGTTGAAATACCACGTGCAACAGGTTCACCATATTCATTAGTTTTCTTAGAGAATAATTTAGATCATCAAGATTCTTCTTCTAATTCATCAAGGTTCTTGTATTCAACATCATATTGAGTTTCATCAGTATGTTTAGCTTCTTTACGTTTCTTGCCTCATCTAATTTCATATTTAGTATAAGTCATTTTTTCGAAACTAATTTTGTATGCATTATTTCCGAATTTAGAAACCATAAAGTCATCAGCTGTTAATGCTTGACCAACAATCTTTTTAAATTTGTTGATTGTTTTTTGAATGTCTTTATCAAAATACATATCTGATAAATCCATTCTTTGAGGTTGCATTTTTTCTAATTTAACACTTTGAGGTTTAATTTTAACTAGAGTTCTATTAGATGGAGTAGCCATTTTTACTGGAGCTTTCATCTTAATAACTTTAGTTCTAACTTCTGGTTGTTCGTGTAAAACTACTGGTTCAGAAATAAATAGAGTTTCTTTCTTAGCGTTTACAACTTTTTTATATGAATCATAACTTGTAATCATAAAGTGTTGACCTTTTTTAGATTTAGAAGATTTTCTGATTGTTTGTTCAATCTTGTCATCCATATTTTCTAAAGCAACTTTGTAGTTATCTAATAGTTCTTGGTGTTTATCTTGAGCATCATATGAATCTACTAATCTTAAGAATTTGTGGATTGAATCTCTTTCTGCTTTACTTAATGTCTTAGTATCAATTCTCTTAATCTTCTTAACTAATGCAACAATTGAATCATCTTCTGAGTCAAGGTTTACATCGTTAGGAATATGTTTGTTGAATTTAATTCTCTTAATATCTGTTTTGATACTTTGTTTTTGGTGTTTTTCACCACGAGATAAAGTTCTTACTTTTTCTTTTTCAGCTTGAATCTTTAATCCAATAATTTCAGACTTTTGTTCAATTTTAATTTTTGTTCTGATGTAGTCATCTTCATTGTTTTTTAATTCAATTTCATTATCTCTAGCTAATTTTTCTAAATTGTATTGTAAATCAATTTCATTCTTTTCTAATAGTTGAGCACGTAGATCGTGAATGTTTTTAATTGCTTGTTTGTGACGGATGATTTCATTTTCTTTTTCATGGAAGTTTTTTTCAATAACCATAGCTTTAGTTAAAACTCTAAGTGCTTCAACTTTAGCAATAGCCATGTTTTTCTTTGTAACTAATTTAGCTCTAGTTACTTCGTCATTATATTCATTAATAGCTTGTCTAGTTAATTCTTTAGCTTTCTTTTCTGCATTTTTGTGTGCATTTGGTAAATAGTTAGGATTGTATTCTTTAACTACAACAATAGCATCATGTGGCTTCTTGTAGTCAACATTTGAGTCATAATATACAGCAGGGTTAACACCATATTTAGAAGTTTTGTCTATAGTGTTTTTAGATGTACGGTAGTTTTGAATTTCGTCTTTATTTCTATAAGATGTACCTTGAGCATCATTAAATTTAGAAATTTCAACAGTTTCTACTTCACTACGTTTCTTAGCTGTAATATTATTATTATTTAATTTAGTAGTTGATTTAACTAAACTAGCTTTATCTTTTTTAACTTGCTTGTTTGATGTTTTTTCTTGCATATTAATCTTCCTCTCTAAAGTTTAAATGAATCATCGTCATCTAGTGAGATTTTAGTTCAGTTTTTCTTGCTTTCCAAATGTGATCTTCTATTTTGGAATGCTCTTGAGTCATGATTTGTTAAGCATTGTTCTTCAACCATAGCTTTAATATTATATGTATTAGTATTATTTAAATTAATATCACTACTATCTATATTAATATTAATTTCACTTGGTTGAGCTTTGTTAAATTTTAAAATATCATTATCATCTAATTCAACAGAGAACGAAGGTACATCAAACTGTACTCCTGAATTTTCTTCTACATGAATTTGAACATGATTAACCTTATCTTGATATACACTTCAATCAATAGGTTTAAAATTTAATGCTTCAATGTTTAACTTGAACTCTTTATCTTGTTTGCTCATGGTAATAATTATCTTTTAGCTTTAGCTTTTGAATTTTTAGATTTAGGTGATGTGTTAGTTGATGTTGATTTAGATTTATCAATAACGTTTTGAATAATTTCTAATTCTTCTTCAGTGAAGATATCATTTCTAATACTATGTTTAGCATGTCTTCTTTGTTCAAGTCTTGCTTGTTCGTATTCTTTTTCTTCTCTTCTCTTGTCTTCTTTAGAACGGATAGCTAATTCTCTGCTTTCAACTTTATCAGCTTTAGCTTTTTTGTCTTCGTCAGATTTTTTGAATAAACCAGTGAAACTTCCTCATCCTTTTTTGAATGATTCTTTAGTTTTGTTCATTCATTGACTTGGTTCTTTTGGTTCTTTAGCTTCTTTAATTTTTGGTTCTTTAACTTTTCCGTCTGTCTTAGCAACTAATGAAGTTGATGTTGGAGTTGATGTAGAACTTGAAAGGTCAGCATACTTTGCTGCGATTTTAAATGCTTCTTCATATAACTTCTTTTCTTCGTTTGATACAGGAATAACTTCATGTTCATCAACAAAGATAACTTCTACTTCTCTGTTGTCTACAAAAACTCTTTGAGTTGATCCTTCAACAATTCCTAATGCTTTTGCATCAGCATCTTGTAAGTATAGGATGTTACTTGCTTGCTTTTGATTTTTTGCTTTACTAGCCATTTGTTTTTTCTCCTAATCTATATTTCGATTTACCAAAAAGAAAATCTTAATATATATAATATCTTTTTAATTATAATATAGAAAATGTTTAAAATTTTAAATTTTCAACTATTAACTTATTTGAAAAGATGCAGAAAAATTTAAAAAAGTAGGTTTATTATGAGTCAAATTTATGATGCAATTATATTGGGTGCTGGGCCAACTGGACTATATGGGGCATTTTTTGCATGTCTTAAAAAAATGAACGTTTTGATTCTAGAAGTTAACTCTACATATGGTGGAGCACCTAGCAGATTGTACCCAGATAAACCACTTTACGATATTCCAGGACACGAAGTAATTACAGGTGCTCAACTTGTAGAAAATATGTATAAACAGTTATGCACAAGAAAAGGTTGAAGCATAGAATATAATACTCAAGTAACTGAAATCAAAAAAGAATCAAATAGTAATATTTTTACTTTAATTACAAAAGATAATAAATCATATCAAACTAAAAATGTTGTCTTTGCGACAGGTTATGGAGCTTTTGAATTTATTAACTTTTCAGTTCCAGTTCATGAACAAGCAAAAGATAAAATTCATAATTATGTATTAAATTCAAAAGACTTTAAAGATCAACGTGTAGTTATTTGTGGTGGTGGAGATAGTGCAGTAGATTATGGTAATCTATTAAAAAATATTGCATCTAATATAACTATGGTTCATAGAAGAAATGAATTTAGAGCAAAGGCTTCTAACGTTGAAATGTTAGGCAATAAAGTAGATCTTAAATTGAATTATGTAGTAACTGAAGTTAAGGAAAATGAAATTATTATCCAACATAATGACACTAACCAAATTGAAACAATACCATTTGATAAAATCTTGGTTATGTATGGAACTTGCCCAATCCAAAACAATATTAAGATGGATAATCTATTTAATAAAGCATCTAAGATAGAAGTAGATGAATATTGTGAATCAAAAGAATACAAAAACATCTATGCTTGCGGATTAGCTACCCAAAACAAACAAGAATTAACTATCATTACTGGTATTGCAGATATCATCAGAGTTATGGCTAAGATAGAAAAAGAGCTAAATTCTAAATAGCTCTTTTTTCTTATTTAATTTCTCTTCTAACATAAATCGGAGAAGCTGTTCCAACCTTATGATTATCTAACGCTTTTAGATTTTCAAGATCAGATTGAGTTATTTTAGAGAAGTCAAGATTAAATTGTTCACTTGCCATTTTCACACCATCAATTAATACAGGTTGCACTCAAAAGAATACTGTTCTTACTACATTAGATAATAAGTTTAATAAATTATGAACTGCTTCAATATTACCATCTTTATTAAGTTCTCAAGGTTTCTTTTCTTCAATATATTTATTAGCTACATTAATTAATTCTTGAATAGCTTCTAGAATTTTTGCAGGTGCTAATTCATTAATATAAGATGGAATTATCTTATTAGTATTTTTGATTGCTTCTAATAATTCTTTATCCTTGTTATCAAGTTTATTACTTAGAGGTGGAATGGTAGAATCATTGTATTTTTTTAGCATACCTAAGGTTCTTGAAATAATGTTTCCAATATTATTAGCTAAGTCGCCATTGTATGTAGCTACCATTGCATCTTCTGTAAAGATATTATCATTAGTTAGCGATAAGTCTTTCATTAAATAGTATCTTAATGTATCTCTACCAAATTCATTACATATAACTATTGGATCAATAACATTACCAAGTGACTTTGACATCTTTCCTTCTTTAGTCACAATTCAACCGTGACTTAGAATCTTAGTTGGTAGTCTAAGATCTAAAGCATGCAAAAAGATAGGTCAATACACACAGTGGAATCTGGTAATTTCTTTAGATAGTAAGTGAACTATTTCAGCATCTGGATTTACTCAAAACTTTTGGAATAAAGAATCATCTGGTTGTTTGTAGTCCAATGCAGTTATATAGTTAAATAGTGCATCTAATCAAACATACATAATGTGCTGAGGGTTTTCAATTATTTCAATTCCTCAAGTAAAAGAAGTACGTGAAATTGAAAGGTCTTGAAGCTTAGTATCTAAGAAATTATTAGTTAATTCATTTACTCTTGATTCAGGAACAATTCAATCTTTCTTTTCTTTGAATTGTGCTTTGATTCAGTCTTCGAATTGAGACATTTTAAAGAAATATGATGATTCACTAGTATCACTAACTTTGTGTCCAACTGAACAATATTCTACTCCATCAATAACTTTAATATCTTTAGGTAAAATATTTTCTTCACATGAAACACAATATTTACCTTTTCAGTCACTTAGATAGATTAAACCTTTATTGTTATATTCAGTAAAAACCTTTTGTACAGTTCTTATGTGTTGAATGTTAGTAGTTCTAATAAACTTTGAATAATCTACACCAAGTTGTTCTCATAAATCAACAAATACCTTTACATTTTTATCAACAAAGTCAATAGTAGACATATTTAATTTCTTAGCGGCTTCTTCGATCTTTTTTCCATGTTCATCTGTTCCAGTTAAAAAGAAAGTATCATATCCAATTAGCTTTTTATATTTAGCTAAAACATCTCCTAGTATAGTTGTAAAAGCATGTCCAACATGTGGTTTTCCAGATGGATAATATATAGGAGTTGAAATATAAAATGTTTTTTTATTCATATTGTACCTTTCTTAATATAGGAGATAATTTAACTTGTTTATAATACAAGAACATAAATAAAGAAATTAAGTAAACAAGTGTACATCCAATCATACCTAAAATTCAGATAATATTAAAGTAGTTAAGTTCTAAACGGCTAGAAATTGTGTTGTATCCATTTGAGAAGAAGTTAATATTGTAAACATAATTGAATTGTACGTTATGTGTTTCCTTAGTTACATCTGGATTAAAACCATTAGTAACTAAATTAAAGTGACTTGGATCTGAAAGTGTGAATATAGTTGGCTTATTAAAAATGTTAAGGATGAATAGTAGCACACAGATAGTTACCCCAGAGATTAAGTGCACCATTAAGATTCTTGAATTATAGAATGGTCTAAGGCTAGAAGCTATCAACATATAATAAGTAAAACAATCGATAATCACTAATATAATAGTCATAATACCAGTAAGATAAGAAGCCCAGTTTAGATACATTTTACCTGTAGCAACTGTTAGAGAGTAATAGCCCATTTGAATTGTGTCAGTGATTTTTATATCATTAACTTGAGATGGGTTAACATATAAAACTATAATATTTAAAATCAATAAAAATAATGTCATGATGATTGAAACTAGAAAAAATCAACTAGCGTTTCCACTAATTGTTTTATTCAATTCATATTTATCAGCTAGATGTAGTTTCTTCATACCTATATATTATATTTAATAATTAATGATTGTTCACAAAAAAGCACCCAAACGGGTGCTTTGATGTATATTTTGTTTTTTGTGAAATTAAGTTATTATTTTTTAACAACTAATTTATCGCTCTTAACTCCTGCTGCAATTGGAATTTTTTTAGCTTCTGCTTTTTCAGCAGCAGCTTGTTCAGCAGCTAGAGCTTCAGCAGCTAATCTTTCTTCTTCTTCCTTTTGAGCTTTTAATTCAGCATCTCTTTTTGCTTTTCCAGATCAATCGATAGCATTTAAGTTAACGTATCCATTTTCACTAGAACCTTTACATAAAGATTTAACTTCATTAACAACATCAATAAGTGGACGTTTAATCATTGTACCAATTTTTAATAGATCTTCATCTTTTGCTCTCTTTCATGTAAATAAGATTGCAGGTGATAATCTACTGTAGTATCCACGGTTTGGATCAATTGTTGATGTCATTTCACTTCAGAACACTTTTTCGTTATCGTAAGCATCCATTTGACTATATTTAGTTAATGAATCTTGGATTTTATTGTGTTGAAGTTCCTTTCTATTAAATACTGTAAAAGTAACTTTTCTTGATTTGTAAGATGGTTGCATTCTAGTACTCCTTGATTAAATACAACATTAATTATAGATTATTTTTCTCCATTTTTCAATAGCTGAAATCTATCCTATATTATATAAATATTAACATATTTATCTTTTTCAAAAAAATTAACGTTCGTTGTTTCAAAGGATATAATCCACTTGGTCTCCATTACCATTATTACTATTGATAATGCTATCTTTTATCTTTTGCATGATTCTATTTTTATCAATACATCAAGTGAATTCTTTAACTCTAAATGTACTATAACCTCTGTCATCTAGGAAGATTTGACGGTCAATATCTTCTAGCATATCTTTTGTAGTTCTGTGTTTCTTTCAGTCTTCTACTAAGATTGCTTTAACTGGTTTCTTAGTGTGGTTGTTAATAACTAATAATTCAATATTTTTAGATCCTACTTTATAGTCATTAATAATTGTGAACTTGTTGCTTAATGATTTAATTAATTCACCATAAATTTCTTTTACAGCTCTTGAAGAGAATTGTTTTTCATTTTCTTCAATGATGTCTTTTTTCTTAATTTCTGCAACAATTTCTTCTGGCATATCAGCATAGATATCATTAATTTCATCTTTGATTTCAATAGGATCATTGCTGTCATATGTAGCTGTTACATCGATTGAATCAATTGTTTTATTATTGTTAATTCCATCAATATATTCAATGAATTTTTTGAAGATAACTGCATTCTTATTATTGATGTTAACTTTAACTTGGTGAGCATATAAAGATTTAACAACAATCATTTTTTGTCTTGCACGAGTAATAGCAACATTTAAACGGTTAGAACCACCACTAGCAATTAATGGACCAAAGTTAGATCTAATATTTCCTTCAGCATTCTTACCATATGAAACTGATAGAATTACTAAGTCACCTTCATTACCTTGAACATTTTCTAGGTTAGTAATTGTAATTTTGTTGTTGTCTAACATTTCAGCTAATAGTTCAGGTAATTTAGAACGTCTTTCAAATAAAACGTTTTCAATTAATTGAGATTGTCTTGAGTTGAATGTAATAACTAAAATAGAATCATAGTTAACATGGTTTTGAATTAGTAATTCAATAACTTTTTCAGCTTCTTTTTTATTAACTTGATCTCAGATACCATTTACATCAAATACTTCAATACCTGATTCAAAGATACCAGCTTTAGTTGCAACTTCTAGAGAGTTATTGTAAATGAACTTATTTGAGAATTCAATCAATTCTTTAGAGTCAGAACGGTAGTGGTTCTTTAAGTGGAATTCATTTCATCAAGATACTTTTGCTCTTTCTAATAATGATTCAACAGCATCATAGTCATCGATGTCATAGTCATTTGCATTTACTTTAGACATGAAGAAAGATGTTGGTCTTAATTGTTTGTCATCACCTGATACAACTTTAATGTTTGTACGGTAAACAATTGGATAAGCTCTTTCAATTGAAATTTGAGATGCTTCATCAAAGATACCATAATCAAATTCACCTGGTGTTAATGGAATCATATCAGCCACGTTATCTGGTCTAGCAACTCAGATTGGGAATAAAATCTTAAGTGCTCTATAGTATCTCTTAACAAATTGTCCTACAGGAGGTCTTGCGTTACTTGAAGCAATTCTTAATACATTAGCCACTTCATCCTTATCGTCTTTAGATAATTTGGTTAAATAAACTCTTAAGTTATTAATGTATTTCTTATAGATTAATTCTTCAATTAAGCTAGCACTTCTATTAGCTTCTTTCTTTAATTGAGTAATAATATCTTGTAAGTGTTGACCCTTTAATTCAGTGAAACGAGGTGATTTAGCTAAATCATTTCATAATGAAATTACTTTTAGTTTTTTGAATTGATCATCTGTAATTCTAGTTGTAATTAGAGAAATCACTGGTTGGATTTTATCAAAGTCAAATGGAATGATTGGATTTAAATATAAGTATCTAATAAATTCAAGGTGAATTCAGTTTCATTCCTTTAAAATTTCTTGATATTCTGGATCAAAAATAATTCCTACTTCTTTTAAATCTTTTAAGAATTCTACATCGTATTTTAATAAATCTTTATATTGAGTAATTTCATAAATGTAGTCATTGTTTAAGTGTTCCATACTAGCAATGAATTCTTTGAATAACGGAATAATTTGTGGAGCATCTTTAGCTACAAACTTAATTTGTTTGAAGTTTAAGTTAGATTCTTCGGCCTTAATAATTAATTGAGAATTAATAATGAATTCTGCAAAGATAACTTCTGAAATTTCTTGATTTGGTGCTGATTCATATAAGTGGATGAACTTTTCTAGCTTACTTGCATTTTTAAGTAAGAAGTCATATCAGTCACCTTGACTAAAGATCTTTTTATACTTATTAATAAACTTATCAATAACATTAATTTTTTCAATAATTTGTTGAGGTTGTAATGAAGAAAGAGTTGGATCTTTATCAATTACATTTTGTTTGAATGTTAAATAAGAATTCACTAAGTTTAAGAATTGTTTCTTTTCCTTATAAGATTTTTCTAGGAAAGATTCTAATTTCTTGCCTTGGTATTGTTTTACAAAATCATGATATTTAATGAATTGGTTTTCAAGTTTACTTCCACCTAATAAATATCTTTCAACTACTTTTCTATTTAAAGCAATTTTCTTTTGGATGTGATTAATGTATTTTACTAAATCAGCAGATGTAGGTTTATCATCACCTTCACCTTCTAATAACCCAAACTTCTTAACAAACTTTCTAAATTTGTTTAGTTCATCAAAGAATACATCTACACTTGGGAATTTGTAATCTGAACATTTATAAACTAGGTCAAATGCATCTAATAATGAAGTTGTTCCGAATCCTTCAATATTATTAGTTTGTAATCATTCGATACATAGTTCTTCACCTAATTCTTGTCTAATTCTTTGCGCATCAATGTAATCAAGTTTGTGAATACCATCAGTAAAATCTTCTACTTTTCAGTGTTTGTTTACTAATCTGTTTAATTCTGAATATCATTCTTGATAGTTCTTAACAAACAATAATTCTTCTTTACTAAATTTGATTGGTTCTAAGCTAGGAGCTTTACTACTACGTGAAGATTCACGGTATCATTGAGTTCCTAACTTTGCATTTAAGCTATCAATCTTTTTATAGAATCCTTCTTTGTCGTTTGAATCATATAAGTATAATGCAAATTGACTTAATGAACTAATTCTCTTAGTTAAAACTTCAAGAGCAGCTTTCTTTTCAGAAACCATTAATGTTGTTTTACCTTTGATTAATGCATTTGAAATAATATTTGCAATAACTTCTGATTTACCTGTTCCTGGAGGACCATAAATAAGTGTAGATTGACTTAATGCTGAAGCAACAGCATATTTTTGATAAATATTTAATGGTTTGTTAATTTCAAAAATTGAAGTTGGATCATTCAAAATCTTATCTTCATAGAATTTATTTGGTTTAGCTTCTCCATCTAGTTGAGATTCAAATGGATCTTCATCTCTTTCAATGATTGCTTTTAAGTCTTCTTTTAATGCACCACCACCTGGTTCAAAGATTCCAATAAGTGCTGAGTTTTCGATTTCTAATCTATCGCAAGTTTCTTCAATAGCTTTTGAAGTTTGAATTTGGAAATTAATTAATAAATCAGGGTTATCATTTTTTAATCTATAACCAATCATCTTTTCAAATCTATCTACATATCCATTGAAGTCTAAGTGTGCAAATAATTCTTGGCTTGTAGCGATTGAAGGGAATTCCTTATTCATAACGATTTGAATCTTTTCGTTAACAATTGGATTTTCTTCAAGCTTTCTAATGTATAGTTTACTTCCTTCTTCAACTATAGCCACTTTATAAATAATTAAAGGCGCTTTAATGATAATGTCATTTACTTTACCTTTAACAAATCTTCAAGCAATATATAATGGTCAAACTGTTGAGTCATTATAAATATTATTAGCTGTTCTATTTAAGGTAATAAATTGTCTCTTGAATGCTTTCATTTGATCAACATAGTAAGATATTGATTTCTTTTTAGCTTCAGAGAAATTCATTGATAATTCTCTAATTCTATTTTCAGTAATATTAAATCCATTCTTATGAACAATTGAAACAAATTCATCAACTGATTGTGATGCCTTTAATTCAGATTCAAATGCACTAATACCACTTGTTGCTGAAATTTCAAGTTGTTGGCTTTCACCTTCCATGAATGCAATAAATGCATCGTGATTAACATATTTTGAAATATCAATATGTCTTTGAGTTACGTTACTATGAATACAGTAATCGATAGGGTTAAACGTAACCAAATTAAGTAGCTTTTCCTTAATAGCTCTTTTCATCTTTTATGTACCTCCAACTAATAATATTAATTATATAGTTAAATATACTTAAATAAACAAAATAATCCTTATTTTGTTTATTAAATTTTTAGAGTCATTATTGACAGCTTAATTTTAATTGTTTATGATACTTTTAAATTGAATATTTTTCAGTTTGATGGCAATGAAAAATGTGCCATCAATTGTGACACATTTTTCGACTATTTGTATTAATAATTGTTGTAATCAGAATATCTACCAAATTGTTTTTCAAAGAGTAATTTAAGTTCTCCTGTAGCACCTGAACGGTTCTTAGCAATAATGAAATCTACTACTACAGTTTCCATATATTGTTTTGTGTTGGAATCAGAAGATTTTTCGTCAACTTCATCACGATCATAGTTTAAGAAAATAACAATATCTGCATCTTGTTCAATCGAACCTGATTCTCTTAAGTCAGATAAGATTGGTTTTGATTTCTTATCATTACCACGACGTTCTTCTATTTTACGTGATAATTGAGCTACTGAAATGATTGGTGCTTCAATATCTCTAGCTAATGATTTAAGAGTTCTAGATATTTGAGCAACTTCAACTTGACGGTTTGCACCAGTTGCTTTTGAACCAGTAACTAATTGTAGATAATCAATTACTACTAATTTAATTTTCTTTTGAGCACTAATTTGTTTTAATTTAGTTTGGATTTCAAGGATTGAAATATTAGAAGATTCTTCAAAATAGATTGGTAATCTTTCAATACTCTTCATACATTCATGAATCAAGAATTCATCATCATCATTTCATGTACCTTTTTTGAAAGCTTTAGAATTAATATTTGTTTCTGAACTTATTAATCTTTCCATTAATTGTTCTGATCCCATTTCAAGTGAGAACACAACAACACATTCATCTGGTTTACATTGCTTTGCTGCAGCTAAAAGCATATTTAGTGCTAATGCAGTTTTACCAATGGAAGGACGAGCAGCTAAAATAATTAATTCACCTGGTTGAAATCCATTCATAAACTCATCAACAGATCTAAAACCTGTTGTGGTTCCAGTCATCTTTCCTCTTTGTTCTTTGATCTTTTCTAAACGATCCATAAATCTTTTAGTTACATCTTTTGTAGTCAAGATAGTAGATGAAGAACGAGAATTGATAATATTTAGAAAACTCTTTTGGATATTTCAAACATCGTCATCATATGAATAATAATCAACATTTACTTCTTCTAAACTCTTACCAAATGCTCTTAATTCTCTAATAGTTGCTTCCATTAAAATAACTTCAATGTATTCGTCTAAGTCATAAGAGTTTGTATAGTAAGGTAGTAAACTATAAATAAGTTCTGAAGGGTTAGTAATAACTTGGTCTTTGTCATTAGCAATAAATGATATCAATAGATTTGCGTCCATTGAATTCTTAGCTTGATAATATTCAAAAATCTTACGGAATAAAGCCTTATGTTCAGGCTTAGTAAAGTGTTTAGATTCTAGTCTTGCAATTGCTTGAGGAACACATTCAGGATCCATTAACATAATTGCTAGAACTAATCTTTCTATTCCTTCAGTAGTCTTACTATCATGTGGATTATTAACTAATTCCATTTCCTATTTCTTCTCCAAAACATTTATACTAACAATAGCAACAACATCTTTGTGAACTTGGATTTTTACTTTATGTGGTCCTAAACCTCATCCTTTTTCACTTAGCATGTATTTGTTTATAAGTTTTTCTTCTTTATTAATTTCATCAATTAAATGCTTTGCACTAACTTCTCCAAAAGCATTTCCATGATTTGAATTTAGATAAAAAGTTGGTGATAATGATTCTAACTTCTTTTTTAGAAGTTCAGCTTCATATACACCTTCTTGATATAATTCTTGTTCGTGTTCAAGATCTTGATTTAATCTCTTTACACTAGTTTCAGTATTAGGAACCGCTAATTTCTTTTTGAATAAAAAGTTTTTAGCGTAACCATCATTTACTTCAACTAAATCATTCTTTTTACCTAAATTTGGTACATCTTCTAATAATATTACTTTCATAAGTTAACCTCCCAAATTTAGTTTACTGAACTATTATTCAGTTACGAATGGTAATAAAGCAATGATTCTTGCTCTCTTAATAGCATTTGCAACTGCTCTTTGGTGCTTAGTACAGCATCCAGTTGTTCTCTTAGGTGAAATTTTGTTTGATTGGTTTAAATATCTTTTTAATAATTCCACATCTTTATAGTCAACATGTGCAATCCCTTTAGAACATAAACTGCAGTATCTTTTTTTAGCTCTTTTTTTGTTATTGAATGACATAATTTTCTCCTATTCCATGTCGTCTCAATCAACTATTGATGATTTGTCGTCTTCAATAGCAGATTCAACATCTTCATCTGAGATTGCTAATGGTTTTGTTGGTGTTGATTTAGTTTGTGATAATAAATCATCAACATTAACTTTTTCTTCACCACTCATTTCAGCATTAGCTTCTCTAGCTCTTTTAGATCCAAGGTTTCTAATTGTTTCAACTACTACTTCAGTTACATAAACCTTTTGACCAGCTTTGTTAATGTAAGATCTATTTGTTAGTCTTCCATCAACTACAACAAAGTCACCTTTATGTAATGAAGAATTTACATAATCAGCTGTTTGATTTCAAGCCACACAATTGAAGAAATAAGATACATTGTAATTTCTAGAGTCACTAACAGCAACTGAAAAATTAGATGTAACTAAATTCTTTTCTGGAAATTCTCTTGCAACAGGATCTTGTGCTAAGAAACCTAATAAAATTACCTTGTTCATAAATTAACTACTTCTTTGTTGTTTTTTCAGAGTCTGCTTTTTTAGTTGTTGTTTTTTTAGCAGCAGGTTTTTTAGTTTCAGTTGAAGTTTCAACTGAAGTTTCCTTTTTAGCTCTAGTAGTTTTTGCAGCTGGTTTAGCTTCTACTTCAGCTTCAACAGGAGCTTTTCCTGCTCTTTCAGCATCTCTAGCAGCTTTCATCTTTTCGATTTCAGCTTTCTTTTGAGCATGGATTTCTGCAGTCTTTTTATTTCTTTCAACCTTTTTAGGGTTTACAGAAGCTCTGTATCCATAATCTTTTTCTAAATTAATGATTAATGATCTTAAAACGTTTTTGTTAATGTTACATAAACGTCTTACTTCAGCAATAGCAGCTGGTGATGTACAGTCAAAGTTGTATTGAAAGTAATAACCAGTTGTATCATTTTTAATTTTGTAAGCTAATTGTTTAGATCCATATTCAGTAACTTTAGCCTTGCAATCTTTAATTGAAGTTGTTACTTCTCCAGCAACTTTAGCAGCTGCTTTTTCATCAATAGATCCAGATACAACTAACATAATTTCGTATTTTGCCATATCTCTCTCCCTCTTTCGGATAAAGTCCATTACCAGGACAAGTGGGTCTAATAAAGTTTTTATTAAACATGTAAATTATACTATAATTTATATGAATCTTATTTATTTTTGAGATGAATAAAAGCAAAAGAGTAAAATGAACTAAATTTACAATATTCCCTATATTACTTGTATCTTCCGTAGGAGTTACAAGTTATACTTTAGCGTACAAGAATAAATTAGAGTCTAGTACCCCTTTATTGGTAGAACAAGCTGCCACTACAGACACACCTACAGATAACAATATCTACATCAGTTTACCTATTTTACAAGGATATAACCCAGATTTCCCATCAAGAATTCCATTATTCAATATTAGTAGACTACCTAACATCCATGTTGAAAAGACATATAAATCACTTGATGTAACAAAATCTCAAGTTAAAGCAATTATGTTAAAAAACATGCAAAGCTTCTTTGGTTCTACATTAAGTGCTTCTAGTTTTGAAGCGAATCTAAAAAAAGATTCTTTTAATATCATCAATGGACCTACTGGTGTAAATGTTTCATTTGTAATTATGAATATCTGAGATTCAAAAACTCAAAAACCATATGAAAAAAAATACGACTTAATCATGGACGGATTTGAAGATGCAGATTGAGCTCAATTTACTTGATTGATCTTTATGGGTCCAGTTATTCTTGGAGTAATCTTAGTAGTTTCAATTGCTATCATTGCAACTAGAACAAGATTAAAACAAAAAAGAAAATCACAAATAATAGATGGTGAATTTATTATTGAATAGTATTAATTAGAATTTAAAATTTTGTCATTATTATGTTTCAAATAACTGAAAGTAATAGATTTCAATTTATAACTGAAAGTAATAGATTTCAATTTATTAATTATCACTATCTTTTTGATAAAATTTTTATAAGTAAAAAGGGGACAAAATGCAAAGTCAAAAACTTAATGAAAAGGAAAAACTAATTCTTAATATTTGCCAAAAAAATAATAGTATTGTCACTTACAAAGATTGTAAGGAAAATCAAGTTGATAAAAACTATCTTAAAAGAATGGTCCTAAAAGGGATCCTTTCCAAACTTGTTGACGGAGTATACACTAATGATAGAAATACAATTTTTGATGAAATGTGATATTTACAATATAAAAATAAAAATATAGTTTTTGATAGAATTGCTGCCCTTAGTGCTATTAATGAAACTCAATTTATTCCATATAGATATGATGTAGCTGTACCATATAATACAAAAATAAACAGAAAAGAAAAACTTAATATTAGACAATATAAGAGTAATCTATTTGAAATAGGTGTGATTGAAGTGATCAATAACTTTGGAAATAGAATCAAAACTTACAACTTCAATAGGGTAATTATCAACATTATTAAAAACAAAGATTTTAGTGAATTTGCTATAAAAGCAATTGACGATTTTAATAACTGCGAAAAGAATAAACTACAATTTCTAGATTACTGTAATAAGTTCAATATAACAAAAGAAACAATCGAATCTAGAGGTATTGTGATAAATGGATAATGTGATTAAAGAAAATCACAAATCATAGATGGTGAATTTATTATCGAATAGTATATTGGGCAATAAAATATATTATTAAGCTAATAGCAGCTATAGCTCCACTAGTTGAAAGAGATATAATAAATCATTTCTTTGTATATTTTTTTCTCTCACCAATGAACTCTTTATATTCGTATGGAGTTTCTACATCTTCTACTGCAGGATTTTCAATAAAACGATCTATCTTCTGTCTTAGTTCATTAAATCTAACAAACCTTCCAAATTTCATTAAACTATAACCGGCATTGCTTAAGAATCCTGTTCTACCAATTGCTCATAATACATTCATTAGTAAATAAGCCATACCACAAGATAATACACTTGTATGTCAAAAGTTTTTTATAAGTACATGATCTTTAGCGGCCATAACAGATAAACTAACAATAAGAAATATTAAATAAAAAAGCAAAAGACATCCAAATGGAATCATACCATTAGGATAACTTTTGGCTTTATCTTGTTTTTTTGTAGCCTTACTAAACTTTTTATTTAATTGGTTATCAGACATTATTTTATTGACTTCATAACCTTTTTTAAAACCTTTAGTTGAATCTATTTTACTCATTTTTTAAATTGGCTTTCAGTTGCATAAACAAAGTGTTCTTTTTCATTAGGCACTGGATAGAATTCTGGAGCATTGTTTGGAGAGTAATCTTTATCATAATCTAATTTAGAACTAAATGAAGCTAAATCGATATGAATCTTACTTAATTCAGGTGAAGCTTTAATTAGTGATTTAGTATATGGGTGAATTGGGTTTCCAAACACTTCATCAGTATTACCCTTTTCAACAATTTTACCTTTATGAAGGATGATTAATCTGTTTGATGTATATCTAACCATTGATAAATCGTGAGCAATGAATAAGAATGTAATACCATATTTATTTGCTAGAGATTTCATGATATTAATTACTTGCGCTTGAATAGAAACATCTAATGCTGAAATTGGTTCATCTGCAATAACTAATTTTGGTTTAGAAATTAAAGCTCTAGCAATAACAATTCTTTGTCTTTGACCACCAGAGAATTCATGAGGGTAACGATATGCATGTTCATTCTTTAAACCAACTTCTTCTAGAGCATTATAAACATATGATCTAATTAATGAATTTTTTAATTTGTTGAATTGAGAATATAAAACTGTTTTTTTAGTAGATCTTAATCTTCTATAAATTTGTACATCATCTAAATATGTTTCAACTTCAAAGTTAATTGCATCAATTGTTAATCACTTAATTTTGATTTCACGTTCTACAATTTCAAAGTCGTTAGCATTTTTCTTTTCTTGTTTATTTGCTTTTACAATTACATTTAATTTTTCTTTTACAAGTTTCTTTAATTGAGTTTGTAAATCATAGAATTCATTAATCTTGTTTTTGATTAATTGTTCTTGTTCTTTAATTAGAGGAAGTCTTTGAGTATTAAAGAATTCATTATCTTCATCCATTCAGCATTCACGGTTTGTTTTTGCCTGTTCAAAGATCTTTTTAACATTTTCATATTCTTCATCACGAGGTGTATGATTTTTAACAAAACGTGATTTGATTACATCCATTTTGTCTTTTAATTTTTGAATTTGGTATTCATAGTCTCTTATTGTTGATTTAACTTCATACTTCTTCATAGCAGAAGCTGTTTCAATATCATCTACCAATTTCTTAACTTTTGGATCTTCTACTAAGAAGTCAGTATCTCTTAAAGTATCTTGAACTTTAGTTACTTCATCATATAAAGTTTTATATTCAACAAACTTAGCTTTAATTGTTTCTTCTGGAACATCTTTTAGAGATAACTTATCAATGTCTTCACTTAATTTTCCAAGTCTAGAAATTTCTTTAGATAGAACATCATATTTTGTTTTAATTCTAGAGTTAATATAATTTGAAAATTCTTCAATTTGATTTTCATCAACATATAATTCTTTGCTTAAAGATTTAATTGCTTGTAATGTATCATTTAAAACTAAAATATCAGTTCTATATTGAATGTTTTCTGTAATAGATTCTGTTAGTATTGAGTTTTGCTTTAGTGATTTTAATTCTGATGTATATCTTGATTTAATTGATCTTAATCTATTATAGTTTTGTTGCTTATATTTAAGATTAGTATCATTTAAATATTCATTGTATTCAGATTCTAAAGCTTTTAATTGTTTATCAAGTTCTCAATAACTTTCTGGAGCATCTTTTAATTTTTCTTCATATTCAAGTTCTTCACTAGCATGTCTATAATCAATTTCAGTTTTGTGAAGTTTATCCTTCATAAAGTTTTCATAGTTAAACTTATACATTAACTTGATGTAATAAACAAATTCATTAAGATCTTTTAATGTTGATTTATAACTAGATTCAATATCGACTAGAATATCTCTAATTTCTTTAAGATCACGAAGTTCAGTTCCATTTACAGAACCAATTTTATTTATACCTTCTTTAATGTTTTCAATATTTGAATTTATAAAAGGCAATACATATTCTTTTGAAAGATTGTAATCCTGTCATTTATATGTATTTTGGAAGAATGGGTTAATAAGCTTATGTTGCTTAATAACTTCATTAACTTCTTTTTTAACAGTACCATTGATGATTAATGGTTCTGAAATAATTGATAAGATATTTTTACGTCCATTTAAAGAAGACATTGGGTCTTGGAATACCATTGACATATTTTGGTATAGTCAACGTTTTGAACTTCTAGACATTTTATCTTGGTTAATAATAATGTCATCAAAAATAATGTTGCCAGATGAAGAAGAATATAATCTGATAATACATTTTCCTGTAGTAGATTTTCCAGATCCTGATTCACCAATAATTCCAAGGAAATCTTTTTCATAAACATCAAATGAAACATTATCAAGAACTTTTACTAGTTTTCCTGATTTAGTGAAATATTTGTTTAATTTATCAACAACTAATATTTTCTTATTTTCCATTTTGTTTATCCTTCTTCATTAAGATTGAGTTCTTGGCAATCTTAATTTTGTTTTTTACTTCATTTGGAATTTCTTGTTTTGGTGCTTTTGGGTGTAATAATCATGTAGCTGCAAAATGTGTTTTTGAAACTTTAAACATTGGTGGTTGTTTTTCAAAATCAATTTTTCTAGCATATTTATTTCTGGCAGCAAATGCATCACCTTTTGGTGGTGAAATCATATTTGGAGGTGTACCAGGAATAGATACTAATTCATCATCACTATTTTCATCTGGGATCGATGTGATCAATGCTCATGTATATGGATGTTTTGGTTTTAAGAAAATATCTTCAATAGTTCCTTTTTCTACAATCATACCAGCATACATAATGTATAAGTAATCACATAGGTTTGCTACTAATGCAATGTTATGTGAAATAAAAATAATTGAAATACCTAATGCATCTCTTAACTTTTTAATTAAATCAATTACTTTAGCTTGAATAGTAACGTCAAGTGCAGTTGTAGGTTCATCAGCAATGATTACATCTGGTTCACCAATAATAGTCATGGCAATAACAATTCTTTGTCTCATCCCACCTGAGAATTCATGTGGATATGATTCAATTGCTTCTTCTGGATTATTAATACCAATGAATGTTAGAATTTCTATCATTCTTTCATGAATATTATTTGGTTTTAAATTGTTTTTGTAATCATTTTTAGCAGCTTCAATTTTTTCTAGTTTTTCTTGATCATTTAATGAAGTATCATGTTGAATATCAAAAATTGAATTATTTAGTTTTCTCTTTTGAGTAATTTTAATAGCATCAATAATTTGATTCTTAATTTTCTTAGTTGGGTCAAGAGCCATTAATGGGTCTTGAGGAATATACCCTACTCTTGTACCTCTAATAAATTGTCATTGGTTCTTCTTAATAGATAAAACATTAATACCATTTAAATTCAAACAATCAGCTTCAGTTGTAGAACCTTCATTGAATCCTAATATAGATTTTACTGAAACTGATTTACCTGAACCAGATTCACCAACTAGACCTATAATTTCACCTTTTCTTAAACAGATGTCAATTCCTCTAACTGCTTGTACATAACCTAACTTATTTTTGAACGAAACTCTTAGATTACGAATATCTAAAATTCTTCCATCTTTCAATGCATACTTTTCATCTATTTCATAATTACTAATATTTAAACTTTTATCAAACATACTAAGCACCTGATACCTTTGGATCTAATGAGTCATTTAAGTTGTTAGCGATAATTTGTGAAGATAATGAGATTAGTACTAAGACAAGAACCGGTGGATTTAATAAGAATGGATATTGTACAGTTCTTGCAGTTTCTATCATTGTTCCTAATGATATTTCAGTTGCAGATTTTAATCCCAAGAATACTAATGATGCTTCGAAGAAAATAATTCTTGGAATCATGTTAACAAATGATACAAATAATCTACCAGAAACATTTGGTAACATATGACTAAAGATAATTCTTGCTTGACTTGCACCTAATGTTTTAGCAGCTTGAACAAATTCAGCATCTTTGTATTTCAAGATATAAGTACGAGTTGTAATAGCAGGACCCATTCAGTTAACTAAAACTAGTGATATACCGATTGGTAATAAACTTAATTGTTTACCACCAAATATCATTCCTAAAATCATAACTCATAGAATTGTTGGAACTGAATATAGAATTTCAATGATACGCATCATAATGTTATCAGTTATCTTACCAGCATTACTACCAGCAACAGATCCATACACAATACCAATCAACATTGAAGGCACAGTTACAAGTAAAGCAAAGATTAAAGATTTAACTGTTGCAATACCTAATAAAGCATTTCAATCACGTCCTAAACCATCAGTACCAAAGATTGCAGTTACATTACTTAGTTCTGGAATATTGTAAGGGTTATAACCAATTAATTTTCATTGGCTACCTTCGTTTTGAACACTTTCTCATAAGTGATATTTTTCATTGTAAGGTAGCAATGCAACAAATGTATTACTATCTACAATTGTATCAGCTACACCATTAATTCCTAATCAACTAATTCTAGGTGGTAAATAAGCAATTACAGAAGCTGGAAGTGATGCACAAATAGAATTATTTACAGTATTTAAATTTACTAATGAAATAATGATATTGATAATTACTATTAAACCTAAAAGAATTGTGAAAATAGTTGCTGGTTTAGACTTGAAGAAACGTTTCATTACATCAGTGAAGTATTTAGTTGGTTTACCAGCAATTTGATCAGATGATAAATTGTAAATATCTACACATTTAAATTTTTCTTGAGTTACAGTTGGTATCTCAATATCATCATTCATAATAGTTACATCATTATAGTCAATGAATGTTTCTTCTGATGCTTGTCCTAATGCAGAGTTAAATCTGTATTGTGGTACATATTCTTCTTCTTCACTAACTTCAATTGTTTTAGAGAAATAATTTACGAATTGTTTTTCATTTAATAATAGGTTTAATTTATTTCTTCTTACAAATCAAGCTTTAACACGTTTAGTAATTGAGTTTGCTTTCTTTTCAGCTAATACAATTCTTGGATCTATAAATGTATATGAAATATCTACTACTATTTGCATTAAGAAATAGATGGCACCATAGAATGTTGTAGCAAACATTACAACATATAATTCTTTCTTAGTAATACTATCAGTTAAGATTGTTGCAGAACCGGGAACATTAAAGAATTTTTCAATAATAATTGATCCAGAAAGAATAGTAATGAATGAAGGTAATAGAACAGCGATAATAGGAATTAATGCATTTCTAATTGCATATTTTCAAATTACTTGTCTAAATGTATAACCTTTTGACAAAGCAACTTTAATATAGTCTTGCTTAAATATTTCAACCATTTCATTACGTGTGTAATAAAGAATAGAAGGAATTGAAGCTAGAGTCATTGCCAAGATTGGCATTATCATAGACAATATAACCTCATTGGTTGGAGCACCACCAAATATCAAGAACTGAGTCGGCATGCCCAAAGCACCAGCTATTTTAATTAAATAAATAGCTAAGATGAATGATGGTACAGAGATAAAGAATACAGATAATATATTTATCAAAATATCAACCCAAGTACCACGATGGACGGCGGCTACAACTCCAAGTAATACACCAAAGATTGATGCTAATATAAATGCAGGACCTGCAATACTCATTGTATATTTGATTGGATCTAGCATTTTATTTACTACAGTGACATCACTGTTGTTGTAAATAACCCCGAATTTACCTTCTGTAAATAATTTCTTTATGAATTCACCAAATTGGACAAAAATGTTTTCAAGTAGCCCAGCTGCTCTCAGTTTATTTTCATAAGTAATATCAGTATCAGAATTTTGTCTTTCTAGAGGATAAGTAGGAATAGCTTGCATTAAAAAATATACTAATAAAAGTAAAATAATTAATGCTAATATTGCTCAACCTAATCTTTTACAGAAATACTTAAACATCTATTCCTCCTTTCCTATATTCACCATTGCACTAAGCAATTCATCGTATGTTCAAATACAGTTTCCAGATAATCTTAATTTTATGTTTTCTGGAGTCATATTATCTAATTTTGAAGTATCCAATTTTCCATCTGCGCCAACAGGAGTCATATATCTCTTATTGGCTGCATAATCTCAGTATTCACCTTGTATTAAATCTGGATTATCAGGTCCAGCCGCATTGTGAATTGGGTAACATCCATATGGAATAAATGAATATTGTACAGAGTTAGTTACACCTGGAGAAACAAGAGTAGCTAAAGATACTCAGTTAATAGAGTTCATCATTGTAAATCTAATATTTGCACTAATACTAGTTGGATCTTCTTTTGGAGTATAGAAGTCTTTTGCAATTAATCTATAGTATGAATCTGAAACACTTGATTTTAGTTTAGGATGTCTACCTTGTTTTTCAAGTTCACTAAAATCTCAGTTACCATACTTATCCATTGTGTATAAAACTTTTCTAGTTACAGGATCTCACATTGGTTGATTGTTTTGATCCATAATAATACCTTGAGCTCTACCTTTACCAGCAGGAACTTTATCTTTAGGTTCATTTCATTTGTCATAGATTTGAAGATTGAAACCAGCAACATTTGCTTTTGCTACTTTTTGTACTGGTGGGTATCTTAGAGAACTCTTCATTGTTGCAACTGCTTTTTGTAAGTTAGAACCTTCAACTTTAGCTTTATCAACTTCACCTGATTTGAATTGTTCAAATAAAATATCGTTATTATATGAACCATAATATTTAAGTTGGAAATCATCTATCTTAGAGAATTCCTTACCTAATGGAGCTTTTCCTTGCAATTGGAATGAAGTATATTCAGGTCTCTTAGTTGCATCATAATCAAATGAATTAAAATATGCTTCATTAAGTGAGTAAGAAATCTTTTGTTTGTCTACACCTGAAATATAGTAAGGACCACATGATCATAGATTTCCTCAAACATTTGGATTAGTACCATCACCACATCCATAGAATTTAGACATATCTGTGCTAGTAGTACTTAAATAGTCACCATTTCATTCAGCAATATCGTAGAATCTATCATCGTCAATTAAATTCTTTACTTTTTCATTTTCAGCTGGTAATGCCATGTAATATTGTTTTTGTAGGATGTCTAGAACATCTTTAAATTGTAAAATTTTATCATTTGTGAAATGAACAGTAAATGTTTTGCTTTTATCTTGAGCACTAGTACATCTTTGTGTATTAGTTGGGTCTGCAAAAGTCTTATCAAAATCTAGACCAAGTAAGTCAACGAAATATGCATTGTTTGAGTTAATACCACAATCAACTGATCTCTTAAATGCTTTAAATCCTGCTAGGAAATCAGCTGGTGATAAATAATAACCAGTTTCATTACCTTGAGAATCTACTCATGGAATTGGTCTAATTGTGAATGAAACTTGATTCTTTGTATTGTAATCATTTTCTAAATTAGCAAAACTTGGATAAGGATCACTTGGACTAAGTGGAGCATCACGATGAATTAAATCGTTTAAACATCCATCGCCTACTAGATAATTTTCTTGACCACCACCAGTTGGTACTGGATTAGCTGGATCATTAAATTGTTTATCAGTTAAATCACCAACAGTTGTTCATGATGATAAACCAATTCAAACTGATTGTCCTACTTTAGAACTAGATGTTTTAGAGAAACATGGATTGAATACTGTATTGTTAGTACTTATTAAATCAGCTTCATCTCAATCTCTTACTACAGGTTTCTTGAATTCATCTTTGTAAATGTAGTAGTCTCTATATGAAATATCACCACATGGGTTTGCTGGCATATATAAACCTTTAGACATTAATGTAGGTATTTCTGTTCCAGGACCCGCTTCTTGGAAAGGAATATTAGGGTTACATGATGCTAAGTAGTCCATAAACTTAACACCTTCAGAAGAATTTGGAGAATAAATCGCTTGATCTTCAGGATCTTTAACTCCAGGTAATATTAATTCTTTTTTATGCGCTTGAATTGGCATAGTAGATTGTGCAGACATTCAAGCACCGATAATATTTGCAACTAATGTATAAAATGAATCTATAGTTGCACCATTAGTGTTTTTATCTGATGCTAATCAATCAAGTAATTCAATATGACTAGAAATAGTTGGCAAATCTGGATTACCTTTTAATGAGTGTTTATTCATTTCTGTTTTCAAACTTCGCTCTCAAGAATATTCTTCTTCAGTAGTTTTTAGAACTCTATAAACCATTGGTCATAGGTTAGCTAATGTATAGTTATCAGTGAACATATAGTTTGTTCATGTACCAATAGAGTTATAGTCAGCACTTCAATAGAATGTCATCATTTCTATATCTTTGTTGTAGTATGCTTGTTGCATCACAAGAGGTGTTTTTTGGATATTAGTTAATCCAAGACGACTGTCAATATGTTTTAATGTTCTATCAAATTGGTATCAATAGTTTCTATCACCAGCAGATTGAACTTGTTTTAAGTTAGCTAATTGCAAATTTAAATTAGCTTTCTTTCCTGTATCTTCTTCATATTTATCTAAGATCTTACGAGTCTTTTCGATAGATTGATTAATTAATTCATTCTTTTGACGGCTATTAACAGTATTGCTACTGAACTTTGTAATGTATGTTCCAATTGGTGTTGGAGTATCCACATTATAAAATAAAATAGCAAGAGATGTTGATGCTACAGCCACTGCTCCAACTAATGTAGAGATAGTGATTATTCTCTTCTTGTTTTTCTTCATATAGCTACTCCTTTCCTTATTTAGAAAAAAAACTAATCTGGTGTGATTAGTTTAGTTTTTATATGTATTTAAAAGTCTAAACTATCATCAATTAAAATACTAAATCGCATTTGCTCCGATTGTATTTCTATTGCATGTTAATTGAGATTTTTTGTTAATTTTCATAGTTTTGTTATACCACAAAAAAATGTTTTTCTCATTTTTTTTACTATGTTTATTTTATGACTTTATTACATCTATTACATAATTCATCTGAGGCCATATTAGATTTTTCAAAGTAATTTCAGCAACGTTCACATTTGCATAGGTTTTCTTTAACTACTTTAATTTCACCTTTATCTTGTGAAACTACTCTGGCAACATTTAATCATTTAGCAATAATCTTATCATCTAAATTAAAATCTTTAACTAGGTATACAGTTGCTTCATTATTCTTTTTAATTAGTGCTTCTTTACGAGCAGTTTCTAATACTTGGTATACTTTATCTTTAAGATCAAAGAATTTATTAAATAATTCTAACTCAGCTTTAGAAGGTTCTTTGATATCACTTAAGTCAGGTCATTCTTCTAATGCAATTGAATCTTGTTTGTTTGGTACTTTGAAGAAAGAATATAGTTCTTCACAAGTGTGAGGAATAATTGGGTTTAAAGCTACTGATAGAGTTCTTAAAATAATAAATAATGTAGATTGAATTTGTCTTCTTGTTTTTGAATTTTGTTCATCACAATATAATTCATCTTTAATTAAATCGAAGTATCATTGACTTAATTCATTTGTATAGTTAACAATTGCTTTTGTAACATCAATAAAATTATATTCATCATAAGCCTTAGTTACTTCATTCATAACTTGTTTTAATCTATATAGAACATATTTATCTTCTAGTCTATCTGATTGTGTAAAATGTTTATCATAATCAAAGTCATGTAAGTTTGATAATGAGTATCTTAATAAAGTATTTCTAAGTTTACGGTAAACTTCAGTGATTTGTTTAATGATATTATCGCCAAATCTTAAATCAATGCTATATTCACTAGATGCTACTCATAATCTTAAAATATCTGCACCATAAATTTCACATACTTTAAGTGGATCTACAACATTACCTTTTGATTTAGACATCTTGAATCCTTTTTCATCTAAAACAAATCCGTGTTGTAATAAGAACTTGTATGGCACATGTCCATTTTGAATAGTTCCATTGATAGCAGAAGAGTTAAATCATCCTCTAAATTGGTCACTACCTTCTAAGTATAAATCAGCTGGATAATTTAAGCCATTTTCTTTTAAGACATTGAATGATGATCCAGAGTCAAATCATACATCAAGAATATCTTTTTCTTTATAGTAGGTTTTCTTTTGGTCTAGTCAATTTGGTACAAAGTATTTTGCATCCTTTTCAAATCAAACATCAACACCTTCTTTATCAATAATTGAAATGATGTGTTCAATTACTTTAATGTCATAGATTGGATTGTAGTTTTCATCAAAAAGCATTGGAATTGGAACACCTCAAACTCTTTGACGAGAAATACATCATTCTTGTCTATTTTCAATCATTTCTATAATTCTTTGAATTGTCTTTTTATTTAATGTTGAGACATCAGTATTTAGTGAATTACAAATTTCATCTTTTGATTTAGAGATATTTACAAATCATTGTTTAGTTGCACGATAGATAATTGGTTTGTGAGTTCTTCAGTCATGTGCAACAGAGTGTTTAATTTCTTTTGATCCCAATAATGCATTACATTTAGTTAAACGTTCAAGGATTACGGAATTAGCCTTTAAATAAAACATTCCTTCTAATTCACTATCATTAATATCTTTATTATATTTACCGAAATCATCAATTGGACAATACACATCAATGTTATATTTCTTACATGCATAATAGTCATCTTGTCCAAATCCTGGAGCATTATGAACTAAACCAGTACCACCTGTATCTGAAACGTATTCAGCTAAAATAATTGGACTTGTTCTTTTAATAAAAGGGTGTGTATATTTTTTGTTTTCAAGTTGTTTACCTGAAACAGTTTTAATCACTTCATATTTTTCTCATCCCAATTCTTTTGCAGTAGTTTCTAATAATGCTTTACCAACTATATAAGTTTTATTATTAGCTTTTACATAAACATATTCAAAATTAGGATTAACTGCTATAGCTAAGTTTGAAGGTATAGTTCATGGTGTTGTAGTTCAAATAATAGCATAAGCATCTTCATCAACTAACTTAAACGCTACATAAATTGAAGGTGATACTTCGTCGTCATATTCAATCTCAGCTTCTGCTAATGCACATCTAGTACTTCAAGATCAATACACTGGTTTGAAATCTTGGAATACTAAACCTTTTTCTACCATCTTCTTGAATAGGTTTAATTCATTGATAACAAATTTTTGTTCTAAAGTTAAATAACATTTTTGGAAGTCAGTAATTAAACCTAATCTTCTAAATTGTTCTTTTTGATTAGCTACTTGATTTAAAGCATATTCTCTACACTTTGCTCTTTTTTGAACTGGAGACATAGTAGAGTTTTCGAAGTCTTTATCAATTTTTGAAATAGCATTTTCAATAGGTAAACCATGAGTATCTCATCCTGCAATATAATCAGCATAGAAACCTCTTTGGTTTTTATATCTTACAACAATGTCTTTTAATGTTTTGTTTAGGGCATGTCCAACGTGAATGTTACCATTTGCATATGGAGGACCATCATGAAGGTTAAATTGAGTTTTGCCTTTGTTCTTAGCTAAAACTTTTTGAAATATTCCATCTTCTAATCACTTCTTTTGAATTAAAGGTTCTTTTTGATTTAAATTACCTTTCATTTCAAAATCAGTGGTTGGCATTAATAAACTATTTTTATAATCACTCATATTTAACCCTTTCTATTGAATGTATTTCTTCTTGATAATTTTAAATGTGAAATACAATCAGTAACCTAACATAATAAACAATTCTATTGCTTGAAATACAATAAATGTAACTGCAAATGAGCTATAAGAAAATTCTACTACATTCTCTTTAACATAATAATTAAACATTCACCCTGCTTTTAATATTGTTGGATTATCTACTCCAAAGTAAATTGGTGATGTAATACTTTGTGTAAATATCTCAATAGAAATTAAGATGACAGAAAGCAAATTAACACTTAATCATTGAACAGATGCTCATGTTAGATTTCTCGAGTCAAAAACAAATTTAAACCTAATCAATATAAAAGCAATAATTGCACCAATAATGGTAATTCAACTCATTATATAAATAGCTCAAACGTCTGAAGATATACTAGAAGATTGCACTACATTATTTGTAACGATACTTGATGTAGTTGTTCCAATTAAGATTGATAAACCATTAATTGGTGGCATCGGTAAAATTGATGACTTAACACACAAAAACAACATAAAGACAAATGTCATTATGTTGAATGTGTAAAATAAAATCTTTGAGCACTTTAAGGCAGTTACATTATTACATTTAAACATACTATATATCTAATTCACCGATGATCTTATTAAGTTCTTCATCTGGTAAATCAATAGCAGCTTTGTTCTTATTAACTTTTTCAGAAATCTTTTCAACTGCCTTGTTATGTTTAAATCATTTTCTTTCTTTAACTTTCTTCTTAGATAAGTCTGTATCTCTACTTGTTTCAATGTTAACTTGAGCTTGGTGAACACCTTCTTCAATGTTGTAAGGTACTCATTGATCATTTTTAACAATGAAGTAGTTGTGGTTACCATCGTGGTACATATATTGACCTTGAGAGTTTAAGAAAGCTTTATTAGCTTCATGTTTTTCGATTTCTTCTTTAGTAATTACATATGAAACAGCGTTAGTAGTATTTTCTGTTTTGAATGAATCTTTTTGTTTAGTAGCAGTCATTCCGCTTTCAGACATTTCTTTCTTATATTTTCTATAAGTATCTTTATTTTTAATCTTATTAATTTGTGTAAAGAATTTAGTGTTAGTCTTAGTACAGAATTTAACAATCACTCTCTTCAATCAGTTCATATCTTCTTTGAAGTTTCAATTGATGTTAGTTTCAATTCTAATGTCTTCTTTAACTTTGATAATTTCATCAGTTAAAGGAAGTACTAATAAACCAACTAAGAATAAAACTGAAGCAATTACTAAGATTGAATAGCCAGCTGCATTGATTGTTGAAGTTTGGTTATTAGATAAATTTTGGTAGAAACAATAAGCTGATGTTGTTTCATAGCTTGGTCAGAATGCTGAACTATTTCCATTAAAGAAGTTAACACATTCTTGTCATGAAGAATTTGCATTAACAGTTGGAGTTAATGAAGGGAATAATGCAGCTAATTGAACTATATTATTTTTAATTTGTGCATTTTCTGGTGCAGCAGATGATTCTCCTACATTTTCTTGTAGATACGTTGCAACAGAGTTTCTTAAATAAACTACTTGCATACCATCAGACGTTACTGATCCTGCAATAGGTGGAACATAAGTTACAATCACAACAAATAAGTAACTTACTAACACTAAACAATAAGCAACAATAGAAATTATCTTTGTGGCTTTTGATTTCATACATAAGAATGATTTTTCTTTATTCTTAAAGACACATCATGTAATTGCTAGCCCTAGTAAGATAATATTGATAACAGTATATGCAATACCAAAACCAGTTAGACCATAGATTAGTCCACCTTCTACTTTAGCAGTATAAATATTGTTTAATGGAGTGAAAAGCCCACCATTAGATAAACTAGTTGACATAGAAACAGCAGTAAATGGTTCAAACATAATGCATAATCCCATTACCATAGATACAAATAATAGAATGAACATTGATCATTGAATAATTTGGAATCATTGTGTTTGGAAGAATTTTTTAGTTGCTTGTTTCTTTTCTTTTAAATTTTCAACTGCATCGTGATATTGCTTAACAAATAGTCTGTTAATTAGACTACGTTCTTTTTTTCTTTGTTTTACAGAATCTAGAGTTTCAAAATCGCTGCTAGTTGGAGCATCGCTTTTACTATCGTTAATTCCTGCAGTAATTTTGTTTTTCTTAAATAACATAAAAACCCTATTTCTTAATTAGTGAGCCATCCATACAATCAGGTTTTTCTATACCTAATAAGTCTAAAATTGTTGGTGTGATATTAGCTAAACTACCATCTTCAACTAATTTATAGTCTTTATTCAATAGAATAAAAGGTACCTTATTGGCAGTATGACTAGTTACAATTATACCATTTTTATCAATCATTTCATCACTGTTTCCATGGTCAGCAGTGATTATAACTGTATATTCTGGATGTTTTAAGACTATATTTTCATATATTCTCTTTAATTGATCATCTAATGTTTTAATTGCCTTAATAGCTGCATCCATGACACCAGTGTGTCCTACCATATCTGAGTTTGCATAGTTAGCTACAATTAAATCATATTTTTCAAAGTTAGATAAAATGTAATCTGTGATTTGACCAGCAGACATTTCTGGTTGTAAATCATATGTTGCCACAGATGGACTTGGAATTAATTGGAAATCACATCCTTGTCTCTTATCATTACTTAAACTATCTAGGAAATATGTCACGTGTGCATATTTTTCTGTTTCAGCAATTCTTAATTGTTTTAAACCTGCTTTTGATACGATATCTCCTAAGTAAACTGTATTGATTGGTTGAATAAATGCAATGTTTTGCATTCCTTTAAGTTTGTAATCCATAAACCCAACCATAGTTACTGGGAATGTATTTGGAGAAATGTAATCATAGTCTTCAGTATTCTTTGAGAATAAATGAATAAGTTGTCTGATTCTATCACTTCTAAAGTTAAAGAAGATCATAACATCATTTTCTTTTAGTTTTGTATCATTAGAATTAAATGATTTTGGTTTAATAAATTCATCATAGATTTTTTCATTATAAGATTGTTTAATGTAATCTAGTGGTGTAATACTATCACTAGCTTCTGATTTAATTTGTTCTAAAGCTAATTCTGTTCTATCTCAATTTTTATTTCTATCCATTGCATAGTATCTACCTGAAATAGTTCCTAATTTAGCTTTATTTGTATCTAAATATTTAGACTTGATATCTTCAAAGTCTTCAATGAATTGTTGTTCTTTTGTATCTCTACCATCAGTAAATAAATCTAAGATTGGAGTAATGTTATGTTCATTACACATATCAATTAATTTGTATAAGTGTTTTAAACTTGCGTGTACATCACCGTTACTTGCTAAACCTAATAAGTGAATGTTAGTTCCTAATTTCTTAGCTTGTTCAATCGCTTTAATTAAAACTTCATTTTTGAAGAAGTCTCCAGTTTTAACTGCATTATTAATTAAACCTAAACCAGTGTGAAATATTCTTCCAGCACCAATTGTTAAATGTCCAACTTCTGAGTTACCAGGTTGTCCTTCTGGTAATCCAACATATTCTTCACTAGCATTAATTGAAATGCTAGGGTATTCATCTTTTAACTTATTAAATGTTTGAGGTTGTGCTAAATATATAGCATTTGTATTGTCTTGACGTCCAAAGCCAAAACCATCTAGGATAAGAAGAATTACTTTTTCTCTCTTCTCATTATTTGATTTCTTATCACCCTTTGTCATCCGTGTACCATCCTTACTGTTTCTATCATTGATTCTACACTAAGATTTTTATCATCTATAATAAATCCATCAATATTGTTTGTTACACAATAAGATAAAATGTTAGTACAATTGATGTTTCCACTTAATAAAACTGGAACATTTACACCATGTGAATTAGTTAATGAACTTCTAATTGTTTTGATCATATCATCAATATGTTCATTAGTAGTTGAGTTTCTTCCACCATCAAAATGATAGTTAATCATGATGTAGTCTTTAATCTTTTTTCCAGGCACTAGACTAAGTACATCAAAGATTTTATCCATAATTGATAATGACCCTCTATTACGAGAGAATTCCTTGATAGATTCATTTACTCTAAGAATCACTTCTTTATTATTACTTAAGATTAGTTGAACAACATCTTCGCTTCTAATATTTTGATCTAATGCTATTTTAGTTAATAATTCTGCATTAACCAGGAATGAGTCCGCAGCACAATCTGCAATAGCGTTTTCTTTTGCAAATTGCATATTGAATACATCTCTTTCAGTTATTTTTAAATGCTTAACAGAATTAATAAAATCATAATCAGCTGGCTTAATATCCATCATGAAACGAATATCAATGTCAATGAACAAATTAATCAAAGCATCAATTTGATCTAAATTATTTTCTATAAATTTTCTGTCAGTATTAAAAATAACAATCTTTTCCATCAATTAAATTCCTAATTTCCCTTTAATAGACTTAGTTAATTTTTGAACTAATTCTTTACGTACTTTGTATTGGATTTTTGAATTACCAAACATTAAGTTGTAATAGATTTTGAATTTAGGTTCTGTTCCTGATACTCTAAATTTAATTCAAGAATCATTTCCTAAATCTCATTCAATACATTCACCAGCAGAGTTTCAGAATACATTCTTAATTGTGAAGTTGCCTAATTTAGTTCCCTTCTTAATTGTTAATGCTTTCTTTTCTAATGCTTTTGTCTTGTTTTTTCAATTTGCACCTGGGATTTTAATAGATACTGTTTCACCATATCATAATCCATAGATAGGATAAACTCTGTTTTCTAAAATATCAATTAAATCAAAACCATGGTGTTTGTAGAAATCAACCATTTCAAGAATTAATGCTGAAGCAGCAATACCATCTTTTTCTCTAGTTGCTAATGATGTGTTCATACCAATAGATTCTTCAAATCCAAGAACATAATCACATTTTCCTAAATCAATGTGTTCCATAGCTTGAGCAATATTTTTGAATCCTGTTGCAGTTCTCATTACTAAACCATTTTCTCTACCAACTATTTCATTTACTAATGATGTAGATACATAAGTTGAAACTAACACTGGAACTAATCCACCAAAATCTTTGTTAGTCATTAAATAGTATGTTACTAAAATTCCAACTTCATTACCATTTAAGTAATATCATTCATTCTTGTGTTTAATAGCAACTGCGATTCTGTCTCCATCTGGATCTAGTCCTAAACATAATTTAGATTTAATCTTATCAGCTAATTCAATTGCTGCTTTAAATGAGATAGGATCTTCAGGATTCATTACAGGTGAGTTTGTGAATTCAGGATCTTCATAACATTGAGAAGGAACTAAAACAACATTATGTCCTCTAGTTGATAAATATTTTTCAATTAAAGTTGAAGCTGCACCGTGGTGAGTAGTAATAACAATTGGATCTTTGTTTATACATCTACTGTGGTCGGTAATATTTAGTGTAGTATCAATTGATTTATAGTATCCTTTCATTCAAGAAGTACCTAAGAAATAGATATTCTTAATATTTGGATTATATTTCTTTGTGATATTAGTATAAGTATCTGGAAGGAATTCAGTAATCATTTCAGCTTCTTTTACAGTTACTTGAGCACCTGTTCTGTTGTAAGCTTTAAAACCGTTAAATTCTTTTGGATTGTGGCTAGCAGTAATATTAATTGCACCATCTAATCCATATTCTCTAACAATAAATGAAACCATTGGAGTTGCAATACACATATTGTTGTATGGGTAGTAAACTTCAATTCCATGAGCACTTAAAACATTACCTACTAGAACTGAGATATCTCTACCATTTCTACGGTTGTCGTGTGCAATTAAAACTCTTGGCATTTTTTTCTTTGCAGCTGGGTCTTGTGCTTCAAAGTTAAATAAAATAAATTTAGCATAAGCAACAGCTAATTGTTGGTAAGTAAATTCATTTAAGAACATTGGTCCAGGTCCAACTGGAGCACGATATCCAGCTGTCCCAAATTTTAATGGTTCTTCTTTAAATGATGCTTCAATTTGATCAGCACTCATTTGTTTCATTTCTTGTTTCATTTCTTGTGAAACATTTGGTGATTTCATTCATTTTAAGAAAATGTTGTTTGTCATAATTATTCCTTTCCAAAAAACTCATTATCAAATGAATAAGGCAATAAGTCACCTAAAGTTAATTCCTTAGATTTCCCTTCACAATTTCAAATAACAATTGGCATATCAGCTTTACAAAATTCTGCAATAACTTGACGACATGCACCACATGGAGTTCCGAAACTTTTTTTGTTATCTCCACAAATAATGTGAAGTTCTTTGAATTTCTTTGATCCATTTGTAACAGCATTAGCAATTGCATTTCTTTCCGCACAAATTGTTAAGCCATAAGTAGCATTTTCCATATTTACCCCAAAATATGCTTTGTCATTATTATCAATTAAAACGCACGCTACTGGGTAGTTTGAATAAACACAGTAAGAATTCTTTTGTAACTCAATTAATTTTTCAAAAATCTTATTTCTTTCCATTGTTAATTCTTACTTGAATTTCTTCATCTTCATAGAAACTAAAACGGTTAGGGATGATTGCATCCTTAACTGTATATTTCTTATCATCAACACTTGGTCCTTTGTGTTTTCAAAAGAATTCTTTCAAACTAGGTGTTTGTGATTGAGATTGTGAAGCTACTTTTTCTTTTTTCATATATGTATTATTATATAATATAAGTATTCATTCCTAGTGACTGAATAAGCAAAAAATGAAAAAATCTAAATATATTGGTAAATACGATTACATTGCATACTACACTAAACAACCAGCCTTTTGGTTCTTTAGTAATGCAGAAGTAGAAGCTGCAATTGATGCACAAATGAAATTAGTTACAAAGAGTCATAATGTTCAAGAATTAGATGAAGATGAAGACAATGAAGACTATGATGGTGAACAAGATTATTATGAACTTTATAAAGAATTAAAAGAAACTAATAAGGATATAGATCTTAATAATCCTCAAATTGTAGAAGGATGTATTATTGATAAAAAATCTAGAGAGTTTATCAAAAATAAATATAAAGATATTAGCATGGTAGTTGACCTCGAAGAAGGTGAATATGCCAAAATGAAACAAGAAGATATTGCTGTTATTACTAAACACCTAATTGAAAACAATGAAAACATCATTATCTTTCAACCAGTGTTTATTGCAGGATATTTAATTACTAAACCAGATGCTCTTGTAAAGAAAGGCGTTTGTATTGATATCATTGAAACTAAAGGCACAACTACAGCTAAAAGACACCACTTCCTAGATTTATATTTTCAATCAAAGGTAATGGATAAAATAGAATATCTTAATGATTTTTATTTCACATTTGCTTTGTGCTTAGTGAGATATTGTTTTGCAAATAGATATGAAGTTCCATTAACTATAACTGAAAACTTTAATACTACAAAAACAGTAGCCTTTGCAGATAAAGCAATCACTTTAGATATGAAAGCTTTTTGTAAGGAAGCATTAGGATTTTTAAGAAAAATAGATGGTGTTTATGAATATGTAGATTGTCCAATTAATATCACTAGACTATGTAGTGGTGATTTTAGCGATCTAGAACAAAAGAGAGAGATGTCTAAGACTGTAAAATATGTTGACATGTTTATTCAAAGAGTTGAAGTGTTAATGGAATCTTTTGAACAAGTAACCCAAGAACTATATGACATAAGAACCAAGATGCAAACAAATGGTACAGGTGAAATTATAGGTGACATTAAACCACACGCTAATGAAAAGAGTTTTTGAAAGAACTCAGATTTATGATTAAAAGTAAGAACTCTTTACAAATACAAAGGATATAAATTATTTGATTATTCAGGTAATATTGCAAAACAAACTGAAGATGCATTAATAACTTACAAGAAATCTCAAGATCCTATGAGTTACTTCAAAAAAGAAGAATACAAAGCATACTTTTCTGAAGATGCTGATGATATTACTATCAATAGAAATGGATTACTTAAAATGTGATCAGAATTAAAACCTAAAAAAGTATACTTTGACTTTGAAACAATTAATTCACCAATTAGACCAATTGATCATTGTTTACCTTTTATGCAAATCCTTACACAATGTTCAGTTATTATTGATGATAATGATGGTACACCAGTTGACCAATTAAAATGTAACAATATTGTCATTGATCCTAAACATATTGAAATAAACCAATTCAAAGAAGTTGTAGATGCTTTATACAAAGGAAGTGATTATAGTTATATTGTTTATAATGCTAACTTTGAAAGAAGTAGATTAAATGAATTAAAAAACTACTTTGATAAGAATGATGATGACTATTTAGAATATTGCAGAAAGATTGATTGTATCAATACAAATATATATGACATCGCTAATTACTTTGTAGTTAACAGTGATAAATATGGAAGACCAGTAATTATCAAAGAATTAGGTGGATTCTATTCAATTAAAAAAGTATTACCTTACATTATGGAAAACTATAGAGCTATATATGATATGACTGGATGTAAAGATTATCATGATTTGATTGTTGTACAAAATGGTAAGATTTGTCAAAATGAAACTACTAAACGTTTCCACAATAAATTAACAGATCAAGAATGAGCTGAACTTGAAAAGAATCTAAAGATATATTGTGAAAATGACGTAAGAGCAATGATAGCTGTGGAATACTTTATTAAAGAACTAGTAAAGAGAGTAGAATAAGTAATTATTACTATCTCTTAAATTTTCTTATTATTAGAGTGGTTGTTAATCCTAACAGTACAACACCTGCAGATATAGCACTTATCATTATGATTTTTCTAGAATCAAATCCTTTTTGATTTGATGTAACTATAGATTCATTTTTTTTGACTACATTAATTGTTTTATGTTCAGAACTTATTTTTTTGTTATTGTGTTTAGCTAAAACAAATAAGTCTGCATTATCATATTCAAGTTTAGCCGGAATTGTTAATGTTGGTGATTGTGAACTAGATAATTGTTCACCATTTAAATATCAAGTGTAAGTTACTGTTGTTTTTGGTTGATGATCAAATTTAGTAATCGCAACTAACTCAATGGTTTCACCTTCAAAATATTGAGGTTTTACTTCAAATCTTACATCTTGTATAGTAGCTTCTGGTTGAGGATCTGGTCGAGAAGGTGGAACTATAGGATTTAGATCAGGTTCTATTGGAGCGGTAGGTGGAGTAGGATTTGGAGGAACTACTGGACCAGGTGTAGGTGGTTCTGGATTAACTACAGGTGGCTTAGTATCCGGATTTGGACTTGGATTAATTGCTGGTGGCGGATTTACTGTTGGTGCATCAGGTAATGCTTTGTTTGTGATAATCAATTGTGCAGCATTAAATACTTCTTCCTCTTTGTAGAATACAGTTACCTTCAATTGTTTACCATTATAAATATTGTCAGCATTAATACTAATTTTTGGTTGATTGATATTTAATTTCTTTAGATATTTTCCATCAGTAACTTCTCATTCATATCTTAAACCTATCAATGTGTTAGGGTTTACTATAGCTGTTGCAGTAATTGCATCATCAGGATTATATTCTTGTCTATTTAGTTTGATAGAAACTGATTTTAAATTTTGGTTAGGACGTGGTGCATTAGGATCTACTGTTGGTACATTACCAGATTTGTCACGAATTGTGAATTCAATTTCTTTTTTACCAAAATATATAGAACTTGATTTTGGTTTAATAATTACTTTACCGATTCCAGGTGCATCATTATTCTTATACTGAATATCAAAGTTTCATTCGATATTCGGGTGGAATCCAACTGTATTAATAACATCAATAACTCTTGGTTGTATTGGTTGTCCTTCATAAGTAAAATCGTAAGCTTCTAATTTTACTTCAGCTAGACTTAAATCATATTCAGGATCATTAACTACTGGTGCATCTTCTACATTTTCATCTGGTGGTGGAGTATTTGGATCAAATTCAGGTGGAATTGGTTTAAAGTCATCAGAATTCATTGGGTGTAAGATAACATCATATGGACTTGAAAAATATATAAATCTATAATATTCTTTATCTTCGCCTATGTATTTTATTGGTAGAGGCTTATTAAAATCAATAGTTAGATTATCATCACCATCTCACTTGAATCCTATTGGTAATTCAATATCTCTATATTTTTTAGCAGATGCTTTAACTCTCATATTTAATATTCTTGGATCATTGTAACGAGTCTTTTCATATCACCCTTTACCTTGAAGGTCAGGAGCAATACCAGTTAAAATATCATACTTAACTGTTTGTTGTCCATAGTATTCACCTTTTCCTTGAATAGTGATTGTAGATTTCCCAATAACTACATTGTTAGCACCTGCATCACTTGCTTTCATTGTATAGACAGGTTTGTTGTAAACAATTTCATAATCATCTATTGACAATTCTTTTTCACCAATTTTTACTGATTCCACTTGTGGTTTAAGTGGATCAGCAAAACGATAAGATGTTGAAGATAATTTAATTTGTGCATCTTTTAAATCTGTACTACTAGCATTTTCAATTTTATGAGACTGAGTAAAAGCTTTAATTCTAGCAGCTGCACCTTTTAACTTTTGCATTGGGTTAACTCAATTACCTGAGTCATCTTTATAAAATGTCATATTGTCAATAGATTCATCAGCACCATAGAATAAATCGGCATCATGTGTTGGATTCTTAAGTTCTACTACAATACTAAAAACATCACCAGGTTTTAACTCAATTGGATCATATAGTTCTAGTGTTTTATAACCACCATGTTTAAATGTTTCTGAAACTGTAGCAACTAATTCCCCGGTTTCTGGTTTATTTGCAGAGGATTTAGGTTTATCAAAATCTGATTCTGGATTTAGATAAATCTTTGCAGTGGCAGTAACATTCTCACCAATAATACCAACATTAACAGCTTTTAATACTTCTTTTGTATCAAAACCAGCTTTCTTTGCGCGGTAAATGGCTGCTGCTGGTTTGTGAGTAGCAGCATCTGGCATACCAGGACTAGTTGTTTTAGCATCATAGTAATAGTTGTTATCATATAATTCATGAGCTTTAGAATAGTCAAAAGCAGTCATGTCATCTATTTCTGAATCATAACTCATATAGAAGTAACCATCAGCATTAGGCAACTGTTCTCTACCACCTCAACTATTTTTAACAATTCATCCACCATTCATTTTTGCAGTTGGATTATATCTGTCAGCTGGAATATCATCATCTCAACCTACAATAGTAACTGCATGGCCACCATTATTCGGTTTTAAATTTGTGTTTGTATAATCAAATGTTCCTGCACAAGTGTAACTAGCAGTAATTGCACCATATCTAGCAATTATTTGTTTAATCGCATTTATAGTAGCATCTCAACCAATTTTATTTGATAAGTTGATTGTATTTGTAATTCTAATAGTATCTTCAAGGTAATAATCTGCTGGAACATAATTATAACCATTCCCAACTTGATTTTTTTCTTCAATTGGAGAGTTTCACATTGATAAGGCATCAGTAGCATTAACAACAACATTCCCTGTTCCTTTTTGTCCAGTTCATAAATCTCTTGGGTTCAAACCAAGAAGATCAAAATCTGCTGTTCTTTGTCTAGTACCATAATCAAGGTTATGTTCAGATAGATTAATTAGATCATTTCTATTTGGTGTTATTGGAGACAATCCTTCTCTTAATATAGAAGTTTCACTAGCTGCAGCAGTTGCATAAGTTCAACACAAACCTTCCTTACCTTGATTTTTAATTGGTGTTACTATTCCATAGTCTCTACTATCATATCTTTTTACACTAGCGATTGCTTCAGGTTTTATCTTCTTCAAATCTTCTAATTTTTCTGGTAATTTACCATTAGCAGGTAAGTCTAAATATGGTTCATCATTTCCTATTGGATGTCCATTATGATCCAGTTCAGGAATTGAAGGATTAATTGGATTATCATTAGCTTTTGGAATTTCACTATCAGCTTTATCTAATAAACCTGGTTTTGAAAATCTTTTAATATCTTGTCTTAATTGCCCTTTACTAGGTTCACCATCTTCAGTTGTGTCTAATACACCTTGATAATCAATGAATGCTAATGAAGGATAACCACTAGATTTTAAGAATGTATCTTTTAGATCATCATTAAGAACATCTACATATCTAAATGTTGGACAATAGTTATTAGCGAAATTTTTCAAGACTTCTGGATTATCTTTTGAACTAACACAAATTACATTTACTTTATTTTGTCATCCATTTTCCATGATTACTTCTGATAGACGACCTAAAGTTTTTCGAGAGTGAGGACAAGTAGTTTTAAAGAAGAATAAAACAGTTAGTTTCTCAGTTTGTTTATTTCTTTGGAAAGAAAAACCTTTACCATTAACATCATTTAATTTGTAATTATATAAGACATCATTTGGTTGTCATGTTCTATCTGGTAGAGTTGTATCATCTCATAATACTGGTTCATAAGTTAGATTTACATCAGTATTACTTGAGTCAAAATGGATTACATTATTTGGGTGAATGTAATGTTCATTTCTTATTAATGGGTTATATAATTCAGCTGTATAGCTTCCACTTGGTAAACTTAGTTGATATTTTCCATCTATAAATCCATCATCTACATCATCAATAGTTAAAATTGGATTTCCTTTATCATCTTTAATTAAATTACCATCTTTGTCTTTAATTTGTCATTGAACAATATCTTTACCACCAAATGGAATCCCTGAGTTCTTTCCTAAATAAAATGTGAAGTTGGTTAGATTTGCTCTTTCATCTACACTTGATGATTCACTTATCTGATATATATTATGTTTATTTGATGGTGATGTAGATGTTGAAACTAGTGCTGCAGGTATACTTGACGCTACCAATGCAGATATAGCTAATGGAATTATTTTCTTTTTCATCCTCATACACATCACCTTCCTACCTTAATTATAAAAAAAAAAAAATAAAAATGAAAATCTAAGTATAAAAATCCCAAGGCATGATACCTTGGGATTAATATGTAATGTAATAAATGATTAATTATCTTTTAGTTGTCTAGTTTTAGTTATGAAAGCATCCTCAAGAGATAGTTTAGGCTTGCCAGGTACTTGGTGACAATGGCGACATCTTGCACAATAAGATTCTGTATTACCAACAAGAATTAGTGGATCATTATAATTTGCTGGTTTGCCATCAATTAATCTTTGAGTTAACGATGCTGGAGCACCACAGTTTGTACAAATTGCAGTTAGCTTATTGATGATATCAGCTTTAGTTAACAATTTAGGAATTGGCCCAAAAGGTTCTCCCCTAAAGTCTCTATCAAGTCCAGCTACAATAACTACATAACCTTTGTTTGCTAATAAATCACAAACATCAACTAAAGCGTCATCAAGGAATTGTGCTTCATCAATTGCAATGACATTGTAATCAATATTATGATTAATTAAATAACCTAGAATTTCTTCTGCTTTGTTGATTTCAATTGCTTCTCTAGTTAAACCATTTCTGGATTTAATTAGTTTGTTTGTTCTTGAATCAGTAACTGGTTTAAAAACTACATACTCCACATCAGCATATTGAAGTTTATGTAGTGATCTAATAAGTTCATCAGATTTACCTGCAAACATTGGACCACAAATAACTTCAATTCAACCTTTTGGAGATGTTAAAGCTCTAAATTTAGCCATATTTATCTCCTTCTTAAATATTATTAAACATTAAATTTAAATGTACAGATATCTCCATCTTGTACAATGTATGATTTACCTTCAAGTGCCATTTTACCAGCTTCCTTGATTGCAACTTCATTTTGATATTTCATGTAATCTTCAAATTTGATTACTTCTGCTTTAATAAATCCTCTTTCAAAATCAGAGTGAATTTCTCCAGCACATTGAGGTGCAGTTGAACCATTTTTGAATACTCATGATCTTACTTCTTTTTTTCCAACTGTAAAGAATGTAGAAAGATTTAAAAGTTTAAATGCTGCTCTTGTTAAAACATTAAGTCCTGGTTCTTTAATTCCAACCATTTCCATAAATTCTTTTTGGTCATTATCACTTAAACGTGAAATTTCATATTCTATCTTTGCACTAATAGGAATTACTTGAACATTTAATTTCTTCGCATATTCGCATAAATTAACATAGTGTTTATTAGCTTCAGGATTAGTAACTTCTCCTTCACCAATATTAGCAACAAAAAGATATGGTTTAAGTGTAATTAAATTAAAATGTTTTATTAAAGCAATTTCATCTTCACTTAAATCAGCTTCACTTGCCATTTTTTCAGCTACTAGACAATCATAAACTTTTTTTAGAACATCATATTCAGCTTTTGCTTTTTTATCACAATTAGCTTCAGCTGTTTTCTTAATTCTATTAATTCTATTTTCAATTATTTCTAAATCTGAAAATATTAATTCTAGATTTATTGTTCTAATATCTTCAAGTGGATTAACTTGGTTATTAACATGAGTAATATCATTATTTTCGAAACATCTCACTACATGAATTACTGCTTGTACTTCACGGATGTTTTGTAAAAACTTATTACCTAATCCTTCACCTTTACTAGCACCTTTTACTAAACCTGCTATATCAAAGAATTTAACTGTAGAGTAGACAACATTTTCTGGGTGAACTAAGTCTGCTAAAGCTTGAATTCTTGGATCATATAAATTCACGATACCAACATTAGGTTCGATAGTAGCAAAAGGATAATTCGCTGCTTCAACTTGCGAATTTGTTATTGCATTAAATAAAGTAGATTTACCTACATTTGGTAATCCAATTATACCTGTTGATAGGTTCATTATTTAGCTGTTCCTAAACATCCAAATAGTTTGAATTTTTCTAAACAAGTTTTCTTAATAGCTTCAGCTCCTGGAGCTAATAATTTTCTTGGGTCAAATCCTTTTTTAGCTGTATTAAGATCTTTCTTTTCAGTAATGTATTTTCTAGTTGCAGCTGCAAAAGATAATTGACATTCAGTGTTTACATTGATTTTAGAAATACCTAATGAAATAGCTTTTCTAATTTGATTTTCAGGAATTCCTGTTCCTCCATGTAATACTAAAGGCATGTTGTTTGTTCCTGAATTAACTTGACTTAATAAATCAAAGTTTAAGCTCTTTCAGTTTTTAGGATAGATACCATGGATTGATCCTACTGAAGCTGCTAATGCATCAATTGGAAGTTTAGACATAGTTAATGCTTCATCTAAGTTAGCGTTTTCTCCCATAGATACAACACCATCTTCTTCTCCACCAACTCCACCAACTTCAACTTCAACTGAAGCTTTGTGTTTCTTAGCTAATTTACAAATCATAAAAGATTCATTTAAATTTTGTTCAAATGGTTTTGATGAACCATCATACATAACTGAACTAAATCCAGCTTCAAGAGCTGCTTTACATCCTTCGAATGTTCCGTGGTCTAAGTGTAATACAACTGGAACTGTAATGTTTTTAGTTTCCATTACATCTGTTACCATGTGGTATACAGTTTTGAATCCACACATATATTTAGCTGCACCTTCAGATACACCTAAAATAATTGGAGTACCAGATTCTTGAGCAGCATCTAATACTGCTTTAATTCATTCTAAGTTATTGATGTTAATTTGTGCCACTGCATAGTTGTGTAATTTAGCAGTTGGTAAAACATCTCTCATTGTGCTTAACATTTTCTTTGCCATTTTCTTTTCTCCTTGAACTAATTATTCATCATCAGATTCTGAGAAATCATCATCTACATCTAAATCTGACATACCATCATCGTCATCTAAATCAACTGAATCTACATCATCTTCATCTGTAGCATCAAGACTGTCTAAATCTAGCGATGTTGTTTCTGAGTTTCTTCCTTTGTGTTTAAGCTCACTAATTTCATATTTAGACATAAATTCTTGGTAATTTTCTTCACCAATTTCAAATTCTTCAGTCTTGAAATTAATAGCTGACATCTGCTCAACTTCTTGGAATGTATGGAATTGTTTTAAGGTTCATTCGTTATCATTTGTTTTGATAAAGTTTGGATCTTGTAATAGTTCCATGTAGAATTCTGCAATCATATCTTCATCTTTTGCATCTTTGATCTTAGCTTGAGAAGCTGTTTTTGTTCAAAGTGTATTGAAGTCGATCGCCATATTCTTCTTGTGGTTTTTAATTATCACTTCTTTAGCGATTTCTAACAAGTTGCTCATTGTTCACCCCGTTATGATGTCTTATGCAATTAATTATATAACATACTTTATATATTTATATATAACTTTTCTCACCTAATTGAACTTTTACAAAAAACGGGCTTTAACAGGCGTTAAAAAAGTAATTGTTGGCATTTTTCTATAATAGCAATTACTTTTATCATATTTAATCTACACAAAATAGTACCAAACCAAAATCAGCCACACCACAATGTAATGGTTGTATTGGTTTTAGTCTACACAAGAATGATACCAAACCAAAATAATGAATTCAATTTTAAATTTAGATGATTTGTTTTAGTCTACACAAGAATGATACCAAACCAAAATCTAAACTTACTGAATGACCCATAGAGACCTGTTTTAGTCTACACAAGAATGATACCAAACCAAAATTATTTTTGTGTAAATGTTAAGCTTAAATAAGTTTTAGTCTACACAAGAATGATACCAAACCAAAATATTGAAAGAATTCAAGTATTGCTAAGACATGTTTTAGTCTACACAAGAATGATACCAAACCAAAATCAACTTGTGCACTAGGGGAATCTTTAAGTGGTTTTAGTCTACACAAGAATGATACCAAACCAAAATCCCGGCGTAATTGCCATATTGCAGCAAAAGGTTTTAGTCTACACAAGAATGATACCAAACCAAAATACAGTTAAAATACTAATAATAAACCCATGTGTTTTAGTCTACACAAGAATGATACCAAACCAAAATTTTTTAAATAACATATTAATTCATCTTTATGTTTTAGTCTACACAAGAATGATACCAAACCAAAATTAGATTCTTCAGCATCAGCTTTTTTAGTTTGTTTTAGTCTACACAAGAATGATACCAAACCAAAATCTAAAGACTTATTACCATCATTAATAAAGTGTTTTAGTCTACACAAGAATGATACCAAACCAAAATTCTTAAATTGATATTTTAAGTACTTTTGATGTTTTAGTCTACACAAGAATGATACCAAACCAAAATCGGTCGGTGCATTTCCATTGCCATAGGCAACGTTTTAGTCTACACAAGAATGATACCAAACCAAAATTCAATGTATGCTCACAATACATTCTTGTGTGTTTTAGTCTACACAAGAATGATACCAAACCAAAATTTACCATGTTTTGTTGATGAGGAATACTTTGTTTTAGTCTACACAAGAATGATACCAAACCAAAATGTCAAAAAGTCAAAAAATCGCGAAATTTTGGCAAATTTTGGCCCAAAATTGGCTTATAAGGCCATTATTAAGCTATAAAGTCTAATTGATCATAGTGAATCTTTCTTATTTAAAAACTCACTAAATCTTTCATTATTTACAGGTTCAGACACGTTTTTTTCTAGATAAGCTATCACTTTCTCATAATCAAGTAGATCAGATAATTGTGAATTATTTCATATTGCAATTATTTCTAATTCCCTCATACTATTAATGTAATTTCTAAAATCATTACATAATATGATAAAGCTATGTTCATTTAAATATTTGTAAACATTTGACAATTTAAATCATGACACATTATCAATAATAAATAATTTCTTTTCAGTAAATTGCTTTTCAACAATTAAATTAAAGGTTCTTTCATCTAAGTAATAGTCATCAGTTATTTCCATAACATAATTAATTAGTTTTTGAATGTCACCATCACATGCATCTAAGATAGGTAATCCTAATTCAGCATTAACATATTCAATTATATTTTGCACAAATTCTCTATCTATTAATTGAGCATCACCAATTTTATCTAGTATCAGTTGCAACAAAAAAGATTTCTTACTTAGACCAATAAATTCATTTAATCTTGTTAGTTCATTGATATAAACGATTTCGTCAGATTTTACTTTATGTGCATCAATAAAAATTTCAGCATCTACTATTTGGTCTCTGTAAAATTTTGTTGGGTTAGAAGTATTAATAATTTTGATGTTATTAAACTCCATATCATATTCAATATTTTCTTTTTTAATTGTTAACATTTATATTTTTATATACCTCTCACTATTGTTGTAAACTTCATTAATTTTCTTATTTCCTAAAATCATATACATATTCGCATATTGGCTTTCTGTAACTGTGATAATCCTTATATTTCCTTTAGTTGGTATGAACTTCTTAATCTTAGCAACTTCTTGTTCTACTTTTGATTGAGTATTTACACATTTTACATATACTGAGAACTGCATCATTGTGTACCCATTTCTAATTAGACATTTTCTAAATTTGACATATTCTTTCTTTTCATATGATTCAATATTTGGCAAGTCAAATAATAATAACATTCTCATGTTTCTATACTTATTCATATATCATTCTAATTTCAGCTAATTGAGTTTGATTTACAATTGTGTCAATAAACATGTCAATTGCATTATTGATATATTGTTTTTTGTTATTAACATATATCTTCTTAGTAAATGCATTTAGTATTTGGTTTTTATGTCTATAGAAATCTGTTTCACCAGTCTTAATAATCTTGTAAACTTCATAATCTACAATAACCCTAAATGGCTCCATTAAATCACTGGCTAATGCAAAATAGTTACTAAATGATTTATGGAAGAACGATATTCTAGGATCTAAACCTTTTTTAATAATAGATCTAGTAATATATCCTCTCAAAACTGTATATCCATAATTCAAAAGTGCATTTGGATAGTCTTCATCAAATCTTTTGAATTTAATTCCAAATAAAGAGTGTCAATAAATTTTTGAAGCATGTCCTTCTCTATTAGAAATATCATATTCTTTTAAGTTGTTAGAAAGTTCAACTAATTTGCTAGAGCATTCATCATCTCCAATTACATTAAGACACATTTCACTTTGATTAATGATCTTGTGTCTAATAATTTCTTTTCAAGTAATTGATTTATATATATGATTTCATTGCAATTGAGTATCTAAGACTTTTAGTGTATTGTAATTACCAATAATTGGTACGACTATTGATTCTGGTAAATATTCATTATTACAAATAATAGTTAACACATTCTCTTTTGTTAAAGCATTTAATAATTGAACTGTTAGCTTAATTCTATAATTGTTTATAAGTAAAACATCAATATCATTTATTGGAATAGTTATCTTATGTTCATCAGTATAAATAACTAAATTATCTAAAAATAAACTTAGTGTCTGCCCATTTTCTATCTCAACAGTTTTTCAACCCATATCTTCAATAAAAAACTCCACCCGAAGTGGAGCATGTTCGACATAAAGTCTTATCTTGACTTAGTATCTATCTTGTGTAGACTAGTTTCACTATTGAAACCAATATAATTATAACTTAATTTCTCTTCTATTGTAAATATTTCCTAATTCATCAACTTCAGCTATATCGTATTCTCTAATAATGGTGTTAAGTATAACTACTGCTCTATCACTATTGAATCCTGCCTTTTCATTAGAAGCAAATAGTGCCTTTATTTCTAGTCTACCCTCTTTAAAATTACCGCCTCCATTGGAATAATATAATTTGCCGGTCACCTTATTAACAAAAATAGTACCAGCTGTAACTTCAATATATGAATCATTTTCAATATTTGTTTTTGCTAATAATTCATTTAATAACTTATTGTCTATAACTAATGATCTTCTCTTGCCATTATAAGTTAATACTTTAAGATTAATTGGAATTAATACATATTTATTGTTTTTATCTTTATAAATTCTTACACCAATAGAATTTAATGATTCTTGAATTGCTTTTTTATTGTGTTTATTAAGAACTATAATATTATCAGTAGTTTTAGGGTTTCCTAATACTTTTAACTTTCTTACAAATTGTTTTTCGATTCTAATGATATTTGGTTTTTCAATATTATGTTCACTATTCATGTATTGAACAAATGGATTACTCTTGCCATCTCAATATTGATTGTAAATAACTTTTAATTTATCATACATTTGTCTATCTCATTTGTATACATATAAATTATCCAATTCTTCTTCCTTAGCCATACCGTCTTTAAAATACATATCTAATTTCTTTAGTTCACAATCTAGTAAATCAATTTTGTTGACAATGTTACCTTCATTCTCATTTTTTCATTTGAACGAATAGATAGTTTCATTTGATAATTGAACATTATTCTTCTTAACAATTTGTCTTGAGAATTTTACTTTATTGTTTGAAATTATCTTCTTTTCATTTGAATCATATTCATCATTATATTCACTCAACTTCATTGCAAAGTCTTTCATTTCTTTGCTTTCTTTAACTCATCCTGATATATCAATGATTTCACCAGTATCTTTATTCATTAATCTATTATCTTCAGTCTTAGTTAAACTATCTGATGTTCTTGAAGTATTGTTGAATCACTTAGCTAAATTGCTTAATGTATGATTCATACCTAGATAACAAACAATAGAAGCATCAATTGCATGGTGGCAATATAGATCTCTATCTTTGTGAAGTAATACAGTATTGTCACTATTTGTTAATAAATTGTATCTTGCAAAGTTTGTTATTGAACCGTTGATTACTTTGATTTTTACATTTGGATATAATTCCTTATTTGTTCTAAAGAAATCTTGGAAAGTATTTAATACAACTCTAGATGCATATCTAGTATCTACAATGTTACGTTCAATAAAACCTTCCATATTTCTAAGAGGGTCCAACATATAAAGTAAGAATTCCCTCTTTCTAGGATTTTGAATATACTTTTCAACTCTATCCTTAAATTCTTCAAACTTACCTTTTTTAGTTAATCATTGATATGGAGTACTATCTAACTTTTCTTTATTGTTGTATGACTTTGTTAAAACCTTATTTGATCTTGAATCAATCGCACAAATAGAATATGGAATAATGTGGTCGATTTGTAAACCTTTTCCAGTAAGTACTTCTTCAAGAGTAATTGGTTCACCATCATAGATATCAAACTTCCCTTGATCTATTCAAAGTTTTAATCTAAGTCTTGAAGCGCTATTTAGTCTACTTTGGTTTATATCATTTTCTTTACAGATGGTCTCAACTTCTTTTTGATTATCTGCTTGCATTTTAGTTATACTTTTTCTTTCTTCAGCACTATTCTTATCTCTAGCTAATTCAAATGTAATATTTTCAATATCATATTTATCTGAGTAAAATTTAATAATCTTATTCATTACCTTTATATTTTGATTAAATGCTCTTCTAGCTGTAGGAGAAATAATTTCATCGTCATAAAGACCGGTTTTTAAATATTTTGATGGTTTAACATTAGAGTTAGATGATGTAATATTTTTAGTAAAGAATTGCATTTGGTTTTCTGTATTATCTAAATTTTTAAAAACATATTCTAAATACATATTCATTGCTTTATATGACAGTGAGTGAGATTTAGTCATTCCTTCTAATGTTTTTAATAACTGTAAATTAGATTCATTAGATGTATTAGGATACTTTTCTTCTAATAATTCCATTTGTTTGATAGCATCTTGTTTGCTTGCTACTAAAACGAATAATTCATTTGCTTTATTAAGTGTGTCTAAATTGAATAAATCAATTTTCTTATCCATCAGATTATTTTGCAACATTCATTTAACAATAACTGAATAGTTACTTAGAGATGTAAATTCAGGTTTTGAATTCTTATCAATTCTATATCCACCTAAATCTGTGTCTTTAATATTTTGATCTATTTCATCCTTAGAAGTAGAAGATATAGCTTTAACAATTTCTTTGACTGTTACATTTTTCTTTTTTAATTTTTCTACTAGTTCTTTATTAATAGCTTTAAATAATCATAATTTTGCATCTTCAGTTAAGTGTCTATTCTTGTCTGAAAATGAATATATATTGCTAATATCATTCATTAAGTTGAACATTTCTGCTACTGGAGAATTCTTTAATCCACGATTTTCTTCAGGGAAGTATGTACACTTACCTATAGTAGCATCTCATAAATTGTTCCCCTTACATTCTAACTTTCCTTCTTTATTCAAGTATCATAAACCATATGGGGTTGGAGATTTTTGAGAACCTGGTCCTGTAGCAAAATCTCTAACTTGACTAAATATAGCAATATATTCTTCTGTGAATTCCTTATCAACTCCTTGTACAGTTAATAATTTTTTAATTTCATTTATGTAGTCTCTAGCAGAATATGTTTGATTTTCTTCTGCACCTTTGTAGTATCCATTGGCTTTGTAAAACTTTTCCATTTCTACTGAAGGATATTTTTCTTCTTTTTCAATTGATATATCATTTTTCAACATTTCTTGAGTTACATAAAAGAATCCTCTATGGTGAATGTAGTGAAATAAAACATATATTAATTCTTCTTTTGTTAATTTACTCGATAATCCTTTAACTTTTAATTGGATTGGATTATCTACCCCAAATTCAGTGATATCGATATTAATTAAATCTGCTAATTCATCAGTGCTATTAATTCACTTTTTATTTACTAAAAAATTGGCAAATGCATCCTTTCTTGTTCTGATTCTTCTAATTCTTCTTCTATTTGTTCTAGAAGATCTTCTCTTATCATTTTTCAATTTTCCATCTTTAGGGTTAGCTGGATCATTAAATAATCTAACACCCATATCTACAATATTGTAATCTTCATCAATTAAACTTCATCCAACAGAAGTTGTACCAATATCAAAACCAATATTTAATTTCTTTTTCATTTTCATCTCCTTAAATTGGTAGATTATCTACCAACTTGAATAATAACATAGATTAGAGATGTTGTATGAAATAATTTATCTACAATTTCATTCTTTTAAAATTTAATTTACAATAGACAAAATAATAAGATAGAACATTCTCTGTCTTATTACTATTTACTTTATTCAAATATTATAAATTTACATACATTGGTTTGAATACTTGACCTTTTTCATATTTAGCATCAAGTTCAATGATACCTTCTTCATTGAAACCAGTTAGGTTTAGTTCTCTTTGGCTGCAAAGCATTCCATTAGATGGGAATCCTTTCAATTTAGATGGTTTAATATAAAGTCCACTAGGCATAATTACACCTACTCTAGCAACTACTACTTTAATCCCTACTCTAGCATTCTTTGCTCCACATACAATATCAAGGATTTCACTGCCTACATTGACTGTACATTTATGAAGGTGTGTACCTTCAATATCTTCACATGTTTCAATTTGTCCTACTATGAAGGCTTCATTTAGATCAATTTTGATAGTGCTATCAAAATTTGATATAGCTTTGATTACATCATTAGTTGGATAAATTCTTCCTTCTGGTAACTTCATAATTGAAGAGAAGTTGGAAATGTTAAATCCAACAACCTTATTTTCAGAATCTTTAAATATTAATGAATCACCTTTATTTTCTTGTTTGATGTTAGATAAATCTTGAGTGTATCCAACTAAATTATTGTTCAATGTTTTAATACTATAAAATAAATTCATAATGTAGTTATTATAATATATAATAAAAATTACTTTAATTTTTTAAGGAGACTATATGAAAAAATACTGTTTCTTAATGGATACAGCTGGTGATCCAGAATGTGTTAATGTTTGTGAGGATACTCAAGTAATGCCATTCTCAATGATTATTAATGATGGCACTGAGGAAAAAATTTATGATGACTGATACGGAATATCAAGAGAACAAATTCTTGAAACTTTAGATAAAGGATATGACTTAAAAACTTCACAAGCACCATATGGGAAACTTTATGATAAAGTAGAAAACCTTCTTAAGGAATACGAAATAGTAGTTTGTTTTTCTATTACTAAAGAATTTAGTGGAACATACCAAAGCTTATTGAATATTAAAAAATCATTAGAAGAAACATATGGTAAAAATAGAATTATTGTACTTGACACAAGAGCAATTTCAGTAATCACAACTGAAGAATGTAAATTAGTTAAAGAACTATTAGATGCAGGCAAAAATGCAGAATATATTGAAGATCAAATCAAATTGTTAAATAAACATGTAATCGGTTTAACATGTATTACTAATGCTACTCAATTAGTTAAAGGTGGTAGATTAAAAGGACTTAAAGCATTATTAGTAAAAGCTCTTAACTTAAAACTTGTCATTAAGTATCAAGACGGTAAGTTAGAATATGCTGATAAGTCAAAGAATTTACCAGGTGCTATTGATAAATCATTTGAGATCGCTGAAAAAGAAATGAACTTTAAAAAGTATCCTCCTAAAACTGTTTATATTTTTAGTGATTTAGTAGACAAAAACGAAACTGCTAAGATGACTGAATATCTAAAATTAAAATTCAATCAATATGAAAACGTTGAATTTATAGAAGGTCATTCATTACCTAATGCAGTAGTAGCTCACTTAGGTAACCATTCATTTACATTTATATTATTTTCAGACTATACAAAATAGTTAATTATTTCATTAAATTCATTAACATCTTTATCTAGTAAATTGTCTAGATAAGGATGTAATTTTTTTCAGAAGTTATAAGACTTATGCCCTAGCATTAAATAGTTATTTGATTTAGATAATATTAATGTTGCTTTGCCATTGCAAATCATTAGATCAAAATAGTCTAAATTTAAGTTGTTAATTGACTTAACTAATTTAGATAATTTAGGATTTAATTTTATATTTTTACTATTGCTATAGATGAATAAGTTATCATCTTTTTCTAAATAACTATATGAATTTTCTCTAAGTTCATGATTTGTAATGTAGCAATCTACTTCACTTTCAAATATTTTAGAAATAAATAAATTAGTTTTAGTTTCATTTGTGTGATTAATAATATCATGGTTTGATGAAATAAAATAACCTAATTCAAAATCTGTATTATTAGTATTTGCTAAAACAAAATCCATTTCCTTTGTCATATATGTTTCAATGATCTGACATGAAACATATTTAGCTATCATTTCTTGGTTAGATGAAATATTAGTTGAGTTATTGTGAGCAATTTGTTTGTTAGAAACAATGTCTAACACATTAGCTAAACTAAATTCTTTAGCGAAATACATATTTGCTTTTCTTCTAAAAAATTCAAATGTATAGAATGTCAATACACAAATACATAATACAACTAATCCAGTAATACTTAATCCTAATCTAATAGAATTACTTACATCATTTCCTAAAGCAATTCCAACAATTAATAATGTTAAAAAGATAACTCCTAAAACACTATGTGAAATATAAATTGAAGTAATAAATTTTTTATCAATTACTTTTTGATATATTGGTTTAGATTGTTTAATAATATTTTCAATATTTTGTTTAATCATATATGTTTATGATAATACAAAATTAAATTTTAATATCTAGATTTAATTGAGAATGTTTTATATCTTGAAGGTATAATACCTTTTGCATTTCTATAATCTCATGGTAATGGAATAAACATTAGCATTACATAAATCAATAACACAATTACTAACATAATAGTTCCAATTTTATATTCTCTATCAATAACAGTTCCCTTATTTAGTTCTACAATCATAGCGAACAAGTTATAAAGTGGAGCAAAGAATTCAGTGAATAAAGCTAAAGCGATAATAACGATAGAAATTATTGCACAAGGCATGAATATTTTAGATTTCTTTGGTATTTCAATTTTCTTAGTAAATCTATTTTTCAATGCACCATAAATTGCTAATACAATGAATGTGAACACAATGATAGCATTTCATGTTGATGATAAGTCACAGAATGCATATAACTTTCTCACTTCATTATTTACATTATCATAGTTTCCAGGAATGTAACCTAATGAACCAATTAATGCAAATAGAATACATATTGGAACAAAGATACAATAATTAATTAACACACCTACTTTAGGTTGATCAGGATTTAATCTATTTTTAAATCTCTTAGTTCAGTTAAATAATTCATCATCTCTAATTAAGTCTTCAATAAATCTTGGTGCTCATACTGAGTCACAGTTAACAATACCAAATACACCAATAGAAATTAATATACTAACAACACCATAGAAAGTACTTAATCCTTTTGATTCAAAGAAATGTTTGAATCCAAATCAGTTACCAGAACCTGAACCTACGATACAAGATACTGCAATTAATAAATAGATAACAGTTACTAAACTTAAACCAATTACTAATGCAAGTGGTACTTGCTTAGGATTCTTCATTTGAGTATTAATACCACAAGCTACATAGAAACCATCATAAGCAAAGAATACAGCTGATAATGATGTAAATAAACCAAATGCAGGACTAATTCCAAATAGTGTTCATTCAGGGTGTTTAGTAACATCTGTATTGATACTAGGTGGTAATTGAGAGTTATTTAGTCCAAATATTACAAACCCTATTACCATTGCCACAATTAATGGAATAAACTTTAATGAAGTTACTACTCAACTTTGAATGTTCGCTGCTCTTGAACTAAATCCAGAAACGAACATAAATCATGTATCTATTAAGAATGCAATGATAACTAATGATCATCATGGCACTCCACTAACATCAACTCCAAATGAAGATATACCATCTAGAATTGATTGCAAACCATATAATGGCATGAAGAAGAATGTCGTTGGCATGAAAACAAATGTCATGAAATTCTTACAACCATAATAGATTCATCTTCTATTAAAGGTTCTATTTCATTCCATAAAACCTTTATCACCTGATGCAGAACAAGCTCCACACATTTCCATTAATGCAAGAGCCATTGCAATAACACCAATAGCAGCAATAATTCATGCGCTTATTGCTAATCCTAAGTTTTGGTGAACATTATTTAAAATAGTTCCTGATTTGAAAAATATACCAGCTCCTATACAAGAAGTGATAACAAGAACTATTGCTGATAAAAATCCTATTTTCTTTTTAGTATTTGGATCCTTTGTCATAATAATACCCTTATGCCTATCATTTTTATTATAATATGATTTCATTAAAAAGTATCAATATATAGTGGTGTTGTTATATTTATAAATAATTAACCAAATTAAAAATGTTGTAATATAATTATTCTATAAATTATGCGCCTGTAGCTCAGTAGGATAGAGCACACGCCTTCTAAGCGTGTTGTCGGGGGTTCGAATCCCTCCAGGCGCGCCATTAAACCTAAAACTAGTCGCAAGGCTAGTTTTTCTTTAATATATGAGCAAAAAATAGATACTTACATGGAAGTGAGTATCTATTTTTGTTTTGTCCGCCATAGAAAAAGTATAGTTCAACTTCTTCTAAATTTAAGTTACCAAGTCTAATAATGGTTTGGTAATTACTATTAGTTCTAGTGATGCAATAGTTTAATACTTAAAATCATCTTTGATATATTCCTTTCACATTGCTATTTAAATTTTCTTAATAGCATAATATCAAAAATATTTTTATTAGCAATTTGTCAAATACCAAATTTTGATTCTAATGAATTATCTTTCTAATAGCTATTAAGTAAGCATCAACATTTTCACTATGTGGTTTATGTGCAGCATGTTCAATAGAATGAATCTTTATTTTTGATTTTTTCTTAACAGATCTGAAAGCTTGCACTGAAGTAGCATAGTCAACTACTTTGTCATCCATACCTCAGATAACATCAAAATCTACTTCAAACGTTTTTGTAATATTTTCAAGTTGTTGCAACAATTGAGTTGAAGTAAAGTTTTGGGCTAATTTATAAAATCATTCTTTTTGCTGGCTATCTAAATCTTGATGAGTTAACTTATTATTTAGAAAAACTAAATGAGAAGTAACTGCTTGGCATCCTTTACAAACCTTGTCAGATTCTTCTTTGTTATAAAGTAATCCTAAATTAACTGGATCTTCTAATATAACTTGTTGTACACATTTACTTGTCAATCTATGTGCTACCAGTAAAGCAATTGCTCCTCCCATAGAATGCCCAGAAATGATTAATTCTTTGCAATCTAATGTTTTTATAAAATCTATAGCTAAATCTGCATAATAGTTTAGATCAGGTTTATCTATCTTAGTAATAGGAACACTACCTTGACCAGGAAAATCCATTCCATAAAAAGTAATGTTATTTTCCTTGCAAAATTCGATAAGTGGTTGATTTTCTTCTTTACATCCACTAAAACCATGGAAATGGACTAAAACTCTTTGTCCACCTTTAATTTCTAATACATTAATATTTGTCTTCATAGCAAAATTATACATCTATCTACCTTTTAATCTTGTAAAACATAATTTGGAATTTTTTTCAAATTTTTATAATACATAGTATTATACCCTCCATCCAAAATAAAATTTTTCAAATTTTTGTCCTTTTTTTCAAATTTTTTGGGAATAGGAATATTATGGGGGTATTTGAAATATTTTTTAGATACAACTATGGTCTATTTTGTAATAGACGGTATTATTTATCAAAACAAAGGAGCAAATTATGCAATATACCAATTGATTAGAATATAAAAATTTATCACCTAATACTGTTTGCGTTTATTCAAAGATGGTGATGCAATGACAATTATTTCTTAATGGTAGAACACCGACAAAAGCATTAGTAGTAAAGTTTATTAGTGATTATTCACTTAATCATAAAGCACGTAGTGTTAGATTAATGTATGCTGTTATAATGTCATTCTTCAAATTTGAAAAACGTTATAAGCTTATTGGCGAATGTGGAGATATCAAATTGCCTTCAACTCAATTCAATTTGAAATCCACTATTACTCTACACCAATATAACAAGGTGAAGAAAACTATTAATTGTGAATCTTGAAAACAAGAAAGAGATTGAATTATCTTCTCTTTCCTGTTCTATACAGGTTTAAGAGTAAGTGAATTACTTCAATTTAAGAAATCTGATATTCAAGAAACTAATAAACTTCTCATAAAAGGAAAAGGAAACAAATACAGAATGATATATTTGAACTCTTATTTAATTTCTCTACTTGATAAATGAAACTTAAATAGGATTACTGTATCAAGCACAAACAATTTATTATCAACAAAGCAAATTAACATAATTATTAAAGAGGTATCATTGAAATATTTTAACAAGATAATAACTCCACATGGCCTTAGAAGAAGTTATGCAACTAACCTTCTAAGATCTAATGTGAACATTGAAATAGTAAGAAAAATTTTAGGCCACAGTAATATCAACACTACTTCTAAATATATTCAATATACTGATGATGAAATGATTGAAATATTAAGCAAGGCAATTTAAGGAAGGTATTATGAATAAAGAAAAGAAACAATTTGAAACAGATTTTAAATCAAGAGATATACTAGAAATAGTTTCTAAGAAAACTAATGATGGTAAAATAATTTATACTATAACTCTAGGTGATATTAAAGTGAAGAACTCTAAATTTGATGTAATAATTGAAAAACTAGAAAATCTTGAAACTAAGGTTAATGGCATTGAAACTAAGGTTCAAAAGATTGATGTGATTGAAACTAAAGTAAATCTAATTGAAACTAAAGTTGACAAATTAACTGAAGCCGTGAAGGAATTGCAATCTGAAGCTACTAAAAAGGGCTGAAATATTAATCACAAAATAAGTTAATATTTTATTAATAATTTGAGGTATCAAGTGAAGAACTCTAAATTTGATGTAATAATTGAAAAATTAGAAAATCTTGAAACTAAGGTTAATGGAATTGAAACTAAAGTTCAAAAGATTGATGTGATTGAAACTAAAGTTGATAAACTAACTGATGCTGTAAAAGAATTGCAATCTGAAGCTACTAAAAATGGCTGAAATATCAATCATAAGATAAGTTAATACTTCAACTTTAATTGTGATTAATATGACAATTATTGTTTTATTCAATTTCTAATTTTATAAACAGCATATAAAGGTACTTTTATATTATCACCATCAAAATGAAGATTATTAGGTACAATATATATGCTAGTTGTTGGTTTATATTTTTCATTAAATCATATAAAAGATTTTGCATTAGATGATTGTTTAACTCTAGATTTTACTTCACATGGAGCAATTGAACCATCTTTTCAATTAAATAAGAAATCTATTTCATAACGTGATTCAGTTTTATTATTGCTTTCTTTAACTAGAGTTTTGTAATAATACAATTCTTGCTTTTGTAATTGAATTGCAACGCAATTTTCTATAACACCACCCATGAGTGCAGATAATACTTTTGCACCTTTAGATCAATCATCTACCAAATTGTATTCGATATTTAATAATGATGTCAATAATCCAATATCACTATAATACAGTTTAAATAATGTTTCTTGTTTATGCAATGATAGTGGAAAATTTGGAGCATCTACTTGATAAGATGGAATAAGAATATTTGAATTGAATAAACATCTTAATGGTTTTTCAATATTGTTGTATCTCATATTTTTACCTAATGAATCAATCTTGAATCTCTTATTCTTTTGTTCTAAAAAGAATTTTGCTTGAATATAAATAGAGTCCATATTATCTATCACTTCTTTTCTAAGATCTGTACCCATATATTCAGAATTATGATTATCTTCTATGTATTCACTTAAAATAGATTTTTTAATTTCATACACATCTTCGGTAATTGTATTATTAGATTCAACATATGTACTTGCAACTTTAGGCATTCCGCCAACTATTAAATATTCTAAAAATATTTTTTCTAACTGTTGATGTGCTATTTTATTTATCTGTGTTTTGTTTTCAAAAGCATAGTCAATTTCTTTTAATAGAATATCTTCTCCTCTTCACATAAGAAACTCATTAAAGTCTAAAGGGTATACTCTTAGATACTGTTTAGAACCTACATCTGTTCGATTTACCTCTTTTGCCAACCTTAATCCTAATAAACTTCCAGAACAAATTAACCTTACTTTTTGCCCCTTAAAAATTCTTGCTAAATATAATAAGTCATAGTGTACTTGTATTTCATCTAAAAAGATTACATCATATGAACTAGCAGTCTTTTTTGTATAAAGAGTAATAGTATTTAAGGCTTCTTCATATGAACTAGTTTCACATAACTCTTTTACAAGTCTTTTATTTTGTAATAAATCAATGTGAAGTAGTTTTACATTGTTTCTTTCTGACCAATTTAGAATACCTCTTGTTTTACCGACCTGTCTAGCTCCTTCTACTATTAAAGCTTCAGGAACTTGGGTTTTATATCATTTATCAATGTTATTTTCAAATAGTCTAAAATAGTTAGTCATAACAATACCTAACTAAAATATATACCATTTTTCACATTTTGTGTATTTTTTTCTAAAAAACCTTTACATTTTGTGTATTTTTAAGTAAAACCATTACATTTTGTTTATTTTTTGTGAAATAATCATTACATTTTGTGTATTTAGCAAAATCAACTATTCAAAATTAATTTGATCTACAGTTTTAATATCTTCGTTTTTCACATCACTTATAATGTGTCCACTTTGAATAGTTACTATTCTACTTGCAATAGGTGTAAGTGTTTTATTGTGACTAACCATTGTTATAGTAGTTCCGAATTCCTTATTAAGTGTTTGGAATAATTTCATAATGGATTTTGCTGTTGCAGTGTCAACAGCACCTGTAGGTTCATCAGCAAATAATAGTTTAGGTCTCTTAGCAATTGCTCTAGCAATTGAAATTCTTTGTTGTTGCCCTCCAGACAACTTAGTAATCTTTTCATTCATGAGACTATCTATTTCTAATAACTTAATTATTTCGTAAACATATTCACCATCAAAGATAGTTTCTCTTAATTGTCTAGCAATATCTTCGTATCTTTTGTTTAGATCCCTTATAAACTTATCTTTTAATGTAATATAAGAGATATCAGCTTCAATTGGGTATGGTGTCATATAAACCCATAGCATTGGCTCAAATTGATTTAAGTTATAGTGTTCTTGCTTTTTATGAGTGAAAGTATTGTCTGGTAATGAATTAACTATTTGTTGTTTAGATTTTACTAAGGCAGTATATTCTTTTTTGTAATTATGGTTTTTACTAATAATTCTTTTTTTATCTTCATCACTACATGTGATTAGAATATTTTCTAATACAGTAATATCTCTTAATAAACCATATTGTTGGAAAATATAACCTACATATTTTTCTCTTAGTGCAGTTAATTCGTCATTATTCATTGTGCATGTATTTTCACCAAATATACACACATTCCCCTCACTAGGTCTTTCAAGAGCAGATAGTAATGAAAGAAATGAAGTTTTACCAGAACCTGATTCACCAAAAATAATTGTGAAATCACCAACATTGATATCAATACTAGATCCTTTTACCAAATCATATCTTTTGTCTTCTACAGCTACAATTTTTCAAGCTGCTTCTGATCTAATAGCAATATTATCAGGAAGTGTTGAAGTCTTAGGAAAACTTTTATTAATAGTTTTATTTTTTATATATTTTTTGTTTTCCTTAAGTTTTTGTTTGTAGGTAAGTTTTTCTTGTTTTTTATGTGCTCTATATTCTTTTTTAGCAATTTTATCTTTCATGAAATTACTTACCTCCTTTTGCTTCAAGATTAGCTATATCTTGTTTTACTTTAGCTTCATTATAAGGGTGGCTGATTCATTGGTTATTTATTTTTTTCTTTGGTGCAGGAGGTGGTGCTAATTTTACTTGAGGTGTTTGTTTAATAACCTTTATTTCTCTCTGAGGAAGTGCTCTAACAGTTACCGAATTTTCAGAAGTTAAATTACCTCTAAATCATAATCCAGAATCTGTTTGATTATTTTCATATAATGAATTAGCTGAATCTAATTCTTGTGCCATCTTGTTCATCATTGCTTCCTTTAGTTTAGAGTTATCGTTATCATATCTCTTAATGATTTCTCCATCTGATATTCTAATTACTTTGTTACAATACTTCACTAACTCTTCATTATGTGTAATCATAATAATAGTTGAACCAGAACAATTTAATTCTAGCAATAAATCCATTGCTTCAATACTTGTTTCATGATCTAGTGCACCAGTAGGTTCATCAGCAAAAATAATCTTTGGTTGCTTTGAAATAATTCTTGATAAAGAAACTCTTTGTTGTTGTCCTCCAGATAGTTCATGTGGAAACTTATCCTTAAGGTGTCAGATATTAAGACGTTTCATTAGGGTTGCAATTTTATTATGATCTACTTTTTCGTGACGTTCATATGATGGGTCAATCTTCTTTGCATGCATTGAGAATTGGCTACTTAAATCTGTTGATAGAGCAATGTTATCATAAACACTTAATATTTCAATTAATCCATAGTTTTGAAATACATACCCAACATCGTATCTTCTTCAATATGTTTTTTCAGCATCATTCATTTCATTGACAATATGGTTATCAACTATAATTTGTCCATTTGTTGGTTCAATCAAACCAACCATGCAATTAAGAAGAGTTGTTTTTCCAGATCCTGATTTTCCTAAGATGGCAATAAAGTCACCTTGATCAATGTCTAGGTTAATATTATTTAAGATTACTTTATTGTCATCTTCATTAGAAACTTTAAAAGAAACATTTTTACATTCTACAAAACTCATCTTAACCTCCTAGAATTTAATTGCAGTATCTAACTTACTTCTATTCATCTTAGTTCATGATGCAATTAAAGCAATACTGAAGATAACAGCTAATACTAAAATTGCAGATATAACTGGTAATGGTTGAACATATGGATAAATAAATACAGAAGATAAGTTGAAGATAATGAATTGAATACCATAACTAATTCCAAATACCATACCTAATCCAAGAATAGAAGCAATGATAAATACAGGTAGGAATGATATTAATAACATAATAATAATATTTCTATTTGAATATCCTAATACCTTTAATAAATTAATTTGTTTCATTAATCCACTAATCACACTTAAACAAGTAGAAATACATACAAGAATTAATAGCGGAATCAATAATGACACACTAGTAACAATTAATGTAGTAGATAAATTAGAAACAATATTAAATACTTCATTAGTTACATCAGTTGGTAGAATGAATGATTGAGCCGGTTTTAATAACATAACATTATTTGTATTTTCTAATACTTGTTTGATCTTATTACTATTGAAATTATTGTCATAATAATTCAATACTCTATTTCTTAAATCTGGATTATCAGTTGCATCAAATGAAGCATCCAATTTATTCTTAATTTGATTTGCTTGTTCTAATAAGATTGAATGATCAAAAGTTAATAGTGAATCTAAAGTATTATATTTAGGGAATTCTCCAACCTCATAAACATTTTGAAGTGTACATCAACAGTTAGCATAAGTATAGAATGATACATTAGATTTAGAGATAGACATTTCCTTTTCTTTTGAAACTATTGTATTGAATGGGAACTTCTTAGCATCATAGTCATTAATATCTGGTTGAATACGGTTAATATTACTTGCTGTTTGTACACCGGTTAATGGTGGTCTAATTTCTCCATAGATATGCATCTTATCTAATCCTGTTAGATTATTTGCAGTCTTTTGATCAATATAAACTTTTTCACCAAATGAATCTGAACTAATTCCTACTACTTTAATTTTATGTTTATTATTAATTGGGTTGTTATTCATAGTAACAAAATTATTCATTACATTATATGAATTACTTAATGAATTGTTTAATACATCAATATTAAATGTATCTCCTTCTTTAACTGCATACTTAAGTGCAAAACCATTATTTACAATAACATTATATGTATTGTCTTCTGATGCATTAGTAAATAATCTAGATGATATTTCTTCATTAGAGTTTGAATCAATAATTGGGAAACAATTACTATTAGGTTTGATACCATACATTTCAATTGGGTATTCACCTTTTTTATGTGAAAGCATCGCATTAACCTTAGTCACTTTTTCAGAGCCTAAAGGATTCTTTTCTTTATCATATGGATCATATGGAATAATACCACATGTTAATTTTGCATCATATACACTTGTTCTTGGATCTGAGAAAATAACTGAAATAAATCTTAGCATTTCATCATTTAATCTTAAATCAGTAACTGGGTTAGAACCAAATACACCTGAGATCTTGTCACCTGAAAATTCTCTTGAGTTATTGTATGCTGGAATATGGTGTCAAATAATTTCATCTTCTGGTTTTATATCAAGCACAGCACCAAGAGCCGTTGGATCATATTTATTAATATCTCCACCTTGAACTTTAGTAAATGATTGTTTTGATGCATCTAATGTAACTTCAGTTCCAAGAGCTGGTTCATATCTTGCAGCAATCGCATTAGCATCATCTCAGTATGTTTCACTAGAGTCTGGTCAAACATAGAATGTCTTAGTACGATAAACATTAGGTTTTTTAGGATTTAAACCTGGTCTTAGAATTTCTGCATAATAATATCCAGAATCATCCTCAGTTACATTATTAAGGTGTAAATCTAATGGGTTGTCATTATCATCTGTACGGATGTTGTTAATAATAGGTTTTTCACCTTCTTCATTAAATGCTAAATCTAAGAATTTGTAATATCATTCCCCATAGTATTTCATAATAGCATCTTTAAAGATTTCCACTTGATGTTCCATTTGATCAACTACTCAAGTTGGGAAAGAAGGTTCAACGAAGTCTCAGATATTAATATCAGCTACCATAATATTTACTTTAACTTTTAATAAGAAAATAGAACCAACTGAGTTGTATAGAATATCTGTTTTAAACTTTTGTAAGTCTTGATAAATAGCATATGAAGGTAAAACTAAATTTGATAGGTAACCTGGATTAGATGTGTTTGGTTCAAGTTTGTTAGTATGATTAATAACTTGACGTGCTTGTAAATCAGCTTTTGTATATGGATAACCAGTTGGTCCATCTCCACGATTATTACCATATAGTGAAACAATTCCAATTTCTAGATCTTCAAAACCTAATCTAGTTTCTGATTGTGCTTTATATAATCCTGTTGATTCATTTACATTTTGTAACTGATATTCATAGTTATAATCTCTAGCTTGTTGAGTTAAGTGGCTTGATTCATTGAACTTAGCATTAATAGTAATAGATGAACTAATTGTACCAACACTTAATGCACCTAAGATTGCTAATAATCCTAATCTACCTAAATTGATAGAACTAAATCCAAATGACATCTTAGGTAATAATTGCATTTTAATTTTTGTATTACGCATTGCATTTGTGAATTTGTTGATTTTAATAGATTCTTTATTAGCAATAATTTCTGGAACTGGTTTCTTAAATGCTTTCTTTAAGATAACAGTTAATAGAATAGCTAATACTCCAAATGTACCAACCATTAAAGGCACAAAGATAGTAGGAGTAAATCAAGTTGTAGCAGTAGGAATAAATCAAATAGAAGAGAATAGAGATAAGAATGGTTTTTGTAAGAAATAAGCAATCGTAAAACCTAACATTGAAGTAGTTGTAGTAATAATCATAATGTTAAATAGAATAGCTCATAACACTTTAGAGAAAGGAGTACCATTAGCAATACAGATAGAAATAGGTTCTAATAAATTCTTAATTAACGATTTCATCAAGAATGAAATTGTAAATAAAGAAAGTAACAATAAGAAAACAGCAGACACAATAGCAAACACAGCAACTAATGTCACAACCTTAGTTGGGAAATAAGTTCTTAGTCAAACAGTTTGCAAGAAATCAGCTTCATTAATAGGAGCAATATTAAATAAACTTGTACCATATTCTTTTTGCATATAGTTGTTTACAATATCAACAACTTCTTGATCACTATGTTTTGTTGATAAATAAGAGTAATATGAGAACACATCATTTTCGTTGTATCCTAATCCATTAAAAGCATCAGGAGTTACATAAATTAATACTTGAGATTGTGGGTTAGGAATAGGTGAAGTTGGTGATAAAATTGGAAAAGCAAAATCAGGACTTAAAGCAAAACCATTGATTAAGAAAGAATTGTTTTGATAATTGATTTTATATTCACTAGGTAAAACATCTTTTCATGCATCAAAAATTAAAGGATAACTTTTAAATACTTCAATAATAGAAGATTCACTTAAAACTTTATTTTCATCACTAAGTGTTTCATATCATTTAGCAAATGCACTATTTATCTTAGATTGTGTATCATTACTTGGATTATTTACAATTGCATCAATGTTATCTTTATAAAGTTTGATCTTTGTACCTGGATCTGTTTTAGGTAGATATTTCTTTTTATTTTCAATTGCAAAGGCTTCATTAATTAATACCATTGAAGATTGGAAATTATAAAAGTATAGTGCAGGTGGATTCATATGCACAGGATTAATTCATCCATATGGGTTACAAGCAATCTCAGTTTTTGAAGAAGAGAATCTAAAGATACCATACTGAGAATAGAATGTAGTAGATGCACCAGACATTAAAAAACCAAAAGTTCTAAAATCTGGATCACTAATTAAATTAGAAGGAATTTCATCTGTAGGTAAAACAGATAACTTAGCACAAATACGTTGTGCTAAGTATTTAGTAAAGTTATATAGTACTCTTCTATTTTGACCATTCATTCCTAGAGCTTCCTGTGCTTTAGATGGGGTTGGTAAAGGACCTAAGCTATCAATTACCGATTGAGGTAATTTACATAAAAGGTTATAAAGTGCATAGAAAGCTTGTCTTCCTACTTTACCATTAACTCTTGCATTCATCATTCTTTTTGCTTCATTGATATCGTTATCGTCATGAATATTAGAACCTTCTGAAACTACTACTGAGTTATTAGCAGCTTTACCTTTATTAACAAATAGCATATCTAAATCAGATTTAGCATCATGAGTAAAGTATTCTTCTTCCTTAGACATGGAAATATCTTGAGTAACTAAATATGTTGATAAATCTTGTAAGAACTTATCATATAGCTTACTTGTGAATAATGAAGATAAGTTATTAGAGAAGTTATTTAGATAAATTGTTTTATTAGTTACTAATTGATCAGCAGCTGGTGTTGGGTCAGTTGGATCAATAAATTGTTCATCAGGAAGTGCTAATTGAATAGAGACATTATTATCAGCATCCTTTTTAATTGAAATAGTATCACTAATCTTTTTACCATTTACAAAGGCAGGATAGTTAATATCTCCTCTTGTAATATTATTTGATTGAAAGATTTCATTAAAGATATCAATTACAGCATTAGGTCTTGAAGATAAATAAGTCTTTAAAATACTTGATGTAGAAGAATCACTAGATAGGTTAACTGTAAAATCGTATGTAGGTACATTTTCATAAACCTTAATATACTTTCCAATTTCATATGTAGGATAGAATGCACTTAGTTGTGCAAGTTCATAAGAAGCTGGATTGAACTTACATGTATATTCATACTTATCAAGTGCACCTTCTTTACCTTTTGTTCTCTTGTAAGCATCTTGTGCTATTGCTACACCATTGTCATCACATCAATTAGGATAAGTATTCAATGTATCTTTGTTGTACATAGTAGATGTAAAGAATAAAGTAATATCATTTACAAGGTTACCCTTACTAAATACATTTGTAGGTACACCTCATTTATTAAAAATCATATTAGCTGGGTTATATAGAACTTTCCCATCTGGATTAACAAATGAATAAGTAAAAGCTCTATTAGCCGGAATCCCATCAGTAATAATCATTCTAACAGTACCATTTGTATTAGCTCAAATTGGATGCACTATAGAGTCATCTCTTTTAAACATTGTAGTTATGTCTGTTTCATTTGGATTGTATGAATATCCATTGTTATATTCGAATAGGTTATTATTTCTAAATGCCTTACCACCTGCATCTATAAAGTCTGATTTATTGAAACAGAATAGTGTATTATCTTTTCTTTCAAACTTAGTAGGATCTGTTGTAGAAGGCACTAGAGATAATGAAGAACCAATAATGTTAACACCTTCTGCTGCTCTTGTTTTAGGTGTAGTACTATATGAGAAATCTAATCTACCAAATGATTTAGGTGCTTCTGAGACAACCCCTGCCTTATCACCTTCTCCATTTAGGTAGTTAATTGAGCTAATAAATGATGATGAAAGATTAACAGCTCCCGAAATAACAAAACATAATGCAGTTGTTAGAATCGATAAGCTGAATATATTGAAATGATTCTTTTTAAATGAATTGAAAAATTGCTTAAATAGTATTCTCATAATATATATTAAACAAAGTTTAATATATCACAAATAGGACTTTTTGTAAATGAAAAAGTGTGTTTCATTTGCTATGATTTACAAAAGTTATTAATTTGAATTAATTCTTTTGGTAAATTAAGATATGTTTTATTGAAAAATTAAGCTTGCTTTTAGATCAATTACATTCATTCTAAGGAGATTAAAAATACCTAGCAAAACTAGGCATTTTTAACTATCAATTTATCTAATTAGAATTTACTTTCTTTAACTACCCCTGTGTATAATGATTCAAGTTGTTCATCTACCACAGTCTTTGGAAGTTTTTGTTGGCCTCCGTTTTCTGTAGGTTGCTCAACTCCATCTTCTACTAGTGATTCAATTAGATTAGCGTTGTAGAACCCATCAACACTAGGTAAAGTAATTCTTATGTCATATAATACTGTTGTTAACTTTCCTTCGATTGTTGCAGTATATGTCAATTTCCCACAAAAATCGTTTCCTTCAGTTCAAACTTTTGCTTCATAATTGTCAAGCTTTTGTCCTGGGGGTAGTTCTTCTTCTAAAATTGGTTGGTACTTAGCTATATTAGCGTTCATCTTTTCAAGTGCACTAGATGGAATATATTTATTGCCAGTTAGTTGACTTTCTGATTCTCGTCCACAAGATACTGCCATAGTTGTTACAGCAGCAGTTGTTGCAATTGCTCCAAGACTTAATCCTAGAGCCAATTTCATTTTTCTACCTAATTTCATAGTTTCTCCTCTTTTGATGTGCTAAAAATAACACACTCTTTAATTATATTAAGTGAGCGAATCTGAGTCAAGAGACATTTGTTCAATATATTTCTCTAAAAGTATTAATACCATTAAATATATGAATATATTTAGATATTGTTTAGTATTTTTAAAATGAATAAATTAGTAAAAATTTTTTTAGTTATTTGCTTGACATTTGAAACTAAGTATGTATATTTTAAGTACCAATTAGGGAAGAATGAATCTTCATAGAGAAACCCCTAGTTGGGATAAGTTGCTTTGCACAAGCAAGTTATAAAATGTTGGGTATTAAGTACAATTCTCATTATTAGACTAGAACCTAATAATAGAGATAAAGAGATTAATCTTTAATAAGGCAATAACAAGATAATCTAAATGGTAATAGTTCATTAAACAATATAATGATCAATTAATTAGAAACAAACGAAACAGTTGCAAGATTACTTAGAGTGATTACATAATACAACACTAGTTAATCAATAAGTAATAACCTTCAACAAATCATTCAAAACCCCTTAAATAATCCCCTATCACATTATCAATTATTGGGCACGATTAAATACAACTCACAGAATAAAATACATCTATTTAGGAATATTAAATAGGTTGTATGCCAAAATAAACATTCCTAATCTATAAAAGCAGATAATTTATTTATCCACGATTAATTGACTATAACCATTTACCATTATACTCACGATAAGTTGTTTAGGTTACGAGATTCTCGGAGTCATTCTTAATCCTAAGCTAAACAACAAATAATTTTTAAAATCCTCATATTATTATTTTTATATAAGGTACTGGATACAATATAAGTGTAATTGTAAATCAAGTAATAATAATAAGTAAAATAGACAGAATAATTGTATACACTTAACTTTATATACCGCATAACATTTATGCTAAATAGTAATAAATAAAATAATACACATTTAATTTCATTTCCCTTTTAATAACAATACTATAAAGGCTCACTCTAGACTAATACCTAGAGTGGGTTTTGTTTATATACTCAAATACAAATAAAATAACTTGTTCTGTATTGGACAAGTTATTTTATAAATCTATAAATTAATAGTATGAATTACTAAGCTTTTTTCTTGCAAAGAATTAATAGTGGAATACCAGCAATAGTAACTAGACCAAAGATAGTAGTTAGAACTGCACCAGAGATCATCATATCTTTTGCTTTTTGTGGAGCTTCCATCATAGACAAAAATTCATTTGCAGCATCAATCTGTTCTTGGATTGCTTTTTTAGCTTCTTCTGTTGGAGCATTCTTTAATTGTTCTTTTAACATAGAGATTTGTTCATTATATGATTCTCTACCTGTTTTTCCACCTAAATCTTCTTGTTTATTGTTCAACATATCTTCAGTACGTGAAACGAATTGGTCATAAGTCATTTCTTTTCCAGTTGTTTCATCAATACGACCTGGGTAAATACCATTCACTTTTGGTGCAAGAACTCCATTTTCTCACATCATTCCATAGTTAAGTGAACCAACACCCATTTCCATTTTTACAGTTTGTCCTTCTGGACCAGAAGTTTGAGTTTGAACTACTGTATAGTTAGCACCAATTCCACATAGTGCACCGAATCCAGCAGTACCTACAGCACCAACTGAAATCATAGTGATACTAACGATTTTTCCAAGTTTTCCTCAGAATCCCATAATTTTTCTCCTTTTAATAAATTAATATTGCGTGGTGATAATCTACGATAACTAAAAATACCACCACTCTTCTAGTATACCCCCCCCCAGAACAATTTGTCAAGTGGTATTTATTACATTTTTATTCCAAGAAATTATTTAAATAGAATCTATAATTATAGTTCTAAAAAAGAAGTTACACATGCTATGATCTGTGTAAACAAAAAACACCAGACTTGTATCTAGTGTTTTTGTATATCTTTTTAACTTCTAAATAATGAAACTTATGCTGATGGTTCAGCGTCACCACCAGATACATCTGGGTTAGGAGCACTTGGATTAGATTCTGGATTTAATGCTAGTTGGTACATTTCATTCAGACTTTGAGCCACTACTTGCATTTGAGAACTATTATATGTACCGCTTTGTTTAGTTGTTTTACCTTGACTATTTATTTCTACTTCATATTGTAAATTAGATAAATCTAACGTAGAGTAATTATTTATAGTTTGAGTTACTCCATCTTTTGAAAGAACTAAATCTACTGTTTCATATAATTTATTTCCAATAATACTAATGTAGTGATTTCTAGTAACTGTAATACCTTTTTCTTCAAATAATTGAATCTTCTTTTGATTATCAATATTAACACCTTTAATTAAGGTATCAAATTGTTGCTTGCTTATTTTTGCAGCTATTTCTGGTGATGGTTCATATTTTGATTCTGAAATAGCTATAGACTTTTCTTCTTTACCACAAGATACTGCCATAGTAGCAATTGCAGCAGTAGACACCATTGCACCAAGACCAATACCTAAGGCAAGCTTAAATTTTCTTCCTAATTTCATAAAATTAATCTCCCTTAAATTTGTAGGTGCTAAAAATAGCACCACTCTTCTAGTATACATACATTTAGAGTAATCTGTCAAGTACTATTCTGTTCTACTAATATCTATCTATTCTTGTATTCCATCTGGAGATCCAGTTTCATATATGTTATTAAGCATAGTAATTAATTCTTGCTTTGGCATTGTTACTATTTCTGGAACTTCTTTAGATCCTGTAATATTACCATTATCATTTGTTCATATGGTTTGTTTAGAAGTATATTCACCATTATTTACATTTAATAAATCAATTGTCATTTTAGTATACATCTCATAGATTGTATTATTGTCAGTATGAGTTAGTGAGTAATCTAACAAAATAGTTAGTAAAGAACCATCTAATGAAATTTTAGTTGTTACATGATTTAACTTTGTATCTTTTCCTTCTTCTGGTAGACTCTTTTTAAAAGCTTGTGCAAATTTAGTTCCCATTTGAGCAATAGCTGATTCTGGAAAAAGTTTAGCAACTTGTGGATCTACATTGGTGTAACTATAAAGATTGCTTGAATCTTCATTACTACATGATACAGCCATAGTCGTTATTGCAGCAGTAGATATAATACTGCCCAAACATAATCCTAGAACTAATTTAACTTTTCTAGAAAATCTCATATTATCACCTTCTATTCGTACATCAGTACAACAACATTATAGATTTATATTTTAATTTGTTAAGAGGCTATTAGTTAGTGATGGATAAGGTAAGGATTTATATTTATTACATTAATTTTTTAGTAATTATGTATATTGAAATGTTGCAAACCATAAGAAAAAGAAGCACTAAACCATAAAAAAAGGAAAGACAAAACCATAAAAAAAAGAATAACCCCCTAGGATTTTGTTAGATTTTTTATTTTTATACCCTAGGATTTTGTTAGATTTTTAACTTTTACACCCTAGGATTTTGTTAGATTTTTTATTTTAGAAGCTATTTTATATATATAATATAAGTATGAAAAGAGTAATTTTTGAAAATTTAATTAAATGAAAAGACAAGCCAGATTCATTGCCGATTCTTATTTATGGCTCTAGACAAGTAGGTAAAACTTATATCATCCAAAAGTTTGCTAAAGAATTTTATAAAGATAAGTATGTATATATAAATTTTTTTGAAGAGAAAGAATTGAAAGAGGCATTATATGGAGAAACTTCTCCTAAAGTAATTATTGATATCATTGAAACAAAACTAAAAGTTCATTTGGCCGATGACTTCTTAATCATTTTTGATGAAGTTCAAGAAGTACCAACCTTAAAAACAGCTTTAAAACTTTTTGTAGATCTTAAATTTAAACAAAAAGTAATTTGCACTGGAAGTTACTTAGCAAATACCTTAAACCTAATTGATGCATCGTTTCCGGTTGGTAAAGTTGAAATGTGAAATATGTACCCGATGTCTTTTAAAGAATTCTTAATGGCAATTGGTAAGGAAGAGTATATAGATTTAGTTCAGGAAGCAGTAAATAACCTAAAACCAATAGATAATAGTGTTCACAAAAACCTAATACGAATTCTGAGAGAGTTCTTTTATACAGGTGGAATGCCAGAGGTAGTGCAAACATATATCGACAAAGGTAGTGCATATGAAATAAATAAAGTAAAAGAAAAAATCTACTATGGATATAGACAAGATATTACTAAGTATATGGAAGGAGTAGTTGCCAAGAAACAATGCCTTTCAATATTTGATGAAATGCCAACATTCCACGCTAGACGTCACAACAGATTCGTATTAAGTGAATTAGATGATAATGCAAGATACTTAAACTTTGAAAGCTCTATCAAGAATATACTTCTATCAAAAATAGTTTATAAAGTTGATAATCTAGAAAAATTGTCAATTCCTTTATTTCTACATGAAAAGCATTCTAGTTTTAAACTTTATTATAATGACTGAGGATTTTTGCCAATGCTTTATAAATTTACTCCTAGAGAATTAGAAGATGAAAATAATGCTCGTCCAAATCAAAGAGGATCTATTGCAGAAAACTTTGTATTTAGTGAATTTTATAAGGTTAATGATGATAGTAAATTAAACTTCTATACTTTTCAAGAAAAAGATATAAGTGATAATCAATCTAATAGCAATACAGTATATGAAGTAGATATGATATTAGAGAATGATACAGATGGAATAGTACCTATTGAAATTAAATATGGAAAGGATTATAGAATTGCTTCATTAACTAGAGTGATGAAACACAAAAGAGTACAATATGGAATAACCTTCTCTACAAATAATATTTCTTACGACAAAGAAACAAGAATCATCAACTTGCCTCTATACTGTGCAGGATTTTTAGATTTAACTTTTAATAGAATCAAACTATTGCATCCAAATGATAAAAACTAATATTTAAATTCAACAATATTAACTCTACTAATAATAGATTCTATATATCTTTGTAGTTTACCAAATGTAGCATTCCTTTGCTTTTTGCTATACATGCATGAATTTCTCGATATCATTACATCTTCTAGAAGTTGTTTTCACTCTGCTTTGTTTTTAAATGATGTAATAATAATATATTCTGTTTGAGAACCTAAATAATGATTTAATAGTTGGTTTAGGATCAAGAATGCAGTTCTATTATTACCTTCTTTAAATCATTGCATTGAAATAATATCTATATAAAGTTTAATAATTAGTTTTTGTTTATAAAGATAAGTGTGTTTTGAAACACCTATATCTTTAAGGAACTTGTTATATATCTTACTTAATTTATTTTTAGTTTGTTCTCTTAATTGTATTTTACTTATACTAGTTATTACTGAAGTACTTTCAAGTCTTAAATGATCAGTACTATTGTATACATTACAAATACTTTTATTAATATTTACTAAATCGTCAAACTCAAGAGGTTTATTAGATTCAAATAAACCACTAAATGTTTTTCTATAAATATTCATTAAATCTGAATAATACTTATAAGTTTGTTTTGATATGCATTCTACATCTACTACACTATTTGAACCATATAACACATCACTAAATAGTGTTAATGGATAAGGCATAGCCTCATGAATTTCAAAAGCTATTTTTAGAAGATGTTGATTGATGTATCATCAGCTATCACAATAAGCACATAGATAATAAGGTGTATCTATACATTCTAATAATTGAGGATATTGATTCTTGCTATAAGTATTTACAAATAATTTCGCAAACTTAATTACTGATTGATATCTTTGCGTGATTATTCCATTATCATCATGTTTCTTCATTTTATAAATATCATATAAATGATTAGCTAAATGACTAGGTTCATCAATCATATGATAATACATTTTGAATTGATTATAGTCTGCATTAATAAGACTACATGATATTACGTTATTAGATTTTAATCTAATTGAATATGTAGTTAGTCTAATAACCGGTTGTAAAAGCTTATTAAGAATTAATTGAATAATCATCTTTTGATCTTGTTGATGAAGTGTTGTTGTTTCTTTATAGATACCTTGTTCTATTAATTGTTCAAAATCACTTGCAGCTATTCTATAGATGTTATTTAATCAAGTTGTATATGTGTTCTTAGTATTACTACTTTTAGTATTAGATAATATTTGAAAGTCAGGATTGTTTGTCAAGCACTTACAATCTTGTTTATCTTTACTGTAAATAGAAATGAAATATACATATCTATTATCTATACATATTGGCATGAACATTTCACTATTAATAATTCATTCAATTTCTGTATTTGATAACTCTGTATCATATCTATTCCCAAATACGTTAAATCTTACTGGGTTTGATTTAATTGTAGTAGCTTTAAATATTTTAAATAAATAATTCATGGTATTACCTCTGGTTTGATTGCTTTGAAAGCAATCATTCCATTATATACCAATCAAATAGAATTAAATACAAAAATATATCAAATGTCTATTTATCATTTAGTTTCTTTATTGAGTTAATAATAGCTTGGCAATCTGATTTAGTGTATCCAATTAATGCTCCTACTTTAATACAATCATCTTCAGTAGGGTTGCCATTACCATCTACACTCATTTCATGTTCTTTATTGATGCTTATATATGTGATATCATAGGCAGGAGACAATTTATATCCATGTAAATGTTCATCATAGATAAAACCAAAGTTTTTACCATGATCATCTTTATTATTATTAATGACATTAAAACACATTAGTTTATATGCTTGTAGTGTATCTTCTTGCTTTTGTGCTGATATTGAATCTATAACCTTAAATAGAATCATATAGTCTAGGTTAGGTAATGTGTGTACAGTTTCTAATAAACCACACAAACTTATAAAATGAATTCTAGAGTTATCTGGATTAATATCAAATCTTTTTGCAGCAAAATATCCTTTGCACAATTTAGATTCAAATGATCTATGTTCATTGATATTAATACCACATTGTTTAGCTTTCTGATTTAGTTGATATTCTGTTAACCCTGCATCAATATCATCTAGTCTACAACTAAATTTGACTATTCAACTTCCTTGATTATCTTGATAATAAACCTTAGGTCTAGCTCCACCACTAGAACCTGCCATTAGATATAATTCATCTAAATTGATATTGTTGTCATTGTAAATATTGATTGCATCTTGAGCAATTTGATCTAAATCAGTTATTGATGATTGATATGATACTTCATCTTGAATTGGTTCATAGGTTAATGCACCAGGTCCATTTGCTTGGATTAAGCTTAATTTAGTTAAAGGAGATAACTTAGTGTAGTTGATTCCTTTTTGAGCTAGAGCTCTTACTGATAGCAACTGTCCTCAACCATCTGGCAAGGAATCTCTAAAGACACCAAACAAATCATTTAGTGAATTAGTCGCAGTATAGAATATTTCATTGTTGAGTGGTAATGAAAGAGGAGATATACTAAATCCTTCTTTTTGTCATTTAAGATCATATTGAAAACTTATTCTAGTTCCATCATCAAAAAGAACTCCTACTATTCTATTATTGTATTTAACTACTAGTTTATTTATTTCTTGTAGTTGCATTATTGATCCTCCAACCTTCCAATAATTCTAGGTCTAAATAAATTGTCAAAATCATCTAAGCATTTTAGAGCTTGAGCTAATTTAAGTAAAGAGGTAAAAGCTATTTCACCTGTTTCTTCAAATCTTCTAATAGAAGCATATGATACTCCAGATTGTTTAGCTAGTTCTTGTCTCGATATTTTTCTCTTTTTTCTATATGCTCTAAATTGATTGACAGTATCAATCATTTGAGTATCTGCTGTTTTAATGTCTACAAAATTTCTTAAATCGTATTTATCATATTTCATTTGCTATTATTTTAGCAAAAATAGCCATATTTCATTTATATTTGCTAATATATGAGCAAAAATATATTAAATTAAAGATGCAGCGTTTTGAACAAAAAAGTGGAAGTGCTACTCCCACTAAAACTAACGTCTTATCATTACTCGCTACCCTACATTTTTACAGCCTTCGGTAACGCCGCTCAATTTTTCAACTGAGATATGAATTGCTTCACATTCTTTTGTACTTAAAGTTTAACACAGAACTAAAGATAAAGATCTAAAATTGTAAAGTTCCTAACCCATTTTGAAAGTGGGGAATTTTGATTTTCCTTTAACATTAACTTTATTTGCATAACCTTATTTGCATAATTTTAGAATATAATACTAATACAAAAGAATATGAGCTTCTCATATCTCAACTTCAGATGGAGTTGAGCGGTGGTACTGAAAGCTGTAAAAAAAGTAAGGTAGCGAAGAATAAAGAAAACAATAGTTTTGGCAGGAGGTAGCACCTCCTGCGTTTTTATTTATGACTAGTATTGTATAAACAATACTGGTAAATTTACTTAAAAAAAATCATCACAAAAATTGAAAGTGGTGTAGAATCAAGTTGTTGATATCGAATCAACTGTTGGTTGTAAAAACCGCCCCAAAGTATTTAAGACAAAAATGCTTTTTTAAAAAAAACAATAAAAACTTTATAAGTTGTAAGAGGCAATATGTTTGAACTAGAAGTGTTGCAAGTGATTTGTAACAAAATTAATTCAAATATTAACTCTGAAGGTAGGGAATATTTTAATAGTGAATTGGAAAAAATATATCCAACACTTATTGATGTTACCTTGACAGATGAGTTAGTATCTAAATCCCAATTGATAAATCAAATCGACGAATATATTACTAAAAAAGCTATCGTAAAAGAATTAAATAACCTTGACGTTTATTCTTCATTTTATAGTTTTGAAACATATGAAAAAGCTATGGAATTATATGGCATTTGATATAAGAAAACATTTGATAAGATAACAAATAATTTATTTAAAAAGCAATTAGACAAAAGTGTGGATGCAGATAATAGAAAATTGTTATTAATTCAATTAGAGTACATTTATGACACTATTTATAAAAATATTATTTTTGTTTCAGAATATGTGACAGATTTTCTAGATTTAAATAGTAACATAATAAGATTTGCTAATACTCAATTTTGTGATCTAATCATTAAATTAATTGACTGACAAATTGAATCTGGTCTTTATAGCAACGTGTGATCTGATTTCTTTACCAAACACTTATTCTACAATGGTAGAAAACATAAGTGATTATATTTACTATCATATTTTTTACAAGTGATTGATGAAAATGATTGAAACTTAAAGTTAGAATTAAGAAAATTAAAATCATTTGTTCGCTATGTAGAGGATAAATCTGTCAATAATGATTATGAAGCTAATTATAAAATCGGATTAGAATATTTCAAAAGTCATTTAAGTGAGATAAAAGCTGTTGATGTAGAACATTTTGTAGTAGCAGACAAAATTGCACTTGCCTTTATGGAAACAATTAAATATAGTGATAGAGTTTACATCAATCATGCAGCTGCAAGTATAATTATTTATTCGACTATAGGATATTTTTATGTACATTCTCAAGAGAATCTAAATTATAAAAAAGATCTAACACAATTAGTTTGACACATTTTGGATAAGGTTCGTAGAGATAATGTAGGACGTTTTGATTTTTCTTGTATCTATTCATCTAGAATTGCTGAATCTGATATATTAGTAGAAGTTGATAAAAATGATGTACTTGAATATCTAAACAAATTAAAATCAAATGATTATTTAAGAAGTGAATATCAAAGATTTGCAGAAACATTTTATTCTAATGAGATTGCAACTTCTCACGAAGGGTTACAAGATGTAATTAGAGAATTTAACATTAATACTTTAGATTCAATCAAAGTAGTTCAAGGATTAGATTACAAGGATGCAATTTTATACACATTAATTCATGTCCATGATATGCACCAATCTTATAAAGAATATGGTAAATGAAAAAGAATTAAACGTAATGCATTTGACGAAGGAAAATCTTCGTTGAATAATTTGATGTTATCTAAATATGTTGGTGACAAAACAATCAAGATGTTTCCACTGAGTCTCCTAGTAGACAATAATTTATTAGGCAGAGAAAGTATTCAATTCTTTAACATTACAGAATTTAAAGGTGACATTTTATATAGCATCATCATTGACATGCTTATTTTAGATAACAAATTACCATATAAGAGCAATTATAACGAGCTTAAATCTGCAGCCTTTCAAGAAGCTTTAGTTAAGGACTGAAACATAGAAAAACTAGTTCAATCAAATGGTTTAGTTTTGATTAATAAGAAACCATTCTCTACTGCTGACTATTTTGAATCAATTTTATTTTGATACGTAGAAGCAAATGGTTTTGAAGAGGGAGTAGACTTTATTTACAATCTAATTAAAAATTACGATCCTAAATTGTGCAACACTAAAGAGTTGAATGAAATACCATCACATGTTTTATCCAAGATTTATAACTCAATAAAGTTTGGTATAGATAAATTACAAGCCTCGGATTACCAACTAGGCAGATACATACAAAGAGGAGAACCTATGTTAAAAGTAAAAATGCAAAGAAAAAACTATACATATAAAGACATCAAAAAAATTGTTGAGAACTATATGTCCAACAATATAACTAAGAAGAAGTAACCACAACAATTAACAAATAATAACTAATAAAAAGAAAGGGAGAGGATTTCATTGCCTCTAATACTATGAAAAACATTATTTTAGAAGAATCAAACAATACAATCAATAACAAACAAACAAACAAATATCAAAACGAAAAAGAAAACGTTTGCAATATCCGTTCAGAAATCAATATAGAACATGATCCAAGAAGATCATGAATAAAAAGTTCACTAGCAAAAAAACATGCATCACTATCACAAAAATCAGAATCAATTAATCAAGAAGTAGAACCTAATCAAAACGATATTTATAACGACAATTTTAATAGAGCTAAGAATTTTCTAAAAGATACTGGTTTTTTTGTAGATTCAAAAAACCAAGTTGAATTAGTAAATAATATTCTTAGTGCAAGAAAACTTCCAGACAATATCGCTTACAAACTTCTTAAGTTAAAAGACAGTAGACTAAAAAAAGGTTGTGACAACTTTGAAACTATTGATTTAATTAGAATTCTAGGTTCAATTCCTTACTATGAAAAATCTCAAGAAATAGAAGATATTGAACAAGTTAAAGCATATCTTGATTCAACCCACAAGGGATTGAATCATGTTAAAACCCAAATCATAGAATATCTTGCTACTGAAAGATTCAATAAGAAGAATAATATTGAATCTAAACCACGTGTACTATGTTTAGTTGGAAATCCAGGAGTAGGTAAAACATCTATTGCCAGATCAATTGCTGAAGCTTTAAATCGTAAGTTTGAAGTATTACCTGTTGCAGGTAGAGAAGATACTCTATGAATTACTGGTAGCACACAACAATATAGTGGAGCAAGTTATGGAGCTCTAGTAGATCTTTTAATTAAATTACAAATCAACAATCCGATTATCCTTGTAGATGAAATCGATAAGATTCCAAATGAAAAAGGTAGAGGAGCAAAAATACAAAACCTATTCCTTAACTTATTTGATCCATCTACTAATGACAAATTTAGAGATGAATTCTTAGAAGAATACATTGACTTAAGTAATGTATTATGAATTTGTACTGCTAACTACTGAGAAAATATTCTAGAACCTCTTCAAAGTAGAATGATTAAAATCCAATTAGACGATTATACAGTTGAACAAAAACTAGATATCCTAAAAGATATTATTGTTCCTAAACTAGCTAAGAACCTAAACAATAGTAAATATAAAGTTGTCTTTAGTGACGATGTATATCTTCATATGATAGATAAATTTAGTTGAAACGAAGGTGGAGTAAGACAACTTAAACTTAATACTGAAATCTTATTCGATAAGATTATTACAATGTTTGAATTAAAACAAGTAAAAGGTAATAAGGTTACTGTTAACAAAGCATTAGTAGATAAACTATTTGGACAAAGTGCATTAGAAAACTTTAATTCATATCAAAAAAGAAAAACTTTTGTTAACTATAAACCAGGTATAGTTAATGGTTTAGGTGCAGGTCTTGTAGGTAATGTGATTCCAATTGAATCATCATATGCTAAAGGTAGCAACAAAATAGATGTTACTGGCAACACACAAAACGCACTAAACGAATCAGTTAGATATGCATTAAACTACATCAGATCTAATGCAGCAGATTTAGGTTTAGAAGAATTTGATTTTACTCAATATGATTACTTCATTCACTTACCTTATGTTAGTATATGTAAAGATGGCCCTAGTGCAGGGATTACATTAACTACTGCAATTCTATCAGCCATCACTAAAACAATTGTTCCTAGTGATATTGCTATGACAGGTGAAATCAGTTTAACTGGACAAGTCTTAGCAGTAGGTGGTATTGATAAGAAGCTAGAAGCTTGTATCAAGAAAGGAATCAAGAGAGTTTTCTTACCTAAAGAAAACAAACAAGATTATCTTAAACTTCCACAACAAATTAAAGATGCAGTTACAGTGCACTTTGTAGACAACTACTTAGAAATTTATAGAAGCATCTTTAAACCTAACAACAAAACAAAAATTAAACCAATAGTTACAAACTGTAACTAATCTAAATAAGGAGTTAGATATGATTAAACCATTTGACTTATATTACATTAACGAAGAACCACGCCAAGTAAGAAAACTAAACCACTATGGACTTAATTGAATGTTTCGTCCAGACTCTTCCTATTTTGAACACACCAGAAGAGATCATTATGTTGTAATAGCTCAAGACAAATTCTATGTTTATCTAATATCAGCCTATAGAATGCATGATGGTTTAAAAGAATATAAAGATACTTATAACTTTCAAGAAATTTGCTGAACAAGTGAAGATAATCATTCTTTCCTAATTCAAACTAATACAGTTTTTAGAATCACTCAAACACTCTTTGAACATCAAATCAATAGAAAAGCTTATATTGAAATCAAAGCATTAGGTGATATAGATAAGAGAACTATATTAAAAGCGATGAAGAAAAGGTTATTAGCTCCAATTATTGATCTTTCTATAGTAGATATAAAAGAAGAATATAAAGAATATTATGGCGAAATTAAAGACCATGGTGTTATCTATCTTTCAGAAACCAATAAATACAATTGCATTATAGAAAGTAGCATCCACGATATAAGAGGAGACAAAAATATCTTCTGCAATAAATATAAAAGAGAAGATAAACTTAACTCAGAGTATAAAGTAGCTTATGATTTTGCTAAAATGTTTTACACTATGCATGATCCTAAACAATTAACTAAATTAGAGCATAGATATAATCAACCCATAACTAATAACACCTACAAAATAGAATCTAATCAAATAATGAAGCAATTAGTCTATTCTGCATTTTATGAATTTGGTGGTTTAAACATTTGATATCCAACTATTAAAGATCTAATAGACAAAGATGTCAATGTAGACTCAACCCAAGTTAATATTGCATTTAGTTTTATTAAAATATTTTATGTACTTTGAAATAAGATCAAAGCAAATAAAAAAATTCCTTCATTTAGTGACTGACAAGACTATGGATTATTATTTGACAACATCTATAATTTTGTAGCTAAATCAGATAGAGAAATATTTTTATTTGATACCTATACTAGAAATATGACATCTCAACATAAACAATCTGATAATGAATCAATAATATCAGAAGAGTTATCTTTATACAATTTAAACCTTAGGAAAGACTCAATAGATGAACTTAAGAGTTTATATGATAAAACCATTCAAGATTTATCTGTTGCTGGTATCAATGAAGTAACTAAACGTAAGCTAATTATTGATTTATATATTAAACTAATTCAATCATCTGCATTTGGTAGATTTAATTTAATTATTAGTCATCTATTATCTACTTATTTATTATCCAAATTCTTATATCCTCATGATTGTTTAATCTTTTTCTGTAATTGAGGAACAAACGTATTCAAAAATAAGTTATTTGATAATAAACCTTTTGACTATCAAAGTATGTTTAATTATCTAAATAGTTGCATTACTAAATTTGATATCTATGCAAGTAAAGAAATGATATGACGTGAATTATATTCTTATACTCTAGCAGACTTGGAAACAAATGCTATTAATTATTTGATTAGAAGAGATAAGTAATAAATATTTAAGGAGTTAATATGTTAGAACTTTGAAAGCCTTTAACAACTAAGGAATCAATTAATAGTTTAGTTACATACAATGTGTTTTGTCTACAAGATAAAACACCATGCATTCCAGTCATAATTTTTTATGATGATAACTCTAACTCATATTACTATTTAAAAACTCGTAGTGCTACACAAATAGATAAAGAAAATAAGAATGTAAATATTGTAAATAAATATCCTAGTGAAGTATTAATTACAGGAGATGATCCAGCATATAAACCTAATGGTATATTCATAAGAGACTTATATATTGATTGTGCACAAATATTTAAGATAAACAAAGAATACTTTGAATCATTAGTAAATAAAGAAGAATTATTTGATGATAATAAATCATTAGATAAATACTACATAAAGAATATAAAAAGCAAAATAAAAGAATTGCTTTTTACACAACCTACATATCTTTCAATTATAGAGGTTAAATACAACAACAAAACAACTACTGTGGAGTCATTATATTTATGTGAAGAGTTGTATAAAAGAGAATGTACAAATATAAAAGAAAAAGTATGTGAATATAAAGCATTTAATAATGATACATTTGATAAGCAATCTAATGTGTTTAACTTTGCAACAATGTTCTTAAAACAATTCTTTACTAATGATTTACAAAGATTTAATAAATTGAATAATTCAACAATTCAATTACCTGAATGAAAGCCAATAATATTGCTCAATAACAATCCAGTTCTTTTTGATGCTTTAGAAAGAAAATATAGTGAAGAATATGGTAAAAGAAAAGGCTATCTTCCCATTATATTTTATTTTGATAAACAAGAAGGATATTATTACTATCTAAGAAGTAGAAATATTGATAACCAAAATATAATAAATAAATTAACTTTAAGAAGAAAACATAAGTATGAAGTATATGTGCCTTCTAATTCAAATATTATCAATGATTCATTTACAAAAGAGACATATATTGATTGCTCTGAAATCTATAAGATTAAAAAAGAAGATTTTGAATCTTTAGTTAACTTACAAACACATAATACAAATAATGCAAAACTAATAGAATCTCAGTATAGAGAAAAAGTAATTAATAAAATAAAATCTTATATACTTTCTCATCCTCCTAAATTATCAATATTAGAAGTTTATTTAGACAAGAATATAACTAAAGCTAAATCATTGTATTGTTGTGATAATATTATCAATCAAGAATTTAAAAAAGATAATGATTGTAATGATGATCCAGATTATTTTGATAATAAGTTCAATTCTAAAAAATCTATCACTGATTCATATTCAAATCAAAGATATTTAGAAGCTATTAAATTTGGATTTTTATTTATGAATTATTTTAGTAAAGATGAATTACATAAGTTCTATAAGAAACATAAGTTGTCAGAACAAGAAATAAAAACTATTACAAACAATAATGGAGATAAGTAATATGAGAAATAAAGTTGAAGAATGAAAACTAATTAAAGTATTAAATGGAACATCAATCTTATTTAATTGCTTTTGTCATTTTATGGACCCAGAACATGAACAATATATTCCTTTAATCTTCTTCTATGAAGATAAAGAAAATTCATATTACTATCTTAAAGCTAGAAAGGCTAGATATTCAGATGGATCACTTATAAAATCAGGCAGTATAAATAAATCTGATTTTGATGGAGAAGTATTAGTTAATGGAACTAATGAAAAGCTGTCATTAATAGAAAATGATTTACTAATTGATTGCTCACAAATTTATAAGATAGAAGTAGATTACATGGAATCATTAATTGATATTAATCACATTGCTTATAAAAGAACTAATATTCTATCCAATGATAGAATAAATAAGATTGTAGAAGGTTTGTTGTGATGTATTATGCAAAAGCATCCATATCTATCCATTATAGAAGTAACTCCTAATAAAGATTATTTGCCAGAAGCCAACTCATTATATCTTTGCAAACCTAAGTTTAAAAAAACTAATGAAGGATATGATATGGGTTATATATTTATAAAATCAGGATTAGTACCATCGGATTTTAAGATAACAGAAAACAAGCTAAATAATGCATATATATTCTGTGAAATGTTTTTAAATAGATATTGTGCTAATAGACTAGAAGAATTTGAATCAATTCAAGGAATCAACAATAAAGGTAAGAAAGATGATAAATAAATTAAATCTATATAAACCACTAAAGCCTAATAGAAATATTGGTCGCAACCAATCTTATATATTTGATACCTTAGGAATAAAATGTAGAGGTAATTTTAAACCTTTTATATTCTTCTATGATGAACAAGCAGATTGTTATTACTATCTCATCTATAGAAAAGCAAATTATCCAATACCAAGAGATGATAATGAAATCAAAGAATTATTAACTATTAAGGGTTATAGTGAGAAAGAAATTGATAAATTGCTTATTAACCCAATAACATATGATTCATTAAGGAAAAGTCCTTTATCTCGTAATATGCGCAAGATTGAATTAGATAATCAATTAATAGATCTTGAAGTAATAATAAAACCATCAGGAGATAGTTATTATCTTGATGTAGATTCATATGTAGATTGTTCACAAATTTTTAAATGCGATCGTACACTATTAGAATCATTAGTAGAGAATGATGAAGTGTTTAATGATATTGAATATATTAGTGAAGGACAAAAGTGAATAATTCTAGATAAAATAAAAGAATTAATGTTTTATCAACCACCTTTAATTTCTATTGTTGAAATACTAAAAGATAAATATGATGAAACATATGGATCATCCATTTACTTACATGAAACAATCTTTAAAAGAGATTGTGAAGATTATGATGGAGAAACAATAGGCTTTATTGAAGACTTTGGAAGTTTTAAAAATGGTAGCACATATCAAAAGCGAAGATATAATGAAGGAATTAATTTTTGTAAAGTCTTCTTAAATAAATACTTCCCAGAAGAATTACAAAGATTTAATAAATTGAATAGTAGTGAAAATAAATATTAATACAAAAGGGAGACAAACAATGAAAAAACAATTACCAGAATGAAAACCAATAGTGTCATTTAGCAATAAAGATAATCCTATATTGTTTTCAGAATTAGGAGAAGCATATGATGATGAAGAAGAAGATGTCTATACAGGGTTAAAAGGATTAATCACTAAGCAACACATAATTATTATCTTCTTTGAAAATGAATCAATGTCTTATTATTATTTAAGAGTTAGAAATGTAGAACGGTTATCAAAAGATGCTAATGGAAGAATTACTAGAAAAACTAGAAATACATATCAAGGCGAAGTGTGAATAAAAGAAACTACTGATGGAGGGTTATATGATTATGATTCTCTGGTAGATTGTTCAAATATCTATAAATGTAAGAAAGAGCTATTAGAATCTTTAATAGACACTAATTCTCAATATTTTAAAGATACAGATGAATTAATAGAGTTTGACATTAATAATATTCTTACAAGACTTAAAGAGAATATAATGCAAAAACCTCCATATCTATCTATTATTGAAACTAAATTAGATAAAAATAATAAAACCTATGGTGATTCATTATTCTTATCTCAAACTAAAATATATGAATTAGATGCTATATGCGGTTTACTACGAGTAGATATGAGCCCATATGCTCAAGAGAGATGCAGAGTATTAAATTCTTCTAACATTAAACTAGTACCATCATCAATTACAAGATACAATACTGGAATGAACTTTTGTAAAGTCTTTTTAAATAAATACTTTCCTGAAGATTTAAAAAGCTTTGATAAGATTCAGAATGAAAAGTAATTTCTAGTTCTATTGATCTTTATTTGGTGGGGAAATCAGTTAGCATAATGCTATTCTAACTATAATGCTTTGTGAAGATTTTACATTTCCATAGTAAGTTTTGTGAAAACAAGCTTGTTAAATATATGTAAGTATTAATAGGTGAAGTTAGCTAATCTAATATAAATGATTAAGGTCTAAGAATTGGGTGAGGAATAATATAAACTCCATCTTCAGTTATGCCAGAACAATCAGTGTTTGTTATTATAGCTTTAAAAGTGGGTTCACTATGTTTCCCTTCTAATTTCATTGTTTTAATTATATAGTCCATTTTACTAGCTGCTTTTGTTGCTTGTTCTAAACTAAGTTTGATTTCAATAGCACCCCATCTTCCATCATCTAATTCTATAATAGCATCTATTTCATTATCTTTTTCATCTCTATAAAAATAAACTTCACCATCTATTGCTTGTGCATATACTAGTAAATCTTTCATTACTTGGTTTTCAAAAATAAAACCTAATGTATTCAAATCATTAAATAAGTCTTTATAGGATTTCACTTTCAAGACATTACAAATTATTGAAGTGTCACAAATGTAAGTCTTAGGTTTAGTTCTCAACTTATATGAAGATCTAATGTTAATATTGTGTCATACAGGAATATCAAACAATGTACAACAATCATATAGTACATCAATTAATTTAACTGCTGTTTCCCTTGATGTATAATTGGATATTTCATTAGAGATGGAATTAATAGATAATTGCGTACCCATTCTTCTACATAATGAAAACAATAATGCTTCAAATGATTTGGAACTAATTCTCATATTATATGTTTCATCTAAGTTCATATGAGTAATGCTTGATACATATCCATTAATATTGGATTTTACATCTTTTTGACCAGAGGCTATGATTTTAGGTCATCCACCAATGTAAAGTAATTCATTTACTTGTTCAAATGAAATATCATTTTTTACAAGTTTTATTTCTTTCTTATCAAATAAGTCTTGCAGGGAAATTGTTTTTTCTTTAGGTAAATTTAATATTTCTGCAAATGATAACGTATGTAAATTCATTCTTATAATTCTACCTGCACCACTATGGAACACTTGATTTGTAGAAAAAGGTGTACTTGAACCAGTTAAAATAAATTGTCCATCCTTGTTTTCTAATGATCTATTATCTATTTCTCTTCTAACAATATCTCATATTTGAGGATATACCTGTCATTCATCTATTAATCTTGGAGTTTCTCCGTCTAGTGCATACGAGTTACTAATATTTATCTTCGCTTTGTTTTCTTCAGTTAATTCAATTTTCGATTTTGCAACTTGAGAAGCTAAAAATGTCTTACCACAGTATTTCGGACCAACAATCAATACTGCACCATTAGTTTGTAAATATTTTAATAATTGTTTTTCGGCTATTCTTTTAATCATACTTAAATTTTATATGTAACCTACAAAAAAAGCAAGTACTAACCTACAAAAAAAGCAAGTGCTAACCTACAAAAAAAGCAAACTCTAACCTACAAAAAAAGCAAGTACTAACCTACAAAAAAAGCAAACTCTAACCTACGAGAAAAGTAAACTGAACCTACAAAAAAAGTAAGTGATAACCTACAAAAGCAACTAAAAGTATATAAAAAAAGCAACCAAAAGTATATAAAAAAAGCAAACTAAAATGTATAAAAAAAGCAAACTAAAATGTATAAAAAAAGCAAACAGATTTCCTCACCCAATGTTTAACTTTCCTGAAAAAAGTACAAACTTTTTCCCTTAAAAAAATATAAAAAAACTTTCCGAAAAAAATGTACTTTTTTTTGACTAACTTTTTGGCATTTAAACCTCAGTAGCATAGAGAAAAAGCAATAAATATTTATATTTATAAGAGCAAAATACACTATAAATCTTAATATTTTGTGAAATTTTCACGAAATATTAATAATAATTTGTGAATATTTCACAAAATATTAATATAATCTAGTATATGTATTTAAAAAGAAATATAGAATCACAATTAATAAATTGAATAAAAAGAGATGATAAGAAACCTCTTGTTATTTTAGGAACTAGACAATGTGGTAAATCAACTACTACACTGAAAATAACAAAAGAGTATTATAAGAACGTTTACTATGTAAACTTTATGAGATTATCAAACAATCCTCTTTTTCAGGAATTTAAAAGTGATCCAACATTTGAAAACTTAATATTATTTCTAGAACGTAGTAATAATCAAGAAATAGTTATAGATAAAGATTCAATAATAGTAATAGATGAGCTTCAAGAATGTTTAGGTTTTTATACACAACTAAAATTCATAAATGAAGATAATAAATTTAAAAATATAATTTGTCTTGGTAGTTATTTAAGTATGAAAGTATTTACTGATAAGATAACAGTGCCAGTAGGTCAAGTGCATACAATTAATATGTATACATTAAGCTTTGATGAATTTCTTATGAATGCTTCTGAAGTGGCTTTCAAAAATTTAGTAAAAGCTTCTAATAGCAATAAAATAGATGACTCAACTCATAACTATCTTTGTGAATGATTCTATAAATACATTGTAGTAGGTGGGTTTCCAGAAGCAGTAAAAGTATTTTTACAAAATAATGAAAACTATGACTTAGCAAAAGAAGTCAATGAAGATATCTACAATAAATACTATGCAGATATAGGTAAGTATTTAGAAGGCAATGACAAGTTAAAGGCTATGGATGTTTTTGAGAATGCAATAAGCTTTTCTAGTAGAGAAAGTAATACATTCACATTATCTACAATAAAAACCAGTGCAAGATATCGTGACTATGAATACGCAATTCAATTACTAGTTAAATCACATATATGTTACAAAATAGATAATTGTCAAAATTTAAATTATCCTTTAAAACCAAAAGATGGATCATCTAAATTCAAAATCTATCTTTGTGATATAGGTTTAATTAGTTGTAAACATCAATTAACAATCGAGAATATAAAGACACCAAAATTCAATAATATCAAAGGACATATTATGGAAAATTATGTAATCTCAGAATTAATCAAAAATAACAAGAAACCTTATTACTACACTTACTACATTAATACTAATGGATATGAATTAGATTGTGTCTATGAAGATAACCTTGAAGTAAATGTATTAGAAATTAAATCAGGTAAAAACATTAAGAGTAAAAGCTTAGATCTTGTTAAAGAGAAAAAGGATATATCACTAAAAACTGTATCATTATTAAATGAACTTAATGATGAATATATTCCATTATATTTGTTTAGTTATATGATCAATCATCAATAATAACCAGTAAAATGCTACATACAATATAAAAGCCTCGATTTCTCGAGGCGCAACCATACATAATCAATAATTACTTAGTAAAAAGAATTAACCTATTCATTACACACCAGACTCATCTGGGGCACAATAAGCAATAAATTACAATGTTCATCACCAAGTTATGCAAAATTATTATACCACATTATTTTAAATTAACTTATATGGAAGGGTATTAGCGATTATTATCAACTGAACCTAACTTAACATATTTCTTATACAATTCAGTCAAATTTAGTTTTCCATCTAATTTTCCATCAAATACTACCCTACCACCATCTAATATAGTTGCACATGTAGCATATCTATCTACTTCATCCAAGATATGACTTGATATAAAGATTGCTTTGCCTTTCTTTTGTAGTGAAAGTAATGTTTCAAACAAGTCTTCTCTAGCAAGTGGATCTAAGTTTGCAGCAGGTTCATCCATAATTAAAACTTCTGGATCACTCAACAATGCTTGAGCTAATAATATCTTTTTCTTTTGTCCTGATGAGAATGTAATGGGACGCTTCTTTTCAAAAGCTGACATACCTAGACTATTAATAATTTTAGTTGCTTTTATTTTAGCTTCAGATGATGTATAGCCTGCTAACATAGCCATAGAAATTAAATAATTCCTTGTATTCATTTTCTTAGGGAAGTTTGCATTTTCAGGAATATATCCAATTAATCTTTTAGCATTAACTGTTTGGTTATCATTTCCTGCAATAGTAATGGAACCATGATATTTACTTTTTGAATATGCTCCTATGATTGCTTTAATGGTTGTAGTTTTACCTGCACCATTTGCTCCAATAAATGCATGGAAGTCACCAGGATAAATATTAAATGAAATGTTATTTACTGCTGGTACAGTTCTACCGCTATAAAGTTTTGTAAAATGATCCACAACTACAATTGGTTGTCTTGGTATAGTAGGTGTTGGTTCTGAAACCTTTTCTTGAGCATTAGAAACTTTCTTTTCTTTTGTACTGTTAGATGTTTCTTTTTTAGTATTATCTGAAGTTGACATTCCTATTGCTTTTTCAACTAATTCATTCACATCTAAAACATCATTTAAATATGAAGAAATAATACTATCTAATCTATTCTTCTTATTACTTGCCATTTTAGATAAAGTCCTTTCTTAAATATCCTATTGTAGTGAATGCTCCAAAGATACATGAAACTCCAATTCATACTATTAATAGTGCTCATATTGGGTTACCTAATTCTACATCTCTAAATGTAATCGGAGAAGCAGCTTTGTTACCTTGTGGAACTAGTGCAACAAAATTACTTAAAGATCAATTATAAGGTATTGGTGTTGTTGATGTTGGTGGTAGTGCACTTGAGATCATATTTTGCATTGAATTCATTGGGTTTATATAAGACATAACAACAGCTCATGAAGCAGGTGTGCTATTGCCCATATTTTTCAATACTAATTGATTTAATCCATAACCACCTTTATATAGAACTTCATTTGCTGCAATTGATGATTTATTGCTTAATCCTGCAAATGAAATTGAATAGCAATTATATCAACTATCTATTGTGTCTCTCATAGAGTAATTAATTCTAAAAGGACGTTCTCTATTTCTTGTAATACCAGTTATTTTGAAGTTCTTGTAATCTTCATATTTTGTATTCAATCCACTGCCATTATTTCCACCAAATATTTGAGTAGATGCAGCTAGCTTATTTGATTTGTAATCTACAGTAGTTTCTCTATTGATTTCACTCATAGTTTTACCTACAAATCCATCCATAACTTTATCTGCAGATTTAGTTAAAGAATTAACAACTGGATTTTCTACATAAGCTGGTATTAAATTACTTGAAAGATTAGAAATACCAATACATCCAAACATAATGATCATTACTAATACTCTTGTTACTTTTCCACTTGCTTTTACTGCAATACATGATGACATCAAACCAAATACAAAGAATGATAAAATAGTTGCGGCAAAGATACCACCAAAATAGATTGATCCATATGGATAACTTGATGGTGGATAGAATACTCTTGATAATCAATTATTTGTAACTGAATTTAGAGTTACATAACTAATACCAAATAGAGCTTCATTTATTAATGCAATGATTAATACCATAATGAGTGCAAATAAGTATTTAGCACATAGTATTTGTCTTCTTGAAATAGGTTTAGAAACTGTGATTAATTCAGTACCATCACTTTCACCATCTTTAAACATAATCATGAATACTGAAATACCAGTTAATCCTGAAGTAAATACAATGATAGATGCTTCTAATCCTTTGAAAGCAGATAGAGATTGAGTTCATGCATCAAATATACTTCAACCTTCATGAGGTTTTACTGTTCCATCCATCAAACGTGAATGAGATATTATTAGTGGAATTAAACCAACTAAGAATGATAATAAACTGAATATAGTTAAGTAAACAAATAATGATTTATTTGAGAATACAGTCTTTTTAACAAATCCTAAATATGCAATAACTGGATTAATTATTTTAGTAGGTCTTCCTATTGTAGTTTGTACCATAATATTAACCTCCTACAGTTGCATCATTTAGAAGTTTATTAATCTTGGAAATTGCTTCTTCTTCACTTAATATATCTTCTTGATACATTTCCTTTATTTTTTCAATTTTATCTTTAAGTTTATCGTCAATTGTTTTATCGACTTTTTCATCATCATTTTCTTTTAGTACTATTGGATTAGAATCATCATCCGAGTCTTTAGGTTTGCAAACTAAAACTCTAAGTAATTTGTTTCTAATACTAATTGGTGCTAATAAGTAATTTAAACTTTGTGACATCTTGTTATTGTACAATCTACCATTATTACAAATTACAGCCATCATATTAATAGCCAATTTTGTACCAATTGCACATCATCCTATTAGGAATACAATACCAAACAATAATGGTATTGTTGATGAAGTAATGCCTGCTATAACCAAAAGCATTATTCAAATTGGTAAGATAGATATAAATACAATACCAAGAGTTTTAATGGTTTTAGGTTTATTGTCTAGCCTATCCATATATTCCTCCTTTGATTTATTTAAGTAAATTCTTACTTTACTAATATCATTAAATATATTGATAGAATGTCAAGTCAATAGCATGAATTTTTAATAGCTATATTTGTATGCTCATAATATGTTTTTATAAATAAAAACAAATTTGAAATATATATTTTCCAGAATATAAAATAAATACTTATTTAAGAAATTAATTAATAATTTCTTGGTAGAAAGCATTAGTTCTTTTTAGATATAGTTTCTTTAGTTTTTTAAATTTAGATCTATCGTCATTTATAGAATTAACTCAAGTTAAACAAAAGAAACTAATAAAGAATAATTCTTCTATTATTTCTCTCTTAAACTTATGAAAGCCTTCAATGATTAATTTACTATTAGATTCTGAAGTGTGAATCAAGTAATATAAATAATCAAATCATTCATAATTCATGCAGGCTCATTCAAAATCAATTAATCTGATTTTACGTTTGTCATCAATCAAGATATTGCTTTTTGTTAGATCATTATGTGACATTACCAATCCATTAGTTTTTCTAAACTTAGCTTCATATTGTTTGAATAGATTTACTTGTGCTTCATCTAAACCTTCTGCATTATTTAAATAAGTTAAATAATCTATCTTATTATTTGATTTGATATTTATGTTATTGTGAAATTCTTCTATTGCATTAAAGATTAAATCATATGAATTAATGAAAGGCATTTTTTTAAAATGTTTTGCCTTAATTCAATACTTGATCATATTACCTTGTTCATCAAAATAAACTAATTCATCTTCTTGTTGTAATATTTGTTTTTCAATCACTCTATTTATGCCTTGTGAATTAGAAGCAAATCTTAATTGAAAAATACCTCTATTAGTTTTTACTTTATAACTTGTATTTGTTAAACCTTCATGTATTTTCTTTATAGAAATTATCTTAATATTTTTAAAACCAACATGATTGTAAAAGAATGTTTCTACATCTGTATTAATATCTGTGTACTTTTCTGTCATTGTTACGTTTAAACTCCCTATTACCTTGTGGTCTTTCATCTGGTTCGAATCCTACAATAATTGCATTTATTTGGCGGTTAGGAATATTAACATCAATAATCTTTACAGTAACCTTATTTCCAAAAGTAAATACTTTACCTGTTCTATTTCCCATAATAACATTTGTATCTGGAATAAACTTTCAGAAATCTTTACCAATATTTACTATTCTTACTAATACTTCTACAGTATTATCTAATTCAATAAACATTCCAAATGATTTAACAGTTGATATAGTACCTTCAAAAGTATCTCCTATGTGCTTAGACATATATTGGCAGAATTTTAATTGATTTACATCTCTCTCACATTGTACTGCTTCAATTTCTTTTTGTGTAGAGGTTTCACATAATTCAGGTAATTGTTGTTTAAACTTTTCTCTTTCACCATCACTAAATAAACTTGGTTTAAATGCAAACATTCAGTACAATGTATGAACTATCATATCAGGTGTTCTACGGATTGGAGAAGTAAAGTGAGTATAGTTTTCACTACTTAATCCAAAGTGTCCTACATTATTAGTTGAATATGCAGCCTTTTGCATGCATCTCAATAACAATTTAGATATAAGAGCAATGTTATCATTATTCTTATTTTGATCTAATCATCTTGCAATAGTATTTGGTTTCATATCTTCAAAATCTGATTTATTTGTAATGAAACCTAATTTCTTTGCTTCTACTGCAAAATTTTCAAGTCTTGCAATATCAGGTTTAGCATGAATTCTATAGATGAATGGAATATCTAATTTATTTGCATTAATAGTTACACCTTCATTTGCACAGATCATAAAGTCTTCAACCATCTTTTGCGCAGTTCCTCTTTCTTTAATAACAATATCAATTGGTCAACACTTTTCATCAACTACAATGATAGGTTCTTTCACTTCAAAATCAATATATCCATCCTTAGCTTTACGAGCTCTTAGAATATGATGCAATTCTTTTGATCAATCCATCATTTGTTTTAATTCATTAGATCACTCAGGTTTGTCTTGTCCAGCAAAGTATTCATTAACTTCATCATAACTTAATCTCTTAGTTGAATGAATTACTGATGGATAAACTTCAATGTTACTATAATTACCTTGTTCATCAATTTCCATATCACATGTTAAAGTTAAACGTGGTACTTGTGGATTTAAAGAACAAATGTTATTTGATAAAGTATGTGGGAGCATAGGAATAACTCTATCAACTAAATAAACAGATGTTGCTCTATTGATAGCTTCATTTCATAGAGGAGAATTGTACCTTACATAATGACTCACATCAGCAATTGATACACTTAAAAAATATTTACCATTATCTAATTTCTTTACATGGACTGCATCATCTAAATCTTTCGAAGTTGCAGGGTCAATAGTAACTATCATTCTATCTTTTAAATCTCTTCTTACATCACTATTATCATTAGCATCTACTTCATTTATATTTGCTTGGTCTAATGATTCCTTTGTGAAATCAATTTCAATGTTATGGGCAGCAATAATTGATAAGATATCAACTCCTACATCATCTTTATGGCCTAATACTCTTGAAACAGCACCTCAAGCTTCTCCATCTTTATATTCTTTAATCTCAACTAATATTTTGTGACCATTAACTAAACCTTCAGTATCTTGTAAATGGATTTTAGTATAGTTACGTGTATCATCACATAGCACGTTATATGTATTACCAATTAATTGGAATTCTCCAACAATAAACTTTGTATTGTGTTCAAGGATTTTGGTTACAGCAGCATGTTGAACATTTTGCTTAGTATATTTATCCTTCATATACTTAAATTCAACTAGATCACCAGTAATTGCACCATTAAGATTTATATTGTTCACATATGCTTCTAACTCTAAAGGTCCATTATTTTCATCTTTAACTCTGATATAGCCATCTAAATTTGAATTAATAGCAATAGTACCACGATATACTTCTGGTAACAATTCACGGTTAATGTATCCTTCTACAAGCATACCGCTAGGTGTTTTTCTTAATACATTCTTTTCTACTAATTTATCAATGCAGGAATAGATAAGACTTTTCTTATCTATTCTAGCTTGATGGCGAACCTTATCCATTAGTATTCCACTTGGAATTGGTCTACCCTTTTCTTCTATAACAATATCTTCTATAGCTTTAATTATTAATCGTTCCATTAAATTTTAAGAACAGAGAATACGACAATTAGAATTGCAAGCACTACAGCTAGGATAAATAGTGTAAATTGCAAAATCTTGATAAGACCTCTATCTTTAGTTCTTTTAAAGATTTCAAGTTCTTGAGCAGAAATATTATTTAAACCACCTGTAGAACCAGATGAGCTTAATAGTAATCCAATAATGATACACACTAAGGCAATAACTAATATAATAACTGTGTTTGTCATAATAGATATATTATAATATATTTATGATTACACTACCAATCAAAAGTAATTTTAAAGTAAAGACTAAGAAACTAAAAAATTTACCACGTTATTTAAATTCTAAAAAGTATATCATCTTTAGTACACACAAAGAGATAAGTGTAAATAACCAAACATTTTCATTATTTAACTACATCAAGAAGAATAATTATGCAGAAACATTTGATAAAGCAAATATAAATTGCAAGGTTCTATTAGTAGGTGATTTTAAAGATATCATTAAACCATATAGAGAGTTGCAAAATAGAAATAAAAAAGTATACATATTACAATACAATTAAAGAAAGGAATTTAAAATGCTAAGCACTACATCAGGTATTCTACAATTTGTATTTGGTATTATTGGATCTATATTAACCATTGGTTGTTTTATTCCACAGGGATGAAAAACACTAAAAACTAGAGACACTGCTGGTATTAGTTTAGCCTTCCCAATTGTTGGTATTGTATCTTCAGTATTTTGAATTGCTGATGCTATTACTATGATTGTGTTTGGTTATGCTGCTAATACACCATTAGAAGGATGAGCAGGTGGAGTTCCAATCTTATTAACAAATGCTATTACATCTGCAATTAACATATTCATTGCTTTTACAAAAATGAATAATATCAACAAAGCAAAGAAACTAAACATATCAGAAGCTCAATATTGTCTTGAACATTTATCTAAAAAAGATTCTTCAAAAAAATAATAACTAATTATGTATTTGGTATATCAAATACATTTTTAAATATTTTCTGATTCTTCAATTATTTCCTTAACATCTTCTATCTCTTGGAACAAAATAACTTCTCCATGAGATTCATTTAATATCAATCAATTTAAAACTTGTTGGCCACTGTCTGTACCTTCTACAATTGTGAACTTATAAATATCACCTTTTTTAATTTCATCCATCTTCTTAATTTCATCTTCATCTCAAAATCTAGTATCAATGGCTTTGCTGTTTTTAGATGACTTATATTTATTTTGAATTTCAATTACTTCCTTAGCTCTTTTATTTCATATCATTGGTCCTAGTGCAATTAAGTTTGAAGGAAAGATAGGACACTTATCATGACTTGCTTGTATTGCTTTATCAGATGGCACATAAAGAGATAGGACTAAATTAGGGGAAAGTGCGAAGAAACTAATTAAACTTTCTTTGGTAGTGCTATATCAGTAAACTACCTTACCACCTAAGAATGTTTTAGGTTTATCGAATCTAATAAAAATAACTTCTGATTTATCAATTGCAGTATATAACTGTCCAATTAATTCTTCAATTGCATTTTTCTTTAAATCATATTGATCTTCATCAAATTGAAAAACATTATTAGTGTCAAACTTAGCAAATGAGTTATTGCACTCATCTTCACTCACACCTCTATAGCGATTTGTTTCGCTATTAAATTTTTCTAATATCATTTTAATCATTATCTCTTGAGAGTCTTTATCAGATATAACAGAATTATCTATTTCTCTTTCATATTTATCTCTAAAAGTATTTTCCTTTAGAAAGTTTCTAAATGATTGTGTTCTTATGATGCTAAGAGCTATATAACATTTAATTACACTAACTTCTTTATAGTCTAATTCAATATGTCTATTATTAGTTTTAAAATTCTCAATGATCTTATTGATATACATCATTGATTCTGTTTCAATATCATTCATTGCAATTTCAATTTTTTGGGAATAATAATAGTCTACTGAGAATGCTTTGTATTGTACCTTATCATCTATAGAATTGTAGCCATATCTTTCAGGTACTTCTTCACCATCAAATATAAATCATTTATATCAATTATTTTGGTCTGTAAAATTCTTAATATAAGCTTTCTGAATGAAGTGATTATTTATGTGGGTTTCTCTATCATCTTTTGCCATAATCTATCTCCTAATATTAGTATTTATTTGTTATCAATTATTTAAATGGAATTAACTATTAAAAGTTTCATAATTTTACTGTGTAAATCTATAGTGCATGATATTTATTTTTCAAGGTTCACACTATGATTAATTATACAACCATTTAATAATGGTTGATATTTAAATTATGTACAAAATAGCATGTATTAATCTACTGTAAATAAGTAGTCTAATATAATACAAAAAGTGATAATTATAATTTTAAAAAATGAGTAATATAAATTAATGACTAGTTAATAGTTTTAGAGCTTTAGAACTAAATACAATAGATGCTATACCTGGAATAATTAATAGGTCTAATAAACCTCATGTTATTTTGTCATTTTCTAATTGCTCATTTTCTCAATTAGTAGCTAGTACCTTGATTGAAGAAGTTAAACATATTGGAGAAACAGCAATACAAAGTCCTACACCAATTCACAATAATACCATTCCTATTTCAAATAAATACAATGCTAAAATAGCTCCAATAACTACAAGAATTATCGCTATTGGCAATATTACAATAGTAGCAATCCCCAACCGTCTAATAGTCTTTGCTTTTTTTAATTAATTGTTCCACAATAACAACCTCATATTAAATCATATCAAAGAGTAATATGAAGTCAAGTAAATATAAATAAAAAGATCAAGTGTTTTCACACTTGATCCCAACTAGTATAAACTAGTATTTTATGTTTAAATTTGGTTTAATTATTGAAGTTCAAGAAGAACATCTTTTTCAGTAACTTTTTTATTAGATGTTTTCTTTGTGATCATATGTTTAGAATCACCAGTAATTAATACTATTACTCTTGGGTCTAAACCTTTCTTCTTAATGAAGTCATAATCAAGTTTTGCAATAACATCACCTTTTTGAACGAATTGATCTTTTTGTACAAATGATTTAAGACCGTATCCTTCAAGTTTTACAGTATCAACTCCAATATGAATTAATACTGCACTACCTGTTCCATTCATAATTCCATAAGCATGTTTGAATGGAGTTGCAAGAACGATTTTCCCTGTAAATGGAGCTCTAACTATTCCATCTTTACAATCAATAACAATTCCATCACCAACTAGCTTCTTACTGAATACTTCGTCTTTAAGTGTTTCTAATCCGCTTACTTCACCATTACATGGACTGTATACATCGTGAATTACTTTCTTAGGTTGACTTAATCAGTATCTCTTAGATTTAGGTAATTTGTTTCAATCAATTTGAACTGGTTGTTTATCTTCATGAACAATTGGTTTAGAAGTTGAAGTTAGTTCTGATTTGTTTGATAATAATCTATTAATTTCATTAGCTAACATTTCTACATTAGGACCAATGATAATTTGAAGTCCTGTTGTACCAGATTTAACTTCTCCACGACTACATGTTTTCTTAATAGTTGGAATATCAACCTTGCTATTGTCTTTAACAGTTAATCTTAATCTAGTTGAACATCAATCTAATTTTTCGAAGTTTTCAACTCCAATAGCATTAACAATAATTCTTGCATCCTTAGTTCACTTGCTATCATTGCTAGACTTATTGTCATTAGGCATGTCACCTTCATCAACAATTAGGTTAGGTGTTCTACCTGGAGCTGGCATATGTAATTTAACAATACAGAATTTAAATACTCAGTAGTAAACAACTGATACAACTAATCCTACAGGAATTAACATACCAGGGTTAGCTAGGATTGGATCTACTTTGTTATAAATTCCATGATCAACTTTAGCTTTGATAATTTCTAATGATTTAGGGAATGATAGGATGTAATCTATAAATCCTGCACTGAATCCAAATCCTAATTGAATTTGCATTGCACCTACAAAGAATCCACAGATTCCACAAAGTACTGCATAGATTAAATATAATGCTGGACTAATGAACATGAATGCAAATTCAATTGGTTCAGTAATTCCAGTAAAGAATGCTACTGCTGCAGAACCATATAATAATGCTGCAACTTTCTTAGCTTGTTCTTTGTTTTCTGCATTTCTCTTAAATGCTACTGCTATAGCAGGTAAACCAAACATCATGAATGGGAAGATTCCTGATTGGAATGTACCTGAATTGTTAGCTCCTAATGTTGCGGATCATGCATCACCATGTAAGAATCCATTGATATCACCAACAATTGTATTAGCACCATCTTGATAAGTTCCTAAAGCAAATCAGAATAATGTGTTAGGGATGTGGTGTAATCCAAATGGAATTAATAATCTGTTAATGAATCCATAACCTGCCATAATTCCAGCATTAGCTCATCTATTTCCTGTTGCTTGTTGCATATAATATGAAAGGTAATATACACATCATGCAATTCATGGGAAAATGATTGCTCATAAAACTGAGAATGCTGCACCGAAGATTAGTGTTAATACTGGTACTAATCTTCTACCAGAGAAGAATCCTAAGATATTAGGAAGTTCTACTTTGTTAAAGTTGTTGTAAATAACTGATACTAAGATACCACATGCAATACCATTTAGAACATTATTAACCATAATACTGTCATACATTTGGTATTTAATTACAAAAACAAATCCACCAGATTCATTTTCGTCTGAACCTACGAATTCCAATAATCCTAGGAAACCTTTATCAGAAATTGTTATCCCATGTGTTGGTAGAGTAGTTCCAGGGATAACAACATCTACACTTCCATAAATTTGTTGTACTAGATTAATTCCAGCGCCAGCAAATCCGGCACCATTTCTAGCTAAGAAGATTTGTAACAAAATCATCATTACAAATCCAACCAAGGCTGCCTCACCTCGTTGGTCATTACTCATACCAAAAGCAACACCGATTGCAAATAGTACTGGTAAGATTGGTCCAAATACAGCATTACCAATTGATCTTAAAATTGATCCTGTGATGTTAGCAAATTGACTTGCTCCATGAGCAGCATCAGGAATCAATGCACCAACTCTTAAAAAGATTGCTGCAAGTGGTAATAAAGCAATTGGGAATAATAGTGATTTACCAATTCTTTGAATGTATGGTAATACCACTTTCTTCTTTTTTGGTTTTTCACCAATTAGTTGTTGATTAGAATTTTTTGTTTTGGTAGCTTTTAATTGCATTATTTACTACCTTTCCGCTTCTGAATTAACTTAATTGAAACAATTTGAATAATTGAAGCAATTAATAAAACAGAAAAACCTAATACAACACCAGCTATTACATTAGAAAATCCTTCTTTGCTGCCAACTGCATTTGTGATTTCATCTTGCATAGCTGATACTACAATAACTGCAATAAGAGCTAGTAATGTAAGAATTCACAAAACGATGTTAACTCAATATTTTGGTTCAACATCCTTACATTTAGCAGAAAAGTTAGACATACTTGTTTTAATAGCTGAAGGTTCTTGTTTTAATTCGTTCTTCATTGTCTTTCCTTTATCGCATACTTTATTATAAAGTATATTGCATTTTTTTATAAAAGAAGTATTAAGACTTGCATTTTATTGAGAAGGATTTATAAATAGGATTTAATTGAAAAATATATTAAGAAATAAAATAACTTGCCCAATTAAGAACAAGTTATTTTATGAATCTATAAATTAGTAAAATCTATTACTATGCTTTTTTCTTGCAAAGAATTAATAGTGGAATACCAGCAATAGTAACTAAACTAAAGATAGTAGTTAGAACTGCACCTGAGATCATCATAGCATTAGCTTGTGAAGGTGCATCAAGCATATCCATTGATTCTTCATATAAAGAGATTGCATATTCCATTCCATCTTTTTCTGGACCAGCTGGTAAAGTTTTTAACAATTCTTTGTTTTTAGAAATTTCATTTTGCAAGAATTGACGTACAGTTATTTTTACTTCTTGACCTTTATCGTTAACAGAAGATACTTCTGTATCCCCCATCTTCTTAAAATAATCTAGAAAATTACTGTATGAAGGATTTCTATATGCATCAAATGCCTTTTTTAATTGACCAGTTGTATCTGCATTTATCATTGCTTTAATTGCATTATCAATTGTTTGCTTTTGTTCTGGAGTTAATTTGTCATAATAACTCTTAAGTAAATCATTAATTTCCTTTGCTGATGGCATATCAAGTTTTTTGCCATTAACATCTCATGTAGTTATAGTTGGATAGTCATCAAAGTTTAAAGATCCAATTCCTATAGAAAATTCAGCCTTTGAAGCGTTATTAAATGCATTATTTAATCTATCTACAACCTTTTGAACTTCTGGAGGAAGTGTAGGAGCAGTTGGAGCTCCTGATGGTGTTTCTGGTCCAGTAGGACCTGAACCTGCATCACCTGTTGCATAACTAGTTGGATTTAATTTAGCTAGGTCTACAGTTACACTATATTCTTTATTAGCACCAACACCTAATAGTGCACCAAAACCAGCTGTACCTACGGCACCAACTGAAATCATAGTGATACTAACGATTTTTCCAAGTTTACCTCAAAATCCCATAATATTTTCTCCTTTTAATAAATTAATATTTTGTGGCAGTAATCTGAATACTAAAAATACCACCACTCTTTAAGTATACACCCCTCCCAGAATAATTGTCAAGCACTTCCATTACACCCTTTATCTTTAACTAAATAGATATACAATAAAGGTATATGTTGTATCAAACTGATGATTTAGTAAGGATATATAATTATGATCAAATATGCTTCCAAGAAGAAGCATATAGTTGAGAATTATTAAATAGACTAACCTCTCAAATGCACACTAAATGTTACCTTATCATCTATAACCAAGTGGTGGTTGGTTATATGATGTTAAGATTTGAAAATGAAATATGCGATATTGTTAGATTATGCATATTCAAAGAATATAGAAGACAAGGATATGCCTATCAAACATTACATACCTTAATTCATCATCCTAAAAATTGTAATTTAATATTTACATTAAATGTTAGTGCTACTAATGAGATTGCTCATCAATTGTACTATAAAGCAGGTTTTAAAGATTATGCAGAATTAAAGAACTACTATAGAAATGGAAGTAGTGCCATAAGTATGTATTATGACACTACTAAATCCACATATTAATTTAATCTTATAATCTATTTCTTAAATACTTCTGATTCTTCTTCTTTTGAAAATCTAACAATTGATTCATAATCATCTTTGCCTCGTTTTTGTCTTGCAATAAATAATCACACTATAGCAAAGATAATAACTATTAATGAAATGTCACAGATTAATACGAAGATTCATCATTTCATTTCATCTCCAATAGGTAGAATTGGAGGTTCTTGTTTTGGTGCAGGTTCATTGTTAAATACTGCACTATCAATTTTTAAATGGTGGATTGAAGCTAATGGACCATCAGCAAAACCAGGACCACCTACTAATGGAGTTGGATCAAATGTAATTGAAGATACTTTATTAGAACCATCATTTGCTACATTAACTTTGATTCCTTGTTTAATTGAATTCATTATCTTAGACTTATTAGAATTATTAAATAATCCTCTTACTTCATTAGGATAATTGTTTTGCCCATTTGTTTGACTATCAACTTCATTTTTAAGTGCATTATATATCTTACTTGCAACTTTATCTTTTATTGCGCCTACATCATTACCACATTGTTGAACAATGTTGTGAATTTCATCTGGTGTAATACTATTTGATACATCAATTGGTGGAGTCTTCTTTGTTGGTATAATTACTTCAGTTTTATAAGGACCTGCTTTATCACCTAATCAAGCATTATCACAAGAGATTGTTACTTTTACACTACCATCTGGATCAGCTGGATTTGGTGCAATAGTTACAGATGATACTTGAGTAGTTGTACCATTTGAAGAATAGTTATTGAAAATACTCTTTGCATTGTCTCCAGTATTTAGTCAATTCTTTAAAGCATTTGCATAATCATCCTTACTTGTATCATCATGCATAATATCAGCAGTGAATGGAGATTTACCATCTCAAGCTTGTCCTGGCCCAAAAACATTCTTTAGAGCGTTTTGTTTAACAATAGTTTTATTTGTATTTGCTTGTTTAAATCCAGAGATTGTAAATGTCTTTGTAATAGCTGGACTTGTTTTTGGATTTCCATCTGCATCATTATAATTATTTAGTTCAATATTTACAATTGCAGTTCCTGTATTATCATCTTGCCCTTTTAATGTTACTTTAACATCTTTGTCGAAATTAAAGTTAGATGGTACATTATTAAAGAAATCAGATTGATGTTCTTTAATATATTGAGTAGCTAAATTTGTAGTTCAATCTAATACATATGTGTTTTCCAATCCAACACCCACTACATCTTTATTTGTTCATGTAGTTTCAGTAGCTTTCATAAAGCCCAATAACTTAGTTGTAAATGGAATATCTTGCTTAATTCCATTTGATCAAGCAACATTCTTTGATAGAGTTCCATTTACTACAATTGAACCGTCTTTATTAATTGGTGAACTTACACCAGTAATTGTGATATCATTAGCACTTAATTTAGCATTAGGAATCATGTTGTTAAATATTGCTGTTTTACTTTCGCTCATTGCCTGAGCAATAGCAGGACTATATGTTGATAAATTTGATGCATTTATTTGAGAAGGTAATAAGTTGGAAATACCACCACCAATTGTATTTTCATAGTTAGCTAATGTTGTTGTATCATCAGTAGTTTTAAAACCTGTAAATGTTACATCAAATGTTTGTGATTTCCCACTACCTTGGCTTGTATTAATTCCTGTTAATTGAATAGTAAATTTAATAGTAGCAAAAGCTACACTTGGATCATTTCAACTGTTACTAATATTTGAAACAACTGTTAGTCCTTGTTGTAGGTTATATGGTGAAGGTAAATTCTTGAAGTTTGCTTCAGTAAATTTAGATTTAATTCATTCTTTTGTAATTGTATTTGTATCAATACTATAAATTGTATTTGCACCAACATTAATTGTAGATGATACTAATGTTGTATCTGCAGTATTAAATCCATCTACTATCACAGTATATGTTTTAGATTGCTTGTTAGCTGGTTCACCTTTATCATTGTAATAATTTGATAGAGTAAATGTTACCTTTGCACTACCTTTAGATACATCTGGAACTGATTGTACATTTGTAATTGTTGTACCAGCTGGTACCCCATCAAAAATATTATTGATATTATCTTGTAAATATTTAGTTGCAGCAGCATTGTCAAATACATTTGCATCTTGCTTGTCTAGTGGATCTGTAACTGTCAATGAATGACCGCTATCTTTTTGGCTAGTAAGTGTTTGTTGTTTAAATCCTGTAAATGTATATTTAGCATTATTAAAATCAAAGTTTTCTTGTGGTAATCCATTCAATCATGCTTTGTTATTTAATAAGTGTAATACTAGCTGAACTGATTGTGTTGCGTTGTTAGCTGAATTTGGCACTACATCAAATGTTAAATCATTATTAGTAATTGAGTCTGGTGTTACACCAGTATTTAGATTTTGTAATTTAGATCTAATTGCAGTTAAGATTGCTCCTTTAACTGTATCTGAATTATCAGCTGAACTTACATCACTTGCTAAGATACCATTTACACCACTTAAAGCAATTGGTTGTGAAGCGTCAAGTGTTGTTGTTAATCCTTCAGTTTTATATCCAGTAATTGTTACTGGAACATCTAATGTACCACTAGGTGTATTAACACCTTTTAAATGAACATTAATTGTTACTTGTCCTGCTTTTGTATTATCAAATCCAGAATAAGTTACATTGCTATTTCAATCATATGATGGTGGTAGATTAGAAATGATTTGATCTTTATCTGCAGCAATCTTATTTTGTATTTCATCTTGGGTTACTTGAATTGCTGGTTTATTTGCATCTCCTAAAGGATATGTTCCATCAGCACTCTTTAATGTTGTTTTAGTTGCATTAAATCCAGTAATTGTATAAGTGAATGGACTCGTAGTTGTTGAAGCATCAGTTGGTAAAGTAAATGATAATGTAATTTTACCTTCAACTACAAAGTCAGGGTTCATAGGTGATGGATAATTTGTAAATGTAATATCACTAGCTGTAATAGGACGTTTTAAGTCTTTAAACATAAATGATTGTTGTGCAACCATCATATCTTTAAAGTATGCTTCATTAACTGTAGAAGCATCTAATGCAGGTGCAGTAGTATTTGGTCATAATGAATTATAAGTAAACTTACTATTTGTTAATGCTGTATTAGCTACTTGGAAATTATTGAATGTAATGTTAATAGTTGTTGGACTAGTAGATTGACTACCAGCTGTATAAATCATTCCAGTAGGGAATGTTACAGGATAAGTAATAGTATTGTTACTTCAATTCTTATCAGCAGTTCCTAATTGTATTGCGCCTTCACTGAAAGTACTTAAAGTTGCATATGCAGAATCTGGATCACAATTTCCTGTAGTTGGATTAAATACACCAACTTGTCCTGAGAAGATTTGATTATTTTGAATTGCTTCAGCAATTCTTTGTTTTGCAACATCATCTGTCATTCCTAACATTGAAATATCACTTGCTGAAATGATTGGATTATTTATGTATGTTGTATTATATGGACCATATCCACTTACATTTACTGTAACTGTTTGTGGTGCAGTAGTAATATTTCCATTTGAGTCATATGTTGGACTAACATCAACAGATACACCAAATGAACCTGAACTATATGTACCTGATGTCTTTTGAATATTAGAAACAGTGAAGTTTTTTGGTAAGTAATAACTTGGGTTATTTAATGCTTGTTGAATTTGGTTTGTTAAACTACTTACATTTGATTGGTTAGTTGAAACATATGGATTTAATCCATCATTTGCATTTACATCAATAGTTGATGGTAAGCTAGTAGGTTGTTGTGGCATGAAATTAGTTAATGTAATTGTATTAACTAATTCTTGTCCAGGACTTACTGTAACTTGTTCACCTAAATCATTAATAAATCTATTTAGTTTAATAGTTAATTGAACACTACCAGCAGATCCTTGTTGATTAGACATTGTAATACTAAAATTATCAGCACTAGTATTAGCTGCTAGATCATTATAGAATGTACTATTGTTGTTATATATTAATGACGCTAAATCTTCTGGACTTACATCATAAATAGTTTTAGTTGTATTTCAATTTTCTGCACCTTTTAATGTAGTGACCTGCATAGTAGCATCTGCAGCAAGAATTCATTTAGTTGGTGTATTATAAGCTAAACCATATTTTGTATAATCTCATATAGGTGTTGCAATGGCTCACATATCACCAGTTTCATTACTAAATCCAAAGATATCATATGTTGATTCACTAGAGATAACATAATCACAGTTCTTAGGATTATATTTAACTAATGTGTTATATGAATTATATGTTCCATCATTTGCTGGAGGATTAGAAAAGAAATTGCTAGGTAATAAACTATTCATTTGTCCTCAGTTAATTTGGAATGAATAAACCATATTGTTTTGTAAAATCATATCAATTGTTTGTGATTGATTTTCTGGATTGTTATTTCAAGCGTTAGCTACAATTGATTTTGCTGTTTGTCCATTTAGTGAAATATTAGAAACTTGTGTACTTCCACCATTCATATCACTTTGGATTTGCATTAATGATTGTGTACCATTTGTATTTCAAATAAATATTTGACTTGCTTGAATATCTACATCATTTGTGTAACTGTTATTACAAATAATAGGAGTAGCAGGAACTCATTGTCTAATGAATTGTGGCATATTGTCAGCTGATGGTGCAGCTACATTACTACTAACCACAGAGTTAGATACTAGATTCAATTGTCCAAATGTTGTACCTTTTCATAAGTATTGTTCAATTACACCACCATTATCTGGTGAATAGTCTAATTCATAAAGATAGTAAACTCCTTTACTATCAACAAATAGACCTGCATCTAAAGTATAATATGTTTCACCTGAAGGATTTTGAATGTTGTATTGTAACATTCCACTATTAACTACACTCTGAATTTGATCATCAATTGTAAAGACAAAGAAGTTACCAATCATTTGTCCTACTTGTTGACTAGAACCACTATAGTTAGTTAATGTATAAGATGTTGGTAAAGAACTATCTTGTACACAGTTTAAACTAATTCTTCATCCACCTTGCATTCCATCATATAGCATTCCACAATCTGCTCATTTATTTGCTGTTGGATAGTATAGTAATAAATTCAATCCACCTGTGCTACCATCATATAACACTAAGAATTTATCAGTAGCCATATCATAAACAATTTGTTCTACCTTTGCTGGCATAGAAGTATCGCTATATGTTGCTTTAATCTTTCCAGTATAATCATCAACAAAAGATAAGCCATTTACTAATGGTACAAGTGTACCACCACTACCATTAGCCATTATTTCTGAAGAGCTATATGTATTAACTACGTGATTATTTTCACCTAAGATATTAGTCACTTCACCATTTAATCCACCAGATACAGTTGGTGCCATCATTCCTGTACCATCAAACCCTTTGATAATAACAGTTCCACCAATACCTCCTGGAGGTGCAGGTTGTTCTGTACTAATTTGATACATCATCTTATCAACTTTAATAGTTACTGTTAAGTAACCTAATTGATCATCTGCATTATTGAATTCAACAGTAAAATCATTCTTAGTTACATCTTTAGGTAATAAGTTATAGAATGATGTTGTGTTATTTAATACAAGGCTTGTAATATCATCTTTTGTTACTTGGGATGGTTTCTTCTTATTTAGGTTATTAATATCATTGTATGTTCATATAGATACTGCTTGATCGTATGTATATAATCAAGTAGTATTAGGTAATTTATAAGCAAATGATCCTTTACCACCATTACCTGCAATATCAAATACTCAATAGTCTTGGTTATCACAAGCAAATAAGAACATTCTATCACCTGTTGGAGGTAGTGTAGAATACATTGTGTTATACGATCAAATTAAAGGTAAACTTTGAATCATATCATATTCATTTAATTTGTATGGAACTGAATCAATTAATGGAACATCTAATTTAAGGAATCTTCTTTGAACGTTCTTACCATCATTTACTCAGAATGTATATCTAGGTTTAAAGTCTGTGTAAGGTTGTCCTACTACAAATGTTTGGAATGTAGCTTGTGCTGTTTGTACATTTGAATAAAAGTTTTGATCTCTCTTTTTCATAGTAACACCTGTAGTTGTGTTACATTCAAATTCTCAATATTCACAAGTTTTATCAAATCAAAGTGAAGGTCACATAACCTTAAAACTATTCATATCAGGGTTAACAAATAAACTCATATTAGAATTAATGATTGAATCTATTGTGAAGTTACCAGCTGCCATAGATTTAGCACTTGTAGTTGTGCATTCTCATGTACCCATCTTTTTTCATGAACCTAATGCGTCTAAACCACCATCTGTACCTTGGAAGAAGTCTATTACTCTCTTATATGTTGGGTTAGAACTACTACCAATTGCAGTATCATAAACAACATACATTAAATTCTTTTCTGCACCTTGTGTTCCTAAGGTTAAACCCATAGTGTGAATTGAAACATTATCAGGATATGTAAATGGTGCATTAGAAATCTTATATGATTGAGTTTGAGTAATATCATCTTTATCTCATGTATTAACTCAAGCAAAAGCACTACCTTGTCCATTTACTGCATCATTTTCTTCTGTTCTAAAAATTACAGTGGCATCTTTATTTAGTGCAGCAAAATTAGAACTCATGCTTGGTCATGTACAAGCATATGTGTTTCCTACTTTACCATTGATTCCTTCAAGTACTGTATTGTGATACTTATTTGCAACTGGATCATATATTGTACAGTTCATTGTAATTGGGAAAAGTGGTCCAGAACCAATGTTACTATTAACTGTTCCATATAATCAAATGAATTTATCATCATACTTATTGTAATAAGCACCTGTTAAGTTTAATGGTAAGTCATGATCTTGGTATAAATAGTGTACTATTTCACCAGTATAACTATCTACTAATGCAAATCTATTAATTAAGTCTATTAATACATACTTATCACTAGATGCACAAGCTGTCCCAGTAACAGTGCCTCCTGCATATTCTTGAAAGTTTGGAAATTCAAGAGCTGCACTATTGTTTGCAACTATGTTAGGTGCCATCATCCCCATTGGTGATGGTGTAGGTGTACTATCTTTAGCTGTTATAGTAGTTTCTGTATTTTGAACATCTATACGAACCATGTTGTCGATGCTCAAAATTGAGTTGCCAAAAGCTAGTGCTATTGTTCCTCCAATAGCTCCTAACCCTAGGCATACCTTGCTTAGGCTATTTTTTCTTAACTTTTTCATTATCCCCTCATTAATTCAAAGTTATTTTAGCACTCAAAAATGAAAGTGGAGAATTTTTGAAAAAAATTTCTATAACATCAAAAAATGCAACCCGTAGGTCGCATTTTATGAATATAAATTATTAGTTAATAATTACTTCAAAATCAGCATAAATATTCTTAGTTGGTTTTTCTCTAACAAGAATATTAAACTTTTCTCAATCTACTCCTGCATAGATTAAAGCTCATTTACGTTTAATCGTTTCAGCATTAGCTTGTACTACTTTAACTGTATCTTCTAATGTGTAATCGCTTAACATACAAGTTAGAATCTTAATTCATTTATCATTAGTGAATTTAACTTTGTTGTAAAGTGAATTAGTACGAGGACTAAATGATTGTTTACATTCTTTACATTTATAGATTGATGATTCTTGATCAGTACAATCAATTAAATGACTACCACATTTAACACATACTTCTGCATTATGAGATTGATCATAGATTTCTTGGAAGATTTTATTTGCAACTATATCAATGTTTAAACTTTCGTCTTTGATATATTCATCTATTTGTGTATTTTTCTTTGTTGCCATATTAATAACCTAATTTCTTATCTAGTGCTTCTTTAATGGCAATAGAAATATCTCCAAATACCATAGATACTTTTAATCCAGAAATCATAATTCCTTTTGCACCAAGTTTCTTAATTGCTTCTTGATTAATCTTATCTTTTTCTTTTACACCAATTTTAGTTGATGATAATGAAGCTTCAACAGTTAAGATATTATCTTGTCCACCTAGTGCTTCAATTAATTCTTCAATTGCAAATGGAACCTTTACACTTCTTTTTAATTGTTTAGTAGTATCAGAAGTTGGTTCTGCATCTCTTGAGAAATCTTTTTGATTTGCTTTGTTTACTTTAGACTTAATAACGAAATAGAAAATACTAAATGTAATAATACATAAGAAGATATATCAAAAGTATTGACTACCTGATAGTTTTTCTTTCAGATTAACCTTAGCTGGTTGTTTTAATTCAACCTTTTCTACCGGTTTTGTAGTCTTTGTTTCAACTTCTTGTTTTGTAATAGTTTTAGTTTTTGTATTTCCCATAGTCCCTCTGTTTTATTTATTATTTATTTTTAATTGCTTCAATAGCAGGTAGTAATGATCCTTCTAATAAGCATAGTGAAGCTCCACCACCTGTAGAAATATGACTAAATCCTTTTTCAAGTCCTAGGTTAATTACAGCCGATGCAGAATCACCACCGCCAATTACTGAGTAACATTCTGGTAATGATGCAATAGCCTTAGCAATTTCAAGTGTACCTGTTTTGAAGTTTTCAAATTCAAATACACCTAATGGTCCATTTCAAACTACAGTCTTAGCACCTTGTAATTCTCTTTTGAATAATTCAATTGACTTAGGACCAATATCTAATCCCATGTAGTCATCTGGAATATCTTTATCAAAGTAAACTGGTGTTACATCTTTAAATTCTTTAGCACAAGCTACGTCAACTGGAAGAATAAGTTTGTTTCCAAATTTTTGAAGTAACATTTTAGCAGTTTGAATTTGATCTTCTTCAATTAATGATTGACCAACATTATGTCCTAATGCTTTGTCGAATGTATAACGCATTCCACCACCAATTAATACTTTGTCATAGATTGCAGCTAATTTTTCAATTACCTTAATTTTGTCTGATACTTTAGCTCCACCTAAAATAGCTACTGATGGTCTAGCTGGGTTTTCAATTACTTTGTTTAAAGCTTTTAATTCTTTTTCAACTAAGAAACCTACACAAGCTTCTTTAATGTTATTTGTAATACCTACGTTAGATGCATGCGCTCTATGAGCTGTACCAAATGCATCATTTACAAATACATCTCCTAAACTAGCTCAAAATTTTCCTAATCATTCTGCATTCTTAGATTCTGCTTTTTCATTTAGGTCTTCATATCTTGTGTTTTCTAACATTAAGATATCACCAGGTTGTAATTTGCCAACAGCATATTTAACTGCATCACCACTTGGTTGTTTGCAGAACATAACTGTTTTATTTAATTTGTTAGATAAATCTTGTGCTACTGGGTGTAAAGATTTAGCTGGTTTATCTTCTTCAGTTTTAATTCTACCTAAGTGTGAAAGTAAAATTACTTTTGCACCTTGATCTACTACATATTTAATTGTAGGAATAGCTTCAATAATTCTTTTATCTGATGTAATTACACCATTTTTCATTGGTACATTAAAATCAACTCTAATTAGGACTGTTTTGTCCTTTAAGTTAACATCATGTAATGTCTTCATAAAATACCTCTTTGTATTAAAAATATTGTCTATTTAATTATACATTAAATAAATAATACTTGCTTTTGAACTAAATAGATAGACTAGTTACAAAATACATTGAGTTGAGATATTTTATTTATTAGTTATAGATATGTGCAGTAAGGTAGTTTATTATTTATTCATCCTTAATTCTTCACTTTTTAACTTTAGCAACAATTAATACAATTGATAAAAGAGCAAGGACTCCACCTACAGATGAAAGAATAATAACAGTTAAATTATTATCTCATTCTACTGGTGTTTTTTGAGATGCATTTATCTTCAATATCTTACGATCGGTTCTTGTTACATTATTATGTGTAACGGTTACTACTAATTCTTTATTGTTTAATCATGTTTCAGCTGGGAATGAAATATTTTGGCCTGTTCATTTTTTACTTATGCCATCAATTTCTCATCTAATATCAGCTTTTTTAGCAATTTCCTCTGGATCAGTTTTCACACTAACAAAGATTCATTCTCCTGGATCAAATCTATCCGGATTAAGAATAATAGAAACATTATTTAATTCTAATTGAGGAGTACTAGGAGAAGGTTCAGGTTCAGGTTTTGGAGGTAATACTGGATCAGGTTTTGGTTCACTAGGAGTTGGTGGAACTGGATTAATTTCAGGATTCGGATGCGCATCATCATAGATTACAAATGTTGCAGTTAATGTGCCTCAATATACGGTGTGTTCAAAATCACCTACTACTTTCACTGTTGCTACACCAACATCTACATTATGTTCATATGTTACTGTTGCATTAACTTCACGTTTATCAGTTTCATACACAGGGTTTACTGGGTTACCAGGTATTGTTACTCTTATCTTAGGTTTAATTTCACTTCCAGTATGTCTATATCTGTCTCCATCTATAAAGGTGATTTTACCTTTAGTGAAATCGTGTTCAGCATCTAATGGGCCATCTGGCTGTGGTGATGGACTAGGTCCTGGTGCTGGTGAAGGTGCTACTTCTGCATCTGTATCAGGTTTAACAGCACTACTATCTAATAGTTTTAATCTTCCATAAGCAGGATTGAATGAAGTATAACGATAATACAAGGAGCCATTGCCAGTGTATTCCAGTGTTAGTGGACTAGTTTTATTGATTGTACTAGAACTACTTCCTCCAGTTCAATGAAATCCTTCAGGTAATACTATATCATTGTAAGTTCTTCAACCATCTTGAATTCTAATGTTGGCAACTCTTAAACTACCTGTGCCATTTTCTCTTGTATATCAACCATTTTCACCTAAATCTGGTGCTAATCCAACTATTATGTCAAAGGATGTAGTAATTTGCCCATTATATCCGTTCTTACCAGTTAAGGTGACAAATCCGTATCCTATAAATTCATCATCACTTCAAACCTTACCACCATCACTATAAAATTTTGATGGGTCATAACTAATGTTGTAATCATTTTTTGTTAAGACTGTATTACCAATTTTAACTTCAATAGGTACTGGAAGGTTTTTATCTCCAAATCTTACTTTAGTTTTATCTAGTTTTACAGTAGCATCAGCAAGTGATGTAGATGTTGCTCCTGGGATTTTCTTTTCATTTGTATAGGCTCTAATTCTTGCAACTGCTGCACCATTAATTTTATTTTTATGTTCATTAACTCATGTTCCATTTACATTTGAATAAGTCATATCATCCTTTGATGGATCAGTTGCTAATGATATTAGTGCGTCATTAGTTGGGTTTGATACTTTTGCAATAATTGAAAAATATTGCCCCTTTTCTAATTTTTCAGGAGTTGGTAATTCTATTGTTTTTGTTCCACCAAATTGATATTTTTGAGTTAACTTCTTTACAAACTTTCCATGTCTTGGATCAATGCCTTCTCTATTTGGATCTAGTCTGTCTACTCCTGTAACATTGTTATATACTTCAACCTCTAGAGTTACATCTTTCCCAACAACAGTAACATTAACTGCTTTTAAATATTCTTCTGTATCATAATTTGCTTTTAATACAGGAAATATTGCTGCATTTTCATTCTTTGCAAAAAAGTTTGAATTATTATCATTGTCATTGTATGGCTCACCTACATCTCAATGATAGTTATTATGATATTTATCTGGTTCTACAAATTTATAACCAATACATGAACCAAATGATGATTCATAAGACATTCAAAAATAACCTTCCATTGAACCATGTGATCCAGCACCTCAACTATCTTTAATTAATCATCCTCCTGGTCCTTTTGGTTGTGTAGGTCCAAATTGAGAAGCAGGAATATCATCTTTTCACCCAACTACAGTTAGTGCATGTCCTGATTTTTTATTTGATTCATGAAGATTGTAATAATATTCTGGATGACGTTCTTCAGCTCTAACATCAACACTGGTATCAAATGTTAGTGCTCCATATTTAGCAATCCCTAATTTAACATTTGCAACTCTTCGCTTTTGGTGTTCAGGAGTAAAACTAGGCATAAAAGCATCTGGGTCATGTTCGTCCATAAAGAAATCAGATTCAACCATTTTGAATGGAGGTGGAACATATGTATTGCTATGATATTCAGAAGCATAACAAGGTGCACCTCAAACTGAATATGTTTGTTCACAATAATTAGCTTGTCCTGCAGAAAATAAAGATCTAGTTAGAATATCATTACGATTTATATCCATAATATTTCAACTGCTGTCTCTCTTCTTAGTTGCATAATCCATATAATTAGGGCTGAATTGAGTTTTCATTTTATCCTTAGCAACACCTAATCTTAGTGCATTTGTCTCAGCTACTGCAGAACCAGCATATGCTCAACAAATACCTTCACTATGTTGATCTTTAACTGGTGGTACAATATTATATTTTCTACTATCATAACTTGGTAACTTTGCAATCTCATTTGGATCAGCAGCTTGCAGTTCTGCTAAATCCTTTGGTTCAGTTATAGTTGTTGTAGATGCTTGATTTGCTTTACTAATTGAAAGATTATTAGAATATGAAACAAAGGAAGCAGCACTAACGCACAACGTCGCGCCAGCTACTAAAGTTATTGGAATAAACCTTGATTTATATTTCATACATAAACCTCCCCCTACAACTTACCTATTTCTTTTCTGAGTAAAGATCCATTCATCTTTGCAAAGCTGTCACATCATCAGTAGTGTACTTTATGTTATTTGCTTAAATTATGCAATTAGTAATTATTCAAAGTCTCATTTATCCCTGTTTTTATGCTTACGAATAATCATTCAAATTGTTACTAATAATATTAATCCTCCAACAATAGAAGCAGCAATAATTAATATATTTTTAAATGAATCTTGCTCACTTGGTTGGTTATTAATATTATTATTTGAATTACCAGTATAACTATCTTTTATTATTTTTATTTTAGTAGAAGTTTCTGCAATCTTTTTACCTGTAATACTATATACATTTGCTATAAGTTTTCTATTGTTGTAGTTAGGCTTTGCTACAAATGATATAGTAGTACCCTCTCCCATTCTACCAATACCCATAATTTCTCATTCAACTTTTACGCTAGTACTATTATCTGATAATGTAATTGAAGCAAATATCATTTCACCAGGATCATAACTATATCTGCTCAATGTAATAGAAACAGATGGAGTAGGTGCTGGGTTTACAGGTGGTTGTATAGGAGGTGAAGGAGGAGCTGGAGGACTAGGAGGTGCTGGCTCAGGTGCAGGATCTGGTTTTGGAGGAAGAACTGGACTTGGTGCTGGAGGTGCTGGCTCAGGTGCAGGATCTGGTTTAGGATCTACTGGAGGTTTTGGTGGTAATGGTTCTGGTTTAGGTGGAGCAGGAGTAGGTGGTGGTACTGGATCAATTTCTGGATTAGGGTGTGCATCATCATAAATTACAAATGTTGCAGTTAGTGTTCCTCAATATGCTGTATTATCAAAATCACCTTTCGCGATAATTTTAGCTACACCTACATCAACATTATTTTCATAAGTGATAATAACATTTGATTGATATGTTGGCTCATAGATAGGAAAAGGTTTACCAGGTAATGTTATTTTTATTCTTGGTTCAATAGCAGAACCTGTATGCTTATATCTATTTCCATCCAAGAAAATTATTTGACCTTTTGAAATATCATCTGCTGGATCTAATGGAATATCTGGTTGAGGTGCAGGGTTCGGAGTTGAACCTGAAGGTGGTAAAGGTTTGTCAGCACCTTCTGGTATTGGATCAAATTCATCTGTTCTCATTTTTTCTAATTTCACATAATATGATGAGAAACGATGACGTCTATAATAGTCAGCATTAGGACCAATAAATTCAATTGGCATAGGATTATCAAAATTTATATTTTCACCATCATTTCCATCTCATCTAAAATTAGGTGGAATGTCAATATCATGATATGTTTTTGCTGAGTTCTTTACTCTAATATTTATGAATGCATCTAATGGATCACGTTCATAATCAGTATATCAAGCCTTACCACCTAGATCAGGCAATCAACCAACTTGATAATAATGTTTAATTTCTTGTTCCCCAGAATATGTTGATCCTTTTCCTTTTACTATAATCTTTTGATATCCTACTATATCCTTAGTACTTCCAATTTTATTTGGTTCCATTGTAAATTTAATTGGATTGTATATTACTTGGTAATCTGATTCAGATAATTTAGTATCACCAATCATTACAGATTCAACTGTTGGTTTTGGTTCTCCAATACGAGACATAGATGATGACATAACAATTCCTGCATCTGCAAGATCTGTACTTGTAGTTCCTAATATTGGTTCTTCTTTAGTAAATGCTTTTATTCTAGCAGCTGCACCACGGACTTTTGACATTGGATTAACTCATCCTCATGCATTATCGTAGTAGAAAGTCATATTATCAGTAGATTCATCATTTGAGTAATACAATTCTGCATCCTTTGTTGCATTATCTACTTCAACTACAACACTGAATACCTCACCTGGTTTTAGAACTATTTCATCTGGCAAATCAATAGTTGTATAACCAGCATATTGTACAGTCTTAGTTACTGTCGCTGCTAATGTTCCAGATTCAGGATTATTTACACTCGATAATGGTTCGTCAAAGTTGGCAGTACAATCTCTATAAACTTTAGCAGTTATTTTGTTGTTAAAACCTTGATAACCTACATTAACTGCTTTCAATATTTCTTTAGTATTATAGTTAGCTTTCTTCGCTTTAAATATCGCAGCAGCTTTCTTACCTATTGCTTCTTTTCCACCAAGACCATCTTCTGCTTTTGCATCATAATAATAATTGTTGTCGTATTTATCATGAGCTTTACCAAAATCTAATCCAATCATTGCTCCAATATGTGAGTCATATGAAATGTAAATACATCCACCTTCAACACCTTGATCTGGACCTCAACTGTTTTTACATAATCAACCACCATCTAATGTTGCAGGATTTTTTCTATTGTTATAAAGATTTCTATCAATATTATCATCTCATCCAATAATATCAACAGCATGTCCTACTCATCTACCACCTAAATGGTTAGTGTTAACATATGCAGGGTTTCCATAAGGTACACTGAAGTCTATAGTTACAGATCCATATGTAGCAACCATTTCTTTAATCATTTGTATCTTGTCTTGAAGTTTAACTTTATCATCATTAATTGTTAGCATTCCTGCATTTTCTAAAATATAGTTTGGTGGAACCATCATATATTCATCACCATATTTATTTTGATCTAATGGTCCAGTTCACATTTGTAATGCATTCATAGCTCAAGTTTGTAATCCACCTACACCGGTAGGACCTTTTCAAATATCTTGAGGGTTGTTATTTAACGGATCAAATTTTGCTGTTCTTGTTTTAGTGATATAGTCAATATTATGCGGCGCAAATCTAATATTATGATCTTTACTTAATTCTTCTTTTAAAATTGATGCTTCAGCTGTACCTGCAGTAGCATAAGCTCAACAAAGTCCTTCATTTCCTTGGTTTTTAATTGAAGTGATAATATTATATTCTCTAGCATCAAATCTTTTCAATGTAGCTATTGACTTTGGATTCATTGCATTATATTCTTGTAAAGTTTTAGGTTGCTTGTCTAAATGAACAACAGGTTTTTCATCTGGATTAATTGTAGCCTTAGGAGTTGTTTCTACAGCTTGTGTTATCAAGTTGCTAGATTGGATGTAATTTGAATTATTAGATGAAGTATAAACAGCAGCACATATAGATAGTGTACTACCTAATACTAGTGTTATTGGAACAATCCTTGATTTATATTTCATATTACTTTCCTCCTATTGTACAATGTTTATTCATCATGTTCTTTCTTTATTGCAACATTATTCATGAACTTAGCTGTTTCTGTAGTTTTTGGTTTTGAGTATTGATTAATTCATTTTCTTGCTGAATTTTTACCATCAGGAGTCATTTCTCCTTTTAATCTTTTTACTCATACACCTTGGTAATCTAAAAAGGCAAGTCTTGGATAAGAAAGATCATTGTGGAAGAAACGATCAACAACTGTATCATTTGTGTCTAATACAAATTGGAATTCTGGATGAAGTCTTTCATTAGTTTCATATTCTTTTAAATCATCTATAGTATCATTGTCACTTATACAAATGACATTTACCTTATCTCACATTTCACGTGTTTCATTGCCATTTATATCATAATTAATTGCACCATATAACATGTTTAATGTTCTTCTTGACTTAGGACAACTTGTCTTGAAGTGCATAATTATAGTTACCTTTCCTTCTGCAGAATTTTGAAGTAATGAAATAGGTTTATCTAAAACATCTTTAGTATAAGGTAGAACATGGGAAACATCATCTAAACGATAGCTTTCATTTTTAGGTGTATCTAAAATAATTGGTTGGAATGGATATTTAATATTTGTAGTGTTTTTATTGAATTTTATATTTTCAGGATATTTATATGTAACACGGTTAATTTCTCCGACTTCTAATCTATATTCACCATCAGAAGGTAATTCCAAATTTAAGTACCCTTCATCACTATCATCTCAATCAGAATATCATAAAGAACCATTCTTATTTTTAATTGGTTCATTTGTTTTATCGTTGAATAATTTAAACTGAATACTTGCATCATCGAACTTGAATCCAGAAGTACGTCTTATATCTACTCTAAAATTCATATTTTCAGCTGGTGGAACTGATGGACTAGGAGCAGGAGGAGGTACAGGACCTGGCACTGGAGTTTCTGGATCTGGTGCTGGAGGAGGAAGTGGTTGAGGTGCTGGTTGAGTCTTATCAGCAATATTTAATCTTACTTCTTTTTGGAAGTTATTTCCATTATGAGTTAGTACTACTTTTAGCATTCTACTATTATCTTCTTTTTTAGCTTCAAAACTAATAGAACTAGATGTGCTATTGCTGATATATGTTGAAGAGTCTACGATACTTCATTTATATTCAATATTTTTTAAAGTATTAGGAGTGATTATTGCAGTTGCAGTGATTGTATCACCTACTACATAATTACCACCATTATTTAATTGGATGTTTATACTTTGTATTGTAGGTTCGGCTTCTGGTTTAGAAGGTGGAACAGGTTGTGGAGCAGTAGGATCTTTGTCTGGAACTATAGGAGTACTTGGTGTACCTGGAGTACCAGTTGAAGTATCTGGCTTAGTAGTATTACCATGTCCAGGTGAATTAGGTATTTCTGTTTGAGGTATTTCAGCGCTTTGTTTTTTAGTACTAGCCATAATAGGCAGTACAATAAAAGGCAATATAATAGCTACTGCTACACCTGCCACTATCCATCAACGAGATTTTTTATATTTCATATAAACACCCTCTACTTTCATTTTACTATTTTATTTTGGAGAATAATAATAAATAAATTAGCTAAAAAACATATATGATTTTGCATCTATCTTCAAACTTCACCTTTATCTAGGAACTTTGATTTAATAAATGCATAAACAATTCAAGTAATAATTGCTACTCCTGCACATATAATTGGAATTCAATAAAATCAAATAACTTTGTCTACACCTTTGAAATCTAAATTAACACCTTTTATCTCTTCACTTTCAATGTAGTTTTTCTTATCATTAGCTTGTGTAATTGCTTTGACATAATAATATCCTGGATAGGTTGGTGTATTGTATTCAACTGGATCTTTTAATTCTAAATCATAATAGTATGTAATTTGAACATGTCCATTAGTACATTCTGCAATAACATTATTATCACTATCTATTTCTAGTTTAGTAATATAGTTAACTGCTTTTTTAATTGTGAATGAACCACTAATAGTTCCTTCATATGGTTCTATTCCTACTATTTCATATTGGCATGTACCTGCATTAACATTATCTGAATATCTTACATAGAAATCTTCATCTATTTTTAGTTCAATTCCTTTAACTGTTACATGGAAGTTAGGAATGATAGGAGATCCATTATAAACATATTCATTGATTAATGAAACTGTGGCATCATTAATTGGAATTGGATCTACCTTTATTTTAATCATCCTTAATTCTGAAACATCGGACTCATATTTAGCTGTATTAGGTGAGACTGCTTCAACATAATAAGTTCCAGATTGTTTTGGAGTTGAAATTGGTTCTTTGCCATATTCATCTTTGTAGTATCTAAATGACACAACACCATCTACACAAGTGGCACTAGGTTTACCACCTTCTGTACTGAAATTAAGAATCTTATTAATTCCTTTGATAATAGTGAAGTTCTTTTGTTTTGAACCTGTGTAATCATCTAAGGCATTAATAGTTATTGTAGCTGTTCCAATTTCAGTATTATTTTGATAATCAACTGAGTATTTGGATTTGGGTACTATTAATCCATTAATTGATACAGTAATAGCTGGTTCAATTGGACGTGTAGTATATCTATGCTTATCTCCACCTATTATTTCAATTGTGGCTTGATTTAAATCCTTAATAACTTCAGGTACATATAACTTACCTATTTCTTTTATTTCACTTTTACAAGCTTTTCAATTTTTGGTTTCATCTACTTTAGCTGCAACATAATAATGTGCATCATCACCTTCTGGTCTAGCTATAACATTTTTTCCTTCTGCATCACTATAGTATTCAAAAGTTGGTTCACCAAATTTTGCAGTAGCAATAGGAATTCTATTGTGAATAATAAAAGTATTAATAAAATTATCTGCTTGCTTAATAGGGAAAGACTTAATTACTCTTCCTCTATATTCTCCCTTACCAGATACAATTACTTGTGCTGTATTTTCTCCAGCTTCCACATTGTTTGTATAGAACACATCATAATCAGTTGCAGGATTTAATGTAGTACCACCTAATGAAACTGTAATATCAGGTCTTAGTTCAAATCCATTATAGACATCATTGTACTTACCAATTGTTATGGTTGCTTTTGCAAGATCTGATTTATCAGTTGTAGGTATTCATTCAATATCTGCATCGAAGAAAGATTGGTGATAATAAATTGCATCTCAATCTTTGTATTTAATGTAGTTATGACTTTTATGTTCTTCAGAGTGTTCTGGATAATGAGGATAAATAGGGAAATCTTTATAGATGAATTCTCAATCATCTGGTAAGTTAACTTCATTAAAGTTAGTAGTTGTATCTAACATATAAAGTTTGATTCATGTTTTCTTGTTTGAGTCATAATCATATGGATAATATCCAATTCCTTTTGGATTAGGTCTTGATCCTAATCTAATTGCATAGGGAACTTGTTTTGTACCAACAAATCCATCCTTACCTACAATGTTGATTGATCCATATCCTACTACTTCAGTATCTTTCAATCCATCTTGAGTTTTTGCTATAAACTCTTCAGTTCTATTGACTGTATAGTCTTTATCACGAATTAGTTTTCTGCCTTCATATGTCACAGTTTCTAAAGGGATTCTATCTTCTGCACCATACACAAACATTCGCTTAGATAAAGTAACATCTGCTTTTCTTACATCATTTAGTTCTTTACCTGTAGTAGCATAGTCATTTGTTAGTGCTTTAATTCTTGCTATACCATATCATTGCTTCTCTGCATTAAAACTACAAACTCAATTTCCTTCATAGTTAATGTAGCTCATGTCATTATATGAGAATTCTTCACTAGAAAACATTGTGCTAGTTGTCTTGTTATTTGGTGTTATAACCACACTAAAGAAATCACCCATTGTTAATGGTATTTGTTTATCTAATTTGATTGTATAAACACCATCACTTTCAAATTGATAAGATTTGTCATAAACTAGATTTCCTGCAATAGGATTATTTCTCTTATTTGTTCTATTAACAAAGTCTGCATTAATACCTGTATAGATCTTTACATTGATATCAATATTAGTGCCAGCTAAACCTACATTAATTGCTTCTAATAATTCATTTCTATTGTATCAAGCCTTTTGCACTGGAAAGATTACTGCTGCTGGATAATTATTATATGTTTCATCGGCATATTCTTTATAAATGCCATCATAGTAATAGTTATTCATGTATTGGCCATAACTAGTAGTTTGATATGATGAAATATGTTGGTAAGTTGATTCATAAGATAATCAATAATAATCATATTTCCCTTTATCATTTTTAGTTGCAGTTTTAACTAATCATGCACCAGGATTTTTAGGTTGAGATGTACCTTTAAACATAGATGGAGGAATTTCGTCATTTCAACCAACAATAGATCCCATAACAGCATTCTTTGCACTTCAGTAATTTACATATACATATCCATCAGTATTTACGAAATCTTTTGGCATAAGTAATATAAATGTACAAGAACCAAATTTTGCAACCATTTGCTTGATTTTCATGTAATGTGAACTATCAACAATTCCATCAATAAATTCACCATTTACCAAATCACATGCTGGTATACCATATCCCTTTGCAGGAGCATCACCTTGTTTAGTTGGTCCCATACGTTGTGATAGTATAACAGAACCTCTCATAGCTGAAGAAACATCTACATTAGTATATGATTCCCGAAGGTCATAATAAGTTAATCCTAATTTATCCGCTTCAAGTGTTCTATTCTTAGAAATTCACTCTAAATTAGCATCATCAATATGGATTGGTTGATCTCCATCTTTAATACCATTTTTAGCTAGATTAATTTCTAATGTATTACTTGTTGATTGACTTCAACATAATCTGTCACTTTTTTGTCTATCAGAATCTATCAATAATTCAGGATATTTTCTAATATCAAATTGTTTAAGATTTGCAATGTCATCTAGATTAGCTGCATTTCATGCTGCTAATGAATCAGGTTGTGTTGATATTTTAGTAGTACTTATATGTTCTTGTTTGTCTAATGTTGTTAAAGATTTGTCGTTATCTTTTAGATAGATAGCACTTCCTGTAAGGCAAAAGGTAGCAAATATGATAGGTGGTAATATATATCACTTTTTCTTTTTCATTTTCTTTTATTAATGCAAGCTATAAGCTATGCAATAATATACCCCTTTCCCACAAGATGGACAATCACTAATAATATTATTTAAATCACACATTATTAATTTACAAAATCTTATGAATATAAACCTTTAAGAAGTGCTTTAATCATTAATTCAACATATGTACCAATTCTAATTAATCAACCAGTTTTGTAAAAAATCTAACTCAGTTAAGAATTAGATTTTTTACATTTTCAATTGTAGTTTTAGAGTTATTACCTTATTATTTAATTAATCGTTAATGTTTGAATCTCAGTAACCGTGAGCTACATTAAGATTTAGAACTGTTTTAAGATCTTTTGCAA
>JAHHTH010000002.1 GCA_020024755.1 Mycoplasmataceae bacterium | reverse complement strand
GCCATTGGAGGTTTTGGTGCTCCCATTGGTGCTCCTGGAGGAACTGGTGCTCCTGCCATTGGAGGTTTTGGTGCTCCCATTGGTGCTCCTGGAGGAACTGGTGCTCCTGGAGGAAGCGGTGCAGTTGGTGCTGAAGGTTTGTTTCCAAATGCCATATTTTTTCTCCTTGTTGTATTTTAAAAATACTTTAATATCATAATAAGTATACTATAAAATGGACTTTTAAATTTAAATAAATAATAAATTTTTGCAATTTTCCTTGAAATTTTAATTATTTTTGCATTTAATAGATCATAAAATAGTGTAAATGTTATGTATGCTTTTTGGTTTGAATGATTATCTAATATATTAATATAAAAATGAAAAATGAATATTTTTATAGTTTTTTATAAATTTTTTTTCATTTTTTTATTTTTCTAATATAATAGATATGTTATTTTAAAAAATAACGATGGCCACATAGCTCAGCGGTAGAGCAACCGGCTGTTAACCGGTTGGTCGTAGGTTCAATCCCTACTGTGGCCGCCATGGCCTGTTGGTGAAGCGACTTAACACACACGCCTTTCACGCGTGCATTCACGGGTTTGAATCCCGTACAGGTCACCATTAAAATTAAATATAGATTCCGCTAATCTATATTCTCATGGAGTGTTAGCTCAGTTGGGAGAGCATATGCCTTACAAGCATAGGGTCGGGGGTTCGAGCCCCTCACACTCCACCACGCCGTCGTGGCTCAACGGTAGAGCAACTGACTTGTAATCAGTAGGTTGTAGGTTCGATTCCTATCGACGGCACCATTAATGCGCATATGGCGGAATTGGCAGACGCGCTAGACTTAGGATCTAGTTCTAACGAGTGGGAGTTCGAGTCTCTTTATGCGCACCATTTTAAAAATTAAAAGTTAATGTCATCTCGTTTTGCGAGATGACTTTTAATACAAGAGTAGAAAGATACTTATGAAAATACTTTTTATTGGTGATATATTTGGAAAAGCTGGAATTCAAGCAATTAAAAAGAATCTAGCTTTTGTCAAACAAAAATATAATATTGATTATGTCATCGCTAACGGAGAAAATACAACATTATGCCGTGGTTTAAATATGGATGACTATAAAACTCTTTGTGATTTAGGTATTCAATTCTTTACCATGGGAAATCACACTTGAAGACAAAAGGATTTTCCTCAATTATTAGCTCAATCTAATATAGTTAGACCTAGTAATATATCTGGGAATGAAAAATATGTTAATGATGGTGTTGGCTATAAAACTATCCAAATCAAAAACAAAAAAATATTAATTGTTAACTTAATGGGTGAAAGTATTAAATTGAATCCAACACTAGAAATAACTATCGATAATCCATTCAAAGCTTTTGATAAGATTTTGAAAGAAGTAAAAGCTGATATAGTAATTTGTGATTTTCATAGTGAAACTACAAGTGAAAAGAATTGTTTCTTTTATGTATATCAATCTAGATGTACAGCAATTATTGGGACACACTCACATGTACAAACTAATGATGCAATTGTAAGAAAAGGAACTGCATATATAACAGATGCTGGTATGACTGGTCCTGCTAATGCAATAATAGGTGCTGATCCAGAAACACTAGTAAAAATGTTTACAGGAGAAAGTGAACGTTTTATTTTAACAGAAGCTGAAACAAATGAATTTCAATTTAATGCTATTGTACTAGATATAGATGAAAATAGTAATAAAGCTATTTCAATAGAAACAATTAATATATTAAATTAAAGTACAGGAATAATTTCTTTCATATTATTAGTATTTGAAATACCATATGTTTCAATTTGTTTTGGCTTTGGATATAAAACAATATTCTTAGCAAAGATAGCAGTAACATTTTTTTGGTTTTTAAAAATGCTATTGAATTTTTCTTTTGATAAGTTGGTAAATTCTCCAAACTTTTCTCACATTAATTCTTTATCTTTTTCTAAAGTGGCTGCAATATCAAATTCACAGATAGTTGAAACATAAGGTTTCTTTTGGTAGATAATAAGTTTTTGTAAGTGCTTATCAATTTGTTTAGAAGTGAAGATGATTTGAATCTTATCTTTGTTATGGGCAAGATCTGTTGCTACTCTAGTAGTTAAGAAATATAACGCTGCTTTTGGTTTTGCTAGTTTAGCATCTTGTTTTGAAACTACACCCCAATTTTTTTCAAAAGCTTTTAATGAAGCTTCTGGATCTGTAATATAGTTTCCTAATGGATTACCACAGAAGTAAATAGTTTTAGATTCTTTATCGAAACTAAAATCAGTTTCTTTATATCTATTATTGATAACTAAATCTTGTTGCTTTTGTTTTTCTTTTAATAGTTTATTATATGTTTTCTTATCAATGATTTTAGCCTTGTACATATTTTCCACAAGCATTAAATCAATTCTTTGTAAAATGTATTCTTGTTCTACTTCTTTTTCTTTAGCAGTAGCAGCTTCTTCAGACATTTCTTTTTTCTTAGCAAAGAATTCGTTAAACACATTGATGAATTGAGATGATAAGAAAGCATACATATAAATACCAGTTATCATTAAAATAACTACAAAGATTTTAGATTGTAATGTTGTTGGCATCATTACACCAAATCCTACAGTTGTTACAGTAACTAATGAGAAGTATAAAGCATCTCACATAGTTTTGATTGGTAAAGTAGTTGTACCTGGTGGTGGTGTATTATGAACTTCAAATGTATAAATTGCAAATGAAATAATTAAAATCACAAAGACAACAATAACAATTGATGTAACTCAAAATTTTCTCTTTTCTTTAATTAGATCAGCAAACATTTCAAGATCACTCATGTTGTGTGAATATAAGAAGAATCTTTTATATCCAGTAAAAGTATTCATCAAGAACATAACAGTAGTTGTTACCCGAATAGCATTTTGGTAATCTGTATTTTCTAAAACAACTTTAGCTCCTTCGAATTTACCTAAAGATAAAATGATAATGATTGTGGTTGCTCATGTAGCGAATTCAACATAACAAAAGAAACTTAAGGAGAGACTCTTTAATCCTTTTAAATAGGTTTCAGCACTGTAATAATATTTAGCACAAATGATTCTAATTAAAATATCAAATAAATAGAAAAATGAAAGAATAAAAATTGAAAAGTAAAAATGTTCATAAACAAAGTTACTTAAAGTCACACTATTGACAAAAGATTCAATAATTGGAATCAAACCAATTAAAGATATCACCATGAAAACAATATTATAAACTCAAGATGTAGATCTTTCAAATGCATTCTTTACACAAAAGTCTTTAAGATAAAATAACTTATAAACTTTATAAGCAAATTGATCTAGTTTATTTTTACCTTTGTGATGAAAATGGACCATAAATTATTTCTTGGCTTTCTTATTATTCTTAACGATTTGCTTTTGAATAATATCATAAACTATTGCAACATCGTCAGTGTATATTCTATCTTCTTTGCCAAATTTAAATCCTTCTCCAGCTGCATATTTAGGGATAACATGCAAATGAAAGTGCATCACTTCTTGTCCAGCAATTGATCCTTGATTACTTAAATAGTTGAAACCTCATGGTTTTAATTTAGAATCTTCATATAATTTAGCTACGTCTTGAGCTAATGAAATTACATCATTTAATGACTTCTTATCACATAGAGCTAAATCACTACAATGCTTTTTAGGAATAACTACTGTATGTCCATCAGAGATGGGGTTAATATCAAGAAAAGAAATAGCGCCATCATTTTCTAAAACAATTTTAGCGGGTATTTCTTTTTTTATAATTTTGCAAAATATACAATCTTTTTCTGAACACATATTAATTACTTAACTAAATAAAAAATATAATTAAACATACTACTAAAAGAGCTAAAACAATTGCTAATACTAGAATTGAAGTAAATCAAATGATTGATCTTGGAGAAAAGAATTTATCTTTTTTTCTTCTAGATACATAAGAGTCAATATTAATAAATTGACTTTCTTTATTTAACTCTTTTTTATTAGACATTAAAACTATTTTCCTTGTAGAACATTTCTATCTTTGTAGTAACCACATTCTCTACAAACTCTGTGAGGTTGTTTAGGTTGACCACAATTTTTACATGCTACTGTTGTTTGAACTTCTAAATGATCATGAGCTCTTCTCATGCCTTTACGAGATTTTGAAACTCTTCTTTGTTGTACAGCCATTGTTTTGTCCTTTCTATATTAATATGTTTTAACTCATAAATTGTACCTTATTTTTATATAAAAATAACATTTTTTTATATAAAAAACTTATTAATAGACTTTTCAATATCACTCTATTAGTCAATTTGGTGGGAAATTAAATAATATAGTAAAATAAATAATAGTGTTTAATAAACCTAGATTATGGAGTATGAAGTGAAAAGAATATATACAATTCAAGATTATGATGAAGTGGTAGAAGCATTAGTGTCAGCTTTAAAAGAACAAAATCTTGTATTATCAAAAAGTCAAGCAGATGGGAGAGTAGATTCAATACTTAATGAAAAGGAAGTAATTAAAGTTGCTCTTTCAATCTATAATAAGATCAAAATTTTCAATGATTGAAATTTAATTCTCGAAGAACAACCTAAAGAAAGATATTGATACGATATTATTATAAGAAATGATGATAATTCTTTTTATTGTCCGATAAACATAAAAATTAGTGATTTTAATAACTCATCAGCTGATAATATTAGTTCTAAGAGTGGATTATTTTTCGCTTTAACAGGAGAAGTTAAGGAAACTTGCCCTAACAACTTTAGAAGCTATTTCAACCTTTTATCAACAAATATTAAAGAAACAAACACTGATTATTATTTCATAGTTCTTAATAAAACCAAAAAAAATGACATCATTTTTAATTCTTTAAAAAGACTAAAATCACTTACACCTAATGGTAATAATTTGCCATTCCAATGTAAGTGATCAGAAAATAGAGAAAGAAAAAACAGAACTTTTGAAGAATATAAAGATTTTTTATTAGTGTCATTATATGAAAGTGTTAGAAAACGTGCCAAAATAATTGATGAATTTTTAGAAGCTTTTGAAGAATATAAAAAGATGTTAAATGATACTAAATAATTGCTGCCAATACACTTTGTGTAAAATGATAACGGCCATCCCTTTTTACACCCATTGATATTCAATCTATATTATTTAATTCTTTAATTATTTCAATTGTATGCGCTTTATCTGTATTAACAAATAGGCACAATACAGCTGCATCATAATTGATAAAGTGATTTTCCTTTTGAAAATCTAAAATATAAAAAGGCTTTTTATTTCTTGTTTTACAATTAACAAAGATTTGGTATGTAAATTCCTTTGGAGGCTTTGGAACTGCTCTAATTCACTTATCTGGCTCATATTTAATATTGTTTAACTTATGTGTTCTTTCAGTGTGAGATACAACAAATGGAGTATCGCCATTTTCTAAGTTAGAGTTGAAACCTGATGCACCACCAACTTTGACAATTATATCTTTAGGTAAATTTGGCTTTTCACCAAATAGGATTTTCCCATTAGAAAAGAAATAATTTAATTTATTTTTATGGTTTTTAGCTTTAACAATCTTTACAATAGCTGTTGGAACTGAAGCATTATCTCACACGTTTTCAGGAATTAATTCAAAATGAGTAATAGAATAGTTTTCAAAAATAATTTTATTCAATACATTAGCACTTGAGGTGGTAAAAATAGCAGCTGGAATGATTCAAATTAATTCCCCATTAACTTTCAAATCATTCAATGCTTTTTCTAAAAAGAAAAAATATAAATTAGGTTTATGAAATAATATGTCGCTCTTAGGCGGATCTATTATATTTTTAAAATCAACGTATGGTGGATTTCCGATAATTACATCTGGTTTGTAATTTGTGTTAAAATAAGAATCAATTATTGCATTTTCGTGGGCAATTGTTTGATCAATTTCTACACCTATAACATTATTATATTTCTTAATCAATTCATTATAAAAATTACCTGAACCTGAAGATGGTTCTAAAATCAATTCTGGTTTATCTATTGAAATTAATTCTATCATTCTATTAACAATGCTTTTTGGTGTAAATACTTGTCCTAAATATTTCTTATCCATATTATTTAACCTCCATGATACATTTTGTTGAAATTTCATTGTTAGTTATTTTATTAAACTTTGATTCATTAATACTATTACTTAATGATTTTACCATTACATAAAAGTTATCCTTATTTAATCTTAATCATTTAACTCAATTAATGTGTTGTAATAAGTATTTTGAACTAACAGCTTTAAATTTATTATTGATAATATCCTTAATTTGACTATGGAAATTATTAATATTTTGAATGTGATATTTAGTTCTATTAGATTGTTCAATCACTAGCATCTTTCTTAACATATGATTATTAGAATTGTGCTTAGATAACATTTTCAATTCGCAACCAATAGATTTAGTAAAACCACAATAAGCTTTATCACCATCAATAATTACTTTTGAATTAGATGAATTTAAAATTTTATTTTTGTATGAGTTAATAAGTTTATTTGCATTAGGTTTTCCGAATCCAATAAAATCAGCAGAGATATTTTTAGTTCTATCAATAGCCGTAGTAATACAAACCTTATCTTTTCTTAATCCAACTCTATCTTCTAAATAAGGAACATAGCCATGAGTTCTTGGTTTTCTATTAATACCATTCTTATGGTTTTCTTTAGAAGAATTTCTGAAATAAATTTCATCGATTTCAATTAATCCAGTGATATTTTCACATTTAGTTTGTTTTTGAGTTAATAAGAATAGTAATTTATGTCTTCATTCAAAATCACAAGAAACTGAAATATTACAAATTTCAGTAGTTCTTTTAAGTGATAAGTTATTATCAGCACATTCATTAAATTTATCAATATGAGAAGTATGTAGATATTTAATGTTATTACTTGTTGTAAATGTTTTCTTACAATCATAGCATTTATATCTTTGTTTCCCATTTCTTTTATTGTATTTATGAAACTTAATTGATCCACAATGTTCGCAGCAAGTAGGGATAACAATTTTTGGATTAACAATAACCTTGTTAGGTTCTAATTGAGATTTAAGAAAATTCATTTCCTCTGGTATAAATAATCTAATACTTTGTAATAAACTATCAACTCTTTCTATATTCATAATTATTCCTTAACTATTATAGAATAATTATACCATAATTTATAGCATAAATACCATTTATATTACTTTTTTGACACTTATTTTTTTACATTATCATAATAATCAGCAATAATGGTATCTACCACTTTAGAAGCTGAAAGATTGTACTCTTCCGCGTCTTTATTGATCTTCTCTACCAATGACTTTCTAATAGTATAGTGCATCGATACAGTTAGATCTTTCTCTTTCTTTTCAAAAAGTTCTTTTTTAGCCATAATATACCTTTCTATATTTTATAGAATAAGTATAGCACTGATTACGCTCTATTATAGAAAATATACATTTTTCAATTTCCCACCAAATTTACTAATAGAGCGTTCTATATTAATCTTCAAAGAATAAATCTTTGTCTCTAGTTGGTTTTTTACTTCTATGAACACCTAATCTTATGAATAAAGTAATTAGGAAAACTACAAATACAATAGATACTGCTAGAATTGGGACAATAACAATAGGCTTATCGTGACTTGCTTGATAAGCTGCATTAGAAACAAATCCTTTTAAATTAATATCAATACATGCAAAACTTTGCTTCTTATCACTAATAATAGGTGTAGGTGTAGTTGATTTTGAATAATAGAAACCTTCTACTACAGCAGTTAATAATATAGTACCAGCATCATTATTTACATTATCAATGTACAATGCTCTAACATTCATTTTATTGGTAGTTTCTGGGTTGTAAATAACTAATGGTTGATTTACTCTACTATTTTGATTGTAGATATCTGAATAGAATACAGTTTGACGTAATACAGCTTCTGCAATCTTAGATGTATCAGTTGTATTTGGTTGAATTGATTGGAAGAATGAATCTGCAGTTTTAAATCTAGCATCAGAGTATTCTTGAATATTAACATCTAATGGTCTTCTAAATGGATTAGTTGTAGTTGGATAAATAAACTTATCAGTAACTACAACTTTGTTTATAGTAGTAGATGGAATAGCTTTAAATCCAGCGATTTGAATTTCTGCAGCATCTGAATATTCACTTGGATCATTTAACATCCCTAAACCTGGTGTATAGAAACAGTTAAGTTTTAGATTAAATGTAATTGTAGATGCTTCGTTATCTACTTTTGGTTCTCCTACTAATACTAATGAACCAGTATCTCTATTACCACCTTTTTCAAAACTTCAAAGGAATTGAGGAGGAATATCCCCAAGAATAATTCTATCTGCTGGATCAACTGCTTTATCTTTATCGTGAGCTTCAATAACTCTAGCTAATTCACCATATTGTAAAATATAGTTTGGTGTAAATCCAGTAAAGTCAGATGGAGCTTGGAATGGCTTTCTAGTATCTTGATACTTAGTAGAAACAGTAGTTGGAATAATTTTCTTAAACCCATAAATTGACTTTTTAGATCTAGTTACATAGTAGTCATTAGGACCATCATGAATGATACCTTCTTCATCCATATAACCATGAATCTTAATATTAACATCCAATAGTGAACCATCAAGTGATTTATAGATAAATTCAGTTCCAGTTGCTGGTGATATTTCAATTGATTTATCTGGATCAAATGGTAGTTTAAAACCATCAAATACGCTATCATATAAGAATCTCTTAAATTCAGTTAAGATTTCTTTTTCATTAGCATCTAACATTGAAGGATCTTTATTTAATAGTTGTACAACAAATGATACGTTAGTATCTGGTAATCTCTTGTATGCTGGGTTATCTTGTGGAATAGTAAACTTACTTCTAATGTTATCTGTTGTTGGTCTAGCAACTTGGAATCCAGTTAGGGTAATATTAGCAACAGGTGCACCAGAAATATATGAACCATCAGGAGGACAACTAGCTAATCCACCATCAGCTTGATATCATTTTTTAAGATAACAAGTAAATGAAATTTGACCTTGAATATTGTTAATTGATGGAGCATTTGATCCAGGCACTTCAGGAATAGGATTTTCAGCAATTACAATATCATCCATCTTAAACCCATCTGGTAGATCACCATTAATAATTGGTTTAGATAATGAAGTGTTATTGATATTCATTATGATTTTCTTTAAATTTTCATAATTCTTATCTGCAACTTGATAAGCATATTTATCTTTATTTCCATCAATAACTGCTACAGTACCACTTTCTAATGTGGTTGGTGAAACTTCTTTAAACCCTCTAACTAGAACATCAACTGTTTTTCATTTATTAGGATCTCCACTAGGTTCTACTAATAAACCGTCATTATCATAGTAAGTTTTTAAAACTATTTTTGCTTTAATTTGTCAATCTTTTAGGTTACGTACTTCAATAACATTAACTGTCATGTTATCTTGGAAGTTATCAGGTAATGAAGAACGTTTAAAGAAAGCAGTTTGATTATTAACAATCAATTGCTTCATCGCTTGTTCTTTTTGTTCAGTAGTACCTTTAATAACTTCAGTAGCTAAAGTATTTGGTTTATTAACATCTGGTTGTGGTTCAATTACAGTTGGTATTACTTTTTTAAACCCATAAATAATAAATGTTTGGGTGATGTTATATTGAATATTTCCATCAGCATCATAAATTGAAGGGAAACTTAATTGAACAGAAATATATCCTGATTGTCCATTATCAATTGTATCTTTACCTTTGTTATTTGCAGTAGGACCTTTAAGAATAGTTGGAGCTTCAGTTGTAGGTAAATTTTCTACAAATGAAGTCTTATTTTTTTCATACAACTTCATGAAGTTTTCTCTAGTTGCATATTTAGTAGCTAATTCATTTGAATAACCAACTAACTTTACATTTTCATGGAAGATAGTATTAGTAACTACTTTAAATCCATCAATCACCAATTTGAATTCAGTCATTGGTGTATTAGGAGGAGCTGGAAGAGCATTTGGAGAAGTTAAATATCCTGTTAGTAATTGAATTTGACATTCTATTCTACCAGAAGTATATTCTCCTTCAGGACGGTTAAAGATTTTTGGTGAACCCACAATACGAATATCTGCTAGTTTTAATACCTCAGTTGGTTTTACATCTTCAGTTAAAGTAGAAAATATTCTTCTCTTGTTATCTAAAACTAAATTTAGAATTTCATTAGTTCCAAATTTAGAAGCTAACATTGTGTGGTCGCTTACTGTAAATCTAGTTTGTCTAATTGCAGTAGGTTTAATAGTGTTAAAACCTCTAATATATTGAATACCTGCAATATTTTCTCCTGCATTATTTGTAACTATTTCACCAGCATTATTTTTGAATTTAGTAACAATTACTTTGAATCTGATGTAACCTTCAGTGTTGTTAATTTCAATTCCACAAACTGGATTATTAGGATCTAAGATAATATCTGCTTCACCAAATCCTGTTGGTGCATTTCTAACTTTGGATAATATTTCTCTTTTAATTTCATTCAAATCTACATTAGAAGCATATTGCTTTCTATTAATTGAATATTCACCTTCTTCATAATAAGTTCCATCATTAAACCCACTAATGACATTATGGTTATCAGCCATTGAATTGAAGTTAGCAGAAATATTTAAATATTGTCCAGCAGATGATTCACCAGAAGCTAAAGAAGTAGTATCAAAGTAGAATGGATATATACGTCTATTATTTTTAGGTGTAGGCGTAGCGTACATACCAAATTTAAAATAATTATTTAGATTAGATGTATCAGTTGGAGTAACACCATATTGCACAGTTCATCTATTGTTAGCTGCGTCTTTAGTTACTGTTGCTTTAAATCCACTCATTGAGTTAACACAAAGTTTAGGATTGAATTTAACAAGATATTTTAAATCAGCTTTATTTTTTGTAATTTCTTTAAAAGCTAAATCACAAGGCATTTTTTTATACTTAGTTGCAACGTCATTTGCACTTGCAGGAAGTGAAGTTCAATCATTCTTTCCAATTTCAGAGTTACCAACTTGTGGAATGTATAATTTTCCTTTTGCTTGGTTACCAGCACTTGAATCTAAATCTTTTTGGATGATACCTTCCATTGAGATGATGTTTGAAGATCCAGCAATTGAAGTAGCACAACCAAAGTTAACATCATTATCAATCTTTGTTCAACTTGGAGTTCCAGCTAAATTTCTATCAATAAACAAACTGAAATTTGTCGCAGAGTTGTTAACGATATTCAAACAGAAATTTACATTGTTTGTGTCTGTTAGATTGATTGTCCCTTTAATTGCTGATGGATCAGTATGAGCAGAGTCTCATGTAATTGAATTAGTACCATCCATCCCAGCACCAGCTTCAAATTGAGTTATCTTTATGTAGTTTGATGTTGGTTCTACTCAAGGTGTTTCACGATTAATTGGTGTGTTTAATCCACCCTTGGTACTATAGTTTAGACGATTTCATAATCCAGGATTTTCTGTATATGTGTTTGAAATTCTTAAGGTATTTTCTTCAAGTCTAATTTCAATCAGTTTTTTAGATAAATCTGGTTTATCAGTTCCATCAGTTAAAGATTCAGCAACAATAATTGATCTGAACATTTCTCTGTTATATCCATTGTTGTAGTGATTAACAATATCACCAAATGAAACTTCAATTTTATCTTGTGTATCTCTAGGATTTACTGCTGATTGATTTTGTTGTTCAATATTATTTTTGTTTCTTATTTGTGTGTTGAAAGAAGTAAAAGTTGTTGTAGCTACTCCTAAACAAGTAACTCCAACAATTGAAGATATTAGTCATTTTTTCGAATTTTTGAACGACATAAGTATATATATTATACTATATTGCGACTCGATTTATACCCATTAAAAATCTATCTTCAGTCTTTTCATGTCTTAGATTTGATCATTTCAATTTCAGTCTTATAAGGTGGTAAAGATTTTTTATCTTTAGTGTAGTATGGAGTCTCTAAAATCTTAGGAATTCCTTCTAATTTTGGGTGATAAATTACATTTATCAATTTTTCAAAACCAATGTGTCCATAACCTAAATTTTCATGTCTATCTTTGTGTGCACCTACAGGATTCATTGAGTCATTTATGTGTACACATTTGATCATATTTAGGCCTATTTTTTTATCAAATTCTGATAAATAATTATCAATATCAGCCATGTCTATACCAGAGTCAGAAATGTGACATGTATCAAGACAAACACCTATTCTATCTTTGTCTTTTACACCATCAATAATAGCCTTAATTTCGTCCATTTTTGAACCTACTTCAGAGCCTTTTCCAGCCATAGTTTCAAGGCAAATTATTGCCTTAGAATTTGGTGTTCTTTGGTGCACTTCATTGATACCAAAAACGATTTGATCAATACCTGTTTGCACATCTTGACTTAGTCTAGAACCTGGGTGTAAAACTAATCTATCAAAACCTAATTCTGTTGCTCTAACAACCTCATTTTCTAAAAATTCTACAGCAAAATTTCTTGTATCAGGTTTGTCTGAACAAAGATTTATAATATAACGAATATGAACTACTACATCACTTGGATTTATACCATTAGAAAGCATTAATTCATATGCTTCTTCTTTTTTATATTTTTCTAAAGGAGTTTGTTTACTATTTTGTGGTGCACCTGTATAAAACATAAAAGTATTTGCACCATATTCAATTGCTTCTTTTACAGAACCTAATAAATAGTCTGGAGCAGTTAAACTAACATGACTCCCAATAATTAATTTACTCATAATCAACCTTTCCTAAACAAAACTCATTCATTTCAATTGGTTTTTCTAATGTAATTATACAATCAGTCATCGGTGTTCTTACAATAGATAAATCTTCACCATCTAATGTTGTAATTTGTTTAATTTTAACTTTTTCATCATTACCTATTGGTTTAATGATTTTTATATTAGTATTCATATCAAAATAGTTTTTAGATTGTATTTGATATTTTGTATTACTGATCTTTTTTATAATTGAAAAGATAAAATCTTGTTTCAATGGTCTAGCTTCATCATGATAAAGCATTTTATCTGCATTCGCATCATATAAGAAAGCTGTGTCAGTTGGCCGATTTGCTACTTCATCTATTTGCTTTTGTAAATTATTTATATTAACTGATTCATCAATATGATCTAGTAATGTTCTATAAGTTTTTACTACAGTTGTTAAATAGTTAACTGTTTTCATTCTTCCTTCAATTTTGTATGAGTGTAAATTCAACTTATCTAAAGATTGAATTTGTTGTAAATAAACCATATCTTTTGCACTCATAGTAAAGAGATGGTTACAGTTATTGTCTTTTATTGTATATTCTCATCTACATGATTGTGCACAACCACCTACATTTGCATCTCTTAAACTAAAATTATTACTCATCATGCATCTACCGCTATAAGAAATACAAACTGCACCATGAATGAAAGCTTCTATCTCAACTTCATTGTTATTATGTTCAGTTAAAAGCTTTAATTCATCAAATTTCATCTCTCTTGCTAATACAACTCTAGTAGCACCATTTCTTTTTCAAAAAGCAGCTGATTTAGAGTTAGTAATTGATTGTTGAGTTGATATATGACATTCAACATTATATTTATCTCTTAAATTCTTAAAAATAAAAGGATCAGCAACAATAAATGCATCAACACCAATGGCAGTTACTTTATCAAAAAACTTTTTGAATTCTGGTAAATGAAAATTGTGACAAAGAATGTTAGCTACTAAATAAACTTTTTTATTATTAGCATGAGCAAATTTAACTACTTCTTCAATATCTTGAAATTCAAAGTTACTTGCTCTTGCTCTTAATGAAAATTGTTTACCACCAAAATAAACTGCATCAGCTCCATAAGTTAGTGCAAATAGCGCTCTTTCTTTATCACCAGCAGGTGCTAATAATTCCTTATTACTTTTCATCATCAACCTTCTCAGTATGCAAGATACATTTAGGACCACCTAAATAACCTGGTGATAACACATATTCACTACATATTTCTTTTAATTTATTTTCATAAGAATTAACATTATTTTGATAATCATTATCATTTAAAGCTTGCATGAATAATTTAGTAACTTCTTGTGCTATAGTTTGATTTAGTTTTAGAAAATTAATGCTTAAAAAATCAATATTCATTTCTTTTAAATTATTTAGTACTGACAAACTATTAATTAAATAACCAGATAACATGTGTGTACCACTATTATCTTCAAAGATTACATTAGGATATTTTCTTAATGCTTCTCTAATGATTAAATGTTCTTTATTTAAACTAACTTGATAATGATCTTCAAAGTTAGAAATTAGCTTTCATCTTGAGTGCATAATAAAAGCATATCCAAATCCTTGTACTTCTAATTGCATTTTATTCTTGTGTTGTGCTATTTCTTTTAATTCTAGTGGCATTAGTTCTCTAGCTACAAAACATCCTTTAAAATTGTTTTGTTCATAGAAATCAAATTGTCCATAATTTGTAATTAAAGTTTCTGGATTATAATGTAAATTTAATCCTAAATTATCTTCATAATTAAATTGAGCAACTGCATAGTCTTGAAAGATAACTCTATCAATATCTAAATTACTTAGTCATCTTAAATACATTTCTAGTCTATTTAATTCCTGTTCAAAGAAGAAATTATTAACCTTCACTCATATCTTGGTATTTTTTCTTTTATTAACTAAATCTTGTAACTCAGATTGATTAAAACTATATGAAAGTCTATTTGCAAATAAATCGTTCCCCAAAATTAAATTAGGAACGTTATTTTCAATACATCATCTTGCATGATCAAAGTTGTAAGCTTCTACTACAATTTCCATTATTTTCTTTCTAATAAAGCAATACCATCATCCATATCAACTATTGTGCACTTAAAGTCTTCTAAATGTTCAATATAATCTCTAAATTCATGAACAGCATTTAATAGCTTTTCTTGGTTTGGAGTTCTTGATTCAATGTTTGCAATTTTATTTAAATAAATATTGTCAATGATAACTATACCATTGTCATTCAAATAATTTAACATTTTCTTGAATAAATCTATTTGATTAGCCTTTGGTCCATCTATAAAGATTAAATCAAATTTTTGATCAGTACTATATTCAAAGCAATCACATAATTCACAGTGAATATTTTTGTATGGACTTAAATATGAATTTGCTTTCATATTACGTATTGCATCTTTTTCAAGAGTTGTAACTTCTACACCTCCTAAAATGCCCATTACTGCAGCACTAAAACCAAAAGCAGTTCCTATTTCTAAACATGACTTAATGTTACGTGTTTTAACTTGTTCTAATAAGTAAACAGCAGTGTTATCTCTTACTAATGGAATGTTATTAGCTCTTGAGTCATTATAAATGGCTTTAATTGTTGGATCTTTCAAAATTGTTAAAATATTAATCATAATACTTATATTCTACCTTAATATAAACTATCATTGAAGTTATTTTTTCTTATTATTTTTAAAATTTTCAACATAATCCATAATAAGTTGTTGTCTTAATTCAGGATCACTTTCTTGCATTAATACTTCTAATTGTTTAGTCATATTTTCTGCTGACTTTTTTCTTTTATAACTCTTGATGATTTCATCTACCTTTCCTTCTGGAAATTTTACTTTCATAGATTCAAGTAATTTTAGATAATTATTAACTAAATTACCAACAATTGCATCATCATCTGTCACTTCGTAAACATTGACTAAATTAATAGATTTTTCTTCCAGGTGTGATGTATAAAATTTATCAAATAATTCTAAGTATTTATTTGTTTTATCTAAAGTTGCTCTTGAACATTCTTCGAAGAATTTATCTAAATATTTTACATTAGCCAAAGAGAACATAATAATTTCATCTTCTATACATTCAATTGCAGATTTAGTAGCAACCTTTTCATTTTTTCTTGGACCAAGATCAATTTTATCAACTTCATATTTTTTATAGTTGATAGATGATGGTTTCTTAGTATATGTTTTTTTAGAAGTATTAGATATAGCGTTAATAATAATATTTTTATCAATATTTAATTTGCTAGAAATGAAATCAATGTCTGTATATAATTCAATGTCATTTTTATAGGTTTGTAGAATAGCAATTATTTTTTGAATAGCATTATTCTTTTCTACAACATTGTTTAGGTTATGTGATGCAATGATTTTATTGATTAAATACAAATTATAGGAAATGATATTATTAGCATTTCTAATTGCATCATCTTTGCTATGCGTATAGATTTCATCAATATCTTTAAATTCAGAATCATATTGCACAACATAGACATCATAATATGGTTTAATAATTTCAGCAGTTTTTTGAATTGAATTTTGTCCAGCATCGTCATTATCAAAACATAGAATTACACTTTTTAAATTAGGTAATTTTGATAATAGATTTATATGGTTTTTAGTAAATGCAACACCCATAGTAGCAACAGCATTAGTAATACCAATTTTGTGTAGCGCGATAACATCCATAAATCCTTCTAAAACATAAATAGATTCAACGTCATAAACTTTATAGACATTATTGAAATTATATAGAGTTTCATTCTTAGAAAATATTTCAGTTGTTGGTGTATTGATATATTTGTTTGGATCATCTTTTAAAGTTCTTGCGCTAAATGCAACTATTTCATCATATTCATTTCTAATTCCAAATGTAATTCGGCCTCAAAAATATGGAACATAATTTCCTTCTTGAGAGATGGTTGCTAAACCTACTTTTTTTATTTCTTCAAAACTAAATCCTTTTTGTCCTTTTACAATATCATTTTTATTGTTTAATAAATCTAAAATAATATTCCCATCAGGAGCAAATCCAATATCAAATCTTTTAATCAATTCATCATTAATATCACGCTTAGCTAAATAGTCTCTAGCAAATTGATTTTCTTTATTATCAAGAAACATCATAAAATACTTATTTGCTAATTTATTGATTTCAATTAAATTGGCATTTTTATTTTTATTTTCAATGAATGTTTTTACATCACTAAATTCATCTAAATTAAGGTTCGCAATTTCACATGCTTTTGCAATTGCTTCTTGATACGAACAATGTAAATAGTTTTTAATAAAAGTAAATGCATCGCCAGAGTTACCACAACTGAAACATTTATAAATATGCTTTTGTTCACTCACTGTTAACGAAGCATGTTTATCATCATGAAAAGGACAAAGACCTACACTATTATTTCCTTTTTTAGTTAGTTTAATAAAAGAACTAATAATTTCAGTAATACTTATTTGATTTCTTATTTTATCAATATTAGCTTGTTTCTTTTGATACATACAATTATTATATTATAATTGCTGGTTGTTTGATATGCAGATTAGAATGAAAAAGACTAGAATAAGTCTAGTCTTTTTTTGTGAGTTTTAATAAAGTATTAATATTTTAAGATACTAAATACTTCTGATTGTACATTTGATCTTCCTTTTAAGGCTTCAAGTTCAATTAAGAATAATGCACATGCAGTTTTAGCTTCTGACTGAGCAACTAGTTTTTCAGTAGCATTAATAGTACCACCAGTTGCTAATAAGTCATCAATTACACATACATTTCATCCTGGTTTAATATCACCAATTTGAACTTCTAATGTACTTGAACCATATTCAAGATCAAATTCTTGCTTAATTGTTGGTCTAGGTAGTTTGTTTGGTTTACGAACTAGAATGAATGGTTTATTTAATTTAAGTGCTAGTGGCACTCCAAATAAATACCCTCTAGATTCAACTCCAACAATAGCATCAATTTTTTTATCTTTTAAATGAGATGCAAAGATATCAATTACTTCATTAACTAAATCTGGTTTAGCAAATAAAGGTGTTACATCCCTAAAGATAATACCTGGTTTCGGAAAATCCTTGACAGCAAGGATAGTTTCCTTAAGTTTATTTACTGTATCATTCATTTAATTTACTCCTAACAATTGATACCCACAATTCTTTGTTCATTTACATCATCATATTCATGTACTTTACGATCATGAATTCTTGATATCTTTAATTCCTTATTGAAGATATTTCTTAATAGTACACATCCATATAGCGAAGTAATTAATATTTTTCCATTGAAGAAGAACATATAAATTACACTAAAGATTAATACTAAGAAACAGAAGATTAATGATACTGAACTAAATAATCCTAAGATTGCAAATAACAAGATTAAACCTAAGATGTATACATAGTTTAGGTTAGTTTTTGAAATAATGTTATTGAATAGCAATGCAAGGTCATTTTTATTAATAGAACGTTTTCTATCTCAACTTTGTTTAATAGAACTTAACATAGCTGTAGAGAATACTGTATTCATCATAAATACAAACACTAGAACTGGAACAATGTTGATATCAACTGGGATACAACATAGAGTTAATAAACCAATTACTAAAATCATAGTCATAACTTGGTTTAATGCTAGCGGAATAATTGAAATAACATTTAAGCTGAATAGTGCTCAGATAGCACAGAATCCAATTGCAATACCAGCACATGCGATTGCATTAGTTACAATCTTTAATGCACTTTCGCTTGTTAGAGTTGTTACTAATAAATTAGATGCAATTTGGTTAGCTAATTGGTTAGCTTCAGAATTACCTGAGTTCTTGCTTAACACTAATTCTACTAATGAGTTTGAAGCACTATTTAGATCTACTTTATTAATTGTATAAATAACTAATTGGTTATCACTAATATAGTTGTTAATTGAACTAATACCTAATTGGTTCATTACATCATTAGTTGTTATATTAAATTGGTTAAAGTTATTAATGATTAAGATGTTAGATGAACTGAAATCGATTGAGAAGAATGGACCATGTACACCAAGTACAATAACACCAACGATTCCTAATAAGAATAATCCACCAACAACATAGTAGTCTCATTTGTTAAAGAAAGAAACACTATTAAAGAATTTAATTTTTTTCTTAGTACCAAAGTTGGTATTTCTAAGTTTTAAGTATAACTTGTTTGAAATAAATCATCCTGTGAATTCAAAACGAACCACATATACATAGTAGAGCAATAAGATGAAGAATATCATACCACTCAGGATGAATGATAGGAAGATACTAATTACTAGCATCGATCCGAAGTTAACGTTTCCTGTTTTTCCAAAGAATAGGAACGCTAACGATGATAAGATACCCATAATATGAATATCTAGAGATAGTTTTCAATATTTCTTAGTAGATTTAATGATAGCTGCACTTAATGTAGAACCTTCACTAATTTCCTTTTCAATATTCTTAAATAAGAATGATGGAGTAATGAATGAGATGAAGGTACTAATTGCTAATGCTAGCAAGCTGTAGAATGAGAATACAAATCCATATAAATTATAGATTGCCATACTACAAACAAAGACAATACCAGAAATAATGAATGAGAAGATTCCAGGAATACGATATCTTCAAGAAATAAATACACCTACTAGGAATACTATGATACTAATAATTATCAATAGTACATATAACGGATTTAAACCACCAATAGATTTGTTAATTGTAGCAGGACTCTTATATTGTTCAGAATAAAGTGAAGTTGGTCCAAAGTGAGCTTGTGCAAATTGTTTTTTAATGAAATCATACTCACACTTAGTGAACTTCTCAGAACCACTTTTTACTCTATCTCATTTTTCTCTAATAAGTGTATCTGTAATCTTTTCATCTTTATTACATGTAGCATTAGAATCTACTTTATTATTAGTGTAAATATTAGTAATTTCTGTTTTTAGATTACTTATTGTTCGTCAATTAGTAATCAATTGTTGACTTTGAGTATGAATAACAGGAAATTTATAAATACTATTCTTTCATTTTTCGATCAGCAATTTTGGTGTACTGTTATAATCATTAGCATCTATTTTATAGGAACTTACATTATATGGATCTGGAATTGGATCTTCAGTATCACCTTCTTGTTTTTCTTTTGGATCATTTGGATCTTCGAAGTGAGTATTGAAGTTTCTAAAGTCTATTGTTCCACCATAATACGCACCAATAAATTCATTTAGATCACTACATCTTGAATCTAATCATCATCATCCACACTTAGAAGCTTCACTAACACCATATTGGTAATCATTTGGAAAATCATTATAATTATTAGGTTTAACTGGACTGTATATTGGTGAGTTATAGAAGTTATAAATAGTTGGGATTAAACTATCTTCATCAATTAATTTTGGTGTTCAAGAAGTAGGGCCACCTATGCCATCTTTATCTCCATTTGAGGCATATCAAGCAATAAATGATTTTTCAGTGTCTGTTAAAGAGTTAATTACTTTATTAATATTGTTTCTAGTATCTTTATCAACACCATTCGGATATTGTGTATCACCTGTTGGGAATAGTTTAGCTAAAATAGCTTCTTTATCACTACCATCTGATTGCGGAAGAGCTTGGACATTATTAGCATAAACGTTGTAATATCACAATGTAATTAATGTGTTTAAGTAATTTATTAAACCTGGTTTATTTTTTCAAATAATTCATGTTTGTGTTGTAACAAATTTTTGATCACGTGTTGGTTCTTGTGGCTTAGATGGATCAGCACCTTCTCTAGCTGCAGGTTGAGGTTCACCAGAGTTTTCAAGCGAGTCTTGTGCTTCTTGTTCGTGTAAGTCTTTATCATCTAAACGTTTAGCTTCAACATTTTTAGCATAGTCTTCACCAAATGCTCATGAGTTGAAATATTTTGCACCAATTGGATTTTTAGGATCAATTGTTAATCCAACATCAGCAGTAGACATCTTACCAGATTTTAATTTAAATTCACCTATGTTACCGTCTTTTAACATATCAGTATTTAAAATACTTAATGTATCAGCAACGTCATTAGAAATTGGTTGTTTTCTATCATCAACATAAAGAGTACCAGTTCTACCAGTTTCACTAGCTTTACCTGTAGGTACACCATTTTGGCTAATTACTCCATTATAAGATGGCTTAACTGCTTCAAGTTCATAAAGTGGAGAATCACTTAATGCTGTATAAACTTTTTTATCGTTAATATATTGGTTTTCAACTTTATCAATATCTTCTAATCCAAAAGCAGAAGTAGAATTTTCAAACTTTGCATAAAGAGTTACAATTGGTTCTCTACCATTTTCAAAAACTAATGTACTACCATCACCTAATTTTTGATTATTTTGTATATATCCAAAACCATAACTAACGCTTATGTTAGTTAAACCTTTTTGTTCAAGTAATGAAGTTAAATATGATGCAGATTTTTTTACATTTTCTTCTACAGTTGCTCTGTCAGGATAAATTGGGATAGGTTTATTTGTATTTGGATCAACTTGTACTTGAGTCGTACTACTTTCGTTGTTTTTAAATAATCTTAATTGAAGTTCAAAAGTACGACCTTCTCTAAAGTCACTTGAAATATTAGTTTTTTTAGCAATGTTATAAGCACCAAAACCGATTCCTGTTAAAGAACCTGCTGTTAATAGAATCGCTGTACTGAAGCCCAAAAACTTCTTTCAATTAAACTTCTTTTTCGATTTCATATAATATACTTGTATATTATATCATTTTTAATTGGATAGCAAAATAAAAATGGGGTTTTGCCCCATTTTTATTTCTATTGTTTTTGATCTTAAATAATTATTTAAATAATTATCCTTCGATAGGTTTAGCGTTCTTAACTGATTGGTTAATAGTTGCTGAAGTTGATTCTTCCATAGCTTCATCGAATTCTCTGTAGTCAATAAGTTGACCATTGATAGTAGCACGGTAAGTACCAACGTGTTTTTTAACTGCAACACAGTAGTCTTGTAATAATTTTCTAACTTCCATGTAGTCTTCATCTTTGTTTCTTCTGATGAATAAGTCATGTAATAAGTATGTGTTGTCTTCGTATGTTTCACCAGTGTTTAATAATAAACCAATGAATGAGTTAATTTTTCATGTAGGTTTTAATTCTTGGTGGTAGATATTTTCATTGAATAATAATTCAAGTTTATCTTTCATAGTTTCTTCCATACGTTTTCAGTCTAATAATAAGTGACCTTCTTGGATAGATACTAATCATCTTTCTCTTTCATTTCACATACCTTCACGTCTCATTGATCAAGAAGTTTGGATAATTGTGTTTTGTTGAACTAAAGAAATGATTCATTTAATTTCTTCATAAGTAATCATTTCACCTGAAGCTTCTCTACTTAATAGGTAAGCGTATAGTTCTTCATTACTAATAAGAATACTGTTTTCGTTTTTCTTACTAAAATAATTTAACTGATTGTCAATAAAATTCATAAAAACTCCCTTTTCTAGTTTTTTTGCAACATAAGTGAACTGCTTATGAATACAACATTAATTATATGCTATTTTTCTCTTTTTTGAGAAGGATTTTTGCAAGAAAAACGAATACTTTTAATGCAATATCATTATTATAAATAATAATGATATTGAAATTTTTACATTTTTTCGATTGGATCTATTCCTAGGATTCTTAAACCATTATTGATTACTTGTTTCATTGCTGCAATCAAGTAATATTGTTGGTTTGCAATCTTATTTGCATCATCAAAGATTTTTGTATTTGAATAGTAAGAGTGGAATAATCTAGCTAAGTTAGTTAGATATACTGTCATTTTGTATGGTTCATATGTAGTAGCACAATTTTCAATAGTATAAGTAAAGAAACCAAGTTCTGAAATAATTTCTCTTTCAATATCACTTGTTAAGCCGCTAAAGTCTTTAGGCATATCCATTTTTTGTTTATTTAATAATTGATTTGCTCTTGCATGTGCATATTGTACATAGAATATTGGATTATTATTAGATTTAGTTGTAGCTTCATCTACGTCAATAATAATGTGGTTGTTAGCTGATTGAGATACTAAATATCATCTAGCAACATCTTTTCCTAGAGCTTCAACTAGATCTCTTGTAGTTAAAGAGTTTCCAGTTCTTTTACTCATCTTAAATTCTTTGCCATCTTTCATTAATTTAACCATTTGCATACATACAACAATTAAATCATCTGGATTGTAACCTAAACATTGCATTGCAATTTTCATTCTTGAGATATAAGAATAGTGGTCAGCACCTCAAATGTTAATTAAGATATCAGTTCCATTAGTTGTTCATTTATGATTATGATAAACAATATCAGGTGCAAAGTAAGTTGGTACACCGTCAGATTTGATTAAAACTCTATCTTTGTCATCGCCATACTTAGTTGTTTCTAGTCAAATTGCTCCATCTTTCTTGTAAGCAACTTTCTTATCTAATAACTTGTCGATCATTTTATCAACCATTTTATTTTCATGAAGTGTTCATTCACTGAAGTATAATTCAATTTCAACACCTAGCTTTTTTAAATCATCTTTAATAATTTCTAAAAGCATATCTCTTGCAAATCATCTAATATCATGTCTGATTGTTTCATCAGCAATTCATTGATGTTCTGATTCTAATTTAACATCTTTATATTTGTCACCAAATTTAGCTTTTAAAGCTTTAGCAACATCAATAATTTCTTCTCCATGGTATGAGTCTTCTGGAAGTTTAACATCCATACCAAATAATTCTTGATATCTAATCAATACAGCAGTAGCTAAATTATTCATTTGGTTACCAGCATCATTTACTACATATTCACTTACAGTATCATATCCATATCACTGTAACAAATTAATGATACAAGATCCAAGAACAGCATTTCTAGCATGCCCAATGTGTAATAGTCCAGTTGGGTTAGCTGAAACGTATTCTACTGAATATTTTTTATTCTTATGAGGGAATTTACCATAATTATTTGCTCGACTTAAAACTTCATTCATCACATTATCAATTAGTTTATTTCCTAATTTAAAGTTAATAAACCCTGGTTTAGTGATTGTTACTTCAGAAAATAAAGATTTATCTAATGAATCTACAATGATTTGAGCAGTTTCCATTGGATTTTTCTTAAATTCTTTTGATGAAATTAGAGCAACATTAGTACTAATGTCTCCAAATTCTTTATTTTTTGCTTTTTCGATTACATAGTTAGTACAAGTCTTTTCATGTTTCTTTAGACAAGCATCTATGTCTTTTTTAATTAAGTCTATAATCATAATAATCTCCTATAGTATAACTATACCATAATTAAAAATAGGTGATTACACTAATTAATCATACCTTTTATATTAACAGCAAGATTTGGCTAATGAATTCTTTTAGGACTTAAAAAGTATTAACTAAAATTACTAAAAGATTGTCGTAGCAATGTTTTTAGAACAAAGTATATAGATATGACCCAAAGATTATTTAGAAGGGCTATATTATACTTTTATTCGGTAAAACACACTGAAATTAAAAATATACCTTTAGATTGCTCTAAAAGTATATCTTTAGATTGCTCTAAAAGTATATTAATAATAAATTTGTTATAATCTTATACTTCTAATAATTCTTCAAATTCGTCATCACCACCAGCAGCATAGTATCTACGCTTCTTAGTAATAATTAATGAGATTAATAAAACAATTAATAATAATGCACTTGCACCAACTACTACATAAATTACTCATTCAGGAATTTTATTAGTTGATCCTTTTAATTGTTTATCTTGTTCAAATGATAACTTGCTAATTTGTTTACCATTTTTATCAACTAAAGCTAAATCACCATCAATTCCTTGTAGAATTTGGTTAAGTTTTGTGAAGTCAGTTGAACTTCCTATAATTTTTCCATCTTCAATAACAATATCACTGTTTTTAGTACCTTGAATTACTGCATTGATAATTGCTTCTTTCATTGCAGGATCATTTAGTTGATCGATAACACAATATGGTAAATTAGAGTAATTCTTTCTTAAGATATCATAGATTGCATTACCTAATCTCTTTTTATAAGCTTCAGTTTCTGTGATTGATTGACTTAATATTTTTTTGATACTTTCTTCTTTGTCAATATCAAGTTTAATATTTGGAGTTGGTTTTGCTGTACAACCAGTAATTGTTTCTTGGTGTTCACCTAAACTTCTACTTCCATCTCATCCACTGAATGTAATAAGAACAGTGAATGAACCATTAGATTCTGTAATTACTACATCTGAAATTCTAGTTTGTCCTGGAATTGCATTTTGAACAATGCTATTAATATCAATTCTCTTAATCTTTTCAATAGCATTTGCATGATACTTACCACCAGCTTTTAGGTCAGCATTAAATTGATTATTAATAATTTTCTTAACTTCTTTTTGAAGGTTACCTGTATTTACCTGAGGTTTTGGAGCAGGTGTAGGTGTTGGAGCTGGACCTGGGTTTGGATGTGGTTGAGGTTGTGGTTGAGGTTGTGGTTGAGGTGTTGGTCCAGGGTTTGGAGCTGGGTTAGGATTTGGTGTTGGGCCTGGGTTTGGACTTGGTGCTGGTTCTGGGTTTGGACTTGGTTTGAATCCACCAATGTTAATAGTTGGCTTATCAACAGAACCATCTGGTTTAGTTACTGGAACTTCAACAATAATTTCTCCTGGTTTAGAAGGGTTAGGTTTAATAACAATATTATCTTTGTCAATGTGAGATTCAGGAGGTAAGTTAGGGAAGTAAGTACCTTGGTTAGCTACAATATCATCCTTAATTTGTCCATGAACTGTTTCGTCATTAACCACTTCATCTACTGTATGTCCTGGTCTATTGTCAGGTTTAATTGGTGAGTTAGATGGAGCGTTACCACCAATTTGTTGACCAGCTCCTGGAGCAGGAGTAATTGGGTTTGGATTAGGTGTTGGAGTTGGAGTTGGTCCAGGTTGTGGATTAGGATTTGGTGTTGGGCCTGGGTTTGGTGCAGGGTTTGGATTTGGATTGGGATCAGGTTGAGGTTGAGGTGCAGGACTAGGACCTGGTTCTGGTTGAGGTTGTGGTTCTGGAGTTGGAGGAGTAATTGGACCAGGTGCTGGTGTTGGAGTTGGAGCTGGTTTAAATCCTCCAATATTAATAGTTGGTTTATCAATAGATCCATCTGGTTTAGTTACTGGAACATCAATGATAATACCACCTGGGTTTGATGGGTCTGGTCTAATAACAATATCTTCTTTATTGATGTCATCAGGATTAATACCTTGGCCAGGGAAATACTTATCTGGATCTGATACAATTTCGTTTCCAATTTCATCTTTAATATTTGGATCATTAACAATATCATTTGGAGTTAATGTTGGTTGACCATCTGGACCTGGTGTTGGTTTAAGACTTGGGATAGAGTTACCTAAATCAGTTCCTGCATCAGGAGAAGGGACAATTGGGTTTGGATTAGGTGTTGGAGTTGGAGTTGGACCTGGGTTTGGTGCAGGGTTTGGATTTGGATTGGGATCAGGTTGAGGTTGAGGTGCAGGACTAGGACCTGGTTCTGGTTGAGGTTGTGGTTCTGGTTGTGGTTCTGGAGTTGGAGGAGTTGGAGGAAGTGGTTCTGGAGTTGGTTCATTTATACTAAATCCTTTAATTATAAATGTTGGAGAACCTGGAAGTTTTTCTCCTGTAACAACTGTACCAGTTTCAGAACTAATATATTTCTTTAATGCTATTTTAAATGAAATTAATCCATCACTATTAACTCTAGATTCAATAGCAATGTCACTTGAATTCAATTCAGCTGGTGCATTAGTAAAGAATTGATCTTTATGAGCCACAATATAGTTAATCAAATCAGCATCTAATACATTTTTAGAAACTTTATTAGCTAAAGCATCATTGCTAGGTAATGTAATAGTTGTGTTTGTTGTATTGAATCCTGTGCTATCCACAACTGTAAATCCTGTCAATGTGAATACTGGTGATTCATCAGGCATAGGTGAATTTTGAATATCACCACGCTTGTCATAGTATTTATTTAATTGAATAGTTATTTTTGCTTTTCCATTTAAAGCTTCTTTAATAGTAACTGTTACATCACTAGTAGTTAAATCTGTTGGAATAGTTCCTGAGAAGAATTTAGTAGGATTTTTTGCTACATAGTCTTCAATACTTGATTTAATTTCTGGAGATGATGTAGGTTTATTGATACCTGCATTAATGTCAACAGTTGGAGTTAAGAACTCAGTAGGTTCAGTAACTTTGAATCCTGATAAAGTAATAGTTTCTTTGTGGTTTGAGTCAACTACTCCATTATTTCATCAAGCATTAGCAACAGATAGTTGAATGATTAATGTTCCATTTGAATTATCATGTCCTTGTACTGTGAATGAGAAATCATCCATTGTTAATAAATTAGGATCTTTAGCACCAACTAAGTTTTTGATGTTAAGTTTTAGTTGTCCTAAAACAGCTTCTTTGATTTTTGGATTAGTAGTTTCATCTTTAATAGTATCAGCACTAATATTTTCTACACCACTTATCGGTCAGATATTATTGGATAATACTGTTGTTCTACCATCAGTCTTAAATCCTTTTAATATAATTTTTTGTGAGAATTCTGTTGTCTTTACGTGTCCATCTTCTCATGCACCTTTACTTAAAGTTACATAAACTTCTAATGTACCTTTTGCATCATTTGCTTCACCAGTTCTAACTTTGATGTCATTACCACCAGTGATTCTATTAGTACTATCAGTTCTTTCATCTAAATCATTAAATATTTCAGCACGTTTTTGATAAATTTTTTCTCTTAAACCATTGCTGCTTTCATCTTTAAATTGAGAAGCAAATCCTGTATTTAATTCACAGTCTATTCCTGAACTAATAACTTCAGGTTTAATAGTTGTTGCAATCTTTTTAAATCCAGTTAAATTAACATTTTCAACTTTCTTATTAGTCATCACTCCAGCTTCTGATCAGTTAGTAAAATCTACATCTACTGTTGCAGAACCTAAATAGTCATCATGTGACTTTAATGTAACTGTAGTATGGTCAGGTCCAGGTTTAGTAGTAGCACCAGTAACTAAACTTGCAATTTTTTCTCTAACAGCACTAGAGTTTACAGTATCTTTAGTTATTAAAACATTTGATTGTCCTGGAATTTCTATTGGGCCAGTGATATTAATGCTATTACTTTGTTTTTTAAATCCTGTAATGGTAATAGGTTGTTCAAATTCTCTAGTTCTACGAGTTCCGTTTTCTCAAGCACCTTTAGTTAAGGTTACATAAATTTGCATAGTACCTAAAGCGTCATCAACACTACCAATTCTTATTGATACATCTCCTGCATCTTGAACTTTGTTTTCACTTCCTTCTCTATTATCTAAATTATTGAAAATTTCATTAATATGTTCATAAACAAGCATAGAAAGAATTAATGGGCCATAAGAACCATCTTTTTGGAAATCAGAAGGTAATGTTGTACCATAATCTGCACTAAGATCCAATCCTTTGACAGCAGCTTCTACATTAACAGAAGTTGCAACTGGTTTGAATCCTATTAATGATACATCTTGAATTGTATGTTGAGTCATTGCACCATTAACAGATCAATTATTAATAGTAACATCTACAACTGCCTTACCAATAAATCCATCTTGAGATTTTAGTTTAACAGAAACATCACTAGGTGTTGGCTTAGTAGTTGCACCAGTAACTAACTTAGCAATTTCTTGTTTAACTGGCATTGAGTTAACATTTTCTGCAGTGATATCTTTATCAGCTACACCATTAACAAATAAAGGTTTAGTAATTGAAATTTGGTTATCTTCTTTTCTAAATCCAGTTATTAGAACAGGTTGAATAAACTCAGCAGTATTAGGATGTCCTAAAATTCATGCACCTTTCTTCAAGGTTACGTAAACTTTTAATGTACCATTTGCATCATCAACTTCTCCAGCTCTAACTGTAATTTCAGAGTGATCAGAGATTTTATTAGTACTTGTAGTTCTCTCATCTAAGTTTCCGAAGATTTTATCACGGTTTTTGTATATTTCTAAACTTGCAATATTTCCATATTCATTAATTAAATCTTTATATTCAGAAGCTAATGTATCTTTACCAGATATAAGGTTATCTTCAGAAGCTTCTTGATTTATAACAATACCTGTAGTTGAAGCTTCAGTCTTAATGAAAGTTGAAACTTTTTTATAACCAGTTAATGTTACATCAGTTAATTTTTTAGTAATAATTTCATTGTTTTCAAATCAATGTTCAATACTAATATCAACTGTAGCTTCACCTAAGAAAATGTCAGCATTTTTAAATGTTACTGTAACATCATTAGCAGTAGGTTGTGTATTTCCACCAGTAATTAAACCAGCAATTTGTTCTTTTACTGCAGAGGAGTTTACTGTATCAGTATTTGGATCAATATTTTCGTGATTTGGAATATTTAATCTGTTATCAGGAATTTGAATATCATTACCTTGTTTCATGAAGCCAGTAAATAATATTGGTTTAACAAATGTTCTAGTTCTAGGCTTACCATTTTCTCAAGCACCTTTACTTAAGGTTACATAAACTTTTAATTTACCATTTTTGTCATCAATATCTCTAATGTTTACTGTGATATCATCTGCACTAGTAATCTTATTTTCACTTCCTTCAGTTTCATCAAGATAGTCAAAGATTTCAGCACGTCTTTCATAAATAGTAGATTTAAAGTAGTTGTCACCAAAGTTACTTACAAATTCTGAAGGTAGAAGATATTCAGTATATTCACCTACTAATCCTGTATCAGTAGCAGCTGCTTTAATTGATGTAGAATCTTTCTTATAACCTGTTAGCACTACATTTTGAAGATTCTTAACAATTATTTCACCACCTCAAGCAAAATGAGCGATATCAATATCAACTACAGCTTCACCCTTAAATTTGTTAGCACTCTTAAATTTAATAGTTACATCACTTGCAGTTGGTTTTGGATCAGTACCTGTAATTAATTTAACTATTTCATCTTTAACAGCACTTGATTGTTCAACTGCTTGAGAAGCATAAACTTCTGATTGACCAGGGATATTTAATCTATTGTCAGGAATAACAATATCATTATCTGGATATTTAAATCCACCAAAATATACATCTTTGAATTCTTTTACAGAAACAGGAAGATCACCATCATTTGTAGCTTTATTGTTAACAACATTTACATCACATTGAACAATTGGTTGAGTGTCTCCTAATGGAAGTCTTAAGTTTGAAACAACAACATCTTTAGCTTCAAATTGTGTTCCAAATGCTGGGTATTTTAAACTTCCAGCATCAATAATAGCTTGGGCTATTTGAGCATCAGTTGCATCTTTTGCTTCTACATCAGATAGTGGTAATGGAATATTGTTATCAAGTACAGTTGCTGGTACAGTATTTCTAAGTCCAGTAACAACAATATCATTAAAATAGTAAATATCTGGTCTAACTGTACCATCTACGTCTTCTATTTTAAATTGCATATCAAATTTAACTTTAGTATAACTTTGAATAATTGGATTAACTATACGTACATATTTAACCATAGCTTTAGGAGCTGCTCCTTCCATTAAGCTATATCAATCTCAATATTCAGCCAATTCAGGATTAAATTCAGAAATATTTGATCCTAAGAAAACAAATTTTTTGAATATATCTGAAGAAGGTTCAGTATTTTCTAAATATTTTTGTTTAAATTCTTCTGCTGTTGGAACTTGTTCATCTTTGTTTAAATAGAAATTTTCTGAAAAAGCATATTCTTTTTCTGTAGGTTGACCAAATTTTGTACCATTTAGTGTTCCTGTATCAAATGGATAATCAGCTGATTTTAAGAATCCTTTAAAAGTGATTTCAGCAAATGATTCAATATTAGGCATAGCATCTTTTCATGCACCCTTAGTTAAAGTAATAGTTGCCTTTAGAGTACCATTTGAATTATTAGCTTCACCAAATGTAACTTGGATATCATTTGCAGATTTTAAAGCATTGTCTTCATTAACTTCGTCAAGGTCATTAAAAATTTGATCACGATGATTGTAAATTGCTTCTTTTACAAGTTGAAGATTAGATTCCTTTTTATATTCAGAAGCTGGTTTAGAACTAAAACCTAAATCAAATCCGTTAGATAGTACATCTTGTTTAAGTGTAGTTTCAACTAATTTAAATCCTTCAAATCCTACACCTTGTAATTGTTTTGTAATTTTAAATCCATCTTGTCAGAAATTAGTAATAGATACATCAGCGCTTCCAGTACCAATGAATTTATTAATTTTTAAGTTAGATAATTTAACATCACTAATTGTTGGCTTAGGATTATCTCCTGAAATTTGAGCAATAACTGCACTCTTAACTGTATCAGTATCGAAAGTTTCTTTTGATAAAACAACTTCTGATTGGTTAGGAACATTAATCATGAAAGGGTTTTGATTAGAACTGTTGATGTTATGATACAACTTTTTAAATCCTGTATATGTTACATTTTGAAATAACTTTTCTGGAACTGGATCATCACCGTTGTTAGATGCTTTTGAATTAACAATGTTAACATCACAAGTTATCGCACCTGCAGTAGTATATCTCTTGTTTAAAATTTTAATATCTTGTCATTCAAATTTTTTAAGATATGCTGGATTTTTTAAATAACCAGCATTGAAGATTGCTTGAGATAGTTCGTCATCAGACACACTTTCTGCTTCTCTATCACTAAATGGTAATGCACCAGCTTTTAAATCTGTTGGAGGTACATCATTTTTAAGTCCTGTAAATGTAATTCCATCTCAATGGTAAATTGTTGAATCGATTTCACGAGTTTCTTGGTTAATTACTTTTTTAAATCAAATATCTGCCTTAGCTTTAGTACGACCTAAAATTTCTACATTTTCAAAACGCAAGAAGCTAACTGATTCTCCGCTACCGTTATTTTCGAAAGGGTTTCAAGCTCTTGCTAATTCAGGGCTAATTGTTTTTGCAATAGCGTATCCAGCAGTTAAAAAACTAAAACATAGTTCTTCACTAGTTCCAGGGTTCTTTAAAAATTCATTATTAAATTCTTCAACAGTTAATGGATCAGTAGCGAATAATTCACTTCATGCTCATTCTTTCTTTGGTTGAATTTGAAGTTGTTTCTTTTTTCCAGTATCAAATGGGAAATTAGTTGCAGTTGAGAATCCTGTTAATTTAACTTGTGAAAAAGGTTGAGTATTAGGTCTTGAATTGTATCAAGCACCTCTATTTAAAATAATATCAACAGTTAAAGAACCATCAGCATCATTAGCGTGTGCATTCTTAATATCAATATCTTGAGGTCCTCTTATACCATTTTCACTTGTTGTTTCATCAAGGTCATTAAAAATTGCATTACGCTTTTCATAAATTTTTCTAATTAAAGCTGATTTATATGCTGGGTAATCAATTTGTGCATATTGAGATGCAATTCTATCTGATAACCCAACATTAACCCCTTGATTTACACTAGTTAAATTTAAAGTTGTAGAAACAATCTTAAATCCTTTTAAAGCTACATTTGTTAAATGTTTTGTAATTTTATGACTATTTTCTCAGAAGTTATCAATATCAACATCAACTGTAACATTACCAGAAAATTTATCAAATCTAATATTTTTAATATATACATCGCCTACTGCTGGTTTAGGATCATTTCCAGTAATTTTATTTATTATCGCTTGTTTAACGACTGTAGTGTTTATTGTATTTTCATCTGGAAGAACTTCAGTTTGTCCAGGAACATTAATTCCACCACTTAGATCAATTGATTGATTGATTTCATTGAAACCAAAAAGAGTAATATTATCGTAGTAATAAATTTCAGGTCAAACTTTACCATCAGCATTTGCACATTGAAAGGCAACTGAGAATTTTGCTGTATATGGATCTAAAAATTCATAATTATATATTGATGCATATTTTACTTTAAAATTTCCATCAGTTCTTCATCAATTATCATCATCTCCAAACTCAGTAGTAACATTTTCTGCAATAACTAAACCACCTGGTCTAAATATATTTGCAAAGTCTTCAGGACTTGTATCAATCATTTGAGATCATCATTGTTCAACTGATGGAGCTACAGCATCTTCTCCATACAATTGGTCGTATGTAAGTGGTATTGGATATGGGCTTGTATATGCACATTCTTTGCTTATAAAGCCATCACTAAGAGGTGAAGGTAGTCTACTTAAATTAGGCATCGCTTCTTCTCTAAACTCATTAATAGAAGTCATGAAGGAAAGTATTCTTCCACCAGAAGTCTTAAATGTACAAACAAGAATAATAGTATATGGAAGTTCAGAAGGTACATAATATTCAGCAGCCATATCAGTTGCTGTATCTCATTCACTTTTACTTATCATTGGATCGTTTTTAAATATGTAACTTCAATTTTCACTAACAGTATTTTTGAAAGTTTGTATATTATCTAGAGCAGGTCAATCTGCAATTGAGAACGAATAATTATATGTACCAAAATCTTGTAATGAATATGTTTCTTTTAGCATTGCATCATTACAATATTCAGCATTACTATCTTCAATATCTATAGTACCAAATGAACCAATATTATACATTTGATCAGCTTCAGCACCATTAATAGCATTTATCCCTAAGTCCTTATCACTTAGAGCTTTTGTACTGTTTTGTTTATTAATGATTGTTTCATGATTTTTAGCTGACAAAGCAGCACCACCAGTAGATAACAATAAACTGGATACCCCAATAATACTAACCAGTGATTTCGTTTTCTTTTTCATTTAAACACCTCTTATTTGTACTCAAAAATGATATTTAGGCCTCTAACTAGACATAAATACCAAACATATATACTTATAATTATACAATGCAAGTAAAGTTTTAATTGTACATTTTGTGTAAATATCGACTTTAACTACCATATAATATAATAAGGTAATAAATATGTTAGTTTATGAAAATACTAGAAAATATCGTAAATATAGCGAAGATAGAATTGTCATTAATGAAAATCTATTTTTTGTTTTTGATGGTGAAGATGACATCAGTCAGGAAAACTGTAATGAATCATCTCCTACCTCTATTTTCTTAGATTTTATAGTTAAACGTTTTAGCAAATGTGATGAATTTACTACTCCAGAACAAGTAAGTGAAACACTTGCTCATATTATTAATGAGTTTATTGATGCTGATTTAGTACACTGTTTAGTTTCAACAAGTGCATGCGGAGCATTAGTTCATGAAGATAAGGTAACCTTCTTTAGTATTGGAGATGGCTCTATTTTGATCAATCACAAGAATAAAACGAAACTGATTTTTGATTCTAGTGATCTTAAAGATTTAAATAAAAAGGTCTTAAATGAAACTAAGCAATTGAAACTAAAGAATCCAGCAATTAATCCAATGGAACACCCTTACACTTTTGATATGATTTGTAAAAATAGGGCAATGGCCAATAAACCAAAAGGATATAAAATCATTTCAAATGCTGAAAAAGTTAAGTACATTCCATTTAAGGTTAAAACATGTTCATTAAACAAATTGGATGCATTTGCAATTATGTCTCATGGATTCTTTAATATCTTTGAACCATTTAATATCATGACTGATTACAACGAACTATTTGCTTCTAAGAAGTCTCTGGATGAATGACAAGACTTAATTAAGAAAGCAGAAAAAGAAGATGAATATATGTATAAATTCAATAGACTAAAACCTGAATATGATTCATCAATAATTAAAGTTTTACTTAAATAAAAATAGACAATCTATAAAAGACTGTCCATAGGTGTTCTATAATTTTGAATTTGTTTTTTTATATAAATTTATAATTTCGATTACAAGTAAAATTATTGTCTCTGCAGATTGAACTTGATCAATTGCATGAGCCATTAAAAGTGATATTTCTACTTTTTCTCCGCTGGCTTCAGCTTGGATGATTGAGGCATGTTGCTTTTGACAGATTAATAAAACTTCATTAGCTTTATCTAATAATTCGTCTGACTTTTTAAAATCACCTTTTTTAACTGCTTCCATTGCATCTATAGCATAACTTTTAGCTGTTGTTGATTGTGTGATAAGCTTTAAAGCAATATCAGCTAAATTTTCGTAATCATATTTCATTTTGGTACCAACCATTTTTTATTGTATAACAATAATCTTTAATTGGTATATTTTTCTTAGAAATTAAATTTTTGTAAATATTCTATCTGATTTTTGAAATCAATTTCTTTTCTTAATGTAGATATTAAACGTGCTACAGCTTTTGGGTGCATACCTATTTTTCTAGATATTTCACAATTCCCATATCCCTTCATTCTTAAATAAATAATTTCTTTTATCATTCCTGGTTTACCGCTAGCAAACTCTTCAATTGCTTCATTAATCATTGAGTTTAATTCAACATTATCATTGGCTATATCATTTTGTATGTTTCGTTTACTATTACCAAATTTATCAGCTTCATTCATTTCGCTCATTTTAGTGTCAATTGATTGAGCCATAGTTAAGCATCTCTTTTTGTCACATAGTTCTGAACGCATATCCTTATAAATTTCATTTCTGATCATTGTATAAATTTGTCTTATAAAAAAATTTACACTTAGCATCATTGATTGTCTATTTCTCATTTTGATAATACTATCTGAAACTTTTTCATATGTTACACTGTAGTAATCTAAAGCTGTTCTATTATGGTTGAATATATTTCATCTTTGCATATAGTTTGTGATATTTTTGTGTAATTGATGGAATATTAGGTCTGATAGATGACCAATATGATTTTTTAAGTCTTCAGAACAAATATTTTGTTTTAAACATTTACGATAGATGTCATTAATTTGGTTATAATTTGAATTCATTATTCTTTTCTCCTTATCTTCTTTAATTCAAAATTATGAACATTGTGGGTACTTGCTAAATAATCAGCATTATTTGGTCGACGATGCAAGCACCATTATCAAACTATACTCTCATTTGAAATATAAATCAATAGCTAGAAAAGAAAACTCCATTGACAAAAAATGGAGTTTATTTTTTTTTAAAGTGGCGCACCATAAAGGACTTGAACCTTTAACCTCATGATCCGAAGTCATGAACTCTATCCGATTGAGCTAATGGTGCATTAAGCAGCAGGATTTTTAACAGGGTTTTTAAAAGAAAAAGTTACAGCTGTGCTGCATTCTGATTCATTAATTCATTGACGTTGGTTATTAACAACACCCGAACTATTTGAGTCACTTGCTTCTTTAACTGCAGTCACAGTTGATCGGCTATTTTGACTAGCCGAATATGTTCCAGTGATTGGACCATTATAATTTTTAGAAACTAAATACAATGTAAAGTTTTGTTCTTTTAAACCTTGTTTGTTATAAATGCACTTTAATGTAAAGTTCAAAGTAATAATATTGTTATCAGCATCTGCAGATGCAATACTAGCATTATTGATATTAATATCTCTTACATCTAAACGCTTTGGAATGTATTCAAATAAATGAGGTGTTAGACTTCATTGTAGAGTTTTAATTTTTTCAGCTAAATATTTTTTATTTTCTGGTAATTGAAAGTTTTGCACTTTAGGAGTAATGTCACTTAATTCTTTTTGTTCTAATTGCACTCTATAAGTTGTATTGTCTCCAAATGATCCAGATTGAGGAAAAGCAGTATCATTCAATATACGAGGTGCATTATCAAAATAGTATGTTCTTGTATATGCTTGCATTGTTACATAATTGTATCAACCATTTCTCTTAACTTCAATAGAACTATATGGAATTGTAATATCACTACCTGTTAGTGATGTATTTTGAAAAATTCCATAATTAGCAATAAAATCTTTATATTGATCTAGATTTTGTCATACATCATCAATGATTTCTTGATCCACATTAGACTTTAATGGGCGATTTACATTTATAGTAGTTTTACTTTCGTCTATTTTAGTCATTGCCCCAGAATAAAGTAAATCACTATGAACATGACTACAACTTGTTACTGTAGGAACTAAAACACTCGTAGTTGATATTGCTGCAAGTGATATTAATAAAATATGTTTAGTTTTTCTACCAAGGTGAAATTTTTTCATATGGAATATATTATAAACTATTTATATAGGATAGAAACATAATGATTTTTAGACTTTTTTTATAAATTTTTCAAAAAATCTTCAAAAATTGCCATTTTTAACCTATTTTTTACCAATTTCTCTTGATCACTGAAAAAAAGTTTCATTTTTGCTATTTCCCCTTATAAATATAAAATATATTTATAAGAAATTTTTGGACAAAAAAATTTTACTTTTTCTTGTCCTTTTTTTCAGAAAAATTGGACTTCTATATAATGTGGGGGTTAAAAAAATAAAACACTCCTATCAGTGCTTCACTTTATTCCATTAATCGAAGATGAAGAGATTATAATTAATGTGATTATGGAATTAGTTATTGTTAAAAAAATTAAAGAAGCACTGATATCGAAAAATTTAACCATTAGTTGTTGTGAATCAGCTAGTAGTGGAACATTAAGTAATCTACTAACCTCAGTTGATGGTAGCTCACAATATTTTAAAGGAGCTATTATTTCATACAGCAATGAGATTAAGCAAAATGTTGTTCATATTGATAAATCAATCATTGAACAATATGGTGCAGTAAGTAGACAAGTAGCTGAACTTATGGCACAAAACACAAATAGAATAATGCATACAGACATATGCATCTCTATTACTGGCAATGCTAGTCCTATAAACTTAATCGAAAATAAACCCGCATGTATGTATTATGTTGGAATCACTCTAATTGATCAAACATATGTATACGAATTTAATTTAGAAGAAAATGAAAGGCAAGTAAATAAGTTAAACATTGCCGTTCGTGCACTAGAAACATTATTGCAACTACTTGACGAATGCAAGGCTTAACTTATGAAAAATAAGAAAATGAAAATTGAACAAGTTAAAAACAATGAATTAGAAATCATTGAAAAAATTTTAGGAAAAAACATCATTAATTTCGCTAACAATAATGAAAGAAAAATTGATGTTATCCCAACAGGAAGTATTAGCTTAAACCAAGCTCTTGGAATTGGTGGATATCCAGTTGGTAAATTTATTGAAATCTATGGTAATGAATCATGTGGTAAAACTACATTAACACTTCATGCCATTAAAGAAGCTCAAACTCTTGGCAAAAAGTGTATGTTTATCGATGTAGAAAATTCACTAGATGTGAAATATCTAGAAAATATTGGTGTAGATACATCTAAACTTTATGTAGCTCACCCAAAATCAGGTGAACAAGTATTTGATATCATGGAATACATGATTAGCAATGATAAAGTTGATGTAATCGTGGTAGACTCAGTTGCTGCCATGATTCCATTAGCAGAAGCTGAAGCAAAAGTTGAAGATCAACAAATGGGTGTTCATGCTAGAATGATGTCTAAAGGTATGAGAAGAATTCAATCACTAATGATTAATCATGAATGTACTGTATTCTTCATTAACCAAATCAGAGAAAAAATCGGAGTTTTCTTTGGCAACCCAGAAACTACTACTGGTGGTAAAGCATTAAGATTCTTCTCGTCAATTAGATTAGAAGTTAGAAAAGCTGAACTTATTAAAGAATCTAATGATAAGATTGGTATTCAAACTAAAGTAACAGTAACCAAGAATAAAATGGCTGCTCCATTAAAAGTAGCTTACATAGACATCTATTTCCAAAACGGATTTAACTATGAAAATGAAATCATCGATTTTGCAATTCAATACAATGTAATTGCAAAATCAGGAAGTTGATATTCATACAATGATAGTAAACTAGGTCAAGGAAAAGAACAGCTAAAGAAATACTTAACTGAAAACAAAGATGTATTTGAAGCAATTAAAGCAGAAACTCTAGCTAAGATCTCAAATGAACCAACAGAAGAACCATCTGAAGATAAAACTACTACACCTGAAGCTATTGAAGAAATCCTAGATGAAGAATAAGATTTAGAATCAATCTATTAGCACACATTAATGGATTTTATAATATTAAAAGTGGGAGTCTCACCTCTCACTTTTATATTTAATTCATATTAAATCTTAAACAAGGTAAAATTAATCTATGGAATTTAAACAAATATTTAAAGATGGCAAAACATTAATGTATAAATTGCAATACCGTGAAAAGGTAAGATGCATTAATGTTAAGGTAGATAAAAATAATGATGTTGTAGTTACTGCACCTAAAGGAACTTCAATAACTTTCATTAATGAATTTGTACTTAAACATTTTAATAAACTTTATACATTTGTAGAAAATAGAGAACAATTTACTCTTATTGATCTTAACAAGAACTTTGTTTATATCAAAGGTAATAAATATAATTTAATAGTTAAACCAACAAGTGGTAGACAAAAATATGAAATCCTAGGAAATAATATTTATCTATTTTTAAAAGATGAAGATAATAAAGAAAAAATGGTTGCCAAAATTTTTGATGAACAAGGATCAGAATATATCAAATCAATGGCAGCTAATTTAGCTAGAAAGTATAAATTTCGAGTACCAGGAGGATTTCATACTAAATGATATAAATCTAAATGAGGTCAATGTGAAGTAAAAACTGGTACTATTACATTTGCAACACAACTTATTATGTTTAATGATGAAATCATTGAATATGTAATAGTTCATGAATTATGTCATTTAATTCATGCAAACCACTCTCCAGAATTTTGAGACCTTGTAGGTAGCTTCTATCCTAAATATAAATGAGCTAGAGAAAAATTAAAATTCCAAGTTTAATATATTAATTAATTTTAATAGGTGACTTGACATTTAAAAACAATTGAGTATATTGAAAGTACCATTTAATAATAATAGCAATAGTTCTATAAAAATAGAACGAAAATTATGGGCAAACATAAATTAAGATAGTAACTTATAGTTACAAATATTTGTCATACACAAAATAATTATTATATGGTTACATTAAGCTTAGAAAATACTAGTTTGATGTATTGGGCTTTGTAGAAATCTATAATCTGATCTACAAAAAGTAGTTATGTGCCCTTAAAGCAATAACAGGAGAAATTATGAGAAAAAATAAAAAGAAGTTGGTCCCTATTAGTTTGGGGATAAGTCTTTTGTTAGGCTCATCAGCCTTAGCAATAGGTAGTACTTTACCTTCATCCACTTACCATAAAGAAACTGTTCAAAAAATTCACAAGCAAGATTCATCATCAGCACCAACTAGTTCTATGATGGATAGTGAAGTTCGTGGTAATGAAAAAGGAACTTTAAAAAACTATTTAGAAAATAATCCAGTAGAAAATGGTCTAGGAAGCAGATTCATTTCTGCTAATGGAGGTGGTGGAACACTAATACCATTAAAAAATGTAGGACTTAGTTTTATCAGTAATGAAACTGGTAGAATATTATGTTCACAATATGACACAGAAATAGGTAGTAAAGTTATTTTTAACTTTTATCACAAAGCATTAAATATCTTTATTATTCTCTATCTTGAAGATGGAAACACAATTAGAGTAGTGACATTTGATCCGGACTCTGAAAGTTTTGAAACTAAAGGTGCAATTACAACAATCAATAATCAATTCAATTTAAGACATGAATTTGCTATTGCACCAACTTACTATAGAGATGAAAGTGGCAAGGACCATTTATCAGATCAAGTTGTAATCTTTAGTAGAAATTTTAATTGTAGAAAGTTTTCTAAACATAATGTCATGTTGTTTACTACAAATGGTGATAGTTTCATCCAAGGAGGACTTGCTACTAATAATGATGACACTAATAGAAAAGTTGAAGCTATAAGTGTTATTAAGGATTTAAAAACTAAAACAAACCATATAGCTTTATTTGAAATAGATGAAGATGCAAATCAATCTATCTGAGTTGGTAGTACAGCCTCAAATAGTTATAGTTTCAACTATCGTTATAAAAAACAACTTAACACTAACTTAGGTAGTTCACTTTCATATTCTGATTGATGTATTCCAGTCCCATCTATTAAATGAGATACATTTTATCCAGACACTGAAGGATCATTCCACTTCAAATATATTTTTGGAGGAAATTCAAAATTATCTGAAGTAAGAGGATATATGTATTCTGGAGATGAAGATGAATATGTAGGAGATGTTGAAACAGCTAGTACTACAAATGATTTATCTAGTATATGTTATTCCAGTAATGGAATAGATGACATCAGTTTGGGTATGTTAAAGAAAGATAATACTTTCTTTAAATTAAATATGAATTCATACAATACTTCTAAAATAAGTGAAATCAATAACACTAACTTTAAGTCTGATGATGTATTACAACGTTGTGATCTCATCAAAAATGCAAAGGTAGATAACTTTGGTTATCCAACTCTTACTGAAAATAATGGAAATCTTTTTGGTTTTACGCAATCAAGTGATGATTTATGATGCATTAATTTAAATGCTAATAGTAAGGCTGGTAGTTGAGCATATGAAAGTGGTACTAGTTGAATAAAACCAGTTGACGATTTAATGCAAATTACAACTTTAAAAGGTGCAGAAGAATGAAATAAAAAACATCCAAGTACAATTAGTGTTGGTGAACTACAACAAGTTGTATTCAATAACATCTCAAAATTCTTCAAATACACACCTTCTAAAATAAAAGCAAAAAATGTAATTATTAACTTTAAGAAAAAAGATGATAAAGTTGGAACTTTACAAGCTGATGTTAAATTAAATTACATAGTTAATAATGATGGAGTAGAAAGTGAATTCATTAATGAATCTGATTATGTTGGTGGAACTATTTTATTCACAGGATTTAAAACTGATAAAGCAACTAATTGAGCTAGCACTGCTGAAAATGCAATTGATATCAGAACTAGTCCTTGAAACAAATCAGTATTAGCTACAATGCCGACATATTTTTTGGATAAGAAAATAATTTTGTATAAAAACTTCATTGTTGAAAATTTAGATTACTTCTTTAAAAATTTATCCGTAGAAAATATTTCACATGAAAATATAATAATTGATCCAAATGATATTGATGTAAATCCTAACTCTTCATCAGTTACATTCGCATTTACAATAAACAAAGGTGTGAAAGAAGATGGATCAATAGGAGATATCACACTACCTAAGAAAAGAGTTACTATACATAACTTACAAAAACCTATTGATACAGTAATTGAAGAAAATAAATCATTATCATTCAATAAATCTGATAAAAAGATTTCTGAACTTACACCTTCACAAATAGCTGAACTTGTTAAAATAAATACACAAAATTTTGTAGTATGAAAAAAGGATAAAAGAATAGGAGATACAAACTGAAAAAGTTTAGTAAAAGATACATATAATCCTGAAGTACAACCTTTTTATAATACTAAAAATGAAAGAGTAGATATTGAACGTGGTAATTCATGTGTATCTGATAATTTATGAAGTTATCAAACTTTTGGATATTCACATAGTGCAACAATTGATATTTGTTCATTAATAGGTGCTAAAGATCAAATCAAAATAGAATCACTAAATGCAAATGATGATGCAGGTACTGTTGATCTAAAAGTTACTGCACAAAATTGTTTCTATAATGGAAAAGTTCAAACAAAAGAAACAATTCTTTCTATTAGTGGATTTAAAACTAAAAACACAACAGTAAAATCTGGTAATCTAGATTTTAGTGATAAACTACCATCTGAAGTAAGTAATAATGATATCATCAAGCAAATGATAGCTAAAAATTATATTGTAGATACTAAAGGTTCTATTACTAATTCTAATGTTCTTATTGAATCAAGAGTAGATAACAATATTACAGGAATAATTAAATGTAATATTGTTATTAAAAACAATAAGGCACTGATTAATGGAAAAGAAGTACCGCAATATACTTTTAACAATATTATATTAACTGGATTTAAAACTCATCCTGCTACTAAGTTTGTAAGTTCAAGATTAGTTGATGGTAGTGATATATTTAGTTCTAAATATGCAACTAATCGCATTACAATTGATGACATTAAAAACTATATATTAAGCCATAAAGATAAATTCTTCAATAATCTACTAGAACCAATTAATAGTTCTAATATTGTAATTCCTAAATTGTTTCCTGATGTTACTAAAGGGCAAATATCATTTAGAATCAATTTAAACAAATATATTAATGAATCTAATGGTGCAATAATTAATAGTTCAAAGAATATGTTAGATTCAATTTCTCACTTCACTATAAAAGGTTTTAAAAAGGATAATTTAAATACAACTTGTAAAAACACTTTTAATCTAGATTTATCAAAGCAAACAGCAAGTTCAACTGATATAAATTCATTAAAACAACTTATCATCAACAAAGGTAATATCATCGAACATACAAATGAAGGACAACCTCTAAATGCAAATGATATAGATATAACTAGAAATAGTTATAATGATGTAACAGGTACATTAAATGTTAATATAACAATCAAGAATGATAAAGGCTGAAAAAATGGAGATCCTAATACATTAAAATTTAACAATATTTTAATAACAGGATTTAAAAAGATTCCAGCAACTTCATATAACTATGTAACAACAATTGATGGTAACTCTATTTTTAAAAACATTGTAGCTACTAATAGAGTAACTGACCAAACAATTATAGACTTTATTTATAACCATAAAAATCAATTCTTTAATAACCTAGTAGATGGTACAACAAAATCAGATATTTCAATTAGTAATAAGTCTGCTAATTTAATTGATGGTTCTATTTCTTTTGATATTCATTTATCAAAATATATGGATAGCAAAACAGGACACTTAATTACTAAAGGAAAAACATTAGATACTACTAAATCATTTAAGATTACAGGATTCAAAAACAGAGGATATACAACAACTCTAGATAATAGTGGAGTGTGATCATTGAGTGGTGTAAATAATTTATTACCAAGCGAGCTAAATGATAACAATTTACAACTAAAAGAATCTTTATTAAATATGATTAAAACAAAGGTTCATTATTTAGCAAATGATATTAATCCAACCACATTAACTACTAATGATTTTAAATATGAATTAGTGCCTAATTCAGCATCCAATATAAATTGATCAGTTAGACTGAATATAACAATTAAAAACAATAAAGCTTGGATGAATGGAATTGCTAGTGAAATGACATTTAATAATATCAATATATGTGGTTTAAAAGTTCAAAAGCAAACAGCAATAAGATTAGCTTCAATACAAGCACAAGAATATGCTGTTAATTCAGCTTCGGCATTAACCATTGAACAAGCAAAAAGATTGTTACAAAATAACTTAAATAATATCTTTGATAATAGTGCACCAAAAGATAGTGTTATAAGCGATGTTAAAATATCTTCAACTGATTCTAATGTAGGAACTGCAGAAGTAAAATTTAAATTATCAAAATACTTTGATAATAAAGGTGTATTAGTGAATAGATTATCTCCTGAATACACAATCAATATTAATAACTTCACAACAATGTTTACTGCGTTAAAGGACTCTACAATATCATTACCAGATATTAATAATATTTATAGTACAGATCAATCAATTAATGAATCATGAATAAAAGAAAAAATTACTAATACAATGTTTAACAATTTACCTGCAAAATATGATATGAAAAGTAATTTAACTATTTCAAATATTCGTAATTCTTGAAATGATAATTCAGTACCATTTGGAACTGTAAAATTTGATATGCAATTAAGTAATGTTTATACTTCAGATGGAAGTGGTAATGCTTCTTTTAAAAATATATCTATTAATGGATTTAAAATAGCTAATTCAACTACTACTTTGATTAGAAATAATATCAATATAAATTTACCTGATACTTCAGTTGAAGAAGCTATCAACAATCCAACACTAAAAGACTCTATTCTAAATATAATTATTAACTCACACAAATCTAATCCAATATTTAAAGATTTAGTTCCAGGAACAAGTTTAGATAAAACTACTCTAAGCATAACTAAATTTAATTCTAAATATGATAATCATAACGGCAATGTAAATGTTTCATTAAAATTAAACAGAAATGCTAATTGAATTAATGGAATAAAACAAGATAAAACTTATGATATTAGATTAACTGGATTTAAGTCTTATGCAGTACCAACTCAATGATCTGATCATAACAATATCAGTCTTGATGGCATGGAAAATATTAAATTAGATACATGGGATAAAAATGCTGCATTAGATTATGTAGTAAAACATCAAAATCAATTTATTAAGAATGTTGGAGTTGGATATAATGATAAAGATATCGAAGTTGAATTACTAAATCCAAACTATACTTCTGGTAATATCTCAATTAAAGTATCTTTAGCACATCACAATGGAAGTGATGGCCAACCAAGTACTCAACCATTCTCGAAAATATTTATCTTAAATGGTTTTATGAAAGAAAGTAGTGCATATACTTCAATTCAAGAAAATGCTTCAGAAACTATTTTGAAAAACATGATATTGAACAAGAAATGAAAATCAAGTTATGTTGCAGACATTATCCAAAATAAAAAAGAATCTGAAAAGCAATTACTAGAATGATTAAAAGTCCCAGAAAATGCTAAAGTTATTTTTAATAACTTTTCTATCAACGGAATAAACTCAGAAGTTACATCAGTTTTGTTAAGAGAAGAAAATAATTATTTAAAATGTTCAATTACTGTTAAAAATGCAATATGTGGATTAGACGTTCCTAAAACTAAAACATTTGATTTAAATGTAACTAATGCATTAGCTACACCAAATATAAATGTTAATGGTTATATCAGCACAACAGCCTACAATAAAATATTTAATAATTGTTGTCAAGATGCACCATTATTTAAACAAAATCTTGCAACTGAATTATATAGTTCTATATCATCACAAGTTAATAGTAATCAATTCCCTATTAAAGTTAAGAGCTACTTCCCTTTAATACAAAAAGAACCTGAACAAGCAAAGAGTGCAATTAAAAAGATTGAATCAGTTATCCAAGTAAATAATGTTCAAGAAATTACATCAGCATCTATCTCTAAACAAAGTTGAGATACAATTTTTCCTGGTTCAAATATAGAAGCATTTAGTTGTAATAAAAATACAATTGAAATACATAGTAAAACTTTTAATTGATTAGTTATAGTACTAAGTGTTTCATTTGCAATTATATTTATAATTTTCTTAGCATTATTAATTGTATATAGTAAAGCTTTAAAGAATAAGAAGGAACATTTTTACTTTTAGTAAAACTCTTAAAAACTAAAAACGATAAAAGCAGCTATCAAAGCTGCTTTTTGTTTGCATCATTATCTCAAACTTTGAAATTTGATTTGCAATTTTAAAAAAATATAGTATTTTAAAAGTATAACTATAAGGAGATTCTATTATGAAAAATTTATTCAATAATAAAACCACACCTACAGTAACAAAATCACTACGTAAGTGTAGTTTTATAAATAGTTGTTCAGAACAAAATAAACAACACTAATTTTAATTTTTAACATTTAAGAAAATTTAAAAAACAAATAAAAGAAAGAGAGAATATATGAGCGTCAAGCAAAAAATGGCTTTAGCTTTTTCTTTCTTAGCTTTGGGTATGTGTAGTGCAGTAGTTGTACCATCAGTAACTTCTTTTGCTAAGAAGGCAGTTGATTTATCTCAACACCCTTCTAAACTAGTTTGTCAATTGATGATACAATCACACCTACTTGAAGACCCAGACTTAAAGAAACTGAAAAAGAAAAAGAAGAAAAAGAAATTCTTCTAATCATTAGAAGGATTTAATAAAGATTCAATTAAATCTTTTAAATCATGATAGGCAATTAAAATATCACTATTATTTTCTATGATAGCATCAGGATCAAAACAAGAATGTTCCTTTTCGTAGAATACTTTATATTTTTCTTTATGATTGTTTTCAATGCTATCACGTTTTATTTCAATAGCATAATCAAAAATATTATAAAAATATAAAGGATTAGTTTTATAAATAGCCATCTCAACAATACAATTAGGATATCTGTTTTTAACTCAGTATAATTTTGATTTAATTAAAGGTCAAATGATAGCTTTTAGTTTTTCACATTCAAATTTATCATTAAGAATTAGCTGTCCTAATTTTTTAGTGTCCACTCTGTCTTGTAATGTATATTCTTTGCCAAAGTGTTGTGTAATCAAAATATAACCAATTTTATTAACTTGGTATATTTCTCTAACATAATCATCTACATTAAAAATTGTGAATCCATCTTCATACAATAAATCTAATAATTGTGTTTTACCTGAATTAGGATTGCCTGTTAAACATATAAACATTATTTAGGACCTTTCTGACATTTTGGACAGTAATAAGTCCCTCTACCATTTACTTTTTCGAATTTAACTTTAGAATGACATGTTGGACATTGTTTAGCATCATGCATTTTAAGCATTTCTTGATAACTTCCAATTTCTCATTTATTGAATGTGAATGTATGAATTGTAGTACCATTATGCTTAATACTATCTGCTAAAATTTCTTTAGTTGCATTTACGATTCCTTCACATTGCTTCTTAGTAACCTTATTAGCTGGAGTTTTTGGATTTAATTTAACAGCAAAACAAATCTCATTAGCATAGATGTTTCCTATACCTACTACATTTGTTTGATCTAATAAAAATGTTTTAATAGCTCTATTTGAAGCTTTGGTTAATTTATAAAGATAATCTGTATTATAAGTTTCACTAAATGGTTCTGGACCTAATTTAGCTAATTCTTTGGATTTCATCGCAGTTTGATAATCTTTGTATATATTTATTGTGCCGAATTGTCTAGAGTCGTTGTATTTGAGTACTGAGCCATCTTTGAAGTGATAGATAATATGATCATTTCTTTTTAGTTCTAATTCTTCTTCAAAATTATATTTACCTTCCATTCTTAAATGACTCACCATGATTTCTCCATTAGATAAATGAAAGATTAAATATTTTCCACGACGTTCAATATTTGTAAAACTTAAACCTTTAAGTTTTTTCTCAAAAGCTTTAGGTTCTATGTTTTTAAGTAGTTTAATTAACCGAACATCAACAGAAGCTATTTCTCTGTTTAAAATGGTTTTATTGAGATAATTAATAACAACTTGTACTTCTGGTAGTTCAGGCATAACTAACTCCTCTTAGTTTTTTGTTTTTAGTTGGATATATTGTTCTATATCTTTTAATTTATACTTTTCAATGATTGGTTTGATTGTATCAACATTAATTGGTTTAATCAAAAAGTCTTCTAGTGGTGCTTGTTTAAAGACATCAGTTAAGATAGTTGCCATTTTTTTACACTTAAAAGCAATTTCTTTAGACTCATTAAATTTAGTTTGTAAGGATGCGCTTAATTCTGTTAGGTGATCATAAATATTTTCAAGTGATCCGTATTTAATAATTAAATCAACTCCACTTTTAGGACCAACACCTTTTACACCTGGTAAGCAATCACTACTATCACCAATAATTGATTTATAATCTACTACTTGAGCTGGAGTTAGATTAAAGAAATGTTCACCAAAGTTTTTTGGAGTGTGTGGGATTGTTACTGAAATACCAGTTTTCATTAAATTAACAGTACAGTATTTTGAAACTAACTGCAATAAATCTTTATCAGAAGTATAGACTTCCGATTTAATATTATGTTCAGCCATTAAATGAGCACATGAACCCACTAAATCATCTGCTTCAATTTTAGAAATAGCTTTAGTAGTGATACCAATAGCATTTAAAGCAATTATGCAATCATCCATCTGACTACGTAATTGTTCTGGTGTTTTAAGTCTACCTTCTTTATAGGTATCTAGCATTTCATGTCTAAAGGTAGCTTCTTTAGCATCAAAAGCTATTAGGCAATAATCATATTGATCTTGACCTAATAGTTTGATAACTGTATTAAGCATTAATTTAATTGCATTATTTGGTGTTCATCCATGACTTAAAGCATAATCAACTTGATTCATAGTTGCATAGTACATTCTATAAAACATTGAATTGCCATCAATTATTAAAGCTTTTTTGTTACTATCTTGCATTTATAACTCCGCGATATTATTGTCTATATTCAATATCACGTCTACGTTTATAAACGATGAATAATATAATAGCTAATAAACAGAATACACCAACTCCTGCTAAAGAATAAGTTAGAATCATTGTTAAATCACTAGTTTCAAACTTATTATCTTTTTTGAATCCAAAGATATCTAATGTACCACTTAAATTCATTGGTGATAATTTAGCAACCCCATTAGGACCCATTTGGTATCCTCTCTTAACTACATAAGCTACTTTCATTACCCCAATAGCATCATTATAATCAAGATTAATTTCAATATCTTGAATTGTAGTACCACTATTATTAATTACTAAGTCTTCAAGAATAATATTTCTTATTGTTTCACTAATAATTCTGTCAGCACCTTCAAGTGAATATCTACCATCAGAAGCTTCACGGATAGATCTTCTTAAAGCAGTAGGTGTAGAATCTTTTCAATAGAATTTGCTTCCAGTTACTGGATCTAATACTGTTGAAATTTCACCATAGAATGTAGGCTTTCCAGCAGTAATTGAAGGACCAGTTTTTCTAGTAATATCAAATCTTGCATGAGGAAGAATTGAAGTTGGTTCATTCTTAGCAAAACCAGTTAAGCTAAATTCAAATGTGAATCAGTCAGAAGTATCACCAATTGTTCCAATTATGGTTTTACCTTTTTCGTTGTAGTATTTTCTTAAAGAAGCTCTTACTGTTAAGTCACCATTCTTAATGTATTGTGCTTGAATTGCAAAATCATCTTTAGTTAATTCAGATGGAGTTGGAACATTCTTTAAGATTTTTTGAGCAGCATCTCCTGCTGTGTTGTTATAGATGTAACTTAGTAATACTTGTTTTAGTTGATCTAATGTTACTTCAGATTCATTTTCAAGTATTTCTTCAATAGCAATAGAACGCATTTTTTCAATTAAATCTGCATTTTCAGCAATAAATTCTTTAGTTACACCTGATTGACCTGCTGGTGAGAAAATATTACCAACTTTAAATTGTGGGTTAACAGCAGTAACTTCAGCTTCTTTAAATCCTGTAATAGTTAATGCATAATATCTTGAAGGATAAGGTTGAGGTCCAGAATCACCTCATGTTTTTGATAAACGATATTGAATATCTACAGAACCTTTTAATAAGTTGAAGTTAGAGAATGCAGTTTCATCTCCACCTAAGAATTCAACATCATCTGGAGTAATACCATCTTTAGTTCCTGTTGTGTTCAAGATAATTCATTTTTTCAAGTTAGCTATTGCTTCTGTTGATGTAGTAGAAGGGTTTTTATCAGCACTAGTTGCTGGATCAAATACGTTAGAAGTAAATTTAGGTAATCCATCATTAGTGAAGAAATATGAATATAGAGTTCCAGAATCACCTGCTGCACCTAATTTTAATCCTGTACTTAATGGTAAAGTATTTTGTGGTGGAATAGTTGGTTTAGATTCCATAGTATAGAATCCAGTTAAAGTGATTGTATGAGGAAGTGCAGGATCTCCCTTTGCTACTTCCTTCAATTCACCAGCATCATTATAATACTTATCTAATTGGAATTTAACAGTTAATGAGGTTTTAATGTTAGATTGATTTGAAATTTCTAAAATCTTAACATCATCTGCTGTAATTTTCGCAGCTGGAGCATAACCAGAAACCACATTTTCTCTTAAGAATAATTGAAATTGGCTTGTGATATCTAATTTACCACCAACTAATACATTACCACTTGCATCTCTTTGAACACTAGTTGCAATAATCTTATTAGCATTAACTACAGATTGTAAATCTCCTGCAATTGGAATTTCTTCATCTTCAATAAATGTAGTTGGGCCTGATTTAGCAAACCCATGAAGTTTAAAGTTAAAGTTTTTTGCAGTAGTTGAAATAGTACCATCACCAGCTACTGATCTGACTAAGTTAATGTGACATTGTAAGAATCCATCATTAGGGTTTGGAGTGTCATATGTAACATCACTATTAGCAACAGCATCATCAAATTTTGGTGGAGCATTATCTACCATAAAGTCTTGGTTCAAGATTAAAACATTTTTAATGATTTTCTTAACATTTGCTTCACCTAATGCATCAACTCAATCTTTTACAGACATATTTTGGATATCACTGTTATTTTCATATCACTTAAGTAATTCAGCATTATCATTTAAAACGGCTTCATCTAGTATTTTAATACCAAATTTTAAACCACCACCGACATCATTAGAATATAGTTTTCCATATAAGTTGAAGTCACTAACGATTTCAGTTGCATTACCAATCTTAAATCCTGATAAAGTTACTTTATAAAGTTTAGCAGGACTTGGTGGTGAAGTTATAAAGTTAGCATCTTCGTCTCAATATTTCTTTAAGCTATATTGAATAACAATAGAATCCCTACTAGCCCCAGCAGCTGGACCTTCTTCACAAGATTTTATTTCAATATCTGCTTTAGTCATCATATCAGTGTTAGAGTTCTTGTCACCTCAAGCACGTTTTACTGATCCTTCTCATAAAACTTCAGTAACTTTATCTCTTGCAGCATCAGCATCAGCACTTGTATATGTACCAGGATTATTTACATAATCAACAACTTTCTTTGGAGTTAAAGTTGTTAAGAATGGATAAGCTCTTACACTCAATGTACCTTCATATGGGTTTGTAGGAGTTGCTTTTCTTAAACCTGTAAATGTTAATGTAGCTTCTAATGGCTTTTTAGAAGGATCTTTTGCAGTATCAATGAATTTACCTTCACTATCTCAATATTTAAGTACTTTAAATGTAATTTCAATTGTACCTTGTTTATTGTTGTATCTATCTGGCATAGGCACTAATTGAATATCTTCTTTTGTAATATTACGTTTTGTACCAGTTACTAAATTGTCTAAAATTTCTTGTCTTAGTGCATCAGCAAATTGTTGTTCTTCAGTAGTTAATGGAGCACTCTTTGACAACTTATCAATAACATCAGCTGCACCTTGAGGAATCTTTTTAGATACTGGACTTGAAGAACTTACTTCATACGGATTAACAGGATTAATTCCAGTTGCAGTAATTGATTCTGCACCAGTTACTAAAACATTTACCGGTTTTCCTTTTGTATATTCATCTGTAAAGCTTGCAAAAGTTGGTAAACCATCATCTTCATCATATCAAGCATTTAATAATAAATTAATATTGTATGTACCATCTAAGTTATTAAATGTCGGAATTTGGTTCACTACAACTCTATTTTGTTCTGCAACATTCCCTGGAGCATCTAATCATGGATCAGGTCAAGGAGATGTTGGCATCTTTGGATCAATTTGAGGGATAGCTTCAATAGTACCTAAAGCATTCTTTGGTATTACCTTATAAAGTTTTGGTTTAGCATCTTCTGGAATTTCTCCATTAATTAATGATGTATTTTGTTTAATTTTCTTTGTAGTTGCATCATATAAAATTTGTGAAATTTTTCCATCTTTTTTATTTAATTCTGCAACTTCTGAAGGAATCATATTTTTGAATTCAGGAGATACTTGTTCATTTCTAAGTGTTTCAACAACTGTAGTTGGAACTCTCTTTTTGAATCCTCATAAAATAATAGTAAAGTCAGTTTCAGACGGGTCATGAGGATCTTTAAATACAGGTTTACCATCATCATCCAATGTAGCTATTTGGTTTAAGTGAACTTTAATTTTTAATGTTCCTTCTTTATCATTAGGTTGACCAATAAATGTCAATTGACCCTTAGGCAATCTATCTTGAATGATAACATTTTCTGTAGCAGGAGTTGATGGCAATTTACCATCTAAAATACATTCATCTGTTGGTTTGCCATCTTTTCTACCATGTTCATAGATATATTTTTGTAGTTTATCAATTGTAAAAGCATTCCCATCAAAAGTTAAGTCAGATGGGTAATATCCTTTTAGTTCATCACTAACTTCAAAACGAGTATTATCTTCTGGAATGATAGTTACATCTTTTGAGTAATATCCTCTCAATGTGATAGGAGTAAATGGTTTATAACCATCTACATTATTAACTTGTTTACTTTTTCCACTTGCTTCATCGTAATCTCAATAATTAGTTAAAGAAGCTTCTAATGTAATTCTCGCTCTCTTATCATCAGTTTTTACATTTTTAATTAAAATTCTTGATGCATCTAAATCAACACCTTTAGGGAAATCACCTAAAATAATTTTTTGCGCTGTATCTGGATTAGCTTTTTGTTCTTTGATTTTATCAGCTAATACTTTTTTAATTCCTGCTTCACCATTTGTCTTAAATCAAACAGTAGGTAACTTGTCTCTTGCATCTGGAGTTGTATAAACACCTGGATTAAATCTAGTTGGTTCAATATGTCTGAAGTTAGCTTTAAATTTAGTTGTTAAAGTTCTAACATTAGTTGATTTATCAGGATCTCTTCCTGCACCATCATAGAAGTTAGTTATATCAACTTTTAATGTTACTCATTTTTCATCATTATTGTAGTTAGCATCACCTGGATCTACACTAACGTCCTTAATGTTTTTGATAGTAAAATCAGCTGGTGCATATTTGATACTTGGTAAAATGTCTTTTTTAACTTGTTCTTTCAACTTTTCGTCAGTTTTAAGTTTTTCAACCATATCTTCTGCTAAATATGAAGCATAAATTGTGTTATTAGCTTCAACTTCACCAGTAATTTGAGTTGGCGAATGATAAGCATCTAAGAAGTTGAAATACAATGTTTGACTTCAAGAACCATTAGGGTTATACGATAATAAAGAATCATCATTAAATCTACCTGGGTATCAGAATTTTAATTGAATTTGTCCAGTTGAGTTATCATCTTTTATAACTCTAATTTGTAAACCTTTTTTAAGCTTATCTGGTTCAGTAGGTTTTCCATGATCATCAGTATAAGGACTATTATATATATTAAGTAAGTTTTTCATTATATTTAACAATGTAGTTTCATCTTTTGCTTTAGTAGCATTTTCTATTCCTTTTTTTAACTCAGAAGGTAAAACTTTAGTAAATACTTTTACATAATTTGGATCAATTTGCTCACTTGTAGGTGCATAAGCTTTTCTAAATCCATTAATTACAGTTGTACATGGTAAACCTGGTTTTGTTGTATGGAAAACAGGTGAATTTGAACCGTTATAATCAAGATAGCGAGATAAATAATAATCAACTTTAATAGACCCTTTTGCATTGTTAATTTCTGTAATGCTTGAAATAGTAATATCATCAGCAGAATATTGAGATGGATCAATAACTACTTCTTTACCTTTAATGACAGCTTTGTTGTTTACAGCTCTATCCATTAAGAATTTTCTAATTTCAGCATCATAAGGGTATGTAGATCCACCATTTTTATCTAATTGGTATGGATAAACAGTAGAAACTAATGTATCGTCTTTTAATTTATCTTGAGGAGATAACGTAATACTAGAGTCTACTGAAGTTGCTAACTTATTATTATAGAATTCATATAAGTATGGACCAAATTTTTGAGTACTTGTTGGTTTACCGCCTGGTTCTACATTTGGCATATCTTTGATTGTAAATGTTAGTTTAACACTATTAGAAGCAACATCTAAATCGGTTTGATCTACTGCTTGTACTTTAATTTTTTTGTAATCTACCCCTGATACATTAATAAATTGGTTAATGAATTTTTGTTCAGCAAAAGTTTTATTTCTAACATCATCCTTTAATAACTTAACTGCTTCTTTTACATTGTACAACATTGGGAATGTCTTAGCTTGTTCAACAACTGGAACCGAAATAGTGTTGACTTTAATAACAAATGTAACTTGTTTATCACTTGAACTGTTAATAGAAACATAGTTCTTAATAGTTACTGGTAAATTGACGATACCAGAAGCTGGTTCAGCTGTAATGTGTTCAAGATCAAAATCTAAATCTTTTTCTTGATATGTAATACCATGAGGGGGAATAACTAAAGTTAAAATTATGTTTTTGATTTCCTTAGTAACTTTTGTATTTCTCTTTTTAAGTTGGTCTACTAATTCTTTTCCATTACAATATCTTTGAATATCAGCGTTTTTACTTGTAGTTAAGTCAATTAATGTATTTGGTACATTAGTAATACCTTTACGATCAAATGTAACTCCAGCAGCAGTAGAAGGTACTTCAAAAATAAATGGATTATTTGTAAAGTCTGAAGTTGTAATAACCTTGAAATCTTCGCCATCTTGGTTAACTTCTTGGAAAACAGCATTTGTTTTAATGATTAAATCTAATGAACCAGTTACATTGTTTGCAAGACCATCTATTGTCATTTTAAAAGATGGTAAGTCAATTGGTAACGGTCCAATAGCTAAGTATTTATTAAGTCTTTTTAGTATTGAATTAGTTGTATCATCAGTTTTAACTTCTTTTAGTTGATTTAACAAATCAGCAGGCAAAATATCATTAACAGTTAATTTATTTTTTCATTTAAATCAACTAGATGTGTCTTTGTTACCTTCTGAGTAGTCTCAAGTAGTAAACTTTCTAAAACCAGAAAATGTCATTGTAAAGTCTCTTGATTCATCAGGACAAAGCATTAAGTTACCATTGAAATTAATAGCAGTGAAATAAATACTTAATGTTACAGTACCAGCAGCATTGTTTACTTTAATGCTATCTTGTCTAACATGAACATCTCTATATCCATCAATACGTTCAACATTATAGAATAAATCATAAAGGTGACCTTGAACAAATTCTTCTACACCAGCAAAATCATTCGCAAACTTGTAAGCATATGTTGCAGCCCATAAAGCAGTATTTGTATATCAGTTATCTTTAGCAGTTGATCACTTAGCTGATGTAGTTCCATTATAACCACTACTAGCACGAGGAGCAGTTGTTGCTTGCGGTTGAGCACTTACCTTACTATCATTTTCTGTTGTGACACTACTAGATTGTTTTGCGGTAATGTTACTAGCAACATTCTTGGTACTTAATGCAGTTGCTGTGGCAATAGAAGATGAGGCAACAAAAGTTGCAACACCCCCTGCTATTGCTAATGATTTTAAAACTTTGCTTTTTTTAGACGTCTTTTTCATAGTTTTTACAAATAATATAGTTTACTATATTGTACCATAATATATTTTTTATTCATGGGTATAATCCAAACTAGATACTAGGCTTCAAAAATGTTAAATATATATAAATATATATTTACATATATCTCTTGACTTCTTGTGCAATCATCAATTCTTCGTTAGTTGGAGCTACATAAACAGGAATTTTAGACCCTCTAGCAGAGATTTTATTGATACCTTCATGTAGATTTAAGTTGGCTTTTTTGTCAATTCTTAGGTCAATTAATTTAACTCCATCAATTGATCATTCACGTACTTCTGGAGTATTTTCACCTATTCCTGCAGTGAATACAATTGCATCACAATCACCTTCTAAATCGTTGATATATCTAACTAAATAATTTGAAATTCTCTTGCAATAAATATCACATGCTTCTTTCACAACTGGTTCATTAATGTGATCAAACACATCTCTAAAATCACTATATCCACATAGACCAAGCATACCTGATTTTCTATTTAAATCTGAGGTTACTTGTTCTACTGTTTGGCCTGTACATTTACAGATATATTCAACAACTGAAGGGTCAATATCACCACTTCTTGAACCCATAACAATACCTTCAAGCGGAGTTAATCCCATTGAAACATTGTATGATTTAGAATCCTTCACTGCACATAAAGATGCTCCGTTTCCTAAGTGACATACAATGATATTAACTTTTTTCTTACCTAACTCTTGTTCCATTAATTGTGTGATGTACTTGTGGCTTGTTCCATGTGCACCATATCTAATTACACCAAATTCACGTTCTCATTGTTGTGGAATAGCATATCTCTTATTAACATTTGGAATTGTTGTGTGGAATGAAGTGTCAAATACAGCTACATGAACTGCATTGTTGAAAATTTGTTTTGCTGCTTGGATAACAGTAAGTTCAGGACCATTGTGTAATGGTGCAAACTTAGCACAATCTCAAATAACTTGTTCAATGTATTGATCAATTACTTTAGCTTCATCCATAGTTGCACCACCATGAACTATTCTGTGTCCTAATCCTTTGATTTCTTCTTTATCAGCAATGATTCCATTTTGAATGAAGAAGTTAATCATGTATTGGAATGCTGTTCCATGTTCTGGCATTGGAGTGTCTATTTCAACCTTTTGCCCGTTTCATTTGCAAACAAATCTTCCATCAACAAAGATTCTTTCACAAATACCAGATGCTAAAACTTTGTAATCATCTGCCTCCATTAATTGAAATTTGATAGATGATGATCCACCATTTATTACTAGAATTTTATTAGCCATATATACCTCGTTTAACAATTTAATTTTATCAAATTTGCTAATTTATAAATTATTTATTATAATTTACATAGCATGAATAAGAAAAAAACTAAGCCTAAAACAAAAAAAGAAACAGATGCTTTAGATTTAAATAAAGAGCCAAAGTTAGAACTTAATGATTTGGCAGTTGAAGAGTTATATACATTTATCAAAAAACAAAAAGGTTGAGATAAGACTAGGTTTTATCTAAAATTAAACTCAGAAAACAAAAAAGCCTATAAAGATTTTAAGAAACTTAAACAAATTGCAGATAACAAAAATAAAGTTGATTTCAATAAAGAAAACTTATTTGAAGTAAGAAATTTCAATTTTTGATACAAAGGTGGAAAGAAACAAGCCTTATATGATATCAACTTAGATATTAAAAAAGGACATGTAACTAGTTTAATTGGTCCATCAGGGTGTGGTAAATCAACATTCTTAAAAAACCTTAATAGAATGAATGATTTAGTTGATGATGTTGTTAGTGAAGGTGATATTTGATTAAATGGTAAAAATATTAGAAGCAAATCATTTAAAGAAATTGAACTTAGAACTATGGTTGGAATGGTATTTCAAAAGGCTACTCCTTTTGAAATGAGTATTTATGATAATGTAGCCTTTGGACCAAGAGCTCATGGGATTAGATCTAAAAAGGTATTGGATAAAATAGTTGAGGAATCATTGAAAGGTGCTGCTTTATGAGATGAAGTAAAGCATGAGTTGCATACTGGCATGGGTAGTGGTTTATCTGGTGGACAACAACAAAGACTTTGTATCGCTAGAGCTATTGCCTTAAAACCTAAGGTATTGTTAATGGATGAACCTACTAGTGCCTTAGATCCTATTGCTACATCTAAGATTGAAGATTTGATTTTGAAGTTATCAAAGGATATGTCAATCATTATAGTGACACACTCAATGGCACAAGCGCAACGTATTAGTGATGAAACAGTCTTCTTCTATCAAGGTAAGATAGTTGAATACGGATCAACTAAAGATATCTTCACTAAACCGAAGAATAAGCAAACTAAAGATTATGTAAATGGAAAGATAGGGTAATAATTATGACAAACTATGGACAATTAAAAGCTGAAGAAAAAGAAATTATTAATACTTTTAAATCTTACTTATGAGATACTATCACTTTCTTTGAAACAACATTTAATAACATCATTACTAAAAATAATGCTGAAGAGTTATTTGATGATTCAATTGAAAAGGATAAGAAGTTAATTAATCAAGGTAGAGATATTCTAGATGATTGTATTTGATTTATTCAAAAGAATGAACCAAGAGCTAACCACTTAAGATTAATTATTGCTATTATCAATTCATTAAATGATGTTAAAAGAATTTCTAATTACACCGTTACTTTAACAAAATTTTATAATAAGTGTTTTGAAGAAATGGACAAGATAACATACAATGTTATTGGTAGTATGGGGAAGAATACTATTGACACTATTAAAAAACTATATCAACTAGTTGATAAATTTGATATTGAACAAATGAAACAAGCTTCTAAACAAATCTTCCAAGATCACATTCAAGCATATAAAGCAAACTTCTATGAATCAGTAAGAAACTTCTTGCAATCAAAAGAAAAGCCTAAATATGTTGCTAATGCAGTAATTGTATTAAAAAACTTTGATAGAACAGTTGATCACTGTATGAATATAGTAGATAACTTAGTAACTGTTTTATAGTTTAAATTTAGTTAAAAATTATTGTAATAAATTTTATCAAGTTACCTTATAATATACAAAAATAAGGAGAAATTAAAATGTCAATTAAATATTCACCAAGAGTTTGCGAAAACTGTGGTAGAGAACAAGCAGGAACTACTTCATGAGGACAAAACGTTATCCTAGCATTGTTAATACCAACTATTATTGGAGCTATCCTATACTACTACTTAGGAACTCCAAACTGTTGCTACATCTGTGGTTTAAAGAGAAGACACAGAAAATCTAAAAAAGACTAATCCAGCTTTAGTTTAATAAGTATAAAAACCAAGCCTTCATCGCTTGGTTTTTATATAGATCTATATGCAAATAAAAATATCCCTCGTGGGATATTTTTATCTATATATTTTGTAACTAGAGATTAGTATTCTAGTTTACGCATCTTGTTTCCAAATTCAATAATATCTTTAGATTGTTTTAAACCAGTACCAGCTGGAATTAAGTTACCTAAGATAACATTTTCTTTTACACCACGTAATCAGTCAATTTGACCTCTAGATGCAGCGTTTGTAAGAATTTTCTTTGTATCTTGGAATGATGCAGCAGATAAGAATGAATTAGACTTACCTGGAGCTTCACCTAAACCAAATACTTGGTTAATTGCTTCTGGAACAGCTTTACCTTGTCTAATTAAAGAAGCAGTAACTTTCTTTAATTCATGAACATCTACTAATTCACCTACGAAGAAGTCAGAGTCACCTGGTTTAGTAACTTTCATCTTATTAGTTAATTGTTTAACAATAATTTCAACGTATTTATCTGCAATTTCAATACCTTGTAGACGGTAGATTTTTTGTACTTCTTTAATGAAGTAGTGTCTTACAGATTCAATACCAGCTACTATTAATAATTCTTGAATATCAATTAGACCTTCAATTAATTTTTGACCAGCATTAACTTTTTGTCCCTTCTTAACTGTAGGGTTTTGTTCAATACTTACTTTGTATTGACGTTTATCAATGTCGTTACCTACAACAATGTGGTAATCATTCTTTTCAGATGGTTCTTCAATAATAGTTCCATCGATTTCAGAAATAATTGCTTTTTCTCATGGTTTTGGACTAACTACATCAAATAATTGTTTTAGACGTTCAAACCCTTGAGTAATGTTAGATCCACCAGCAACCCCACCAGTATGGAATGTTCTCATGGTTAATTGAGTACCAGGTTCACCGATTGATTGAGCAGCAATTACCCCAATTGCAGTTCCTTCTTCTACTAATTTGTTTGTAGATAAGTCTGTACCAAAACATTTTTGACAAATACCATTTTCATTTGCACAGTGAATTGGAGATCTTACTTCTACTTCAGTGATACCACTAGCTTCAATTCTACTAGCAGCATCAATAGTAATTAATTCATTAGCATGAACAATAACTTCATTAGTATTAGGATCTATGATATCTTTTAATGAATAACGGTTAGCAATTCTATCAGCTAGTTTTTCAATGATTGAATTTTCACGGTTGTTCTTTAATGCTCTAACCTTTAATCCTTGTTTAGTTCCACAATCTTCATTATTAATTACGATTTCTTGAGTTACATCAACTAACTTACGAGTCATATAACCTGACTTAGATGTTTTCATCGCAGTATCAGTCATACCTTTACGTGCCCCATATGATGAGTTGAAGAATTCAGAAATTGATAGACCTTCAATGAATGAGTGCTTAATTGGAATTTCAATAGTATCACGGATTGTTTTTGTCTTACGTTTTTGGTCATAGTTATATGACTTAGACATTAATCCCCGCATACCAGCTAATTGGGTAAAGTTTGAAATGTTACCACGGGCACCAGAGTCAGCCATAATTACGATTGAGTTCTTTTCATATTCTGGTGATTCTACGATTTGTTTAATATCATCAGTAACTTTGTCTTTTACTTCAGTTCATAACTTAATAACTTTAGTATATCTTTCGTCATCAGTTAATAAACCTTTCTTGTATTGTTGTTTTAACTTCATTACTTTTTGTTCAGCTTCTGTGAAGTATTCATATTTCTTACTATATGAAGGTACATCAAATGCAGAAACTGTAGTTGCAGATACCATTGAATAGTGGAATCCTAAGTGTTTAATCTTATCCATTGTTTCTGGAACAACTTCAAGAGGATAGTTCTTATATAAGATATCAATAATTGTAGATAACATCTTCTTTGAGAATGGTTTTACAATTGCGTGATTTCTCATAGCTTCTCTAACATCATGTCCAGCTTCAACAATTTCAAGTTCAGCTTTTGTGTTAGGGTTGTTTAAGAATTGGAAGTCTTCTGGTAATACTTCATTTAAGATTAATTTACCAGCTGTAGTAATTAAGATACCTTGTTTAGTGAAGTTCTTTTTAGGGAAGGCACTAGTTGGAATACCTACAATTGTATGGATGTGGATCTTACCACTTGAAAGTGCAAGTTTAACTTCGTTGATATCACTAAAGATTAATTCTTGTTCACCTTTTTCTTTATCTTCCATTGATAAGTAGTAAATACCTAATACCATATCTTGAGTTGGAGTAATGATTGGTTTACCATCTTTAGGTCCTAAGATATGTCAAGAAGCTAATAAGATTGATCTAGCTTCAGCAACTGCTTCTTTAGATAATGGAACGTGAACTGCCATTTGGTCACCATCGAAGTCAGCGTTGAATGCAGTTGTTACTAATGGGTGAAGTCTAATTGCTTTACCATCTACAATTTTTGGTTCAAATGCTTGAATACCTAAACGGTGAAGTGTAGGTGCACGGTTAAGAATTACAGGTCTTTCTTTAATTACTTTGTGAACGATTGGTCAGATTTGGTCATCTTGGTTAGCAATCATTTCTTCAGCAATTCTAATGTTAGCTGCAATTGGAATACATTCAAGACCATATTCATCATATTTCTTAATTAATTCATGAATAATAAATGGTTTGAATAATTTTAAGATCATAGCTGAAGGAATACCAGCTTCATACATCTTTAATTCAGGTCCAATAACGATAACTGAACGTCCAGAGTAGTCAACTCTCTTACCTAATAAGTTTTGACGGAATAAACCTTGTTTTCCTTTTAAACAGTTAGCTAATGATTTTAATGCTCTCTTATCTTTACCTAAGATTGGTTTTTTCTTAGATGAGTTATCAAATAATGCATCTACTGCTTCTTGTAACATACGTTTTTCGTTGTTTAAGATAATTGTTGGTGCATCAATTTCAATCATCTTTTTTAAACGTTCATTACGAATGATAATCTTACGGTATAAGTTGTTGATATCACTAGTTGTGAATCTACCACCATCTAATTGAATAATTGGACGTGTGTCTGGTGGTGTAACTGGTAATACATTAAGAATCATTCATTCTGGTTTGTTTCCAGATGATTTTAATCACTTAATAACTTCTAATCTTCTTAAAAGTTTTCTTTCACTTTGTTGAAGAGTAGTTAGGTTTTCATCAGAGCTTTTTAGTTCTTCTAATTCTTTATTAATTTGAATATCTTCTTTTTCTAAGTCAATTTCTTTTAATAAAGTTTGGATAGCTTCTGCCCCAATACCAAATTTCATTCCTTTATGTTTAGTAATGAATCTAAATACTTCATCAATTGAGAAAGGTAAGTTAGAATCACGTAATCTTTCACGGTAGATTCTTGCTTTCTTAATTTCAAAGTCATTTTTCTTTGTATCTTGAGATTTTAATTCATCATAGATATCTCCAAGAATTTTTCTAATTTTAGATCTTGAAGTTCTTGAGTTCTTTTCAGAAACACAGTCAATGATTTCTTTCTTTCTAAAGATTGGTTTTTCAGCATCTTTATATTGACCTTCATCTAATACAATATAGTTAACAAAGTATAAAACTTGTTCAACTTCTTTATATGGAATGTCTAATAATAACGAAATCTTAGAAGGTCTTGGTAATTCCTTAGTCATTCAAATGTGAGCTACTGGAGCAGCTAATTCAATATGACCAATTCTTTCACGACGCACGATTGATTCTGTAATTTCAACACCACAGTTTTCACATTTCTTACCACGGTATTTTACTTTTTTATATTTACCACAGGCACATTCATAATCCTTTACTGGACCAAATACTACTTCATTGAATAAACCATCTTTTTCAGGTTTAAGAGACTTATAGTTGATTGTTTCTGACTTAGTAATTTCACCGTAAGATCATTCTCTAATTTGATCAGCACTAGCAATACCGATTTTTAAACCAGCAATTTTTCCTACAATTTTATTTTTCTTAGTTGTTTTTGCCATTGTATTTACCTCTACTATTGTCCTTTCCTATTAATATTCATCATCATAGTTGTCACCTACTGGTCTGCTGAACCCGTAGTCATCTTTTGAAGTAGTTTCATTATCAAAGTGCTTTTGTGCTTCAATTGTGTCTGTATCGTATTCATTAGATAATACTAAGTTTTCATGTTTAATGTAATCATCAGTATCTTGTTCATTACCATACTTATCTAATACATAAGTACTTAAACATAAACCTTGTAATTGTTTTACTAATAACTTAAATGATTCTGGAAGTGAACCTGTTGGAATATCTCTACCCTTAATGATTGAACTATATGTTCTGTTACGTCCTTTAACGTCATCAGATTTGATTGTAAGGATTTCACGTAAGTTGTGAGCAGCACCATATGCTTCAAGAGCTCATACTTCCATTTCCCCAAATCTTTGTCCCCCATTTTGTGACTTACCACCAAGAGGTTGTTGAGTAATCTTAGAATATGGACCAACAGCTCTAGAGTGAATCTTGTCATCAACCATGTGGTCTAGTTTTAACATATACATAATACCAATTGAAATTGGACCATCAAATTTTTCACCAGTTCTACCATCAATTAATTCAAATTTACCTTTTGTCTTAATTGGGTCAATACCAGCTTCTCTCATAGTTTCTTGTAAGTCATCAGTTGTACAACCTGCAAATACTGGAGTAGCAACTTTGTAACCAATATCATCATAAGATAAACCTAAAGTTCTTAAGATAATTTCAATATCAATTGCTTTGATCTTTTCTAAAGCTTCATCAACATTAGTGATTCCTTCATTCTTAATGTATTCATTAGTATTTTTATATAATCTCTTAGCAATAGTTTCAGGAAGAGAGAATAATTTCATCATAGCATTGTGATCTGATTCATTCATAGCTAATCTAATTAATTCTTTCTTACCAATTTCTCTAGCAGATAAACCTAAGTGAACTTCTAGAATTTGACCAATGTTCATACGTGATGGAACCCCTAGTGGGTTTAACATAACATCTAGTGGTGTACCATCAGCTAAGTGTGGCATATCTTCAATTGGAACAATCTTAGAAACAATACCTTTGTTACCATGACGTCCAGCCATTTTATCCCCGATTTGGATTTTACGTTTTTGAACTACATAAATTTTTACAACTTCAATAACGTCATCACCTAAATCGTCATCTCCATTTTTGAATCTCTTAACAGCTGCAACAATACCTTCACCTGAGTGAGGAACACGTAATGAAGAGTCTTTAATAGATTTAGTTTTTTCACCAAAGATAGCTTGTAATAGTTTTTCTTCTGGACTTAAATCAACATGACCTTTTGGAGTTGTTTTACCAACTAAAATGTCACCTTCTTTAACTTCAGCACCAACCATAATAATACCATCAGCATCTAAGTACTTCTTAGTTTCTTCTGAAGTGTTAGGAATTTCTCTTGTAATTTCTTCATCACCATTCTTTGTTACTAAACACTTAACAACATATTCATCAATAGATAATGAAGTATATGTATCATCTTTAACTAATCTTTCAGATAAGATAATAGCATCTTCATAGTTGTAACCACTTCAAGTAGTGAACCCTACTAGCACGTTTTGACCTAATGCTAATTCACCATTTTTCATAGCTGGTCCATCACAAAGAACATCACCAGCTTTAAATGTTTCACCTAATTCCACAACTGGAGTTTGGTTATTACATGTATTTTGGTTTGTTTTTTGGAATTTAGTTAATTCAATAACTTCTTTTGTTCCATCATTGTTTTCTAATGTAATAGATTTAGCATCTACCTTAGCAACTTTACCATCTTTATCAGCAACAACTGCTAAACCAGAGTCGTGAGCAATGTTATATTCAGATCCTGTACCAACGATAGGAGAATATGGTTTTAATAACGGAGTAGCTTGACGTTGCATGTTAGAACCCATCAATGCACGGTTAGCATCGTTGTTTTCTAAGAATGGAATTGCAGAAGCTGCAATTGATACTACTTGTCTTGGTAAGATATCAATATAATTAACTTCTTTTGGACTAAATACATCTGAAGTTCCACGGAATCTTGCAACTACTGTATCTTGAGCAATTCTACCATTATCATCAACTTTTACATTTGATTCAGAAATAATGTATTCATCATCTTGAGCAGCTTTCATTCAACGAATATTTTCTTCTTTAGAATCATCTAAAATAACACCATCTACTACCTTACGGTAAGGAGTTAAGATAAATCCATATTCATCAATTTTAGCAAATGAAGCTAATGACATAACTAGCCCAATGTTCATACCTTCTGGAGTTTCAATTGGACAGATACGACCATAGTGAGAATAGTGAACGTCCCGAATGTCTAGGTTAGGGTCTTCTCTTGAAATACCACCAGGTCCCATAGCTGAAACTCTACGTTTGTTAGTTAATTCAGATAGTGGGTTTTGTTGGTCAATAAATTGAGTTAATTGGTGTGAATTGAAGAAGTCTTTCATTACTAATTGGAATGATTTAGTATTGATTACTTGACGTACAGAAACTGTCTTCTTTTGTTCACCTGATGGATCTTCAATATTTGCATTTGCAGTACCATCAATAATAGCTAATTTTTCCTTAATAAATTTTTCAATTCTTAACATTGCTAAACTAGCTTTTGATCTTAATAATTCATTGATTAATTTTAGACGTTTATTTCCTAAGTGGTCAATGTCATCGAATTCACCAATGTCTTTAGTTAAGTTTAATACATATGAAACAATTGCAACTAAATCAGCTACTGTTAATTGACAAGATTCACCTTCTGCACATACCCCAACAATGTTAGTTACTTCATTGTCATCTAGGTTATCGTTTGATAGGTAAACTTTTACTTTTTCATAACCAGTTACAACGTTTTCTCCAAATAGAGCTGTAGATGGTTTTTCGATTAAGTTAATGTTACCACCAATAGCTAATTTTTTATCTTTAGAAAGTTGTTTGAAAAGGTCATGGTTTGCTTTATCAATAAGAGTACCTTTTTTGATTACAACATTACCATTAATGTCTTTTAAATCTTCAGCGATAACTCTACCGTAAAGTCTTTCAGAAACTCTTAATTTGTGGTTGATTTTAAATCTACCAGCATTCTTTAAATCATAGTATCTTTCATTACAAAAATGTTGTCATAAAAGAGTTTGGTAAGTGATCTTACTTTCGTCTTCAATTTGAGTATTATTGTTATCAAATGTTTTTAGAGAGATTGATAATTTTTTAACAATATCTTTTGCAGCTTTTTCTGCAATAATTTTTTCTACTACAAGGTTTTTATTGTGGTTAATAGTATTGATTTCTTCTTGAATAGAACTATCCTTGTTTTGAGCAAGTTTTTCAGTTAAAGCAGTAACTTCTTTTTCGTATTTTACATATTCATAAACTAGAGATTTTAATCTCATTTCTAGCTTGTGACCTTTTGAAATTGTTGCAAGAATTTCTTCTTCAACATCTGTAGATTCCATAACTTCGTTTACAAGTTCAACTAGTTCTTTGATTTCTTTAAGTTCTAAAATGTTTGCTGGTCTATATTGACAGTCAATCATTGAATTTCTAATGTATTCATCATCACCATAAATATCTTCGATTTGTTGTCCTCTAACACCAAAAGCTTTTAAAACTTCAACTGCACCAAACACTGGAGCTGATTCACCAGAAGAATCTCTCATAGTGAATATACATTGTTTTTTAGATTCGTTGATTGAAGAAATCATTAAAGTACCTTTGAATGGTAAAACTTCACAAATTGAACCTTCAACTAATTTTTTTCTAGAACTGTTAAGTTTAATTTGTGATTTTCCTAGAACATATGCACCTGGTGATCTAGCAATTTGAGCAATAACGAACTTTTCAATACCATTGATAATGAAAGTACCGTTCTTAGTCATTAAAGGAACATTAGCAAAGAATACTCCTTCACTTCCAACTGTCTTAGACTTCTTAGCCTTGATTGTTTCTCCAGTTTCATTGTTGATGATTTTAACTTCAGCATAAACTGGCGCTTCATAAGTCTTTCCATCATTTCTAGCTACATTTTCAGTAATCTTAGATTCTTGTAATGTAACTTTTCCAATTTCAAGTGTGTACTTGTTGTTTGGAGAGTGAATTGGAGAAATTTGTTGGATTAATTCTTCTAATTCCTTGTCTAAGAATTTTTGGTAAGATTTAATTTGTACATCAAGAAGGTTAGGTGCTTTAAAGTTAGTTTTGATTTTTGAATAATCTCTTCTAACTACCTTACTTGAGACTTCATTCATCTTGTAGTAGTTTTTGTTTTCTTTCATATTAACCTCTCTTTCGATATTTCCTATACTATATAAATATATAAAAAATACTTTTTTATTATACACTAAATAGAAAAATATTAAAAAAAATTTACTTTTTAGCAAATTTTTTTTCAAGGTAAATATGCAAAAATATGGTCTTATTTTCTTAGAAAAGGCCTATTTTATGGAGTTTTCTAAGGCTTTTTAGATCTTTTTATAAGTCTTAAATTCTTTTATAAATTTAGCAATTATTTGTTTAGCTTCTTGTCATGGTTCAGCTTTATAAAGGTCAATATCTAGCAGTTTTATAGTGTCAATTGGACTTCTTGAAGTACCAGATTTTAAGAATTCATAGTACTTTTCAAGCATACCTGGAGTCTTGTTTATGATTCTAGAAGCTACTATACAAGCAACAATTTGTCCAATGGCATATTTGTATACATAGAAGTTTCCAGCAAAGAAATGGCTAATTCTAAGTGGTGTAACAAGAGATTTACGGTAAGGTTCTTTTCAAATTTTTGAAGGATCTTTAGAATACATGTATTTATTTAAAAGTTCACCATAAGTCTTTTCTATTACTTCAAAAGTAACAGATTCATTATTATTTACCTTATCATTAATAATTCATTCAAAATTACTAAAGATAATTTGACGTGATGTTGTAGCAAAGAAGCCAGATAGCATTTCATCTAATATCATTACTTTCATTGCCGGATCATTTTTATACTTATCTAATAAATAGTAATTTAGTAACATTTCATTAGTAATAGAAGCCACCTCAGCTGTAAAGATTGATGTAGATGCATAAACATCTTGAGCTTTTGAATAATAATAAGAGTTCATTGAGTGTCCCATTTCATGAATTAATGTAGAGACTGAACCTAATGTATTATCTCAATTCATTAAAATATAGTACTTACTTAAACCTTTTGTACCACCAATTGAATAAGCTCCAGTATATTTACCTGGATGAGGCATTCATGAGATTCATCTTTCATCAAATGCTTTTTGAACATTATCTGTATATTCTTTTCCTAATGGTGCTAAAGCTTCTAACACTATTTTCTTACCTTGTTCTGGAGTATACTTAGTTTTTTTCTTAATTAAATCTACATTAGCATCTCATGGTTCAAGTTCTTTTAAATGAAGTAATTGCTTTAATAAATCACTTCTATGCGTTACATATTCTTTGTGAATATCTCTATATGTAGCTACTTGTTCATAAATGTGTGGGATCAGTTCTGTTGTCACTTCATCACCAAAACAACAAGCATCAATATAACTCTTGAAATTTCTAATTTGACTATCTGTATTTAACATTAGGTAGTTATAGTAGATAGCATGACTTAATGTGCTTCTTACATCATAAAAAGCATTATGGAGGTTTTCTCACGAAGTTTTTCTAATGCTTCTATCTTGTGATTTTAAATTAACAAAAACTTCACTTTGAGTTTTAATTGGATGTTTTTTACCTTTAGAATCAATCGCATCAGCAAATTTAATATCACTAGTAGTTAGACTATCATACATTTCTTCAACACCACCATCTGACTTAGAAAGTTTTGCTAGTAATGTTTCTTCAGTTTTAGAAAGAACATGTGGTTTAGTTTTTAAGATGTGATCAAAACTTCTTTGGTATTCCTTTAATTCAGGATCTTTTAAATATTCAAGAACTTTAGTTTCATTATCTAAGATTCTGTTATCATAATCAGCTAAAGCTACAGTTAATTTATTACCATCAATTGACATCTTTTGACTAATCCCTATTCATTTAGGATTAGAAACATCTGAATTGTAATTGTTAGAAACATAATTAGATAAACGATTAGATATAATTCTTAATTCTTTACTATGTTTAATTCATGCCTTGAAGTTTTGAAGATTATCTAAGAAGGTTGGATATAATGCAATAGTTTTATCCATACCTTTAATTCACTTATCATATAATTCTTCTAAAGTTCCACCTTCTAAAATAGCATCAAGATCTCATTCTAGTGATAAGTCTGGTTTTTTAGCTGCTGGTTTTTTAGCAGTTTTTTTAGTTGGTGTAGATTTTTGAGAAGCATTCATCTCTTTTTCAAGTTGTCTTAGTTCTGCTAGTTGTTGTTCTAAAGAATGAATTTTTTCTTTTTCGTTTGCAATTAGTTTTTCTTCTTTAGCAACTGCTTCTTCATATTTCTTTTCGTTTGTAAAAACAATTTTCTTATTTGCCATTATTTTTCCTCCATGACTCTATTGATAAATTCATATCTTGCTGTTTTGTTAATTCCCATATATCCACTACCTGCTACTACATAATCAACATATGGTAATACTTTATAAACATTTTCTAGTTTAATTCCACCATCAACCTCAATCTTATATCTTAGGTTATTATCTGCTCTGTATTTATATACTTGCTCAACGTTTTTCATTGCATCATCTATGAATGACTGTCCGCCCTTACCTGGTTCAACTGTCATCATCGTTAAGAAGTCAACATAATCTAATAGGTGACTATAACTTGAGTACTGTGAATAAGGTTTGATTGCAATTCCAGCTTTGATACCATATGATTTAATTTTCTTAATCACTTTCATAGCTTCTGAATAGTTGACTGCTTCATATTGAAAAGTAATAGCAGAAGGTTTGAATGCAGCAAATCTATCGATGTATGACATTGGATCATAAACCATTAAGTGAACTATAGTTTCAAATCCTTTATCACTAATCATTTGCATGTATTCAGTATCAAAACTCTTATTATTTACAAAGCCATCCATAACATCATAGTGGATAGTATCAATACCTTCTTGCTTTACTTCATCTAATTGTTCTTCCATCTTAGATTTATCAAATGCCAATAGTGAAGGTTCTAACACTTTATTGCTAGTTTGAGAAATTACATTGCTTATATATGTTGCAATCGATGGTTCATTGTTAGAACCGATAATAACATCAGCAACCTCTTTAAGATCTTGTGTTGAATTTCATAAAGCAATACCAGTTCCTGCATATTCAACCATTGAGATATCATTACTAGAATCTCCAAAGCAATAAGTATTTTCGTTTGAGATATTTAAATTCTTTTGAAGAGTCTTAACTGCTGCTGCTTTATTTACACCTAGAGGATCAATATCAATGTAAATATTTCCTGTATTATGAACAGCATATTTATTTGTCTTTGCAAAGTGATCATATATTTGTTGGTATGGTTCTTTAATTAGTGATGACTCCATTTTTACTGAAGCATGAAGGATATTACCATTATTCAGTGTGTGTCTTACATCTTCTCATTTATCATATTTAGGATTTTGTGTTCCTAATCTAAAGAATGATTGATCAGTGATATCTTGTTGTGGCGTTGTACCAAAGTAAACTCTATACATATTTTGGTTATCATCTGTTCATTGTAATTCACGTTTATATTTCATGGCAATATCAATTAGTTCATTGATAGCATCTCTACCAATTGGTTGACCATTTATAATTTCATCACCACTATCTAAAAAGTTAATTACACCACCATTTAATGTACATGCAATTTTCATAAAAGGCATTTGATCTAAATAACCCTTTAGTTGAACAATTCCTCTTCCAGTACAAATAACTGGATAGTGTCCTTCATGAGCAGCATTACGCAGTGCAGCTATTGTTTCAGGTAGTAATTCTCTATCATCATTAAGCAATGTTCCATCACAATCAAAGACAAATAATTTTTTCATGTTAATCCCCTTTTAAGTAAAAAACTACCAGTGAGGTAGTTTTTTATAAATTTAAAAATTAGTATTTTTTTCTTTTCTTTAATGCTTCTTTTTCTTTAAGCATACGACGTAAGCCTGGTCTTAGGTAATATTCGTTTTTTCTAAAATCACGCTTAGTTTCATTAGAAATTCTTTTAAATTTCTTTAAAGCAACTTCTAAGTCATTTTCGACTACGATTGTTCTTGACATAATATCACCTCCCTTGCTTTTACACATAATATATTAACATATATTAACCGATAATTATTATTATTTTTCATAAATCATTCTATAAATATCTGGATTTAGATAAGATGAGTACACAAATGAATTGCTTCCCTTTTTCAATTTAGTTTGATCTATTTTATAAATTCTTTTTACAGAATAGTTCTTTGCATTTGGCATATGTTTTCAATTACCTGCAAAAGAAATAGTAAATTGTCTCTTGTATAAAATATCTTTATTATCTGCACCTAATGGGTTTGGTACTAGAACTCCTTTTAAAAGTGCATCATAAGCTTGTTTATCAATACCAGTCATATCTGGATTACTGTCAGCATATGTTTCTTTGTAATATGATTCATTATCATTGAATACAAATTTAGACATTGCTGAACTTGAAGATGAAGATTCAAAACTAACTCTTTTGATGTCTCCTTCAATAATTGGCATTAAGTCAGCTGAACTTATAAATGTTTCAAAATCAAATAGATTCTTTAAATAATCTTTGTTATTAGAATAAGATGTAGGTTTATTTAATTTTGCATCACTTGATTTTCTTGGTTTTCTGAAAAAGATATTACTACACTTTTGCATAACTCCTGTTTCATTAGCAATTTCTAATTGTTCATTATAATTCTTTTCAGTAATTAAACCATTCTTCAATAATTCTCTATTAATTTTATTATTATATGAATCTACATCATTATTTATTAAACTACCATGATCTGATACTACATAAACATTGGTGTTATCATATTGATTTTGAATATAACTATCACTACCTGTATATGGTAAATTCTTAAGATAAATTAAAATATCTTTTATCTTTTGTAGCATTCATCATTCAGAGAAAAAGATATCATCCTTAGGTTGTGATTTTAATTCTTTTCTAGATGTTGGACCTTCTACAGTTCCAACAGAAGGATTATCATAATTTATTCCTGCTATATTATATTTTTCATTTATAAAGTTTTTATCACTGATATGTGAATAAGGTTCATGTGTAACTCCAGTGTGGAGCATTATGTACGCACTAGATTTGTTAGGATTCACTGATAGGTTTATGTGTTCTTTGTTATCACTTAAATCTAATTGTTCATTTGCACCATAAGGGTTATCTAAATATTTTTTATTTGTATTCAAATCATCTGGTGCAAATTTTATTGATTTGTCTTTTTGAATAATTCCTGCAACTGATTTTTTGTTTGCACCAAAGTTTCTAATTATTCTCATATCATCTTCAATACCATATGAAATATTTTTATCTAATGATTTAGCAGCTTCGGTTTCGTCAAAAATGTTAATGTTATCATTATTTAATTTTTCTCTAATTTTTGATTGTAATTCACCTGAATTAGAATTATGTTGTCATGTTGTATTACCATAATAAGGAAAACCAACAGAAGCTATATTTGAATATTTATTTTCTCCTAGCATTTGATATGCTGTCATTCTTGAATCTAATAATCATTGGCTTTGACCAATAGAATTATTTACAACATTAGTTTTAGGATTAATTAATGTTGTATCTTTAATTGGTGTATCAAAATTTCAAGACCCTTCAATTGTTGGTACAGATCCATTTGTATTATCACTAGCACTTAAACTATTAATATAATATGTAAACTCAGGAAATAATTCGGCAAATGAAGTTCCATTTTGATTGATAATACCGTTTTCTTTATTAAAGTAACAATAATCTAACGCTAACAACTTATATACATGAGAACCAAATGCTCTATCAAAAAATAATACTATCGTATTTTGTTTGTCTCTTGATAATGTATACGATTCTTTAAGATCTGCAGTTCTAACTGGAATTGAATTGTAATATAACTTCTTCTTTTGAGTAAATAAAATAGCTGATACAGCAACTAATGGGTAAAAGATAATCATTGGTCAAATAATAATTCTTTTTCATATTTGACTATTTCTATTATGTTGATAATCACAAGAATCAGCACTAGTTCTACATAATAAAAATAGTTTAGCTAATATAAATCAAATAAATAGAGGTGGGATAATAATAGATAATATAGCTCCAAATCTAAATCAATTCCTTGTGCTATTAGAACTAAAAGAAAAATTATTAGAAGGATCAGAAACGAATAATCTATAAAATAGTGCAGATGTTAATCCTAAAGATGTAATAAAAGTTGCAATAATAAAAGGAACTGAAACACAATAACTAATTAAAGCAAATGCTTCGCCACTATGAATCATTAAAGAATCCATATCCTCAACTCTAGTTCTTTCAGGAAAAGGTAATACTAGTAATAAAACCACTGCATAAACCAAAAAAGCTATACAGATGGCACAAACACATATATCAGAAATCAAAATCCTTTTATTTTTACACATGCACACAATTATATACCTAATAATATTATTTACAAAATAATATTGATTCCATAATATAAAACATAGTTTAAATATGGAATAAACTTTAATCAGATAAGGCATTTAGACATTCGTAGATAATATCATCCATGTCAAAATATTTATATTGACTTAGTCTTCCTAATAATTTAAGATTGCTATATTTTTTAGCTTCATCTAAATATTGTTTTGATAATTTAGCATTCTGTTCATCACTGATTGGATAGTATGGAATATTAAATTGTTCGGATGTTTTATTATATTGACCAGGATATTCTTTAGAAATAGTAGTGTAGTCAAGATTATCTTGAAGTGTCATTTTCTTGTATTCTGTTATTCTAGTCATAGTTGGATGGCTAGGATAATTAACAACCGCTACTTCTTGAAAAGAACTTTGATTTAATGTTTCTAATTGAATATCAAGTGATCTATATTCAAGTTCACCATATTGATAATTAAATAGAGCGTCAAGAGGGCCAGTATAAATTAAATTAACTTCTTCATCATCAAAAAGAATCTTATTATCTTTAAAGCTAAGATGTTTTAATCCATCATTATCTAAAACTACTTTTATATTTTCGCTATCAATCATTTTTTCTAACATTTTAGTATAGCCATCAATAGGAAGACCTTGATATTTGTCATTCGGAAAATAGTTTCATTCTCTATTCAAATTAATCTTTACTCTTGAAATAATATTAGGATCTATTTCACTAATGGGTGTACCCCACATTTTAGCTGTATAGTTTGCATAAACATTGTCAAAAATAAATTGCACACATTTTTTTGAAATATCATTTTCTAAATTATTAAGTAATTCAGAAATGGTTACAGCATTTTGTTGTTTAAATTTTGATTTGATCTCTTCAATTAATATTTTAGATTCTTTTGGAAATAGAGTTTCAATACTATCAAGGTTAATTGGCATCTTTAGTAATTTATTGTCCACCTTCACTTGCACTCTATTAATGTAATTATTAAATTTTGCAAATCTATTCACAAAGTTTCAAACATTATCATATGAAGTGTGAAATATATGAGGTCCATATTTATGTACTAAAACACCTTTGTCATTATAGTAATCATATAAGTTACCACCTATATGATCTTTAGCTTCATAAATTATTACTTCTTCATTTCTATCTGCTAATAATCTAGCAACAGTGCAACCAGCTAAGCCAGCTCCAATAATAATATTCTTCATAATTATTTCTTATTCTCCATAACAAAAAACTTTTTATATTTAGTTGCGTGCATTAGTTTATATACTCATCTAATATAAAATGGATATCAAGAAAAATTCATCTTTCGAGATATATTAAATTTGATATTTTTATTTTTACATAAGTTATAAAATTCTTTTAAATTTAATCTATATGAAACAATTTCTTGAGCATCATTTCTAATACAATTCAAGCAAGCATTTAATTCGGCATCAAATCTTTTATCAGTTCATTTTTGTGATATTGAATTTCCTACTCTATTAAAATAATATAATCCAATACTCTTTCATGTAAAACGTAATTTATTTGATCCTTTAATTAATTGAGAAATGTAATCAGGATCTTGATAAGCTACCCCTTCCATCAAGTCCAATGTATTGTAAAATATTTCTTTTTTTACAAAATAAATTAGTGGAAGACAAAATGGAGTATTCATTGAAGTTCTTTTAGTTATAGTTCTTTTCAAAACAAATCAATATGGATGAACATGAGCACATTTTTTATGGCCATCCCATTTTCTATATGAACCAACAAATACATCTGCGTCTTTAACTTCTTTATTAATTATTTTGAAAGCATTAGGTAATAACATATCATCAGCATCTAAAATAGAGATGAAATCATGTTTAGCTAAATGATGGTGCTTTACATAATTAATTACTGAGCCTCATTGTCCATTTGGTTTTTTAATATATTCAACTTGCTTAATATCTTTATATTGTTGCATAATTTGTGCAATATTGTCAGTTGAACCATCGTCAACTACTAAAATTTGAATTTTAGATAAATCATAATTTTGATTTAGTAGTGAATCAACACATGATTTTATTCACTTTTCACTATTATATGTTGGAATAATAACTGAGAAAGATTTCATTATCTGTAAAATTCTCCATTAATAATTTTGTGATTGATTTTTAAATCTTGAATAATTTTTTTATCTCCCCTTAAGAAGATTAAACGTTCTCTACCTAATTTTTGAATTTGAGAAATTATTTTATCTATTTGAGATTTTGTAGTTTGCTTATCTACATCTATAAAGTAGCCAAAGAAATTATCATTAATATCTTCTATTGGCATATGATCAAAACCTTTATCATTTATTTGTAAGAAAGGTAATGCATTTAATCTTGTAACTTCTTTATTTATTACTTTTAATTCTTCAACATTTAATTCACTGTATTTAAAGATTAGATTTATATCATATTTCTTTTTTGCATTTAATTGTTCAACATCATTGATACTACATTCATTGAAAACATATCTGTTATGACTAAGTTTTGAAGCAGGTTTAACAAATTTATATTTAGATTGTTCTTTAGTTCCAATATAAACATGGTTCTTAGTATGATTCAAACCATCATTTAAAACTTTTCTACCTTTGGCCACTATATAAAAATAACCGATAGATTTTCAAAGAGTTTTTGAAAATCTAAAGTTTATTCCATAACTATTTATTAATTCACTTAATTCATATCTCATTAAATATCTAAACTTCTTATTGGTAGTAATATTGTTAGACACAAATAAGTTGATAGGATATGCTTGAAACAATAAACCATTGATATATCTCTTATTTCTTTTACCATCTAACATTTTGTCACTGTCTAAATATTTCAATAGGTTCTTCATTTGTCAGTAAATATCATTGTATTTTTTAAAACAATTATCGCTAAAAGAAGACAGTTTAGAATTGTTTGCTTTATTGCTATATCTGTGATATTCATAGACAACATCTTTAATAACCTGGAATTTTTTAGCTTTAAAGAAAACATAAGTCATAACACCTACATCTTCAAAAATTCTTCCAGCTAAAAATGATATGTTTAAATTTTCGAAATATGATTTCTTAATTAGAGATGATCAAGGAGTACATAAATTTGATTTGATGTAGTGTCCATTAGTCATATTCAAAACAAAACGTCAGCTTGGATAAAAAGGCATTTTAAATTTATTTTTTTCATAGATAACATATGTTCTACCAACCACAATATCAACATCATCATTTTTCATATTTTGTAAATAACGTTGAATAGCTTTTTTTGGCATAGTGTCATCAATATCTACAAAAGTAAAATATCTACCTTTTGAATTAGCAATCAATCTATTTCTAGTTTCACCTAAACCTACATTAGTTTGATCAATCACTCTTATTCTTTTATCCTTTGCTTCTCAGTCATGAAGCATCTTTGAAGAATTATCAGTTGAACCATCATTAATAATTAAAATTTCTATGTCTTTATATGTTTGGTTAATACATGAACTTAGACATCTATCAATATAATTTTCGCCATTAAAACAAGCTATTAAGATTGAAACATTAGGTTGCGACATTGTTAAAATTAAAATATATATTATTTTAATATATAAATTTCTTTATATATAAAAATAATTCATCACTAACATTATCATCAAAGGTTAGAATATGAAAACCTTTGTCAAGAATTTTTACATTTGGTAAGGATTTTATATAGTTTAAACGTCTTTTAGATAATAAGGCATCCTCTAGAGATTGGATGTATTGAACCTTTATTTGTGGGTTTTCTAGTGCTTTGTATGCCTTTTTAAAACTTTTTCAAGCTGCTAATATAACACGGTTACTTAACTTATTATTTTTCATAGTTTTTACAATTCTTTTAAGTAGCGCATTATTAGTTAATGCATCTGCCATTGGTGCTGTATCATATGTATTGATATTAGTTAAATATGTTCACAAAACCTTACAAGAATTTTTAAATTTTTTCCATCCATGAATTTCAGATACATCTACTACATCATAAGGCATATTTCAGCCAATCACTCCATTAATAGTTTCAGGATAATACATTGAATAAATAAAAGATAATGTAGATCCTCATGATTCTCCACAAAGGTAAAACTCTTCAATCTCTGGATATTTTTGTTTTAAAGTTTGGATAGTGTTAAAAATATCATTAATATATTTTTTATAATTTTTAGAAGCTGAATTGGTATTGCTACCTTGAGCTCTCATATCTAGTGAAAATAAATAACAATTATCAAAGTATGGATAATTAAAATATTTAACCATTACACCATTTCCATTTAGTCCTGGTATATAGATTAAAACCTTCTTTGAAGTTTTGATCGGTTTAATTATGAAAGTAGGTACAGGAAGTTTAAAACCTGGTATTTGTCATTCTTCTTCAATTATTCTTTCTCGTGGATAAGATGACTTCATAAATTATGCCTTTCCAAACACTACAATTTCATCTCCATTATAATTTGCTTTGTTTAAATTTGTAGTTCCAAATAAGTTAACAAATTCATGTTTATTAAAAATATATCAGTCTAAATCCATTTGAACTAAATAATTTGTTAATTTAGCATTATCAAGTGAATTAAATGCATTATCAATTTGTTCATTGAAAGAGTATTTAGCATAATCACTAAGTCCACCTATAATTCCATATGCATTGATAGCTCACGGTCTAGTTTCATATGGGTCATTATAAACTTGTTCGATTAATTTATATGAATAATTTAAACCTTTATCCATAACTGTATAATAAGGCACTGAACCAAATAATTTTGTTTGGTCATTTATCTTGCTATTTAAATTATTTAGATAATCAATATCCTTATTAGAAAACTTATTATAATTTAACTTCACGTTTGAACTAAAAGAAACATTTGAAATTTCATTAGTAATCTTAGGAATAGTCGTAAAAGTAGTTATTGGAATTACAACTGATGATGTAGCAGTTAATCCTATTGCAAGTGAACTAAATACTTTATTCTTTTTATTTTTAAAATCAAGTGTAAAATCAAAGTTTCAGAATATAGTAAATAAAACAATGAATGAGAATAATACAATATCAGTAACTTCACCCATCATTGGCATTAAATATATGATTCTTCATACAGAAGCATTTGATTTAAGAGAAGTTAAATTAATAACAACAAAAATCAAAGGAATCAATGCAGAGAACAACGATGTCATTGTAAAGCAATCATTTCAAGAATAATCAAACTTTTTAGATAAGAAATAATAGACATTAATTCCAATCGCAAATATTAATGAAACAATTGTTAAAACTATAAAGAAATGTTGTGTCTTAATTCAATTTGTATATGACATTATCACTAGAGCTAATGAAGTAATAACTGAAGCAACTATAATAACAGTTCTTAAAATTGCAATCACATTGACTTTTGAGTCAAAAATCAATTTATTATTTTCAATATTTTTCTTGTAATGAATGTGTACAAATATAAATCCAATAATTAATCCATAAGTATATAAATAAACTAAACAAATATAAATTATTTTTTTAGCGTCAGATGTAGTGATTAAATTAGGAATAATTAAACCTACATTTAATGGTATTGAGATCAAGAATGCAAACAAGAACATAAATACATCTTTTTTATCTCTAAAAATAAATGAATAAACTAATAAACCAAATAATGTAATTGTACCAATAATACTTCCAGTGGCTGAGAAGAAACTTAAATATACAGCAACAATCGGAATAAGTTTGACTTGGTCCTTAAACAATAAAACAAATAATAAACATAAAATAATTGATTGAATATCTAAATTACCAGAACTAATCAAATATGTTCAGAATGAATAAGATAAAACAATTGCAATATTCAAAAATGATTTAATTAGGAGATATCATTTACTTTCTTTACCTTCAAAGAAATATTCCATAATCAATAATGCAGCTAATATAGCAATTAGCGGATTGAAATAATAGTAACATACATTAACATTTCCAAGAGTGGCATAGAAGAAGAATTGTTGTGATACTGAATAACTTCCATTTAGTACTTCTGCACCCTTATTAAAACAATATAAATTATCTCTAAAGTTACAAGAAATCGAAATGTATGCAGTTGTATCTGAATAACTTGTCTTAACAAATAATAACAAAGTGCAAGCAAAGACAACAGAAATAATAAATGGCAGTTTTGAAATTAAAATATTATTAATTGCAGCTTTAGTAAAATATTGTTTATTTTTGATTGTCAATCATATTTGGAATCCAAAAGACAATATAAAGAAAATAAACATAAGTGATCATGTAAAACCAGTATATGCTTTATAAGAAATTATATGTGTTTGTGTTAATGCATAAGTATTTACTTGTATAAAAGCAAAAAATGAAAAAAAGTTTAGTAAACTTAATCATTTTTTATTTACTATATTGCCAACTAATAAACCAGACAATGTACTCAATAATAATGCAATAATTACAAAATAAATCATATGTAAATTATATATTATAATTTATTTAAATTATACAATTTAACTTATAATTAACATATTATGAAAAAGGTCTTATTTCTTAGTTTAGCGAATTACAAAACACTAGGTGGCACACAAAACTATAACTATAAATTAATTAAACTATTTTTATCACTTGAATGAGAAGTAACTGAATACAATTGTTGATTAGGAAATGATAAGGTTGTGAGAGAATCATTACCCAATGTAAAAGAAATATCTAATAATCCTATTGGAGATACTTCTTCTAGATATAAAGAAGGTCGAGGTTTTATGAAGCAAGTGAAAACTTCTAATGTTCAAATTGCAAAGCATTTAGAATCAAATCAATATGATTTAATCATAGATGCTAGACAACACCCTTTTACTTGAAAAAAGAAATGAGGAGAAGATTTTACAAAAAAAGATAATTGTATCTGAGTACAACATTTTTGTATTGGCTTATATGATGGTGAATACTTATCTAAATCAAGATTTGCAAAATCAATGATTTATTTGTACACAAATAAACTAAATAAAAATAGATACAATGTAATGTATTCTCATAAAAATGTCGTTTTATTTGATGTTAACAATTTAAAAAGCATTAAAAATTCGAGATTTAAAATTTCACCATCACTACATACTTGCATGTTAGCTGAATATGATTCTAAATATATATCTAAACAAAAGCAAAATATAAAGAAGGATATTGATTTTATATATGTAGGAAGAATTAATGATGTTCAAAAAAATATTTCATATATTAATAAAATATTTACTAATACTCCATACAAATTAGTAGTACTAGGTGATGGAGAAGAAAAATTAAAATCTAAGTTGAGAAAAAATCCTAATATAGAATACCTTGGATTAAAAACTCAAAATGAAGTTGCTGATTATTTGAAGAGATCTAAATTCTTAATACAATTATCTAAATATGAAGGCTTCCCTTACACAATTGTGCAAGGACTAAGTCATGGGGTAGTTCCTATTATCTTGGATACATATGAATCAGCAAAAACATTTGCTAATGTAGGTTATATTTTTAAAGCAAAAACATCAGTTGAACAAATGAAGAATAATTTAGATTCTCTATATAAAAATTACTCTATTAATCAAAGTAAGAAATGTATAGAATTTGCAGAAAAAAATTTATCTAATGAAACATTTAATAAGAAGTGATCAGAAATTATTAAATCAATTAGTAAATAAATATTGATTTTAATTGTTTATTAAATAATCGTTTATAAATTAAACGTTTTGCTGGTTTGATTGAACTAAAGTTTGGTTTATTTGCTATTCTATAAATATGCTTTGAATTTATTATTTCATTTCTTAACGTCTTGTTTGAAACAGCTAAGTTGATAGCTAATTGTTCTAGATCATTTTCCATCAATCATTTGAATGATTTTAAAGAATAATTTAAATCAATATCTCTGTTAGGATATCCTCATAGTTTTTCAGAGTATTTTAATGTTTCGCTATTTTTGATTAATGCACCATACAATTCAACGTCATTTGAAATTTTAGACGTATTATTAATTGAATTTAATAATATATCTTTATCGACCATCATTGCAGAAATGTTAATGAATGGAGATGATTTTTGAGATAAAGTTTTAAAGTATTTATGATGGATACAATAGAATGGTTCTAATTTTTTCTTTCTATTACTAATCAATCTGTATGCATAACTATATAAATCATACGATTTCATAGTTGTATTAGAATCTCATAATAAATGATAAGTAATTTCTTCACCGCTATTGATAATATTTACATATCAATTTTTAATTAAATCTTTATCAAAGCATTGTTTCAATTGTTTTGATAAATTGTTATTTTTTGTTGTACAAACTTTAACTCCTAGTTTATCTAATTTCTTCTTAATACTGTCTTTCAAATTGCAGTCATTAATTACAATTATTTCTACTTTATCTTGATCATAATTAGCATGATTTATAGAGTTAATAGTCATAAATAAATCTGAAGTCTTTTTAATATTTCTTATCACAAATGTATAAGAGTGTTGTGCAATTCCTTTTCTAGTCTTTCTCTTGATTGCAAGAGTTTTTCTAGATTCTTTGAAAACAATAACGAATAAGGCAAAAATACCAAATATAGCAACAATATAGAATGTAAACGTTCTTCAAATAAATACAGTGTTAGTAGTTAGTGAACTTAGTTGTTCAGCTGGTACTGAAATAGTAGTAGTTTTTGAATTAATGATAAATATATTAAGCACTGCTTGAAGTGTTCCTTCAGCACCAGGAATTGGAATAAAGTTATTTGCAGTAGTTGATACATTTGTATAGTTAAATAGTTCTGCTGCATTGATTCAAGCATTAGGAGCAGTTAAATGGAATGCAAATATCATTGTGCAGTAATATAAAACATTTCAAGTTATACTACCTAGAATTGTGAATATTAAAAACTTGATATCTTTTACTTCTTTTAAGAATAATTTTTTGAATGAAGCATTCTTAACATATTCATTTTCGATTTCTTGATTAGTTTTATATTTTAGCTTGAATATTTTTTTTACTTTGTTGATTAATACATTTCAGTAGTAGTGCGCTTTTTTACTTATACTCATTAGCAAAGTAAAAGTTGTTCCCATTAAATCAAACATTAATCCTGTAAAGACAGATCAAAAACAACCAACTCATCCTGGATCTACAGAATTAATACCATAGTCTGAACATAAAACAAAAAATGAAGGTCAAGTAATTAGAACTTGAACAAATGGACTAACTACACTTAAAGAAGCTACCATTGCTGTTGCTTCTTTTAATGATATTCCTTTTTTCTTTAGTCAATATATGATGTATGGTTCTGCACCAAATTGGAATGGTGTAATATTAGCAATGAAGAAAGAAATAAAACAAAAACAAATTCAATCATACCATTGAACATAAATATGGCATTTCTTAAGTTTATATTTATATAAAACAATTCTAAATCATCAGTTGTATATTGGAAAAAGCATTAATAAGAAAAGTCACAATCAAAACATACTACCACTTTTGTATGATTGAGCTAATAAATCATATATTTTCTTGAAGTTAATATCAAAGAAAAATTTAGAGGTAAGTATAATAAAAGCAATAAAAATTATAGTGATTATTGAAAATATAATGATACGTTTTTTTGTGAAATAAGATTCACTCTTTTTGATTGAGTTTTCCATATAACTATTATATAATTAATGCATGAAATACATAAATATTTTTGTCTTTTGGTTAGGCGATAATAATACTAAAATTGATATTACTAAAAAGTTTGAAAAACTATTCAAAAATCATAATGAAATTAAACTAAATATTGGTCCCTCTAAAGAGGATCATGAATATTTATTAAATAATTTCAAATTCTATAAAAATAACTATGAAAAAAAGAGATTTGCTTTCTGTAGCGATTTGTATAGAGTATGAAAACTTTCTAATAATGATGGTATTTATATTGATGCCGCTACTAAAATTAATATGAAAAAATTTGATGAATTTTTACAACTTTATAAAGATAACAAACTTATATTATTTAGAGAAAGTGGGCATTTGATGTGAAATGGTATTTTAGCATCAAAAAATCATAACTTCTTTGAACAAATATTAGATTTTTATAAATACTTCTCTACATTGTGTAATACTCAAACTGGACCATTAATTCTAGCTAATTACACATACAAAAACTTTGGTTGCAAATTTAAAACAAATGATGTTTTATTTTTGAATGCTACTGACATAGATCCATATGCAACTGATTCTTTTTTTAATTATAATGGTATGGGTTCATGACAAAATAAATCTTTAGTAGAAAATAAAGATATAAATAACAGCACAAACCAACATGGCTTAAGCTACTTCCATAAATCAGCTAACTATTTTAAAAGAGGGTATAAAAAATCTTGGATAATAATTAGATGATGTTTAAAACATGATATGTTAATTCATACCCCTTATGTAAGAATTAAAAAATCATTAAAGCATATCAAGAAGTAAAGCACTAATCTTGATTAGAATAGTAAAAATAGAACTTATATTCCAATGTTGCTTCTTTACTAATTAATGAATGTTCTTCTTGGACATCAAAGATTTCAAATATACCGTTATCTGTTTTAATAAGAATTTGTTCCTTTTCAGGACTTACTTTCATGTTCTTTTTAAATCTTCCAGTGTTTTCTGCATCCTTTTTGTAATATGTAAATTTATAGCTAACTTCTTCATACATATACTTTTCATCTTTGTGAGTGTAGTTTTTTGGTGGTTCAGCTGCACATACAAATGAATTAACACCCATATAATTCTTGCAAAGAAATCGTAATGTTTCATCATCTTCTTCTGATCAACATTTAATAATTAAGTTTAATGTATTGTCGTCAAAGTTAATAAAAGTATCAATATCTCATTCTTCATCTCTTAAATATGGTTCTAATAAATAATATAAATTTAATTTATTCTTAAATTTAAAACCAGATTTAGCGAGTTCTTTATATCTTAAGAAAATGTTTCCTAATAAAATTTCATAACAAATAACTTTTTTGTTTACGTATACTGTTTTAAACATTTGTGCTCTTGCAAATAATAAATCTTCAATCACACTTGCTGCTTTAATATCATAAACTAAGTTATTGTTAATAACTTCTACTCATTGAAAAATCATTCCTGAATCAATCTTACCATACTGAGCACCAGTAAAATGACTATCTCTTGCTAAGTAATCTATTCTATCTGAATCTACTTGACTAGATACAATTTGGTAATAGAAGGGAATAGGATGACTATGTTCAATAATTGAACATACAGCAGCTGGATCTATATTATGTGCTTTAAGAATTTTATTGATTTCAGTTGAAGGATCACTAATTAATTTATTAGTCATCTTTTCGTGGTTATGTTTTGTTCAACCTTCAAAACAGTGGCTTCTTGGACCATGACCACAATCATGCAATAAAGCAGCAGCTAAAATCACTTTTCTATCTTCAAGTGGAATGTTTTTATTGACTGAATTTATAAATCTTTTAGCGTTGTTATAAACTCCTATAGAGTGATTTATCCTTGTGTGTACTGCACCAGGGAATACATTAAAGCATTCGCCTAGTTGGTACAGGTTTTGCAATCTTTTCATTTCACGACAAGAAATTAATTCAGCAATGAATCCATATTCTTTTGGAATTTCAATTTCACCATGAATTGGATCTTTAATGAATTTATGCATTACATTTCACCTTTAATGTGTTTAATATTTTTAATAATATTTTCTTTACCCATCAAGAATAAAGTCTTTGCAAGTTCTGGACCATGAACTTTAGTAGTAGCTAAAATTCTAATTGGCATAAATAATTCTTTACCTTTTAATCCAGTTTGTTCTTTTACCTTATTAATTAATGCTTTTGCATCTTCTTCTGAATTAATATTTAAATTTGCTTCATCAGATAAGATTGGCATAATTTTTGCTAATGGTTCTTTTAAATTATTAATTTCTGTTTTAGTTGCTTCATCTATTTTCTTATCATTTCCAAATAGATCTTCAATTAAACCATCAATTTGAGAAGCATATGAAATTTGAGGTTTTAGTAATAATAAAACATCTTTAGTATGTTTTTTGTAAATTTCATTTGTAGTTTTCACAAATGGTTTTACAAATTCTAAATACTTATTTTCTTCCATCAATTTAAAGTGAGCATTCCCACATCATTCTAATTTAGTTTCATCAAATTTAGCTGGTGATTTAGAAACTTCATCTAATGAGAAATTAGCAGCCATTAATTCTAATGTCATAATTTCAGTATTATCTTTAGGTGATCACCCTAATAAAGCTAAGAAGTTATCTAATGCTTCAGGTAAATATCCCATTTCTCTGTAATCTGAAATGAATTGTTTTAAGTTAGTATCTCTCTTTGATAATTTTTTACCTTCATCATTTGTAATAATAGATAAGTGTCCATATCTAATATTTTTAGAATCAAATCCTAAAGCTTCTTTGATAGCAATTTGATATGGTGTATTTGAAATATGTTCTTCACCTCTAAGAACATGTGTAATATCCATATCATAATCATCAACTACAACGGCAAAGTTATACATTGCAATTCCATTAGATTTTAAAATTACAGGATCTGTTAATGCATCACCATTAATTGAAATTGGTCCTCTAATTAAATCATCTCATGCATAATCTCTATTTGAATCTATTTTTAATCTAATAACAGATTCAACACCTTTATCTAATTTATCTTTAATTTCAATTTCACTCATATGTAAACATCTACGGTTGTACTTTGGTGTTTGGTGGTTAGCTTCTGCAATTTTTCTTTGATTTTCTAATTCTTCTTTAGAACAAAAACATCTATAAGCTTTACCTTCAGCTAATAATTTATTTGCAAGTTCTCTATATCTTTCTAATTTTTGAGTTTGGAAGTAAGGACCAACTTTTCCATGCTTAAATGGTGATTCATCAGGAGAGAATTTCATTCAATCAATATTTTCTAATTGTGATTCAGCACCATTTGCTACATTTCTTTCAACATCAGTATCTTCAATACGAACAATAAAATCACCATTTTGGCTTTTAGCAAAAAGGTAATTAAATAAAGCTGTTCTCGCTCCACCGATGTGGAAATATCCTGTTGGACTTGGTGCGTATCTAGTTCTTACTTTCATATTTTGTCTCCTTTTTTAGACATAATAATTATACATTTTATATACCATAAATTAATATTATTAATTTCATAGTATATAAAATGTGATTCATATTTTTAGAAGTTTTAGATTACATTAATTTATCAACAATAAATTTATTTAAATCATCTAATTTAATTGTTTCTTGTTGCATAGTGTCTCTATGTCTAATTGTAACTGTACCTTTTTCTAAAGTATCAAAGTCTACTGTTAAACAATACATTGTACCAATAGCATCTTGTCTACGGTATCTCTTACCAATTGATCCAGCTGCATCATAAGTACAACTAATATTCTTATCAATGATGTTATTAAATACCTTTTCAGCTTCATCCTTTAGTTTATTTGTAAGGGGTAAAACTGCAATCTTATATGGACATAATTTAATTGGTAATCTTAAAATTTCACGAGTGTCATCACCTTCTAATTGTTCGATGTCATATGAACTACAAATGATTGCATAAAATAATCTATCTGCTCCAATAGAAGGTTCAATTACATCTGGTAAATATCTTTCATTAGTTGTTGGATCTAAATAGCTTAAATCTTTTCCTGATGTTTTTGAGTGAACAGTTAAATCATAATTACCTCTATGAGCAATTCCGCATAATTCACTTCATCCATGTGGGAACTTAAATTGTAAGTCTGTTGTCATTGAAGAATAGTGACTCAATTTTTCTTTTGGATGTTGATATTCTTTTATTAATGATTTGTCAATACCACAATCTACAGTAACATATTCAGTTACATCCTTGATTCATTGATCAAATACTTGTTTAGCATCTTTGTGTTCAATAAAATATTCAATTTCCATTTGTTCAAATTCTCTAGTTCTAAAAACAAAATTTCCTGGTGTAATTTCATTTCTAAATGCTTTACCTATTTGTCCAACACCAAATGGAATTTTTTGTCTTGAAGTTCTTGCAATATTTTTGAAATTAACAAAAATACCTTGTGCAGTTTCTGGTCTTAAATAAAGAGTGTTTAGTGCATCTTCAACAACACCTTGATATGTTTTAAACATTAAATTAAATTTTCTAATATCAGTTCAATTGTGTCCACCACACTTAGGACAAGAAATCTTTTTGTCTTTAATAATTTTAATTAAATCTTCATTTGAATCATTTTCATTTACTTCAATAGATGAATCAAACTCTTCAATTAATTTGTCAGCACGAATTCTAGCTTTACATTCTTTACAATCAATTAATGGATCTGAGAAGTTATCTAAATGTCCCGATGCTTTTCATACAGTGGAATTATAAATAATTGCAGAATCTAGTGAAACCATATTTGCTTTTTTAGTAATGAATTTACTTCATCATAAATCTTTAATGTTTTTCTTTAATAGTGAACCTAAAGGACCATAATCTCATGCATTAGCTAACCCATTATAAATTTCTGAATTAGCATAAACAAATCCATAGTTCTTTAAATAGTTTACAATTTCTGTTTGCTCAAATTCTTTCTTTGCCATATACCAACTCCTTAGTCATTAAATCTTGTTGTATCAAAGAATGACACATCGCTATCTTCAAATGGTTGATCAACATTAATTTTTGGTAATTCACTTAGATTCTTGATACCAAAGATATCATAAAACTTATGAGTTACTGTATAAAGTAAAGGTCTACCTGGTGTGTCAGCTCTACCAGCTTCTGAAACTAAACCTAAATCAATTAATTTTTGAATAGTAGCTGTTGGGTCTTTTGCTCTAATATCTTCTATAATTGCTCTTGTACACGGTTGGTTATAAGCAATGATTGCAAGTGTTTCCATTACTTTAGAAGATAATGGGTTACGATATTTAATTGTAATTAGTCTAGATAATTCTTCTCTGTTTTCAGCTTTAGAGAATAATTTATATCTTTCTCCATAATTCTTAATTGAAATACCTCTAGCAGGATCATTATCTAGTTGTGTAGTTCAATCTCTCATAATCTTTTTAATATCACCAGATGATGCACCAGTTAATCTTTTAAGATCAGTAATACTTAATCCTTCATTTCCGCAAACATACATTGCAGATTCAATTAATGATTTTGTTTTATTGTAATCAATAGCAATAGGTTCATCATCAGTTGCTTCACTTTCATTACTAAATAAAACTACTTCTTCATCTTGTTTTAGTACTTGTTGTCTCATTGGAGAAGTTTCTTGGGTTGGTTGAGGTTGACTAATTTGGTTTAACTTAGTTTCATCAATAAAAGTTTCATCTTTAGGTGCATCTAAGATACTTTCTAATTGTTGTTTCTTAGTTAGTTGAGGTTTATTGTGAGTATCTTTCTTTTCTGAATTATCAAAAGTAGATTTCATGAATGAATCTTCGTTACCAACTGTTCCAATTGGTTTGAAGTCAAACAAATCATCCATAGAAACTTCTTTATCTAATTTGTTTTCTTTTTTATCTTTTGCACCTGAAGTGTCTGCGTCATTATCTTCAAAAATAGCATCATTTAATTTTTCATTACTCATTGTCTTCTCCTTCATCGTCTTCAGCATCTAGATTTGATGATTCATCCTTGCTTGTTCTAATTGGTCTTTGAATGTCTGTTCTTACTTGTAATTCTTGTTCTAATATTTGAGCAATTTCTTTATTAGTTTCGATTGCTTGCATTACATCTTCATGAGCATATTCATTAATCTTATCTGTGTTTTTGCTGATAAAGATATCTCCATTGTCATCTTGTCTAATTTTAATAAATCCATTTCTACATAAAACTAAACAACAAACAAATACAGCACAAAAGTATTCAAGGTCTTTGTGATCAGAACTGAAAATTGTAAAGAAATCAGCTAATTCTGTTTCTTGGAATTCTTCATCATTAACATAACTAGTTAATTGCTCTTCTATTTCTTCTAGATTAACATTTGAAACACTAATAACAAATTCTTTATCCTCAATTTTAGCAGCTGAGTTAAATAAAACTTTTTGTCAAGCTCTTACTAATTTTTCAAGAGGCACACTATCAGGAAGTGGTGCTTCAGGAATTGATTCAGGAGCATACTCTTCTAGATTGTCACATGGTTTAGAAATGTATTGAACTCTTTGAGATTGTAAGAATTTAAATTGATTAATAGAATCTTTATATTGTTTGTATAAAAATAATTGTCTTCTTAGTCTATCAATTTCTAATTCAGTTTCATCATACTTAGCTTCAGGATTTAATAGTGGAAGAATCATTTTAGATTTAAGTTCAGTAAGGTATGATGCCATAACTAGATATTCTGAAATATCATCAATTGGTAAATTGATTAAGTTTTTATTTACAAATTCTAAATATTGAAAAGTTAACTCTGCAATATCAAGAGTTAAGATATCCATTTTCTTTTCTTTAATCAATTCAACAAGTAAATCAAGCGGACCATCAAATGTATCCAACTTGAAATTTAATATAAACTCACTACTATTATTATCAGTTTTTGTGTTAGATTCCATGAATTAATTATATTACATATAATTCCTATGTGTAAAAAAGTTATTTTTAAATCTTAAAATTTCTTTGTAGTATAAAAATTTGTATTTAGAATTGATTTATCGATGATATTAGTAGTTGATCAATTTATTTTAGAACCATAGAACATTATATAGTCATTAGTAATATATCTTTTTGCGTTTGGATTATATCTTCAATCCGCTCACATTAGTGGTATTGTTCTTTTGTTAATTAAAGCTTCATTAGCATCATTTAATGGATCTAAAACTAAATTACCTTTAAAGAAAGTGTCAATTCATTTTGTATCTTTTGAATTATTTTTTATGTTTACTTGTTCATATCCTTCCGGATTATAAATTGAATCTTTTGGATTGAAATTGAAGCTTGTTTGATTTGCTTGATCTGCTTTTACTTTCATTAAATCTGATTCAATAATAGGTCCTAAATCTGATAAAGTTACAATTTTTGATGTATTAAATAAATTCTTAAGTGGTTTAGAAATATCAATTGATTTATTTTCATTTAATGATTTGTACTTTCTAGGTTTTCTGAAGAAAATATTATTGTATCTATAATATTCACTTCCAAATTCAAGGAAATGTAAATATGAATCATATTCTTCTTTGCTAATGTATTTGTTTTGATAAATAAAATTCATCATCTTTTTGTCTATAGAATCTTTAGCATCAAAAACAGGTTGTCCATGATCTGAGATAATGTAAATATTTGTATTATCATATTGATTTTTAATCACATCACTATTAGGACCAGTATAAGGTAAATTCTTTAAATAAATTAATATTTGTTTTAGCTTTTGCAAAAAGTATCAATTTGATGTAATTGCACTTTCACCTAAACTTGGCAATAATACTTGACTTCCGATATTAGGATTATCAAAGTTTACTCCACTAGGATTATATTTTGAAACGTAGTTAGGATCTGAAGGATAGATATATGGTTGATGAGTAATATAACTATGGAAGAATATCATAGAACTTTGCCTATCATTTGCTACTGTTAAGTTAACATTATGTTCCTTACCATTTTCATCTAAAATATCATTAGCTCCAAATCTATTATCAACATACTTTTTGTTAGTGTTGATATCATCTGGATATAATTCAGAAATTTGATTGCTAGTATTTAATTCTTTTAATTTGTTTTTTGATGCACCTAATTCGTTAATAATATTGAATGTATCTTTTTCGTTTGTAGATGGTCAATATCCTAAAGATACAATTGATTCATCTTCATCAAACACATTGATAGTATTGCTATTCAATTCCTTACGCAAATCTTTTTGCATTCTTGTAGAGTCACTTCACTTTTGATATGGTTTAGGCGATTCATAATACGGGTCGTTTAAGTAGGAAAGATTATTGTAGTTATATTTATTGAATAATCTTGATAAACTAACATAAGACTCTAAGAATCATTCTCTATTTGTCATTGATGAGTTTCTCATATTTGCTACTGGATTTTCAACATTGAAGTTTTTTAATTCAGGAATGAAATTTCAAGAACCTTTTATAGAAGGGTTAGAAACATTTGTAACTGCACCTTGAGATAAAGTGTTTACATAAAAAGTAAACTCTGGGAATAATTCTGCAAAAGAATATCCTGTTTGATTTATTAATCCTGTGTTTTTGTTAAATAGCATATAATCAATAGTTAATAGTTTAGACATGTAACTTCCATGTGATCTATCAGCATATAAAACTAAAGTATTAGGCTTATCTTCACTAAGTGTATAACTTCATTCTAAATCTTGTTTTCTTTGATCAAAATTTTTATATCCAATTTGTTGATAAGATAAATAGCCTCCATAAATAACAAGAGGAGAAGTATAGAAGACTGCGAATGTTGATAAGAATGCTACAGTTAATTTTCTTCTATTTTTTACGTCAAATGATTTAATTTGAACATGTCTAAATATCTTTTCTCTTTTACAGTAAATAAATATTGCTCAAATTCAAAAGAATAAAAAAGGTAATGTAATTGAGAGAATAGTTAAAATGATAGCTCATCAATTATAATTTCTTTTCTTAGTTAAACTTTTTTCATTAAATAATAAGTAAATAATTCTACAAACTAAAACTTGGCTAGCAATGTAACAAGGAATAGCAACAAAACCACCAAGTAGATAAGTCATTAAAGCAAAACCTTCTCCAAGTTCTATCATCTTAGGAGTTAGATCTTCAAATCTAGTTCTTTCAGGGTAAGGTAAGTAACCCATACTATAAAATATCAATCCTAGCAAAACTAAGATTATTATTGAAAGCGCAGTAAGACATCAAAATAATATTTTTAACTTTTTATCACACATACAACTATTTTACAATAGAAGTGCATATTTCATTATATGAAATACATTCTACATAGAATAAAAAAACTCGAGTTCGGATTCTCGAGTTTTCTTTGTGAATTCTATCTCTTTGTAAATTGTGGACTTCTTCTTGCTCCGTAAAGACCGTATTTTTTTCTTTCCTTACATCTAGCATCTCTAGTAACTAGACCTGCTTTTTTAAGGATTGGTTTGTAATCTTCACTAGCTTGAATTAATGCTCTTGTGATTCCTAATCTAATAGCTCCAGCTTGACCTGTAAACCCACCACCTAAAACTTTAACTTGAATGTCAAATGAACCTTTTGTTTTAGTAATTTCAAGTGGTTGTTCCATATCTTGAATTACTAAGTTGTTTGGAAAGTATTGTTCAGGAGTTCTATCGTTAATTGTTATTTTACCAGTTCCAGGAACTAATCTAACTTTAGCGATTGAAGATTTTCTTCTTCCTAATCCTTTATATTCAACGTTAGCCATTTATTTCTCCTATTTAAGTTTTAATTCAACTGGTTGTTGAGCTTGGTGTTTGTGTTCAGAACCTGAATACACATGAAGTTTAGTAATGATTTGACGAGATAATCTGTTTTTAGGTAACATTCTTCTCACAGCATTTGTTACTAATTCTTCGCTATATTTTTCTAGCATTTCTTTTCCACTTCTTTTTCTTAATCCACCCATGTAGTGTGAGTGAGAGTATCAGAATTCGTTTTCTTCTTTGTTACCTGTAAGCACAATTTTGCTTGCATTGATAACAACAACATGATCCCCACAGTCAATATGAGGTGTAAAAATAGGTTTATTTTTTCCTCTTAGTGTATCTGCAAGTTTCACAGAAAGCTTACCTAAAACTAAATCAGTAGCATCGATAATGTATCATTTTCTACTAGCTTCAGCAGCTTCTTTTGTAATCATTGTTGATTTTTGCATTTTAAGCCTCCATAATTAATTTAAATTATGAAAAACATTGAAAGATATAACTTTAATATTATATATTATTTGCCAAAAAATAGACATTTTTTATATTTTTAAACCTCAGAATTTCAACTGAAAATAGTAGAATTTAGACTAAAATTTAGCCTTATTTTACTAACCAAAAGAACAAATTAAACCATCTAATTGATAATTTTGCATATTAATATATTAATACTTTAACTTATATTTATACAATATATTCAAAAAAAAATACCTGTTTAATGTTAGAATTATATGCATATTGTGTTTTTTAATAAATCGCTAGATTTATGAGGGGTGCTAGTTACTATATTTTACTAATCCAACCATAATTGGGTGTTTTTTATTTATGTGCAATGAATAATTAAAAAATTAAAGCTTTGAAGATTGAATGTCTTATTCACATGCATTAAACATTGTGATGAATCATTACATTACTGAAACAAATTGTGAGGAGAAGATTATGAAGAAAAATAAAAGAGTATTAATTGGAGCTGGTGTTTCATCGCTATTTCTTGGAGCAACTGCTACTACTAGTGCTACAGCTATTTTTTCATCTAAAAATCTAACTTCTAGTCATCTTCAAAGTGATTTAAGAGTTGCTTCTGATAATCCGACAACATTTGCCAAATTGACTGGAAGCGCATCTACTAACATAGCACAAGATTTCCCAGGTATTCAGTACACTCACAGTAGTTATGTAGTTGAAAGAATGCCAGGGGTTTGTATTAACGGTAATGGATATTCAGCTTGATCAACATATGACCATGCAGCAGGTGGCCCCTTTATCGAAAATAAAGCTAACTGAGCAGCTGCAATTAGATATAATTCAGGTAAAGGTGGATATGATTATTATTATGGTGATCACTACTTTACTAATGCTACAAACGTCCCTAATACTTTAGCTCAAATATCTTATACAGCTTCTCCATCATACAAAGATAATTCAGTGGTAAAAAATAAGAGTGACTATATCAATAACCCTCAATTTAGAAATGCAGATGGTCATTATTACTTTAGTTCTGCATCTAGTAATGGTGAGTTGTATAGATCAAGTATTTTTAACGGTAGTGTATCTATTAACATGCCATATTGAGATACAGACTCAAACAATAACCCAAGAATGCGTGTATTATTCTGTTTAGAAAATGAACAAAGAACTTGATGAAACATGGATACAGTCGGATATTGAGCTCAATGATATAGCGCTAATACATATGAAGATATTCGTTCTGGTTGATGTTGTAGATCTGTGGACTTTGGTGTTTTTGATGATAGATTCTATTTAACAACCACACCATCTTCATTAAAAAACTTATCCCTTAAATCAGCTGCTAGAAATATCACAGTTGAAGAATTTAAAAACTCTTTTAACAATCAATATGAACTAGGTAAATATCTTCAATTTGAAGTTTATGATGGACCTAAATGTTTAGTACAAAGTTCATCAACATTAGACTCAACCATTAGCGCTTCATTTGATGACACTACAGAACAAGTGACTGTAACAGTTACTGTCCCTAGAACTTTATCACCAAACTATTCGTACTCAAGTACAGGTCACTATCCTAATCAATGAGTTCAAAGTAGATCAATGACCATTTCTCAAACATTTAATTATAGTGATTTTGGTACATCAACTTTCTTAAATAACAATGATTTAGCAATCAATAAACTACCTTCATCTATAACTGAAACTGACATTAAAAATGCAATTGTTTCTAGGCAACCATTTACACCAGTATCTTCACCTTTAACTTTTAGTGATATTGATGTATCTATTTTGAAAAGATCTGATTTAGCAGGTACTGTTAAATGTAATGTAACTATAAAAAATTCTAAGGCAACTGGTAAAGATACAGCATCATACACAAGTTCAAGAACATTCTCTAATGTTGTATTTACTGGGTTTAGAAGAACTGGTGCAATGCAATCAGGATCATTAGCTAATGAAAATTTTGCTTACCCATTAAAAACATCTTCTGGCGGTACTTTAAATGTTGTAAACACTATTTGACAGGCTAACTTAATTTCAAATGACGATAAACACATTTTAGTTCCTACAACTGAAGGTTTAGCTTTTATAAATAGAACAACTGGATTACCAGATTACTATGTAGAAGGAACAGACTCTCCAGGTAGCACTAGAGATTACATGACTAAATACTTAATCCAAACTTATTACTGTCCAGACATTGATGAGTTTGCTGTTCTATATACTGATAGTACATACAACCAAGTAAACTTTGATTTAGTTAGAGCATCTAATGGAACTAAATCACGTCATTATCAAATAATAAGTAGTTTAGCTTCGATTAATTCTAGTTTAGCCGGTAAAGCAAAGTACTATGCCTTTACACCACTACACGTTGCTCCAAATGCTTATCCTGATGCAGGTTGAAATATCTTCCCTAGATTTATTGTTGATAACCAATGAGTAAACAACATGTCTAATTCAATTGCATGAAACGTTCAAGTAAAAAGAATAGATGGTACATGAGATTATCAAAACCGTATTATTATTGGAAATTGAGGAAATGGATATACTGGTATTGGTATTAGTTATCCTGGTTATATTGGAGCTAATTATAATGACGTCAATACCATGTGTTATTTTTCAAACCAATTGAATAATAAATCTACTAATCAAAACTATATTTGTAACACTGTAAATGTTTGTAGTAGTTATCACTCATATGGATCAATGAATCAATACAATTGAAAATATAGTGAACCAACTGCAGGAGCTTCTTATATTCTTAACTCATCAGTTGCTAATGATAAGATGCTTAAACAAACTCCTATTTCAAACTGTGAAGTTTCTATTAACTGGGGAAAAACTGGAGATGCACATATATTTAAATTTAGACAACCTCTTCTTGGTGTAGATGGATCAGTAGTGGAATACCAATGTGAAATGAGTAAAAGATATGGTGTTAATGATCCAGTACCACATACAATGTATAATCCTGGCGAAGTTGTAGCTACTTCATATGCATCTAGCGTACCATCTAGATGAGCATGAGATAAGGCTGGAGAAACATCGTATAATGCATGAATGGCATTCCTTCGTCCAGATAATACAATTGATTTAAAAGAACCTAATACTGGAAATGTAGGTGAACTTATTAGTAGAGGTACAACTACAACACTTAGCCAAATTAAAAATGCAAACATTGGTGTAAATAACAGTATTAGAACTTTTGCAGTTACAAACGATGGTTCTGATATCTATGGATTCCAAAATGATAAAAATTATCTATGAGCTATCGATGTACCAGGAAATGCATGAGCTTATGGATTACCAACAACAAGAATTGCTTCTTCTACTAACACAATTAACGGTTTAGAAAGTACGTTACCTTCTAAAATTGATAATGCTTCAATTATCAATAAAATTATTTCACAAGGTTTAGTTACACAATATGCCGGTACTTCTTTAAGTGCTTCTAATATTAGACTAGATAATAGAGTAGATAATAATATCAATGGTACTATTAAAGCTAAAGTTGTCATAACAAATAACAAAGCATTTAACAACGGATATATTCAATCAGAATTTGTTTTAAATAGCGGTTCACCTGTAACCTTTACTGGTTTTAAAGGACATGCTGCACTAGCATTTAATCCGACAGCTACTATTAATGATCCAGCGCTAAGCAAAAAATTAGCAAATTTAACTGATGCTTCAGATAGCTATTTAGCAAAATATGTTGCAATGAATCCTGATAAATTCTTTCAACCTAATACTTATTTAGAAGAAGATTTTGAATTAGATCAAATTGTAGTTATTAATCCAACAAGAGATGTAGCTAATGGGGTGGTTACATTTAAAGTACAAGTTAAAGCTAACTATATCAAGACAGATGGTTCATATGTACCGCCATCTAACACAAATAGTGCAAACTTTATAACAAGTACTATCACATATAGACTTGAAGGATTTAGACCTGGTGGAACAACTAATTTAAAGAAAAACATAACTATAATTGAACAAGACTCTACAATTGCTAGTAGCATAATTGATGATGGTAGCTATCTGCCAATTTTAAAAGAAGCAGTAAAGAGAAATGTAACAGGATTACGTACTGATGTTAGCGGACTAGTTGTTAGAGATGCTGATATCTCAATTCAAAATCCAGTAGCTAATAACCTTAATGGTACTATTACAGCTAAAGTTATTATAAAGCAAGCAGTTGCACAAAATGAAGGTATACCAACAGATATGCCATTTGAAGATGTTGTATTCTCTGGGTTTAAACATGTTCAACCAACTACTTTTATGGATGCATCTTCACCAATTAATGGTTCTGATACATTTAGAGATACATATGCTACACCTACAACAGTAAATGAAGCATTAATTCAACAATATGTATTTAACAATAAACCATCATTTGTTGAAAACTATCCAGATGATTTTGTTCAAGCTAATATTGCAATTAAAGACTTATTAACATCTCCAACTACTGGTAGTGTTACTTTTAAAATTGCACTAAACAATTACTATGACAAAACAACAAGTGCATTAGTGACAACTGAAATGCCTCAAGACCAATGAAGTAATACATTTACTATTAACGGATTTAAACCAGCAGTTGATACAGCAATTTCTCCATCTATCAGTTTAGCTAATGTAAACACTATTAAAGCATCAGCAGCTGAAGCAAATAAAGCAGAAATTATTAAAGCAATTATCAATAGTGGTGCAATTACTAATACTGCATTTGATAGAACATTAAGTGAAAGTGACGTTAAAGTTGCATTCATTGAAAATACAAGTAATGATATTGAAGGAACTGTTAAAGCAAATATTACTATAACAGGTGGCAAAGCATGAGCATCAGGTATTGTACAAGATAGAACATTTAATGAAATCTTATTATCTGGTTTTAGCAAAAATGGTATATCAAGTGTAAAAGATGGTGATATTATCCATTTAGCTGAAGGCTCTGAATTAACAAACATTCCAGCAACTGATTCAATTGATCAAGAAAAAATAAAAACTTATATTAAAGACCACATTAATGAATTTGTAAATAATCCTGTTGATGGTATTGACACTGCAAATATTTTCATTGAAGGTTTGAGTTGTAATACAGCAGGTGGTTCAGTTACATTTACATTAAAAGTTGATAAATATTTAGGACCAGATGGAGTTGAAGTAACTGGAGGAGATCCAACTAAAGTTATTCAAGGTTCTATTACTATTGATGGCTTCTTATCAACTGGTTTAACAACTACTATTAGCAATGCTGATGTAAACTCTAACCTTTCATCAACCAAAGCTAGTATTGCTGCTACATCTAACATCAATGAATTAAAACAAGCAGTAATTGCTAGTGGTAATGTAACAGACCTACAAAAAGGACATGTTCTATCACTTGATGATATTGACATCACTACAAGTCCATCACAAGCAAATGATGTTAATGGTACACTAGTTGCAAATGTTACTATTAAACCAAGTGCTGCTTGAGTTAACGGAACTCCACAACAAGTTAGTCAAGAAATAACATTTACCGGTTTTAAACAAATACCAGCAACTTCATTTAACACAACTACAACTATTGATATTTCAATGGATGTTATGGGATTCTTTACATCTAACAACACAAATGAAAAAGATATTAGAGATTATGTTAATGCAAATCCTGATCAATTTGTTATTAACCCATTAGGTGGTACTTTGACAAATGATCAATATGATGTTGAAATTATTCCTGCAAGTATAGCTGATCCTTCAACTGGTTCACTACAATTCAAAATGATATTAAAACAATATATGGATGGAACAACTGGTAAAGAAGTAATAGCTACTGAACCAAGTCAATACAGAATAGAAACATTTACTCTTGAAGGTTTCTTTAAAGATGGTTTAACTACTGAAATCAGTCCTGGACCAATTAATTCAGAACTAAATACCATTAAAGCTAGTGAAGTAGCATCTAATCCAGATGAAATAGAAAAATTAAAGCAGGCTCTACTAGATGCCCATGCTATTACTAATGGTCAATATGGTGATACTCCAGCAAGAGGAGAAATTAGAATTGAAACAGATCCATCTAGGGCTAATGATATTGATGGTACACTAAAAGCTACAGTTACTGTAACTAAAGATGCTGCATGAGTTAATGGTGTTTATCAAGATGTTACTCAAGAAGTTACATTCAATAACTTCTTACAACAAGCAGCTACAACATTTATTGATGGTGCAGATGTACCTGTAACTTCTGATTCTACATTAAGTGGTTTATTTGCAAACTATGCTAAAGATCACGTTGATGCAATTAAGCAATTTGTTTTAAATAATAAAACTCAATTCTTTAATAATTTACCACCTGACTTTGGTTTAAATGACTTTGAAGTTCAAGTACTTGAAAGTACTGCTAATGTTGGTGCTGGTACAGTAAATATCAATGTTACTTTAAAAAGATACTATAGTGAAGAAAATGGTCAAATTTCTACAGTAGAAAAAACAACTACTACTCCATTTATACTATCAGGATTTAATACAGCTGGTGCAACAACTACATTATCAACTAGCCTTAATTTATTAGGTGTACAAACCATTCTTGCTTCTAGCATCACAGATGATACTAATGCAACTGTAAAACAAGCACTATTAGATGCAATTAAAGCTGATATGAAGTATGTAGCAGTAGGCAAAGATATAAATGATTTATCTCTAGATGACATTTCGTTCACTGTTATAGCAAATACTGCAGACAATGTTAATCAATCAATACAAGTAACTTTATCAATTATGAATGGTTACTGACAAAACGAAGCAGTCCCTGAAGACACTCACATTATGAATGTAACACTTCATGGATTCTTACAACAAAATAAAACAATTCAAAAAGTTGGTGTGACAGAATTAACCACAGATAATGATTCAATCTTTGCCAACATGTTTGATAGTACAATGTGTAAAACTTTCTTAGATGCAAGATTAGATCAAATCTTTGATAACTTACCACCTACAACTACAATAACTCTTGTTGATACATCAACTCCAGATGATGATGCTGGTAAAGTAACAGTTCGCTTCACATTAGATAAATACTACAACGATAAAGGTATTGAAACTACTGGGCCATCTGACCCATACACTATTATCATTGGCGGATTTAAAAATACTGGTAAGAATACAACCTTAACTCATAAAGATGGATTAAACCTAAGTGATGTACAAACCATCTTAGCTTCAAATGTTACAAATAATGATACAAGTATAAAAGATCAATTATTAAATGCATTAAAAGCTAACATTAGTGACTTAGCACCAGGAAAGACTTTAACAGCAGAAGATTTCACATTTGTTGTTGAACCTAAGACTGCTGATAATACAACAGGTCGCGTAAATATTAGAATTACATTTACTAATGGAATCTGATTAGAAAATGCTCATATTGTTAATAGTCATGAAGAAGTGGTTACAATTACAGGCTTTAAACAACAACAAAAGACTGAAAGAAATCCTGCTACAACAACAATAGAAACTGATCGTAAAGATATCTTTGCTAATATGTATAATGATGATAATGTTAAAGCATTATTAACAACTAATCTATCTACATTATTAAATAACGTTCCAGAAGGTGCTGAAGTAACAATTAAAGGTACACCAAATAGAAATATAGATGCAGGTACAATTGATGTAACCTTTACAATCAATAAATATTACAATGATTTAGGTATTCAAACTAATGAAGTTTCACAAGACTTCACTGTTCAAATTACTGGATTTAAAACTGAAGGACAAAATACAGTCATTAACAATGCAAACAACTTAGATATTGGTGTTAATTCTATCCTAGCTTCAACAATTGAAAATAATGATCCTAGAATCCAAAACCAATTGCTAGAAACATTAAAAACAAATATGACAAACCTTACACCAGGTACAGAATTAACAGCTGACAAATTCACATATGTTGTAAAAGAAAATACTGCAGACAATACAACTGGAAAAGTAACTATTTCAATTACATTCACTGGTGGTATTTGATTAGATAGTGCAGTAGCTCAACCAACTAAAACTGTAGATGTAACATTAGCTGGTTTCCAACTACAACAAAAGACTTCACAAAAAGTTGATATGAGTGAAATTCCAACAGATAATAATTTAATCTTTGCAAATATGTTTGATAGTGCAATGTGTAAAACATTCTTAGATGCAAGACTATCTCAAATTTTAGATAACGTTCCTACTGATGCTAAGGTTACTATTGTTGGTGATCCAACTCCAGATGATGATGCTGGTAAAGTAACTGTTCACTATACATTAGATAAGTACTTCAATGACAAAGGTATTGAAACTACTGGAACATCAGATCAATTCACTATTGTAATTACTGGTTTTAAAAATACAGGTAAGAATACGATTCTTAACAATAAAAATGGATTAGGATTAAGTGATGTTGATACTATCCTAGCTTCTGATGTAAAAGACAATGATGCAAACATTAAAAACCAACTATTAAATGCATTGACTACAAACATTACTAACCTAGCACCAGGAAAGAATTTAACAGGTAATGATTTTACATTTACTGTAATCCCTAATACTGCAAATAATACTATTGGTCAAGTTAATATTAATGTGACATTTAAAAATGGTGTTTGATTAGATAATGCTCATATTATTAATGAACATGAAGAAGTAATTACAATTACTGGATTTAAATTACAACAAAAGACAGATAGAAATAATTTAAAACCTACAATAGAAACAGATAATAAAACTATCTTTGCAAACATGTATAGTAATACTGATATTAAAACGTTATTAGATCGTAATTTATCTACTCTTTTAAATAACGTTCCAACAGGTGCTGAAGTAACTATTGTTGATACTCCAGAAAAGAACATCAATAATGGTACTATTGACGTTAAATTTACTATTAATAAGTACTACAATGAATTAGGTATTGAAACAACTGCAACTTCACAAGAATTTAGTGTTCAAATTACTGGCTTTAAAACTGACGGACAAAATACAGCAATCAAAAATTCTACTAACCTAAATATTGCTGCAAATTCAGTTCTTGCTTCTTCATTAGAAGATAATGATAATAGAATTAAAGAATTACTATTAAATGCACTAAAAGTTAATATGACAGACCTAACTCCTGGGACAGAATTAACAGCTGATAATTTCACTTTTGTAATTAAAAAAGATACTGCTAATAACACAACAGGAATGGTAACTGTTTCAATTACATTTACAGGTGGTATTTGATTAGAAAATGCAGTTGCTCTTGAAACTAAAACAGTTGATGTAACTTTATCTGGATTCCAACTACAACAAAAAACAGAAAGAAACCCAGCTACAACTACAATTGAAACTGATCGTACAGATATCTTTGCAAATATGTATGATGAAAACAATATCAAAGTATTATTAAATAGCAATCTAACTAATTTATTAAATAATGTTCCAACTGGAGCTGAAGTTTCAATTGTTGGTTCACCTATCAAAAATATTAATGCCGGTACAATTGATGTAACATTCACAATTAATAAATATTACAATAACCTAGGTATTGAAACTAATGGAACTTCTGATGAATTTACTGTTCAAATAACTGGCTTTAAAACAGATGGCCAAAATACTACAATTGAAAATTCATCTAACTTAAATATTGGCGCTGATTCAATTCTAGCTTCAACAATCACAAACGATGACTCTAGAATTAAAGATAAATTATTAGCTGCATTACAAACTAATATGAAAAACTTAGCTCCTGGTAAATCATTGACAGCAGATAATTTTAGCTTTGTAGTAAAAGAAAATACTGCGGATAATACAAATGGAACAGTTGGCATTTCAATTACATTCACTGGTGGAATTTGATTAGATAATGCAATTGTACAATCAACTAAAACAGTAGATGTAACATTAGCTGGATTCAAGCAACAACAAAAGACATCACAAAAGGTTGGTGTAAATGAAATCCCAACTGATAGTAATTCAATCTTTGCAAACATGTTTAACAGTGCAATGTGTAAAACATTCATAGATGCAAGACTATCTCAAATTTTAGATAATGTTCCTCCAGGTGCAGTAGTAACTATTGTTGGTGATCCAGTTGCAGATGATGATGCAGGTAAAGTAACTGTTCACTTTACATTAGATAAATATTACAACGATAAAGGTATTGAAACTAGTGGACCATCTGATCAATTTACTATTGTTATTAATGGCTTTAAAAATACAGGTAAGAATACTATTCTTAATAATAAAAACGGATTAGGATTAAGCGATGTTAATAATATCCTAGCTTCAGATGTAAAAGATAATGATACAAACATCAAAAACCAACTATTTAATGCTTTAAATTCAAATATTGCAAACCTAGCACCAGGAAAGACTTTAACAGCAGAAGATTTCACATTTGTTATAATTCCTAACACTGCAAATAATACTACTGGCCAAGTAGATATTAAAGTAACATTTAAAAATGGTGTTTGATTAGAAAATGCACACATCATTGATATCCATGATGAAATAATAACAATTACAGGCTTTAAACAACAACAAAAAACAGATAGAAATACATCTACACCAAGCATCACAACAGATCGTACAGATATCTTTGCAAACATGTATCAAGATAGTGACTTACAAACACTATTACAAAACAACTTAAACAGCTTATTAAACAACGTTCCAGATGGAGCTATTGTAAGTATTGTAGGAACGCCTGAAAAAGACATTAATAAAGGTACAATTAATGTTAAATTTACTATCAACAAATTCTATAATGATTTAGGTATTGAAACTAACACTACATCACAAGAATTTAGTGTACAAATTACTGGCTTTAAAACTGATGGACAAAATACAAGTATTAACAACTCATCAAACATGAATATTAGTGCCGATTCTATTCTAGCTTCTACACTAGAAGATAATGATACAAGAATCAAAGATTTATTATTAAATGCACTAAAAACAAATCTAATAAATATTACTCCTGGTACAACTTTAACTGCTGATAACTTCACATTTGTAATCCAAAAAAATACTGTTAATAATACAACAGGAACTGTAACTATTTCAGTAACATTTACTGGTGGAATTTGATTAGAAAACGCTATTCCTCAAGATACTAAAACAGTAAATGTTACTTTATCTGGATTTAAACAACAACAAAAGACAGATAGAAACCCAACAACAACAACTACTATTGCAACTGATAATAAAAACATCTTTGCTAATATGTATAGCGACAGTGATATTAAAGCATTATTAGATCACAATTTATCAAGTCTATTAAATAACGTTCCAAGTGGGGCTGAAGTAACTATTGTTGGTACTCCAGAAAAGAATATCAATAACGGTACAATTGATGTTAAATTTACAATTAATAAATTCTACAATGATTTAGGTATTGAAACTACTGGTACTTCACAAGAATTTAGCGTGCAAATTAATGGATTTAAAACTGATGGACAAAACACCATAATTGAAAATTCATCTAACTTAAATATTGGTGTAGATTCAATTCTAGCTTCAACAATCACAAACGATGACTCTAGAATTAAAGATCAATTACTAGCAGCATTAAAAACTAACATGAAGAACTTAGCTCCTGGTAAAACTTTAACTGCAGGTGACTTTAGTTTTGTAATAAAAGCAAATAGTGCAGACAATACAACAGGAAAAGTAACTATCTCAATTACATTCATTGGTGGAGTTTGATTAGAAAATGCTATTCCTCAAGATACTAAAACCATTGATGTAACATTATCAGGATTCTTACAACAACAAAAAACTGCTCAAGATAAAACAGCTACATTACCTAATATAGCTGAAAATATCTTCACTACTCAATTTACAAATGAAAAGGCTGAAGAATATATTAATAACAATTTAGGATTAATATTCGGTGGTACTGCTCCAACTGATGCCAAAGCAGTAATTGTAAATAATGCTAATACTGACATTTCAACTGGTAGAGTAACTATTACATTTACATTAACTAAATCATTCAATGATAAAGGTATTGAACAAGCAAGTTCAGAACAATACACTATAACTATTGGTGGATTTAAAACTGAAGGTCAAACTACTACTATAACAAATGATAACTGAGTTTTATCTTCAGAAGTAGAAAACATCATTGCTAGTGATATTACTAACCAAGACTCAAATGCAATTGTAACTAACGCTATTTTAACTGCAATGAAAGATAAAATAGAAAATTTATCTAACGGAAGATTACCAAGCACATTAACAACTGAAGACTTCACATTCACTCAAGTATCACATGATAATACTATTGGACAATTAATTGTAGATATTACTATTAAAAATGCTTGATGAGAAAATGGCGAAGTTCAACTAAATCATGTTATTAGAATTACATTAACAGGATTTAAAGTAATTACTGCAACAGGATTTAATACATCTACTACAACCATTAATATTAATATTGATAAACCAGCATCAAGTCCAAATATCGTTAATGATATTAAAGACTATATCCTAGCACACCCTAGCGAATTCTTTAGTGGTGGTATCCCTACAGGATTAACAAGAGATAACATCTTCGTTAATATCCAGGAAACATTAAACGGATCTGTTAAAGTAACTATTGGAATAAATAAATATTTTGACAGTAAAGGTGAACTTCAATTAGGTAACTTACCAGGTTCATCACCATTATTTACATTAACAGGATTCACAACTGTAGCTGGTACTGGATTTGCTTCTAGTACAACTATTACATTACCTATAGGTAATGTACTAACCACAAAAGTTAGTGCAGATATCACAACTAGTGAATTGATAGATTATATTTTAGCTCACCCAGATCAATTCTTTACTAACCAACCATCTGGATTGTCATCTGGTGATATTGGTATTGAATCAAGAGTAGATGGAAATGGACTAATCTCATTCCAAGTTATATTAAAGAGATATATAGATTCTACAACCGGTACACTTACAACTGGTAAATTACCAGGTTCACCAACATTTATTATTAAAGGATTTAAGGATAATCCAATAGCACCAACTCCAGATGCAGGTACTGACATCGGTTCTTCTGTTCCAGGTTTAAGACCTGGTCCTGATGGCAAACCAACTGTAACTCCAGATGAAATAATGAATAGCCCAACTATTCAAGATCAAATTAAAGATGAAATAATCAATAACCCAGGTGCATACTTACCAGGTGTTACTCCAGATCAAGTTGATAAAGATACAATTGTGATTGAGCCAAATCCTTCTAAGCCAGGAGAAATTATTGTAGAAGTTCCAGTTACTAAACCAGATGGAACTGTTGAAAGACCACAAATTACTATTCCGGTAAGACCTAATCCATTACCTCCAGTTATTGTATTACCGAATGCAGGTGAAGAACTTGGTATTCACGTACCACAAGTTGGAGTACAAAAACCAAATTATACAGTTGATGGCATAGTTTCAGATTCAATAATAATTGATGATATCAGGGATGAAATTGCTATGAATCCAAATAGATATTTCAAAGATCTAGATGGAACTATCATCAAAGACAATATCAATGTTAGACCTAATCCATCTAACCCTGGTGGTATTATCATTGATATTCCAGTAAAAAGGCCAAATGGAACTATATCACATCCAGAAATTCACATTAATGGATTCAAGCAAAATGCTGAAAAATTAAATCTTCAAGTTCTTTCTAATAAACTATCTGATCAAATTGAATGATGAATTGAAGGAAACCAAAAACCACAAAAAATTAGAGAATTGATTGCATCTTATTTATTGCAACAAGCAAGAATCGCTGGACATGATATACCACCTGAAGGTTCTAATGAATGAAATGATATGGTAAACTCAATCATGCTTGCTATTAGAATTAACAATTCAAGAAATGATCCTGCAGAAGCAAAAGATATCAATTCAATTCAATTAGAATATTCAAATTTACCAAACGATGTTGCTAGATTCTTTATTGGTACATTCTCTTGAAATGCTCCTGCAACAGTTGCTCAAACTAATTCATCATGATTCATTATTTTAGTAAGTTCTGTTGTTACATTATTGTTACTAATATTAATCATTTTATTGATTGTCCGTAGAAAGAAATCCAAAGAAAAAAATGCTGATGACGATCTACCTGAAGATAACTTTGGATTTGATTCTTAATTAATCTTTTTAACCAAAAATTAGACATAAAATCTAGCAAACTGACCAAGTAAGCTAGATTTTTTTATAAAAAGTAAAATGTAATTTTAAAGTTATTTTTTAGACAAAAATCTGCCCCAAAAATTGGATTTTAAAGTTGCAAAATTTTATTTTTGCTATAATATAGTATATTTACATATATATGAAAAAATCGAAAATTATTGCTAGTTGAATCATATCTTTAAGCACTTTCACAGCCGTGACAGTGCCTTTTATTAATCCAATTATGTCTAGCAAAAACATCACAAAAAGTGCGACAGAATCTCCAAAAGCTGGTGATGCTGAATCAATTACTGGAAAATCTTTTACTGCCCTAGAAATTGATAATTTAGTTGCAAAAAACTATCCAACTTTAAAAATAAATATCCCAGATTCTCATGAACCTGTTGATATCAACTTTACTGAAATGGAAAAGAAGTTCCCTGATGAATTTATATCTAGTGAAGATATCAGTAAAAAAATTGCTGTATATTCAAACTATGCAATTCAAGTATTTTCACAAATGATAGCAGAACACCCATCTGATTTTATTGATGGATTACCTGCAGATAAGACAAAATTAAATGTTGGAAGTGAAATAATTAGTTCCAACTTTGAATCATATTCAACAGAAGGAAAACTATTATTTAAATTTCGTTTAGACCTTGTTGGAATTTATACAGGTGTTCTTGAAATTTCTATTACTGGAATGAAGCATGGAGAAACAACAATAAACACAGAAGGAATAAAAGACTTTACAATCACTCCAGAAAGCGGATTAACTAATTTTATTGTTAGTGATCTAATTAATAAAAATCCTACAGCTATAGAAAAATTAAATGCTTTTATTCAAGAAAATCTATTTAAAATTTTCAATAATATTCCACTAACTACTAAATTGATTGCTTCAAGAACAGTGATAGAACGTGTTTCTGGTTCAGATACATCAATATCATTAAAAATAAGTATAGATAAAGTTGCTACTGCTTGAGGATCTCTAAGTTTAGGTACATTTACTTTCCCTAAACCAAGTGAACCTGGCAAACCAGAATCATCAGAAAAAATCATTCTAGGTGGATTTGCAACACCTAATGCATTAGCTTCTCCTAAACCAATAAACCAAACTGTATTAAATGGAATTACAGGTATATCTTCTACAAACCCTTGATACAATATTGGTTCAAAATATGCAAATGATTTTGTCACACATCAAGCTGAATTCTTGCCTGAAATAGAAAAATTAATTAATGATAATAAAGATGTGTTCTTTAACAATCCAGTTTCAGATGAAAAGAATACTACTCACCATTTCCCAATTGTTAAAAAAGATTCAACTAAACCATTAAAACTTTCGTTGTATACTGAAAATAGTTCAACTGATTATAGTAAATTAAAACTATCTGGTTGATTCTTATCTAACCCAGAAAATAATAATAATGAACTTGATACTTCATGTTATCTACCAATGGAATTTGTCATTTCTGGATTTAATACAAATCCAACAAATGTTGTTTCAGCAGGTCTATCTGTACAATCAGATGACGTTCTAAAAAACTTAATTCCTGAACAAGCTAAACTTCCTAAATATAGAAGTAATTTAGAAAATTTTATAACAAAGCAAATTAATGCTGGGAATGTATTTGGATCAATTATCTATGGAACAAGAGTAACTGTAAATAACACAATGAATGATGTTACAGTTATTGATGGTGATCCAACATCAGTTAATGTTAAATTTACTTCTTCAGTAGCTTATGGTGTTGGTGGTGCACCAAACCCTGATTATTCTTATACTGTTAAACTAATAAATTTCACATCTCCTAACACAAATATCACAAAAGGAAAAACTACTTCTATTATCGATGTTGCAAATGAATCTGGATCTTTGATATTAAAAGGTTTAGTAGATAGTTTTGCTCAAGAAATAAATCCAGAATTTTCACCTGACTATAACTCAGTATGTGATGAATTAAAAAATGTTTTAAATAATAAACCAGAAATTCTACTTGATAATCCAATAACACCAGATAAAAATCCAACTAACTTACCAATTGTAAAAACTGGTCAAGAATTAATTATTGAATCTGCTAAAGATGAAAATGGAAAATTCACACACTTAAACATTAAGGCAGATTTATTATGTAAACCAAATAATCCAAATGATAACGCTACTACTAGTGACTATAAACAACTAACAATTACACTTACTGGATTTAAACAAGGAAGAACTGAAGCACAAACAACTGAAATTTTAAGAGCTGGACCAGAAATTAAAAACATCCTTGTTGAAGATGCTGCACAAGAACAAAATGCCAAAAAGATTCAACAGTTTATCGAAAAAAACGTAAGTAAATTATTAGTGAATACTGTTAGAGGCAAAACAACAGTATCAATCAAATTAAATTCATCAGGTCAATACATGATTAAACCAAGAAGTGGTGATGAATCTGGAATTGCAATAACTTTAGAAGTTACAAATTACATTAATAGCAGTTGTGAAATTGTTATGGGTGGTCAACCAGCAGTTATGGAAGCATACATGACAGGTTTCGCTGCTTCAAATAACAATTTAACAGAAGGTAAAAAAACAACTACCATCTTAGTTTCTAACTTAGCTACAGGACAAACAACAGGTGATTTTAGTATCATGATGTCATTAAATGAACAAATGGCAACTGATTTTGTTTCAACAGGAAACAAAATTAAAGTAGAAACTAGAGGCGGTTGAGGACCTAAGGGTGTACCATTTATGAGATCATTGATCAAATTAATTAATGCTGACCCAAGTGTGTTTTTTAATAACCCTGTATTAGATGCTAAACAACCTTATGTCAAATTAAATGATCCTCAATGAATTGATGATTCTGTTAGTGATAGTGCATTACCAAAAGATAATCCACCATTAACTATTGAAACATTTGATGAAAATATGACTAAACTAAAAGTAACTGGAATGTTCTTATCTCGTCCAGCTATTATTGGTAACCCTCCAACATATGAAGAAAAGTCATTTATAATTGAAGACTTCAATAGAGCTAGAACAGAAGCTAATCCTGATGGATATTCAATTGAAGGAAAGAATGAATATTCAATCACAAATTCTGCTGGTAAAAAAGAATTCTTATATGATTTAACTGTAAGTGATTTCTTGAGTACTAATGGTTCAGGATCTCTAACAAAGAAAATACTAGATGAAAACATTAGATTAGCATTATTAAATACTTCATATGATACTTACATTAAATCATATACTACGCCTTCATTAAATTCAGCTGACCCAGAACATAGATCATTAAGTTGTCCAATTACTGTAATTTATTCAAGTATGGGTAATGGTAAACTTACTAGTACTGAAAAACAATTTGTAGTTACTATTGGTGGGTTTAAAAAACCAACTGCCAATACCGAATTTACTGCTGTAAAAAACAATATTACTGCAGATACTATAGTTGATGCATTTGATGGAATAGTTAACAATCAATATGATTATCTAAGTCAACTTGGAAAATACTATTATGTTGAATTTGATCAAACTCAAGGGTATTTAAATGGTGAATTTACTAGTGAAGTTATTTCACTTATCAACCAAAGACCAGAAATATTCTTTGATTACCCAGCTGAATATGTTTCAGGTTCTACAAACCCATTAAAATTACCATATGTAAGATTTGATAAAACTACTAACTCTTATAACATTAATGTAACTTGTAAAATTAATCCAGAAAATAGTATCCCAACTATTTTCATTGAAGGTGAATTCTTAACTAGACCAGCTGAAATTGGTATCCCATTGAAAGAATCTGACTATAAACCATTTACAATCAAAATTGCTAATGGTGTAAAAAACAATTTTGCTGATGGTCACAAAACAGAACTTAGAACTAATAAAGATGGTACATTCGTATATGATCTAAATGATCCAGTGTTTATTAAAAAACAACTTATTGATTCATATACTCTAGATACATTAAGTAATGATCCAGATTCAATTAGAAACGACTTAACTGAATTTGTTGTTGAAAATAAAGATATTTTATTCAAAAATGTACTTAAAGAAACAAAAGTTGAAAGTGCATCAATTGACCCATCAACTGATATCGACTTTACAAATAAGCAAGTAGTTGTGAATGTTAATCTTTCAGGTATTGTAACAAGTAATGGTGGTTTTCAAGAAGGCACATCAATGACCTCACAATTCTTCCTAAAAGGTTTTAAAGAAGCTGAAGCTATTCAAAACGATAGTAGTAACCAATCACTACTTAAATCTATTGCTATTGCAGGTTGTGCTGGAGTAGTAGTTTTATTTGCAGTATTTGTATTCTTAACAATTAATAGCAAGAGAAAAAAGAATAATGCAAGTGATGTTCAATTTGACAACTTCTACTAATTGTTCTATTTATTTGTTGTTTTTATTGAAGATATTAGATATAATAGTATATTAAACATTAAAGGAGAGGAATATGAAAACATTTAAAACTTTAATTAATGGTAAACTTGTAGATACACCAAATACATTAGCTATCAAAAGTCCAATTGATAATGAAGTAATTGCTGAAGTACCAGCATTATCTCAAAAAGATATTGATAAAACTTTTAATGCTGCTAATGAAGCTTTTAAATCTTGAAGTAAATTATTACCTAAAGAAAGAATAGCTTACATGAATGCTTTCAAGAAAGAACTTAAAAAGAAAAGAGAAGAAATCTCTTTAGCTATGTGTTTAGAAATCGCTAAACCAATTAAAGCTTGTCGTTCTGAATTTGATAGAACAATTGAATATATCGACTTAACTATTGAAGCTTATAAAAAAGATTTTATTAAGCCAGTAGTTGTTACAGATAAAGAACATGGTATCAAAGGTAAGAAAGGTAACTTCTACTATGTTCCACTTGGTGTTGTATTAGCTATTAGTCCATACAACTATCCGTTAAATCTAGCATTGTCTAAAATAGCTCCAGCTTTACTAACAGGAAATACTTGTGTTTACAAACCTGCTACTCAAGGATCTTTAGTAGGTGTTCATATTGCTGAAGCTTTCTACAACGCAAAACTTCCAGCAGGAGTTATTAATGTAGTAACAGGTAGAGGTTCTGAAATTGGAGACTACATTGTTGAAAATAAACATATTGCAATGATTTCATTTACTGGTGGAGTTGAAGTAGGTAAAAGAATTGCTAGTCGTAAACCAATGATTCCTCTTGTATTAGAATTAGGTGGTAAAGATGCTGCAATTGTTTTAAAGGATTGTGACATCAAGAAGACTGCTAAAGAAATTGTTAAAGGATCTCTTGATTTCTCTGGACAAAGATGTACAGCAATTAAATTAGTTTATGCTGATGAAAAAATTGCTGACAAATTAATTAAAGAAATTGTTACTTTAACTAAACAATTAAAAATCGGTAATCCAATGGATGATATTGACCTATCAGCTATGATTAATGCATCTGCAGTTAAATGAGCTCAATCACTAATTGATGATGCTTTAAAAAACAAAGCAACACTTGTATTAGGTAACAAAACAGATGGCAATATTTTATTCCCAACTATTCTAGATAACATCACACCTAAAATGAAAATCTTTGATGAAGAACAATTTGCACCTATTATTCCAATTGTAAGATATAAATCAAATGAACTTGATCAAGTGATTGAATATGTTAACAATTCTAAATTTGGTCTTCAAGGTTCAATCTTTACAGAAGATAAACAAAAGGCTATGGGAATTGCTTTACAAATTAACACAGGTACAATTAACATCAATAAGTCATCTAGCCGTGGACCTGACATCTTCCCATTCTTAGGAGTTAAAGATTCAGGATTCGGAGTTCAAGGAATTAAATGAGCACTTGAATCTATGACAAGAATTAAAGGTATTATCGAAAATAACTAATTGTTATAACCTAATGAAAAAAATAATAACCGCAACGGTTATTATTTTTTTATATCATTGATACCTTATTAGAATTATTTTCTTAAGTCTAATTCTTTAATTAAAGTACGGTATGCTTCGATGTCTTTCTTTTCTAGGTAGCTTAATAAAGATCTACGTTTAGAAACTTTTTTGTAAAGACCACGTTTAGAGTGAACATCTTTTTTATTGTTAACCATGTGTTCAGTTAAGTTTTTGATTTCAGCAGTTAAGATAGCGATTTGAACTTCAGTTTTACCTGTATTAGCTTCACTACCACCGAACTTCTTAACTAATTCTAGTTTTTGTTCTTTAGAAACAGCCATTTTAATTCTCCTTTTAGCTTTTAAGTTGAACCTACGAATAAATTGGATTCATTCCTAGATTAACATTTCTTTATTTACAATAAAGTTATACCATAATTTTGAAATCTATCAAATAATGTTATCAACTAAGGTTATTTTCTTTGAAAATACTTCATTTTTCTATAGTAAATACTCAAAACTAAAACTAAACATCATAAAGCACCAAGTGAACAAATTGCTATTATCATATTTTTTGCATCATGTTTATTCATTTCATTTTTAGTTGCTAAGAAATCATGAAAATATTGTGATGCTTTAGTTTCTTCTTCAGAAATTATTCTTCATCCATCTGAATCTGAAGTTCTAGTAGTCGCAGATAGAACATGAATACCTTCAATACTAGAAGCAACTCTTAAAATAATTTCCACACCTATATGATGTGAATATGTTTTATCTGACATTACATAATCAGATAATTTAAACTTTACAAGAGCTGTACCATCTTGAACATTTATAGAACAAACCTTCCCATCATAAATTAATTCACTAATAGGTTTTGAAATACTTCTAAATGACATTAGTTTTTCAATATATTCTTTTCCAGTGATTGGATTTAATTTACCTTCTTTATCAAATAACTTTTCACTTAAATTTTCAATCTTACAATTAACAAATAATTTGTCCTTTGCTTTTATTTGTGTTGGTGTATCTACAATACTAAATCCTTTCACAGTAGTTTTGTATATTGCATATGGTTTTTTAGTTACAGGATTAATATTTTCTACAACTCCACTTGATGCTAGATTAATATGAGATGGAACAAACTCTAATTCCATAGTTCCATTTCTATTATTTGTGTAGCTTCTAAGTATATTGATTTTAGCTTCAGATGCCAATTCAATTCCACTATCTTTAATAGCTTCAGTTAATAACGATAATAACTTTGAATCTTTATTCACTTGATAAGGGTATGATTCCATTAATTTATTATGCTTTAATCTATCAAGTTCTATCGACTTAGGAAACCTTGTTTTATTTTGTCCTTTAATGACACTAAAACCTTCTAATTCTATTACTTGTGAAGCTGTTGAATATTTATGTGGTTTATATTTACCGGTTGAATCTACTTCTAGTTGAGTATTATCATCTGCATTAAAACAATTTTTAATGTACATTTCAACTTGCAATTTACCAGTTTCATCTAGAACTGGTTTAATTGCTTTTCCATGCACAGTTGTATTATTGTTTTCCAGTTCATTAATTTGTTCTTTACTATAAGCTTTTATCGCTTCTAAATTATAATGAGGATTTGCTGTAACTCTACAATCATGATCTAATACTCAAGGTACTCATGGTGGAGCTTTATTTCCTACAGGATTTTGAATTGTAATAAACTTGTAAATGTTATATCATTTCTCATTGATATAATCCTTAATTTGACTAGGAGTTAGTGAAGCTAATTCAGGGAACTTTGTTTTAATAATATTCATAGCAACCGGAGCTACTGAAGTGGGTGGATATTTCAAGAATCCATTATATTCAATTTCATGTTCAAAATATTGTGAAGTAGTAGATGATTTATCTATTCATTTAGGTATAGAAACTTTAAGTTTTACTACTCCTAAGGAGTTATTAAAACTAAATTGATATTTCATTGTTATATCCTTGTCTTTTAAAGTCTTATCTACCTTCATTTCAGTTAATAAAGATTGTTTTATTTGCTTAATGATTTCATCACGTTGTTTTATAGTTCCATTACCATTTAATATTGCTACTAATTCTGATGGTGGATATGAACTCAAAACATGGTTTTTAGATATATCAATTTGATTAGGTAATGGTTTTATACTATCTTTTAAATTGACTGTAATATTATGAACAATATTCTTCACTATTCTAAGTTCATCATTGATTCATTTTAAACCTTTATCAACTGTCACAGCTAGTGTTGCTTTTTGCTGTAAATTATCTCTTGATAATTCTGTAATATTTATAATCTTTGGTTTAACTTTTAAAGTAGAAGAATGCAATGATGATTTTAAGATAAAATAATCATCGTATTTCTTAGTTTTTTTATTTAGATCATTTATAGTTTTAGTTAGATCTGCTAAACTGATTTTACGTCATTTTGAATCAATTGCATTAATAGATCCAACATCTTTTTTTTGGCTATATTTTATTTTAAAAACATTGGTTTGTGAACTTGTATTTAATTTATCACTAATACTTTTACTAAGTGTAACTAATACTTTCAATTCTCCCTTATCAAAATCTCAATATAATTTACCAATTGAAATGTTTTTTAGACACTCATTCGAATACAATATTTCACTCAATCCTAAGTGCTTTAATCGCTTTAATAAAAGAGGATAAATCTTTTGATTAATAAAGACATTTTTATTGCTTAAATAGTTTTCATATTCTGTATAGAAATTATCTTTAGATATATATGATAACTTTTCATATTTAGTGCCAAATAATGTTGAATAATTAACTGTTGTCGGATAGAGGTTTTTTGTTCTACTTAGTCCTCTATTTGCCAGTTGATTAAATGTTAGTACAAAATTCTTATTTAGACTAGCTTGATCTGGAATTAAAATAGTATTCTTATCTGGTTCACCTTCTATTGCTTTTACATCACCAATTTTGATAAGTTGTTTTTGATCAGATGCAATGTCATAAATAACTGCATAAGCATTATTAGAAAATGCTTCTAATATCTTTCTATTATTTTCTCTTCTGACCGCATCAATTGTACCAGGTTGTCTATCAATTACACTAGGTTTAAAACCAAGTGTATTATATATTATTTTACTTTGATCACTAGATGTATAAATATTATCAATTCCATTAGGTTTTAATAGTGTAGAGTAATCACCTAAACTACCATGTTTATTGTGGTTATTTACTATATCAAACTTCTTTATATTTAACTTATAATTATGTGGTTTACTACCTTTATCTTTATTGAAAGATATTCTTTGACTTTCATATGATGGTTCACTACCTTTTGAACCAGTATAAATCATTCTATTTCAAACACTATGATATGAACCATCATGTGCTTTAATAGTAGGCAAATTTACTTGATATAAATCAATATAATTTCTATTCTTATAAGTTGGTAATGTATACAAATATTTTCCTTTACTTAAATCATGTTCTAACATATTCTTTTCAAAGCTATTTGTTTCTATTGTTTTTGGTTTATAACTTGTTTCTTTATTGATTGTTGCAATTAGCTTTTCTCTTGGTGGTAGACTAACATCTAAATGCTTATATGTAATTTCATTTTTATTAATGGCTACAACTGCATTTAAATGTACATGATGTTGTCCATCTGGTTGCTTACCTTCATCATATCCACCCATCGCAATAATTGAATTAGGTGTATTTAATTTATCAATCCCAGTTACTGAACCATAAGGTAATTTATTAATTACTGCTTGGTTTCTATTATTAAAAGTAATAATGAAAACTGGATCATTATCTTTAAACACACCACTTCCTAATGTAGGAAAAATAAGATAAGAATGAACTATTCCAGAAGGGTTGTTTAACGGCACCATTCTTAGTGATGATAACAATGATGGATCTTTTAGTTGTCCAGTTGGTTCCATATTGTCTGTAATATATTTAATTGATGAGGCATTAGCCAAGTGAAAATCACTTGGATTATCATTACTTACGAATTGCATTTTACCACTTGCATCATCTCATATTAATCCAACAAATTGATTTAATGATTGATCATAATATAATGATTGGATATTGTGTCCTAATCCATCGTATGAAACATCATATGTTCAAGGAAATTTTGTATTACCAACATGAGATGCTTTTATCTTAATTCCAGGTGGTTCAAGTGCTTTTGGATCTTGGTATGGTTTTTGAGCAATTAAAACCTGATTTGCTAACACTCTAGTTGTTGTATTTGTTTCTAAGAATCTTGATTCAATTCCACGATAACCAGTAATTCTAATTTTCCTTACCATTGGTTTTGCAATATCTATAGGTGAATCAGGACATGAATCTGGATCATATATTTTATTTAAAGTTACTGCCAAATCAACTACACCTTGAGTCGGATGAACTACATAGTCTACAACACTTAGTGGTTTAAATTTCATCAGATTATCATCAATTGAATCTATCAATCGCTTATCAGTATAAGCATTGACCTTTTGATAGTTGTATAATAATCTTTCAAAATGCTTCATACCTTCTGACTTGGACATACTTGATATTGAGCTTATACTTTGACCTTCACCAAGGCATAATACTCTTTTCTTAATATCTGTTTTAGTAGTAACTGTTCTATATCCTGTGATTGTAATAGTAGAAGGCGGCCCATCATCTCCACTCTTGATAACTCCATCTTCTGTAATTCATTTTTTTAATCTAAGAGAAACACTAATTACACCTGAAGCAATTCTGTATCTAACATTTAAAATATTTAAATCATTTTTATTAAAACCAGGAATTCTATCTCAATTGTTAATAATATTATCTGGAGTCAATTTATCATCACGATAATGCCCACTTCCATCAAGGTAATGATCCTTAATTATTTCCTTTCAAATAATATCTCTGATTTCTTCTTTTGATATCAGTGAAGAAGCTACTATTTTAGAACCAATATCTGCACCAATATCGATAATGGTATTGGTAAAATTAGTAGCATTATTTTTAAATCCACCAACATAAAAATCTTTTTCAACACTATATTCATAATCCTTAAAAGAATTTAGGTTGTCATCATATGTTTTAATAGATGGATAACTAACTTTAAAATGTATAAATCCAAGGTCGTCATTATATCTAGCTTTTACATTAGCTAAATAGTATGAAGATGGTAAATCATATTTTAATTTAAAACATTCTTTTGCCACACTTGGATTAGCTAATATTTGACTAGGATATAATTTAGCTCTTGAATCCGATGAATCAATCTTAGAAGTTGTTTGTTCTATCCGGTTATTATCATCTGGTTTTGCTTTTGTTGTATATAAGCCTATGTTAGATGAATGATATCCATCATATGCTAAAAAGAATTGTCCTCCAAAACTTGTAAACTCTCTAGCTGCTTTGCTAAACCAATAAATAGGTCTACAAATTCCATCACCACCAGAATAAAAGGGTGCATTATTATCTGCTTCCTTTGCCACCATTTTTCTTTGAGGCATAGAGTGTTCATGTATAGATGAAGATTTTTTAGCACCAGTTGTTCAACTATTTCAACTAGTAGTTTCATTACCTACTGAAAATCCATATCAATCTCTATAATTTAATGGAGTGTATTGATTCTTGGTAGAATGTCAAATATTATGAATACATCAGATTGATGGTAAGACAAAATGAAAGTTAATAGCAGATAAATATCCATCACTTCCTTGCTTACCCATATAAAGGTGATTTGAACCATCTTCATTCATATATTCATCATCTTCAAATTCAGATAGATTATAAGTAGCAAAATCATATCCAGTCAAAGCATATGGATAATAACCTCTACCAGCTATTCCAAAAGTATAAGGTTCTATAGACGAATCAATTGATTTAGTGGCTACTACTCTTGTAGTTTTAGCATTAGGATTTACTCCAATGCCATAACTTCCCATTCTAGAACCTTTAATTGAATTAACACTGCTATTGCCATATTTTTTATCTATTAGTGTATGTAAGCTCGTTCTTACATCACCGCCTATTTTATGGTTACTAGCAATTTCACTCGTAGACTTAAAATAAGCATCTTGTCCCTCAAAAGAGGATTGCTTGTGATAATGTACATCCACTGTATTGGCATCTTTATATGTATTAACACTTCCTGTCTTTGGATCAATCGCTTGTGTTGATGTTCTCTTTTTGCAATCTCAATAATGACCTCTTCTTACTTTATCATTAAAGCCAAGACTAGGATAGTATTTCATAGACTCATAGTTGCTTAAATAGTTACCACTAGAAAAGATGTTTACAAAGATATGAGCATCTTTAGCAATCTTATGCATCTTATCATCCTTAGTTGCTTTAATTCATTGAGATCAGTTATCATAATTCAATGATTGGAAGGATGAATATTCTCCAGGTGCTTCCTTTGGATTCTTTGTAGAACCTTTAGTGGTTGTATAGTCTTGATTGTATGGTGTATTTCAAGTTAATTCTTTTCTGCCTAAAAGATGTTGAGTTGTAATAATAGATGATGCTAATAATCCTATTCCCACTGTAGAGATAGGTATAATTAACCTCATTCTCTTGTAGAATTGCATTTTACTTTCCTTTTGATGTAACACTTATTTCCTTTGTAGCAAATTATTTAATAAAAGCAATTTATCTTGAAATATAAAGATTAGATATAGGATACTGCAAATGAAAATTTATTGTATTAATAACTAGTTGATTGAAATAAATCTATGGTCTAAGTAATGAGTGTGGAACAATGAATACTCCATCTTTAGTGACATATGTTTTATCGCAATTAGTTATAATCATCATGAAATTTGGTTGAGGGTGTTTCCCATCCATTTTTAATAATTCTACTTTTCTAACTAATTCACTAGCAGCATCCATAGAATTATTAATTGTTAATTTAATTTCAATAGCACATCATTCTCCGCTATCTAATTCAATGATGGCATCTATTTCGTTGTCATTTTCATCATGGTAAAAATATAATTCTCCACCTAAATCCTGAGTATAAACTAATAAGTCTTTCATCACTTGGTTTTCAAAAATGATACCAGTAGTATTACCATCAATCATAAAATCTTGGATGCTATTGATACTTAGCAAGTTACTAACTATTGAAGTATCGCAAAAATATGTTTTAGGTTTAGTTCTAGTTTTATATTTAGATCTAATATTACTTGTTCTTCAAACTGGTACTTCAAAAATAAAATCTAACCCATATAGCATATCAAGATATTTAGTTACTGTTCTAATATCTAATTCATTTTTAATGTCAGTAACTATCTTACTAACATTTAGTTGGCTTGATGTCAACCTTGCCAAAGATTTCAAAACTGTTTTAAATACTACCGGAGCAATATTAAACTTTACTGAATCATCTAAATCATTAGAAATAACTGCTTGTATATAGTTTTTTATGAAATTTTTGTAATTGATATCATTGTCTTTTAGAACTTCTGGTCATCCACCTTTTAAGAGCAATTCATCCACTTTTTCAAAATTAATATCACAATTCATTTCTTTTAATTTTTTAGTTACAAACAAATCATGTAGTGAAATAGAATTATTATCTTCTAGCATGAAAATTTCTGCAAATGTTAATGTTTGTAATTTCATCCTATATATTCTTCCAGCACCACTATGTGATATTTCTGCATTATTAATTGGTTTAGTAGATCCTGTTAGTATATACAACCCTCTCTTATTATCTTGAGCTTCATCAATAGCAAATCTTACTTCATCTCAAATAACAGGATCTTTTTGTCATTCATCTATTAGTCTAGGTTTTTCTCCATTGAGAGCGACACTATATCCAAAAATATTGATTTGTTTTAGGTTTTCGTTATTTAAAATGAAACTTGACTTACACACTAAGTTACTAATGAATGTTTTACCACAATACTTTGGGCCAGTTATTAGCACTGCCCCAGCTTCTTTTAAATATTGGTTAAGAGTTTTTTCAGCAATTCGTTTAAAAATCATATTTTTATTGTAACTTAAAATTTAAAAATGTATAAAAAAAGCACAAAACTATGTATAAAAAAAGCAAGAAATTTTGTATAAAAAAAGTTTAATAATCTGTAATATAATTTGCTTTTTTTTAGTAACTTTATTTGCTTTTTTTTAGCAACTTTATTTGCTTTTTTTTAGTAACTTTAGTAGAATTTAGGTATGGAAATAAAAAGAATAATAGAAAAAACAATAGAAGAATATCTAGAATTCGCAGGAGCAATATTGATTTCAGGGCCTAAATACTGTGGAAAAACTTTTACTGCACTTAAGAATTCTAAATCACACTTCTTTTTACAAAATATTAAAGATATAGAAGAAATAGGACTTGATACTATACTAAGCGGTGACAAGCCAAGACTGATAGATGAATGGCAAATCTACCCACATATTTGAAATGTGGTTAGATTGAATGTAGATTTAAGTTGCATAGAGCATGACAATAGAACTACACAATACATATTGACTGGATCGACTCGCCCTTATGATAAAAGTGAAATAAGACATAGCGGAATAGGAAGAATATACCCCATCATTATGCAAACTTTGACATTTGCTGAAATACTTGCACTAACAGATGAAAATAGCATATCAATTCAAAAACTTTTGAATAATGATAAAGATTGAAAAAATTTAGAAAATCCTCTCTCTGTTGATAAAGTAATTGAATTAATTAAAAAGGGAGGATGACCTGAAATCTATGCGAATAACATAAATATGTATAACAAACTTGTAACCAATTATATTGATCAATTATGTTTCCCTGATAGAGATATCACTTACTTTAATGTAAATAAATCTGTTCTAAATAGGATTTTAAAATCTATTGCTAGACTTACATCTTCACAAATGAACGTTTCAACTATTGAGAAAGATTTAAACGGAGATATAAGTAGAAAAACTTTAGATAGATATATTTCTATATTGTATGATCAAGATTTTTTATTTGACATTCCAATTTGAACTTCTTCAAATATTAGATCTAGTTATAGAATTACAACCAAACCAAAAACATATATATGCGATACGTCACTAGTTTGTAAATTATTGGATATTAATTCTTTTGACTCTTTCTATAAAGATTTAAAAACTGCAGGATTAATCTTTGAAAATCAAGTAATGAAAGATTTAACTGTATATGCACAAGCTTTAAATGGCCACCTTTATTTTTATAGAGATGAAAAAGGTAACGAATTAGATGCTATTATTGAATTTGATGATGGAAGATGAATTGCAATCGAAATAAAGCTTTCAGAAGAGGCTGCAATTAATGCTGCTAAAAATATGGATGAAGTAATTAAAAAAATGAACTTAGAAGGTTCACATTCACAACCTCAATTAAGGTTGATAATTACAAATTCTTCTAGAGTATTAGCTCTAAAGAATGCGACTTTAATTATTCCTCATACAGTTTTAAAACCTTAATATAAAAATATCATTCATAATGAACTTAAAAAAGCCTATTTTCTAGGAAATTGTTAAGTTTTTAACAAAATCCTACTAGGAAATTGTTATATTTTTAACAAAATCCTAGATTTTATAAATTTCAATTTATCACTTAACAGAATAAAATTACTTGATAATAAATAATTTTTATATTCTTTCTTTTCACTTTTTAACTCTAGAAACAATAATTCAAATTACAATTGCAGTAAAGGATACACCAACTATTCCTGCAATTAAAAATATATATTTACCAGAATCATTTGAGATATTAGGTTCTTGTTGTTCTGCAAAAGGATTTGGAATTATATTTAATTGAATAGAATCTCTAACAGTATTTCCATTGTACGTCGCTGTTACTTCTAACCATTTTTTATCATATTCTTTATTAGCATTAAATAATACAGAATCACTTGTACTAAGAACAATATTATCTCCCAAAATTCTTCAAACATAATTTATACCTGAAGTAGGTTCAGAACCACCTTTAAAACTTAAAACTGCTTCTCCATATATCGGACTATCAATATATACTTTTTTAGCTGCATTTGTTGTCATAGTTACATTAGTTAATTCAACAGGTATTGACGGTTCTGGACTAGGAGTTATTGAGCCATCTCCACCTGTTGGAGGTACTGGATCAATTGGTTTGTTACCTTCACCCCCTGCTGGTTTATCAGGAATTGTTGGAGGAGCAATTCCATCACTTCCACCTTCTACAATAATTTCCCATGGTTTTGAACGTTTTTTTACACCTTCTTGTATAGCTTCTACTTGAATCATTTGATTATTATGTTGTTTGGTTAACGGTAAACTAAATGATGATTGATGTTGACCTTCTTGCAACACACCATTTACATATCAATTAAATTCTAAAGGGTTAGCATTTGAAGGTATTCTTACAGCAACACCAGTAAGTACATCACCTACCTTATACTTTTTATGAATTCCACTTAAACTAATACCTTCTAATTTCACAAAAACATTTGGATCTACTGGTGGTTCTAGATCTGGTTTTCCAGGTTCTGTACCATCTGGATTTAATATCAAAAAATCTACAACTTTTTGTCCTCAATATTTTGATGATTTAGCTGGTTTAATAATTACTTGTGCATTACCCGGTGCATTATTATTTCTATATTCAACTGAATAATCTGTATCCTTGTATAAAAGTTTACCATTTATCTTGACACTAATTACTGCAGGTTCAACTGGTTTACTTCAATATCGTATAGGTTCTGGATAATCTATCTCAACTTCTGCCTTAGTTAAATCAAAAGCTGGATCTAGATTTGATTCTGGATGATCTGGATTAACTGGAGGAATAGGAGGTAATGGAACTGGCGGTGTTACATTACCTTGATGTAGTATAACCATTTGCACACTACTATTATTTTTAAATTCTGTGTATTTATAATAATCTGCATCAGATCCTATATATGAAATTGATGCTGGATTTTTAACATCTACAATACTATCTGATCCAACATTTCAATAGAAGTTTGGTGGTAAAGGAATATCTTTATAAGTAGTTTGTGAATCATTTAATTTAATGTTAATAATATTCTTAACTCCTAAGTAGTTTTCAGTATATCAACCATATCCTCCTAAACTAGGAGCTACACCTGCTAGAATTTTATATTTTACAATCTTTCGTCCAGTATATGGAGCATTCCCTTGAACAGTAATTTCACAATAACCAATAGGGTCATTATCATCTCTAACTTGACTAGCTGTTTTCGTAAATTTAGGTGTACCATAAATAACTTGATAATCACTATCAGTTAAGACTTGATCACCAATAGTTACTTGCTTAACTTTTGGAACAGGTAAACCATCACCATATTGAATTTTATCTTTGTCTAATTGTATTACTGCATCATCTAAATTATGTGATACAGCACCCGCTATTTTTTCTTCAGTTGTATATGCTCTAATTCTTGCTACAGCTCTACCATTATCATCATTTTCATGTTCGTTCACTCACTTATTACCAACATGTGAATAAGTCATATCATCAACTGATTTAAAAGGGTCAGAAGCTAGTGATATATAAGCATCACCTGCAGCATTTGATACCTTAGCTACAACTGAGAAATATTGATTTTTATTTAATTGTAATGGTGCTTCAAGTTCAATGTATTTAGTACCACCATATTTATAGTGCTTTTGAATCTTTTTAAGAGGTTCTCCATTAGTTGGATCAATGTTTGGATTTCTTGGATTTGCTCTATCAACTCCTTGGACATTGTTATAGATACTTATTTCTACATCTACATCATTACCAACTACACTTACTCCAACTGCTTTTAAAAATTCTTTGTTATTAAAACTAGCTTTCTCTACAGGAAAGATAGCAGCATTTTCATTCTTAGCAAAAGGTGTAGATCCAATTCAAGGTTCACCTACATCTCAGTGATAATTATTTTGATATTTATTTGGTGAAGAAAATGAAAAACCTATACATGAGGTGAATAATGAATCATATGATAAGTAGAAATAACCATTCATATCTCCATGCACTTTATCTCCATAGCTATCTTTTATTAATCATCCACCATCTCTTTTTGCGTGTACAGGACTAAATTGGCTTGCTTTAATATTGTCATCTCATCCGATTACACTAAATGTACGAGCACTTACCGGTGATGATTCAATTGAGTTATTGTTGTCTTCATCTGGATTATTGTTGTTTTTATCTGGCTTATTGTTATTATAGTATCCTGTTTTATCTAAAAATTCTGGTTGCACAATTGCATCTAGAGTGATAGCACCATATTTTGCAATACCATACTTCATAGCTTCTGTTCTTTTTATTACTTCCTCTGGAGATAGGTGAGGAACAACATCATTAGTTGCACTATCAACAAAAATATCAGACTCAAGCATAGTAAAAGGGGGTGGGACATATTCTATTTCTTCTGGAGTTTGTGATTCATAACAAGGTGCAGCTCAAACTGAATATGTTTGTTCTGAGCTTTGTGAAATCCCAATTCTATTACCTGTACCCATGACATCTTGCTCATTGATACTCATAATGTTAAATGATGCATCTCTTCTTTTAGTGGCATAAAAAAGATAGGTAGGAGATAAAATAGGATTATCTGCTAATGTCACTAATCCTTGCTTCATTAAGTTAGTCTCAGCTACATCAGACGCACCATATGCTCACCCAATTCTATATTTTGGTTCTTCTTCCTGAATTTTTACAGGAGTAACAATATTTAGTGATCTACTATCAAACTTAGTTTGTTGAGTAATAGAAGTTATATCAGCTGAGGATGCATCAACTGGGTTTATAGTAGTTGTATTTTGCTTAGTTGTTTGTGCATTTAGCTTATTTCAGTCTACAGAAGAACAATAACCTGCAATAGCAAATGATACACAGCTACCTAGTGTAAGCAAAAGGGGAATCTGATAAGATTTTGATTTCATTTCTATTAATCCTCCCCTTTTGCTTACTTGACAACTTTAATATATTAATATATTAACTATTATTATTGCCTCTTGTTTTCTATATATTATAGTAATAAAAGTGCGTTTTTTTTTTTTTTTTTGATTTAATGTGTTAGACTAAGTTTAAAGGAGAATGAAAATGAAATATAAATTAGCTAAAATGTTAACTGCTGGTATTCTTGCAGTTGGAGCTATCGGTGGAGCAAGCTATGGAGCTGTTCAATACTTCAATGCACACTCTACTACTCCTAGTACTGTTCAAACAGTACAACAAAACTTTGAAACTGTAGCAAGTTTTAGTATCAAAGCTAAAGACCCAGTTACCAACACTTACACTTTAACTATTCACAATGCTGACAATAGTAAAGGTGAAGTAACTTTTGATAATGGTTTAAACGAAGCTGAATTTGTTGCTGATAAAGACATCTTTATCAACTTAAACATCAAAAATCCTGACTACACTATTCAAACAGTAAAAGTTCATTCACAAACTAATGTAGATGAAAACGGTGTAGGAAACTGAAACGTTGGTGTTAACAAAGTATCAGATACTCGTTACAGCTTCAAATTACCTAAGGAAACACTTCCTAATGGTGAACCAAACAAATTCTATGACGGTAACAACAACTTATCAGTTGATGTATGCTGAACATTAAAAAACATTAATGCTTGAGAATACGACTGATTAGATGGTACTGATTCTGGAAACTACATGATCAAATTAAACCAAGACTTTATCTTTGATGATGTAGCTAACCCTGAATTAAAAATGGAAACTGTTGTAGATTCAGCTACTGGTAAACCACAAGCTAATGTAATCTACAGAATTTACATGAATGGTCACAACATGGCTATTAAGAACATGACAATTCCAAGTGGAGTACAATTAATGTTCATCAACAACAAAGGTAACACAGTTGAAGGTACTACTCCAGTAGTATCATTAACTAAAGATACTAGGTTTGATGAAAAACACATCCACGGTGGTATTGGTAGATGAGGATCTGTTGATTTTGCAAAAGATCTTAAAACAGTTCTAAATCTTAATGTAGCTCACGGTTACTGAGACTCAAACATTAACGATTAATTAAACTTTTAAGCAATAACAGTTTATAAATAGATAAAAAATCTAATTCTTAATTGAGTTAGATTTTTTATTCGCAATTTAGCTAATAATTTTATTCACAATTTGGCTAATAATTATATTCACAATTTAGCTAATAATTTTATTCACAATCTAGCTAATAATTTTAATATAATTTGAATTATTAACTTTGTTATTAAGAAAATTATTAACTTTTTAGTATCAAAAATCTGATATTAAAATGACAGTATCAAAAATACTCGATTTGTCATATAATTAAAGTATGAAGCATAGATGTTATTTTTTTTATTCTTTAATAGGAATTGCTCCTATTGTTTCTAGTCTTGCTGCAATTTATGTAGCACCTCACAACAATTTAAAAATCACTAGTGATAAAACTTCTAGTGAAATCAAAGCAGATAATCAAAATCAAGAAAGGGATTATTTAAATTCTGCAATACAAAATTTTATCTCATTAGCAAAATTCAATGATAGTGTAGATATTTCAATTAATTCAAAATTAAATGTAGAAACAAATGAAGTACAGTATGATGTGGCTGATTATTTAATGGGTGCTAAAGATATGGGTCTAGGTCTTTCTGAAGCAATACTTGGTCTTGCTGATAAAGATGGTGGTGTATTTGTAGATGGTGCTAATTTGACTTTGGATGGGGTAAAAAATACATATTCATCCATATCAAAACCTATTGTTCAAGCAGTTGTACCAAATGATAAATCTTCTATTACTATAAATTCTGATAAAAAAATTCAAGTTAAAATTTCAGATGATTTAAGTAATGTTGTATTACAAAGTTCACAATTATTTCAACATAATATAAATATAGCGAATGGAAGTGGATTAGATAGACCTTTTACCTTTCCAAAAACTGAAACTACTAAATTTACTGCAACTCTGCCAACTCATTTAAAAATTAGTGGTAATTTGAATGGTAGTTCTAATGTTTCAATTGGTTCATCTAAGGCAATTTTTACTGGTGAATTAAAATCATTATTTCAAAATCTTACCAATGATATTGTATTAAATTTTCAAGACGATATTGGTAACAGCCAAAATGGTAGTTACAAATTCCGTGATGACTCATGAAATGGATCGTTAGGGGCAAATAACCTTACATATAAAGTGAATCCTTCAACTTCTAATATATATGTAAAAGATCAAAAAGATAATAATTTTTTTGATCAAATACTTCTAAAACTAGATACAAATTCATGTATCAATATTTTTAATGCCATTTTTTCTACAGCTGATAATAATGAAAAGGATTTACTTAAAAAGGGTAATGATGGATTTCCTTGAACTAATGTGGAGCTTAAAAATGGAAAAATGCCATCATTAATAAAGTTTAATAGTAACTTAAAAAATATTATTGAAATGGGAGAAATATCTAGATTATTAACTACTGCTACTGATTTAAGTTTAAAACTTACTCCAGCAAATGGTTGACCTAGTGCATTGAACAAGTTCATTATACTTGTCAAATCATATAAATTCAACAATTTAGATGAAATTAAATCATTATTTAATAGATACTATGACAAAATAACATTAGATCAACCAGGTTCTAGAACTTTTGTAGCTGAAGTAGAGCAATTGTCAAATAAATACGCTTCTGCACCATACAAAAAAATTTATGATTCTACATTAAACTGATTGAATACCAATGGTCTAAAATCATTATTCCCAACTGATGAAATCCTAAAAAACAATTATAATTTATTCCCTATTGCAGGATTAAATGATTGATATAGATTGGAATATGTTTCATACCTAATTCTTGGTGCATTAATATCGAATGATTTGTATGCTACCGTTACAGTTAAAGGACCAGATAATTCTGTTTTAGCAAAAGAAGATGGTATGAAAATATTTTCAAGCAGCAGTGGAAGTTTTACAAGTTATTTATCCAAAGTTATAGGTGGCTATGTAAATGGTGAAGACGGAGCAATATACAAGGTCAGTCTAAACAATTTTAAAATTTGTAATAATAAAAAAACAAAGTTTTTAAATTTTGATTCTTCATTAGCAGATTCTCCTAAATTCAAAACATTAAATGCTGCAGGAGCGCTATCTGATGTTAATATTTTTTATGCTCCAGATGCAATGCATTATAGTTCAGTAATTGAATCTAATTGAACAAAAAATAAAGGTGCAATTGGAGTTAATTATAATAAATACTTGAGTGAAATAATCTCTTTAGAAAACACTGATGACCATGCAATGAACGAATTTACTAGTCAGCAAGTACTTCAAGATTTAAATGATATTATTAATGGAAATTACAACTATGTTGATGAAAAAAATAATATAATCTATGAACCTAGACCAATTTCATTTAGTGTATCAAATGAAGGTATGGGATCAGTTGCCTTACCTATCTTTGATGAAGTCTTATGTGATATTAGTACAAAAAGCTTAAATAAAGTGTTTAATTTAGATTCTCTACCATGAGATAAACAAGTATTTACAAAAGAAGAATGAGAAAATAGCTGACAAAAATTTGATATTAAATTAGATAATGAAAGTAAATATCCTCTATTTGCGCCTAAACAAAGTGATGGAATATTTTATGCTATAGCTAAAATTGATAGCTTTAATACTAAAAATTGTTATAAAGATGTTAGAAGTTGATTTCAAAATGAAAGAACAAAATCTATTTCATGAATAAATAAGAACAGCAAATTAAGTAAAGATGGATACTTTATAATTAAATTAAAAGCTTGTTTTGATCGTAAATTTGATTATGACATCTCACAAAAGAGAATGTACTATGTTAATGATGATGAAGAAAATATATCATACAATGACAGCTTAGATTGATTCGTTAAAAACGCTTTATTAAAAACAGATGAAGAAAATGGTGGATACAAATATCTAACAAGAAAATCAAAGAATGTTAATGGTGACTCTAATTGATTTAGAAGTGAAGAATGAGATATTGATGAATGATCATTTAATGCTAATAGATTTTGAAATGATTTAGTCAATGACCCTACTTCTTTTGAATCATTAGAATGAACAATTAAAGATGCAGAAAAACTAAAAACATATTTTACTGACACATTAAACCAAGTTCTTGTAGAAAAAATGATACAAAAATATGGTGATTCATCAACTGAAGTAAATAATTTAAGAAATTCTATTTCAGTTTACAACTTTGTTTACAGATATTACAACATCTTAACTAATAATGACTATCACATTACTGATGGTATTCCATATATAATGGATGAAAAACTATGAAATAACCTTACACTATTCAACGAATACAATGAATTAAAAGTTACAGTCGAAAGTAAGAAAGATATTTCGCCTGAAGTTAAAACTAAATATGAAAACAATAAGTTCAAAAAATGATTAGAAGATAATGACGCTAAGAAGGAAGCTAATTATATTCCAAGCGATGCAATTGAATCTATGTTTATAGATTGTAAATATGTATCTGATAATATTTTTACAGTAATCAATAAAATTAACAATGATAATTATGATCCAAATAAGCCAATCTCAAATGCTAATGCAAAATACTATATTCAATATATTGGTGCAAACCCAATGAATGAAGTATATGATTATGAGTTTGTTAATGATAATTTTAAAAATAATTTTGTCCAATTTTCAAAATTCATTAATGATTGAAAGAAAATGAGACCTTCTAATGAATTTAACTTATATTTAGATAATGATAATCCAGATCTAGGTCCATTAGGTATCAAACAATGATTAGAGCAAAATAGTATTATGGTGCTATATAATTCTGAATATGAAGCAATCTTTGATGAAGTTATAGGTGATAAATATATTAAAAATATTGTCAATAAAGTCCAATTTAAAGTTGGAAATAAAGTTAATGATGGATTAGTATTCTCTACATTATCTGAATTAGCAAATGATCCATTTATTAATATGATTTTTGAATCAAATAATCTTGATAAAAATGAATTATTTATTAAGAAACCGATCCAAATAAATAATACTAATATTCCAGGTGAAACTAAATATGAATTAAACTACCAAGCACTTCGTAATGCTCCATTCACTATATCAGAAAAATATATTGATGATTCTAAGTATTACACTATATCTACTAGTGGATCCAACTTAATGGTAGATACTGACGCAAATTTAGCAAAAAAAATAGCTAAGCTATCATATAATGATAAAGATAATGTTGTTTATCCTGTTATTGATGGAGATGGTAAGACTTTTAACGAGTCAATGAAAAATCTAGACAAGATAGAAAACATTTATAGAGAACTAGAAGATACGAGCACTACAAAAGAAAATTATGAAGTTACATGAAACTGGACTTCATTCTTTGTGGTAATCGGAATACCGATAATAATAACTGCTGTTGTTGTTATTGCCGTTTACATTAAAAAAAGTGCAAAGAAGAAAATTAAATTCTAAGAAAGGGAAAAACTATGAAAAAAAGAATTAAAGGTTTATTAATTGCAGGAGGATTAATTACAGCAACTGCATTATCAAGTTTAGTAGTTTCTTGTGGAGGAGATGAAAAAACTGAAACTACATCTACTACACCAGGAGGTAATCAAAACTCTTCAACTGGTAGTCAAACTACTAATTCAGGAATTCTTACAACTTATGATGGAGAAAAAGTTACATTAGATGGTGACCTGCACACACAAGTTAGTAACTATTTCTATGTAAATGACAGTTGATATCCAGAAAATAAAGATAAATGAACATATACTACTAGTACAGGAGAAAAAATTGATCCATTTGATAGTGGTGAAGCATTCAAATTATTAAATGAAGAAATGAGAAATGATAATGATGCAGGTAAAGGTAACGGTAAAGACTTATCAATGATAAAATATTTTGGATACGGCCCTGAAAACCACACATTATTTGAACTAAGAACTCCTAAAAAAGATAATCCTTCATCAATTGATAATTGAGCTTGAATTGATTATGGTAGTGATTATACTCAAACTTTAAAAAATTTAAAGACTGATATTTTATTTGATGTTCAAGATGCTGAACCACTTTCTCTTCTAAATAATATTTACCCTCATAAAAATGAAGTTTTTTGACAAATAAAAAATGTAAGAATTGTAAATTATTATAATGGACCAGGAGGAACAATATCTAGCGAATACAAGCTACCTTTTAAGAGCTTTTATATTTGATCTGATACTGATGGTCCGAAAGCTTACAATGGGACAGGTGTAAGTCGTGAACCACTTTGGATTGCAGGACATAATTTAGATGAAAATTAAAATTTTGACGTTATTTGCACCTTTTTTCTTAATATATCCAACTTCAACAATAATCAAAAATAATGTTGAAAACAGTTTGACATATTCATCTCTTGATAAATCAAATTTAGTTAATTCTGATGTTATCGCTGATATAAATAACTTTGTTGCAAAAGATAAATTCATTGACTTTAAAGGTAATCTAATTTGTAAGCATCAAAAAGAGCAAATAAAAAGAAATAAAGTTGATTTAGGAGATTTTGGCGGAAATTGAAGAGATGTAGATGAACCAACTATTGCTTTATCATTAGATAAACAACCTAAATATAAATGATTAGACAACAAACTATATATTGATTCAAAAATAAAATCTAGTTGATCTAACACTAACTATCCACCTGAATATATAAAATTCAGTGACAACAATGCTTATTTTTATAATTTTGATATTCCTTCAATAAATGTGGATCCATTAGGAAGGGAAAATTTAAACTTACCTATTAATCCAAGCAATTCAGCTTCAAAGTTGTTTTCATTTTATAAAAGCACAAGTATAAATTCTCAAAATATTTTTAATTTACTTAATTCTCAATACAGAAAAGATTCTTTAAGAATTAATACAATAAGTAGCAGACCTGGTTGAGATGCTAGTTCTGAGAGTTGAACAGAAAACTCTGAAGAATACATATCTGGATATTCAGGAAACTATGTTCTGTTTGGAGGTAGGGTTGAAATTAGACATAGAAAATTTCCTAAAGAATTAGATTGAAATGCTATAAATTCTATTAATAATATGAAATTTGAGGCATTTAATTTTAAGAATATTGATATATTGCAAAGTTTGTTTAAGGTTGATTTTAGTAAAATTAATTTTACTGATATTCAAGGAAAAATTTGAAATGCTTCAAGTATAAGAAATGCAACAAGAAGATTAGATGTATTTAAATTCTCAGAAGCTTTTATGTTACTCAAAACTTTTTCTTACGTTGCGGAAACTATGGATCGTATATATAATGAGGTTTTTTTACCATCTATACAAAACAATCCTCCAAAATTAAAATCTGAAATCAAAGATTTTTTCCATCATAACGGTACTTTGATTGAACCATGTAGCAAATACATATGAAGTACTATTGCTGGTACTAAAAATACTATATGAGATGAATTAAATTGAGAAAACAATGATGGATATAAAAAAGAAACTGTTCAATTATTAATTGAAAAATTAAACGAATTAAATGTTAGCTCATATGAAGATTTGGTGCAAACTGTAGAAACTTTTTTTAATGATAGTGAACATTCATTTTATGGTTTCCCATTTGGCAAAAAAGGAAGTAATTTGTGCGATTTATACATAAAAGATGAAGATAATATTCTCTTTGAAATGATTGGATTAAGTTATAAAAAATTTAGTTCTAATTGAGGTTACAAAGAATGAGATTCATTTTATAAAATGTTACTTCACTTTTTTAGATGTAATGATATATATGCATATTTTGAAGTATTTAATTCTTCAACAAACGAATGAGAAACAGTTCAAACAAATATTAATGATAAAAAACAAGATAAGCTTATTCCAATTTGATACACAAATGATAAAGGATATTCAAATTGAAATTTTAACATTGTCAATGATATTGGTATAGACTACAAAGAACAAAATGAAATAAGATTTAGAATCAAGAAAAATGATTCTAAAAATGATAAGAATTCAGATTTAATTATTATTAAACCCAATAAGTATAATAATAAATCCAATAATCTTAGTATAACTGACAATACATTGAATAATAATTCAGATGATTGAAGAGTTATTGGTAAATTTATTCCAATAGAAGAAGAAATAGGCGTTCACCTTAAATACAGATATAGCGCAATGCCTTTTGATCAAATTGTTCTAAGTGATGAATACTTACAAAAATTTGTTAAATTTTTTACTATCACAAGTAACTATAAAATTCAACAATTAGTAAGACTAAATAATAGCGAAGATAACTTTGGTTTAGTAGATACTGATGCTAAAGAAAAATATTATGTTAATGATCTAATAGTCACAGATGAATATGATGCAAGAGAAGTTATTAAACAATCGATTAATGATAATGTTGGACTGTATGTAAGAGATCAAGAAGACTTTGTTAATCCTTATGGCGGATTTGATTTTATTGGAGATATAAAAAGTGGTATAGGTATAGGAGATCTTAATAAATATTGAGGATTTAATTCTGATAATTATTTTTTTAAGGAAGAATCATGACAAAATGCACTTTCAAGTTTTGGTATCAGAGTAGATAAAGAAAATAAGAAATACCCTATATTTGCATCTAGTTGAAAAAACAATACAGTATATGCAATAGCAACCATTCCATGATGAATTACACAAGATGGTAGTCATGGTAATTTTGAAGCTATTTGAAAACAAGTTAAGAAAAACAGAATTAAAATAGACAAAGAAACAAATGATTATGATAGAGACTTCCAAACTATGGTCGAATTAGAACCTCGCACTAGAATAAGAGCTGATGGCTCTTGAGATAACAATGGTTATTTTTTGATTAAATGTTACGTTGGAAGCCCAAGTGGTGTTTGATTAAATAATCTATATGATACTCCTAATCAAACAGGTTATCAAATTTCAAGTAAAGGTTGAGAAGATTTACTTGAACAATACATTAAACCACCACTAGAAGATTCAGATAATCCTCTAGTCAATACAGGTATAGGTTATATTGCAAATGGATATAAACTTGGAAATGAGTACAATTATTGAATTAAAGGAACCAAAAAGATTGTAGAAAATTCTTTTTTTGATTCTAAAGAATATGAAATAGAGTGTCTAAAATTAAATACCAACAAAATTATTGAAGATGCAGATTTATCTTATTCAAATGATCCTACTAGCAAATTCCAAAAATTAATTCATTCAATCAAATTCTTTGTCCTACATTCTAATTTATATGATAGAGAAGAAAGAGAAGAAATTCTTTCAAATTTAAGAGAAAAGAAGTCTCAAATCGATATGGTTTCAAAAGCTATTAATTGGTTTGTTTTTAACGCTCCTATGAAAGTAAGAATAAATAATTTTAATTTCAATGATTTATGATCTCTAAAAAATGATTATTTATTAAATGAGTTATGTAAATATTACAATATTTCAGTAGATTCCTTTTTTACTAAAAAACAAGTATTAGTTTTAGGTGAACCAACAAAGGAATATGTTACAACATTTAATAAAACCTTATATGGCAGTAAATTCAACCAAAATAATTTTTTACCTAACAAGAAAATCTTTAGAAATAAAGATAATACTTTTTCTTTAGTTGATAAAAGTTATAGAGGTGAAGGAGTTCCATATGTAACTCTTTCAATTCCAAATTCTATATTATTAAAGATTGTTGACCAAAAGAAAGGGGTTAAAATGATTTCGTTACCAAACGAATGGTTACAAAATGATTTTAATCCATATTCTACAACTTCTTATGCTCTATCATCACCATATTACACTATGCTGTCATTAGCATCAATTAAAGAAAATTCCGATTATTCAACTGGAGAATATATTAGTAATAACAAAGAAGAGTTTAATGTTGTTCATCATAAAAATATTACTAATATTGTTATTGTAGCTAGTGCTCCAATAATTTTTATTGTATTACTATTCTCAATCCTAATTGGATGTGGATTTGCTAAGAGCAAAATAAAGAAATCAAAGAAACCAGTTTCTATGGAGATAGCAAATGGTTAATAAGAGTGTTAAGAAAACATTAATAGACAATATAACTAAACCTCTATGCATTTCAATCTTTGCATTAGTGTTTGTTATCTTTTTCAATTTTAATCCATTATTTTTAGTATTTGATTTATTCATAAAGACTTTTGAAGTTGTATCTGGTTATGCTTTAATTAATGATGTTTTAAATGGGACGTTTGATGCTAAGTCTCCAGTTTTTATAGTTTATATTTCAGTACTTATTGCATCCTTTCTTTTTATTGTATATAAGATTTTTAGATCCAAGGTAAATTCTAGTTTAAGTTCATCAGATTTTAGCTCAAGTAATTCTAGTAAATTCAGCACAAATAAAATTAAATGAATTGCTATATGATTATTATCTTGATTCATAATGCCTTTTTTCTTTATGGCCATTATGTATACAATAAACTTTATCACTAGTTTCTTTCAAATGGATTCTAGCAGTATTTCAAGTTTAATATCATTTACTTCTAAAGATTGAGATAATGTTTCAAGTAAACTTTCATTCATTATTCAAAATAATATTACAGAAATAGAAGGTTGATTAAATACATATTTCCCAGAAAATATTGATGCAATAACAAAAATACCAGAAAACTTTTCAACAACAGATTTAACATTAGAACAATACAAAACTTTCTTAAAAAATTTATCAACTAATGCTGAAGCAATCAAATTTAAAGAAAATGTGGAAACATTAAAAAACTTATACATTTCACTGTTAAAAGAACAGTTCTTCAATAAAGGTTACTTAAATGGAAATATAGCAAATGTTTCTGTTAATAAAATGCAAGATATTACAAATGCAATGATTAGTAGTTATAACCAAATAAGTTCAATTGTTAGTGATTCAAATGTATTTGATTATAATAGTTTGCTAATTGCTGTAAATAAAGCAATCAATGTGACTTCTACTGATGGAGTTCCATTAAGTCCAGAAGTAATTAAAGAATTAACAAATTCTGTTAATAACACAAGAGAAGTAATTAATGATGGACTATATAATATTGAAAAAATTATTATTTATGGACCACTCGATGGAATGTGTTCATTTGGAATAGAAGGTCAAAAATGATCTAGTGATATCTATTCATTTAAACCAAATTCACTAACAATCTTATTAGCTAGTCTTCTTTACCAACAACCAGTAACTAGTTTCCACTTCTACTATGATACAAATAGTAACATTCAAAACATTGCAAATTTTATACCTTCACAATTACCATTAGTAGGTTCAAACTTTACAAATATATTTACTAATTATGATTTTAATTCAATGATGAAAACTTTAGGAAGTAATCCACTACAACTTATTGTTCTTATTATTGGTACAGTTTCATTCTCAATTTGTATATTCTTATTCTGAAAAATTATTACAGTATATTTATTTAAATTATGTAATTATGTCTATATGTTATTTATTTCTCCTTTCACTTCTTCTCAAGGTATTGAAGATAGTGGAGAAAAATTCCAAAAGTGATTCAAAAAAATTATTGGTAAAGGTATTGTACTATTAGTTGTTTCTCTTACAGTGACTGTATTCGCAATTATTGTGAACCTAGGTATTACTATAATAAAACAATCTGGAATTAATGTATTTGTATATCAAAATCTTGATCAATTACAAAATATATCAAAAACAAGGAATATGGAAAGTATTCTAATCCTTTCTGCAATTGTTATGGTATTTATTTATGCATTATCAAATGGTATCCTTGAATTGATTAATGTTACATGCAATAAATTAGATTATCAAAAACCAAAGAAATTAAGAAAATTAAAACAAAAACAAGAGGAGGTAGAATAAAATGAAGCACATAGCAAAACCATTAAAAAATAATGATAAAAATAATATCTTTAGATCATTTAATTGAAAAGATATTTTATTTGCAATGACAATATTTTGCATTTTCTTTTCAATAGCAATTCCGCTAATTATAAATAGTGAAATGATAGCTGCTATTATTGTAATTATTGTTGCTGCCACTATCACTGGTGCGCTTTTGATTAAATTTGGTGATATGAAACTATATATGTGGATTTACAACCTTATTAGATTTCAATTTACAAAAGTGAATGATTGTACAATTGATTTTGTTGATGAAATTAAAGGTAATCTAATTAAGTTAAAAGATGAAGAATCAAGTTCATTTAGATTCTATAGAATAATTGGAAAAGACATTTCATTATTAAATGCAGATGATATGGCAATATTAAGTGATAATCTTTCTAAATTCTTTGAAGATAATAGTGAAATAGATATTTTCAAAATTGATAGCCAAATCAACTTTAATAATATTTCTGTTTATTTGAAACAATTATTAAGTAATAAGACATATAAAGATGAAATTAAAGAGCAAATTAATATATTAAATAAATTAAAGTCTGATTCATTAACATCTATATCTGAAAAATATTTTATATCTATCAAATGTGATGATTCATTAGATGTAAGTGATAGAGTGAATCAACTAAGAAGTTTACTAAACTCTGCTGAATTAGATTTAATTGAAGCTGATGAAGGTGAAATGGTAGATATTAAGAATAAACTATATTTTAATAACATCCAATCTTTTGAAAATAGAAAATATGTAGAAATAGTTCAAAATGAAATAGATCCATTGACAATCCTTGAAACTGATATTAAAGAATCGTTAAGTGATAATGAAGTATTTAATTTTAGAGGTAAATTATATAAAAGGGAAAATAAAAAATACTTAACTCTAACAAATGATAAAACTTGAGAAGAATGTAATAATCCATTTGAACTTACTATTGCTAATAAAAAATATGTTACGTTTATAGCTTTAAAGTCATTTCCACAATCAGTTGATTATGGTTGATTATCAACTTTATTAAACATGAAGGGTGTAGATGTAAATATAAAGATTAAAAATTCAAAGAATGAAAATGTAGAAAAGATGCTTACAAGAGTTTTAGAATCTTGTGAAGCTGAATACGAAAATTTATCTAATACAAATGTAGTAAAAGCAAAAAAAGTTGAAGAAGATTTAAAGGGTTATAAAGAACTTTCAGAAGCTTTATCTAATGGTAAGGAAATTAAAACTATTTCATGCTTATTAAAAATTGAATCAGATGATGCTTCAGATCTAACTAATAAGGTTAAAGATATATATAAAAAACTAAAAAGAATTGGCTATGACTTATCTAGACTAGAATTTAATCAATTTGATGCATTAAAAGAATTTTTTGCAAATAGTTCAAAAGGTATAAACTTCTTGGAACCAATTGAATGCTTAGATAGTATACTTGGTTATGGATTCCCTTTTACACAACAAGAAATTGCTGATAAAAAAGGTCTATATTTTGGTTTAAATGAAACTAAAACTCCTCTATTCATTGACTGAAAGAAAATGGATAATCTAAAAAACTCATCTTCAATGATTTTATTAGGAAAAACTGGTTCTGGAAAAAGTACATCAGCTAGAAGAATATTAAAGAATCAAATCATTTCAGATGAATATAAAACTTTTATTATTGACCCAGAAAACGAATATGGTGAAATGTTAAAAAAATATGGTGGAATCACAATTAATGTAAACAATGGAAAACAAATAATTAACCCATTTGATTTGAATCTTACAGGAAAAGAAACTGAAGAAGAATATTATGATGTTGTTAATGATAAAATTATATTCTTAGAAAATTTCTTAAAGATTGTATTTCAAGGAAAAATTACTGATGAAAACTTATCTTGATTAAACCAACAAATATATGAACTATACCTAAATAATATTAAAACAAGAAACAAAAAGCAAATTACATTCAGTTCACTTTACTCACATATAAAAAAGGTTGCTGACTCTTCTAAAAAAGATACAGTAGCTCAAATTGGATATTTTGCAACTGTAGCTGGAGGTAACAAAGCTTATCTATGAGATCAAGAAACAAATATAGATACAAACAATAATTATATTGTGTTTGAATTCAAAGAAATGCTGGCAAAGGGTACACTAACACCAACTGGAGCTGCTCAAATGTTCTTGGTATTGCAATATTTAAATAACATCGTACTTAAAAATAGATATGAAGGTGCTAGATATATTAACATTGTAGTAGATGAAGCACACTTACTTATGAAACCAAAATATCTGCAAATTGTCGAGTTTATGAACGAAATGTATAAACGGATTCGTAAGTACAATGGAATGATGACTTTAATTACTCAAAATATTGAAGACTTCTATATTGATGAAATTAAAGAATATACAAAAGCACTAATTAATAATGCATTCTGAATTATTGCTCATACAATTAAATCACAAGAGATTCCTAAACTAGATGAATTAATGGCAGAACAAGGAGGCTTAAAAAAGGCGGAAAAGGAATTCTTAATGTCTCCAAAGCAAGGACAATGTATATTGATTTACAATAATAATAGAACTAAGGTAAGTGTTCAAAAATAACCAAACGATGAAGGAGCAATTATGATTTTTGGAAAAAGAAAAGAGACAAAACAAAATATCTCAGACAGAATTAAGGATAATCTATTAGAAATAAATTATGGAGACCCTGCTATTTTTACAAATGGTAAGGCTAATTATTTCCTAGATCTAAAACCTATCCTTGATAACAAAACACTTTCTGATTTTCTTTGAGGAAAAGAAGAAAAACTTATTTTAACTAATAATAAAGATTTATTAAGTGACATTAGTGAACAAATTGAAAGAGCAGATAGTATCAATGACTTAATTGATTTATGCAACCAATGTGAAATCACTTTAAGCCCTAAAGATCATTCACTATGAAAAAATGATTTAAAAATTGCTAAAAAAGATGTTGAAAATAAAATCAAGAAAACTAATGTAAAGATTGATAGTATTGTTAAGAAATTTAATGCAACAGTTAAAACAGTACAAACAAATGAATCTGTATATTCACTTTACATCGGTTCTTATTTCTTACAAGGAATGATGGATAAAGAAGATAAATACATCAATGCACCATTATTATTATGAGAAGTAACTGCAGAAGTTAAAGATGGACAAGTTGTTATTACTAAAAACAATGACTACCCAACTATCAACGATAAAATCAATTTCTACTTGAAACAAAAAATTAAAGAAGACTTATCTTTTGACGATACACCTAACACTCAAGAAATCTTAACTTACACAATGAAGTTAAGAAGTTTAGGCACTCTAGCTTTTGATCAACAAAGTTTTGAAAAGTTTACCATTCCATTTAACAAACAATTTAAGATAGCTAATGCTTGTGGACTTATGATAGTAGAACCAACTGGTTCAGTGATTTCACAAGATATTATGAAAATGCAAAAGGACAAAGGTGATCCTTTCAAAATTAATACTTCTACTAAAAATAAAGAAGTATTCAAAGAAATGGTAATTAAAAAAGATGAAGTAATTGAACTTAATCGTAAACTAAACATTTATCAAAAATATGCTATTGAATCTTCTATTGCAGAAAACAGTTTAATCTATGGACCACCAGGTACTGGTAAATCAGAAACTATTGCTTCTTTAATTGCTAACTTATTAAATGAAGAAAAAACTATTTTAGTATCATCAGAAAAACAAGATGCACTTGAAGTAATCGATCAAAGATTAGGTATCTTAAACAAACTAGCTTTAACTGGTTATTGTAGAGACACAAATGCATTCTTTGACAAACTAGTTGAATTTGAAAAAATCATTAGAAATCCAGTTGATCGTTCAAAGATTAAATTCAAAAAAGATGCTTACTACAACTTAATGGAAACTAATGAAGCAATTAACAAGTTTTATGATGGTAAATACTTTGATAAAAAACAAGAAAAATTGTTTAGTGATTTTGCCTCTACAGTAGATGTAATTGATCCTGAATTAATGAATGAATTAATCAATTTAAAAATTTTTGATCACTTCAATGAAATCATGAAGAAGCAAGACTTAGATTTTAATGGTACTATTAGATTCATTCATGAATTCCAAAAGAGAACAAGTCCATACCAAAAAGAACTAAATGTATTAAAAGATCACACTACATTTGATTCATATGATAAAGATGATTTAACTAAGTTCTTAGCTAACTTTAGAGGATCTAATGAAGCAGACTTAATGTTATCAAATTTAATCATGAAAAACAAAGCTTCTGGTAAAGCAATTTTTGGTACTAAAGTTTTATTAGCTGACCAAGACCATGAAGCCTTTGAAAATCTATTCCAACAACTGATTGATTTAAAGATTAATAATCTATCTCGTGAAGCAATTCAAACTATGATTATTTTCAACTATGATCCAGAAGTATTTAGAACTATGTATGATTATGATTGATGAATCAATAGTTTAAGTGATGAAAAAGTCTTTAAGAAACCAACTATGGAAGAATTAAGACTAGCATATAGTGATGAAAGAGATGCAGCAATAAAAATCAATGCACAAACATTATTTGACGTTTACATTAATGAAATAACTAAGAAAGTTGAAAAGATTAAAGATGATAAGAAGCGTGAAGAATTATACGAACCTTTTGCTAAAGCTAAACTAAAGAAAAGACCAAACATCAATGCTTTTATTAAAACCTTCTATAAACAATTAAAATTCTGATTCCCTATCTGAATGTTAACTCCAGAACAAACATGTATTACATGTCCAATTGAAAAGGATTTATTTGACTATGGAATCTTTGATGAAGCATCACAAATGTATGTTGAAAAATCTTATCCATTAGTATATCGTTGTAAAGTTAGAGTAGTAGCTGGTGATAACAAACAATTACAACCTTCTAACTTCTTCTCAATGAGAGCTTCTGTTGATGAAAATGCAGCCTTAGTAGAAGATACTAGTGAATCATTATTTGAAGCAGCAGAATCTTGTTTATGAACTGAATTCTATTTAAAGAATCACTATAGATCTATCAATGGAGAATTAATTGCTTTCTCTAATAAATATTTCTATAACAATGAATTACAATATTCAAACTACAATGGAAATAATCAATGTCCAATTACTATCTATGATGTAAAAGGAAAATGAGAAAACAATTGCAATGAAGTTGAAATCAAAAAAGTAATGGAAATTTTAAAAGCCAATGAAGATGAATTTAGCAAGAAAAATGTTATTGTTGTAACCTTCAATTACATCCAAAAAAATATGATGGAATCTGAATTTGCAAATAAATTATCTACATCTAAATTAAACAAGTCATACAAAGATAAAAAACTAATCTTCAAATCACTTGAAAATGTTCAAGGAACAGAAGCTGATGTAGTGATCTTATCAATGTCATATGGACCAAATGAAAATGGTGCAGTAAGACAATTCTTTGGACCACTTTCTCAAGCAAATGGAATCAACCGTTTAAATGTTGCCATTACTCGTGCAAAAGAACAAATGTTTGTAGTAAAAAGTATGATGCATGAAGATATTAAATTATCTGAAAACACAAACAATAATATCTTTAAAGACTACTTAACATATTTAGATAATTTATCTAACAACAAACCAAACAATTTAGTTACTATTGAACCTAAGAAAATTCCTTTTGGTTTAAAAGAATATGTAGAATCAGAATTAACTCAAAAAGGTTGCTCAGTACAAACAAATTACATTATCGGTAACAAAGTATTGGACTTAGCTATTGTTAACGATGCAACAACACAAGTAGTTCTTGGTGTTGTTATTAATGAAAACAAACATGAAACTAAACAAATGCAATTAATGGAAATGTTAGATGGAGTACAATTCCTATCAGATTTAGGATACAATGTTTATTATCTAAATGCAGTAGACTGATATGTGAGAAGAGATACTATTGCAAAAGAACTATATAAAAAAGTTTTAGGATTAACAAATAAATAGATATGGTTAAATTAGACAGACAAAATCAAAGCTCGATATTTAGAAACTTAAAAAAGATCGGATGATCTTTTAGTATTATTGCTCTAATTGTCATGGGAGTTGGATTAACACTTTGTCTAATTTATGGTATTGGCTTTTATCAAGAACGTGATTATGAACAATTCACTAAGATTAAAGGTGCACTAGCAACCATTAAAAACACCCAATTAGGTTTTGAACAATCTAAGGTTGATAATATTTACAACGCTATTCAACCAGCTATCCTAACACTAAACTCTTTAAGGGTAGGATATTTTAATAACTTTATACTCGGCTTAAACCTTTTCATAGTTGGAGGGATTTGTTTTCTGTGTGTCAGAATGATTATTAATATCATCTTAATCTTTAGAGCATGAGATGACAAGATGACAATCATTGAATCTAACTCACTTTTTATTACTAGAGTAGTACACCTAACTTTAATCATTGTCTGTCAAGCAGTAATTGTTACTTGTAGTTCATTCCTAGTGCCACAATTCATTTTAAATGTTACTCAAGACTTTAATGATTATTTAAACTCACTTAGTATTTATTTAAACTCACTTAGTATTAAATTCAATTCACTAACCAATGATAGTTTTAATTCCACTCTAATTGATGCTCAAACTAAATTAGATCAAATCCAAAAATATTATTTTATTAGTGATACTAAATTAGCTCAATTTAAACCAATTATTGATGCAGTAGTTTATCCAACTTCTGAAGCTTCATTATCATATCCAGAAATCAGAAAATTATTAGATCCAATCATCAACAAAGAAATTACACCATTTGGAGTTTCTATTGCAGCCTTTACTTTAATCTGAATGCTATTAGTTATAAGTAACACTATTACTTCAATAATAATCATTGATAAATTTGATTATGACAATGATAGATACACACCTAAAAAGATGATGTTCAATAACAAAGAATCAAGAACTAGCTATTATATTTAATGTTAAGTAAAACAACTCACATTTATACTTCTCAAAAAATAGAATCTAATATATAATTAGATATGTTATTAAAAGGAGAAATAAATGAACGCATTAGAAGAAGGAAAAAAGATTAAGAAACAAGGTATTATTGCCCTAGTATTAATTTTTACACTTATTGGAATAATCGCTACTGTTATCATGACTTTAGTTGGCGGAATTAAAGTTTTATCTAATGATTGAGGAAATGAACAATTAAATAAAGATAAAACACTTTGAGGAATATTATGTATAGTAGGTCTAATATTCTTATTAATTTTAGGACCAATTTCAATGATTGTTTTCGGAAACAAAGTAATTAGCACTTACGGTGGAAAATAATAATTACTAACCAAAAAAATATATAAATAAAAATGGCATTTATAGCCATTTTTATTTTGCTCTTTTTTGCAAATAGTTAGTACTAATTAAATTGAATTCTTTGCTTTAGAAACAAAAATCAATCCAGCGATACCACCTAGTATTGTTAGATCGAGTAATCCTCATAATAATGAATCACTACTTTGATCCCAATCACCAACCAATATATAAATACTTGAAATGATTCTAGTAATAGCAGCTAGTAATATTGAAATACCACTAATAACAACAAAAACAATTCCTAAATAGAAATTAGTTGATAATCCTGTTGAAAAGTCAGTTCATAAAACCATTAATAATATCCCAATAATAAATAGAGGAATCATTAAAAAGAAAGCTATTATTTGTACAATGCTTCATATTTTTATTTTTTTCAGTTTCTTTTCCATACTAAATCCTTTATATAATTCAACTTTATTATTTTACTATGAATAGTTATTGATTTTCAATAAATTGAGGATAATCATATTCATTTATTTTGCAACTTCAAAATATCATACATAATTAATAATCTAATTAATCAGATTTGATCATTATATTGAAATTCATTTATTTTAATGTATAAAAAAATAAACATATTTATAACTACAAAAAGTTAGTTATATGTTATCATTAATCTATGAGTAAAATCGACAGAAAAGAACAAAATTTTTTATTCAGACACTTAAAATTAATCGGATGACTTACTACACTTGTAGCACTAATTATTTTTATAGCAGGACTTGCTGTAATGCTTGTGAATTTATTTAGTGGAATGACATCTGGTTCAACAAGTACAGGTTCAACAGGAGGAGAATCATCAGACCCCGTACAACAAGCAATTAATCAAATGCAAAGTGCTATAGCCAATGCTAATGATATGGATTCAAAAATTATATCACCAGTTAAAAAAGGTTTAGACACTATGGCAGCTGGTTTAATTATGTTATTAATTACAAGAATGGTTGTAAATGGTTTATTACTATGAAGAGCATTCTCTGATAATAAAAAGATCGTGCCTTCAAAAGGTTTATTAATTACTAGACTAGTTTACTATCCATTAGTTATCGTAATTGAATTAGCTATCTTAATTAGTTTCTCAGTATTATTCCCAGGAACTGTTAACTCTTATATTACTGATTTAGATACAGTATTAAAAACTGTAACTGAAAGTGGTAATATTGCAGTTAGCCAATTGCAACCTTTAAATGCTTCATCATCTACAGTTGATGCTGAAATTAGAAATATCGTTGATAACTTCACTAACAGTATTAAAGGTTCATTAGAAAACACATCATTCTATAGTGATTACAAAGGAACAATTAATAATATTGTTGACTTAATGAATCAACAAGCTCAACCAGACATTTCTCAAGAACAAATTGATAAAATTTCAAATGAAATTCAAACAAACACAAATAACTTGATGAATGAAATGCTTACTGGTATTATTAATGGTGCTGTTGCATTAATAGTATTTAATGGATTATGAATTCTAACTGACATTGCATATGGAATTACTGCAAAAATATTAGTTAATAAAAACTACCAAGGTGCATAATAATTATTAATTGCTAAAGACAAAAAATCACAGTTCTGCTGTGATTTTTTAATCATTATGGATATTATTTAATGTTAACATTAACATTAGTTTATAATTTTAAATATGGAACCAAAAAAAACAGTCTTTCCTTCTAGAATAGATATATGAAGATCTTACCGTGATGAAATCAGTAAGGAAGCTTCTAGTATTTCAGTTACTGAAGGAAAGAAAATTCAAAAGATTAAAAGAGAAATTAAAACTATAGATCCTTCTATTTTAGAAGCTATGAATTTAGATATGAATATTTCTAAAGGGATTGGTGCTGATATCAACTTTAGAGATAAATATTCTAAACTATTATTTACTATGGATGGTGTAGATAATAGATTACTAGAAGATTTAAATAAAGCAGTTAGTGAAGCTAATGCTTTAAAAGAACAAGACTTTGTCATTACTAAGGATTATGAATTAGTTGATTTACAATTACCTCGTGATGTTAGAGCTAAACAAACATTTAAAGAACTAGATAGTCAACTAGCAGAGTTATCTAATAGTGTTCAATTTTTCCCAACTAAGGCTCAAGAATCTTTATATGTTTTAAATGAATCAATCAACTTAGCTAAATCCAAAGTAGACCCTATTGCTGCAGAAGAAAAGGTAAGTATTGCCAAGATTGATGCTACTAAAGATATGAAGTGAGTATATTTTATTTCATTCGGGGCAACACTATTAGCACTATTAGTTATAATTATTATGGTAATATTAATTATCGTGCTGTGATAAGGAGTAAAAGATGGAACATTATAGTATTGCAATTGACGGGCCAGCTGGATGTGGTAAATCTACAGTAGCTAAAAGAGTAGCCTCAGACTTAAACTTCGAATATGTAAACTCTGGTTTATTATATCGTGCTATTGCTATCTTCTGTGATCGTAATAGAATTGATTACAACAACCAAAATCTTTTTGCCGGTTCATTATTAAATAATGTTAAGTTAACTTGAAAAGAAGGTGTTGTTTATTTAAATGGAGACAAGATCAATAATGAAGCTAACTCACAAACATACTCAAATATAGCAAGTATCATTGCCCAATATCCAGAAGTCAGAGCATTTGTTAATAAAGTAATTAATGAAACAGCTGCTAAAACTAATGTAGTAGTTGATGGTAGAGATATTGGTACACTAGTACTACCTCGTGCTACTGCTAAAATTTTCTTAGATGCAGACATTACTACAAGAGCCCTTAGAAGACTAAAACAAAATGCACAACTAGGTGTTAGCGCAGGTGCTGATATGTCAGCTGTTATTAGTGATATCATTGAAAGAGATAACAGAGATTATACAAGAGCCATTGCTCCATTAGCTAAAGCAGATGATGCTTACGTACTTGATTGTAGTGAATTGACAATTGAAGAAACCATTGAAAAAATTAAAAGAGAATATATGAGAAAGGTTACTAATGCCGACTGAAAAGATTAATAAACTAAAAATTGATTTATCTAAAGCAATTTTAGAAGAACCAACAATGGATTGAATTTTGACTGATGACAATCCATTATTAAAAACAGTGTGTGAACCTTTAAATGAAATCACAGCAGATGATTTAAAGATTATTAAAAGAATGATTTCATACATTGATAGTTGCTATGATGACAGTTACAGCAAATATAAAATTAGACCAGGTATAGCTGTTGCAGCACCTCAAATGGGTTTAATGAAAAGATTGATTTATGTACACTTAGATTCAAATGGTAAAGAACACAGACTATTATTAGCTAATCCTGAGATAGTTTCTAAAAGCCAAGTCTTATCTTACATCCCAGGAGGAGAAGGCTGCTTAAGTGTACCTAAAGATGTTAAAGGCAACATCCCAAGAAACTACAAGATTATTGTAAAAGGAATTGATTTATTTACAGGTGAACCAATTGAACTATCAGCAGTTGAATTATTAAGTGTTTGTCTACAACACGAAATAGATCACCTTGATGGAATCCTATACACAGATAGGATTAACAAAGACAAACCTAATTATGTCAACCCTAACTGATTTGTCATTGAATAGTCAAATAACTAAATTAAATTAAAAAGATACAAGACATAAAATCTTGTATCTTTTTAACAATATAATTAATTATCAATTAGTGGCAAGAAGATCATCCACCATCGATTGTGATTAAAGCACCACTTACGAATTTAGCTTCATCTGATGCTAAATAAACCATTGCTCATACAACATCTTCTGGATCTCCTAATGTATTCATTGGAGTAGTTGATTTTAATCAAGCTCCATATTTTTCAAATACACCAGCTTCTACCATCTTAGGTACTTTAATTGCATTTGGAGCAACACAATTAAATCTAATACCATCTTTACCATGTTTAGCTGCCATATCATTAGTGATTAATTTAATCCCAGCTTTTGTAATAGGATAAGCTTCACATCCTGAACCATTATAAGATAATCCAGTTGATGAAGTGAAGTTAATAAAGTTACCTTTAATCTTGTGATCAATCATGTACTTTAAAACTGTTTTGTATGAATATAACATACTCTTAAGGTTTAGATTGATAACTCCGTCTCATTCATCCATACTTTGAGAATCAGTATCTCAGTCACCTGTTAATGACATTCTAGCTGCACCATTAACACAGCAATCAACTGTACCATAAGTATCAATAGTTGTTTTAAGAATTTGTTCTCATGATTCAAGTTTTGAAATATCAGCTGCAATACCGATAGCTTCTCCACCTGCTTTTTTAATTGCTTCTGCTTTGTTTTTTACTTCAGGTGAAATGTCAACCATTACAACCTTAGCACCTTCTTTTGCGAAGATTTGAGCTGCACAGTGACAAATACCCCCATCAGCTCCTGTCATAATAACTACTTTATTTTTTAATCTAGCCATATTACGCTCCTATTGCGAGATGTCAATATTCTTTATTAACATCTACACTCTTATTGTAGCACTAATAAATTTAAGAATAACTATATATAACAAACGGATTTTTAATAGTTTATAGTAGAATAACAATTAGTACAATTAAATATGACTGAACACACACATACTGATATAGAAAAACTAAAGGGATTTAAACAACTATCATGAATTAAAAGAATGCTAATTATTAGCTTATTCTTTTTATCCTTTTGTAGTCTTGTCATCCCTTTAGCTTTATTCCTTAGTTATGATAGTTCTTTTACTAGTTATGTTGATGTTAAATTAATTTCTAGTTTATGATCTGATCTCACCAATTTAGATACTACCAATGCTATCAATGAATTGAAATATGAAATATATTTAGACAAGCTAAATTGAAATGATGCAAAAAATGCATTGGATGATTTAATCAGCCAAATGAATTTCTTGTTCCCAAACGGATTTAACGCATACTATTATAACCAATTCATGGAAAGCACTAATCACATTGCTAAGTCCAATGAATTGATTACTAAGATTGATGAATTAAACGAATTACTAAAACCAATATGAAATCATAAGGGTGAGTGTGAATGATTTAGAAACTATAGACTACTAATCCAAAAACTTTCTAATAATAAAATTTTTGATTATCCAATGTCTATTGATCTTATTTGCAATTTAGTAATTTGTTTAATTCCATCAACATTACTCTTTATCACAACAGCTTATTACAAAAATGATATTGAAGCTAAACAAAACATTACACAACAAGAACTTGAACTATTAAAACAAAATGCAAACAAGAGTGCATTTTGTAAGTGACTTTACAAATTCAATGAACATAAAGTATGAATAGTTAACTTTATTTGAGCTACTAGCTTTGTGGTTTTATGTATAGCTGCTTCTCTATGTGTAATCTATAATTACCAGGATTTAACTATTGGTAATTTATATATGAATGTATTTAGCATGATAAACATCATCTCTATGGCTTTATATTTAATCTTGTGATGTGTTTATCATATCTTAATTAAGAAATATCAATTTAGTGATCATGTACTACCAAAAACAATAGGGGATGATAGTGGACAAGATGGGATTTATTTAGTTGGTGATGAAATGCAAATCATTGGACAACTAGATACAAACACTAATGGATAAATTATTTAGATACTGCCATATGTTTTAAAAGATTAAACTTATCTTATTTCTTTTTATCATCAATTTCGTATTCCACACCAAATTCTTCAAAGGCAGAAACTTTTAAAATCCCTGCATCTACTAATGCTTCATCATGTCTCTTTAGAATTTTGAAAATGACATCTACTTTGTGTTCTAAACGATCTAATCTTTCATTTATCTTTGATAATTCTGTTTCAATTTTATTGTTTAAGTTACTAACTTCGGTTTCAATTTTACTTGTTAATTCAGTTCTTAGCTTATCTACTTCAGTTTGGATCTTTAATTCGATTTTTGAAGTAATACTACTTTCGAATTGGCTAAATTGATTGGCTAAGATTGATTCTAGTGCTGTTACATCCATTTCCTTGTTTCCTGTTTGAGATTGTGTGGTTGTTGTGTTGTTTGTTTGTTTAGGAATCTTTTCATACAATTCCATTTTGATTCCTAAGTTTGAATTAGGTATATCAATAACATTATAACCTAGAAGCTTGGTTTGCTTGTTGAAATCTTTTAATGCTTTTTTACTGTCAAACCAACACAAACTACTAAAGTCAACACAATAAATATATTCTTCACTAGGATTAAAGTGATGTTTGTCAACAGCACTTATAATTGTTTCAATCTCACTAAAAGTATTTACACCAGTAGTGATATCGAATTTATTAATAAAATTTTTGATGTCATCAGATCAACTAGGATCTAGTGACAATTTAATTTTGTTAATCATTTTTATCTTCTTTCTGTAGAGGACTTTTTTCAAAAAAGCATATTTAACCCCTACTATATTCCTATTCCCAAAAAAATCGGAAAAAAGGACAAAATTTTGAAAAATTTTATTTTAGCAGGTAAGTTAATACTATAGTATTAAAAGTTTTGCACTTTTTTGGGAGTTATCATCTAAAAAGTAGAAAAAGTAGATAAGTTCAATGATGAGTCCTAATAAAGGTTTTGTAATGGCCAAAAACATGAAATGAGACGAGTTAATCTAGATAGAATAAAAAATATTTCTCTCTGAGGCGAGAAAAATATTTTTTAGTATATTTATACATAATTTAATTAATTAACTGATTTAGCACTATATCTTTGCTTTTTAAGGTAGATTAGAGATAAAGCAGTTAGAGCAATTAAACCAAAGACTGAACATGAAAGGATGATTCAATTGTATTTATTGCTTACTTGGACACTTGTTAATTGAGTTTCAAAGTCTTCATATGAAACACCATAAGCAGTTTTTTCATACTTAGTTACTAAGCTACCATCTTCTCCAACTGATCTAGTTTCTAGTCCTAATACATATAAACTATCACTTTCAGCTTTTACATCCAATGCAACTTCATATCCGTGTTGTAACGAGAACATCTTATCTCTAGCATAGTAGTCTTTTAATCTAAATTTAACTCTTGCAATTTTTGCTTGTACATTAACATTAACCACACTACCTGATTCAATTAATGAAGCTACACTTGTAGTTGGTGCATCAACAATATTTACTAATCTATTGATATATTCCATACCAGTATCTTTATTAACATTACCATCTTTGTCAAATAGTTTGCTTTCAAGATCATAGATATGGCAATCAATGATAGGGTTCTTTTCATATATTACATCAGTGTATCTACGGATCTTACCAAATCCAGTTATATCCATACTGAAGATAATTCTTGGTAAACCATCTGCATTTTTGTTATCTTCTGGAGCACCTGAACCTGAAATTTCAATTTTAGAAGGTGCAAATTCTAGACTGATTAAACCTTGTTTGTTGTTAGCTACTGATTTTAATATTTTAATTTCAGTACCTGGTGGTACATGTGTACCTTTTTTTATAATAATATTTGTTAATTCAGCTAATAACTTAGTATCTTCAAGGATGTTAGAAGGAATTGCTCCCGCTAAATCTGGTGCATCAATTGTTTCATAAACTATTTTAGTTGGGAAGTTAGTGTTGATACCACCAGCAGTTGAAGCTAATCCTGTAATATCAATACGTTGTGTACTTACAGCTTCTGGACTTGGTTTATAAGTTCCGTCTGGTTGCTTATAAACAATTGAGTTATCATCTGCACTAAATCCGTTTTGGATATAAGCTTCTAATTTAACTGAACCACTAGCATTATCAACAGGTTTTAATACCTTAGCTTGGATCATTGTGTTTTCACGTTTTAATTCATCAACTTTCTTTTGATCGTATGTATCAATTTCAGCTTGGTTGAAATTAGGGTTTTTGATTACTTCTCCGTCAGCATTAACTGTTCATACAATTCATGGAGCTAATTTATTTCCTAATTGGTTTTGAATAGTAATGAATTTATAGATGTTGTATCATTTACTATTTAAGTAATCTTGAATATCACTTGGAGCTAAGTCACGTAATACAGTATCACTTGGGAATTCTGCTTTTACTTTATCAAATGAAACTGGTGCTACTGTAGTTGCAGGGAAGCTCTTGAATCCTTCTAAAGCAATTTCTTTTTCGAAGTAAGGTGATTCAGCTAATGGAGTATTACCAATTCATTTAGGGATTGAAATATATGTTTTTACAATACCTAAAGCATTGTTGAAGTTGTATTGACTCTTAACTGCAATATCAACTGGTTTTAATACTTTTTCTGCACCAATAGATTTAATAACAACTTGCTTGATTTGTTCTAATGCATTTTTATAATCAGATTCAGTTCCATTACCATTTAGAACTGCTACTAATTCTGATGGTGGATATGCACTTAGAATACCATTACTTGAAATGTTAATTGAGTCAGGTAATTTCTGTAAGTTTTTCTTTAAGTCTACAGTTACATTTAATACTAATGAATCAACCTTAGAAATAGATCCATTTACCATTGCTAAACCTGTATTAACAGTAACAGCTAATTCTGCAGTTTCTAAAGCATCATTTGTTGTTTTAATAGCAACATCAATTACTTCTGGTTTATCTTTCATTGCTGAACTATTAAATCCAGATTTAACATCAAAGTAATCTGCATATTTCTTAGTTTTAGCATTTAATTCATCTACTAATGTTCCTAAGTCTGTAATGTTTACTACACCTCATGCACCTGGTTTTGGTACAACTGAAGTTGGAGTGTTTTCAACAGTATATTTAAGTGTAAAGACTGTTGTATATGCACCAGTATTTAATTTAGCATCAATGAAGTTGCTTATTGTTACTGGGAATTCTAAAGTTCCTTTATCGAAGTTTCAATTTAATGAACCAATAGAAATGTTTTTGTAGTAATCAGATGGTGAGATGTTGTTATTAATACCAATGTAGTTTAATTGCTTATCAATAATTGGATATAATGAAATCAATTTAAATCCTTCAGGATCATTTTCATATTTTTCATAGTCTTCAAACATATTAGTTGTTGCATTAACAGTATTCTTTGAAGCTAAGATTCTTGAATAGAACTTTTCAGATTTATTGATGTTAGTTGCATAGTCTAAACTACTACCGCCTCCAATTGCATCACTATCATTAGTGTTAATTGATAAGATATAATCTGAATTTAATGAACCTTGATCTGGCATTAAGATTGAGTTTTTTCCTAATTGTTCATCAGTAGCACCTACATCACCAATCTTAGTAATGAACTTAGATCCTGTTTTGATATCATAAACACATACAAATGCATTATTAGCTATCTTTTTATAAATTTCTTCATCTTTAACTGATGGCTTAGCAGGTTTTGTTGGTGTAGTTGGTGTAGTTGTAGTTGAACCACCTGAACCTGGAGTAGTTGTAGTAGAACCAGAACCACTTCCTGAGCCTGGAGTTGTAGTAGTAGGTGGAGTAGGAGTAGTTGGACTTGAACCTGTTCCTGGAGTTGTAGTAGTAGGTGGAGTAGGAGTAGTTGAACCACTACCTGAACCACTACCTGAACCTGCTGTTGGAGTTGTAGTAGTTGGTTTAGTAGGAGCTTTTTTACCCACTAAGTTATAGAAGATTTTACTTTGATCTGTTGATACATAAACATTTTGGAAACCATTTGGTTTAAATAATGTTGGTAAATTAGCAAGATCTTGAGTCGCATCACTATAGATATCAAACTTAGATGCTTGAATTAAATATTTTTCAGTAGTTGAAGCATAAGTTGATGGTTTAGTTGTACTACTACTTCCACCAGTTGATGGTGCTGGTGCTGGTGCTGGAGGAGGAGTTAATACAGACTTTAATCCATAGTTAATATTTCAAGTTTCATATGTAGGAGTTTTATCTCTATCTGAAACATATTTCATTCTAGTTCAAACAGAACTATAAGTTCCATCTTCTTTCTTTACAGTTGGTAAATTAACTTGATACAAGTCAACTAAGTTTCTGCCACCATAAGTTGGTAATGAAGTTATAGATTCACCTTCATTTAAACAATATTTCATTACATCAGTTTCAAGTGTATTAATTGTTTCAGTCTTAGCTTTATAGTCAAGTGAAGTTTCATCTACTTCAACTTTTTTAGCATCTCTATTTGGTAAATCGAAATCTAAAGATTTAAATTGAATTTCTTTTGTACCTTTAGCTACTACTGCACTTAAGTGGATTTTGTGATTACCATCTGGATCCATACCATTATCATACCCACCCATAGCAATAATCGATGATAGCTTAACAGCAGAACTTGAATCTGGGTCATCACAGAAGTTTCCATAATCTAATTTGTTGATAAGTAAGTTTCTTCTAGAGTCAAATGAAATGATAAATACTGGGTCATTTTTAGTTGCAACCCCACTACCAAATGTAGGGAATACGATATAAGAGTGTGGAATACCAGTATCATTGTTTAATGGTACCATTCTCATCGAAGAGTTTAATGATGGTGTAGATAGACTAGTATTTTCAGTCATATCATCTGTAACATATTTAACATAGTTAGGATTTAGATCGTAGAAGTCATATGGTGTATCATGTTGAGCTACAATCATCTTACCATTATCTTGGTTTCAAGCTAATGCTAAGAATTGATCTTGAATTTGATCATAGTAGATTGATTGGATATTACCACCATATCCTTTATCTCTTGTTGTTGTGTTAGGAGCAGAGTAACCTGCTTTTGTCATCTTAATTTCAATACCAGCTGGAATGTTACCACCAGGTGAGTTGTTATAAGCTTTTTGAGAAATTAATAATTTATTTTCAAATAATTTAGTAGTTGTATTGGTTTCTAAGAATTTAGTTTCTTTACCACGGTATCCTGTAATTCTTACCTTTTCAATTACTGGATTTTTTACTTCTACTGGACTTTGTGGATCGATTGATGGATCATATACTTGTTTTAATAATAAACTTACATCAATAGTACCTTGAGTTGGGTTAACCATGTAGTCAACTACTTTAAATGGTTTTTGTTCTAATAGTTTTTCATCCATTGGAAGATATAATGCTTTTACTTCATCTCCAATGTGTTCTTTAGAATATTTATATAGTAATGATGTTAAACTATCAATACCTGCACTCTTATCAATTCCAATAAATGTATTGATATCATCTCCATTACCTAGTGCAATTGTTGCTAGGTTAATAGATGTTCTATGATGTACTTGTTGGAATCCATTAATTGTAATAATACCTTGCGGTCCATTATCATCAGTTTTAACTTCACCTGTTACAGAAATATATTTTTTTGGTTTAATTTTCACTGAAATTGAACCTGCAACCATATTATATGTACAACTAATAATGTTAATATCATCCTTTGTGAAACCCTCAATTCTATCTCAGTTGTTCATGATATAGTCATTTTTCTTTTCGTCATTTCTTCAATCACCATCATCAGTTTGATAGTAGCCTTTAGTCATTGCTGCTCAAATTAAATCTAAAATTTCTCTTTCAGTTACTAGCGTTGAAGCAACAACTTTTGATCCATTTTCTGCAGGAAGAGGAATAAGTGTATTTCCATTATAGTTTGTACTGTTATTTTTAAACCCAGAAATTGTAATTATTTGTTGTTGATTAGTTGTGTCATAACCATATGATTTAAATGAAAGTAATTTGTTATCATACACTTTTAAACTAGGTCAAGTAATTTTAAATTCAATTTTACCTAAGTCATCACTATATCTAGCTTCAACACGAGATAAATAGTATGTAGATGGCAAATCATATTTTAAAGTAGCAACTTTTACACCAGCTGTTTCATCTTTAATAACCTGACTTGGGTATTTACCGTTTAGTGATGGTTCACTACCAATATAATTCATTGATGTTGTAACTCTTTTATCTAGATATGGACTTGTCATTTTTGTAGTATATAAACCCATATTACCGCTATCATATCCATCATATGAAATAAAGAATTGACCAGCATATGATGGGTAGTACATATTCCCCGCAACACGAGGTGCATAGAACTTTGTTGATCCAGAATAAAATGGTGCATTACTTGTATTTTTAGATTGCATCACTCTTTGTTTTACTTGACCTCATTCTTCTCCATTTCCTAAGATATCTGTGGTGGCTTGATTATAACGAATATTTCAAACGTTTCAATTATCAGATCCACTACCTATACCAAAACCACAAGTTTGCTCATGATCCATACCACAACCAGCTGTTACATTACAATCTCAACCATTTCATCAGTCAGTTCCAATAACGTTCAATGCACCACCGGCCATAATTCCAGTTGTAAAGGCAAAACTAATGGCACCAGCATATCCATCAGATCCTTTAGTGCCAAGAGCTACACTACTATAAGGACCTTCAGTAAAAGTGTATGAATGGTCACGACTAACTTGATATGTAGCCATGTCTCATCTTAATGATTTGATGACATTTTGAATTCCCTCATCTCTACCAACGTGGTTTCAACACATTTGTTTAATATTACCATCTAAATTTTGGGTAGCTTGAATATTTGAAGACCCAGTTTTTGGATTAAGATACATACCATATGTACCAACTCTACTTCCTCACACTGTTAAATTGTTACTATTTCCATAATTTGAACCTAGAAAAGAATTCATACTATCTCTAGTGTCACCACCAATTTTGTAATTATAACCTATACTACTTTTATCTTTTTGGTCTCTAGCTTCTCTAGCATCAACAGGAGCTTGATCAAGCAAGTGGAATGAAAGAACATTTTGCCCAGAAACACTAGTTACACTATTTGTACTTGGACTATATGCTTGTGAAGCGTCTTTTTTCACTCTTCAATAGTGACCTTGTCACATATCTCAACCTTCAACACTCTTACCTAATCATCCAGGGTGAGGAACTTTCTTTGAGTCTGATACAAAGTCACCTGTTGCATTACAACCTACTTCAAGTTCGGTACTAGATCTACCTCAAAGTTGCATTGAATTTGCATCTTCACTACCAATTCACTTACTTCATTGGTTGTATGGAACATTTTTTCAATCAGTATATTTACTTGGTCCAATTGTTGGGTTTTCAGGCATGTCTACAGGTGAATCTTTGGATTCATTGTAAGCACGATTTCAAGTTGGTCCTTTAATTCCAAGCAGGTTGGTAGTAGAAATAATTGATGCAGCCACTAGACCTGTACCAACAAAACTTATCGGAAGTATAAACTTTAACTTTTTAGAAAATTTCATTTCCACACCTCATCTTGAAATATTTTTACCTACAAACATTATAATTGAAAATTTTGGATTAATATATATTAATTTTCTTTTAAAGCACTCTATTTAATTCATATTTCAGCCTTTTAATTGCACTAAGATCTGAAATTTAAGCAATCACTACTATACCTTTGCTAACTTGACATTTTCATTAAACTTTACATAGTAAAACTCAAAATATTTCATCTCTCTTACTAAAAAAAGGATAAAAAATATAATATTTTGAGTTTTATGATAAAATATATTTGTTATTTGGTCCTGTAGTGTAGTGATTAACATACTCCCCTGTCACGGGATAGATCGCGGGTTTGACTCCCGTCAGGACCGCCATGGCTCTGTAGCTCAGTCGGTAGAGCAACGGACTGAAAATCCGTGTGTCGGCAGTTCAATTCTGCCCGGAGCCACCATTTTAAAAGAAAAATAGAACCACCTTTCAAAGGTGGTTTTCTCATTTATATACTAAAACAATGCCTAGATAGTCTTTAAATAACTCTACAGAGGTGTTATAAGGATAATTTATTACTATAATAAATTCCTGTGATTGAAGGGGTTGATATTGATCTTTTGTAAGGTTATTGGTATTGATATAAACACAATATGATATTTATATCTTTTTTAAGAGACTATTTATGTGAATGGTTTCTTTTTTTGTTAATAGTCTCATATTTATAGTTAACTTACCTTTATAGTATCAAAGTATGCAATCAAGTTTATTTTAGATTGTTTTTCTTTTTAGTATCAGCAAGATCTTTTTTCACTGCTTTGACTTCAGCTTTAACCTTAACCATATCAGTTTTTAAACCTTTTATGTCAGATTTAACTTTGACCATATCAGTTTTTAAAACTGCTACATCTTTCTTTAAAACTGCTACATCTTTCTTTAAAACTGCTACATCTACCTTGATAGATTTAACATCATTATGAATTGCTAATAATAAACTTGTTTGCATATTTTTACCAGTGCTTTTATTGTAACAAATTCCTGAAAAATGTGTTAAGTCAGTTCCATGAATTGGCCTTAAGGTTAGATTATGGATTTTATAATCTGCAATGATGCCTTTCATTAAAGCGTTGTCGTTGATAGTGACAGCACTCTTACTATTAGTTTCAGTTTTTAGCATCTCTTTTACTTTTGTCTCTGAAACAGTGTTTGGTTTAACAATTCCTTGATAAAAGGCAGCTTTATTTGTGTAATTGTTATAAAAGAACTCTTGATCAAACTTGACAAGGTCTTTTTGCAACTGGGCAGCTTGTTGTTTTTGCTGCTTAGTTAATTTTGTGTTTTTTGCCATAATTGGCCTCCTTTATTAACTAGGAGTTTTTAAAAAAGCATATTTAACCCCTATAATATTCCTATTCCCAAAAAATCTGAAAAAAAGGACAAAATTTTGAAAAATTTTATTTTAGCAGGTAAGTTAATACTATAGTATTAAAAGTTTTGCACTTTTTTTTAAGAAGGTTGTAGAAATTCAATTCTTTTCAAAGGAATGAAACAATGTCAGAAATAAAGTCAAAAATACATCAAAAATTATCAAATTTATGTACCATTTAATTTTAATTATTATATAATTAAAATAGGGTAGTTACATTCTGCAAAAGAAAAAGGCTCGAGTAGCAAGCCTTGTACATGTTATTTATCAAAGGTAAGTTCGATCATCATAAGAACCTCTATCAAAACCCAGGGTATGGATAAGGTGAAGTCCTAAACAGCCTGTATGTACATAATGTTGAATATGCATTGTCTGTACTGAAAGGAAGGGTTGTAAATAACAACACTCTTAAATCCAAAAAACCTTGTATGTGCTACTACAATGAAAAAGGAGCTTATTCTAATGAATAATTCACCAACAATTTGGGAAATTATCATTCTAATAACACTCCTAACTAACTTAGTAAGATTATTATAGCATAGTTAAGTTAGTCCATACAAAGATTTTTCCAGTTACCATCAGGTAACTGGTTTTTTATTGTTAAACAAAAATGAGAATTAGGTCTTGTACCTAATTCTCATCAATGTATTATTCCAATGAATAATTCACCATCAATTTGGGAAATTATCATTCTAATAATACCCCTTACTAAACTTCTAACATTATTATAGCATAGGTTAAGCTATACAAAATTGTTTCCTATTACTATCAGGTAACTGGTTTTTTATTGTTAAACAAAAATGAGAATTAGGTTTCCCTCAATTCTCATTAATCTAATAAGGAATGACCCATAAAAAGCCATTGTGTGTACCATCCGGTACTTAGTACATAATAATGATAACATAAATTTATAAATTTGATTAGTTTTAAAAAATTTCATATAAATTTGATTAGTTTTAACATTGATCAATTTTATTGATTAGTTTTAACATTGATCAATTTAAGTGAAACCTTCTATAACTAACAAAAATGGGAATTAGGTATAATCCCAATTCTCATTAATCTAATAAGGAATGACCCATAAAAAGCCATTGTGTGTACCGACAGGTACGAACTACACTACTATAATATCATAAATTGTTTAATTATTCGATTTTGATTTATAAATCTAAATAAACAAAAATGAGAATTAGGGATTTACCTAATTCTCATTAATCTTATTGGAATGACCCATATAAAGCCATTTTGTGTACCCACTGGTACTTAGTACAATATAATGATAACATAATTTATAAAATTAAATGGATAAATTTAAAAAAATTAAATAAACTAATTTATAACTAATTTAACAAAAATGAGAATCAGGTAATAATCCTAATTCTCATTAATATTATTGGAACGACCCATATAAAGCCGTTGTGTGTACCATCCGGTACTGAGTACATAATAATATTACCATAAAACTATCAATTAGTCACAAGAATTAACACTAATTTTATTGTATGCATCATATACTTTTTTGGCATAAAAACTTTTTTCACTTTTACCTTTCAAAATGTCTTTAATAATTATTTTATTCTTATCGAATTCTTTTAATAAATTTGAAGCAATGCTTTTATTGTGTATAGATGAAATAGAATCTGTATTTTTTTTAGCAAATGTATTAAGGACATTCAATATTTTATATATTATGTCTTTTTGTTTAACGCATTTAAATAACGGAATTAAATGCACTATAGTTCCAAGGTTAATAGAAAGTGAGATTTGGCCTGATTTTAAACTATTCCCTTTCTTGTCGTATCTTCTCCCAAAATAATATCCAAAAAGATTGTCATTATGAAATATGACATTTCTAAGATTTGAAAGTGATTCCATTACGTAGGCCATTAGCAGTGTTTTAATTTTATTTGAGCAATTATGCAAAAAATCGAATTCTGGTTCAATGAGATCTTTAATAATATTTAATTGAATCCCTATGTTTAAGCATTTGTATAATCTGATTAAACTACCAAAAGATAAAGTCTTGATTGGGTGTCAAATAGCTTCTTCTTTCATCACCTTATTATATTCAGTGAATCGGTAATTTCGTTTTCAAGATTTCTCACAACATTTATAAAAACAAATAACATTATTTTCAATATTAGAAAATAGATCTTGCGCTAAAAATTTATCAGTAGCTCAATCATATCTTCTATTAAATGCATTACTAAATCTGAATGTATTTTCTACAAGTTTATATTCAATTTCATTGTCACTAATTTCAGTAATAATAAGATCTTGAAATCATCTACCATCTGGATTATTGCTAGCCTTAGTTTCATAGATAAAAATGTTTCTAATAATTGATTCACTAAAAGCATTTTCAATCTTTAAGATTTCAGGTGCAATAATTTTAGAAATATTAGATGATAGATTTTGAAATTCTACAAATAGATCTGCAATTAAATTAGTATAGTCATTTTTGATACCAAGTATATTTTCAACATAGTTAACAACCTTAGTAAAACCATAAATTCTTAAACTATCTTCAAGACTTGCAGTAATAGTAATATCTTCAGAGTTAAAGTATAATCCTCTATTTTTAAGGATTTTTATTTGTTCTTGTATACTAATGAATTTATTACTATCAATACCCATTGCATCCTCACTTTCTCAACAACATAGATCATTGATATTATTTGAGAAAATATCTAATTTGAATTTGCAAGGTATTGTATCGAATTAATCTTTCTTCTTTCTTTTTTTATTATGGTCATTAGATGAATCATCAAATGGATATTCATTTAATGCAGCCTTAAGATCTTCAATCATTTCCTTGCTGAACCTTTTACCAGTCAAATCAAAAGGAATTCTATTTTCTCTAACGGATTTTTTTATGAACATAATCAAGGCACTGGACATAGTGATACCAATATCCTTACACAGTGCATCAAATTCTTTTTTCAAGTTTTTATCAATACGAATTAATATATTAGAATCAGTCATAAATCCTCCTTGATTGATATTATAACATAAATTATACATTGTATATACAAATATTTTATTAATCCTTTGAGTAATTTTGTTCGTATTTGATTTTAAAATTCATTACATCTTTTCAACAATTTTTATAGATATCTATATTGATCAAAAAAAACACATCACTGAGTTATTAATTCTATTGATCAAACAATAGAAGGTATCATAGATATGATACATTTTATTACTTAGTCATAAGCTTCTACTTTAACATCATATGTAACCAATTATTATGTTATTTAATAATTGGGAATTCAAAATCTTTATCAATTAAGTAAGATAAATAATAAGGTATAGTAAGGATATCATTCATTAAACCAATATTATTATTTGACAGTTTAATTCCTTTGATTGTGTTTTTTGATTCTAATACTATTTTACTTAAACTCTTAGATGCAACTCTACCACTTTTTACTTCGCAAGCTAGCAAGTAAGAGTTAGTAGGAATCAAAAAGTCAATTTCTTTCTTATAATCTCCAAAATAATATAGATCTATATCATTCTTACTTAATGCATCTGCGATTAAATTTTCATATATATAACCTTTGTATGTATTATCTTGATTTGTGTCAATAGTTTTGATCACATCATTAGATAATGTAGATAAGAATAAACCAGTATCATTAAAATATAATTTGAATTGTCCTTCTAGTTTATAGGCACTAATAGGTGATGCAATACATGAAGTGTTATAACAAGGACAAATTATCCCAGCCTCTGACAATCAATCTATTGCTGTAATATAATCTCTTAACCGAGCTCCTGTTGAGATATCCTTGAATCTAAATTTAGTAGATGTATTAGTATCATCATTTCTTTCTGCCTTAGCTAGTTGAAGTGATAATGAATCAAACACTTTATTTAATCTAATTGCATCCTTATTATTGATAGCTATGTTATCTTGATAGTTTAAATATTTTCCAAAATCATTTCTATATGTTTTTAGGATTGATGATTGCACTTCTCTTACTTTTTGATAGTTCTTGGTTGCAATAAACATATTCACAGCTTCTGGCATCCCTCCAACCAAGAGATATCATTTGTATTCTTGCATTAAAACATCATGATAGAACTTATCAATTGGTTTTAATGTCTTCAGCTGATTTTCTATGCTATCTAAAACCTTTTGATCAAATCCTTTGGCTAATAGAAATTCTTTAAAGTCCATAGGGTGCATAGTGATGTGGGTTTCAAATCCTACTGGAATACTTGCTTGATGTTGTCTATTATATCCTAATACACCTAATAGTGATCCAGTAGCAATTACATCATATCTACCATCTTCACAAAATGGTTTAATACTAGATCTTGCTCGAGGACATTGTTGGATTTCATCAAAGATAATAATTGTTTCATATGGGACAAAATTAAAATCTCCTTTTAAGGATAATTTAGAGATGATTGTATCAACATCTAAGTCACCATCAAAGGCTGAGTTGTAGATATCAGTATACATAAAGTTTAAATAAACAACATGCTTATATTCTTGTTTAGCAAACTCTTGTACGATTGTAGTTTTGCCAACTTGTCTAGCACCTTTTATTACTAAGCATTTGTGTTTTATTTTATTATCTTGTTTTCACTCTAATAGCTTTTGATAGATTTTTCTTTGAAACATAGTATTTTTATTATATGCTAAATTTGGACTTTATACACATTTTCTATGGTTTTTTGGACTTTATACACATTTTCTATGGTTTTTAAAAGTAGTTCATACACATTTTCTCTATATTTTGGTAGTTGATACACCTTTTAGAATAAAAAAGTTAGCAAACTTAATTGCTAACTTAATGTAATATTCTTTTGATGTGTGACTATAAAGAGTAAATATCAAGGTATTTCTTTACCTTCATTGGTAAAGCTTCTTCAGTCTTTTTATCAAAGAAGTAGATGTTATCTCTCTTGATATTGAAGTTATAGTTCTTACCTTCTTCAATTTCTACTCAGTTAGGCACGTTTGATAAGATAGGCATCTTACAAGCTGGGTGTAATGATGTTAAGATCTTTTCTTTACCTAAGAATTCTTGGCCTGTTACTTTCATAACAATGTTGTGTTGGTGGATAGTGTGGATGATATCTTCACTTCTCACTCCCATATACACTTCTCTGCCTTCATATTCTTTAGGCACATCATAACAGTCTAATGGAATCTTTAAAGAAGATGTTTTAGAAACAAAGTATTTGTTCTTAATAGTTCCTTCAAAGATATTCATAGTTGGTGAACCAATAAACTTAGCTACAAATAGATTAGCTGGGTTTTTATAAAGTTCTAATGGTGTACCAATTTGTTGAATTACTGAATTGTTCATTAAGATGATCTTATTAGCCATAGTCATAGCTTCTAATTGGTCATGGGTTACATAAATAGTAGTAGACCCTAACATCTTATGAATTTGTACAATTTCCCGTCTTGTTGATTCACGTAGTTTTGCATCTAGGTTTGATAATGGTTCATCCATTAAGAATACAGATGGATTTCTTACTAGTGCTCTAGCAATAGCTACCCGTTGACGTTGACCACCTGATAAATCTTTTGGTTTATCATATAGTCTATTAGTAATATCTAGAATTTTAGCTGCTTGCTTAACTCTAGCATCGATAACGTCTTTTCTAACTTTTTGGTTTTCTAATCCAAAGGCAATGTTCTTATATACATTCATGTGTGGATATAAGGCATATGATTGGAATACCATTGAGATATCTCTATCAGCTGGTTCTAGGTCATTTACTCTACGGCTATCAAATAATAGATCACCTTTAGTAATTGAGTTTAACCCTGCAATCATTCTTAATAATGTAGTCTTACCACATCCTGATGGCCCAAGGATAACACAGAATTCACCTGATTCAATGGTTAGATTAATATCCTTTAAAGTGTATTCAGTACGACCTTCATACTTTTTCCCTACATCTTTAAATTCAATCTTTGCACCTTTCGCTTTATTTGAATTAGATTCATTTAAGAATTTGTTGATTACTGACTTTTTCATTATCCTTTAACCCCTCCTTGTGATAATCCACTAACCATGTGTTTTTGAGAATAGATAAATAGTGTTGCAATTGGAACTGCTGTAATTAATGCACCTGCTGCATATACTGGTTGGAATATTTCTCTATTACTATTTGGTTGTAGTAATGAGTGAAGACCTACTGGAAGAGTATATAGTTTTGGTTCATTTAATAAAATCTTTGGAAGAATAACATCTCCAAATGGACCAATGAATGATCATAATGCAATTAACATTAACATTGGTTTAGCTAATGGCATGATAATTCTAAAGTAAGTTTTAAAGTTACCACATCCATCAATTTTAGCTGAGTCATCAATTTCAGAAGAGATTGAATCTAAATAACCTTTTAATACAAATGTGTTACCTGCAATACCACCACCTGAATAAATAATGATTAGTGTTGCTATTCCAGAAATTCCAAATGATTGATTTAATAATTGACCAATAATGTAGAATGCAATTAAAGCAGAGATTGATGGAATCATTTGAATTAACATAATTGCCATTAACGATACTCTCTTACCTTTGAATCTAAATCTAGAATAAGCGTATCCAGTTAATGATACAACTAGAACTGATACAATCATTGTAATAATTGAAATAATTAGTGAGTTAATTAATCAATATCCAAAGTACATTCCTTTACCTGTATCAAACAACATTTTGAAGTTGTTAAAACCAAATTGGATATCATTGAAATTGATATAGTGTATATCTCTTTCATTTAATGATGCAATAATAATTCCAACAACAGGAAGTAAGATGATTACTGTTCATAAAATTAATAGAACATAAACCATACTTGTCTTAGCTTTTTGAAGAGGTGTAAGTTTTAATGTATCTTTAAGATTAACTTTTTTCTTCTTACCTGAAAATTTTGTATTTGGTGTAAAATCAGATATCTTTTTCATACTAAACTTCTTCCCCCTTTCTAAATGCTTTTGATCTTGCAAAACCAATACCAGAAGCTGTAACAACAAAGAATGACATTACAATTACAAGTGCTGATGCAAGAGCTTGGTTTGATGGTACTGAGTTAGCACTACCACCGAATGTAATTTTGAAGATTCAAGATAATAAGATATCACAGTTACCAGCATCATATACATAACTTGGATCTATCTTAGAACCTCCATCATTGAATAATCAAATAATTGAGAAGTTGTTAAAGTTGAATGTGAATTGTCCAATCAATAATGGTGCAATTTGAATTAAGACAATTGGCATTGTAATTTTTCAGAATTGTCTGTGTGGTTTTGCTCCATCAATTGAAGCTGCCTCATAAATATCACTTGAGATTGATTTAAGGTTACCAGACACTAATAATACAATATATGAATGTCCTAATCAACCTTGGATAAGAATCAAGATTATTCTTGAAGCAATTGGGCCTGTTTGTCAATCAACAGCATTTTGAATTATACCTCAATCTGTTAATCAACGGTTCATCATACCAGTTGAACCATTACTGAAAATAATTTTGAAGAATAGAATTGATACGAATGCTGGAATTGCTCATGGAAGAATAAATATAGTTCTTCACATTGCTTTACATTTAATGTTTCTATTTTCAATAGCAAGAGCCATTACTGTACCTAACAATAAAACAAGAAGTGTAGTAGCAACAGCTCATACAATGTTTCATCATAGAATATTTCCTAATGGTTGATAGAATCTATAATCAGCAAATATTCTTTTGAATTGTTCAAATCCAACTCAATTAGTTTCTTGGTTTGAACTTGGAAGGTGCTCTGTACCAATATTAGTAAATGCCATAAGTAGTGAAACTATAATTGGCATAATTACAATAAATGCAATTAAGAATAAACCTGGAAGTGAGATGGCATAAGGGAATCCTGTAGTTCTAAGAATTTTCTTAGTTTCAAGTCAAGTATTACATCTTATACCCTTCTCCATATTCCGCGTTATCTTTCAACACTGGTATGCACTAATAATGAAGTATGATATTGCAATAACTAACATTATCACACCAGTAACACCTTCTACCAATGCATAACGGGAGTCACTATATAAGTCTCCATAAATAACTGAATGTTTAATTGGTCATGATAATTTAACTAAACCGACAATACCATTACCTTGTAAGTTACCTACACCAAATGCATATGGAATAAATACTGCTCAACAAATTACAGTAAGAATAAGCATTCAGAAAGCTTTCTTTCAATTCTTAAGAATTAATTGATCAAGACCAGGTAAAATAAAGGCTATCATTGTCATTCAAATTGAACTATATTTTTTATATTCAATAGGAACTTCTTTTGAAATATTATTTTTAGCTTGAGCTAATTCTTTGTTAGCCATTTTTTGACTACTATTAAATTTGATTAATAAATCCTTAGAAATATATTTATCTTTAACTGAGTCTAATGTATTTTTAATTGCCTTAACATCTTCTTTGTGAAAGATCTTAAGTTTTAAAGATTCATTTTTATAAGCTTGCTTTGAAATTTCTCCACTAGCTTTCTTTTCATGAAGTGAAGCAATTGCTTCTTTGTATTCAGTATCATACTTGCTTTTTTGAGTTTCAAAAGATTCTTTATCTTCTTGACTCATTTTAGCTGAAGCACCTAATAATGTAACTGAATCTAGTGCTGATTGTAAATCACTACAATTTTGTCTTTTAGATTCATTATAAGAAACTAAAGCTTCAGCAGTTTTAGATTTAAATTCACCATCATAAGTTAATTTATCAATTGCACTACCTACATCTTTTAAGTAGTTAATTTTTATATCTAATAAATCTGCTTTATATTCTCAAGCATTTAATGATCTTAATTTATGACTGAAGAATAATTTTAATGAAGTATTGAAATTAGATTTTTCGATATTTTCAGACTTATTTCCTCCTCAAGAAAAAGTTAATGTAGTTTGTACCTTTTTCTTAATTGGGATTAGTCATTCAATTTCCTTATTTTCATTATTAATTTTTTTAAATGAAATAATTTCATCATTAGTAGGATTATTCTTATTTAACTTCTCACATAATATAACTTTTCCACCAGAAGTTTTAAGTGAATTATTTTTTCTAAAATCATAATAAACAATAAAACTATCTGTTGTCTCTTTGAGTTTTCATTTAATATCTAAATACTTTTCATAGTACTCTTGTTTTAATAATTTCAACTCTTCTTGATTTTTTGCTTTTTCTTCTTTTTTAAGTGAAGAAATTTCTTTCTTAGATAATCCATTAAATTCAGATAGAGTTTTTTCTGACTCTTTTTGTTGCTTTTCTATTAATTTTTTACTTTCACTTAAAAATTCGTTTTTTATCAATCTCAATTGCTCTTGATTTTTTGCTTTTTCTTCACTCTTGATTTTATTGATTTCTTCTTTTGAAAGACCTTCGTATTTATTTTTGTTACGTTGAATAACAAAAAAATCATCAAGAATAACTTTTGAATTTTCAATTTTATTTAGATAAATCAAAAGCTGATTGCGAATTTTTTGATTCAATTTATAGTTTCTTGTTGTGATAATTTTAAAACCATCTTCAATAACTTTTTCTTTACAACTTTGTTTATATTGTTTTACAGCGTTTTTATAAAGAATTTTTTCGTTATCTTTAATATATTTAATTGTTTGTTGTTTTTCTTTGGCAAGAGATTTTATTTCTTTATCAAGGTTCTTCTTATCATTTTCAAGTTCTTTAATTTTTACTTCGTTAACATAAAGTTTGTAAGAGTCAGATCCATCTCTTTTTCCATCTTTACATTTATTATTAATTCTGTCTAATTCATTATGAAGTGTTTCTTTGTAATTCTTTTTACAAGACTTAAGACCTGTTGAATATTCTTCTTTTAATTTCTTAACTTTATTTTCATAATCTATATTCTTATCTTGATATTTAAAGTAAGATTGTGATTTATATCCTTTAGCGATATTATTTAAAGTTTTTTCACATATAGAAGAATAGAATGTTAAGTCTCCAGCAAGACCATCAATGTTTGGTAATATAGATTCAATATTTCCTTCCACATTTGATTTAATTAGTTTCTTTAATGACTTAACAAACATTGTAGATGATGTTAAATTATTTTCTATGATAAATTTATCAAATTCTACACAAAAAGAATGCATATCCAAAACGATATGATCTTTGATGAATTTAATTAGATTAGATTTAAATTCTGTAAATGGTTTGATTACAGATTCATTAACAAATTTAACTAATTCTTTTGGTGTATCTACATAGCTAGTTAGATCAATAGATTCAAGTGATTGTAAATATTGTTTAACACTTAATAATTTATTTTCATCAGCAATTGATTCAGTATGATATGATTTAATCTTTTGAGTGATTACTTCGTTTTCATCATCTGAATATCTCATAGACTTCATAGTCTTTACAGCTAGTTTGTAGTTGTATTTAACTTTATCATCTATGTTACTAATTTCTGTTTTAATAAAGTCTTCTAAGGGAATTAAAATTTTAGAATATTTATTAATTTCATCAATAATAGATTTTTGTGATTTGTATTTATACTTACAACTATTGATTTCAGATTTTAAAGTAATCTTAGAAGTGTTTTTTAATTTATAGTAATTTAGCTTTTCTGTTTTCTTAGCTAATTTTAGTTTTCTATTTTCACGTTCTAAATTTAATTTCTTTTGGTGAATCTTTTCAGATGCTAGTTGAGCTTTATCTGAATTCTTATAATCAAAAACTTCACCATAACCATTAACTAATTTAGGTGCATCAGAAACACTATAATTGCTTCCAAGATTTTTCTTAATTAATTGATTAGCCATTATTCTCCTCCTTTCACTGATTTATTTCTTTTATTAACTCACTCATTTCTAATTTCGAGTTTTAATTGTTCTCGCTTTCTATTTACCTTCAACAAATCTATTAGTGTTGCAACTGCTAGACCTAAGGTAATAAAGAAATTAAGAATTTGTTGTCATAAAGGCATTTTAGTAAAGAACATAAAGATTGATGCTCCAATAAACACAATCAATCAAGCTGTTCTAAAAAAGTACCCATACCTTACTTTTGTTCTACCAAATAAAACAAATACAAAGAATATTAAAACAGTTGATATCCCACTAAAATAGGTTGTGAATGATCATGTTTTGAATACCATCAAAGCATGCTGTTGTGCCTCTTCCATATTCCCTTCAAATTTTCCATCATGTTCTATATAATTATTCACAATGTCATCTAGAACTTGTTGTTTCTCAACAAACTGAGTAATCAAAAATGTAATTGAGAATATAAGAACAAACAAGAATATTAAAGTTATATAAGTATAGAATATCTTAGGTGGGATATTATTCTTGTAACTGTCTTTTTGATAATCCATAATCTAACCTTTAGCTTAAATAATAATCTTATCTAAAATTATTAGATAAACATCATAGTTAAATTATATATTAATAGATTGAAGTTTTATACATAAGTATAAAAAAAGATTCTATAGTAGGATCTTTTTTTATATATTCATTAATTCTTATTATCCATTAACTTTTGCAAGCATAGTTGCGAATGAGCTAGCTAGAACATCTTCATATTTTGTTCAGTTATTATCAGCAGCTTTAGCTAACTTCACGATTTCATCTGAACCAAATCCGTTTTTATCTCATGCATCTCAAACATTTCCAAATTTATCATTACCATTATCTGGTCTTTGGTCTAAAGCATGAGAATCAGCTACTGCTTTAATAACTTGCCCTTCTAATGAATCAGCACTATATGCTTTATTTAAAATTCCACTTGCAACATCACCATATGTAATCTTTCCAGCAGTATCAAACATAGATTTAATTACAGTTTGATCTGTTAATAAAATGTTGATGAAGTCCTTCATGTCATTTATTTTGTCAGTGTTACCTTCATTTCTTGCATTGATTGAATATAATCAACCACCTGGTGCTTGTGTATATGGAAGATCAGTATCTAAGTTTGGAACAACACTTGCTTTTGTTACACCATCTTTTTTAAATTTAGCAAGTGATCAAGGTCCATCAATAACTGCTGCATTTGTAGCTTTAGCATAACAATTATCAATATTCTTTCCATAGTTACCATCAATTAATCAGTCATTAGTTGATCCTAACATTGAATTGTTTTTATTAACAGTAGTTGCATAATATTCAGCAACATAGTCTACTGCTTTTTTTAGACCTTCTGCATTTTTATTACCATTTGGGTTTTTAATTGCTGTCATGTCTGAAACATATTTACTGCCATCTCATCTAATTAGTGAATCACCAACAGCTTTACCACTAGTAGATCCTTCTGCACCTGAAATAGCACCTAAAGCTTGTCATAAGTTTTTAAATTCTGCTGCAACCATAGTATCTGTTCAATTTGCACCTTTGTATAAATCTTTAAATGTGCTTGCAGGATTAATATTCCCTTTATAGAACATAATTAAAGCTTCCTTGTTGTGAGGAATACCAAAATAGTATTTAGTTCCATTAACATTTGCAGAACCAGCTGTTGTAAATGCAGCTTGGTTACTTCCATAAACTGAAGGATCTATACCTTTAACTAATTCATCTGCAGTTTTGAAAGGTAATAGAGCTTGCTTAGTAGCGAATTCAGGTACTCTATCTAATGGAGTATAAATTAAGTCTGCTACTTGAGAGTCATTATGTCCTAATGTATCAATTTTTTCAAAAGCAGCAAATGCTTTTTCTTCTTTTAATTGAATTTGGTATTTATGTCCACCTTTTGCATTGTAAGCATTAACAGCTGCTTCATATGCAGGTTTTCATTCACTTTCAACGTAAACACCGATTTTATCAGAATCAAATCCAGTTGAACCAGAAGAGCTACATGATGTAGCAATTGCAACTGAAGATCCTATTACTGTAGCACCTAATAAAGATGCTAATAAAAATTTCTTGCCTAACTTTTTCATTATTTCATTTTCTCCTCTTATACATAATTATAGTATGTAGAAATTAAAAATCAATTAGCTATGTAAACAATGTATTTAGAGGATTAAATTTTAGTGATTAGAATTAATAATTTTTGTATATATCAGTATAAAAATTTTTTATTGAAATTTTAGCAGAGTAAATAAATTAACTGCTAAAAATATGCACTTTTTATATAGTTTTAAGGTGTTTGATACAACTATTTAATATATTTAAAATATATTGTTGTATAATTATATGCACCCTTTTTTAGGGTACAAAATAATTCTTGATTTTTATACGAATTAGTGATTATAAAAATTAAGTATAAAAAAATTTTTAAAAAATTTTTTATCACAATAAAATAAGCTATCATTTTTATCTATAAATCTGATCTAAAACCATAAAACCTCATCTTAAACCTCAAATTATAGAAGCCTTAAAATAGATTTTGTATATGTTATATGTCTATAATATAGGAAATTTAATATAATATATTAAGTATGACATACTTACAATTAATTAAAACTGGCGAAAAAATGCTAGCCAATTCAGGACATAATAAATCTATCATCCTAAACATGATATATTTACTTAATGACAATATTCACAACTTAACAGACCTAACAGACCACATTAATGATGAAGTAGATCCAGAAATAGTAGATAAGATCACAACTGCACTACAAGATTATATTGTACATGGTAAACCAATTGCCTATAGCTTACAAACCACTATGTTTAATGGCAACATCCTAAAAATAAGACCAACTGTATTACCACCAAGACCAGAAACTGAGGCTTGAACTGAAATCTTAATTAATACCATCAAAGATTATGGAGAACTAAAGGTATTAGATTTATGCTGTGGAACTGGTGCTATTGGTTTAAGTATTAAAAAAGCATTACCTCACTGCCAAGTGACCCTAGCTGATATTTCTAAAGAAGCTGTACTTAATACAAAAGAAAATGCAGAAGCATTAGGATTAGATGTACAAGTAGTACTATCTAATCTATTTGACGAATTAGTCAATACTAAATATGATGTTATTGTTTTCAATCCACCTTATGTGGATGAAAACTATCCATTAGATCATAATGTATCTAAATATGAACCATATAATGCCATCTATGCACCTAATAGAGGATTATGATACTATGAAGCAATTCTGTCACGCATTAGTGCACACTTAAGAGATAAATACCTAATTATGATGGAAATTGGATTTAATCTAGGCGGAGAAGTGTGTAGAATGGTAAAGAAGTTCTTAGGCGAAGATGCACAAACTCTAGTAGATGCTCATGATTTAGAAAGGGTAGTATTTGTAAATAGGTTATAGTTATGGGAATGATATTACTAAATGAATCTTATGATATGGAAACTATCCAATTAATCTGTCGTTACCTTAAAAGAGGTTACTGTGTTTTAGTAAGAACTGATACACAATGAGGATTAATGGCTCTAGATCCAACCATTATCTATGAAATTAAGAAAAGACCACCTGAAAAGAAAATCATTAAGTTAGTTTCACCTAACTTTAAGTTTTATGATTTATCTTTACAACAAGAACAGTTTGTAAGAAAGTTCTGACCAGGTTCAGTAACTATTATTAAAGATGGGTTAGGATTTAGATTAACTAACCGTAGATTCTTAAATGCAATTATTATTGCATTAGGACAAAGTGTATATTGTTCTAGTGCTAATATCTCAGGTGGAGATCCAATTACAACAATAGAAGAAGCACTAACTGTATTTGCTCATGCTAGTGATAAACTAATTGGTTTAGTACCAACAGGAAAAGTTGCTACTCCTAAGAATGGTGCTAACTTACCTTCAACCATAGTAGATATAGATTATTGATATATTGTAAGAAAAGGGATGAGATATGAAGAAGTCTTATCATTTATAGCAAATAAGATTATCCCTTCATATGATAAACAAGATGAATATATTGCTAAACGTCAAGCTAGAATGATCTATAAAACTCCAGCTAGACCAGTAGAAACCTACTATGGTTTACCAGTAATCGATGTGCATAGAGGATTAAGTAGACACATTAGAGAAAGAAATAATAAAATTCTTGCTCGTCAATACATAGAAGAAAACAGAGCAAGAATTAAACAAGAAGAAGGCTCATTCTCTAACCAAAAGCCAACTAAAGAACAAATCAAAGCTGCTAAGAAAGCTAAAAAACTTAAAGCTAAGAAATAATCAAACTATTAATAACTACTTCTAATCCGTTTCTTATGGATAGATATAACTCCAGCTATAATACCAAGTAATAATACTCCAGCACCAGCTGCTATAAGAATGATGACTGTTTTTGATAATCCTGAAGAATCATTATTTACTGGTTGAGATCCATCATTAGGTGTTGATGTAGTACCATCTTGGAATTGTAAGTATACTTGTTTTTGATCTTGAGTTCCTTCATAATTAGGTGTTGGATTTACTATTGCTCTAACATAATATCAGCCTGTTGTAGTTGGTTCATGGATTTGATGTAAATATGAAGCATCTGAATAGTATGTGATAATTGCACTATTACCAAATTTAGTTTTTACTATTACTCTATTCTTATTTGTTTCTATTGATAAGATAATTTCTTGAGCTTTTTTAATTGTGAATGTTTTTGTAATTTGTCCTCTGAATTTATCTATTCCAGAAATTATAGCTCTTGCATTATTAGTTGCATCTACATTGTTTTCATATTTAACTGTATAGTCTACATTCTTCACTAAGTCTTTATTGTTATATGAGGCTGAAATTAATGGTTCTTGTTCTTTACCATTGTAAATTACATTACTTGCATTTACTACAAAGTTATTAGGTATAGTTGCAATATCTATAGGATCTGCTGGCACTACATTTTCATATCGTGTTGCTTGAGGTGATGTACTTGAACGATAATTCTTATTACCTTCAGAAACTGCTTTTACATAAAAAGTCCCATTTTGACTTGGTTTATAGTTAGATACAAAATCATTACAAGCTGGATCACTATAATAGTTATATGTGATATTACCACCAAACTTAGCAGTTGCTTGTGGTACCCCATCACTAGTAAATGTTACATTACTAATAGTATTCTCAGCTTGATTGATAGTGAATGTAGTGGATTTATTTCCTTTATAGTTTGAACCATCTTTTGCTGTAATGGTTAATGTAGCTTGTCCTGCATCTCTATTATTACTTGCACTAGACATATAATCTATATTTGGTTGTAATGGTTGTCCATCTAATGTCACTGAAAATTGAGGAGTGATATTATTACCAGTATATTCATAACTATTTGGATTTGTAATATTTATTACTGCACTAGATAGATCTTTCTTAGTGTCAGTAACACCTTTATCTATTCTTACACTGAAGTATGTGTTTCTATAACCATCACGATCAGGAGCAATATAATTTATGTGATTGTCTTGTGTAATAGGTGCATTTTGATCAACAAATTTAAAACCTGGTGGAACTTTAATTTGATTATAGTTTGTTACACTACTATCTACTTTAAATACTATAGTATTCTTACCATCATATTCTGCATATCCTTGAAGAGGAGGAAATAAACCATACATGATGTCATATTTAATTTTTAATGTACCTTTATATTTACCTTTTCCATTTAGAATCACATAACTATATCCAATGATTGAATCATCTGAATAATATGAAGGCTCTCCGATGTGTTCTTCACCATACGAAAGAGTATAATCATCTTTAGTTAATGGAACACCATCTAGTGTTATAGATTCTATAGTTGGTTTAGGTTCACCATATCTCACAGTCTTTTTATTCAATGTTGCTTCAGCATATTTAATTTGTCCATCAGGTCTAGCGCCTGGGATATCTTTTTCAGTTGTAAATGCTTTAATTCTAAAAGCACCACCTCATATTTTCTTTAATGGGTTTGCTCATGTATTAACATTAGTTTTGTAAAAAGTCATGTTATTAGTAGACTCATCAGAAGAAGCATAAAAATCTACAGGTTGACCACTAGGACTTGTTAGTTTTACTACTACACTAAAATTGTCACCATATTCTAAATCAATTGGTGTAGTTAGAGGTAAAGTCTTATATCCTGGATATTCCATATGACCAGTTACTGTAGCTACAGGTGTTTCTCCTTCTGGATTATTTGTAGAAGCTTTAGGATCATCAAAATTTACATCTACATTCTTGTATATTTTAGCTTCAATATTAACATCTTTTCCTTCTACACCAACATTGATTGCTCTAAGTGTTTCTTTCTTATTATATGAAGCTTTCTTAACAGGGAAAACAGCTGCAGCTTCATCTAATTTATTCATATCGTCTGGCACTGCTCCATCTGCTGCTCTTGCATCATAATAATAGTTATTTTGGTATTTTGTAGGTTCTGCAAATGTTAACCCTAAGGCTGCACCCAATTTAGAGTCATAAGATATATAGATGTATCCTTTATCACCTTGATCAGGACCTCAACTGTTTTTAACAATTCATCCACCATCATTAGAAGCTACAGGATCATACTCTGATTTTGAAATTTTATCATTTCAACCAACTAGAACAACTGCATGGTCACCTTTGATTGGCAACTTATTATTTGTATTGTTGTATATTGGTGCACCGTTTGGTACTTTAAAGTCAATACATACAGCACCATATTTTGCTATCAATCTTTTAATAGCTTTTTGCTTTTCTTCACGATATCCAGGTCCACCAGTATCTACAAGTTCAACATCTTCTAATAAATAGCTTGCTCTATGGTATTGTGCATAATCATGATATTTGTGAACATCAGATGGGGCAGTTCACATTTGCATTGCATTTGCTGCAACTATAGGTAAAGCACCTGCTAATGATTGACCACCTCAATGGTCTTGGTTATTTAGACCTAATGGATCAAAATCTGCTTCTCTTTTTCATGTTACATAGTCTAATTGGTGTGGTCCAAATCATACATCAGTATCAGGTGGTTGAAACCCTTGTTTTAAAACAGCAGTTTCAGCTGTTGCACTCATTGCATAAGCTCAACAAAGTCCTTCATTACCTTGATTCTTAACTCTAGTTACAATACCATATTTTCTTGCATCAAATTCAGGTAGTGCTGCTATCTCATCAATATTTGCTTTATTATATTCTTCAAGAGTTTCTGGTTGTTCAGTTAGTTTGGTTGTTTGAGTTTGAGTATCACTCTTAACTATATCATTAGATATATGGTTAGGAAAGTACAGGGGTAAACATCCTATCCCTAATATGATAGAAGGAACTACTAAATACTTATAAACCCCTTTATATTTCATTTCTTCCTCGTTAGTTTCATTATATTTGTTTTTTTTTTTTTTTGAATAAAAAATCTCCAATTAAAATACTAAACTACCCTCTAATAGTGAACAAATGTAACACTATTAGGGGATATGTTTTCTTTTTATAATTAGAGCGTTTGTTTAATTATTCAGCATCTGGATTTGGTTCTGACATATCATCAATATCTTCTATGCCATCATCTGTATTATCAATTTCTTCTTCAATATTATCTACTTCTTCTAAGTCATCAGCCATGCTTATGATATCTTCATCTAATGTTTCTTCTGCATCTGTTAAATCAAAATCATCTAGCATATCAACAACTTGTTGTGTTGTTGTATTTTCAAGTGGTTCTACTTCACCATCTACAAAGATACAAACATTAACATATGGTTTTTTCTTTTTACATTTTCAAATAAGAGTTTTAGCAACTTCTTCAGCTTTAGCTTTAATAGCTTCTTCATCATAACCTTGAGTTTTGATTAATTCATCTACTTCTGTTGCAATACTATATGAAATCTTAGTTAGGAAATTAGTAGCAGTTTTTGTAAAGAAACATCCACGAGTGGTAATTAATGGTTTAACATTTAATTTTGACTTATCAGCTTGCATGAATAAAACAATATTAACTACACCATGATCACTTAATAAATTTCTTTCTTCAATTACATGTAGTGATTCAGATGATACTGATTTACCATCAATAAACATTGGTGAAGCTGGAACATTGATGTCAGTATAAGATAAAACACCATCTTCTAATTTTAATTTGTTACCATTAACAGTAATTAAAATATTTTCTCTAGGAAATCCAGCATCAGTAGCATTATTTTGTAATGATCTTAACATCTTGTTTTCACCGTGAATTGGGAAGATGTATTTAGGGTCAATAGCTTTAATCATTAATTGTTGTTCACTTCTAGTTGCGTGACCAGAAGAGTGAATTTTAAGTTCAGGTCTATTTTCAATAATAGTTACACCTTTCTTATATAAAAGGTTAATCATGTTTTCTACATTAGCAAAGTTACCTGGAATAGGGTTAGATGAAAGAATAATAGTATCAGAAGGTTTTAAGAAAATTTTAGAGTGTTCTCCCTTAGCCATTGTATTTAAGGCTGCAGTAGGTTCACCTTGAGATCCAGTTAATACAACTAAAATTTCTTCATCTTTATATCTATCAATTTCTTTTGGATTAATAAAGTCACTATCACTTAAATTTAAATATCCAATTTTTCTTGAAATCTTAATGTTTTCTTGCATTGATTTTCCAAGGATAGCTACCTTTCTTCCAAGTTTAGTAGCTACTGCAATAATTTCTTCTAGTCTTCCTAAGTGTGAAGCAAATGTCGAAATCATTACTCTACCTGGAGCATTAATCATCATTGTTTTTAAATTATCAATAATATATTTTTCAGATTCACTAAATCCAGGTACATCAGATGAAGTAGATTCACAAAGTAATACATCTACTCCACGTCTAGAAAATTCCATTAATTTCTTAAGGTCAGTTTCATCACCTGAAGTTGCAAAGTCAAATCTAAAGTCACCTGTAGATACAATGTTACCATTATCAGTTTTTACAAATACCATGAATGCATCTGGGATTGAGTGACATACTCTACAGAAGTCAATTTCAGTTCTACCAAAAATTAAATGAGTGTCATCTTGGATAATTTCAATTTTAGGTAATTTAATATCTTTGTGTTCACTTACTTTCTTTTCAATTAATTTAGCTGGTAATAATGGTGCATAAATAACAGGTACATCCACCATTCTTAATAAATGCGGAATACCACCAATATGATCTTCGTGTCCGTGAGTAATGATTAATGCTTTTACTTTACTTTGGTTTTCTTGTAAGTAAGCATAATTTGCTACTGTACCACTCATTCCAAGCATTTCATCATTTGCAAATTTAATACCAGCATCAAATATAAAGATACTATCATTATCTTCAATTACATAGGTGTTCTTTCCAATTTCTTCAAGCCCACCTAGCGCATAGATATAGTTAGGGTTATTGTTTGCCATTTTCTTTTCATCCTCTCCCATTAAATAGAAACTATATTAAGTGTTATTGTATAAGAATAATCACTAGTGATTGTCAATATTAATCATATCACTATTATTAATTTTTTCTAGATTTTTTTTCACCCATGGAGAAATTACATATTTACCTAATGCTCATAATCCAAACATTCCAGCAACAATGCTTACTGAAGAAATTCAAATTGGAAGAACTGCTCAGTAAATTTGGTATAGTTGATAAGCTTGAATTGCAGAGTCAGCAAAGAATTTGAAATCTCCATTACTAAAGTCAGTTGATAGTTGTGCTCAAGAATGTAAATGTTTTCATAATAATGTCACAGGCAAAGAAATCATTTGATCACTATTATTAGGATCTTTTACTTGATATGTATTGTTTATATAGTAACTCATATATCAAACACCATTATGAGAAGGACAACCATTTCCTTGCCCATCTTTCAAATTTTGATATTCACTTGGAATATTAATGCTAAAACCAATACCTGCCATTAAATATAGTGCAAATGAAACTGCAAAAAGTGTTCCCATAATGACAAAAAATCAAATTAAAAATAGCTTTTTATTTTCTTTAAATCACTTCAATGTAGTTTTACTTGATTTAAGAAATCAAATTTTGAATGTTGTAATATAATTATTCATAGTTATTATTATACCTAATAATACAAATTAAGGGAGAAACAAAAATGTTTAAACTAGAAAAAATAGTTAAAAGAGATGAAAACTTTGCTGATTGATACACTAGTATAATCAACAATGCACAACTTGTTATTTATGGACAAGTTAAAGGAACAATGATGTTCCAACCAAATGGATGAGCTATCTGAGAATCAATTCACAATTTAATTGATGCTAGATTTAAACCACTTGGAATCAAAAATGTCGCTCTCCCCACTTTAATCCCATATGAAGAATTTACTAAAGAAGCAAAGCACTTAGAAGGATTTGCACCTGAATGTTATACTGTTGGCAAAATTGGTGACAAGGTTTTAGAAAGCCCACTAATCATTAGACCAACTAGTGAAATACTATTCTGTAAATATTTCAAGTATGTAACTTCAAGTTATAAAAGTTTACCAGTAAAAGTAAACCAATGATGTTCAGTTATGAGAGCTGAAAAAACTACAAGACCTTTTTTAAGAAATAGTGAATTCTATTGACATGAACTTCACACAATTTTTGCAACAGAAGCTGAAGGATTAACTTTTACAAAAGATATTATTAAAATCTACGAAGATATTGCAATCAATGATTTATGTATTCCAGTATTGTGTGGTGAAAAAACTGTTGGCGAAAGATTTGCTGGAGCAGATCATACTTTTACAATTGAAGGGTTAATGCAAGATGGACAAATATTACAATGTGGTACTAGTCACTTCTTAGGACAAAACTTCTCAAAGATTTATGACATCCAATTCCAAAATAGAGACAATAAGTTTGAATATGTTTATCAAAACTCTGCTGGTGTTTCTACTAGATTAATTGGAGCAATTATTATGGTACACGGTGATGATAATGGTTTAGTATTACCACCAGCTATTGCACCAACTCAAATTAAGATTAATGTAATGAATGCAAAGAAGAGTCCAGAACTTGTAGAACTTGCAAATAAAATCAAAACTCAATTAAAAGATTATAGAGTTGAAATTGATGATGAAGATAGTGGATTAGGATTTAAATTATCTAATGGAGAAATTACTGGTGTTCCTCTTCAATTTATTTTAGGAAGAGAAACATTAGAAAAGAATATTATCACATCAGTAAGAAGAGATAATTTACAAAAAGTAGAACACACTTTAGAATTAAAAAGTTTAAATACTTTAGTTGAAAAAGAATTAAAAGAATTTAAAGCAAATATTTATAAAAGAGCTAAAGATCAATTAGATGCATCAATTGTAGATTGTAGTTCAATTGACGAACTAAAAAAGATTCTAGATGATAAGAAAATAGCTAGATGTCATTGAGCTGGTTCTGAAGAAGATGAAAAGCAAGTAAAACAATTAACAGGGGCAACTCCTAGATGTATTATTGGACAAGAAAAAGGAAAGTGTTTCTTAACAGGTAAAGATAGTACTGATATAGTTATCTTTGGTAGAGCATATTAATAGGATATAATTAAGTTATGAGCAATTTAGATATTAAAAAATACATTCAAGAAATTATTCAAAAGAAATTCACTAAAAAAGATAAAGGATATGATCCAACAGAAGTTGACAAAACTCTAGATGATATTTTCCAAAACTTTTCTCATTATATTGATGATTACAATTCACTATCTAAAAAATATGATGAACTAGAAGAAAAGTTTGGAAACCTTTCTACTCAATATGAAGTAATAGAAAAACAAAACAAGATGTACATGTCAGAAATCCAAAGATATGAATCAAGTGGTGCTAGTATGAACTTACTGAAATCTAAAATGGACAGACTAGAAAACGAATTACGTTCTAAAGAACCTAAAGAATCAAAAACTAAAAAGGTTAATCAATAATGCCTTCTAAAATTATTCATGGAATAGATGTAACTCAAATCAATAGATCTGAGTTTTCTAATCCTAAATTAATTGAGCGCCTTCTATCGACAGATGAATTAGAAGAATTTAAAACAATAGAAGATAAAAATAAATATCTTGCAACTAGATGAGCTATAAAAGAAGCAATCTTTAAAGCACTACATCCAAGCATAATTGGTTTACAAGAAATATCTATCAAAAAAATAGATAACGTTTATGAATGAATAAATAAACCTAATTTTATTACTCAATTTAAAATATCTACGTCAACAGAAAGAGATGTTGTAATAGCCTCAGTAATTGGATTAGATAATATGAAATAAAGAGGGTGTAAACTCTCTTTTATTTTTTCTTAAATTATCATTCATTGTTTAACGTCATTTAATAAATTATCATAATCATCTTCATCAACATTAAATACATGTTTTGAAGCATATTTTGTTCTACATCAAGTCATTTGTTTTTTAGCTAGATTACGAGTAACTTGTTTTATCATTTCAATGTCAATTGGATTACCTGTTTTAATATGTTCAATCACTTGTGGATATCCAATTGCTTTTAAAGCTTGTAGATTGGATATATTTTGATCTTTTTGAAGTAATTCTTTAACTTCATTTACTCAGTTGTTATTGATCATTACTTCTACTCTATTATTTATTAATTCATATAGTTTATTTCTTTCTCTAGTTGTTTCAATAATAAAGCAGTCAAAGATATAATTATTCTTTTGTGTGTCTAGTTCTGATTTCTTTTGATTGGTCATGTATATAATTTGAGCTGCTCTAATAATTCTTTTCTTGTTGTTATAATTGATTTTCAAAGCTTCTTCTCTATCTTTTTCTAAAACATAATTATAGATATCATCATATGATCAATTATCAAAGTATTTAGTTTGATCTCTAGAAGGCGATTTATCAAGGTTATATCCTTTAATCACTGCATCAATATATAGATTACTTCCACCACAAATTATGACATGTTTCTTTCTCTTTCAAATGTCATCTATAATTTGATTACATTCATCTTGAAAAATCTTAATATCAAAATCATCATAAATACTATGCGATGAGATGAGATGATGTTTTACTTCACTTAATTGTTTTTGTGTTGGTTTATTGATTCCTGCATTAATTTCTTTATATACTTGAAATGAATCTGCATTAATAATTTCAGCGTCAATATCTTTAGCTAATTTAATAGCTAAACTTGATTTAGATGATGCTGTTGGTCCTGTAACTACAATTATTTGTTTCATAATGACATTTGGTATAACATAATAGATGTTGCACTTGCAACGTTTAATGAATTTGTATTATTAATTTCAATATAACATTTATGTTTAGCTGTACCTAAAAATTCTTTACTTAATCCATGAGATTCATTACCCATAATGATTGCTTGATTTTTAGCTTGTGGTTTGTATTTATCTAATGATATTGCTTTGTCATCTAAACAAGTGGCAATACATTCAATTCCTTTACTTTCTAATTCTTTAACAACATTATTTAATTTAGTGTAATAGTTTACTTTAATATCAAAGATAGTTCCCATTGTTGATCTTAGAACTTTATCATTAAATAAACTTACTGAATTTTCACTAATAAATAAATGTTTTACATTAAAAGCTACTGCAGTTCTAATTATTGTAGCTAAGTTGCCTGGATCTTTTATTTCATCTAGTACTAAATAGTTTGTGTTAGAAATATCAAAGTTAGGTATTTGTAATTTCTTAATACCAATACATTCTGGTGGGTGTTTTGTAAATGCTAATTTTTCAATAACTATTTCACTAACAACGACAACATCTTTTTGGTTTCTAACTCACTTGTTATTATCTAAAAAAGATTGAGTTAGCAATAGTGTTTCAAAAGCATCTTCATCTTTACATAATTCTTTAATTAGATTCACAGATTCAATAACAAATAATTGATTAGAACTTTCTCTAGTCTTTTTATATAATTCTTTTACTTTAGGATTAGAAACTGATGTAATACTACTAATCATAATTATTCACTTAATACTTTCACAAAAACATCTTGTGGAACACTTACTGATCCAATTGCTTTTAGACGTTTCTTACCTTCTTTTTGTTGTTCTAATAATTTCTTCTTACGAGTGATATCTCCACCATAACATTTAGCTAATACATTCTTTCTCATTGCTTTAATTGTTTCACGAGCAATAATCTTTCCACCAATAGCTGCTTGGATAGGAATTTCAAATTGGTGTTTTGGTATTAGTTCTTTTAGTTTTTCACAAATCATTCTTGATTTCTTTTGAGCAAAGTCATAATGAGTAATAAAACTTAGAGCATCTACTTTATCACCATTTAATAGAATATCTACTTTAACTAATTTATCTTTTCTATAGCCATCTAATTCATAGTCCATGGTAGCATATCCTTTTGTACATGATTTTAGACGATCAAAGAATGAATACATAATTTCACCTAAAGGCATTTTATATGTTAAACGTCTTCTTGTGTTATCTATGTATTCAAGGTCAATGTAATCTCCTCTAAAGTCTTGACATAATTCCATGGCTGCACCAACATATTCATCTGGAACTACAATACCTAATTTAACAATTGGTTCTTCTATTTGTCTAATTAATGTTGGATCAGGTAAAGAGTTAGGGTTATCAACATCTACAACTTCACCATTTGTTTTTAAAACTTTATAGTTTACTGATGGTGATGTAGTAATTAAATCTATCTTAAATTCACGTGTAATTCTTTCTTTAATTACGTCCATGTGTAATAGTCCTAAAAAACCACAACGAATTCCAAATCCTAAAGCTTTAGAAGTTTCATATTCATAAGTTAAACTAGCATCACTTAAACATATTTTTTGCATAGCTTCTTTCATGTCTTCATATTTAGCTGTATCAATTGGATAAAGTCCACAATAAACCATTGGTAATATTTTCTTATAACCTGATAGTGGTTCTGTTGCTGGATTTTCGGCATGAGTAATAGTATCACCAACTGCAATATCTCTAATGGTTTTAATAGCAGCAGCTACTCAACCTACTTCACCGGCAACTAGTTCTTGTTTGTTGATGTTTTTTGGGTTTCTTACACCAAGTTCGGTAACAATGAATTCTTTGTTAGTTTGCATCATTTTGATTCTGTCACCGACTTTGATTTTTCCTTGTCTAATTCTAACAAAGCAAACAGCACCTTTGTATGAGTCATAGTATGAGTCAAAAATTAGTGCTCTTAGTGGTTTAGAATCATCAGCATCAGCTGGTGGTGGAACATACTTTACGATGGCTTCTAAAACATCTGGAATGTTTAATCCTGTTTTAGCTGAAATACAAGGAGCATAACTACAATCAAGTCCTATTACTTCTTCTACTTCTTTTTTAACTTTATCAACGTCAGCTGAAGGTAAATCAATCTTGTTAATTACTGGAATGATTTCCAAGTTATTTTCTAATGCTAAATATACATTACTTAAAGTTTGCGCTTCAATTCCTTGAGCTGCATCAACTACTAAAAGAGCACCTTCACAAGCAGCTAATGATCTTGATACTTCATAAGTAAAGTCTACATGTCCTGGTGTGTCAATTAAATGGAAAAAGTATTCATTTCCATCTTTGGCTTTATATAAGATTTGAATAGCGTTTAATTTAATGGTAATACCACGTTCTCTTTCAATGTCCATAGAGTCTAAAATTTGATCTTGCATTTCTCTTTTTGAAAGAGTGTTAGTAGATTCAATAATTCTATCACTTAATGTAGATTTACCGTGGTCTATATGTGCAATAATTGAGAAATTTCTAATTCTGTTCTTTTCCATAAGTATTATTATATCAAAAGATATAATCCCTTTTGTGTCGTCTCATTTTTATTAGCTATTTTATTCTATCTTTTTTAAACAAAAGAGACCCGTCAAGGCCTCTTTGTTTTATTATAGATTTTAAACGCCTAAGGCATAAGCTAGTAGTTCTTGATAGAAACAAGTATCACTAGTAACAATTTCATTAAGATACGGTCTGACAAAGTCAAATAAAGGTCTAATGTCTTGATCTGGTTGTAAGTGTAGAATACGACGGAATTCAAGTTCAATCAAATTCATCATTCTAATACTTTTCTTTAATTGAGGTTTTAATTCATGTTTAATAACTCATTTAATGTTTTTAAGTTCGTTACTTAAAGAAGGTAAACGTTTATTAAACATTTGGTCATCACCCTTTAAAAAGAATGGGTTTTGTCAGTATAAGAATTTCTTTTTAGTTTCATCAATTTTACCTTGGTTAACAACCTTAGTATTTAATTCTTTTTCAAGTAAAGCTAATTTGTCTTTACCTTTAACTTTATAACCTAAATCAAATTCAGAAATTTCAATTTCTTGTTTGATTTTTTTAGCTTCATCTAATTTTCTATCAAGTTCTTCAACAAAAGGTCTTGCTTGTTCTGGCATAACCCCTTTACAACTAATGTATTTTTCTAGTTGTAATTTAGTAGTAGTCATACTGTCTAATTTTTCAATATTAGATAATCACAAATCATAGTTTAGTACAAATTGAACTAATCTCTTTCATTCATCATATTCAATATTTTCAAACTTAGATTTGTCTAAGCCTTTAACAGTAATACCACTTTCAATCATGATTTATCCTTGTTGTTTATTTAGATTGTTGGAATATTAAATTTGTCCACCTGCAGCATTAGGATCTTGTGCATCTGCTGATTGGTCGTTACCTTCAAGTTCACTACCTGAGATATCAACTTCAACCATAGGTTTATCAAAGATATCTTCCATTTCCACATCAACGTTAACACTATCAGCATATTTGCTACTAGTTTCTCTTTGTTGATCTAGTAATAATACTTTGTCTAAGAATTTAGCTAAGTATTTGTTCTTGTAAGATTCATCTACTTGTCATGCTAATTCTGATAAGTCTAATGTTAATCACTTTCTGTTTCTAAAGAATAGTTTTCTATATACATATTCTTCACGGAACTTACCAGCTGATTTTCAGTTAGCTTTTTGGGTAAAGATAGCAGCTACTGGAGTTACATCTTTATAGATAGCAAAGTTAACGAAGAATGTTCCTTGCATTTGGTTATATACAATGTTGTATTCTTCAGTTAATTTAGACTTAATGTAGAAGTACATTTCTGAGTGGATCTTAGATACAAAGTTAGGTACATGGTTAGCAATTTGTTTGTTAGCACAAGCATATGACATGTTTGATGCTCATCTAATTCAAGATGTAAATACCTTTGGACCCTTAGCAATTGAAGATGTACCTTTATACATGTTAGCATCTTCAGATTGGAATAATTCAAGTCTATCTTTTGCACGAGTAATAGCAACATTAATACGGTTTGGACCATCTGGTTGAGTTGTTAATGAACCGTAGTTAGAAACTGTTCTATCATAACCAATTGAGAATAGAATAATATCTCTTTCGTCACCTTGTACGTTTTCAATGTTTTGAACGAAGATTGAGATATCATTACCTTCATCAGATTTTCTTTCCATTCATTCTTTAACTCTTGGGTTAGAAGATTTTAATAGACGTTCTTTAATAACCCCTTGTTGAGTAGCGTTGAATGTAATTACCCCTAATGATTTTTCATAGTCAGGTGTATTTGTTAATTCAACAATTCTTTGGTAAATTGCATTTGATTCTTCAATGTTACATGAGTTAGCTCAAGTACCATTAACTCTGTGTACTAATACTGGGTTAGAGAAAGGTACACACTTAGAAACTAGTTTTAATTGACGGTTGTAGAATACTTGGTTAGAGAAGTCAATTAATTCTGAGAATGTTGAACGGTAGTGGTAGTTTAACATAACGTTTGTACTAGCACGTGATTCATAGTATTGCATAATAGAAGGTGCTTTAATAGCATCGGCTAAGTCTTGTGCATACTTAGAGTCATTTGATACTGAAGTTTTAATTTCAACTTTTTGTTTGAATACTGCAGTTGGTTGTAATTGTTTAGTATCACCAGAAATTACATACTTAGCACCACGGTACATTGAAGGTAAAGCTCTTTCAAGTTCAACTTGTGAAGCTTCATCACAAACGTAGTAGTCATAAATAGCTTTTTCACATGGAATTAAGTTACATACTTCTTCAACTGAAACTACGTGGATTGGATATAAGTTTCTGAATAAGTCATAGTACATCTTAATAACAGCTGAAGATGGTTTAGGGTTGAATGCAGTTCTTTGACGCATAATTGTGTTGAACTCATTACCATATTTCTTAACTGTATCAATGAACTTAGTAAAGATCATTCTGTTAATTAATTGTTTAGTTTCATAAATTGATTCTTGTAAACGGTCTAGATATACTTCAGTCTTTTCTTCAATCTTAGATTCCTTAGATGAGAATTCATGTAAGTAACCTTTAATTTCACTGTTTACAAAGATGTATCATGAAGCAAATAATCTTAAGTCAGTTGATACTTCAGCTTTAGAGTTTGATTCATTAACTACATTATAGTAAGATTCAATGACACGGATAAATTGATCCATATCAACTTTTCTACAAGCTTTAATTCATTCTTGTTGTTTAGAAGTTAATTGTTCAGCATATCCTTCTACACTCTTGTCTTCATTTAAAATCTTGTTTAAGATATCATATTCATCAAATTCAACTGCTTGGTTATCCATAATGTATGCAGCAACGATAATACGTTTGTCATATCCATTATAGTAGCTTAAGAAGTCAGCTAATTGTTGAATGTATCCTAAGTTAATTTGAATGTTATTGTTTAATTGGCTAGAGTAAGCTGTGAATGAGTTAATTAAGTGATTGATACCACTTTGTCCATCATCATCACCTGCATATTTTTGAACAAATTCCATAATGTCAGTTCTTGTCTTAACATTGTTTTGTTCTAGAATAGCAACGTCACTTGGATCAGCCATACCAACTAATTGTTTAATTGTATATTCTTTAGGTCCAAATTGAACTTTAGTTAAATATAACTTATTAGAAATCTTATAGTCAGTATAGATGTCTTCAAATAGTTTTTCAGTAGTTGCTCTATTTACAACTTCTTCTACAATGTCATCTTCCATTGATGATCTAATTTCAATGAAACGTTTGTATAGTCTGTCAAATTGGTTATAGAAGTATTCAAAGTCTCTTCTCTTAGTAACCATATGACAAGCAATTGGAGAGTAGTCCCCAAGACGGTTCATAAGAACGTCTAACGCAGTTTTCTTAGATGAAACTACTAGAGCTGTTTTGTTGTTTAAAGCAATGTTAACAAGAATGTTACAAATTGTTTCTGATTTACCAGTTCCTGGAGGACCTTGGATTAGTGTGTTACCAGCTAAAGCACGACCCACACAAAGTTGTTGAATGATATCAATCATAGAGAATAAATAAATATCATTTGATCTAAAGTCATCGTTGAACTTCTTATAGTTAAACATTAAGTTTGTTTTAGGTTCAAGTAACTTAGCTAGACCTTCAGCATCTTTATTAATAATTGTGTTGAAGTCTCAGAAGATTTGGTTGTTATAAATGTCATATAAACCAATAGTAATTGAAGGAGTAATAAATGCAGAAGCTTCATATCCTTGGAATGATGCTAATACTTCTTGTTTATTAATGAATGGACAACGGTCAAATTGCATACTGAATGCACTTGTATCAAATACAATACCAATGTTTGCATAACCTTTTAATACTTTTTCTAAGTTAAGGTTTTCAGTTGGCCCGAAAATCTTAGTTTCAAATAACATTTTCTTCTTAATTGAAACAATAGTTGCAATTGAAGGGTTAACGTCAAATGATTTGCCTTTTAATGTAATTGAAATTCCATCAATTGAAGTATATTGGATTTTTGCAGGAACAAAGAATAAAGGAGCATTGAATGTAGTATATGAACCATCACGGTCTTGTCAGTAACCTCTAATGTTTGGGAAACCTACTTTTAAGATTCATTCCCCAGAGTCAGCTTCTTCTAATTCAGCTTCTTTTTCTAATGTAGTACAAATAGTATCTCAGTTAGATGAGTCAACTTTAAATTTAGCATTACCACCAGTAGAGATTGGTTGACCAAATTCATCATATTCAAATGATTGTTTAACTCCAGGTGATCATCTAGGATTTTCTAGTTGACTTAATGATACATCAATCTTCACATCACCATTGTTTAATGCTTGGATTAATTCAATTGGTGTTTTGTATTGACAGAACTTATAGATAATTTCTACAAAGTCAATTGATCCTAGGTCTTCATCTTGGATTTGGAAAGCCGCAGACTTGTCAGCAGATTCAATTAATTTTTGCTTAATTACTTCAAGTTCAATGTGAGTATTTGTGTTAGGCGCAGCAGAATTTTCGTCGTCACCAATTGGTTCAACGTATGTTCCTTGTTCTATTGATTGATCAACGTATTGTTGTCCGTCTGTTGTGTTGTCGTAATTGTTACTCATAATTTTCTCCTTTGTACTTTCCTATACTATTGTTGTGTATATGGAATTCAATTAGTTCCATCACTATAGTAATAATTTCCTTGTGCGTCTAGGTATCATCATGTACCATTTTCATCTTGTCATTGTTGACTTCCATCTGCATTGACTGTAGCTCCTGAGGCTTGTTGCGTGTCTGTCGTAGCGGCTTGTGCGGCTTCTTGAGCTTGTGATTGTTCCTTTTCTTGCTTTTCAATTTCTTCTTGATGTTTCTTTAAATCTTTCATTTGTTGTTTTAGAATCTTCTTCTTATCTTTTTCTTCTATAACTTCAAATGGATTAACTTCATCTACAAGTGGTGCAACTGGAACTCAGTTGTTATTTTCATCGGTTGAGAAGTAATTTCCCATACCATCGTGGTAGAAGTATTTACCGTCTGGTCCAATGAATGGTTCATTAGCATTGTGTACTTCTACATACTTAGCAGCTTTGTTGAATTGTTCTTGATATTCTTCAGTACTTTGTCTTTCAGATTCAATTGATTCTTTCACAAGTTGCTTTTGCTTTTCTTTTTCTTCTTTAGCAAGTCGCTTAGCTTCTTGTCTATCTTCTTTAGCTTTCTTCTTCTTGTATTGCTTTTCTTCTTTTAAGTTAGCAAGTTGTTCAAGCTCTTTAACTTTGTTTTCCATGTCAAGTTTGTCTTGTTCAATCTTCTTACGTTGATTGTCATAGTATTTTTGTTGAGCTTTAGCAACACGAGATTCTTTGTTAGCTTCGAATTTAAGCGCTGCATGTTCAGTTGGTACTCATTCATTATCTTCATTTAATTCGAAGTAGTTACCAGCACCGTCATGGTATTCTCACTTACCTTCTTCATTTTCATATTTTTCATTAGGCATGTGAATTTCTTTGAACTTTTCATCCTTAATTCTTGCAATTTCATTATTAAGTTTTACAAGTTCGTCGATATTACCTTCATTAGATAATTCTTTTAATCTTCTAGCTTCTTTAACTTTTTCATTTGTTAACTTCTTAATTTCCTTAATTGTTAAACCTTCAAAGTTAGTTTCTTCTAGTCCGTATTGTTTAAATAAATCTTTTGCTTTTTGGATTTCTTCAACTCTACGTTGTTGTTTATCTAATTCTTTTCTAATGTTTTTATATGGATCGAATTTTTCATATGTATCAACCCCAACACTATCAACAAGTTGTACTTTAAGAATTTTAGATTTAGAGTTCTTTAAGATTGTTTCTAGTCTAATTTGTTCAGCTGTTAATGCAAGAGCTCTTTCTTCATACTCTTTCATTAATTCGTTGTACTTCTTAAGTTTAGTTTGACCAACGTCTTTTGGATCGATAGTATTAATTCAGTCGATTTCTGGGTTCTTAGCTAAGTCGAAGTTCTTAATTAAGTTAATGAATGAAACAACGTCTGCTGTTTGACCTAATTGTTTAGTTAAGTCATAGTGTTTGAAGAATACTGAGTTGTTTTTCTTATCTAATGAAGGATCATCTTTTAATCAAGAAGCATCACAGATAACGTTTTCACCATTGTCTCATGAGTTAGCAAGAATGTTACCTCTAAGTGATTCTCTAAATTCTTGTGCATCTCTGAAATCTTCTTTGTTGAATCATTTGAATACTTTATCTTCATATTGATCTGGATAGAAGTCAGTATTTTCTCTAACAAGTTTGATAGTACCAATGTTTGAATCTTCAACAACATATTTTGAAGGTGCATTGTTTTCAATAAGATCAAATGAGTTGAAGTTTTGGCTCATTTCATCAAGTTTTGAAACTTTTCTCATTAAAGCTTCATTTTCAAGTTTTAATCTTCTTTGTTCTTCAGATTCATCAATGAACTTTCTTAATTCTTGTGTATCTTTGAATGGTCTTGTAGTAATTGAACCGTCATCATTATAGAATCTTACATATTTAATTAAGTTACCATTTTCGTCTAAGTCAACAACGAAACTATCATCATAAACTTTATAACGTTCTGGGTCAAATTCGAATTTTAGCATTTTGTAATATTCTAAAAGTCTAGTTAACATTGCTTGGTTAACACGTTTTTGTAATGAGTTCTTTGTTTTAATACGTAATGAAGAACATGTTAAATATAATAATAGGAATACTGGCACTAATACCATTATTATTGAACAGCCAACAACCATTTGTCTTTGTTTAGCTACTGATTCAATATTAACCATATCAGGAACCAACATAATAATTAGTACATATATTGCAAAGATAATGAAAGTTAAAATAGTAAAGAATGATACTCAGAAACGGAACTTGTTGTTTCTTGGAATGTTTACAACACCGTTTTCAATATCAAATTCTAGTTTGTTAATTTCATTAGCAACAGTAATCTGTTCTTGTAATAAGATTTCTTGTTGAAGCGAGTTTAGTTTTTCCTTAGCCATTGTTAACTCCTTCATTGCCACCTACAGCATTTGGATCATAGTCATAACCTTGTTCTGCATAACCTTGATCTGCATACCCTTGATCAGCATAGCCTTGTTCTGCATATGCTTGTTGGTCTGCATATTGTTGTGCTTGGTTATCTGCTGGTGCAGCTTCTTCAGATTTAGCTTTTGCTTTTTTGTTTTTCTTTTTAGATTTTTCTTTTATCTTGATAGGTTTAATCTTTTCAAGTTTCTTCATTTCTTTGCCATCGATGCTTTCGAATAATTCTCTATAGTTTTCATCTAGCTTCTTAGCAACTTTCTTTAACTCTTGAGATTCCTTCTTTGTAAATCTTGGGTCTTCATCAATTTGAAGTAATTCTTGACCTAATTGTGAAATACGTGTAATTTCATCTTTTTCACCTTTAATTACACCCATTAAGTATGATTCAACATCTTTGTGGACATTTCCAGTTAGCTTTAATACATTATAGTTATTAATATAGAAGTCTTTGTTCTTAGAATCAACTTTATTGTTAAGTTCATCAAGTTTCTTGATTTGTTCCATTCAATATTTTTCTTCTTGGTTCTTAATGATAGTTGATAATTCATTAACTTTAACAGTTTTAAATTCTCTAACAACAAAGTCACTAAATAATAGAGATGGATCTTTTTGAACTGTATATGCATATTTCATTCTATAGTAGTCTTCATGAGATGACATTAGGTTCATAATGTGAAGAATTGAATCATTAAAAATAACATTCTTACATCTAAAGTGTGTAGAGAAGTCAACAATCTTTAATGTATTTAAGTTTTGAGCGCTAATTCTTTTTAGTCTATAACCTTTAGACATCATTTCAGCTGCTAGAATCTTATAAGATTCATATAATGTCTTATATGAGAAGATCTTTATATTCTTATATATAGCATTTAAAGCTACTAAATACATTAATGAGTCAATGTCTACAATCTTAGTTTTCTTATCTATATCTAATACTCTTCCTGCTTTTACAGTGAATGAATCTACATAAACTCATTTAGTTTTACGCATTTCATCTTTCATCTTATCAATCTTAAGGTATAGGTCTAATTTAACAATTCTAGTTGTTCAGTTAACACTAATTCTTGGGTGACATTCTCATTCCACGTTACGAATTCTGTTTAAACCTTCTACATATTGTTCAAGATATCAGTTTTTGTTATCTCTAGCTCTAATGAAGTCTTCTTCAACTTGGAAAGCTGATTTAGACTTGTTAGTATTTTTAGGAGAGATTCTCTTATTCTTCATCTTTTGAGATTGAGAATAAGCAAAAGCATGGATGTTGTTTACTCTATACTTGTTTTCAATTGGTCTTTCGTTAGTAACGATTAATGAATATGTTCCAAAACCAATAATTCAGAATGGATCAAACATTCTGTTTTGGTGGATTAATAAACCTTGTTTATAGAATCTATCAACTGCAACAATAACCTTTAAAGTCTTTTCAGTATCGTTAGGATATAGTTTAACACTTACCTTTGTTCCTTTAGGAAGTGCCATCTTGTGTTGTAGGATAAAGATGCTCTTAACCATTTGAACAGTAAAGTCAGATGGTAGGTAATCGATATATTTGTTGTATCTTCTAATGTTTAATACTAATTCAGTATTAATTTTTACTTTTGCTTTAATTGCTGGAGTTTCTGAATCTTCTGGTTTTACTTCTAGAGGAGTAGGGTTAAAATGCTTAAATTCATCAATTTCAGCTTGAAGACTAGAGTCTTTTTCATCTGTTTTTGATGCTGTAGGGTGTTTAGCGATAGCTTTTTGTTTTGCTTTTTCAGCTTTGGCAGCTTCTTTTTCAGCCTTTTTCTTAGCAGCTTCAGCTTTTTCTAGTTCTTCTTGGAAATTAACTTTCTCAGCAGATTGTTGTTCTTCATCTAAAGCCTTAGTTAGATTTTTCATTAGCTACCTCCTCTCCTAAAGTAAGTTTTACAAGGTTTGGGTTACCTTCATGTTCTTCTTCTTGGTGTGAAACTTGAGCTGATAGAGTACCAGTTCTTCTCTTGATTGATCACGTAATGATGTAAATCAAGTAGCAGATAATCCCTGTCCCTAGAACTCCGATAATCACATAAATCATAATCAAAATTGTGTCAATTACCCAAGCAGGTAAATCCAATTTTGTTGGGTCATGTGTTATCACTTCAGCCATGAACTTTGCAGACACTCCTGAAGTTGAAGTAGATGATTCCCCATTCGACAAACAAAGAATTACAGACATTGTTAAAAGTGCAACTACCAATAGGGTAGTTACCACTGAAATCACAATACTAATTTTCTTTGACGTCGACTTCATATTCATATACTTAATAACAATTTTCTAATTAATTATACCACTCATTGCCCTATAAATATATATAATAAGTGGGCATATAAATAAAATTTATATGGATTTATTAGATTTTTTATTAAAAAAATCAATAAAATCAGCTATTTTGAAGGCTTCCTCAATTATGTAATTGCCGCTTTTTGTTCTTCTTAAATCTGTCATTGTGGCACAAGAATTAGTGTTTTTGGCTAGATCATTTATAAATGATCTAATGTAAAATCCTTTGGAAACTAAGAGTAAAATTTCTAATTTTTTACCCTCAAAATTGATGATTTTTCAGTCTAATAATTGGACTATTTTCTTAGGTAAATCTACAGTTTCTCCACTTCTTGCATACTTGTATAATTCCTTGCCAGAAACCTTCACAGCTGAGTATAATGGAACCTCTTGTTCATAGGTATTATTTTTGATATTTTCACAGAATTTTTGCACTTCTTCTATAGAAGGTATGTAGTCAGATTTAGCAGTAATTTCACCCTCTGAATCATAGGTAGTAGTGCTATATCCAAACTCCAAAGTTGCTATATATTCTTTAGTTTCATTAAGGTGTTGATTAAGCTCTTTTGTACCATCATTAACACCTATTACAAGTACACCTGTAGCAATAGGATCAAGGGTTCCACCATGACCTATTTTTTTAATTTTAGTGTTACTTTTTATGTATTGTATTGTATAGTTAGAGGTTCAATTTTTAGGTTTATCAATGATAAAAACATTCTTTGCCATAGCGAATATACCTATTTAATGGTAATAAAAAAGAGCAATTTATTGTATAATTTTTAATATGAACACAAAAGAATTTGCAAAATTTATTAAAAAGAACGATCCAACTGTTTGAAAAACAATTGGAAAGAACATTAACAATCCAACAGTGTTAACTAATGAAATCATTAGACACTATCAATGAATTTTTCAAATGGGTGATATAGATAATCTAGACTTAGGAGATAGATTAAACAAGTATTACAAAGGATTATTTGTTCACTCATTAAAGAATGATCCATTATTCAGAGATGAATTCTTCAACTACATTCTTTTTGTATTTAAAGTTGCTTTCAACGAAAATTCAAAAACATGAGACAGAGATATCATCACTAACATCTTTGTTAACAACAGAAGATTATTCTGATTTGACTTTGCAGCAATGTATACATTAATTGCTTCAAGCTACAGTGAAATTAGACCAATTATTGAAAATGAATATAATTGTGATCCTGAAATTGGAATTGAAAAGAAACAATTAATCAAATTATTTGATGGTATTTCTAATCAAAAATTCTTTAATGAATTAAAACAATTAATTAAAAAAGAACGTTTAAACACTTCTAAAAACATTTACTTAGTTGACTAATTTTAGAATTATTATTTATAAATAAATAAACTCTCCAAATGTGTATTATAATGACATTGGAGGGTTTTTTATATGCAACAATACAATAAATATGTATTAGCAATGCGTAGTCTATCGCTACAAGCACTAAATCATGCCAAAAGTGGTCACACTGGTATGGCTATGAGTGCTAGTAACATTACTTACACTTTATATACACGATTTATTAATATTTCGGATAAAGAAAATAAATGACTAAATAGAGATAGATTTGTTCTAAGTGGTGGTCATGGATGTTTAAGCATCTATACTATCTTCCACTTTGCTAAGCTGATTGAAAAAGAAGAATTCAAAAAATTCAGACTAGGATCTAAGTGATATCCTGGTCACCCAGAATATGAAGATTACAACTGAGTAGATGCTTCAACAGGTCCATTAGGCCAAGGAACATCAAATGCAGTTGGAATGGCTCTTGCACAAAAATATCTAGAAAATAGATGAGCACCTATTGCTAAATTAATTGACCACTACACTTACTGTGTTTGTGGAGATGGTGATTTACAAGAAGGTATCTCATATGAAGCTATGTCTATTGCTGGAAAATTAAAATTGAATAAATTAATCTTCCTATATGACTCTAATGATTATCAATTAGATTCAGCAGTAACTCAAGTAAACATTGAAAATATGAAAATGAGAGTTGAATCTCAAAATTGAAACTACATCCAATGTAAAAATGATGTTGAAGAAATTACAGCTGCAGTTCAAAAAGCACAACAATCAATTGATAAACCAACCTTCATTGAAGTTAAAACTACAATCGGAGAAGGTACAACTGCTGCTGCTAGTAATAAAGCTCATGGACTTGGTATTAGTGATAAAGAACTTGAATATGCAAACAATTTCTATGCAATGGATTATAAGAACTTTGAATTCCCAGAAGAAATATATGATCACTTCTACAATAATGTTACAGCACGTGGAAATGCTAAATACAATGAATGAAAACAATTATTATCAGACTACAAACAAAAAGAACCTAAACTTGTTGAAGAATTCTTAAATAACTTTAAAGGCGAATTTGATAACTTCTGTAAATATCTTGATATTGCTGATGTTTCAAAATTGAATGATGCTTCTAAAACATATCTAAAAACATTCTTTAGCCAATTATCAGATTGTCCAGATATTATGACACTAAGTGCTGACTTAGCTTCTACTACAAACTGTAAGATAGGTGATAAGGCATTTAATGATGACCCAAAAGCACCATATGTTATGGTAGGGGTAAGAGAATTCTCAATGGCCGGAATTCAAAATGGAATTTTATATCATGGTGGGTTAATGTCTTTTGCAGGAACATTCTTATCTTTTGCAGATTATGCTAAGTCTGCCATAAGAGTTGGTGCTATGGCAAAAATTCCAAGCAACTACATCTTGACTCACGATACATATAAAGTTGGAGCAGATGGTCCTACTCACCAACCTTATGATCAAATCCCAATGCTACGTGCAATTGATAATGTATATGTATTAAGACCAGCTGATGAAAAAGAAACAATTGGTGCACTTAACTTATGTTTAACTAATAAAAATAAAACATACGCTTTAGTGTTAACAAGACAAGGGATGCAATCAGGTTATGATACATCTATAAATAATGTAGCTAAAGGAGCGTATGTTGTTTATGAAGATGAAAACCCAGATATTACACTAATCTCAAATGGTAGTGAATTAGAATTAGTAATGAAATCAATTGAATCAATTAAGGATGCTTATGGACTTAACATCAAAGTTGTATCATGTCCATGTTTAAAACTATTCTTAAACCAAGATGCAAAATATATCAAAGAAACTATTAAATCAAGAAATGGTGTTATTGCTGTAGAAGCATCTAGTGATACATACTGATATTTACTATCTAAATATACTAAGAAAGTAAAAACATTAAGAGCAACTACATTTGGTTTATCAATGGATGGTGAAACATTGTATAAAGAAAAAGGATTCAATGTAGAAAATATCTTAAAGAAATGTCAAGAAATAATTAATGAATAAGGAGTAAGATTATGAAAATTGGTATTTTAACTTCTGGTGGAGATGCACCAGGTATGAATAAAGCGATTGCTACTTTAACACAAGAAGCAAACAAACTAGGATGAGAAACTTATGTCATCCTTGAAGGTTATAAAGGAATGTATGAAGATAGAATTAAACTTTGTAACCAAAGATTAGTAGACTCTGCATCAAACTTAGCAGGTTCAATTATCTTAAGTAGTAGATTCCCAGAATTTAAAGATGAAGCAGTGGCTGATCAATGTACTGCTAACCTAAAGAAACATGGTATTGAACTTGTTTTTGCACTAGGTGGAAACGGAACATTTGCTGGATCTAAAAAATTAGTAAAAAGAGGAATTAAAGTAATTGATATTCCTTGTACTATTGATAACGATGTTAGCCATACTGAATATACAATTGGTTATGTATCAGCTCTAGCAGCTTGTGTGGATACAATTGATATGCTAAGAGCAACTTGTGAAACACATGGTAATACAATGTTAGTTGAAATTATGGGAAGAAAATGTAGTGACCTTACAATCGCAGCAGCATTTGCTTGTAACGTTGATTACATCATTACACCTTACAATGTAAAAACTCCAGATGAAGTAGTTGATATTGTAAAACGTATTAAAGCTCAACCAAACAAAAAATCTGCACTTATCTTAATCACTGAATTAATTTATACTGGTAAAGATGGAGAACCAATGCACCTTAATGATTTAAGAAAATATGTAGAAGAAAAAACTGCCGTACCTACAAAGAACCACGTTATAGGTTTTGTTCAACGTGGAGCTCACCCAACAGCTATTGAAAGATATAATGCAGATAGAATTTCAAGACATGCAATTAACTTAGCAAAATCAGGTGTATTTAATGTAGCTATTGGTATTGATGGAGACAGAACTATCCAAACTTCAATTGAAGAAAATTTTGATAGAGTTGAAAACGAAAAGAAAGTACATGAAGCACTTAAATTAATTAATGTAATTGATAACAAAAAATAATAGTTAGGAAGGTTATGAAACAATATTTAGAATTATTAAACCATGTTAAAACTCATGGTAAAGAAAAGACAAACCGTACTGGTGTAAATACTATCTCTGTATTTGGCACTCAAACAAGATATGATCTTACTCAAGGCTTTCCAATTTTAACAACTAAGAAAGTAAATTTTAATGCTATTCTACATGAACTATTATGATTCATTAAAGGTGATACAAACATCAAATATTTAGTTGATAATAATGTTAATATTTGAAATGAATGACCATATGAACAATACAAAAAATCACCAGACTATAAAGGTGAAACTCAACAAGAATTCGTAGACAAAATTAAAGCTGATGCTAACTTTGCTAAAAAGCATGGAAACCTTGGTCCAGTTTATGGAAAACAATGAAGAGATTTTAATGGTGTTGATCAATTAAAAAAACTTCTTGATCAAATTAAAACAAACCCAGATAGTAGAAGATTAATTATCTCTGCATGAAACCCATGTGAAGTAGATAATATGCTACTACCTCCTTGTCACAGTTTATTTCAATTCATTGTTGAAGATGGTGTATTATCTTGTCAACTTTACCAAAGAAGTGCAGACCTATTTTTAGGAGTTCCTTTTAATATTGCTTCATACTCTTTACTAACAATTATGATTGCTAATGAATGTGGTTTAAAACCAGGTGAATTTATTCATACAACTGGAGACTGTCACATCTACACAAACCACTTAGAACAAGTAAATACTCAATTAGCTCGTACACCAAAGAAATTACCTAAATTAATTATTAAAACTAAAAAGAATTTCTTTGATTATGTTGCTGATGATTTTGAATTAGAAGGTTATGATCCAGACCCATTCATCAAGGCTCCTGTTGCGGTATAAGTTATGCTTAAAATGATAGTATGTACAGATGCAAATAATGGCATCGGAAAAGATAACAAATTACCATGAAATATCAAATCAGAAATGGAACATTTTAAATCCACTACTTCAGGTCACACAGTAGTAATGGGAAGAAAGACTTTTGAATCAATTGGTAGACTTCTACCTAATAGAAAAAATATCATCTTTAGTAACACTCTACAACAAGTAGAAGGTGCTATAGTTACTAATGATATTAATGTTGTTTTAAATTTAGCTAAAAATGAAGATGTATTTGTTATAGGTGGTAAAGCAATCTATAAATTATTTGAACCATATTACGATGAGCTTTTAATTAGTAAATTACCTAATAGTTATGATTGTGATACAACATTAAATCTTAATATGAATTTCTTCAATCTTATTAACACAAAAGATTGCAATGAATTTAAAATTGAAACTTATAGTTCTTACAAAGATAAGATTCTTTTTTCTAAACCTTGTGTTGACTCATTAAAGTCTAAAATGATTGCTGAAAAAGAACAACTAGAACATAAACATCACATCAAACCAAAACTAGCTATCATCCAAGTTGGAAATGATTATGGTAGTTCAGTTTATGTGAACAACAAATCTAAACTTGGTAAAGAACTTGGAATTGATGTAGATCTTATCAAACTTGAAGACACTATTACTCAAACTGATTTAGTAAATAAAATTGAAGAACTTAATAAAGACCAAAATGTCCATGGTATCTTAATTCAAAAACCATTACCTAAACACATCGATGAACATGTTATTAATTTAACTGTTTCACCTAATAAAGATACTGATTGTTTTCATCCATTAAATGTAGGTAATTTATGAACTGGAAATATTAATGATAACTCACTTATTCCTTGTACACCTTATGGGGTTATTAAACTACTTCAATTTTATGGAGTAGAGTTAGAATCAAAGGATGTTGTTATCATTGGAAGAAGTAATATAGTTGCTAAACCATTAGCAGCACTTATGTTGTTAAACAATGCTACAGTTAAAATCACTCACTCTAAAACTAAAGATCTTGCAGAGAAATGTAAAAAGGCAGACATTATTGTATCAGCAGTAGGTAAAGCTAATTTTATTAATGAATCATTTGTTAAGGATGGACAAATAATTGTCGATGTAGGAATCAATAGAAATGAAGCTGGTAAAGTCTGTGGAGATGTTAATTTTAACAATTTAATTAAAAAAGATTTGAAGATTACACCAGTACCGTTTGGGATTGGACCAATGACATTAATTATGTTATTCCACAACTTATTAATTTGCTATAAGAATGCATTAAGCAATCATTAATAGCACCTATTTGCATTATCTTTTCATAAATATTTATATTTATGCTAAAATTACTATGTCTTTTAGACAGCGTGGGAAGCATATATATAGGTATGCTGTATGAACCACACACAGAACGTTTCCTTAAATATTTTTTAAGGTAACAAGCAAAGAAAGGAAAAGTTGCCGTGGCTCCTAAAACAAAGGAAATTACAAGAGTAGCTAAATTAGACCTTATCGGTGGACAAGCAAAACCTGGTCCAGCTCTAGCTTCAATCGGAATTAACATGGTTGAATTCACTAAAGCATATAACGATGCTACTAAAGATAAAAATGGAAAAGTTATTCCAGTTATCATTACAGCTTACAAAGACAAATCATTTGACTTTGTAATCAAAACAACTCCAGCTTCAATTTTATTAAAAGAAGCTGCAGGAATTAAAAAAGGTACTGCAAACTCAGTAACTACAAAAGTTGCAAAAATCTCTAAAGAAAAAGCTTTAGAAATTGCAAAAACAAAATTACCTGATATGAATGCTAACGATGAAGAAGCAGCATTAAGAATGATTGCAGGTACAGCTAAACAAATGGGTATTGAAATCGAAGGTGTTGATCCTTTAACAAAATCAAAGAAGGGAACTAACTAATTATGGCTAAGATTTCTAAAAAAATGAAAGCAGTATTAGAAAAATTCGATACTAAAAAAGTTTACCCATTAGAAGAAGCTGTTAAATTAGCTCAACAAGCAAGTATCTCTAAATTTGATGGTTCAATAGATGTTGCTATTAAATTAAACTTAGATACTACAAAAGCTGAACAACAATTAAGAGGAACTTTCTCATTCCCTCACAGCAATGGTAAGGTATTAAGAATCTTAGCATTATGTGATGACACTAACGAAGCAGATGCAAAAGCTGCAGGTGCTGATTTCTTTGGTGGTAGTGACAAGATCCAAGACATTGAAAAAGGATGAACTGATTTCGATGTAATCTTAACTACACCTAAAATGATGCCTAAGTTAGCTAAATTAGGTAAAGTATTAGGTCCTAAAGGTTTAATGCCTAACCCTAAAACTGGTACAGTTACAACTGACTTAATTAAAACTATTAAAGAATTCAAACTTGGTAAGTTTGAATACCGTACAGATACATTTGGAAACATCCACATGACTGTAGGTAAAGTTTCATCAAACTCAAAAGAAGTTGCTGAAAACATTGATGCTTTAATTCAATTATTAAAATCAAAACGTCCAGCTACTGTAAAAGGAACTTACATCCAAAACATTACAGTATCACCTTCAATGGGTCCTGGTTTCAAAATTGTTATTCCTCAATAATTAATTAGGATTAACTACAAAATAAATATCGATTAAAAATCTCTGTAACTAATAGTTCAGAGATTTTTAATTATCTATTTATCTATCTTGGTTGGTTATGATTATCATTATTGCTTGTCTTCTTTAGCACAGAAGCTAATTTCATTTATATTAACAACTAGATCATGTGAAGCTTGAACTTTAGCTATAAATGATTGTCTAGTGTCTTCTGTTTCAAATAAGAAGTAAGTTTGTTCATCATAATAAATCTTTGGATGTTGAACATCAATATTAAAGCAGCTAATATTAGCTGATTTAAGCAATCATTCAAATTGCTTTGGTTCACATCTAATATTAACTGCAATAATAAAATCGTTTTTCATTTTAAAGAATTAAATAATTGGTTAGTGATTAAACTAAACGTTTGAATCATTCAACTACGTATGATTCGTTGATGTTTTCTGGTAATTCATTTCTTTCTGGGAATCTTGTGAATGTACCTTCTAATGATTTACTATCAACTTTAACGAATTCAGCAATAGTTGCTTTTTCCATGTTGATCTTAGATTTTGTTTTATCTTTAACACTAATCTTAGCACCTACAGGAATGATAGCTGATGGGATGTCCATTTTCTTTCCATTAACTAAAATGTGACCATGGCTAACTAATTGTCTAGCTGCTCTTCTAGTTGGAGCAAATCCCATTCTAAATACTAAACTGTCTAATCTTGATTCTAGAGTTTGAAGTAAGTTAATTGTTAAAACACCTTCTTTATGTCTAGCAATATCAAAGAATCTTCTGAATTGACGGTCATTTAATCCATACATGAACATTAGTTTTTGTTTTTCTTGTAATTGTTCACCATAACCAGATAATTTAGTTCTCTTGTTACCGTGTTGACCTGGTGCATAAGTTCTTTTTTTACCTTTAGAGAATTCTTTATTGTTTTCTAATAAAGAGAAACCTAATCTTCTTGATCTTTTATAAATACTTCCAGTATATCTACTCATTATAATATCTCCTTAATTGTGAGTTTACTGTGCATCTCACAATTAAAGTATTAGTTGTCTATTAAGCATTTTAGTATTAATACTTTCGGTAGATTCAGCAGATCACTTACTCGTAATGCTTCATGTTACTAAAATGTTGATTGAATATCAACTAAAGCTGTGAGAGCAATAATATTATATATTATTTTTACCTTTTTTCTTAGAATATTGAAGATTAATACCTATTTAATTTCATCAAGTGCTACATCAGCTGCTTGGTTTACAGCTCACATTACAGATTCTACTTGTCTAGAGTCACCAATTACATGTGTAGGTATATTTAAACTCTTACATTTAGCTTGGATAAAATCATAAGGTGTTTGCACTGGTTTTATAGCAGATATTAAATAATCAAATGTAATTGATTCATTAACTTCTTTCTTTTCTAAATTAGTAGCTGTGAATGAAATAGTATTTTTTGTTGTTTTAATGTCTTTTGCATTAGTAAAGCAATTAACACCAGCTGATGGAACATTGATCATTAAGTTAAATGCTCTAATTCATCCAGCATCCATTGCTAGCATAGGACCTTTATCAATAACTGTTGGTCTAATACCTTGAGCCACTAAAGCTTGAGCAGTTTCACATCCATACATACCACCACCAACTATTACTACATTACCTTGTGGTTTTACTTTGTTAGTTAAAACATCTTCAAATGAATAAACTTTTGAAGTATCTACATTATCAAACTTTTCACATTCAGCATGTGCTCCCATAGCAATAATCACTTCATCAGGTTTAATTTGATCAATTAAAGCTTCAGTAACTGGTGTATTTAATCTGATATCAATCTTTTCTTTTTTAGCATTATTGATTTCAAAGTTCATGATATCAATTCATTCTTTTTTATAACTAAGAGCACTTGCTAGATTCATTTGTCCACCTAACTTATCAGTTGCTTCACAAAGAATTGGATTGTGTCCACGTTGTTTTAAGAATCTAGCTGCAGTAATTCCTGCAATTCCACCACCAGCAATTAATACAGTTTTAGCTTCATTTGGTTTAACCTTTTTGAATTGACGATGTAAGTTTCCAACAAAGACATTTCTAGCACACATCATGTGTGGCATTCTCTTATCCATTACTGCATCAAAACATCCTTTGTTACAAGCTAAACATTTTCTAATTTGATCTTCATGCCCTTCTTTGGTTTTATTAGCAAATTCATGATCACAAATTTGTGCACGTCCCATTGCAATAAAATCTGCACATCCTTCTTCTAAGAATTTTTCAGCTTGAGCACCAGCATTAACTCTACCAACACCAATCACTTTCATTGTTGGAGGTAATAATGATTTAAGCTTTTTAACATCTTCCATGTTATATCCATTAGCTACATCCATAGTTGGTACTTCATATCTTAATGCAGGTGTAACTGCATTACCTCTAGATACATCTGCTACATCTACACCTAATTCATGTACTCATGTTAAAACTTGAGCAATATCTTCAGTTGATAATCCATTAGCTACATAATCATCATGCACATCAATTCTCATTAGTAAAGGCATGTCTTCTGGCATGTTCTTTCTAATTTCTGTAATAACTCTTCTAATGAATCGAGAACGGTTTTCTAATGAACCACCATATTCATCAGTTCTTTGATTTCATTCACTAGACAAGAATGAGTGTCCTAGATACATATGAGCAGTGTGGTATTCTAATGCATCTACTCCTAATTTAACAGCACGAGCAGCTGACTTTCCAAATGCTGTAACTATTTCATCAATTAAGCTAACTGGAATGTTGTTAACTGTATTGTCTTGCATCACAGGAACACGGCCTTGTTTTTGTTCTTCAGTTAATAAACCAATCATATTATTAACTGTTTTTCCACCATGTCACAATTGGATACAAATTTTTCCACCATTAGCGTGTACTGCATCTATTAGCTTTTTTACTTGTGGTTCGTGTTTATCTTCATAAAGAGCACAATAAGCATATCCATGTGTTGATGGGTGAACACCCATTACTTCAGTAATATTAAGTCCACAACCACCTTTAGCAATTGCAGCATGGTAATCAATTAAGTTATCTCCTACAATACCTTGATAGTCATCAGTGGTCATCTTAGTCATCATTGCAGGTAAAACAATTCTATTCTTTAATTCAAGTCCTCTAATTTTTATTGGAGAAAATAATTTATCGTACATAACAAACCTTTCTTTGAATTTTATTTTTTAAACATTGGGTGTAAGATTTCAAACTCAATTGTAGTTGGATCTTTTCTTTGTCATCTTTGTTCAAAGATTCTTTCATAACCAATATCTAATATTTTTCATTGGTCATTTATTTTTTCATATTTGATGTTGTAGATAGCAGTTCCATTTACACAAAGATCTCTATCTCTTAAAACTAAGAAGTCTTGTAAGTAAATGTAAGCTTGTGCATTTTTTTCATCAATAATTTTAATTTCTGGTGTATGTCCTTGGTGTTGACTTATTTGTGCTTCTGGTCCCATTACTTTAGCAAAGAATCCTACTGTTTCTTCTGGACCCTTAAAACAATATTTTCCATCTGAATAACTTGTTACTACATTAGGAGAAAAACATGTCTTTAAATCGTCTCATTTCTTTAAGTCTAAGCAACGGTAATATTTACCCATTAAACATTTAATTGCTTCAATATCTTCTAATCTTTGAATTCTCTTTTCTAAATCAGTCATTATCTATCTCCTTATTAAATGTTATTTGCTTCTCAATATCCAGTTTCTACAGCTGAACGTCCATCACCAATTTTTTGAGAATCACCAATTACAATAACATTTAAATCTGTTTTCTTAAGTTCTTCTAATAAAGTAGTATTTGGTCTTACACCAATACCTCAAATGATATGATCAAATCCTTCAAGAATTTCTTTCTTACCATTATGAGATACTATAATATCTTTTCCATTAAATTCCATTACTTGAGTTGAAGTCATTACTTTAACATTTGCATTGTTTAATGATTTTAATAATGGTTTTCTATTTGTAGGAGACAATCCTGCAACAATACTTGGTTGCATTTCAATAATTGTTAAATCAATATCTCCACGAGCTGATGAAGTAACAATGTGGTTAGCAGTTTCACAAGCAGTTAATCCACCACCTAACATAGCAACTTTACCTCTTAAAATTGGTGTTCTACAAGATAGTACATCATGTGTTGTAACTACTTTTTCTAATGTATCAAATCCTGGAAGGTTTTTTAACACTACAGGATCAGAACCAGTAGCTACAAAAACTACATCTGGTTTTTTAGATTTAATTAAATCAACTGTAGCTTCTGTGTTGTAAATAAATTCCACTCCTAGTTTTTCACATTGAGTTAATAATCAAATTACTCATGTAGTTACTTCTTGTTTGAATGGTGGTACACTAGCTAAAGCAAGTTGTCCACCAACCTTTTGTTGTTTTTCAATAATAGTTACTTTATGTCCTCTTAAAGCAGCTACTCTAGCAGCACTTAATCCAGCTGGACCAGCACCAACTACTAATACATTTTTAGGTTTACCTTCAAGTGGTTTGATAGCTCATTCAACTTCTCTTCCTAATGCAGGGTTAATAACACAGTGCATTACTCTATCTTCACGTGATCTTGTAATACATGGTCCACCACAGTTTGCACAAGGACAAATATCTTCATATTTTCCATCTATAGCTTTGTTAACAACTTCAGCATCAGCTAATAATGGTCTTCCGAATGTTACACCATCAGCATATCCTTGTTCAACAACATATTCTGCAAATTTAGGATCTGTTATTTTACCAACTACATAGATTGGTTTTTTAGTCATAGCTTTTATTGCTTTTGCATTTTCAATATTTACACCATGGTATGCATAGTGACAAGGAATAACTCCATCAAATGCTTCATATGGGTTACCACCTGAAATTTCAAATGCATCAATACCTGCAGCTTCCATTTTTGGAATTAAATATAATCAGTCATGTAAAGTTAATCCACCAGGACTGTGTTCATCTGGTGAAATTCTCATCATAATAGGGAAATCAGGACCAACCATTTTTCTCATTTCTGCAATTACTTCAAAAGTTAGACGAGCTCTATTATCTAAGCTTCCACCATATCTATCAGTTCTTTTGTTTCTTAATGGAGATAAGAATGCGCCTAAACACATGTAAGCATGAGCACAGTGTAATTGAATACCATCACAACCTGATTTCTTAGCTCTTAGTGCAGCTTCACCATATTTTTTGATGATACCTGGAATTTCATCCAATCTCATTTCACGACATGGAATACCAAATTGGTTAACATAAGCAGATGGACCTACTGCTGGAATTCCTTTTACCATTAGGTTACAAGATTCTGCACCCATGTATGCTAATTGAGGAAATACCTTAGTATTGTATTTGTGACATTCGTCAGTAAATGCTTTAAATGATGCAATAGTAGAGTCATCTCCTAAACTAATTGTCCCTGGTGTTTGGTAAGGAACATCTTTGTCAACTGTAACAGCATCAACTACAATGATCCCAACTCCACCTTTTGCTCTAGCAACTCAGAAATTATGACTAACTTCATTGATAGTACCATCTATTGATTCGTATCCAGTACTAATAGGAGCCATCATAACTCTATTCTTAATTTCTAATGATCCTATCTTCATAGGTTCATATAATTTTGATTTACTCATTTTCAAACCTCTTATATAAAAGAAATGTAAGGCAATGATAAATTAATATAATATTAATTATTGCCTTCCAACTTTCATTATAACTCATTAATTAAATATAAATCAATTTATGATTTTGAAAGAGTATTTGAATAATGAATAATTTAGATTATTGAGTAAATTAGATAATAGAATATTAACTATTTTCCTGATGCTATATAGTTTTCTAATACTTGAATAATTTTGTTTGTAGCTATACGAGGAATAACTGATGACATATAGTTTACAGATTGAGATTCTTGCTTTTGTTCAAAGTTGAAATTAACACGAGCTAATGGGAAAGCATTAGCATTGTTTTGTGCTGATTTATTAAAATCAAATGATTGTGAAGATGGTTCTGATACACTTCTAGATCTTGGACTTTCTTTAGTATAACCTTTAATTCTATAAGTACGATCGTCAATGAATTTTCATTTACCATTTTTCATTCCATATTGAGTATCTGTATCATCATTTCTTGATGATAAAAGAAGTCTGAAATCTCTATCTAAAGGTTCTACTAAAATTGTGAAGTTACCATTTGGATCTAATTCAATTGGTTCTTTTAAATTAATAGTGTTAGTTCCTCTATATAATTTAGCACTTTGAACAGCTACTAATTCTCCTGATGTTGGATCTCCAGTCTCATGGTTCTTGAAGTTAATATCATTATTTTTATAGATCATAATTCTAACTCTACCACCTGGGTCTGCACTAATATTAACAGCCTTCAATTCTTCTTTTGTAGTAGAGTTTGCTTTTAATACTGGATATGTAACAGCAAATTGATCATAATCTCATTTTTCTCATGAACCATAATTTATACGGTTTCCATCATAGTAATATGCATTATCTCATTCTCTATCATCTATTACATCTAGCGCTACTAATTCATCAAATGCAGTATCATATGATAAATATAAGAATCCAGCATCACCAGCTATTCTACTTCAAGAGTTTAAAACAATTCATCCACCATTACGAGATGCTCTTGGTTTGAATTTATTAGCAGGAATAGAATCATCTCAACCTACGATAGCTAAGGCATGTCCTAGATTGTGTGCATTAGCTTCTTTTGGTGTAACATACATATATCTTTCAAATCCAGTTACATTACGATCAAATCAAACACCTGAAATCATAGAACCATATTTTGCAATAGCATACTTCATTCCTAGAATTTCTTCAGTTGTTGGTTTTCAATCTTCAGGGAACTTATATTTATTCATTGCATAAGCATTTTCTAAATATGCTTGTGGTTGACGATAGTTGTAACCAGTTTTAGAAGGACCTAATAAATTTGTTGCAGCAGGTATTCATTGTTGAATATAAATTGCATCTCCTAATTTTTCACTGAAATTATCATTAGGGTTCATCTTTAATTTATCCGCTTCACTTGTTCTTACATTTGATATATAGTCAATATTTAATGGGTTAACATAAACATTAGCAATTGATAATTTATCAGGTGAAATGTTTTGACGAATAATAGCATATTCTAAAGCACTCGATGAAGCATATGCACTACACAATGGTTGTTGCCCTTGGTCTTTACGTGGTAAATCCATTGCACCGTGTAATTCACGTGGATCTAATTTAGGTGCATAAGCCATTGCTCTTGGGTCTGCATTTCTAATTTGATATAGATATTTTGGAGCTTCTCTCACTGGAGTAATAGGACCAGGTCTAATTGGCGCAAACACAGTACCAATTGTTACATTTGAAGATAATGTATTTTCTGAAACAAATGATCAATATTTTGCATCACTTCCAATAACTGGTGTAGGACCAGATTTAACAAATATATAAGGAATTAATTCTAAACAAACATTACCTTCAACTGGTTCAAGGAATACTTTGAATGTGTTACCAGCTTTTTTAAATACTGGTCATTCATTAATTTTTTCTTCAACCATTCTACATGTGTTTTCAATATCATTACGATCACTCATTTTTAGGGCACATGAATTCAATACAGTTGATAAATAACTTTCTAGACTTCTATCAATTACAACTGGTCTAGCTTCTGTTCCAAATCCAGTTACATTCATTGTGATAGTTCCATTACGGTTAATGTCTTTATTTTCAACTACAGCTACATCATTAAAAGTTACACTAATTGTGTGTTCATCAACTTTTGCAAATGATAACTTATCAGGTCTCATGTAGTTAATTAATTCATTTGATGGATTAACAAAATATTTTGAAATATTTGAACCAAATGCTTGACAGATAATTTGCTTTTGATTATTTAAATCATCAATAGCTTGTTCAACTGACATTAACTCAAGTTTTTCATGAAGTTTATTTCTGATAAGTTGAGTAGCTTCAGCTTGGTTAAATGTAGTTGGTACTGATTCTTTAGAAATGTAACCATCAATTACTGCAGTTAATGAACTATGTCTTCTTAATTCTTTATTACTATAAACTGGAATGTCTTTGAAAGTAACTGCAACTTGAGTACTATTTAAAGCTTTTATTACAATGTTTTCTTTCTTAATTGAATCTTTAATATCCTTTGGGTAAGAAACAAAGATGTCTTCATATCCATGGATAATATCTTTTAATAGTTCATTCATATGTTCATTGTAAAATGCTGCAGCATCTGGTGCTGATCAATATTGTTTTTGTGGAATAATTCAATTAAGTCTTCTTTCAAGTTCTTGTTCATTAATACAAGTACTTGTTGAAGCTGAAGCTCCATCTCACTTAAATGAGAATGAAAGTCTTCCGTGTTCAATATAATCCCCATGGTATGACATTGGTACATCATTAATTGAAACATGAATGTTGTTATCAATATCAGCTGAAATATCGATACCATAACATCTATCTGATAATGCTCATTCTAGTTGGTAAGGATAGTCATAAACATAATAAGGTGTTTGTCATTCTAATGAGTCCTTAATTAAGAAATCACGTTCTCTTCATCAACTAGCAAAATGATATGCTGTTCCGTCTTTAAATTCAGAATTAGATTTAAAAGTATCTACCATCATACTTGCTAAACGATCTGCAGCTACAGTAGTATTTTCACCAAAGCCTTTTACATAACAAGAAACTTCACCCATAACGATGTTGTTGTTTTCATCATAACAAGGAACATTGTTGATTTTAATTTTTAGTTTATTATGAGCTAAAACTATATCAGCACCAATTGAGTCTATTGGAGTTTTTCACATTTGTTCTGGTGCATCATCAAAGATTTCATTATAAAGGTAGTATTCTCAATCATCTGCGAATCAACTTTTTACATCATATCTTTGTATTTCATCAAATAATCATGCAGCATTAAATTTAGAAATACCTTGATCTCACACAGGATTGAAATTATTAACAAATTGATATCCTCAAGTTTCATTAACGTGAGTCTTTATGCCACTAAATCCAGAGATTGTACAACTAAATGATTTATTAGTTACATCACCTTTTTCATCTTTGAATGGAATGTTGTTTAAATTAAATGTAAATGATTTTTTATCATCATGTGGAATTACTTCAACATTATCATCATTAATTGCATCTCTTATTAGATCATAATTAATTGCATTTGGGAAAATTGCTTTTGCATTTTCTTGAATAACACTATTCAATAATCACTTTTCTTGTGTGAACATGTATTTAGCATCTTTTTCATAACTACAATCTGAAATACCAGCTACCATATCATCAATAGCTTGTGCAAATGAACTAACTGAGAAATCATGACTTTCTCTTAACGGAGCAAATCCAGATAATGTAGTTTCTACAAATCCAGTTTCTATATAACTACCATTAATGTAAGAAGGAATTCTTGAAAGTTTAAATTTTAATTCATTCTGATCATTAGCTTGTGCAATAATTCTATAATTAGTGCTATTTTTTTCTATCTGACTAATAAATGCTGATGGCATGTTGTTAAATATTTCTTTATAATTTTCATTGATCAACTTAGTTATTTCAGCAGTATTATTTAAAATTAAATTAGCATAATCATATGCATCAAAATTTGATGCATCTGTATATTTATTTGCATAGTTTTTAAATATTCTTATTAATGCATCATTATTGAAACTTGACTTACCTTCAAATCCTCAGATTGTTGATGATAATTCACTATCTTCTCAGATTGTTCCTTCTTCATCTAAAGTAGGTATATGTTTGAATACAATTTTTATGCTATTTCCATCTTCAGTAACAACAATATTATTTTCATTGAAATCAATTAATTGTAATGAGTATGGTGGTTCAATAAAGAAGTCTGAAATATGTTTCTTCATATCACTAATAATTGCTTCTTTATTGTTTTGGTATAGTTCTAAGAAAGCATGAGCAGTATAGTCAGTAATAGTTGAATGTTGTGTTGCAACCATCTTTTGAATATATTGATTTAAATATTCTTCATTTAATTTAGTTGTACCTGAAGCGAATCCAGAAATTTCACAACTAAAGTCAAGGTACATAGATTGTCCACCATCTATTCATCCTTCAACATCATTTATAGACACTCTAATACTAGTATTGTTTATTGGTTCTGCTTTAACCTTAGTTCAACATCAATCAAGATCGTGTAAGATGTAGTCATTATCAAAATTAAATAAATCATGGTGTTTAAGCATTTCATTAACTAATGCTCTATCTTTCATAAGCATTTCACATGCTTGTTTTGTTGTAATTGAACTGTATGGAGGTAGAACATTGCTTACACATTCTTTTAATACATCTTCATCCATCTTAGTAGTTTTATCAAAACCACCTGAAACATAAGTTAGACTATAGTTTCTATCAATTTCTCCATAATAGTCATAGACAGGCAAGTTACCTGATAATTTAATTTCAATATCTGTACCTGGTAATCTAACTGGTCATACAGATAAATAAGCTGAAGATATATTGTCATAAAATTCTTGCGGTGCATCAAAAACTAATTCGTTAATATGTTCAACTATATAGTCTTTAATATTAGGTGAAGCTTTTTCCAAATAATTACATGCTCCTAATGTTGAAAATTCATGACGATTAGGTATGATAGCATTGATATATTCTTCAATCTTTTCATAATGGAAAACAGTATGTCTTATTTTGTAATTACTAGTTGCTTCTAATGTTCCATTTGGATTTAATATACCTTGGTTATATACAGGAATATTAGTGAAAGTAAAATGTAATCTCTTTTGACTATCAAATTCATATGTGAAATTTAAATTTCTTCTAACAAAATCAGGTGTTAATTCTTCTGGTGCATTGATAAAGATTTCTTTTTCAGATACTGCAATTTGATTTACTAATTTTCATTTATTGTTTGTTAAGAAGTTATCTACTTCATCTCTTGGTAAAGAACCAATGTCAGGAAGGATATCTCTTAAAGCTCTATCAAGATATCAAGTATAAATAGAAGTTGTTTTATCTTGATCAATTGGTGCACTAAATCCATCAATATTAAAACTTATTGGTTGAAAGTCACCTTCTTGGAAAGTATCATCTTTTGAATAATCGTAATCAATTTTAACAGCTATAGTATTTTCATCAATTTCACTATATGTGATATTTGGATTGTTTATCACAAATGATGTATTAGATGATTCATTAACAAATAGTTGTTTTTCACATTCTAAAATCTTATTATAAAATTTGTCAGACTGACGTTTAAAAGCATTAATTGCTGAAGTAGGAGTTTCTACTTTTCTATCTGGAATAATTTGAGCAACTATATTATTTAAAACATCAAGGTCTATATATTCAGGAAGAACTTCTGGCATTGTAGGATTGATTACATCCGGAACCGTTTCATTGCTAATGTCTAAATTAGGGTCGCCAGCACTATTAGTATCTTCTCCATAAAGTGTTTCATATGTTACATCGTGAGGTTTTCTATTATCGTTGTAATATTTGTCAGTAGTAGAATAAATAGTTACAGGCACAACTACACCAGCAGTGATACATGTAGCTGATGCACCTATAATTAAAGTATTTGATAATTTTTTACTTATTCTTCTACTTTTCATAAAACTATCTATCTCTTTCTCTTAACTAATCAAACAATTAAGATAATAAGCCCAATAACTCCAACACCAGCACCAACACTAATACCAACTATTGCACCAGTACTTAATCCTTCATTATGGTCAATTTGAATTGTTATTGGTAACTTGTTGTTACTAGCAAACAAATCACCATTTTCTTTAGTTTTGTTTACATAGAAAAACATGATTCCAACATTATGTACGTCTACTCCTAAATCATCATCCTTAAAAGTTGCAGAGTATTGTAATGGTTGTGATCCATCACTATAGTCTATTACAATATCAGTTGGTTGTGAAATTAAATAACTATATTCTTGTTTTAGGAAAACATTTTTATGGTCAAATAGGTATTTTTGCATGTTTTGAATTCTTGCATTTTGATCTTGTTGCGAAAGTCCACTAGCAGCAGGATTATTATCTTCACAGAATTTTTTAAATTCGTCAGCATCCTTAAATCCCATTTCAGTAACTGAATAGATTCCTTCATTCTTCAAGTATTTTCTTGCATTTACAATCCCCATTTGTTTTTTAGGCTTAATTATAAATACGTCACTTTGAGTCAAGCAAACAGTAGTAACTACTGATGTAGCAGCTAGTAAACCTATGCCTCCTCATACTAATAGCTTTTTAGCATTTTTAATGTTTTTCATTTATTACACCTTTTAAAAACCCTTATCAATATCACATAATATTCTAGCACTTTAAAACGTAAATATAAATTATTATATTTAAATATGGCTATATCAAGAAAATAGTTGTGAATTTTCGAATTGCAATATAATAATTGTGTAGAGACCGTGTCTGTAGTGTTTTAATCTTTAAGCATTATTTTGCGGTCCCAATTAGAGACTAAATCACTAATTTTTATTAGGAGATTAAAATGGAAATAACAAATAGCAAAATCAGTGATGGCAATATCACTAAATTAGTTAGTGCTACTATTGAAGCATTAAAACAAGAATTAAACTACGATGATGTAGCATCTCGTTATAATTTAAATTTAGAAAAAGATAAATATGTTAGTGATGAAACATTAATTAAAATGTTAAATTCATGTACTAATGGAGACAAGGATGAAATAGCTAAAACTATTAAAGCTTATGTATTAAGTAAATGTTTTAATTGAGATCATTACATGTGAACTAAAAATGTTTGTGGTGAATGATACAACCAATTAATTAATTTATTACAATTACCAGAAAAGTATATTCAACTATGTAACACATTAACTTCATATGTTTATAGAAATCATGAACAAAATCAAGATATTAAAGATTGTTTAAAAGAGTTTGAAAACATAACTGCATCATTAACTAATACTGAATGAGATATTAACTATTGTGAAATGTATCAAAAAGCTCATCAATTAGTAAGTGATTATGGTATTACAACTTTATTGAATTTATTAAATAGTAATATTAGTGATCAATCAAAATGAGCATGTGAAAATGATGTAATTTATATTGAATTGATTATTGGATATAGCTTACTAGTAAATAACAAAAACACATTGAATTTTTTTAATCAATTAAAATAAAATTCAATTATTTAAAAATTACTTTAATATTTCATCTCATCCACATATAATAAATAGGTATGAATAATAAAAAAGCATTTGTATTTGACTTGGATGGAACATTATTAAATTCCAACAAAGAAATATTTCCAGAAAACATTAAAGCAATTAATGATGCTATTGATGCTGGACATTATGTTGGGATTATTACTGGTAGAAATTTTAGTCAAATTAAACCATACTTAGAACCATTAGCTAAAGTGCAATATTTTGTTGTCTTGAATGGTGGTGCAATCTATGATAATTTCTCTAAAGAATTAAAGTTCTTATCTCAACCGCTTGATAAAGTCTTAATCAATGATATTATTTCTACTGCTCAAGCAATTAAACGTGAAGTGCAGTTTTCTAACTATGACCGATTATATAGAGTTTATTTTGGTAAGAATATTAGGGAAGATATTACTGAAGAAGGATTCTTTAAAGATGCAACAAAGAATCCACAATATGATAATTGAGAAGAAGTTAAACACTTAATCGATGGACCAATTATTAGAATTGCTATTAGATGTGAAAAGCTTTATAGAAAAGATATCTTAAAGGAATTACAAACTAAATATGAAGGTAGTGATATTTGTCATATTACTGAAAGTTCCAATGCATATGTAGAATGTGATCCAGTAGGTGTAAGCAAATTTAATACACTTGAATTAATTGTAAAACAACATTGAAACAATATTGATCTAGACAATATCTATGCTTTTGGTGATACAGAAAATGATTTAAGTGTTCTTAGTCAATTAAAAAATAGTGTTGCTATGGGAAATGCAAGTGCACACATTAAATCTGTTTGTACACATGTAATTGATACAAACAATACATTAGCAATTGCTGAATTTATTAAACAAGTATTAAAGTAATGATTTGATTAAACATATAGATATAAAAATGTAGGAATGACCTACATTTTTATATTATCTTTAAACCTAATTAGTTTTTAGTGTCGTCAGTTGTTGCTTTGTTTTTTGCAGCTTCTTCAGCTTCAGCTTTTGCTCTAGCTTCTTGGTCTAATTGGATGTTTCTTTGTAATTCAGAAAAATCTTTTTCAAATTTATTAATAATGAATGCTGTAATCTTTTCTTCTAATAAAGAACTTACTGCTCCATTAAGTTTGTTTTTGTCTTGCTTAATGTCATCAATTGATTGACCAGTTTCTTGTTGGAATTGGTTTAGAACTGCTAAAGTTTCTTCAGCTGTTACTTCAATGTTGTATAGACTTGCAATATCAATAAAGATTAATTCTTTTTGAATTAACTTAGTTGCAATAATTTTTAATCTTTCATCTAAAGAAGTTTCATTAGATGGGAATTGGAATCCACTATTTTTTAACATTTCAGTGAATACTTTAAGATCATCATTGTCGATGTTAAATTCATAACATGTCACAATTTTATCCATTGCTAAGTTGAATAATGTATCTCTAACTAAGATGTTTTGAAGTTGTTGTTCTTTAACTTCTTCAGATGCATTTTGAAATACTCTATTTACTCTTTCTTTGTGGTGGTTCAATAAACTTTCATCTAGGAAGATTTTAGAAACCATTAATGTTTCATTTCAAGGAATATCCTTAATTCTTTTACAAGTACTTTTTAATTTAAATTCTACCATTACAAACCTCCAGTATCATCTCCGCCATCAGTACCATAAAAATTAAATGCTAAATTTCCAAAATCTAAATCTTTAATTGAATTGATATGATGGACACTCTCGTCTTGAATATCATTATTACTTATTGTAACACAAAAACAGCCTTTTTGGATTAATGTATCAATCCTTGATTGATCATCTGTAACGATTAAGAATTCATTAAAGCCAATATTCTTGGCAGATAGTTCATCTATAAATGTTTCCATTGAGGTTAAACCAAACTTATCAGCAGTAGTTACACCTTTTGGTAATTTAAGTGTATGAACTTGTTTTTCAAAGGCAGGTTCTAGATTATTGTTTAGTACAATTACACATTCAGCTGTAGTAGCATCATCAAAGAATTTCTTTCAGTGATCATTGAACTTAAAGTTCTTAAAGTAGTTATTAACTACTTCAAGCTTATTAGCTTTAAAGGTTTTAACGATTTCATTAGCTCTTCCTTGAGTTTTATCCATATCGGTGAAGAATTTTTCAGAAACTTCAGCTAAAGACAAATCTTCATTTAATCAATGAGAGAATTGTTCATTTGTGGTTAAGAATTGGATTTCTTCTTCCTTTAACACACTTCTTCAAGTGGCTTGATTCAAATCATCAAGACTAATAATAAAAGGGAAAATGTCTATCAGTACTGCCTTTAACATTAGTTCTCTCCTAATTCCAAGTTAATGTATTCCTTAATAATATCATTATCTTTTATTTTTTCCTTAATAAATTTAATTCTTTTATTTTGGTTATCTATATTATGTAGTTTATTTTCAAATTCATAGAGCTCTTTTATGCCTGATTTGATAGCATCTTGGACTGCAGCACGGCTAATATTGAAGTTTTGAGCGATTTCTGATAGGCTTAGGTCGTCGAAATAATGCATTTGGATGTATTCTAGCTTCTTAGGTGCTAAAAGCACGCCATACATGTCTATAAGTCTAAGTTCTACATCGTATTGCTTCATTTTACTTACCTAATTGTGTCGTTAGCCCTTCTAAGAATTTTTCAATATCAAATGGTTCTAGGTCATCTAAACTTTCACCTAGTCCGATAAATTTAACTGGGATATTAAATAAGTCTTTAATAGCTAAAACTATTCCACCACGACTAGAACTATCCATTTTAGCTAAGATAATACCAGTTACATCTGTTACTTCATTGAAGGCTTTAGCTTGGTTTAGACCAGATTGACCTGTGGTAGCATCTAACACTAATAAAGTTTCATGTGGAGCTGTTTCATCAAAACGTTTAATAACTTTAAAGATCTTGTTAAGTTCATTCATTAAGTTAACTTTATTTTGTAATCTTCCTGAAGTATCACAAATAACTAAATCATATTTTTCGTTATATCCTTTTTCAAGACCTTTATAGATTACAGCTGCTGGATCTTGTCCTTCTTTGTCAGGAACAATAATGTCCATGTGTAAACGTTCAGCTCATTTTTGTAATTGTTCTACTGCACCAGCTCTGAAAGTATCACCTGCAACTAGTAAAACTTTTTTCTTTTCTTTAACGAATTTATTAGCAATCTTAGCGATTGATGTTGTTTTACCAACACCATTTACTCCTACTACTAAAACTACATTAGTACGATCATTTGTTAAATTGATATCAGTATCAAATGTTGAATCTTGGATATAGTAAACAAGTAGTTTATCTAAAACTAATTGCATGATAGTATTTACATCTTTAATGTTTTGATATTTAACTTCTTCTCTAATTGCATCAACAATCTTAGTTGTGGCATTATAACCAACGTCAAATCCAATTAGTTGTTCTTCTAGTGCTTCAAAAAATTCTTCATCAACTTCAGTATGTTGACTCACAATATTATCTATTAAAGAGTTCAAACCTTTTGATGAACTTCTAAGTCCAGTATCAAACTTTTCCTTTGAGTCAGATTCTTTGAAGATTTTATTTTCTTCTACTTTCTTTTTGATCTCATTAGTTTTTTTCTTTTCTTGAACTTTTTCTTTGAATTTTTTAAAGTTAAATAATCCCATTATTTTTTATCCTCTTCAGTGAATTTAATCGCATTAGCAAGTGAAACTGAATATAGTTCAGTAACACCAGGAATTTGCATAGTAGCACCTAATAAAGTAGGACATTGTTTCATTGTACCTGGTCTATGAGTAATTACCAAGAATTGAGTATATTCTGAGTATTGTCTAATGATTTGTCCAAATCTATCTACATTAGCGATATCAAGTGCAGCTTCAGCTTCATCTAAGATAACCATAGGGAATGAAGATGTTTTTAGAATAGCAAATAAAACAGAAATAGCAACTAATGTTTTTTCACCACCAGATAATAAGTTTAAGTTAGATACTTTCTTACCAGGAGGGTGAGCCATTACTTCAATACCTGATTCTAGAATATTTTCAGGATCTGAGAAGTTAATTGCACAAGTACCACCACCAAATAAGAACTTAAAGATTTCTGGAAGAGCAGCATTTACATCGCTAATAACTTTTGCATATTTAGCTTTAGCAGCTCTATCAAGTTCTGAGATTGATTGTTTGATGTTAGCAATAGCTTCTTCTGATTGACGTTTGTTTTCAGTAATTTGTGTAAACTTTTCTTGCTTTTCAGTAAGTTCTTCAACAGCTTTTGGATTGATTGTTCCTAAAGCATCGATTTCACCTCTTAAAGTGTTGATAATTTCTCTAGCTTGTGCTTCTGACATTGGTAATTCTTTTGAATAATTTTCAGTAGCATATTCTAAAGTCATTCCATAGTTTTCGTTAATTCTGTTTTTAGCATTTTCATATGCATTAGAACATCTAATTAAATCTTGTTCATTAGTTGATAAATTGTTTCTTACTTTATCAAGTTCTAATCTGATTTCTTCTAATTTTCCTTCAGTGTCTTGAACTTCAAGATTATATTTAGTTTTAGAAGCTTGAGCGATATTTGCTTCTTCATAGATCTTATCTTTTTGTGCATTTAATGAATTGATTTCATCTTGAATCTTGTTTTCATCTAATACACCTTTGTTATCAAAAGATTTCTTTGATAATACTTCATATTCCATTTTGTATTTATCATAATTTTTTGTAGATTCTTCTAGTTTAGTTTTTAAAGTTTGAAGTGAGTAGTTCTTTTCATTTAACTTAGTCATTAAATCATTGTATTCACTTGCAATTCTTTCGTATTCAATTCTGTTAGAAGATAAAGTTTCTTGAGCTGCTTGTAATTCAACTTCTAATTCTTCTTTATGTTTGTCTAAATTAAATGTAGGAGTATTATTTCTATCACTACCACCTGTAATAGCACCACCAGGGAATACTTGGTCACCATCTAATGCAATTACTTTATATAGTTGGTATGTATATTTAGAAATTCTAATAGCATCATCAATTGTTCCTGCAATAATTACTTGACCAATTAAAGCATCAATTACTGGTTGCATTTTTGGATCAACATTAATTAATTTAGAAGCGATACCAACAAATCCTTCTAATTCAGTTAATACATCTAAATGTTCTTCTTTAACATATCTAGTCTTAATATCTTTTAATGGTAAGAATGTTGCTTGACCAGCATTGTTTTGTTTTAAGAAGTGAACAGCATGTTTTGCATTTTCACTTGTTTCCACGATAATGTTATTAATTGAGTTTCCTAATGCCTTAGCAATAGCAACTTCATATTTTTCATCAACTTCTACAAATTTACCAACAACATCATAAACACCTTTAAGAGCATTCTTATTTTCAAGAATTGATTTAACCCCTAATGATTTGTTTGCATTACGAATAATTTGTTCATTAATCATTCTTAGTTGAGTATTAACTTCAGCTAGTTTAATGTTAGATTGGTTAATAACATCCATAGTATGAGTTTTCTTTTCTTCTAAGTTCTTTTGGATGTCTGCATATGTTTCAATAGAGCTTTGTAATTCTTCAATTCTTTCTTTAAAGCTTGTGATATCTTTTTGGTGAGTAACGATTAATTGTTGGTAAGCATTAATCTTTGTTTCTAAATCATCAGATTCTAGATCTTGTTCAATTTTGTTGTTGAATAATAATTGCTTCTTTTCTAATTGAGCAATTTGTTCTCTAATGTCAAATAATGCTTTGTTAGATTCATTAGCAACTTCATCAGCTTCTTGAAATTTTTGTTTAATGAAATCTAATTTTTGTTTAGTTTCATTTGCAATTGGTTCTAAATCAAATTTTTGTTTCTTGAATTTTTCAATATCTTCTTCTAATTTAGTTTTTGTATTTGAGAAGTGACTAATATCTTTAACTAAAATAGAAACATCTAAGTCTTTTAATCTGTCAAATTTTTCTTTATAAATTTTTGCAGATTCTGCTTGCTTAGATAGTTTCTTTAAATCTTTTTCTAATTCTTTTTCAACTGTAAGGATAGCTTCTAATGCTTGTTCTGATCTTTCTAAGTGTCTTAGTGATTCAGCTTTTTGCATTGAATACATTCCAATACCAGCAGCTTCTTGGAACATTTTAATTCTTCCTTCAGGTTTAGATTCTGTAAAAGTGTTAATTGTACCTTGTGAAATAATACCAAGAGAACCTTTACTTAAACCTGTGTCAGTAAAGATCATTTGGATATCTTTTAATTTAGCTGGTTCATTGTTAATGTAATATTCATTGTTTCCAGAGTCTCTATATAATTTTCTTGTAATAGAAATTTCGTCTTTGTCATAGTGCAATACTTTTTTAGAGTTATCAAATGTTAGAGTTACTTGTGCAAATTTAGCTTCAGGTTGAGATGTAGAACCTCTAAAGATTAAATCTAAACGTGAGTTACCACGCATGTCTTTAATTGATTGTTCACCTAATACTCATTTGAATGCATCAACGATATTTGATTTACCAGCACCGTTAGGACCAACTATACCAGTCATATCATCTTTAAATTCAATCTTTACTTCATTTGCAAACGATTTAAAACCAAAAGCATAAAAACTCTTTAAAAATTGCATTATTAACTCCTATCCAACAAATTTTTCTAGTGCATGTTTAGCAGCATCTTGTTCAGCTTCTTTGTAATTCTCACCTTGGCCTTCGCCATAAACAATGCCCATATATTTCAAAACACACTTTTTCACTAAACCATTTTCATCATCATGGATGTACTCAATTTTGTGTTCTTTAGTACTGCTAGTTGATTGAATTAGTTCTTGGAATTGTGTTTTATAGTCTTTTTCTAATTTTACCAAATTTTCCTTATGATACTTAACTAAAGTTAAGTCCAGTAATTTTATTACTTTTTTTATCCCTTGATCTTGAGCTATAGCGCCACAAAAGGCTTCAAATGTATCTTCAAGTGTTTTATTTCTTAATTCTGACTTTTGAGCACCCTTTCCAAGTAGCAATAAACGTTCTAGGTGCATTTCTCTAGCAGCCATAGCTAAAGTCTCTGTACATACTAATTTAGCCTTCATAATTGTCATTTCACCTTCATTAAGTTTAGGTTGAATAGAATATAAGTAATTAGTGATGATTCAGCCAATGGCAGCATCCCCCAAGAATTCTAATCTTTCTTGGTTATAGTTTAGTTTTTGTTCGTTTGCATATGACTTGTGGCAAAAAGCTTCTTCGTATGTTGATAATGTTTTTATATTGGTAATATCAATCCGTCTAAGAGTTTCCTTGAGATTGTCTATTCATTCTTTCTTGTTCATGTTTTACTTCTTTCTTTATTTTTTGGATTATATTGGCATCAATTGATTCCTTTAGCATTCTTAGTGCACTATAGAATTGTTTGTAATCAGCTGATCCATGTGTTTTTACTGCAATATGATTTAAACCAAGTACAAAAGCACCTGCATTATTTTTGTAGTCAAATTTCTTTTTCATTCTCAATAAATTAGGAGCAATAAATGGAAAGCATCAAGCAGTTAAAGGATTCTTATAATGAGAAATTAAATTCTTAAAGACAGTCTTTACACTTCCTTCTAATGATTTCAAACAGATGTTACCACTATAACCATCTGTTAAAACTACATCACAAACCCCATTCAATAATTCCTTAGGTTCAACAAATCCTTGGTAATTAATTTTTTTATTAGCAGATAACATCTCATCCACTTTAATATGGCGTTCAAAGCCTTTATGTTTTTCAGTACCAATGTTTAATACTTTGATTGAAGGATGGTCTACACCACGAGATGGACAATAGATATTTGCCATAATACCAAACATGTACAAATCATATTCATCAACTTCTTTTGATGCTCCAACATCTAATAAGTTGAAACCCCTCTTACCAAAAGATGGAAGATAAGCCATAAACCCTGGCTTTCTTATTCCATCAATTAGACCAAACTTTTGGTAAGAAAGGAATACATACACTGCACTATTTCCAGCACTTAGTACCCCATCTGCTTTACCTTCAAGTACTAAGTCTAGTGCAGTGTGCATTGATGTATTCTTTTTTGATCTTAAAGTAAATAAAGTATCTTCTTGAGTAATGAAATCTTTACAGTCAACAATTTGAAGTCTTGTATCCTTAGTTTTGATGTAAGGAGAGATTTGTTCACTATCACCAACTAGTAGAATTTCTACATTGTTCTTTTTAGCAAAATCTGAACATGCTTTAATTGCACATGATACATCATTTTCAAATCCCATTACATCAACAGCTAATTTCATATTAGTAATCACTTCCTGATTTAGCTTTTTTAGATTTCTTTGATTTCTTTGCAGGTTCTTCTGGTTTAGATTCTTCTTTCTTAGGTTCTTCTTTTTTTGGCTCTTCTTTTTTAGGTTCTTCTTTTGGTTTCTTTGTTTCATCTACAATTTTAGGAATAGGTTTTTCTTGTCCTTTTACTGAAACATAAGAAACTACATTAACTGTAATCATCTTGTCATGACCTTTGAATAGAGCTAATGATCTTGAAGTACCAATTCTATCTGCACCAGCTGAAATGAATTCAAGTAAGTCATCATAACTAGCAACACCACCAGCTGCCTTAATCTTTAAGTCTGATCCTAAATCTTGTTTCATTTCATTTCACATTTGAACATCTTCTAGTTTTGCACCAGATGTTGAGAAACCAGTTGAAGTTTTAATGTAGTGTGCAGTTGATTCATTTACTACTTCAAATGCAAATGCTTTTTCTTCTGGAGTTAATAATGCAGTTTCAACAATTACTTTAACACATCTACCTTGTGCTGCTTTAACTACTGAATCAATTTCACTAATACAATATCTCTTGTTTCCTAACTTTAATTCAGCAATGTTGATTACCATGTCAATTTCATTAGCACCTTTTTCAATTGCATCCATAGTTTCATAAACTTTTGAAGCAACAGTATTTTGTCCTAATGGGAAACCAACAACTGTACAAATTAAAATACCTGAGTTACGTAATTCTTCAACACAAACTGGAATTTTACATGGGTGAACACATACAGACTTGAAATCATATTGAATAGCTTCACTACATAACTTTCTGATGTCAGTGTTTTTTGCAGTTGGATTCAAGTTAGTATGGTCAATATATTTAGTTAATAATATTCTTTTAGACATAGCACACTTCCTATAATAATGTTTCTGTAATCATTAGTAATTTTACTAGAATTTTGTTCTTTAGTGATATATCTTTTTTAAAGTCAGCAGATATTTTTTTAGATATATCTAAATAATGTTGAAATTCTTTTACTGATTCTCTCAAAGTTTTTGCATCATTAATTGTGATTGATGATTCATAATTTAGTGTCATTGCACGTTGATCTAGATTACATGTTCCAGCAATAATTACATTATCTACTATTATTGATTTTCTGTGAATAAATCCATCAATTTCATAGATTTCTATTCCATGTTCAATTAGTTTTTTATATTGCAATTGATTGATGTGAATAATAAACTTTTTGTTGTCTGGAAGTCTTGGTAAAATGATTTTTATTTTTACACCACTTTCACTTTGACTAATAAGTAAATTAATCATTGATTCACTCAAGTAAAGATAAGGTGTGTAGATTAAAATTCTTTTCTTTGCATTTGAAAATGCTAGGAATAAATATTGTTCCATTCTAGTTTGTAATGTTTCAGGGTTTGAATCATATACTTGCATTAGAATTTTGTTGTCAGTTTCATTGTGAGTTAATATATTTGATTTAATGATGTTTTGAATGGTTTCTCTATCTTTATCATTACTATAAATACTTCAATCGATAATATATGATTTTGTTAGCTCATTAACTATTTCACCTTTTAGTTTAAAAGCTTCATCAAATCAATAGTGATAGCTAGAACTGTAATTAATATATTCATCACTAATATTTACTCCACCATATAGTGCTTGAACACCATCTACAATTAATACTTTTTTATGACTTCTGTTATTATCGGCTGATGTTAAAATGAATTTTTGTTTTGGTTTAAATTCACAAGTTTTAATACCATGCTTATTAAATTCTTTCATTAATCTTTTTGGGTATTTGTTTTTACTTCCAAATGGATCATAAATAATGTATATTTTTACACCTTGATTGGCTTTAATAATTAATTCATTTGAAAGTGATTTTAATCATTCTGAATCACCTAGAATATAGAAGTTGATTAAGATAATCTTTTGAGCGCTTCTTACCATTTCAATCGATTCTTTATAAACTGATTCAACACTTGGTATTCTTTCAATATTTCCTTTAACTGGTTTTGAATTAAACACCTTAGTTGAGTATTTAGACAACTTCTTAAATAGTTCATTATTTGGAAGTTTAGCTTGCTTTGGTTTATAAACTCTATCAAGGTACTTTCTAACATAACTGATATCTAATCTTTTATTCTTGTAATATGGGTAATAACCATATCTCATAAATAAGATTGGACCAGCAACAGGTAGAAGTGTAACAATTATCATCCAACACTTCTTTTCCTTATCAGTTCTTGTGTCAGAATAAAAAATATAAATAATAAAAACTATGTTAACTGCATAAATTAGCATTATACAAACTAATACTCATCCTCAATTATCAACAAAACTTGTTGATATAAGAGCAATAAGAACTATCAAACCTATTAAAAGAGCAATAACTGTTAATGCTAATAATTTCTTTTTTCAACTCATATTAATAATTATATTATTAAATCTATTATAGTTGAGATATGAATAAATTGCAAAATACCTTAATATATGTTTGGTATAATAAATATATGAATCAATTTGTTAAAAAAGCAAAACAAGCATGACTGATAGGGATTATTGATATTCCAATCTTTTGAATTGGATGAATCTTAGTAATCACTGGAATTTCTATTGATGCTGAAAATATTAATAGAAATTTAAGTCAATTTAGAAGTTCTGGGATATTAGTAGCATTAGGAATTTCACTATTAATTGCTCACTTATTAGTTTGATTACCTTCTGTGATTGTTGTAATGACAACTAAATGAAGAGATAATGCAATTGATGATTTAAAGGTTTTTTGAGGTCTGATAGCTATTTTAGTAATTCCAGCAGCTGGTTTCCCATTAATTATTTTTGGTAAAAAGACACAGGAAATTCTTAAAACAAAGAAGCCAAAACCAAAAGCAAAAACCACATCCAAAAAGAAAAAATCATAAATCTTCTATTATATAGGAAAAGTTAGTAACCCAAAATTTTGATTTTGGGTTATTTTAATCAATAAAAAAATATTTTTATGTTATGATAACAAAGGAAAATGAGGTAAATAAAGTGCAACAAACGCAAATGAAAATTGGTATACATCAGTTGCCGAAATCTCCTTGAAGATTTCTCTTGTTAGTATTCCAACATGTGTTTGCCATGTTCGGTGCCAATATTCTTGTTCCTATTTTAGTTAATCAAGCGGCTGGATTTGAGGTTATTCCTCTTCAAGTCGCTTTTTTATGTAGTGGGGTCGGGACAATCATTTATTTAGTGATTACCGGTTTTAATACTCCTATCTACTTAGGATCAAGTTTTGCATACCTTGGGGGTATGACAACATTGTATGCATCACAGGGGCAGATTACAGGTGGATATAACATCTTCTTCAGTTTGATGATGGTTGGTCTAATTTATGTAATACTTGCAATGATTATCTATTTCACTAAATCAGCGAAATCGATAAAGAAACTACTTTCACCAGTAGTAGTAGGTCCTGCAATCTTATTAATTGGTTGAGGACTAATGACGAATGCAGCTAGTGATGCATTCTTAAATCCACAATACTTAGAAGGTGGAGTAATCACTTCAAGTAATATAGATATGCTTTGATTAATGATATCTATCTCACTTGTAACATTCATAGCAGTAGTAGTTGCTATGATCTTTATGAAAGGAATCTGAAAAATGATTCCAATCCTATTTGGATTATTAGTAGGAGTTGTTTATGCAATAGTTGTTTGAGGTATTGCTAAAGGGGTTGGTAATACTGAAATTACTAATCTACTATTCAACAAAGATAATTCAGTAGGATTACAACAATTACTAGACCCAAGTAGTTGAAAATGATATCCTGATGTGACACTAATGTGAAAACAAAACATTAGCCACCACACAGGATTCAGAATTGAAGTTTACTTAGCTTTAGTTCCATTAGCAATCGTAACACTAAGTGAACATATTGGTGACCACATCAATATCGGTAACTTAACAGGAAATGACTTCGTGGAAGGAAAACCTGGATTACATAGAACTCTAATGGGTGACGGAATTGCTACAATAGTATCAGCTGCCTTAGGTGGTCCAGCAAATACAAGTTATGGAGAAAACACATCAGTTATCTCAATTACTAAAGTAGCTTCAGTATGAGTAATCTTTGGTGCAGCATGTACAGCAATCTTGATATCATTCATAGCACCGATATCAATGTTATTGAATGCTATTCCACAAGCAGTGCTTGGTGGTGTAGAAATAATTCTATATACAATGATTGGTATTAATGGTCTAAGAATTCTAATCAATGCAAAACTTGATATGTTTGATCCAAAGAACATTATAATCATTGCTTTATTAGTAGCTTGTGGTTTAGGTGGAACAGTCCTAGTATTTTTACCAAGTGATGTACTAGGTTCACAAATATCACTAAGTGGAACAGGTGTAGGGGTAATACTAGCAGTAATTCTAAATGCAGTAATACCTTCAAAGAAAGATGAAGCAGATGATGGTAAAACAATCATAGCAATTGACTTCACTCCAAGTGATTTCATGAGAATTGGAAGTATTAGAAAAAATAAACCTAACAAGGTTCAAAGTCAAAGTCAAAATCAAAACTACCAACAAGGAGAAAGATTTGTAAGAAATAAAAAGATGATTAATCTGGTGTATCCTTACACTAACACTTCACTAAGTGCAATTAATTATCAAGAATTAAATAATTACTTAATTCAAATCTTCCAAAACGATTTCTTAAATTGACAAATTGTAAATGTGAATAAAGATCCAACCCATAATTCAATGCTAGTAAATGTAAGTGCAATAGAATTAAATAATACACAAACAGATATTACATTGAACATAACAGGATTTAAAAACTAATTAAATAACAACACAAAAAAATAGGATACCAAACACTGGTATCCTATTTTTAATTATTTCTTATGAGAAGCTAGATAATCTTCTAGAATTATTTGACTTGAAATCATATCAATAACTTTTTTTCTTTGACTAGCTTTGATGTCTGATTGCATTAATAAATCAGTAGCTCTAGAAGTAGTGAAGTTTTCATCTTGAAATACTACTGTAATATCTTTGAATGAGTTTTCTAAAAGTTTCTTTAATTTTTCAGACCTTAGACAAGAATCATTAACTTTATCTGATACTAGGTTTTTGGGATAACCTAAAACAAATGTATCAATTTGTCCCATGTAATCATTGACTATTTGTTTGATCTTATTAACAACTAGCATTAAGTCATTATTCTTATATTCAAAATTATATAAACCTAAGGCCATATTATTTTTTTCATCGCTAATAGATATACCGCAAGTCTTAGATCCTAAATCTAAACCTAGTTTGCGCATTAAGCTAATTTTCCTTTAACAATTTTTACTAACTCTGTTAGTTTTACATTACTAGCACAACCACCTTGTACAAAGTTTGGTTTTCCACCACCTTTACCATTAGAGAAAGTATTAAGTTCTTTAATTGTTTCATTTAAATTAACTTTATTCTTAGCATTTGTAGCTAACATATATTGAATCTTGTCATCTACTTTATTAAATACAGCAAAGATTGAATCTTGTTTTTCATTAATGATTTCTGTTAGTGCATTGAATACATTTTTGTTATCTCAATCTTGTGCTTCAACTACTACTAATTTTCCATCTTGAGATAATGTCTTTTTAATTTCTGCAATTTGGTTTTTAGCATTAGCTTTGTCATATTCCATCTTTAATGCTTTGTATTCTTCTACAATGTCATTATATTGAGCAATAATATCTGTAATATCTGCATCAAAGTTAATCTTCTTAATTTGTGCTTTTAAAGTTGCATTTGCAAATGGTGCTGATTCAATATTAGCAATTTCTTTTTTAATAGTATCTTTCTTAGAGTTAATGTAGTTATTTACTGTTTCAAAACTTGTAATACCTTCAACTCTTCAACTACCAGCAGCTCTTGAATGGAAATCAATGATCTTAAATACTTCAATATCATTTGTATTTGAAACGTGAGTACCACCACAAAGTTCAGTACTTACATCTCCCATCTTAATCATTCTAAGTTTTCCTTTAACTTTTTTATAAACATCTTCAAAGTAAGCTTTAGCTCCTAATTTTTGAGCTTCTTCTAATGTAACTTCTAACACAGCAACATCAATTGATTGTTTAATAACATCATTAATTCAAGCTTCAATTTCTTTTAATTTAGCTGGAGTTAATTTTTCATGGTATTGGAAATCGAATGTAACTTTTTCTGGAGATTTAAAAGCACCTTCTTGTTTAATGTTTTTATCAACTAATTTTCCTAATGACGCATGAATTAAGTGTTCAACAGAGTGATTCTTCATTAATAAGGATCTTCTGTGTTCATCATGACTAATGTGAACTGTTTCACCAGTCTTTAATCCTTCTGCATCTCTTACGTGGTGAATGTGTTGTAAGTTAGGACCTTTAATAACATTATCAACTTCAAACCCTTTAATTAAACCAGTGTCATGTAATTGACCACCACTAGTTGCATATAAACATGAGTTATCTAAAACAACAAAACCATTTCCATTTAATGTATCAATTGGTTTAAAGTCTTCATCATAAAGTTTCATTACTTTAGCATCCATTTGAGTTTTGTCATAATGGAATTTGAATGGAGTATCTAAGTTAATTAATTCACCGTTTTGTGTTGACATAGCAACTTCATTTTGTCTAGATCTACTAATGTCTTGGTGGTGTCTAAATAATTCTTCAAACTTTGCTTCATCAATTGTCAATCCATCATCTTCAGCTAATTCTTTAATTAATTCAATTGGGAAACCATAAGTTTCAACTAATTTGAATACAATTTCAGGTGCAATTGTTTTCTTCTTAGTATCAATAGATTCTTTATATAATTTAAATCCTTGATCTAATGTCTTTTTGAAGATATCATATTCTTTATTAAGTACAGCTATTACTTTATCTCTTTGTTCAATTAAATATGGGTAGTAACCTTTCATTACTTCAATAATTGAATCAACAATATCAACAAAAATGTTGTCATTAATTTCTAGTGTATGACATTTAACAACTAATCTTCTAATTAATCTTCTAAGGATGTATCCTCTTTCTTTATTAGATGGAATAGCACCATCTGCAATTGCAAATACAGATGCTCTTGCGTGGTCTGCAATAACTTTATAAGCTAAGTTAATCTTATGTTGTTTTTTATCATTGCCAAAATATGCTTGCATATCATATTTGTATTTAGATTTAGTTTGAATTTTTTGAATCACAGTTTGGAATAAATCTGTATCAAAGTTAGTTGGTACATCTTGAGAAATACAAGCAATTCTTTCAAGCCCTGCACCAGTATCAATATTCTTTCTTAATAATGGTGTGTAGTTATTGTTTCCATCATTGTTAAATTCTGAAAATACAATATTTCAAATTTCAACATATCTATCATTTTCAATATCTTCAAAGAATAACTTTTCACCAATACCTTTTGGATCATACTTAGGTCCACGGTCATAGTGAATTTCTGTACAAGGACCACAAGGACCACTACCTACATCTCAGAAGTTTCTATCTCTACCACATTTTAAAATCTTCTTTGGATTAACTCCTAAACTTACTCATTTATCATAAGCAACTTGATCTTCTTCAAAAACTGTAAAGTATAAATCTTCTAATGAGATTTCAAATTCTTTAGTTAATAAATTGAAAGCAAGTTCAATTGCATGTTCTTTAAAATATCCACCAACTGAAAAGTTACCAAGCATTTCAAAGAATGTGTGGTGTCTTGCTGTAACACCAACATTGAAAATATCATTGGTTCTAATTGACTTTTGAGAGTTAGTTAAATTTGGGTGAGGAGGATTTTCCTTCCCACTGAAATATTTTTTAAGAGTGGCGACACCTGAATTAATTCATAATAATGAGTTGTCATTAACTGGAATAAGCGAAGCTGATTCCACTTCAAAGTGATCATTATTTTTGAAATAATTAAGTCATGTTTGTCTAATTTCTTGACTGGTCATTTTTTTCATAGTCGTACCCTCTTTTTAATAATATATTATATATTATTATAAACTTGCTTATATGATAATGGATATAAATTTCAAAAATAAAGAATTCAAGCTCTTGAAAATACTATAAAAATTTAAATTATCTTGTTTAAAGGAAATTCTAATCAGATTTTATTTCAGCAAAATATACCTATATTTATTTTATATTTATATTTATCTAGTAAAATAGAAATACACTGTCCATATTCTATATGAATGCATCAACTCAATTAAAACAAACTAAACTAGCAGTTCATACTTTTAAAAATGCTTCAGTAAGCATTCTTTTATCTGTCTTAACAATTGTATTTGGTTTAGTAAGAACTGCATTAACTTCATATACATTTGGATTAGATTCTTTAGGATTATTAGCACTAGCAATTAGTATCCTACCTTATATTAGTGGTGGACATAACTCTTTCCAAACAATGGCTACTGCTAGATTATATAAATCAATGCACTTGAAACAATATCAAGAATCCAATAAACATATTGCTGATTTAAAACCTCAATTCTATATCTTTGGTTCAGTTTATTTAACTATTACAATAGTACTAGCATTTGCATTCCCATTTATAGCAGCTGGAGGTAGTGGCCAAATTGTTATTAATCATGAAGGTGTAAAACAATCAATTGATTGATGACAATCAACATTATTTATATTAAGTAATACGATTGAATTATTAAGCACATACTTCATTATTCCAATTAGTGTTATCTTGTTATATATTTCAAATAAATCTTATATCTCTAATGGATTTGATATTATCATTAGCATTTTATTCAATGCAATTATAATCACTTTATTTGTGTTACAAATGAATGGCATTATCCATATTTCATTCATAGTAATGAACATTATTATTATTGCACTATTAGGATCTAAGGTGCTTTTTGTTTTATTAATTTTATATCCTTATCGTAAGAAATATTTTGGATGATATACAAAACAAAAAGCAAGTACTTGAAAAATTACAAAGCAAACTTGACAAAGTGTTTTTACAAGTTACTTAGATCAATTTAGTACTGATATTATTACTATCCTATTCTTAATCTATGCAGCTATTAGTGCTTCATCTACTCCAATAACTGCAACACCACAAGCAGTAATGCAACATGGTAGTCATGGTGGAGGAGGATTTGCTCCTGATGGTTTTGTACCAGCATCTGTTTATTTCATCTTTATGAGTTTATTAACTAGTAGTAATGCTATTGTACATAGTATTATAGATGCTGCTATTCCATCATTAGCTGAACATGCTACACATAATAATACAAAGATAGATAAACACTTCTTCCACCGTTTCCAAATGTTAAATATCTTTATTGCTTCATTTACAATTACAAACTTTATTTTAACAGCACCGGTATTAAACTCTGTATTTGCACTTCATAATGAACCTGAAGGATTAATTGAAGTTCATGAACATGTTGATATGATTGATAATGTAGCATTTAATATGTTTATTGGTCTATTATGATTACCATTACTTATTGATATCTTTGGAGCAATGCATAAACATATCTTAGCAATGTATGGAGAATTTAAAAAGACTGCTTATATCTCAGGAGTTAAAGCAATCTTCTTGTTAGTTTCATTTGTTATTTTAGCAGCTGTTATCTTTACATCAGTTGATAGAAAGGTTTGAACATATGCAATCTATGGAACTATTATAAGTTGTGGTGTAGTAGCTAATTTAATTGCATATATTATTGCAAGAAAATTGGTAGAAAAGAAAATAATAGCAACTGATGGATGTGTTCATATGGTAAGAAGTACAATACTTGCTTTTATGTGGACATTATGTTCTCTTGCAATTATGCTTCCATTAACAATTAAATACTCTGATGCATTCATTGATTTATGTCATGATCACAAAAACATCTTAGCTGTAGTCTTAACTGGTTTAGGAATAGGGTTTTGTAATATGATTATTAATGTCTTTAATATGTATTGATTTAGAAAAGATGATTTCATGTACTACTATAAAGAAATCAAAGAACATCTACATGAAAATCATGCAACCAAAAACAAACTATTTAATTAATTGTTTTTTATAGCAAATTAATCTAAACTCTTTTTTATCTGGAAAGATTAAATCTAAATCTGATATATCAATATACTTGTCCTTGTATAATTCAAATCCATGTCTTTCATATCATTGGTATGAACACATTTCATTAGTACAAACGATATATTCGGTTACTTGTTGTTTAATCAAGTCTTGTTCAAGTGTATTTAGTAATTGCGATCCATAACCCTTGAATTGTTCTAGAGAACTCATTATCTCTAATTCAGCTTGGCTAGTAATTGAAATTTCACTATATCCTTTAGTGATTCTTTTTCTAAAGGTCATATATTGTTTTTCATCTTCATGAATTGGAACAATATCACTAATATCGTAATGTACATCTTTTGTACTATCACCAACAATACAAAAGCATAGTGATAAAACAACTTGTGTGTCATCATCAATATAAACATATTTATTTTGAGTCTTAGCATTGAAATAGATTGCTCATCTGTTTAACAAATTATGAGCAAAATTTTTATCTTTTATAAATTGAGAAGTTTTGATTGCATTGTCTGCAAGAGGAATAATTACTTCTTCATCTAATCTATCAATTTTTTTAATCATACTATAGGTCAAATTCTGTCATTAATCTTGTTTGTTCATCAGCAATTAATGCATCGATAATTTCATCTAGATCACCTTGCATAATGTATACTAATTTAGTCAATGTTAAACCGATTCTGTGATCAGTAACTCTGTTTTGAGGATAGTTATAAGTTCTAATCTTTTCACTTCTATCACCTGTTCCAACTTGAGATTTACGTTTAGAAGCTTGTTCAGCCGCTCTCTTTTCTTCTTCAGCTTCTCAAATCTTTGCTCTTAACATTCTCATAGCAGTATCTCTATTAGCATGTTGTGATTTACCTTCTTGACATGCTACAACTATTCCTGTTGGTAAGTGAGTTAAACGAACTGCTGATTCAGTTCTATTTACGTGTTGACCTCCAGCACCAGATGCTCTATAAGTATCTTCTCTTATATCAGATCTATTAATCTTAATATCAATATCATCTTGTTCAGGTAGAACAGCTACAGTTATTGTAGAAGTATGAACTCTTCCTTTTGCTTCTGTAGCAGGAACACGTTGTACTCTATGTACTCCTGATTCGAATTTCATTTTACTATAAACTTCTTCACCACTAATTTGGAATGATACATAGTCAAATCCATGTGCTTGAGGATCTAATTCAAGAACTTCTACTTTTCATCCTTGCTTTTCTGCATATCTTCTATAAGTTTCATATAAGTTTGAAACAAAGATTGATGCTTCATCACCACCAGCTGCTGGTCTCATTTCAATAATAACGTTTTTATCATCATTAGGGTCTTTTGGTAATAATAGAATTTGTAATTGTTGTTCTAAGTCTGGAATTTGAGGTTTAGTTGTATTAATAATTTCTTTAGCCATTGATAGCATGTCTGCATCTTTTTCAGTGTTAAGCATCATTTCTGCTTCTTCACAATCATTAATAGCTTTTTTATAAATCTTAAATTGATCTACTATTTTTGTAGATTGTTTAAGTTGTCTATTAATTTGAGTCATCTTATCAACAGCTAAATCACCTTGTTCTAGCTCTTTGTTTAGCTCAATATGTTTTTCTTCTATTTTAGATAATGCTTCATATAACTTCTTATTGTATTCCATCTTAGACCTCTTATATTAAATTGCTATTTAATAACAAAAGGCTGCCCTTTTTATATAAGGACGGCCTTTTGTTAATATATACAAATGAACTATAAAGATGATAAATCTTTAATTCCGTTTTTAGATTTCTTTTCTTTAGAAACTTTTTCTTTCTTTGGAGATGAAAGGTTTGCTTTACCTGCAGCAAATTTAGATTCTAATTTTTCTGATCTACCACTTAATGCTTTGTTTGTAGTCTTTCCAATGTAGAACGGGTGACATTTTGAACAAATATCAATACCAAATGATTCAGCATTCATAGTTGTTTCAATTTCAAATGTTGCTCCACAAGTAGCACAAGCAAATTTAGTTTTTGTTAACTTTGGGTGAATATCCTTCATTGTTCCCTCCCTTCTCTCTTCAAAAATGTTTTAACGCTAATATATTGTATAAAAATTAGTGTAATTTTTCAATATATTTTTTGTCAATAAGTTTATCAATCATTTTATAGATATTCTTATTGAATTCTTTTTTAAGGTTTTCTGGTAATACTTCAGCTGCAACTCTTAGAGTTTCTAATTCAACTGCATATAATTTTTCGTAATCAACTTTTGGTGCAGCAATAGGTTTAGCAACTGGTTTTTTAGCAGGTGCTGGTTTTTTAGCTGGAGCAGCTTTTTTAACTGGAGCTGGTTTCTTAGCAGGTGCTGGTTTTTTAGGTTCAGCAGCTTTTTTAGCAGCAGCTTCTTTTTTAGCTTTTTCATTCATTTCTTTTTCTAAAGCTAAAAGTGCTTTTAGTTGATCTTCTAAGCTTTCGATTCTATCTTCAGTACGTTCAATCTTCTTTTCTTCAGCTTGAACTGCATTTTCATACTTAGTCTTGTCGTTAAAAACAATTTTTTTGCTTTGGTTTTTAACAACTAATGAATTTGATGATTTTGAATTACTCATAGTTTCATATCCTTTTAAATCTAATATCAAAATGATTATATCACAAATATTGTAATATAATAAATATTGCAATAAAGGTTGCATAATATAAGAAAGGAAAAAAATATGATTTATTCTACAGAACAACAAGAAAAAGCAGGCGAAAAATCATTCGATGGTAAAGCCGTTAATAATATAGGACCAGTAAAAGCTACCAAAGGACAAAAGGCTGGATACATAGTATCATCTTGCCTAACATTAGGTATTTTACCTATGACACAAAACATTGGTAAAGTTAACTACCTTAAGGATTTACAAAACAAAATCAATGAATGTGCATCTAATATTGATGTGCAATTAGAAAAAAGATTTGATACATTAACTAAAATTGTTGATGCAGTTAAGTCTCACACTCAATTTGATAAAGAAGTTTTTGAAAATATTGCAAAATTCAGATCTGGAAACAGTGGTGCTAATGAATTAAGTGAAAAGCAACAAGCTATTAGTACTATTTCAAGAGGAATTAATATGGCTTTTGAAAACTATCCTAACTTAGGAGCTGATGAATCAGTACAAAGATTAATTACTGAATCATCTATGATTGAAAAGGAAATTGCAGCAAGTAGAAGATTATTCAATGCTACAGTAACTGAATTCAATTCAGCTATTAATAGATGACCAACTAATGTAATTGCAGCAAAGAAAGGTTACACACATCTAAATTTATTTGTTGCTGAAGACGAAAAACGTAAAGATGTTAGTGTTAAATTCTAATAACTAATGAGTGAAACAAAAAAGATTTGAGATACAGAGTTTCTACCTAAGATAGAACAAACTTTTGAATTATACAAAGATAAGTTAGTCAAAGAAAATGACATTGCTCTTAATGAAGAAGCAATGAATAATTTAGCTATTGCTGATAAAAACTATAAGGTTAAACATAATGAATTTACTTATGCACTATGATGAATTTTGACTGTTATTTCATGCATTTTAATCATCCCTGCTTACTGAGTTATTAAGAAAGTAAAAGTATTAAAGGCTAATAAGAAAGCATTATTAGATGATATTGCTTCAAAAGAAAATGAAGTGAAGATAGTGCATGAAAAGATTGCATATAAATTTGATACTTACAACTTATCAAAAGCACTAAAACCAATTTTAGATTATGAAAATATGGGACCAGTAACTGAATCATTAATTGACAGCATTCAATCTATCTCATTATTTAATTTAAATGGTACAGCTAATACAAATACTTACAAAACATCATGAGGGGTATATGACAATAAGATCTTGCTTCATGTCCAAGAACAAGAACATGTTTCCTTTATGAAAACTTATACAGGTTCAATTTCAGTAAGTTATCGTCATAGTGAAAATGATTATGGAGTTGATGTAGTTACTGCAGAAATTGTAAGACCAGCACATAGAATTGATGATAAGCGATGAACCTATGCATTAATGAGTGGATGTAGTAATCTTGAATTCCACCTTGAAGGAAAGAAATCTAAATTTGGTGATCGTAAATTTAATAAATCACATAACTACTCAGCTTTAGAAAATCCTATATTTGAAGAAAAGACAAAATGAATTAGAAATGATGATGCACAATTTAGAATGATTTTTACACCGTTCACACAAGAAACTTTTGTTAATGAAACAAATAATTGTAAAGATATTCCAGCTCAATGAGAATGATCTAAAGTTAAAACATTCTTAACTAATGAGTATGATACTGATGCACACTCATTAGGACTTATTCACTATATCAACAAATCACTTTCATCTTTTCAATCACAACCTAGAATGAAACTAGAAGTATTCTATGATAGTGTTAAAAAAGAAATTACTAATTACTTCCATGAACTATATAATAGTATGAACTACTTATGAGCAACAACTATTATGCCATCAGAAAATCATAACTTCATTATCAAAAAGATTTTAGATGGAAAGAAGATTGGTAATAAGTCTTTATCTGTTTTATCTCATAGTGTAATGCAAACTTTACACCCAACTGCATATGTAATTCCAAAAGCTAATATGGCTACATTCCCAAAATATAATTCAGCAGTTTCTAAAAAGATCAGCGGAGTTGATTTCTATACATCAGACTTTGATACATTATCATATAAGATAGAACATCGTGTAACTTATGTTAGTAAATATGCCTATGCAGCTAGAAGACATGTTTCTGTACCAGTAGAATATGATGAATATATTCCATTATCTTCTAGTGCAAATTTAACTGTAGGATATATTCCATCTAAATTTATACATTATCGTTCAGCATCACGTTTAATTAGTAATATTACAAATGGTAAATTAATTCAATTATTAGATAGTAATGGTATTCAATATGCAAATAATTATTTATCATTCAATACAAATTCAAATGTTAATGAATCTATTCTAAAAGAAATTATTAAACTAATTAATGATGCTAATCAAAACTCAAATATAAATTCAAATAACTAATAACAAAATAAAAACTCATAAATGTATAACCATCTATGAGTTTTTATTTAATCAAACTTAGTAAGAATTATTATTCAACAATTCCTTCTACTGTTTTTGTACGTCTTACAAATAAGTATCTAGCACCTTTTTTAGTTTCATAACAATTAAGAGCTAAATGAGATTTAGTATAATCACTTCTAATTTCATCATAGATTTCTAATGAATTCATACAAGTGAAGATTGAGTATGAAATACCAAATTCTTGGATCATTTCTTTTTTGTGAACAACACCTAAGATTGTACAGTTAGGACGATATTGTGCAATTGTTTTTAATAGTTCACCAGTTTCTGAACATACAACTGCATATTTGTAATCACCTGATGCTGTTTTCTTAGCAAGGTTATAAGCAATTGTGTGTCTTTCATCTTTAGGACTTGCTTGATAGAATGCATCAATTTCTTCTAAGTATTCATTTGATAAATACTTTTCAGCTTCTGCTCTTCTATTAATATTAGCCATAACATCTACAGCTTTTGCTGGGAAATCACCTGATGCTGATTCACCAGATAACATAGTACAGTCAGCACCTAATTCAGTTGCTCAATAAACATCTGTAACTTCTGCTCTAGTTGGTTGAGGTACTCTTTCCATTGAATCTAACATTTGAGTAGCTACAATAGAAATCTTTCCAGCTTTACGACATTTTTCAATAATTCTCTTTTGGTGGTATGGAACATCATAGTAAGGAATTTCTAGACCTAGATCTCCCCGTGCAACCATGATACCATCTGCTGCTTCAATGATGCTATCAATTGCATCAATACCAGCTTGTGATTCAATCTTAGCAATAATTTTAATATGTTCACTTTTGTGTTTCTTTAAAATTTCTCTAATTTGATTTACATTGTCTGCATTGTTTACAAATGATGCTGCAATGTAGTTAATACCTTGTTTAATACCAAATTCAATATCTTTAATATCTTTTTCAGATAAGAAAGGTAATGAGAATTCAACACCTGGTAAGTTAATACGTTTATTTGTTTTAAGTTTCAATGAGTTTGCAGCTTCAACTACAATTAAACCTTTGTTTCTATCTAATTCAACAATTTTAGTTACTAACTTTCCATCATCGAATAATACTTTGTCACCAATTTCAACGTCTTTATCCATTCTATAAGAAACTGTTACATCTTTTGATGTTCCTTCCATAGTTTGGAATTTTTCAGGATCACAGTGAATAGTGAATTTAGAGTGAGCTGCAATTTCTTGTGCTCCATCTTTCATCTTTCCAATTCTGATTTCAGGACCCTTAGTGTCTAACATTAAAGAAATAGGAATTTGTAATTCTTCTGAAATTTGTTTTGCTACTTTAAATTTTCTACCTTGTTCTTCATGTGTACCATGACTAAAGTTAGCTCTTACACAAGTCATCCCATTAAGGATTAACTCTCTCATAGTTTGTGGGTTATCAGAAGCAGGACCAATTGTACAAATCATTTTTGTATGTTTGCCAACTAATCATGCAGTTGATGGTTTTACTTTACATTCTGCCATATTAGTCTCCTTTGATTATTTAGAAATTAAGTTTACAAATGATTGTGGTTCTAAAGAAGCACCACCAACTAAAGCTCCGTCAACATTAGGTTGGTTTAATAGATCTTTAATTGTTGCTGGTGTAACTGATCCACCATATTGAATTAATGTATTAGGTGAAGTTAATGTTCTAATGAAAGCACACATTTCTTCTGCATATTCAATTGTTGCTGTTTTGCCAGTACCAATTGCTCAAATTGGTTCATAAGCAATTACTACTTGAGAAGCATCTAATCCTTCAACACATTTGATTACTTGTTCTCTTACAACTTCTTTAGATTTACCTTGTTCATATTGTTCTAAAGTTTCTCCAACACAAATGATTGGAGTGATACGATTGTTTAAAGCTTGTTTTGCTTTTGCATTTATTTCTTCATTTGATTCGTGGTTAAACTGTCTTCTTTCACTGTGACCAATAATTGCATATGTCACATCATAAGATTTAAGCATTGCACATGATACTTCCCCAGTATGTGCACCTTTATCAAATTTAGAAACATCTTGTGAAGATAATACTAGATTACCTTTTTTTAATACTGCTGCTAAAGCTAAGTTAGGGAATGGCACTGCTATTCCATAAACAGAGTTTTCTCGTGGTTCAAATCGAATACTATTTAATTCTTCAAAGAACTTTTTAGTTTCATCAGCCGTCTTATTCATCTTTCAATTGCCGATAATAATTTTTTGTCTCATTGTTAATACCTTTATATACTTTTATTATAAAATAAAACAATTGATAATACAACAAGACAATGGCTAAACTTACAAATGTAATTTGTATATAAAAATAGATGATTACACTTCATGCTTTTAAATATCTAATATAGAATGTAGTTTTTAATATATAATAGATATGAAAGTTGAGAAATTTAATATGGCAAAAGAAAAAGTATTATTAACCCAAGCTAAATATAACGAATTAAAAGCAGAGCTTGAAAACTTAATTAATGTTAAGAGACCAGAAATCATTAAACAAATCCAAGCGGCTAGAGAACAAGGTGACTTATCTGAAAACGCTGACTACGATGCAGCTAAAGATAAACAAACTGAAATTGAACACAGAATTTCTGACATTCAAGCTACATTAGAAAATTGTACTATTGAAACTGGAAAAGATAAAAAAGGTGAAGTATCAGTTTATAACTATGTTCAATACCAAGATGAATCAGATAAAACTACTAATGTAGTACAAATCGTAGGTTCTGTTGAATCAGATCCAGATGAAGGAAGAATCTCTAATGAATCTCCTTTAGCTAAAGCTTTATTAGGAAGAAAAGTTGGTGAAACAATCGAAGTAAAAGGAATTGATGTTCACTATTCAATTAAAATATTAAAAATTTCTCCTGATAAAATTTAATAATTTCTAAATTAGATATACATATAAAAAATTCGGATAACTTCCGAATTTTTATATCTATACATGTTTAAAGCTATTTTTATTTCAATGTCAATTTAAAGCGATACAAGTTGTATAACTACTAAACATTGCTAACTTATCAATAAATGTATTGAAGTAATTTAAGATACCTGTATTATATCCTGAATGGATTCATGGGGTTGCACCAGATAACATCATTCTAAATGCTCCACCATCATTATGTTTGAATGAATAAAGGATTGCTAAGAAATAACCAAGTACATATAATGAAAATCAATAAACTACATGTTGTCATAATGCAAAATGTTTTAATTGATAAACTCCATTAACTGCTGCATAGTAGTGGTTAGTATGTAATGGTCCAGCACTAAATCCTAAATAGGCCACAATAATTATAGAAAAGATACTAGTAACAAACATGTTATAAATGATTTGCTTATTTTCAGTACTTCCTACTTTTAAACGATTAAATTTAGGGTGTTCTACTAAATCATTAACTCAGTTAGCATGTATTGGTTTTTTAGTTGTTATCTTAAAAGCATGACCACTAAATTTAATAAATTCTTTACATGTCATTTGCTTTCTTGCAAGCACAACACAAAGATCAATTAATCAAATAGCTATAAATAAAACACTCATTAGAATAAGTATTAATGCAAATCTTAATCAAGTACCAATTGGTTGGATCATTAAACAAGCAATGATAGCAATAAATGTAAACACAATTGTAAAAATGCCTAAGTAGTTGTTAATTAATGAAGTGTATTTATCAAACCCTTTCATTACTGTATCAAATTTAGAAGGCACATAATGTTTACACAATCACACTACAACAATAGATATCACTAGAGATAAAACAAAATAAATTGAAAATCAGAAAGTAAAATTTAATGTTTTTACTTTTAAGAAATTTACTAATACATAACTGCCAACAATATAGATAGTAGGCTTAGCTTGGAATGGTGTTAATGTACCATCAGGATTGACATTAGATAATGGACTAGAACATAAACTAAAATTAGAAGAAGTTGATTCACTCAAGAAAGTATCTGATAAAGGATACATCAATAAGCACACAAGAACTGCAAGTGTACCAAACACCAAATACATTAGTGATAACTCAGCTAATTTCTTACCTTGATTTTTATAAGTACTAAATTGATAAACATTCACCAATACTTTAAAAGGTAACAATAAAGCAAACCCTACTAAAAGTATTGTTATCAATAGATTAGATAACCCTGCAATTAAATATCCAGCATGTCAATATCACTTCAAACTAGTATCTAATTCATCAAATACTTGGAAATTATTACAAGCAGCCATACTCAATCCAATAATAATTCCGACCCCTAAACAAATTCCGTTTAATCTTCTTCTACTCAATCACTTCAAACAATTGATCTTAGGTTGAATTAAAGCAATAACAGCTATAGCAACTGTTAATATGATTAGAACAGTTCCAAAGGCTATTAAACTTGGATTATCATAAAATACTGGTGTGTAATTCATATCATTAATTATATTACTGACCCCTATCAGTAAAGCATTATTTAAAATTATTTATATAGTTTTCAGTTTGTTCTAACGCTACAAACGATTTTCACTTTATAGAGTATAAATCTTCAACAAATCTTTTTACATCAGTTTTCTTATATAACTATTTCATTGCAAATCTAATCAAATACATTGTCAAAAACAAAACTCTTAATTACAAAATTTCTCAAACACTATTTAAAGTATCATTTATTCCATCATATAGTGTTCTATAAACATATTCATCTTGTCCTTTAAAAAAAATCAAAAGGACCAGAAATTCCAGATTTAAAATCTTCTGAACCATTAAAATATTTTATTCTTCATCCATTAAATCCACCTTCATTTTTTTCTTCTACATATTTACTTCTACCATCAGCTTTTAATTTTGCATTAAATTCACTACTAATTTTATTTGCATTTAAACCATTAATATAATATTTAAAATCACCTAAATCATGATTAGGTGTTAAATCTCCATTATTTTCATTAAACAGAGAAACATATAAAGCATCAATAGTAGTATTTAAAACATTATGGTTATTCCACTTGAAATTAGTATAATCCGTATTTGTTGCTGCTGAATGAATTGTTCCAGATGCATGCAAAACTGGACTACCATTATTAGCACGTTTTCAGTTCATTTTTAAATTATTATCATAATAAACAGGAATATCTCTAGTTTTTACTCAATTAAAAGTTTTTTCATCAAATTCTCAACTATCTGGAGCTTGATAAACATTATGATAAGCTCTTTGCGTTTCTAATTTAATATCTCCATTAATATGATAAGAAGGTGCATGGTAAGTGAAATTATTTATGTCGTAAATAACATCAAGGTCTAAATTATCAGATTGATAAGGGCCAGTATCGGCATAGGTAGTTGGTTTGGCTTGAATTAGCTTTTGGTGATCATATGACATTTGGATAGCGTGTTTTAATTGTGCATCATCTTTTTGTGCATAAAACTCACCTGCAGCTAATGAAATTAGACCTAAGGCAAATAAACTTGAAGCAATTCATGTTTTTACTTTTTTCATAAAATAATATTCCCCATACTAATATTCTATTAGTAGATAGTTAAAAACGTACCTCACAAGTTTCCTGGTGAGGAAACTTATAAGGTATATAGAAGAAAATATCAATTAAAATAAAAGTAATTATAGGCAATATTTGTGTCAGTAGCAGCGAGTCTATAATATAAAAACGAGCTTATTTATTCCTTTCTTGGCTCGTTTTTTTTATTGTTTTAGAATATAAAAAGATAGGTTTAAAAATATTAAATAAATAATCATCAGATTCAATAATTGATTTATTTTTTCTGTTCAAACGTCAAATATTTTCTATTGATTCAATAATATTATCTTTATCAAACTTATAATAGTTTTTATTATTTTCTTTCATAAGAAAATCGTAATATTGAAAAGTAACAAATGGTTTGATCATAGAAAAATTTTTGTCATTTAATTCAAAAATTTTACATAAGTGACTATATAGTGGGAGATCTTTTTGTTTTTTCATGAATTTTTCAATTTCTCGATATTCAATATTATTATTAACTTTAATATTATTAGAACAATAATCACTAAGTAAAATTTTATTTTTAATGCAATATTTCAAAGCATCAATATATTTATCAAATTCCTTGTCAAAAATATTATTAAAATGAACTAAATTATGGCAATCATTACATATAGCTCAAATATTGTGCAAATTAAGAAAAACAACATTTCCTTTTTTAGTTATTTTTCAATTTTCATGTGCAACATTATGTTTTTTAGTATTGCAAAAACCACAAGCATTAATATATTTACTAGATGTTATAGCTTTACTTATTTTAGGTCATAATGGTGATTTATTTTTATAAGACAATCGTTTATTAGCGCATTTAGATGGCACCATGCAAAATCTTATTTTTAATGATTTTTGTATTAATAAAATTTCTTTTTTATTGATATTTTGATATTCTAATTTAATTCGTTTGTAAAATTCTTCTTTAGATTCATCAATTTTATGGCAAAAATTATATTCAGCATAATTGTTCATAATTTTGCATAATTCATCATATAAAATTTTATATTTTCTTTGATAAATTTTATTTTTACAATAACTATATTTTTGACATACTAATGAAATAAAATTAAACGTTTTATCTGCAGACTTGCTCATTAGAAATACTTATAAAATTGAAAATTAAAACCACCTGTTGGTGTAATTTCAGTTCCATTATCTTTATGAATAATTATATCAAAATCTAAAGTTAAAGGAGTAGTAATTAATTCATCTGATCCATTGTAATAATTATTTAATTGTGCATGTGAAATAGTTCAATATAAGTTATCACCACTACCAGCAAAAACAGCATTTGCACCATCAAAAGTTAATTGTACTTGATCTTCAGGAATCATTTTGATTTCACCATTACTATCTTCAAAATTAGCATATTGAAATGAATTAAATATATCATTTAAATTATAGATTTTATTTTCTTTAAAATAACCATAAGAAAAAGGATTACCAACTTCAGAATCAAGAATACCATTATCACGTTCATTAACTACACAAGTATATTTTTTGATTTTAGCAGTGTTTGGTTCTTGGTTATTAGCAGAATCATTTTTATCACTATTTGTAGATGTAGAAGTAGTATCAGTTGACGCACAAGAAACAACTAATGGAGCACTAATTCCTACTGCTAGAATTCCAAGTGATCCAAAAGTCAAAATTTTACCTAATTTAGTTTTTAATATATTTTTCATTTTTTCCATTTCCTTTATTTTAATAACTAATATTATTATTTTATAATAATAGCAAAATTGTTAATTAAATTATTACTAAAATTGTTAATTTTCCTAATAATTTAACTACTTTTTTCTTTATTTCTATCAGTTTTAGAATCTTTCTTAGTAGCTGGGTTCTTTAAAATTATTTATTATTTATTCATTTCTTTAAAATTATTTATTATTTATTAAATAAATAGTATAATAATTAAGTGCTATAAGTACATATGGACAGGTAGCGAAGTGGCCAAACGCAGCTGACTGTAACTCAGCCACGAAAGTTTCGATGGTTCGAATCCGTCCCTGTCCACCATTAATTGGCCTGTAGCCAAGCGGTAAGGCAGAAGATTTTGATTCTTCCATGCGTAGGTTCGATCCCTACCAGGCCAGCCATTATGCTTTTCTAGTTTAACTAGTAAAACACTATGAATAGAGATTGAGGTGCAACTCCTCAGAAAAGCTTATTAAAAAAACCAAAAATTTGATACAATTAGTTTGTATTTCAAGCAATATGCCCCATTAGCTCAGAGGTAGAGCATTTCACTTTTAATGAAGGGGTCGAAGGTTCAATTCCTTCATGGGGCACCATTTGCTGGAGTGGCGGAATGGTAGACGCACAGGACTTAAAATCCTGTGATAGCAATATCGTGAGGGTTCAAGTCCCTCCTCCAGCACCATAAAGCAGGTGTAGTTCAACGGTAGAATTATAGCCTTCCAAGCTATTTACGTGGGTTCGACTCCCATCACCTGCTCCATTAAAATTATAGTGACCCTTTATATGGGTCATTTTTAATAAAAATTTGTTAAAATAAGAATATCAATTCTTTTGGAAACGTACTCAAGTGGTTAAGAGGGCACCCTGCTAAGGTGTTAGATCGTTCTGCGATGCATGAGTTCGAATCTCATCGTTTCCGCCATTAAAATCAAAAGTCCCTGCGAAGGGGCTTTTCTTATCTAATAAATACAATCATTGAATATTAAATTACAATATGTAATTAATTTATAAATATAAAACACCTAAATAATCTAATATCATTTACAATAATCATATTAGTATTGAGGAGAATGATATGTATTCAAAAGATATAGTAAATAAAACTGCATTAGAATTAAAGATTACTGATAAACAAGTAGAAGTGGTATTAGACTTACTACAAGAAGGAGCAACAGTTCCTTTTATTGCTCGTTATCGTAAACAGCTGACAAACAATTTAGATGAAAATCAAATTCAAGCTATATCTAATGTTTATGAATATCAAGAAAACTTAGCTAAACGTAAAGAAGCTATCATCAAGATTTTAGAGCAAAAAGGTTTATTGACAGATGAACTAAATGAATTAATTAATAAATGTACTAAACTATCAGAATTAGAAAATATTTATAAACCATATAAAGATGGTAAGAAAACAAAAGCTAATGTTGCTATTGCATTAGGTTTAAAACCATTAGCTGAATGAATGCTAGAACAAAGATTTGAACCATCTTTAGAAGAAGAAGCTAAGAAATATATTACTAAAGATGTACCAACCACAGAAAAAGCTATTGCTGGTGCTAGAGATATTATTGCAGAAATAGTAGCTAATGATAAAGAGATTAGAGATATATTAAAAGAATCTATTAAGAACTATGGATATATCACTTCTAAATTAAAACCAAAAGCAGAAGATGAAAAAGAAACATTTAAAGTATATTATGACTTTAGAAACAAAATTACTTATTTAAGTGCTTATAAAATCATGGCTCTTAACCGTGGTGAAGATAAGAAAGTATTAAATGTTAAATTTGATTATGATGTACAATTCCCGCTAAAAAGAACTTATTACAAATATGCAAAGAAAGAACAAGCTAGTGCACACAAAGATTTAATTGCTGCTATTGATGATTCATTCAAAAGATTATTAGTACCTTCTGTTGAAAATGAAATTAGAAATGATTTAACTGAAATGGCTCAAACTGAATCAATAGAAAGATTTGCTCATAATGTAGAACAATTATTATTACAAAACCCAATTAAAGATAAAACAATTTTAGGATGAGACCCTGGTTTTACTTCTGGATGTAAAATAGCAATTATTGATCCAAATAATAATGTTTTAAAAATAGATGTAGTTTATCCTTTTAAAAGAGTAGATGAAGCAAAAGATAAAATAGCTCAATATATTAAAGAATACAAAGTAGATATTATCGCTATTGGAAATGGTACTGCTAGTAGAGAATCAGAAGCTTTTATTTCTGAATTGATCAAAGAGAGAAATTTAAGTGCACAATATTGTATTGTTTCAGAAGCTGGTGCATCTGTTTATTCAGCATCAGAATTAGCTCAAGAAGAGTTTCCAGATTTAACTGTAGAAAAACGTTCAGCTATTTCTATTGCTAGAAGAATTATTGATCCACTTTCAGAACTTATAAAGATACCAACAATCTCTATTGGTGTAGGACAATATCAACATGATGTGGATAAAAAAGAATTAAATGATAAGTTAACCTTTGTTGTAGAAAAAGTAGTTAATAATATTGGTGTAAATGTTAATACTGCTTCTTATGTTTTATTAAAAGAAATTTCTGGGTTAAATAAAACTATTGCTAAGAATATTGTTGAATACCGTACAAAGCATGGAAGTATTAATTCAAGAAAAGAATTAGTAGAAGTTAAAGGACTAACTGATAAAGTATTTGAACAATGTTCTGGGTTCTTAAGAATCTTAGGAAGTGAACCATTAGACAAAACTGACATCCACCCTGAAAGTTATAAAATAGCTTATGATATTTTAAAAGAATTTAATCTAACTACAAATGATATTGGTACTGATAAAGCTATTGAAGCTTTTAGTAAAGTAAATATTAAATCATTAGTTGAAAAATATAATTCAGATGAGTTTACTATTAATGATATTATTACATCACTAAAAACTAAATTACAAGATTACCGTGAATCATATCCTCAACCAATTTTAAAATCAGAAATTCTATCAATTGAAAACTTATATCCAGATCTAATATTACAAGGAACTGTTAGAAATATTTTAGACTTTGGTGCATTCATTGATATTGGTATTAAAGAATCAGCACTATTACATATTTCTAAAATGACTGATGATAAAAACAAGACTCCATATGATATCTTAGATATTAATGAAATTATCCAAGTTAAAATACTTTCAATAGATATTAAAACTAAAAAGATTCAAGTTAGTTTAGTAGCTTAATACTTAAAGGTTCTATATAATAACAAAATCACAACCCCAAAGGTTGTGATTTATTCTAGATATGATTAAAAAAATCCTATTGGATAGGATTTATTAAAGTGTTGGATATAGTTGGTAATATGTTTTACTGTTTTCTCTGTCAGAATCATTTGTTAAGCTAACATCAATGTTATTTTGTTTAATGAAGTCATCAAATGTCTTCTTAACATCTTCAGCTGCACAATAGATTTCGTTTGGAACTTTAAGTCTTAGCATAGATTGGAAGTCTTTTACAATAACTGAGAAGATATTGTAATACTTTTCAATAGCACCTGGTGGTACATTAATATCCAATGAAGTATCTTTTACAAATTGTAAATAACTACAACCAAAAATATGCTTAGCAATTGGATCTAAGTAAGATTTTCAATTCTTTTCGTTTTCTTCAGAGTTAACGAAGTCTAATTCAAAAATTTGATTAAACATTTCAATCTTTTGAACTAGTTCATCTCTTAAAACATAGTTAGTCATTTTATCCAACCTTTCTTTTGGTTTTAAAATGGTGCACCATACAGGATTCGAACCTGTGACCCATTGATTAAGAGTCAATTGCTCTACCAGCTGAGCTAATGGTGCATAAACACTAATTAATTCTATCATAATTAGTGTTTTATTAATAATTTATTATTTAATAATTATTAATTAGATTTTTTATAGTTTTCTACTTCTTCTTTACCAAATGTATCATTTAATCTTCTATCGTAAGTATAGATCTTTTGGTTGTTATCCATTGCTCTCTTAACAGCACTTGTTTTGTTAGAAGATTGGTTCATATATCAGTTCATTGCAACACTAAAGAATGCTTCAGCACTTGTTCCTAAGAAACCTTGACTAGCATCATTTGCTACTGTTCAATTAATACCTTTATCATTATCATCTAACTTGTTGTTACCATCTGTATCGAATAACTTAACTACATCATTATAGTTAAATTGAGTGAATACTACTTGAGTTAAGTCAGATAATGGTTTAGTTGAATCACCAAAGAATTGAGAATTTTGTTGGTTGAATTTAGTTGGTCCAACTGATAAAACTCTATTTACATTTCTAGTAAATAAGCTTTCTTTAATATAAGTATCTTTTTCACAAAGACCTACTAATTTTTCCTTAGCTTGATCAACTGTTTTAGTATCATTGATGATATCACCAACTGGTGCTCCAAATGTATTATGTAATCAACTTGCAGTTTTATAAACAGCATCAAATGTTGTTACACCATTATTTATTAGTTCAATTAGTTTTTTTCTTGATCCAATATTGTATAACGAACCTTGATCAGTAGGTACTGCCGAAGCATCAATTTTGCCACCAGTATTTTCAAAAGAATAAACTTTATTTCCAAATAATACTTTTTGAGCTGCATCTGGTAAACTAGAAGAACCATTGCTTTGAGTTACAATTCCTTGGAATCCAGTATAAGCTGCTCCACCTGGAGTTACTGGAACTACATTATCATAATTAGTTACATCTGAAAAAGTACCTGTAGCTTTAAATGTACCATCTGCATTTTTATATTCAGTAACCTTAGGAGCACCTTGGTAAATATATCCATTTACATCAGTAGTAGAATTTTGTCCATATTTAATGTCTCTATGTTTAAAGTGTTCAACAACAGATCAATTTTCTCAGAATCCATCAGTGCCTTTAATCATTTTTGATTTTTCTTTAGCAATTCATACAAAGGCAGCTTTTTTGTTATTTGTAGTTTGTTGAACTAAATAGTTTCTAAATTTAGTAAATTCAAATTGACCAGTTGATTCATTGTAATCAAATGCAGATTTTAAACCAATGAATTCTTTAACTAAATCTTGAACACTACCATCATATCTATCTTTTAATTTAGTAGATAGGAATTTGTTTCTTGCTAATTCTGGTGCAAAATGATAAAAACCTTCGTCGCCTGTTTTACCTTGGTATTGAATTGCATCACTTGATACTGAACTTAATAAAGTGTTGTTATAAGCATTTTGTAATTGTCAACTTACATAATTTTTAGCACTAGCATTGTCAGATGGCATAGTAGGTGATGGAGTAACCATATTATTTAAATCTGTATATGTTCCTTCAAGAGCATATTTAGATATATCAGCAAACTTGTAATCAGAAGGAAGTCTCTTTTGAGGTTTCTTATCTTCTTTTGGAGAGTCTGGATCATCTTTAGCATTAATGTCAGCCATTAATCTTTGAGTGTTAACCATATCTTTTACTTTACTAGAGTTAGCACTTACTCAAGTATTTAATCCTTCACTTACAAGTTCTACATCACTAGCTCATGAATTAGTAGATGGATCATTTTCTTGACCTAATAATAAATATTGGTTATATTGAGCAGTTTCATATGTTAATGGTTTCATAATTAATGTACCATCTCCACCTAAACTATCTCATAATGCATCAGCTTTTGCTTTAAATGTATCTAATAATGATTTATAGTTTACATTGTTAAATGGTTTGTCTTTGTTATATCCAGCAAAACATTGTAAATCATTATACATACCTAAAGTATTGTTTACATAACCTTGGTTAGCATCATCAACATTAACAGTTGCTGTTGTATTTCTTAAATAAGGTAATTGACCAGCAATACCATTTGCTACAACCTTGTCTCCAGAGTTTAAGTTTGTTAAAGAGAACTTAGTAGTTTGTAAGTCAATCATTTTTGTTTTAACGTTATCATCATTACCAACGTTCTTCTTAAATTCTTTTTCATCAATATATGAATCTAAGTATGGAACTAATTTGCTAGTTGAAATGTTGTGTGCAGCATCCATATCAGTGTATAAACTTGAGAATACATAATTTTCACTATTAGCATTAGTTGTTTCATTAGCTTTGATGTATTTGTAGATTAGTTCACTTCTATTTGCATTGTAGAAATTTTTGATCTTGTCATCTAATTTAAAATCAAAACCATCATTTAAATAGTTTTCACCATTCATTCCAGCTTGAGTTAATACATGTCTTCATAATAATGTATTTTCAAGTTCGTTAATTAAACCTTCTTGGTTAGCAGGTTTTGCAGCTAAACCAGCTTTTAATTGGTCATATCTGTCAATACCAATAATATGAACACCAGCTTCATTTCTAGTTAAGATAAATGGAGTGTCAGGAACATCGATTGTATCAGCAATTGATTGTGCCCCGTTGTATAAACCTTTAAAAGTTAACATACCAGCAGATGGAACATCATTAATAATATCCTTAACTTGATCTGGGAAAGCAAAGTACCCATCAGGTGTTGTTTTGGATAAGAAGTTACTCATAATTTCAGTACCAGATGGAGTTCCATCACCTAAGAATGGTTTTGTACTTAATGTATTAGTTTTTGGCACATTTGTATCAGCAGGCATTCCTAAGATTTGATTAAATTTGTAAGTAGCAGCTGCAGCATATTGAGTGAATGATGTATTGAATACTGAAGATGATTGGTTACCTAATTCAATATAGTACATTGTTGCACTATCATCAGTATATTTAACTGGAATGTTAATACCACCAGTACTTCCTGAAGCATCTTTAATTTGGAATGCTGAAGCTAATCCACCATCAGTAGTAGCTTGTTCGGCGAATGCTAAATACTTGTCAGTTGCATTTCAGTTTGCATTGTCATCTTTAATATAATTTGTTGTTTGAGGATATGCTTGTCATTTATAGTTAGCGTCAATAGTAACAGCACTACTTCCACCTGATGCAGAAGGATCTTCACCTTTTCTACTCATTTGAGTACCACTTCTAGCTGCTGCTGGAACTGTGTTACTTCCTGAATAGATTGCATTTGCTTTTGATTTATTGAAGAATTGGTAATATCCATCAGTTCCTAAAATTGCTACATTAGGATCTGTATGTTTTCATAAAGTCATTGAAGTGATAAGTGGCATATCTGTTTTCACTCATTCGTTGAAAACAAATTCTTGGAAATTAGCTTTAGATGGTTTTGTTTTATCTAAATCACTTTCATTTTTAGTAGCTGCAAATACAATTCTATTTCTGTTACCAGGACCACCAACACCATTTACTAATTCAGGTGATGTTAAGTAATCTTGTGTTTCAAGTGGAATTGAACCATCTTCTTCTTGGAATTGAGTGATGTATTCTTTATCTTTTCCTCGAGCTAATGGTCTAATATATGATTGGTCAAATAAGTAAGAGTCAAAGTCAGCATTGATTTTAGATCTTAGCTGTTCTCTCTTTCAGTCCATTTCATTTCCACCAACTGGATCTAAAACTTCAAGTTGGAAGTAGAACCCTCAGTTACTTCCGAATCTTGATTTATAATCTTTAACCTTGTTGTCTCATTCTTTATTGATATCTTTAATTCAGTTATCATATCTTTCAGTAAATGCTTCTGAACCTTTATATCCTTTTCAGAATTCAATAATATAGTTATCAACAAATCTGTCTAATATTGTTTGTGCAGTAGATTCATCTTTTAATGAAGTCTTTGTAAATGTTTTAAGAGATTCAATTTTTTCACTATATGGTGCATCAGCTAAAACAGTATTTAAACTATATGTGTCAAAATTACCTTTCCCTTCAGAAGGAACGACTTGGTTCTTTACTAAATCATCTATTTTAGTTTTATTTATTAATTTAGGAATGAATATACCTAGAAGTGTACCAGTAATAGCTGCTACAATTACTCCGGTAATCACACCAATACGAATCTTTTTACTCTTTTTCATAGTAATAATTATATATTATTAACTATATTTTAATAACTTTTTTATAATTATATTGTTTTGGTGATACTATATTGTATTAAATATAGTAAATATATATACTAAAATAGGGAAAAGATGATAGAAATTAAAGACTTAATCATTAAAAAGGATGAAAATATCATATTAGAAAATGTGTCACTTAATATTGAGAAGGGTGATGTAGTTTGTGTTCTAGGTCAAAATGGTAGAGGAAAATCTACCCTAATGAAAGCAATTATGGGCTTTTCTAATGTTTATGATATTTCTGGTTCTATCAAATTCAATAACAAAGAAATTTCACATCTTTCTATTAATGAACGTTCAAGTATTGGTTTATTCCTTAGTATGCAAGACCCAGTAGAAATCCAAGGGGTTAGTCAAATAGATTTATATAGAGCAATCTTCCAAAACAGATATAACACAGCTAATGTAATTGAAGTCTATAAGAAGTTAGATGTTATTTTAAAAAAGGTTGAGTTAAATGAAGATTTCTTAAATAGAAGTGTTAACGAAGGATTTAGTGGTGGAGAAAAGAAAAAAAATGAAATCTCACAAATGTTACTTCTAGATCCTGAATTAATTATGCTCGATGAAATTGATAGTGGATTAGATTTTGATACAAGAACTTTAATTACTAATATCATCAAAGAACAAATTCAAAAAAAGAAAACAGTTATCTTCATTAGCCACACCCCAGAAATGATTAAAGATCTCCATCCAAATAAAGTTGTGTTGTTAGGTGATAATAGAATCTTAAAAGTTGGTGATTATCAATTTGCAGAAGAAATCCTAAACAAAGGTTATAAAAAAATCTTAAGAGAATTAGGAGTAGTAGAAAGACCAAGAATGATTGGTACTTGCGTTGGAGGTCACTTCAATGAAAAATAGATTTATTGAATTAAACAATGATAATGTTGTAGATATTCAAATTAAAGAAAATGAAATCCTAGATATTTTTGATATTAATGAATCAAATATTAAAACAACATTAAATATTCATGTTCCCAAAAATATTGAACTTTATATCAACATGAGTTCACTTAATTATGAAGATTATAAAAAGAAATTTATTGTGAACGTAATTCTTGAAGGTGATAATTCCTACGTACAAGTAAAGAGTAATTGTTTGGGAATCAACAAATCATCTACTGAAATTGAGATTAATGGAATCTGTGATTATCCGTATCAATCCAAAATCAATATTCAAATTGATGGAATTATTGATAGTGAAAGTGCAACCATTACTGGTAAACCTAAATTCATCTTTAAGAGTAATACCATTGAAGCTAGACATGGTTTAACAATCGGAAAGGTTAATGATAAAGAATTGTCCTACTTGCTCTCAAGAGGAATTAATTCCAAGAGTGCTAAATATATGTTAATCTCTGCAAAACTATTTGAATGTTTAAAGAGATTACCAACAGAACAAATTGAATTAAAGAAACAACAAATTCTAAACATATGAGGAGAAGAAAATGCTTAATATTAAAAAAGACTTTAAATGATTTGAAAAGAATAAAGATTTAATCTATGCAGACTCAGGTGCTACTGCTTTAAAACCAGCTTCAGTTACTGCTGCTATGGATGCTTATATGAATGATCAATCAACTAACCCACATAATAGTGATTCATTATTTGCATATCAAGCACATGAAGTAATTAATGAATGTAGAAAGCTTCAAGCAGAATTATTAAACTGTGAAGAAAATGAAGTTATCTTTACAAGTGGTGCAACTGAATCTTTAAATTTATTTGCAATTGCTTTAAGAGACAAAATTAATGAAGGTGATGAAATAGTATTAACACATTTTGAACATGCTTCTAATTTACTACCCTGATTTAATTTAGCAGAAGATAAAAAAGCAAAAGTTAAATTTGCTGTTGGACAAGGATTAGTATTAACTGCACAAGATTTTATTAAGCAACTAACACCTAAAACAAAAATCGTTAGTTTCACTGGAATTTCAAATGTACTAGGTAATGTTTTACCAGTAAAAGAAATTTGTGATGCTGTTAGAAAGTATAATCCTAACATCTTTATTTGTATTGACTTAGCTCAATATGTTCCACACAAAAAGCCAGATGTTAAATCTTGAGATTGTGACTTTGCTGCATATAGTGGTCACAAAATGTTTTCAGCTCCTGGAATCGGGGTTGCCTTCATGAAGAAAAAATGAATGGAAGAATTAAAACCACTTAGATATGGTGGTGGGATGAATGCAGGTATTAGAGAAGATAATTATACATTCATGCAATCAGTAGAAAAGTTTGAAGGTGGTACACCAAATACTGCTGGTATTTATAGTTTATGTGCTGCTACTAAATATTTAAATAATTTAGGTTATGATGCAATTCATAAGCATGAACAAGAAATCTATGAAATGCTTTATAGCCAATTAAAAGATTGTAGTCATATTATTGTTCACAATTGAGATGCTAAGTGTTCAACATTAGCTTTTAATATTGAAGGTGTACACAGCCAAGATTTAGCAGCTTATTTAAGTAAACACAACTTCATTGTAAGATCAGGATTAAGTTGTGCTAAGTTATTAGACTATGTTGTTTGTTCACCATCAGTTGTAAGAGCAACATTCTTTGTTTACAATACAAAAGAAGATATCCAAAAGTTTATTGACTTCTTAAAACAAACAACTAAGGAGAAAGTATTAAATGAGCTTATTTAATTTAGATGATAAGGATTTATTAAGACAAATCATTATTAGTCACTATGACAAACCTAATAATAAAATAGAAGATCAAGATGCTATGGAAGGATATATTATTTTCCATAACAAATCTGCTTCATGTATAGATGATATAAAAGTATATGTTAAAGTAAATAATGAAATAGTAGTTGATGCTAAATTCAGTGGTATAGGATGTGCTATTTCAACAGCTTCTACTGATATCTTATGTGATACTTTAAAAGATAAAACATTTAAAGATGCACAATATATATTTGACAACTATAAAAAGATGATTGCAGGTGAATCATATGATGTTGATGCTATGGGCGAATTAGTTGCCTTTCATAACATTCATGAACAACAAAATAGAATTAAATGTTCTTTAATTGGTTTGGATGCACTAATACAAGCTTTAAATAAAAAATAGGAGTGATATGAATAAAGGAATTAATGCTGATATTGTTAAACAAATATCTCAAATTAAACATGAAGATGACTTTATGTTAAATTTGAGATTAAAAGCATATCAAGCATTTCTAGATATTCCAAATCCACAATGATCAAGTGATATTGGAGATATTGACTTCCAATCATTTGTTTATTATCAAGGCCTTGGGCAAGGTGTTAAGAAAGATTGAAATGATATTCCAGAAAAGATTAGAAATACTTTTGATAAATTAGGAATTATTGAAGCTGAAGCTAAGTTCTTAAATGGAGTAACTACTCAATATGATTCTGAAGTTATTTATCATAAAAATAAAAAGGAATTGGATGATAAAGGTGTAATCTATTGTGATACCGATTCAGCTTATAAAAACCACCCAGAATTATTTAAAAAATACTTCAACAAAATAGTGCCTTATGCAGATAATAAATATGCAGCATTAAACACTGCAGTATGAAGTGGTGGTACTTTTATTTATGTACCACCACATACTAAATTAGATAAACCATTACAATCTTATTTTAGAATTAATGCTCAATCTTTAGGACAATTCGAAAGAACCTTAATTATTGTTGATGAAGGATCAAGTCTGCACTATATAGAAGGATGTACAGCACCAATTTATTCCAGTGATAATCTTCATGCAGCAGTAGTTGAAGTATATGTAGAAAAAAATGCTCAAGTAAAATATACTACTATTCAAAATTGAAGTGATAATGTATTGAATTATGTAACCAAAAGAGCAAGAGTAAGTGAAGGCGGAATGATGACATGAATAGATGGCAATATTGGATCTAAACATAACATTAAATTCCCAGCTTGTATTTTAATGGGAGATAATTCAGTAGGTAACTGTATTTCAGTAGCAATTGCAAACCATGATGTAATCCAAGATGCTGGAGCTAAAATGATCCATATTGGAAAAAATACAAAATCCAATATCATATCAAAATCAATTGGTCATAAAAACTCTAAATCAATTTTTAGAGGTATTGTAGATATTAAAAAATCTGCTCAAAACTCTAAAGCATATGTACAATGTGATACCTTACTATTAGACTCTAATCTAATATCAGAAACATTACCTTATGAAACTATAAGTAATAATTCATCAACTATAGAACACGAAGCTTCTATTTCTAAAATTTCTGAAACCCAACTAAATTACTTAATGTCTAGAGGATTAGATGAACAAAAAGCCAAACACTTAATTGTGTTAGGCTTTATAGATGAATTTAGTAAAGAACTACCAATGGAATATGCGGTAGAACTAAATAGATTAATTAAATTAGAAATGGAATAAATATTAGTAACTATTCAATATTTAAAAACTTCAATAATTGTTTAGCTGCACCATCTTCATCATTATTATATTTTGTCATATATCTAGCAGCTAATCTAGCAGCTGGACTTGCATTCTTTAAAGCGAATGATCATGTTACCTTAGTTAGCATTTCAACATCGTTGTCTCCATCACCGAATGCTACACATCGTTCATTTGGAATACCGTAGTATGAAGCTAGATAATCAATAGCTGTTGCTTTTGTTGCAAACTTAGTATTGATTTCAATAATTACTTTACCACTGTGTGGCATACTTCAGTTACGTACAATTAAGTTAGGAGAAGTGTTTTTTACTTGGTATATAATTCTGTTTAAATCTTCTTCATTTTCAATAACACAAATAAGTGTTGATATGTCTGTACTAACTTTATCAAATTTCTTGTTTATGCATGTAACATCTCTACCATCTAAGTGGAATAGTTCACGCATCATATCATTTACTTGATCATCATCTGATTCATCTCATAATCAAGATTTCCCCATACCTTCAATAATGATATGTGAAGCATATTCCATAAATTCTTTATTTTCAATTAGCTTTCTTAAGATTTCTTTTGATCATCCAATACAAATTGGTACATATGTTTTATCGCCTGGTTTAGACATAAAACAACCATTTTGATTTACCATGATTGTATCTAATCCTAATTGTTTATGATAGTTAATAGAGCCATCATATGGTCTACCTGTAATTAAGCAAACATGATGACCAGCTTTGCTTACTTTTTTAATTGATGAAATAGTAGTTTTTGATAATTTGGAATCACTATTTAAAAGTGTTCCATCTAAATCAAAAGCAATTAAAAATTTTTCATTATATAGTAGTTTATTAATTTCAGCTCTTTTACTTGCCATTGTTGATACCTATCTTATTTAATACATCTTGCATTTTTTTAGATGCTACTGCTCTTGCTTTGTTTGCACCGTCAGTAAGAATATCTTGTACTTGTTTATCATCAAATGTTTTCATTTTAGTTTGAATATCAGCGATTAGATTACATACTTCATCTGCTACAGCTTTTTTAAATACTCCATAGTTTGGAATATCACTAAATTCTTTTTCAATTTCTTCTATAGATTTATTTGTGATAGTAGCATAAATACTAATTAAGTTTGAAATCCCTGGTTGGTTATCTCAATCATATTTAACCTTATTTAAATTGTCAGTTAAACTTCCCATGATCTTTTTTCTAGATACTTCAATATCATCTCCAATAAAGATAACACCTTTAGGATTTTCAGATGATTTTGACATCTTTTTAGTTGGGTCTAATAAATCCATTACTTTAGCACTAAATTCTGCAGTCTTGAATTCTGGTACAGTGAATAAATTAGATTTAGTTGCATTGTTTAATCTTATTGCAATATTACGAGTAAGTTCTAGGTGTTGCTTTTGATCTTGACCTACAATTACTTCATTAGCATCATATAATAAAATATCAGCAGCCATTTGAGTTGGGTAAATCAATAATCCAGTAGGAATAAATTCTGTTCCATTGGCAGATTTACATTTTGCTGACTTATCTTTAAATTGAGTCATACGGTTAAGTTCACCAATAGTAGTACTACAAGTTAATATATATCCAAGTAATGTATGTTCTTGAACATCTGATTGATTAAAGATAACAACCTTTTTAGGATCTAATCCAGCAGCTAAATAAGTTTTAGCTACTGAGATTTTATTTTCTCACATTTTTACTACAGTGTTTGTTGTTAAAGCATGAAGATCTGCAACAAAAACATACATGTTATATTCATCTTGGTACTTGACAAAATTTTTAATAGCACCTAAGTAATTACCTAAAGTAATTTGGTTGGTAGGTTGAATACCAGATACCATAATTGGCTTATTGCTCATATTAACTCCTAGATATATTATTGTGGAATTGTGCTAGATGGTACTCATTGGTTGTTAGCATCAGCTTCATAGTAGTATTGTCCATCAAAGAACATTCATTTTCCATTGTATTGGAATGCTTGATTTAATGGGGCAACAAATCTTGTTTGTGCTGGTTGTCCAAAACCAAATCCTTGAGCTTGTGGAGGAGTTACTTGTTGTTGTTGTTGAGTTACAGTATACGTAGTTGTAGTTGTAGTAGTAGTTATAGTTTTTTCTTCTGGTTTTTTATCTTTAGATTTCTTTTCTTTTTTAGATTTAGATTCTTTAGGTCCGTCATGAACGTATTCTTTAACTAAAGTTTTTGTTAAGATATTTGCTGGAATACTTAGACAAAGTGGACATATATTCAATCCACCTAATAATTTAGCTTTCTTGTTTAATTCTTCATTTCCTCAATCTGTAATTAAGTACATAATTCCTACATAAACACCTGTTACAATAGCTAAACCTACAAATGCAAATCCAATAACTGTGATCAAACTTGCAATAGCTATGTTTCCTTCTTTTGCATCTTTACTTCCAAGTGCAAATGACATAGAATCTAGGCCTGCTCCTTCTTTGTCTAGAAATAAATATCCCATAACAATAAATGCAGCAGCTGCAATGTAGAACATTAATGATAGTAATGTTGTAATATCTAATGCTTTAACTTTTTTATCCATAGTAGTAATAATTATACACTATTAATTGCTGCAGTTTTCAACAAAACTATCAATGAGGCTATATAAATAAAAAATACTGGTTTCCCAGTATTTACAAACTATAAGCCATGTTCTGTACTCTTACGAGTGCTAATTATTTATCTAGTCTTACGACTTTAGAAACTAGTTTATTGATTCACTGTTTCTAATTCCCTTACCATAATTTAGGTTTCTAGCTTGTGGTGTTTACCGCGTTTCATCTCACCAATTACTTGGTTAATCGTCTCTGTGGCACTTTTATAGCTCTAGCATTCCCATAAGGAATATCGAGCAGACGTCTAAGCTATGCCTTATTTTTTAAGCATACACAATCACTACAACCATTCCAGGTTGTGCTAGCATGGACTTTCCTCTACACAATGCAGCAATTAGCCGTTTGCGTTTATATTATAAATAAAAAATAGGCATTGCGCCTATTTTTTATCGATTATTAATTGGTAATTATTTTTTACCTTTTTTAGCTGCTGGTTTTTTAGGAGTAGTAGTTTTTACTGAAGTTGATTTTGATGATCCAACTTTAGATGATCCTTTAACTTGTGTTTTAGTTTTAGGACTGTTTACATATTTTTCTAATTCTTTACCAGCACCTGTTGTCTTGTTAGTCATAGTTTTTAGGGCTGCTGGTTTTTTAGCTTCTGCTTTCTTTACAACTGCTGGAGCTGTTGTTTTCTTAGCTTCTTTTTTAGCAGGAGCTTTTTTAACTACTGCTGGAGCTGTTGTTTTCTTAGCTTCTTTTTTAGCAGGAGCTTTTTTAGCTTCTACTTTTTTGTCTTCAACTTTAGCTTCTGCTGCTTTAGCTTCTTTTACTGATTCAACAGATTTAACTGCAGTTGATTTTCCAGTTTTAGATGCTGTAGGTTTTTTAGCTGCTGGTTTTTTAGCTTTCTTCTTAGGCATCTTAGCTTCAATTTCGTTAATTCTAGTTTTTAATTGAGCTTCAATTTGGATTAATTCTTGTTTTCTAATTGATAATCTGTTGATATATGACTTAACAGCATTGATATCTGGGTTAGCACCAAATTTTTCTTTTGCAACCTTACCTGATTCTAAATCAATATCAATAATTGCACTAATTGCATCAGTTGACATTTCATATACAGGTAATCTGTTAGATGATCCACCTAAATTAACAACTCTTGCATCACCTTGAGGTTTGTTAACTTCTACATATTTAGGGTTAGCATGTTGTTGAGGTTGAGCTGGTGCTCCCATTGGAGATCCACCCATTGGTGCAGGTCCACCAAATCCTGGTGTACCCATTGGGCTTGGACCCATAGGTTTTGGTCCACCAAATCCTGGAGCTCCTGCTGGTGCTCCGAATCCTGGTGTAGCTGGTGCTGAAGGACCCATTGGTGCAGGACCCATAGGTTTTGGAGCTCCCATTGGTGCTCCTGGAGGAACTGGTGCTCCACCCATTGGTGCTGGTCCCATAGGTTTTGGAGCTCCCATTGGTGCTCCTGGAGGAACTGGTG
>JAHHTH010000013.1 GCA_020024755.1 Mycoplasmataceae bacterium | reverse complement strand
TTTAATATTTTTCATTCAAAATGAACACACTATACACAGATATAATAAAATTATGTGCAAGGAGTGTTCATGAAAACGAATTATTTGAAGAAAAGAGCAAGAGTTTTTAAGTTACTTTCTAATTACACTTATGATGAGAAAGAACCTAAAACCAATAAAATATGTAAACATAAAACAACTGGAATTTTCTTTAGCTATAAAGAGATTTCGGGTATTTTGAAATTATCTTTAATGCAAACCAGAAGAGTTATAAAAGAATACATTCAAATCCAAACCAAGGAACAAAGGGTTAGGTTTGTATCCCATGGAAACAACAATAATCAAGTCAGAAGAAAATATGATCATGATTTAGAAACTAGTATTTCAAAATACTATCAGGAGTTTGTAGAACCCTTGAAAACTAATGAAGGACTTACAGTTCCTTTCACAATAATTGATTTCATTTTGTTTCTAAGAAATGATAAGAAACTTACAGATGTTTCTGATTCAACTATCTACAGAACTTTACTAAAGATAGGTATCATTTCTTTTTATGCAAGTAGAAAAATAAAGAAACTTATGAAGAAGAAACTTGTAAGAAAAGAAAATGAATTCTATAAACTAATGCAAGAAATAATTGATTTCATCCCAAGAAAAAGTTGCAGAAAGGTTCAAAGAAACTTTGGAGAGATTGTTGAATTAGATGGTTGTGTGGATGAATGAATTCCAGGTCAGAAATGTTACATCCATGGTGCAATTGATTCATCTGGCTATATGTTAGCATGTTCATTAGATGTTGAGGAAACCAATGCTGGATACTCAGAAATGCTTTTAAGCCTATATCAAAGATATGGAATTCCAAATCATTTTAAAACAGATAAAAGAAGCAGCTTCTCAGGAGTATCAACTCCTAAACTGAAACAAATTATGGAATCATTCGGAAGCACAATCAATAGTCAATCATTCCCAACCCACAAACCAAATATTGAAAGATCCTGATTCAATATGCAACGTAGTTTAAAAGCATATTTAAAATGAATCAATATCAAAACTTATGATGAACTAAAAGATTGAGTTCAAAACAATCTATGTGACTGATACAACCAAAGATTTAAAAAATCAAGACCAACTAAATCCAATTTCAAATTCATTGATCCAATCACAGTTAAAAATAAATTTGTTTATTCAAGTGTAACAAGAAGATGCAGTCATGGAATAATTAAATTTGAAAACAATTACTACTATCCGGTAGATTCAGATGGAGTTAGATTAACTAACATCATGCAGAAAGTAATTGTTTATAGAAACATGTTAACTGATGAAATATTTACAAAGTTTAGATCAGAACAAATCAACCTAATTCAGTGTTCCAAAGATGATATGATTTTTGTGGAATCTGAAATACAACTAGAGAATTATTATTTGAGAAATAAAATTGATGTTTTACAAAAAGAAAAACTAACTCTTGAAAAAGCTTTGCAAGCGATCAAAAGTTAGCACTAAACATAATTTAATTATATAATATTTTTTAGTATTTCGTGTGTTCATTTTGAACGAAATTTAACA
>JAHHTH010000012.1 GCA_020024755.1 Mycoplasmataceae bacterium | reverse complement strand
AATTCTTTACTTCAATTAAGTATTATACAGAAAAAGATGATAAAATGCTAGTTCAACGTTTTGTTGAATGGAATAATCTTGATAAATCCAAGAAAAAGAATAGTTTGAAAATAGAAAAAGATAATAAATGCTCAATTTGTTCTAATGTAGCTTATAAAAAGTTTAATGATATTTGGTACTGTAAAGAACATTACAATGAGGTTGTATATAGGGTTGATTAGTCAACTCTATTTTTTTCTCTCTATTTCCTAGTTCGGAACTTGTTGGAGAACATCGGCGAAAGCCGAGCATCGCAGATAGGAGCGTAGCGTGCTAAAAATGGTTGACATTTCCTTTTTGTAGGTGTTACAATATGTATAAGTATTACGGAGGTGTTATGTAACAATGAGTAAAGAGTTTATTGAAATACCAAGAGAAAAATTTGATTTAGCAATTGCCCATGATATTGTTCTTAATGGTGATTGTGCTGACGATTTGGAACATTGTATAACTTTTCTTAGAAAGAATGATTATAGTAGTTATTTAAAAATTAAAGATATTATAGAAAATTTTTTAAGGGGTGAGATATTTGGAAAATAAGGATCAAGGTAAGGCAATTAGAAAGACATATTTTTGTAACAGTAAAACAAATGAATTTATAAAAGAATATTCTTCTCAAATGGGTATTAGTGAAAGTGCTTTTGTTAATATTTGCATTAATCAATATTATATGCAAGTTAAAACTTTAGATGGTTTTGAAACTTTTCAAAAAATACTTGATAGGCTTGATAAGTTGGATGGAGATTTTAAGGACTTAAAGCGACTAAGTAATGAGGATTAATAGTTGTTGGGGGTCTAGTACCGTGCACGCAATTGGGGGATGTGGGGGTCTCCAATGCGGGGGCGTGGCTAGTTCCCCGACAATAGATAACCCCCTAATTACAATAGGGGGTCTAAGTGTGTATAGTGTGCAATAATGAAAAACAAAATAATTAACTAAGGAGGTGATGAAATGGATTATAGTATAGATAAAATTAAGATTAGAATAGTTGATATTGAAGAGAAGATAGTTCAGAGAATAATGGATAGATTGAGCGTTAATGGCTTTGTTAGTTCTCAGTATGTTAGTGGTAAAATTGAAAAATGTCATTATAACTATATATTGGGTCAAGGTGAAGGAACTGTTTACTTTGGAGTTTCTCCGAATTGGTTAAAAGAAGAATGTCATAATAAAATTGTTGTTCTTGAATGGAATCCTAATAAAATAAATCCTTGGAGTTTTGAAGAATTGAGAGTTCTTTGTGATATTCCTGATATAAACTGGTATTTTATGAGTTGTGATTTAGCAGTTGATATTTATGAGGAGTATTCAAATCTTGTCGTGCTTAAAAGGGATAAGAGGGAATATATGGCTAGTCTTGGTCATGGTGAGATTGAAACTAGATATTTAGGTTCACTAGGTCATGGTCATATTAAATTTTATAATAAGGCTAAAGAAAGGAATGTTAGTAAGGAGTGGACAAGGTTTGAAATAACATTAAAGTCCGTTAAGGTAAGTAAGGGCTTTGATTTTAATAATTTTACTATGATACGTAATATCCCTTTTGATATGTTTGTAGAGTATTGTAAAATACCTAAAATTTATAGAAAATATGTTCAAATAGGAAATTTAGAATTGAATGATTTGTGGCGACTTGCTCTTGAACAATGTGTTGAAAATATTGATTCTTTGTATAGTATAAATAATTATAGAACTAGAAAGAAAATGGAGAGTTTGGTGGCTCAAACTCTCCAAGAAGTAGAAATTGATATATCAAAAATGCACTCTGCATTTATAAAATTCTTTACTTCAATTAAGT
>JAHHTH010000011.1 GCA_020024755.1 Mycoplasmataceae bacterium | reverse complement strand
AATCATAAAATTGAGTTCTCAGGGAAACTAGAGGGTAAAGATATCTTAACTATTTGTAATTCTATTAGTCAACAAAACTTGGAGTTCTTAAACAATGAAGAATTATTCTAAGAATTTAAGATATTACTCTCGACAGATCTTTGATACCTTCGGAATTTGTTTCACTGTGTTCTTCTGCTTAATAGCACCAATTCTAACAATATTGCTGTGTTATTATTTAAACTCACATGTCTTATATTATTCGACATTTATAATCTCTATTGTTTATCAAGTAATAGCAATTATAAATCTGTCTTATTGAACATATAAATTGTTTGCTCAGCCTAGAACTAATTTACAAGAGTTTAAGATTCTAGGACTTAACCAGAAGAGAATGGAAATGTTTTGGATTAGATTATCATTAATGCTAATCATGTCTGGCATCAGTATTATTAGTATGGTGGTGTTTGGTTCCATCACACTAGGAATTCTAAAAACTGAATTAACAGTTATTAATGCATTTGCAGTTTCAAATGCTTTCGGTTTATTATTTAATATTTTATTTTTAACTCCTTTGTTTGTGATTATTGCATCACTTGCTAAAAAAGGGTTTGAATTTGTAGGATGCTTATTAACAGGTTTAGTATTCCCTGCAACTTCATTAGTTTCTAATTATGCATTAGCTGATAAGAAAGCTAATAATGATCTTTCAATTTCGATCAACGAAAAAGATCGGGGGGGGGTTATAAAACTTTCTATAACAAGATAAATCAACTTGATGCTTCGAATCAATTGATTTCATCTGTATATGCATATGGATTAAACCCTAATGCAACCTCGACTAATAATAGTAATTTAGATATTAATAACAATATCAATAACTATAGTAAATATAGTGCATTAATGCCAGGAAACCTGACAATGGGTTTTGCATCTGAAGTCTTTGCTTCGATTATTAATTCAGATAAGAATCTAATTGATAATACAATTTTGTATAACTACAAATTATATCAAGGTTCACTTGCTAAATTAATAACGTTTAATCAACGAAATTTATCTTCGTTTTTCAATAATAATTACAACTATACATTAACAAACATATTTGATAAAAATGTTTTTGATTCATTAACTTTAGTATTAGATAATAATGTTTTAAAATCATTGGATGATTTAAACAAGAATCCAATATATAGTAGGATCATAAATGATGGTGCTCATATTGAATCAATTATGAGGAATTCATTCAGTAGTAAGAAATGGAATCTAGAATTACTAGAACCTGATGAGTATGATTTGATTTCAGAATTATTGGGTACAACTAATTCAATATTTTTTAACCTTTGATATTATCATGATGCATTTTTAGGTAACATTGGTAATATCTTTGAAATGATTCAAGCAAAATATAATCTTGAATTTTCTAACCTATTGAAGTATCTTTGAACAAGTTATGATACATATTATAATTTGGTGTTGTTTAGTCAATCATTAAATGGAACATCAAAAGTCGTTCAACTAAATAATGCATTAGCTCAGAATAATCCAATTTCTAATGTGTTGTTATCAGAACTAAAACCATTTTCATCAGATATTGATTTCATGAAAAATGATCTTGTTAAAGTAACAGATCCAAACAATATTCAATTATTATGTGGTAGTCAAAACCAATTCAATTATCAGACAATACCACTTACAACATTCAATGAAAGAATGCAATTAAACATTGCAACTCAACAAGATTGAAACAAATATATAGATAATAATTCTTTAACATCTGTTGGATTGTATAAAGTCTATAATGATTTAATAGGTTTTAAACCAGAATTATATGGTTATAAGTTTAGGAACATAAACTTTAATCCAGATTCATTTATTTCAATATTTGAGTTTAAAACAGATTCGAATGTTTATTATTGGTGAGGATTCTTTATTATGGAATTATCACTAATTGCAATATTGTTTCTAGTATCTGCATATATGTATAAAGTAATTAGATTAAATAGAAGGTAATTAAAATGAAAGCTAAGAAAAATTTATTGATGATGACATTAGTACCAACTTTAGCTGTTGTGGCATGTACTTCTACAATAACTAGTATTGCATTAACCATGGCCCCTAAAGTTTCTAATAAAACTAATGATAATAAACCAGTGATGTTTAATAATCAAACATATGATAATAAAGCCACAGCATTAGCTGAAACCCTTAGATCTATAACTCCAACACAATTTGATTCTATTAATACAAAATTGTGAGCAGCTAATGTAAATGGGGCAAACCACATATTTGATAATCCGACCGAGTTGATGGATTTTGTGGATAAACAAATTAGTGTGATTCCAACAAAATTAACATTCGATATAAACTCAGCTCAGGCGAATAATATTATTCATCCATTGCCTGCAACAAGGGAAATCCCACACTCGGAACTTCAAATACTAAATATTAACTCTTCAACAAATCAACCATTCGATTTAAACAATGTTAATGTTTATCAAGGGAATAAAGATAAAACAATTTATAGTAAATCCAATAATGATGTGAATGCAGAATTGGAAGCAAAATATTCTTATTTAGATATTCATAAAGTATATTATTTTAATGGGATTTACTTTAATACACTTTCAGATTTAAAATTGTATTTAAATAATATTTTTGCACACACGAAATCTGAACCAGTGAATTCTGTTAAGATGTACAGGAAGTTAGAATCTCCAAATACTAAATCAGCATCTGAACCAATTCAGTTCTTTGCAGATGAAGCTAATACGACTACTAATTTAGATGATAATACCATTTATAAAGTTAATAGTTTCATGAAAACTAATGCAAATCAGTTCTTGAAACTAAATAATGATAAATATCTGAAATTAGTAGATAACCAAGTTCAATCTAATGCTATTGCAAGTATTGATATTGCAGATTTGCCGATTATTAGTTTTGGCCAAACTGAAGGTAAATCATTATTTGTAGTAGATGCAAATAAAGAAGAACAATACGGATTCTATGGACCTTACTTCTTAGCAGCACCAGCTGATAAAGTTACTCCAATAACAAATAGGAGTTTGTGGAAAGCAACCGAGGATTCTCCAACAGAAGTTTTAAAATCTAGTGCATTGGATGTATTAGCATCATTCTTTGATTTATTGTTATTAGATCCAAGTACTAATTGAGAAACCAAACAATTTGGTTTAACGTATGAAAATAATGATGGAACATTAAAACCAGAAAATATGTTAATTCCCTTCTTGTCAACTGATGATGCATTAAGACAAAAAGAAGAAGAGATGTACAAGATTTTAAATGACCCAAATAAAATTGATGTTAATGGAGATACGATTTATACTTCATTCATTAAGAATATGAATGCATTAATTAAAACTAAAAGTTTTTCATCATTTTATTTAATACCATTAGCATATGCTAATTTAATGGATTCAATAGTATCTTGACAAGCACCAATTGAGTTTGCTGATGTAGTAATTGAATTCTTTGAAATGTTATCCAAAGATTTAGATGGATTGTTCCAACAAGTATTTGGGGACTATTTATTAAGTGATTATAAATTCTTAAATAAGATTGATGATCCAGCTAATCAAAAATTTAGTTTTAAAACATTCTTCCATATTGGAGAAAAGGATGTTAACTTCTCTTGATTACCAGCTAAACTAGATGGTGGTGAATTTGCTAGAAAATATAAACCATTATTTGTAGCATGTTCTGTATTTACACAAGCAATCTTGAATGCTCAAAATGATGCTAAGATAAGTTTAGATTTTAGCTTTGAACCAGGTTCGGGATTAGTAAAAGATAAAACTTTAAGAACTGCACTTGATATTGTAGCAGATGGTACAGATGAATCTCAGAATACAGTTCAAAAAATAAATAATGTATTTAAAACTACATTGAAGTCTGTAACGCAACCAGATGGTACAATTAAGAAGATATCAATTTATAGTATGTTAGAAGCAATGTTTAATAATGTTTCTAATTGAACTTCAGAAGTAACTAATTCATTTATTAATAATACTGATTCTATTAATGCAAAGTTATCTAATGGCCAAGATGCAATTGGGTCAGATGGCGAAAAAGAATTAAACATGGATTTAGTTAATAAACAACTAAAACAAATAAAAGAATTCCAAATGAATGAATTACTATTAGATAAAGATTTTGTTGATCCAGATGAATTTAGCAGTAGCAATCCAATTATTCCAAGAAAATTAATTGATAAAACAGTTAAGAATCTAAACAAAAGAAAACAAAAAGCTTTGAATAAAGCTATGAAGGACATGGAAAGCTTTAAGCAGGACAAGAACAACATGAAAGGTATGATGTCTGCATTTGAAGGTTGTGATCAAAAAGATATTGATAAGTTGCATGATACCATGACTAATGGAAAATGAATAGATGAAGAATGTGGTAAACAAGTTGTTGCCATGAATTCATTGAAACAACAAAAGAGAGCAAAAACCTATGATAGTGTAAATAAAGTTATGGGTGTTATTTCAGGAGCAGCAGGTACTGTAGGAGATATTGCACAAACTATTATGAATTGTTTGGGTGAATTAAAGAATCCAGTGTTTGATGACCATGCTAGAACTTTATTAATAGCTAATGCAGCATTAAGTGCAGTAACATCTTTATCTGATTTTGTTGGAGCATATGTTCCACCACCATTTGATTTAATATGTAAAGGTTTAAGTATAATTTGTTCTTTAATTACTGAATTCATTGGTAAACCAGAACAAAAGATTTATGAATATGTTGTCCAACAACCTGATGGCACACAAGTTAAATATTATTGAGATGGTGGATTAGTAACTAAGAAACTATGAGGATTAGTTACTGAGGAAAACAGAGGTATCAAGGATTTAAAAATGGATGCACTTATTCAGATTACATCCTCATATGATAAAGATGGATATTATTTTAATGGAAACATTGTAGGAACTGACCAAGAAAATAAAATCAAATCAATAGCCATTAAATATCTTAATGAACATCCAAATCTAAAATCAACATCTGTTTCTAAGGTTTATTCATTAGAGTCTGATCCTGATAAGATAAACAATACAAATTCTTATAGTGAATTGTATTATCATAAAAGTGATGCATCAGACAATCAAATAACTTCATTATCAGAATCAATTATTGATGATGTTATTAAGAATAACCACAATCCATGAATTCAGCCAGTAGAACAGAATGGATTCTTCAATGGTTATGAAATCAAAGGGACAATAGATGATTTTATTTCAATTGAAATTCAACAAATTGTAGATAGAATCCAACCTATTTATATAGCAAAAATTCCAGATTTAGATGCTAATAAATATCCATTATTACAACAAAGTGAATTCCAATTACCTAAACCATATTTTGATCCATCTTCAAGTTCACCAGATATGATTGTTAGAGCTGATTCAGAATTAGCTAATCAAAACTACATTACTTATGATACTAACATCCAAAACCCAACAGAAGGTTCATCATGAGATAAAGTAGAAAGTAAAATGAAGAAGATGTTTGTTGATACATTTAATGTTCATTCCAAAACGGTTTTATATGAACCAAGAAATGTTAAACAAAATTTCTCGAAAATAGATTGCAACATTTATGATCAAAATATTTATTACACAGAACTAATTCCTGGTGAGATTAAATATTTCTTAACTAAACAAGAAGCTAGTGATTGAATTATGAGACAAATTTCTGGAACAAATGATAATTTTGTTCTGTCTCCAAATATGATCAATGCATTAGCATTAAAGTATAATAATGAAACAATTTACTTTAATAATTATTCAGAGTTTCAAAAATGATTTGATTCAAATGTGAAAGTTATAGGAGGTTAAAAAATGAACAAAAAGAAAACGTTAATTACAACATTTTCTACACTTGGTGTTTGTGCATTAGCTACTAGTATAGTTGTACCAGCAGTTGTATGTACTAATAAACAAACAACTAGTAATACTGTAGATAGTAAAATGTTGATGAGAAGCTCAGATTGAGCAAACAATAAACCTTTTCAATTTGAAAACAAAGTATATTATAAACTTTCAGATGCATTAGCTGATGCATTAAAAGGAAATCATAAAATTGGTTTAAAACAATTTGTTGGTGCTTATTATAAAAAAGAACCTAATGGATTGGTTCTTGAAGACAACAAAAACTTTTTACCATACGAACCAAACAGATTAGCACCTGCGTATCAAGATGCAAATGGAAGATACACAAGTGATGCTACAATGGCATTAAACAGTT
>JAHHTH010000010.1 GCA_020024755.1 Mycoplasmataceae bacterium | reverse complement strand
GATTACCTGATTTAGACACACAACAACAAATAATTGATATTATTGAACCTTTTGAGAATAAAATAAACGCAATAGAGCAAGAAATAAATATATTGCTTAAAATAGGATTATTCTTAAATAAAATTGAACCTCTAAGACTAAAGGTTTCAGATATAGCTAATGTGAGTGCTGGTACAGCTCCGCCCCAACTTTCTGAATTTTGAGATAATGGGAAAATCCCTTTTGTAAATATAAATGATTTAACAGACACACCATTTGTTTGTGATATCAAGAAATTTATGAATGAAAACGGGTTTAGTAAATATAATTGCAGATTAACACCAGAAGATTGTATACTAGTTGGAAAAGTCGATCCAGATATTAATAAAATTTCATTAGTAAACCAACCAGTTGTCCCAAATGGGGCAATAAGAATTGTAGAATGCAATGAAATAACTTGATACTCGCAAATGTTTTTTGCATTAAAAAACCAGGCTTACATATTAAACAAAATAGCAACTGGAAGTTGTCAGCAACAAATTAATAGCCAACAATTACTTGATTTAGAAATACAATTTAACCAAGAAAATAATGATATCTACTCAAAATTAGTTCATTTATTAAAAAACAAAATATTAATTAAAAAACAACTTATCAACATAATGCATCAATTAATCGATCTTTACATTATTTAATTTTACTAATTGCTTCCATCAAATCTTTTTCTAATTCTTTAGATTCTTCCATAAGTTTTTTAAGCTCTTCAATTGAAGAGAACAATTCTTTTTTAATTTCTTCTGGATCTTTTTTTTCTTTTTCTTCAATAGTGATATATCTACCAGGAGATAAAGAATAGTCATTAGATGCTATTTCTTTTAAAGAAACACTTTTTGCTAATCCTGGAATGTCAATATCACTACCATTATTAAAGTCTTTATATAAATTTGATAATCTAGTTAGTTCATCATCAGTAATTTCTTTGTTCTTTTTAGAACCTTCAATTAGTTTACCTATGTTTTGCGCATCTATCATTAATACCTTATCATTCTTTTTAGCATTATCAAAGAATCATACACAAGCTGGAATTCCTGTAGTGTAGAATAATTTATCAGGCAAAGCAACGATACATGATACTTTATTTGCATTTAATATTTCTTGTCTTATTTTTCCTTCACCGCTAGTAGTAGAAGTTAATGAACCATTTGCTAATACAACACCTGCTTTACCCTTACTAGATAGTTTGTATAAGATATGTTGTAATCATGCGTAGTTTGCATTATTAGCTGGCGGAATGCCGTATTGTCATCTAGGGTCATCGTTTAAAGCATCTGTTCAATATTTCTTTAGATTGAAAGGTGGATTAGCCATTACAAAGTCGAAGATTTCACCCTTATGTCGATCATTAGTGAAAGTGTCAGCGGCTTCTTCACCTAGAGCACCTTCTAATTGGCCTGCTTCATTTGAGTTGTAAATAGATAGACCATTTAATAAAAGATTTAATTTAGCTAGCTTTCAAGTTACATTATTGTATTCTTGTCCATAAACAGTAATATTATCTACATTTCCTTTAGATTCAACTATGTGTTGCTTAGCTTGAACTAACATACCACCAGAACCACAACAAGGGTCATATATTTTACCTTTAGTTGGTTCAATGAACATAGTAATTAATTTAACTATACATTTAGGTGTGTAGAATTCGCCACCCTTTTGCCCTCTCTTCAAGAAGAAGTTTCCTAAGAAGTATTCATAGATTCTTCCTAAAATATCTTCACCGTGTTCACTAAGGTTTTCAGATTGGAAAATTTTAACTACTTCACCTAATTTTGTTTTATCTATTGCTTGATCATTGTAAGATGTATCGAATAAACCTTTTAATTCTATATTAGCTTCACCTAAAGCAGATATAGCATCATCAATTGCTAAACCAATATCTTTAGTACCAACCTTTTTTAGAATATTAGATCATTTAGCTTGTTCTGGTACTATAAATGCATTTTTAGATCTTAAATCAGTACCATCAATAATATCTTCTGTAAAGCCTTCTTCACATAATTGTCTTATTGCTAATTCGTTTTTATCATTAATATATTTAAGTGTAATAATGCCTAATACAACATGCATATAGTTTTCTGCACTTAGATTTCCTCTTAAAGCATCTGCTGCACTTCATAATTTAGTTTCTAAATCTTTAATTGTAATTTTTTCAGCCATTATCTATCTTCCTCCTGAATAAAATATCTTCTGTTATCTTTTATCAATCCATTCAATTCATCTATTAATATTTTCGACACTGATGTTGCATCTTTCGGCGGGTAATTATATTTAACTAATAACAGTTTTTTAATTTCGCTCGAAATCTTATCTCTTAATCCTGGATTTGTTCATCATTGAGGTGTAATTAATTCCTTAACCTTGCTCATTACTTCTCTAGCAATTTCTCTTAATATTTCTGAACTATAATTTCTAGTTCTAAATTGATCATTTGCTAAGATTGAATAGAATGCTTGTAATTCAGTATCTCCACCCATTTCTTCAAGCTCTTGAGTTTCTTGAATAATATATTTACTCATCTTAAATAATCCAGTCATAAACTCTTCTAGATTTTTATCAGATTCATATTTTTCAACTAGATGTTTTAAATCCTTTGATAACTCTTGAGCTTTTAATGGACTCCTCTTTGAAAAATTCTTAATTTCGCTTTTTAATTCATTTTCTAATGATTTAAGTTTAATTGCATCTGGAGTTTGTCCTTCTTTAATTAATTTAATTTCTTTTTCAAGCAGCATTGATATATAAGCAATATCTTTTCTTGATTCCAATTGGATTGTACTTATTTCTACATCACCAGTTGTAATGATTTCATTCATCTTTTCTTTTAATCTCTCAATTGTTTTTTGAACATCAATAGCTTCTTCAACATTTTGAGTTCTTATGAAGTTTCTAATCATAATATATAATTGAGCTTCTAGTTTATGAATTGGTTCTAGTGATTGAGAACATAATTTGTATCATCTTGCAATTCTAGAAACCACATTAAAGAAGAAATCTTTTTGATTACTATCGAGACTCATAATCACATTAGCAGACTTGATCAATGCTTCAAACTTTTGACTCTTATTACCTTCAACTCATTCTTCCACTAATCCTTTTCCATCAAAGAATTTCTTTTTAAGTAACATTGACTTGTCAATTACAGCCTTTTTAACTTCTTCAATATCAAACTTAGCATTTGTATCATTTGCATAATCCTTTAAAGCTTCAGCAATATGTTTTCATATACCCATGTAATCAACTACAAGACCATCTTCTTTAACTTTATTTCCTTCTCTATATGTTCTATTAACTCTAGCGATAGTTTGCATTAAGTTATGTCACTTAATTATTTTGAATAAGTAAAGTGTGTCTAAATCTGGAACATCAAATCCAGTTAATCACATATCAACTACTATTGCAATTTTAAAATTAGAATCAGATTTCTTGAATTCTGAAGCTAACTTTTTCTTTTGATCTTCGTTTGGTATTAATTTAGCCATTTCGGGTGAATCTTTATTTGATCCTGTAATAACTAATTTAATCTTTTCTTCTCATTGTGGTCTTTGTTTAATCATTTCTTTATAAATTGCAAAAGCAATGTCTCTATTAAAAGCGACAAACATTGCCTTACCATTTAAAGCTCTACTTCTTGTATCATAGTGTTGTCAAAAGTCTCTTACAATTCTTTCAATCACATCTGGATCAGATAATAAGTTTGACATTGTCATTAATTTCTTTTTAATATGTTCATATTTCGCATTGTTAATATAATCTGAATCAGATTCATTCTTTTCTTCATTATAGATTTCATCTAATTCTTTTAATTTAGTTTCATCCGCAAATATTTTTATCTTTCTCTTTTCATATTGAATTGGCACTGTTGAACAATCTAATACAGCTTGATTCATTGTATATGTGTCAATATAATCACCAAATATATCAGTAGTTTTCTTATCACCTCTTAATGGGGTACCAGTAAAACCTAAAAAGATTGCATTAGGGAATGCATCTCTAATATATTTTGCATATCCTTCTTTTTCAATAATTTCATTTTCTTTAATAGTAAAATCTGTTTCTACATTGTTATGAGATCTATGTGCTTCATCAGCAATTATGATTACATTATCTTTTTTAGATAAAACACTTGTGTCTTCTGTAAACTTTTGAATTGTAGTCATGTAAATCCCAAAGTCATCATCATCTGATAAAACATCTTTTAATGCAGTTCGAGATTCAATCTTCTTTGGTTCTTGGAATAAGTATGTTGAAGATGCTTCGCAAAATCTTTTGTATAATTGATCATCTAACTCATTTCTATCTGTTACATAAATAATCTTATAGTTCTTATCTTTAAAGTAAGATCTAATTCTTGCAGCTAAGAATAACATTGTTACTGATTTACCAGAACCTTGTGTATGTCATACTACACCACCACGACCATATTTTGCATGCTCAATAGATTTAATAGCTTTTTCTACTGCAAAGTATTGATGATATGCAGGAACGTATTTAATTTGCTTATGACCAGAATTAGCAATGAAAATATAATGTTCTAAAATATTAAGGAAAGTTGCCTTTGTGAAAATCCCAATTATATTTTTTCTATAGTTGTCTAAAGCTTGATTATCATTTTCTTGATAGTCTATATCTTGTTCAATATTACTATCTACATTAATTCTTTTTCATGAATATCAATGAGAGAAGTCCGAAGTAACTGGTCCATATTTAGTAAAGAATGCATTTGATACTAATGAAAATACATTTCAATAGATTAGATTTAAATGACTATGTGCATAGTTTTTAACTTGATTATAAGCATCTTCTAATTTTTCTAATGCTTCAGGAGCTTTTAATTCAATGATAGATAATGGTAATCCATTAATAAATATAACAATATCAGGAATTTGTTTCTTTTGATGTTCTACAATTTCAAATTGTCTAATATACCCAAATGTATTGTTATCTATATTTTCAAAGTCAATAAGTCTAACTGGTAATTCTCTAATTGAGTGTTTTTCAATTTTAATTGGTATACCAGACTTAAGTCATTGAAGTGTAACAACATTACCTTCCATTGCATTAGCATAATTTAAACGTTTTATTTTTAAGATAGCTGCATCAATGTAGTCTTCATGCAGATTTGAATTAATTAACATTAGTTTTTCTTTAAGAAGTTTATAGTCAATTACTAACTGAAGGTCATTCTCATTGAATCTATCCAGCTTTTTATATCCTATTTCTTCTAATACTTCACAGATTAGATCTTCTACTTCTATTTCTTGTAATATCATGATAAATCACTATTAATAATTATATTATTAATTCATAACTATTTATATATTTTTAGGATACTTTTTAAGTGAAAAGACAAAATGATTTCTAATTGGTTAGTTCTATAGATTTTATGCTGATATAAGGAATCGTAATATTCCTTGATAAAATATATACATGAACAAAGATAAAGTATTATTTTGTAGAGTTAATTGATACGAAAAGTATGCAGGTCCTGAATTTGAACCGCATTACGGAAACAATAGAGACATGCAATTTGAAAAATATAATTTCTTAGAAGAAAATTGTACCTACTATGGATATTGTGAACCTAAATCAAATAATGGCGGATTTAATTTAGACAGAATCGATAAGAATAATGATGGGAAAAAGGCTGAATGTGTAACTGTTATCTTCTTTGCACAAGAACCAAATAGTAGTAAATGATTGATAGTTGGTGTTTATGAAAATGCCACTATATATGCTAGGGATTATAAAAATAGATTTGAATGGGGATCTATGTACAATATTTCATGTGATGCTTACTATGGATTTTTAATTCCTACTCATTTAAGATTTATTGAAATGCTGCCATCAAGTAATACACTAGAAGGATCTTGAGGTCAAAGATCTTGAGTATGATATACTGACAAAAATAAACATCAAGAGTGGATTAGTAAAACATTAGATAAATTGGAAGAAATCAAACCATTATGTCTTGATATTAAATATCTTAATATGCAAGAACAATTAGACAACAAGATAACTGAAGAAGTAGAAGACATTATCAACAAGAATATTAAGATTACATATAGTGAAGTTAAAACTTATGAAAGAAGTTCAGAAGCAAGAGCTTATGCATTACAAAAAGCAAATTATATGTGTGAATATGACAACTCCCACAAAACTTTCTTGAGAAAAAATGGAACCAACTATACTGAAGGACACCACTTAATACCATTATGTAATAATCTAGAATCTATCGATCACTATTCTAATATAGTATCACTTTGTCCTAACTGTCATAGATGAATTCACCAAGGTAAAGATAACAAAATTATTATTACTAAGTTATTTAATGATAGAAAAGAAGAATTGTCTAAAGTAGGAATTGATATTACTTTAGAAAGATTATTAGAAATCTATAAGAAATAACTATCATTTCTATTTGTTGATAAAATCTGCTCTAAAAACAGTTTTAATATTTCCTTCACTACTTATTTTCTTTTCTTTGTAATTGTTATATTTTCAAATTCTTAGTTTAATAAAATCCAAGGTAAAATATTCGAAGTAATCATCATTAAATTCATCATTGTAGTTATGAATTGATATTTCTTCATATGCGGTTCTAAGATCTTCATAGTGCATAGCTTTTCTATCACAAGCAATTTGTTTTTCACCGTCATGATTTATTAATCTTATAATTCATTTTCTATTTTTATTTTTCTTGATAATCTGTTTCTCATTGAACGTTCTTCCGAAAGTAGTCAAATCGTATAACTTTCTATAAAGTTCTTCTTCTTGTAAATTAGTGACTTCTAATAAGTGATCTAACGAATTAAATTCACATACTAAATTGCCATTGTTGAGAGTTCAATTAAATTGATTCATATTAAATAAGTCAAATATTTTTTCTTCTGTATAGCTATTATTTATTGATATTGCAACAGTTCATATTGATCTATGAAAATCTTTTTCGGAATAATTCTTTTTAACAGTTTGTAGTAAGAATGGTGCAGGATGACTAAAATTTAGGAAACATTCTTCAATGTTTTTAAATGAACAAGAGTTATTTATTAGATACATTTGGTACTCGATGTAATTGGAAGCAAGAATATAATAATCTTCAAAATAATCTGGAATTGCTAATTTCAAATTAGATTCTATATTATTTCTATATCCAAATCATCTTGCTTGCTGTAGTAATATTGATAAAGGTCTAATTGGAATTTCAGAGTACAAATAGCAGAGAGATAAATCTTTAAATGTAACACCTCTTGAAACCTTGTTACATCCAATAATTATTTGTGCATAGTCTTTGTTATATTGATCTAGCAAAACATCATGTTCTTTTTGCTTTGAATTGATACTATTATTTAATGTTCTTATAATGAGGTTACTTTCATTTATAGTGCTAAAGAAACATTTAAGATCAGTTAAATTGATTGTATTGTAATATTTGTTTAAAATGTACTGTACTTGCTCGTCACATAATCCATTTATAATATCATCAATTAACATGGTTACACCTGACAAACTTATTTCTTGAGATTCTATCTTCCATTCATAATTAATTAACATTACTGGCTTATAAGGATTATTATTTAATGTTCTTTCATATCATTGGACTAAAAATGTAATAATTGCATATATAAGTTCTAGTGGCAGATAATATTTATTTTCTTTATCAATGAATGATGCAACATTAACATTGATATCATAATCAAATGAATTTAGTAAATATGATAGTTTACTCAATCCAAAATAACCTTTAGCTTTTTCCAAACAAATAATATATTGTGGTTTTAATAATTTATCATCTATAGCTAAGTTATCAAATGGAGTAGCAGTTATTGGAAAATATACAACACCATTTCTTTCAAAAGTTAATATTATTTTTTTAACTAATTCACTTATAGACTTGTAGTCTAATTTAAATTCAAATTCTGGAACAGCTGCAACATCTGCTTCATCATCAATAATAAATACTTTTCTATTTGGATATTTTGATTTTAATAAGTCTAATAAATTTGTTAGATGATCTTCTTGTTTTAATGCAAAGAAGATATTGGGAATATCACTTTCACTATTAAATATCATCTGATTTTTATTTTTATAGTCTTCATATAAGAAAATATTTACATCAGAATTAACTAATTTAAATTCATCAATAACTCTATTATATGTTTGTAACATTAGCCTTGTATTACTATTAGATAAAACTATAAAAATTGATTTTGAGTCTTGCTCAATCAATTTCATCATCAAGGATGTGAAGAATAAAGTCTTACCTGATTGAACTTGCCCATAGATCAATATATTTTTAAATGAATTATCTTTATTGATAATATCAGTAATTTGATTTAGTTTCTTTTCTATAGATTGAAAGGAAGCAGATGGAATTTCTGTCTTATTAGATATAAATTTACTTAATAAATTTTCATAATTACTCATTAGGCACTATTCTTTCGAAAATGAAATTATCAATTATTTGTTTTCTTAAGTCTAAAATTTCCTTTGCTGTTTCAATATCAATATCTTTTTGTTGAGTAATAACATTGCTTACAACTTCAATGTATGCATTCTTTAGTTGTGTATCTGTACAATACATATAAAATACATCTCTTTCATAATCAGCAGCTGTTAATTGATTACTATTTTTTTTGATATCATCAAGTGTTATGATGAAGTTTCTATAATCTCTACTAAATGATATTTTACTTTCATTAATACCTACTATATTGTCACTTTCAATAAAGTTAAAATAGCTAATATTTTCTATTTTGCTAAATCCTGCAATTCTTAACATTGGAATAAATGTGTTGTAAATTATTTTTGATTCAGTTCCGCCATCACCACCATAAGTTAGGAAATTAGAAAATTCATTTCAATCAATGTTATCTAGCATTGAATTATTATTATAGACACTAATTGCTTTTTGTAATGTACTTGAACTAAATGTATCTTTTCTATTTAAATCAATAATAGATCCATAAATTAATTTTGGGTCATATTCAGTAATGTTTTGAAGTTTACATTTATAAATTGTACTAATCAATAATATTGTAGGAACTATTCCATAATCTCATGTTAAAGTTTTATTTGTTTTCTTAATAATCTTAGTTACTTTGATATATGGGAATAAATTATTTAACTCATTAATTGATTGAATTAGTAAATTCATTATATTTTGAAAGTCAGCTTCAGATCCATTATTTTTGAAATATTCAATAACTAATTCTGGAACATCCAATGAATCATTTTGGTTTGGAATATATAATGGTGCAATAAACTTCACAATCTTAAATCATTCATTTGAAATTTGCTCTTTATCTTTATCAAAAATTAATTTAATTAGTGGAGGTATATCTTTACCAGAATATTTAATGTTCTTATTATCAAAAATACTATATGTAGCATAGTATCAAATATCAAAGTACGATAATCTATCTTCATTATCATCTTTTTTTATTTCATTTAAGAATTCTTCTTTTAATTTAACAAATCCTGTAGATTCTTTAAATTTTTTCATAGAAGATAAAATTGTAGGATAATTCTTGTTTTGAATTGTATGTGAAAATAATTTAGCTTTTCAAATTTCTGTTTCAGATAGTTTTACTCCTTGTTCATTAATTCTTTGAAATATTTCAGATATATCTTCATGACCACCTGTAAAAATTTGTGTTTGAACTGTAAATTCATCAAATAGACTTTTCTTAAATTGACTATATGTTTCTCTAAATTTCTCTTCGAATAAAGCAGCATACTTCTTTAAATCTTCATTCTCACTAAAACATATTACTCCAAAATCATTTGTTATCTCTTTTTGTTTTTGTCATTCTTTGAAATTATCGATAAAGCATTGTTTAATCTGAGATTGTATTATGTTTGACTCTAAATCAATCTTACATGAGAATAATCTAAAACTACTTTTAACAGATTGCATAAAATATTCAAATAATTCATCTATATAGTCGTCAGCATATTTATAACAATTCTTGTAAATAGAAAGTATTGTAGTACTTCTTTGTAACCCATCAATAATAAATAGTTCCTTTTGACTATCTGCTCTAGCTAATATGATTGCACCATATGGATATTTATTTCTAATAGTTGCAAGGAATTTTCTTTTTTGGCTAGGCTTTCAAACTAGATCTCTTTGTATATCTGGAATAGTAATGATTCCATTTTGTATATCTTTTAAAAATGTTTTTACATTTTTAGTTTCAATTTCAAGTGTATTTTCAATTTTCATTTCATCCTCCTACATACCATTTTTCATTATCGCACATAAGCATCTATAATGAATACTTTTCATAAAGTAATGTTATTATTAATCTATGGATATAAATAGTTATTTACCTTGAATAAATGAATTAAATAGAATGGGTGCTGATGCATATGCACAATTGCATTCATCTGACGCTGATGTATTTAAGCTATTATTAATGAATTATGATCAATGTTGTCAATTCCTTCAAAATAAATATGGGATACCCGAAGGTGATTATTTTTTTTCATCTCAATTTAGAACTATTAATTCTAAAATCAAAAGAACATCTGAGGGTTTATACATACACCACATTGATGAAGATAAAACAATAATGCTTTCTGAAAAAGAACATGCAGCAAATAGGCCATTTGCTTTTCAAAAAGCTGAGAGATTAGTTTACTGTGACTTGCTTGAACATCTAGTATTGCATATCAAAATAGTTGAATATCCAGCGAGCAATCAATATCCAAACGAATTACCGGGGTTAGGTGGTGTAGTTAATTATATTGTTCCAGAGTTAAATGATATATATTCTGGAATTCAATATAAGCAACCATATAAGATTAAAACTATAGAAACTGTATACAATAGATTTGATCAATATTTAGTGTGTATCAAAAAATGAAAAGAAGTTATTGCTGGAAATATAAGATATGAATCAGAATCAATATACAAAAGCTATAACACTAAATATGGAATATGAAGTGGTTCAAATAATAAAGAATTATATGAAATACTAAAATTGATTTCATAAATATTCATTCAATTTAATTATTTTATAAAGAAAGTCATAATATTAAAATGTAACAAAGGTGGAACAGAGTTAGGGGATATAATCATGGGCAGTATGCTAAAAGATGCAAGTATAAAATTAGTTTGTAAAAATGGAGAACATATTCATGTTGTCGCATCTAATGAATTGGTTAAATTGTTTTTAGATGGCACAGATTACTGTATTGATGATGTTATTGAGTCTGTAAATAGATCTAACAATAATAAAATAAGCAAAATAAATAAAAACATCATCGAATGGTTTGGAGAATATCATACTGAAATTTTAAAAGACACAAAACATAATAGATTAATTTATACTGGTATCTGTATAGAAAATGTTTGGGTTGCTGTAAGAGAATTGAAAAATTCAAAATTAACCTTTGATTTATTCTTAAATACAGATTCAAAGCAAGAATGTTTTGCAAGATATTTTTTAGATGAAGATAGAGACACAAGTAAATTAAAAAATGTTTCTGACTTTCCGGAGTTTTGTGAGGAGTTTGCTAAATTTGTTGAAAGATACTCAAAAATGAATTATATAGAAATTGATTCATTTATTGATTTTGACGAATTTATGGAAGAAAATATATCAACTGACGAATACAACTACACTGATCTTTATTATTTTTTATTTGAAGAGGAAATGGAAATATTAGAAAAGAAACTAATAGTATATCAATATGTATTAATGTGCTACACACAATATTGATATATACATGATTACGATAGTTGAGAAGGTACAACTCCATTAGAAGAAATGCTAAGTATAACATTATCCTTGGTATGTAAAAGTGAAGATGAAAAGGAACTATCTAATATCATGAAAGAGTATAAGAAGTCTTGAATGATTTGGGCTTTCTCAGAAATGTTAAGAAAGTTAATATATAAAAAGTTTAATGAATAAAAAGAATGACTTTTGTATAAACCATGCCTGTTTAAGCATAACTTATGGTAATTTCAAACAAAACTTGTAGTAATTTTTAATAAAAACTTCTGCTAAATTTCCAAACTTGTAGTAATTTTGAGTATAACTTGTGGTAATTTTAGACTATTTATTATAGAATTTAGGTATTATGTTCTATAAAAGCAAGAGAAATGTTATTACCAATAAGATCTTAGAAGAGTTAAATAAACTACATTCTATTTTAATTACTAAAAAGAATGCAGATATGAATAACCCTATCATAGATAAAATATCAATCTCACTAACTGCATCTAAAGTTTCAGCACATACTTCAAATGAAATAGAAGGAATAACAGTAACTGATGGTCAAACTAAACAACAAAACAATAATGCAAAGATATTAATAGAAAACTATAATGAAGTTCTAAACTACATCAAAGAAAGCTTCTCATTCATTAAACTAAATAATAATGAACTATTAGGATGACACAAACACTTATTTCAAAATACACTACAAGATGAATCAACAGGTGGAAAATTCAAGACTAATGATAACCAAGTAAAAGATGAAAAAGGTAATATATTAATTCATGGGGCTGCTCCTTGAGAAACTCCTATACTAATAAATGAATTAAATGAATGATTTAATAACGATAATGAAACACCTTCATTAATTAAGTGTTGTATCTATATCTTTGATTTCTTATCGATCCATCCATTTAATGATGGAAATGGTAGAACAAGTAGATTATTAATGAATTACCTTCTATTAAATAATGGTTATGAAGTGGTGAAATACATCTCGCTAGAACAAATTATCCTACAACACAAGGATGAATACTTGAATTCTTTAAAAGCATGTAATGCAGGTTGAAATACAGATAGTAATACCTATGAACCATGAATTTTGTTTGTGATAAAGATTTTAATTGAATCTCTTGAACTATTTAATACTAAGTTATTTATTAAAGATCATATAACTGCTTCTAAACTAAATAAGAAACAAACCTTAGCTTTTATAATTGATAATACATATAAAAACAAACCATTCAACCTAAAGGACTTACTATCACAACTATCTATATTTAAAATATCTATTTCTGAAAAGATGATACATACTACTCTAAAGTCATTAAAGGATAATGATTATCTTTTATCTAGTGGATTTACAAATAAACTAACATATACTATAAACTCGAATAAATGAGATTGAAATGAAATACAAGAATTGCTTGCAAGAAAAGATTAGATATTTAAATATTAATTGTTAATCTGTTAGCGCTAACGGATTTCCCCACTTTATGCAAAGTTTTAATTTTTAATGCATATCTGAAAAGAAGATCAATTTCTATTTTCAAGGTAGTTTATATTATTTTAATCATAGATTATAACTACGTAGCTATTAGTTATGGTCTTATCTGCAGTTATATTCACAAATAAACCATAGATTATTTATTAACACTTTAAATAGGTTTTAATGCTTATTTAGTAGTTCTAATTGATGATGATTAGATTAAACTATGAAAAATTAGTTTTTTAAACTATAGAAAGTACTAAAAATGTGAAAAAATAAAACTTTCCCTATAAAAATGTGAAAAATGCTTTATTTATTCCTTATAAAAATGTGAAAAAATGAAACTTTCCCTATAAAAATGTGAAATTAGCCTATAATAAATGTATGTTTGACAGAAAGATTTATAGAGAACTAAAGAACTGAAAAACATATAATGACAATTCTACTCACAAGAAGGCTCTATTATTAAAAGGAGCTAGACAAGTTGGTAAATCTTTTATTGTTGAAAAGTTTGCTAGAGATAATTATGAAAACGTTATATTAATAAACTTCATGTACCAAAAGAAGTTCTATGAATGCTTTGAAGGAGATTTAGATGTTGATACAATAATCACCAATCTAACTACTCTAGATGCTTCTTTAAAATTTGTGCCAAACAAAACAGTTATCATATTTGATGAAATTCAAGAATGTCCTAAAGCAAGATCTAGTTTTAAACCATTTTGTTTAGATGGAAGATATGATATTATTGCTACTGGTTCTCTTTTAGGAGTAATGGGTTATAGTAATCAAGTGAAAGCAAGTATCCCTGTTGGTTTTGAAACACATATGGATATGCACCCAATGGACTTTGAAGAATTTTTATGAGCACTAGGATATACTCCAGAATTTATTGAAGGATTAAGAAACAAAGTAAATACTATTCAGCCAATTGATCAACTAACTCACAATAAGATGTTGGAATTATATAAGTCATACCTAGTCATTGGTGGTATGCCAGAAGCTGTTGAATCTTATGTGAATACCAAAGATATGAATAATGTAAGAAAGATTCACCAAGATATTATTAGTTCATACCGTAATGACTTTGGTAAACATTTAAACCAAAATGGGGATGTTGTGTTAAGCAATACTATGTTAGCTAGAATGAATTTAATTTATAACTCTATTCCTGTTCAATTATCAAGATCAGAAAATACAGAATTAAATGATGAATCAACTAAATTTAGATTTAGTGATTTAGGTAAGAATTGCCGTCTTAGAGATTATAGAGAAGTAATTCAATGATTAAGTGATGCAGGATTAATAAATGTATGTCATAATCTAAAAACTATAGCTAGCCCTTTATCAGGTTATGTAATAGATAATAACTTTAAGATTTATTTAAATGATACTGGATTATTACTATCAATGTTATCAGAAGGAATTACTGCAAGTGTATGAACTAATGATATTGGTACATATAAAGGTTATATTTATGAAAACTTAATTGCTGAACAATTAGTTAAAAACAATAATCAAATCTACTTCTACCAAAAACAAGGTAATACAAGCGAAATAGACTTTATTATTTCAACTAAAGATTCCATCTATGGATTAGAAGTTAAATCAAATAATGGTAAAGCTAAATCGTTAAAGTTATTAGTATCTAAAGAATCAAATAACATCAAAGGAATTAAACTTTGTAAAAATAATATTGGTTTAGTTGATAATATACTAACCATTCCATACTATTTATCATTTATTATTGATAATGATTTTAATATGCCTAAATGATAATCATTCTAGTTACAATATATCATTCAGAATATTATTCATTTATTTGGGATAGTGGATATAAGCTTGAATAATCTACTTATATAACTTATTATCTTTTTAAATATTGCTAAAATGTGTGTAAATTTTAAAAAATATACTAAAATGTGTAAGATTTTTTGAAAAACATATGCTAAAATGTGTGTGAATTTTAAAAAACATACTAAAATGTGTAAAGTTTTGATTTTTGAAACTTATTTTGAGGCTATAATATAGTCATTATGGAAAATACAATAATATTTAAAAGAAAAGTATATCAAAAACTGTTAGCTTGAAAAACTCGTAATGCTAACAGTAGAAAGAATGCTTTAATTGTCAAAGGACCAAGACAAGTTGGTAAAACAACTATTGTTTTAGAATTTGCAAAAAAAGAATATGAAAACTATATTTATATCAACTTCATGAATGATACTAGATACAAAGAATGTTTTTCAAAGGATCTTAATGTAGATTCAATCATTACTGAATTAAAGTTTAAAAATAATGATTTTAAGTTTATACCTGGAAAGACATTAATTATCTTTGATGAAATTCAAGAATGTGCAAACGCTAGATCATCATTAAAACCTTTCTGTTTAGATGGAAGATATGATGTAATCGGAACAGGATCATTATTAGGAGTGATTGGATATAATGATAGAACTGGAGCTAGTATTCCAGTAGGATTTGAAGAACACATCACTCTAGGTTCATTAGATTTTGAAGAATTTCTATTAGCAGAAGGATATAATGAAGAACACTTCAATTACCTTAAGGATAGACTATATTCATTAACAAACATTAGTGAATCAATTCACAAAGATATGTGCGAATTATATAAATGATATCTAATAGTTGGTGGAATGCCAGAAGTAGTTAAGACTTATTTAGAGACTAAAGATATAAGAGAAATAAGAAGAGTACAAAGAAAAATAGTAGACACCTATAAAAGTGATTTTGGTAAATATCTTAATGTTAAAGAAGAAACATCAGTTAGTAAATGAGATAGAGCAAGATTAGGACAATTATATGAATCTATTCCTAAACAATTAGCAAGAAATCAAATTATAGAAAATAATGAAACAACTAAATTTAAGTTTGGTGATGTGAAATCAGGTGGAAGATACAGAGACTTCAGTTTAAGTTTACAATGACTAAAAGATGCAGGTCTTATTAACATCAGTAATAATTTGTCAAAAATAGAAAATCCTTTAAATGCTTATAGTATAGATAACAATATAAGGATTTATATGAATGATACTGGATTATTTATGTCTACTCTTGAAGATAATATCATTGAAAGTATTCATAAAGATGACATAGGAACTTATAAAGGTTATATTTATGAAAACCTAATTAGTGATCAATTAGTTAAGAATGGATTTAAACTTTATTTCTATGACGAATATAGATCATCTGAAATTGACTTTATAATTTCTACATATGATGGAGTAATTCTAATTGATGTAAAAGCTAGTAGTGGTTCTACTACTTCACTAAGAAAAGAATTAAAGAAAAATAATAACCTAAAAGGAATTAAACTTTCTAATAACAATATCGGATATGATAATAACTTATTAACTATGCCAAGTTATCTAAGTTATTTAATAAATGAAGACTTCAAATTTCCAAATAAAAAATAGCTCATTTAATTGAGCTATTTTGTTTATAGTTTTATAAAGATAACTAAAGATTAATTATCCTTATGAGAAATCATATAACCAAACATATATAGTGGGGTGTTATAGTCATCAAGTTTATTATCAATAGATGTTAATTTGATATTAATGTTCTTATTGTCTTTTACCTTATTAAGACTTTGACTAGATTTATTTTTGCCTGATTTGATTTCTACTACCTTTGTAATTAAATCACTATCTTGATATACACAGTCTAATTCGTAACTATTCTTTCCTTCATAGAAACGGTGATAGTAGGGTTGGATATTGTTTCTTTGTAATTCAGAAATAATGTATCCTTCTATCATGTTGCCTTTAATGTTATTGAATCCTTGAGTTTCAATATTTGAATTATCTAAATTATAGAATGCACTAACTAATCCAATATCACATACATAGATCTTAAATTTAGAAGAGCTATCACTTGTACATAAAGGGAATTGAAGATTTTTGCAATTATCTACTTTATAGCAAACAAATGAATTTACTAATAGATAGATAACATATTCATAGTCTCTATATCTTGCATCTGTTTTAATGGTTGATAAGGTAAATGTATTGTTTTCTTTACCCATGAATCTAATTGCATTTTCAAAAACCTTTTTAGCTTTAGTTACTGATTGAGGATCTAAATATTTTTCTATATCTTTAGAATACTTATCTAAAATAACTTTGTTTACTTCACTAGCCGATTGAAAACTATTCTTGTTGTTAATAAAACTAACTACAGCTTCTGGGAATCCTCCTACAACTAGATAGTGTTGAAATAATTCAGTAAATGTTTCATGATCTATTTGATTAATTTGTTTGGTTGTAAAAGATTTAACTAGTTTTTCATAATTAAATGGTGAGACATTCATTAAGAATTCTTCAAAACTTAAAGTATACATATTAAGAGATCAGATTTGTCCAACAGGAACTGAAACTTTGTTTGCAAAGATTTCCATAGATAAATAACTACCAGTACAAATAATGTTTTTAAATGTTTGATTCTCGTTAACGAATTTTAATTCTGTATAAAAATCCATTACTTGTTGTAGTTCATCTACTATGATTACTGTGTCATTATCTAGCACTATAGTTTCTTCGTATTTCTTTTCTAGGTAAGAGATTAAAATATCAAATTTAGGTTCACGGATAAAAGCTTGAAATGATGGTCTATCTTTATCTTCAAGAAAATTAATATAATATACCTTCTTGAAGTTTTGCTTAGCTATGTGGTTAACAGTTGTGGTTTTGCCACATTGTCTAGTTCCAAAAATAACTAATGGTTTCTTATCATCAGTTCTTTGGATTCATTTTTTGATGTCTTTTTCAATACTTCTAATTAGATACATAATGTAAATATTATATATTTAATCAATTTATTTTCACAAAATCTTACTAAGGAAATGTGAAAATTTCACAAAATCTTACTAAGGAAATGTGAAAATTTCACAAAATCTTATAGTTAACATAAAAATAAGTGTTATAGAAAATTTAAGTGTATTATCAATGAAAGAATTTGATTTATTACTAAATAATAAGATACTGAAGAGATATACAAATACATTAATTGATTTCTTTCCGAAGAATGTTGTGTTTGATAGAATGACATTAAAGAACAGAAACAAAACTAAGTGATACCACAATTTCAAAGCTATTTAAAGATCTCTTAAATTTGAACTTAATTGAAACTAAAAATATTACTAAAATTAGAAATTGTCAGAAGTATATTTTTCTACCTTTTAAGAAAATAATGCAATAACATTAACTTTCAAGATAAAGTTTTTGTAATAGTGTGAAATGTTCATGTCCGAATAATGAATAATTCTTAATTCATTCTTATATCTATTACTTCTCATATAGCATCTATTTCATTTTTCATTTTATATACAATTTTGTGTAAATTTTCACATTTTTGTAGTACAAATTTGTGTAAAATTTCACATTTTTGTATATTTTATGGTTAATATCAGTAAATATGCACTATACTAATTGCATATGTATTTAAAAAGAAAAGTAGACGGTATTATTGATAAGTGATCACAAAATAAGGATAAAAAACCCTTGGTGGTTTTAGGCCCTAGACAATGTGGTAAAACAACAGCTGTTATTGAAGCTAGTAAGAGATTATACAAGAAATCACATTATATTAATTTCATGGAAGAGAAAGCTCATCCACGATTTGAAAAGTTTTCTAGTTATCCAACCCTAGAAAATTTAATAGAAGTATTAAAAAGTAAATTCCAGGAAGAAATAATACTAGATAATGATACTTTACTAGTTATTGATGAATTCCAAGAAGTTATGCCATTTTATACACAATTAAAGTTTATTAATGAGAATAGTAAGTTCAAGAATATCATATGTTTAGGAAGTTATTTAACAGTTAAAGTCTTTTCATCTAATACTCCAATACCTGTAGGGCAAATAGAAATTATTAATATGCACACTTTGAGTTTTGAGGAATTTCTAATGAATATTAATGGTGCAATATATAACTCACTTAAAGAGTGTTATGAAAATAAAGTTATATCAGAAATTCAACATTCAATCTTTTCTGAATACTTTATGAAGTATCTAATTATAGGCGGATTCCCAAATGCTATAAAAACATTCATTGAAAATAATGAAAGTTATACTAAAGCTGCTGAAGTAAATAAAAATATTTTAGCTACTTATGAAACAGATATCAGTAAATTTATGGAACCAAAAGAAATAGCAAGAGCTAGATCAGTATTTATTCATTCATTAGATTTTATGGGTAAAGAAAATAATACATTCACTTTATCAACAATTAAGACTAATGCAAGATATAGAGAATATGAGTATGCAATTTTGTTATTAATGAAATCTCATATGGTTAATAAAGTAGATAACTGTAATAATTTAACATTTCCAATAACTGCAATGGACACTTCAAATAAATTTAAAATCTATCCTTGTGATATTGGATTAATTTCAGCATACTATTCATTAGAAAATATTACGATTGATAATGAAGGCTTTAAAAGAATTAAAGGGAGCATGATTGAATCATACATAATTTCTGAATGTATTAGAAACAATATCAATCCTTACTATCATACATTTATTGTTAATAAAAATTGATATGAAATAGATTTAGTTTATCATGACAAAGAACTTAAAGTAAATCTAGTGGAAATTAAATCAGGTAGAAATACTAAATCACCTAGTTTAAAGATGCTTAAGGATACACCAAACTCTTGCACAAGAATAACATCACTAACTAATAAATTTGATGACACTAATATTCCTTTATATATGTTTGGTTATATGTTATCTCATAAATAGAAAAATAGTTGGTTTCAATTACCAACTATTTTCTAATCATATATTTTAACTAAGCTTTATACGGAACTCAATTAGATCCATCACTATAATAATAGTTTCCTTGTTCATCTAAATATCATCAAGTACCATTTTCATCTTGTCATTGTTTAGTTT
>JAHHTH010000001.1 GCA_020024755.1 Mycoplasmataceae bacterium | reverse complement strand
AAAAATTTAAAGCATGAAGTAAAGATGAAATCAATGCTAGATACAATAAATTATGTGGGTGTAAATAATGCGAAGTAACGAAATATTTATTGTCGATAATTTATCCATATATGAATTTAATAAATTAAAAAGTGCTCCTAAGTTGTTATATGACTTTGTTTCTCAATATAGAGATGACATTTATGATAATTTAATGAAAATGTCTCTTAAAGTTACTCCACACAAAATGGATCAAACGCATGATGATTTATGATATTCAAATTCTGATTTATCTAGAAAACATATTTCTGATTTAGTTAAAACTTCTTATGGTTGATTAATATGTATGGATAAGGAAGTTGCTAGAAACTTGTATTCTGGCAATGATACAAAAGATTCAATGTATTGAGATAACAATCATGATTTTGTTGTTATTGGTTATATTTATGTAAATGAATGATGCAATAAAAATGAAATATCTTTTTATCTAGTTAAACAATTTAGAAAAAATTTATCTATTTCATTTGATAAGATTCTAAAAATGTTTATGAATAAGTGTGAAATATCTCTTAGAAATAATGCTCCATTAATTAAAAATAATGAAAACTATTTAATCACCTGAGGAACTAGATATAGAGCAAAAGAAAGTATTAGATTAGCAAGATTATGTGATTTTAATTATGCTTTTAGTTTTTATGATGCTATTCCAAGTTTTTTTGATAAGAACAATGTGAATAATGAATGCGTAAGAAAAGAATGAAAGGCAGTTTCAGCAAAGAAAGATTCTGATCTTATAGTTACAAATTATTTTTATAAAATTTATACTGATAAAAAACATGTTAAAAACAATAAAGTTAATAAATGAGTTTTTGACCACCAAGAGTTGGTATATGATGCATTTGTTACTAAATTAAATAAGAACATTAATAACGTAGTTATGTTAAGAAATACTGAAACGGATATTGATGCATTTGGTAGTCCAATCAAAGATGAAGATATGCCTTTATTTTATGTTGATGGACACTACAGTTTAAAGAAGTTATTGTTAAGCTCAGGACTCGAAAAATTTTTAGATGATAGCATGAATAAAATTAATGCAACATTTATAAATATAATTCCTAGTCCAAATGTATGTAAGTATGTTGCTCTTGTATTAAAAAAATATTTGATGAAAGGGAATAAAGATTTAAAAAATATTATTGTGATGTTTCATATCTTTGAAAATGCAATTTGTATTTTGAAAACTGAATCTGGTAAAGTAACAATATTAAATGATGATGAAAAATTTGATCCATATAGATTTGAATATAATTTTGAAGAAATATTATCTGAATCTAACAATGTATCTATTTTAAATAATGATGGTTTATCTACATCACAAATTATTCTTGCAGAACATAAGAGTGGTATCAGTCATCAAATTTCTCGAGAACTATCAACACTACTTAAAAATAGAAAGATCCAGAATTATCGCTTATATTCACTAAATAATAATCAAAGTTTTGAAAATGAATTATATGCTTTTTTACATAGTACTAAAAATCCTACAAACACTAAAGAAAAGAAACTAACTAGACCTATTAAAGCGTTGTTCACTTCTCTCTTGACTGTAACATCAATTATCATACCTGTTTTTATACCATATTTTCTAGATGACAATTTTGGTATTAAATCAAAAATATTAATTACTATTGCTTGTATAATTATCTTATCTCTTATAGTTTCTGCTTGTTTGGCTTTCCCTATGAGAAAGATGAAATTTGGATCTTTAAGATTAGGATTTAATAACAAGAATTTCAATAAAAATTCAATCTTTGTAATTGATGATATTAATGAATCAAACTATAAACAATTTATAGATACTTTTACAAAAGAATGTATTCATAATTATATTGGTTTGCAATATATATTAATTATTTCAGATAGCAATCCTACAGCTATAGCAAATAAAATAAAATATGAATGAGAAGTATTTCAAAATGGACATCTAAAAAATGGGAAAGAATCTAAGAAGGATTTAATTTACAATGTCCAAAATTATACATTATCAAAATCAAATATTTATAGAATGGTTTATGACAAGTTTATTGAAAGTATATATTTAAAATATAGATATGGTATTGCAAAAGATTTAAAATTTGAAAATAATAAATCTAATATTAATTGTCAAGAAGGATTTAATCTAGCGTCTTTTTATCAATCATTTTCTCTTGATACTAATTTAATTAAAAAAGAATTATTTATTGGGAAAGAATACGGATTTGAATTGGTATTAATTCCTCAAACATCATTCTCTATACCTAAAGCTGATTATAATTACTTGAAAAACAATATATTTGGAATTCTTGATCAACTTGTATTAAACTCATCTAACTTTTGTAATCCAGAAAAATTCTTTAGCATATTGAATAATGAAATTCTAATGTATAGATATAAAACAAAATCAGCTTATAACAATTCAAAATTAATAACAGGTTCAATATTAAAAGAAATTATGCAGATAAGTTACTTAAAGAATTTTTATGAAAAAGAATCATCTAATTTATGCATTCAATTACAAGAAAACTTATATACTAATGTAGGTGATAAAAATTTAAATATTAGTGAATTAGATGATAAATTAAGAAACTTTATTTTTGAACATAAGCATGAGCTAAATGAAATTGGATTAGATTGATTAATAACTAAGAAAAGAGGAAAGTAAAATGGTAGGAATAGTAATATCAAGTAAGTCAGAATGTAATACACTACTAAATGATTGCTTTAGAGATGTTTTTACTCATACAATAAATAATATTAAATTCTATGTAGTAACAACTAACAATGAACAAAATGCAGTAATTACTTTTAGTGGAATTGGTAAGGCTAATGCTTCAATGGCTACTGCTTTAATGATTAATAATTTTAATGTTGATATTTGTTTGAATATAGGATCGTCTAGAATAGTTGATGGTTTAGAAACAAATGAAGTTTTAGTTGTTGATAAAACTAGTTATGGTGATGTAGATGCAACTGGCTTAGGATATGAACCAAATCAAGTTCCTAGAATGCCTACATGATATCAAACAGATGAAAAGATCAATGATGAAGTTTTGAATATTTTAAATGCTGCTGAAATGAATTATAAATTAGGTATTTGCCATACATCAGATTCTTTCATCAATAGCATTAACCAATCAAAATTTAATATTCATGACTCTAAACTTCCTACAGTTGTTGATATGGAATGCTGTGCAATTGGGCAAGTATGTTTTAACATGAAGGTTAAGTTTATTGCATTAAAGGTTGGCATAGATAAATTAAATAACCCTGAAAAGAAAGAAGAACAGTTCAATAAGAATTTAGGTACAATTGCTAAAAAGATTGATATACTAGTAGTAAACTTAATAGATGCAATATCATACAAATTTATTAAATAGGAGGAATGAATATGACTAAGAAGGAAATGCTAATTAATTACATAAAATCAAATGAAGCTGATGGTATTATTTTATTTAATACTTTTAACCGTTTTTGATTGCTAGAACTTGAAACTAGTTTTGGAATTGTCGTTGCTAATAAAAAAGGCAAAATGATTTTTATAACTGATTCTAGATACATATTAGTGGCAAGAGAAACATTAAAGAATGTAGCTGATGTATGAATGCTAAATGAAAAACCAGGAGACACAGTAAAAAACTTAATTGATAAAGCTGTTAAAGAATTAAAAATCAATAAGATGATTATTGAAAAAGATTACTTATCATTATCAAATTATGATCATGTTAAAGATTACAATGTGTTACCACTTCAAACTAATTGAATAAGAGCTATTAAAACTGAAGAAGAAATTAAAAAATTACAAAAGTCTGCTGATATTACAGCTTCAGTAATTGAATGAGTTTGATCATGAATTAAACCAGGATTTACTGAAAAAGAAATAGCTAAGAAGATTTGTATTAAATTTTTAGAACTTGGAGCTGAAGGTAATTCTTTTGATCCAATTGTTGCTGCTGGATTAAATGGAGCTTGTCCTCATCACAAACCATCTGATTATGTAATTCAAGATGGAGATATGGTTACAATTGATATGGGATGTATGTTTGAACACTATGCATCTGATATGACAAGAACATTTGTAGTTGGCTCAAAATGTAACAATGAAGAAATGTTAGTTATCTATGACACAGTTAAAACTGCACAAGAAAAAGGATTAGCACTTTGTAAAATTGGTAATAGTACTAAAGCTGTGGACGCTGCATGTAGAGAACATATTGAAAATTCACCTTATAAAGGTTTATTCCAACACGGTACAGGGCATGGTGTTGGTGTAGAAGTTCATGAAATGCCAAATGTATCGCCATCATGTGATGTTAAATTAGTTAAAAACCATGTTGTAACTGTTGAACCAGGAATTTATAAAGCTAATGTAGGTGGTGTTAGAATTGAAGATACTGTTATCATTAGAGATGGTGAATTAATTGTAACCACTCAAAGAGTACCTAAAACATTACAATACATTGTTAATAAGTAATACTTTGCTAATTATAAATATATAGAAAATAAAAACTTAATGGATCACATTAAGTTTTTATTTAAAGTTGTAAATTGAATCTAACTGATCTTTTAGTAAATTAAGACAAATAAATTTAATTTGGGTAACAATACCATCAACTTTAGTGACAGTCTTGTAAAGTCGGTCACGATGCGTTCCGTGAGTTTTACAAACTTCAATTCTTTTGTCTTCACGGTCTACATTGTTTTCACGAGTTAGAGATCATGAATAGCTAATTGAAACTAAGTGTGAAGGTTTTTTAGCAGATAATAAATCATATGTAGCGATTCTTTCAACAACACTTGCTTCTAGGTTATCGTTTTTCATTTCAAGTGATGCACTTTCAATATTAGGGTTATTTTTAACAGCTAATGTCATAAAGTTTTCTTGTAATTTATCAAATGATTGAGGACTCATTAGAGTTTTCATATTATTAGAAGGTTTATATTGTGAACAATCTTCACTAGGTGAAGAGTTTTGGTTAGATATAATAACTGGTGTAATAACTGCAACTGCTATTGCTGGAATAGCAATAGCAGAAGCAATAGAAATAGCTATGACACGCTTTGATACAACTAACTTCATAGTACAATCATTATACTACTTTTAAATTTATTGTAAATAGGACTATATAATAAAATTTTTTAAGCTCTTTATTATATATATAATAAAAAGTCACAAATGAGTGCATTTATAATATATAGGATAAATATATCAAAAATCTTAATATCTATAACTAAAATTGATTGCTTTAATTGAAAATTTTGGTCATAATTGTTAACATTTTATTTTTTATTTTGCTACAATGAAATTAGGCACAGTTTTGTGCCCAATATAGGTATATGTATGAAAAAAAGAAATAAATTAATGTTATTATTTGCTGCCTTCTCTATAAGTTTTATTCCAATTGCAGCTGTTGTTTCTTGTAATGGAAGCCAAACTGAAGAAGTGCAAGCACCAAAACCAAACTTGCCAAATGATGGATCTATGGGTACGCCAATTAATCCTGATGTTGGAAATGGAGGAGATAACCAAGTAAATGGTCAAGAAGAACAACTACCTCCATCAAGTGAAGAAGGAGAATCTTTACCTCCTCAATCTCAACCAGAACAAACTCCACCAAGTAATGGACAAGAACAAAGTCAACCTGATGGTAATATTGAACCTGATGGAAGTGTTGGACAACAAGGTGATGGTTCACAAAATGATGGAAGTAAACCAGAACAAACTCCATCAGAACCAGAACAAACTCCGTCACAACCAGAACAAAAACCTGAAGAAAACAATGGAAGTCAACAAGACTTAGACTCTCCTGCTTTAAAAGCTTTAAAGAACAAAATTAATGGTATTAAAATTCAAGATACTGTTTATGAATGAGACAATGTAAAATTCAAAATATTTACTGAACCAGGAAGTGAACAAGAATTTGCTACTGTAATAAGCATTAAAAGACAAGAAGCTGACGGGCACGGAGGAGGAGAACAAATCCAAGTTCCAACTAAAGTTGGTTATCCAAATGCAGATGGAGTTCAAGTTATGATTCCAGTTAAAGCAATCGGATCTCAAGTATTTATACAAGATGCAACTAAGAGAGATGACTTTGTTGCTAAATCAGTTAATCATACAGGAAAAAGTGTTTGAAAAGTATATTTAAATGATAATGTTGAATACATTTTCGATGGAGCATTATCTGGATTGAATAATGATCATAATAGCAATATTCCATTCTATGGTGGAAATAACTTAAAGTGAATAGGTAAAGGTGCATTCCTTAATGCAGGTTTAGGTGGTGTAACTATCGGTGAAAATTGAAACAACCTGCTTTACATTGGTGATGCTGCATTCTATGATGACTGAAATATAACTAATTTAAAAATTAGCAAATCTGTAGAATATATTGGAGAATATGCATTTGCTAAATTATGAAAGTTTCAAGAAGCAACTCTACCTGAATCATTTAAAAATAATTTACCTTCAATCTTTAATGTTAATGAAGGTGACGAACTATTACAAAAAGTAAAAATGTATTAGTTGAATAGTAAAATCAAAAAAATAACTCCACTGATTTGTGAGAGTTATTTTTTTTGTATTATCTTAAACTTTTGTAAATTATAATAGTCCTTTAGCTACTTTATCAAGAACTTTACTATAAACTTTATCTACTTGTAATCATCCTCAGTCACCTGCAAAACAACTGTTTCCGTAGATAGTAATGTTGTTGTACATGATACCGATTTTGTGATCGTAGTAATCTTCTCCAATGTAGAAACACATTCAATTGTCTTCAACTAGATTCATACGAATCTTAGGACGACTAAGTTCATCTTCAATTCAAGTACATAGAATTTCTGGTTGAGCAAGATATTGGTTAAGTTCTCTATTAGGTTTGATTTCAGTTCCAAGAACAGCTGTTGCTGATTCTAAATCTGTACATCCTTTAGATGCTAATCAATCAAATACATGTCCTCTTAAAGCTACAAGGTTTAATTTAGTTGTATATTTAAATCCATGGAACATTGTAATAGCAGAACCATCTGTTACAATTTCACCTTCTTCATTTACAGCTGGAATATGAATAATTTTAATTTGGATACATACACCAATAGTTTTTCAATTTAATGCTGGAACGTATGAACTTAATTCAAAATCAACATTGTTCTTGTCGAATCCAGATACTTTAGGCATGTTTAGTATTAAACTATCTAAATTATCAATGATTAGTTGTCTAACTTCATCATGGTGGTGGTAAATTCATGTATAAACTTGATCGTTTGGAACATCATTTTGAGTAGCATATCCTAATGAGTTTAATTTTTGTGTAAATACTCTATTAGCTTCGCTTTCAGAAATTGCAGTTACTCCCATTTTTTCTCTATTAAATGTAGTAGATAATTTTGAATTTTCACTATAAATACCATCGTTATAAACTGGCATACCATCAAAAGATAAAAGAACATTGTCACCTATATTTTCAATAGTAAGTTTAGCTTTAGGAGCAGCTCTTCTTAAATTTCAATTAGAAGTTGATCTTGGCATTGCAAACATCATCATGTTGTTCATGCTATATGTATCTCTATATTCTTGATCAACAAATACTTTATCGTAATTTTCATTAACTTTCTTTTCTAATGCATCACCTGTTTTTAAAACTTTTACTAAATCGCTTGATTCAATAGTCTTGTATTCAGGAGATAAATCTTTAATTAAAGTATAAAGTGCTTCAGTATTTACTTCTGTTGTAGTTTTAGGTCCATATTTAGCAGCAGAAGAGAATCCAGATAAAGTTAATTCAAATGGTTTTGAAATGCCATCATCAATATAGATAAGTAATTCATTACCTTTAGTTGTAACAGTATATTTTCCATTTTTTAGTAAAGCTTCTTGTTCTGGAGTTAAACTTCCAAAAATAGAATCTTTGTTTTTAATAATGCTTGCTTTAAATACTTCAATATTATCAGTTATTGATCTTGCTGCAGTATAAGCTGTATTTTCACTAATATTTCCTAATAAGTTAGTTGCAGTATTTTTTACTGCAATTGCATTTGCTACTTCTATTGCAGGTCTAGCTGGATCTACAGGTACTTCAGGTAAAACTGGTCTTACTGGTGCTGGAGCAGGTGCTGGTTCAGGAATAATTGGTGCTGGAGCAGGTGCTGGTTCAACAGGTTTTGTAACTTCTGGAACAACTGGCTTAGAAGGTGCTGGAGTTGGAGCAGGAGTTGGAGTTGGTGCTGGTTCAACTGGTTTAGATGGAGCTGGTGCTGGAACAACTGGTGCAGGAGTTGGCACAACAGGTTTAACAATTTCAGGTTCTACAGGTTTAGATGGAGCAGGTGTTGGAACAACTGGAGTAGGTGCTGGAGTTGGAACAACTGGTTTTGTAACTTCTGGAACAACCGGCTTAGATGGAGCTGGAGTTGGTTCTACTGGTTTAGATGGTGTAGGAACAACCGGTTTAGTAATTTCAGGTTCTACTGGTTTAGAAGGTGCTGGAGTTACTTCTGGTGCAGGTAATACTGGACCTGGAACAACAGGTTTAGAAGGTGCTGGAACAACTGGTGCAGGAGTAATTGGATTTACTGGTGCTACAGTTGAGTGACTTGTAGTGTTTGTTAAATTTTGACTGCCTTTGTTATTAGCAGATTCGATCATTGTTGCATCATGTGATAACCCTACAATTTTAGATGCACTAATTGCTACACCGACACATAATCCAGAGATTATTAATGCAGCCCCTGTGACACCTACAGCTTTTTTAAAAATAGACATAATTTATACCCCTATGTGAAAATAAAATAAACATTTTAATTTTATATCAATATGGGTTTTGACGCAAGTGTTTTATAAATAATATTTATAATATATGCAGTTGTTTTAACTATTTATCAAGTAAATTGAATAATAATTTAGTAATTTCATTTTCTTCTTCAAGACTTTCTCCAAAGAAACTATTTACCATACTAGCAATCGAATTTGCGATCATATCATCTGAATAAGGCATTGATTCAGGGATATATTGTGCAGAAAGTAATTGTAATAAATTGTAAGCAATTTCTAATTTAGAAGGATCTTTCATAAAAATATCTTCTATTTTTTTAATTGTTTCTTCTCTAGGGATGAAAGATTGAGCAATGTCACTTACAATAAATTGAGTTTCTTTTTTAGTAAAGTTATTGTAGATTGTAAATTTATATTGTGGATCCATTGATAGTAAAAACATTAGTAAATGTGATTTATCAACATTGTCGATTGCCTTATCTTTGAAAATTTTATTGATAACAGCAAAATCTAGTTCATCAAATTCTTCTCCAAATTTTTCAATTAATAAATTTAGGAAGACAATATCAATCTTATGTTTCTTTTCATCATAAATTTTATTTCACATTTCAAACTTAGACATATCTTCAAGTTCGGCATTATATTCTGATTCAGCTGCTTGAATTTCAAGTTCTTTTTTAGTTTTCATGAAGCTTACTAGTATTGAGTTAGGTACATATGGTTGTTCTAATTCTGAGTCAATAATATCTATTGCTTCTTGGTATTTTTCTTCTTTGATTAGTTCTATAAGTTTTAATGAGATATCACTATAATATTGTTTTAAATCATCACTAACATCATCAAAATTTTGTTCTATCTCATCATCAGCTAAAAGTAATTTTGAATCATTATGATTATGCATACCACAACAACATTGGTGTTCATGTTCATGGTGTTCATTATCTTTGTGGTTGCACCCTTTATTGCAACATCCTTCTTTTTTGTTTGCCATATTATTCCTCCCTATTATTTCTTTTTTCTCTAGCTAATAGCATTTCATATTTATCTACATATGAATTGATAACATCTATGCTAAAGTTATTGCTGAAGTATCCTTCCTTAATTAATTTTTCTATTTTCTCTTCAACATCACTAATGATTGAAGTAAGGGCTCTAGGGTAATTAAATAATTCCTTAGCTTCATTGTATTCATTCTTGTCTAATTCTACTCATGAACCATTAGGTAAAATTTTGAAATCTAAATCAAAATCAATGTATTTAACAGCAGATTCTTCATAAATAAATTTGCTGGATACATTAATGTAGTATTGAGGTTTTTGATCAATAACAGTGATTAGCATATTGAATCATTCATCTTTTCAAAAGACTCAAAAAGATGGGTGTTTAGTACTAGAACCAAACACTCTATTTGAATTGTATTCACTTGTTAAAATGCTTGTATCAACATTGCTCAAGACAACGTAATCATCATTATTTTCAAGAATCATTGGAAAATCTCATGAACGGTACAATCAGCCATTAAATTTATAAGCATGTACCATTACACGTTTTCCAATTTTCTTTAACGCTTCATATTCTTGCTTAACCATAATAATGAAATTATTATATCTTATATTTGGCATAATATTATATCTTATATTAGGCATATGATAAAATTATTGTATGAGAACTAAAACTAAAATAGCTATTTCAAGTACCTTTTTGGCATTAGGGACCATTTTAGGGTCATCTATTTTAGCTTTTAGACATGATCAAGGTCAACAAGTTGTTAATATTAATAACCAGAAATTTGTTGATAGTATTACTTCTGATTTAAATATTGAAGCCTACAAAGAAACAACAGGCAGACCTGATGATTCATCAGATACAAATTATAAGTATAAGATTGATATTACTGCATCACTTGGTGATGGAAAAAACTCTTTAAAGAACTTTAGAGATTTTAGAGTTCGTGATTTTTATTCTGATTCAACTTTGTTTGAACAATTAGTAGATATCATCAAGAAAAATCCTTCAATTCTTTTTAGATGAGCTGATGGATCTGGTAACACAATTGAAAATATTCAAATCAATATAGCTAATGATGAAAGAATGACTAATATTGGTGCTGCTGCTATGCAGAGAAGTATGTACAAAGACTTGAATGGAAGACTATATATTGATGTTACCGTAGGCCATGGACCAGCTAGTCCTAACACCTCAATATACTCATTTATTCTATGTGGGTTTAAAAGAGATGCGATGGCATTTTTAGATATTAGTGAAGAAACAAAGAAGGTATCAACTGCTTTGTATAATTCTGCAATGTATGGTAACAAAATAAAATTGAACAATAACAATGAAACCAATAATACTGAATTTGTATTAAGTAATACATTCTATTACAAAAACTACCTTCAACCAACAGAATCTAACTTAACTCCAATTACGCCAACATTTGTAATTCAAGGTAAAGATTTTGTAAAAATTAGAACAGATGCAGGGACTGGTAATGATAAAATCAATTTCCCAAGTGAATTAAATGGGCAAATTATCAAAATTGATTTTTGAAGTAATGAAAATAGTAGTATTGTTAAACCATTATTAATTAGTTTAGGTGCTATTTGTGTACCCTTAATCATTATTATTGCTATCATTTTAGGTAGAATTGTAAGAAAGAAGAGACATAAAATAGACTAGTAGCTTGATTCGAATAGTTAAATGTATTTAATTAAATACCTTACACACTAAAAAACAATTAACTTAAATTTTTTTCAATTTTCTTATAATAACCAAGTTATTATACATACTATATATATAAGAGCGACTATTTACAAACTAAAACAATTCATTAAAATATATAATGTAATATTTGGAACTTCTATGAAATTTCGAATAGAGATTGTTCTTACCTTTATTTAATTAAGTTGATGGACTAATAGGCCGATTTATGAGATTGTAATAAAAAGGTGTGAGGCTGGTGGATAATTTATTTATTAGTGTCAATTAGAACCCAGTTTTCTGTTACTCACAACATTACAAGATAAAATTGATAGCACTACCTTGCTCAAGCTTCCGCGAAGATTCGTTCATTGCATTTTATAAGCAAGAGCATACCAGTCATTCAAATATAATGTCTGACCAATTAACCGTGGGTCTCCAAAAAAATCAATCGATTAGTGAAATCCTAGACGAACTGATACTGAAGTTAAATTCTTTCAAGAGTATTTACTATTTTATAGACTTATTTCCCTTTTGGGATGCAATCACTTAGTAAACGTCATTCTTGTTTTGAGTATTACAAAAAGCAACCATTTATAAATTGATCAATTTAGTGATACACACCGTTTGGTGTGTATTTTTGTTTTAATATGGTATAAATACCTATTATTGTAAGTCAATTAGGTTTGCTAATTGGTGTATAATAATAGAAATGACTTGATTAGAATTTATCTTTGATACCTATATTAGGGATCCAATCAATACCTTTTTTAGAGATGTTACTGTTATATCTTTTCTAGTAGCAATCATATTTTTTGTTGTTGCTTTTATAGCAACTAAGCTAATTTATAAGAATCACAAAAGAATCTACAACAAATTTGCTGTTTATATTTTAAATAATTCTTGAATTTCTTTAATTTTACAAAGAATGATGCTTTCAATTGAATTTGATGAAAGCATTCGATCTATATCATTAGCTGATGATATTAATATTAGTTCAATTTCAAAATTAGGGTCAAAAATTAAATATCAATTTGCATTACTACTTAGAAATGTAACTAATTATTTAACTATTGCGGAATGTAAAAATTATTTTAGATTTAAATAGTCCTATCTATAGTACTTGTCACTATGACTTGTATATTTTTATGTTTATATAGATAGGAGTTATAAAATGAAAAAATGAGCTAAGTGAGCCATTATTCTATCTACTGGTGTAGCAGCTGTAGGAGCAACCATTGCACCGGTGATAGTTAATGCTGCCAATAATAAATTAGAAGTTAAAAATATTTTTCCTCAAGAACATCAAGAAGCAGATGTGTTTAAAGAAAATATAGGTGAATATATTCAAAAACAAACAACACAACCGTTGCTAGATTTTAAGATCAATCAATCTAACCCGTATATGTTAGAACCTAGAGATGCTAGTGATAATGCTTATATAGATATCTTTTCAAAAATAAATGATAGTGTGGTTACTAATGATTTATATAGTTTCTTAGAAAATTCAAAGGAATACTCAACTAACTTCTTGTTTAAGTATTTTGTAAATGAGTTAAAAGTAAATAGTACAAATGAAAATGGTGTGAATAAATATCATATTGAATTATCTATTGATATCCATAACACTTCTTATAAACCAACTGAATTCTTAATTAACAATGATCCTCAAGAAGTAAAGAGTGTCACATTTAATACTAATGAAACCAAGAATACAAAATTAATAATTGACTCAGCTGCTATTCCATATTTCTATGAATTGATTAATCACACTCAAGGAACAGCTGACTGATATGCTGCCTATTTCTTTACAAACGCTAAATGAACATTTGGTGAACAAACATTAAGCTTTAATGAATTCTTCTTATCACAATATTCAAAAAGTTTAAATACTGTAATCAAGAATGTAAGTATTAAAAAAGGTTATCTTGATTACAAGAATGAAGGGCAAGCAGAACTTCAAAAATTAACATCTCAAGATTTTGTTAGTGATATTCAAAGAGAATTTGAAACACAATGAAACAATGCTAAAAATAATATTGGTCCAGCTCAAAGAACTGCTCAAATATTAACTGAAGTTCTACCATCAGGAAACATGCGTTCATTAATCCAATTCTTTAATGATGCAGCAGATGATATTACATTATTAATTAGCAATTTATTGCAATACACTCACCCAGGTAATGAAGGGATTGGAGATATTGTTAATCCTATTTTAAAGAATCAATCTATCTGAGAATTATTAGTAAATGAAAAATTCCATAACGGGATAAGTAGCTTACTAGAACATTTTGCACCTAGTATTGCTCCAACTGTAAAAAAAGTGTTAGATAGTTTTACAAATCAATCAATGACAGAAATTAAAGCAAGCATTGATAAATTACTTGATGGCATTATCGCAACTGAATCTGTTCCACAACAAATAAAAGATTTATTAACAACTATAAAAAATTCAGGGAATGATGGTATTATTACTTTTATCTTCAAAAATATAAATCTAATTATTAATATCTTAAATAAAGTTACATCAGAACAACCAGCAGCAGACTCAAGCGGTGCTCCAAATGAAACAAAACAAAAATTAAAAGTTGTAGCTGATATGTTAACTGCACTTCAAGGAAAGTTTGATCCAAATGTTAATAACCTATTTGATTTTATTGAAGCTTTATTGAAATCTCAAAATACTGCTGGAGAAAATAATTTAAAGGTAGTACTAAAGACATTTATTCCTAATTTAGCTAAACCTGAATCACAAACAATTTGAACTGTCTTAGACTTAGTTGTATTTAATAATGCAAATATAAATGCGAGTAATTTAGCATTGATAGTAAGAGATTTAGCAAATCCTATTGATATTAATACAAATGAAGTAGCAGATTTGGAATCATTTGCAAATGCTATGACAATTACACCAACAGTAAAATCACAAAATTATGATCAAAACACAAAACAATTGAGTGTAGATTACTCAGTTAAATATCAACTAGGCCAAAGCGTTTCATTTAAAATTGAAAACCTAATGAACATCATTCCTTCAATTAATTTAGGAATAATCAATATCAATGCTAACACATTAAAATCATTCATCCCACCTGCCATAAACTTTTATTCAGGTGATAGTTTTACAATTGAATATAAAATTGATGACACAGTAAATTATGAAATTATTCCTGACCCAATGGCATCTAATCAATATATGATGAGTTGAATGTCAAAAATTGATAAACATGTAGATTTCGATCTAAAGCAAACTTATAAGAACATGTTTGAAACAGGTGGATCTATTACTATAATGCTCCAAAAGTTAAAATTTCAAGATACTATCCTACCAATTCTACAAAGCTTCTTATACTCATATTTAGATGACTACAAAGTTTATAGACCAATAAGCTCACCAAAATTAAATGCATTTAAGATTAAAGATTATGATGCAAACAAAAAATCTAATCAATACATTGCTCCAAAACAATTTGCTACTCCAGAAGAAAAGCAACAATTAATTGCTAAGATTGGACAACAAGTTAGAGATGCAATTGTAGTTAAGAACGTTGAAGGAACAGACTACTATTACGGTAGTACTCCACTAGCACCTACTAATAGAATGTTGGATTGATCAAGTAAAGTTAGCCAACCAATTTCAATGTTTGCTTTCAAGTTGAGTAAGGTTGATATCACAGGTGGAGAAGGACAATATTTAGTTGGTGATCACATAATATTAAAAGCTAACCCTAACTCATCATGAGGTGTAAGTTACAAATGAACTATTGAAGGCAGCGATGAAGTAATTAGTACTAGTAGAGACCTTGACTATCCTGCCAAATTAGAAGACAATGGTAAAACTATAAAAGTTCAAGCGACTAGCAGGGGAACAACTGTTGAAAGTACTTTTGTGCTTAACATTAAAGAAGCTCCTAAACTAGAAGCGGTTAATGTAGTCAATGACAGAACTTATATTGATGGAGATGACATTAAGTTAACTGCAACATTAAGTCCTAGCGAATTAAAAAATGCAGAATTTACTTGAACTATTGAAGGTTCTGATACAGTTATTAGTAGTACAACTTCTGAAGCTCAATTTGTAGCTAACTATAGAGATAATGGTAAAACATTGAAAGTTACTGCTACGCTAAATGGTGTAACAAAAGAAACTACTACAACTCTTCACATCGATAAGGCTCCAGATGTTGAATCTGTAATCATCAATATTAATCCTGAATATAGTGTTGGAGAAAAAATTAGTCCAACTTTAACCATTAATCCATCAAACACAAAAAATGTTACATACAATTGATATATTGAAGGTTCATCTACTAAAATCAATAATGCAAATAAAGCTACTCCTACATTCAAAGCAGTTTCATCAGATAATGGTTTAGACTTAGTTGTTGAAGTTACTTGTAATGGAAAAACAACTACTCAGAGAGCCAAATTATTCATCAAACAACCTAATACCATCTATAAAAAAGAACTAACTATTAATATTGATCCAAACACTATTTTGCCAGAGTTATTTGATATTAAGATGAGTAATCCAAATGACTTCAAGGTATATTTACAAGCTACTAATTTCATCCCTAAAGGTAACTTATTAGCTAAGTTTCTAAACCCTATTAGTGTTTCTTTAGTCATTGAAACACCATATAATATCTATGATACTAGCACAGGTTTAATGACTAATTATTGAGCTATAAACCTATAATATAAGGGCTATTTTGCAAAAATGTGCACACTTTTTAGTTTAAAAGGAACTAAAAAAATGGTATAATTATATTGATTATCTATAGACAAAACACATATTTATAGGAATGGAGTTACCATGTTTAAGATTGAAAAAGCGCTATTATTAGGCCAAGAACAAAACAATAATTTAACTTTTATCAACGTTATAAAAGAGTTTTTTAAAGAAACAAATATGTTAGTAAGTAACATTCACTTAACTCATATTCACCTTTCAAAAGAAGTTGGTAATTCTTTTCCTGTTGAAACAAATGAATACGATGGTTCATGATATAAAAACTTATTAATCGCTTCTGAAATCATTATTGATCGTTTATATTCTAGAATTGATGAAAACAAGGATTACATCAAGATGTTTGATGATGTAACAACTTGTGACTTTGTTGAATTCTCTAAAAAATGAAACAAGATTAACTTCATGGTTAAATACAACCTTCCTGAATATGAATGAGAAAAATTAGCAAAAGAATTAAGTATTCCAGCAACTAGTAGAAAATTAGAAGAACTAATTGCTAAGGGGGTAACTATCAACTTACCCTTGCTTAAAAGCCTAGCGCTTGACCTAAACAAATATAAATCAGTAGCTAAAGAATTAGACACTAAGGGTGCATCTGATTATGAAAGTTTATTAGATATCTTAGCTCCACAACAAACTCAACAAAATGCTGTTCCTACTCAAGCAGCAAATGGTATGCAACCTCAACAAGCTCCACTTCCAAGTACTACACCAGTTGGTGTTGTTAGAGAAAAAGGACCTCTATCTCCTGTTAAGAAGGAAATGGATCAAATCCTTAAATGAATTGCTGTTAGAGAACAAGAATTCAAAGAATTTAAAGACAAACAAAAAATGGGTTACAGCCCTGAAGAATACAAAGAATTACAAGACAAATTACTTTCAGTTCAATCTGAACTTAGTATTGTTGATGCTGATCTTAATGAAGCTAAAAAATCTGTTCCAGTTGATCCAGCTGCTAAAGAAATGGCTCAAATCATCAAATGAGCAAAAGCTCAAGAAGATGAAATCAAAAAATATAAGAAAATGCAAAATGGTCTTGCTGATAAAGTTGAACTTGAACAATTACAAAAGTTCTACAACTCTATCCAAAATGAACTTGTATTTATTGAAACTGAACTTAATGAAGCTAAGAAATCAATTCCAGTTGATCCAATTGCTAAGGAAATGGCTCAAATTGTTAATTGATGTAAATCACAAGAAGGTGCTATTAGAGAATACAAACGTAAACTTATTGGTCAATCAATCAATGATGAACTTAAGGCACTTGATATTGAATTAGCTAAAGTAGCTGACCATGAAACTGATATTAATGCAACTATTAAATTCATTAACTCTAACAAACCACTTGATCCATACAAGGCAGAATTAGATGAATTAATTAGATGAATCTCTAGAAAAGAAAAAGAACTTAAATCAGTTAAGGCTGACGCATTAAAGGCTGCTAAGGCTGAAGCTAAAGCTCAACAACAACAAGAATTAGAAGTAATGAAAGAAGCTCAAAAGAGAGTTCATGAAGAACTTGTTGATGTAACTACTGATATCAATGCTGGTAACAAAATTATCAATCCAAAAGCTAAACCACTTCCAATGCCAAAAGCTACTTCTAATACTCCAGCAGTAATTAAAAATAGTGCAGATGATGGTTTAGTAGATATTACTCAAGTTTATAAAGTTGAATCTCAAATTTTAAGAACTGCACTAGAATTACTACCTGGTGAAATGGCTAAGAATGGTAAAAAATCATTACCTAAAATGTTACAACACTTATTAGAACAAGGTTACATTGAAGTTAATGAAAACTATGAACCTGATCAAGAACATCCATACAAATATAAAGAATTAAAGAAAGTTCCAGTTCACTAGAATTTTTAAGAAAGGATTAGACTATGGCTTATCAAAAATACATTAACCATAATACAATTACAAAAGCAAATTACCATTCTTGTAAGAAATCAATCAAGATTGACAAATTATTCAAACTAAAAACATTTGCTCAATACCACATTTTAAAATGTAGAAATTGATGTTCACTACGTGTTCACAATGCAAAATCTACTACACGTGCATTCTGAATGCAAGTATCTAATCCAATTATTGAAGCTTTAGATTTTGCAGTTATGTACTTTGTTCAAGGTATTTTATATATCACTGCAATTCCATTTGTAAGATGTGTGATTTGAGCAATTGAATTACAATCAAAACTTTAATGTTGATATTACATAAGAAATAGATTAATATTTTAGTAGAATACTTTGTTAATGTAACAAAGCTCTACTAATTTTTAATTAAAGGGTGACAATGATGCAAATGAATAAGGAAGTTAAAAAATTATACGATGAGATCCTCCTTGAAATGAAGAAAAGAGGATTCGACAAAGAAGAAATAAATAGCGTTGCAAGAGCAATGGATTATGCTATTGTTCACCACCAAGGACAATATAGAACTTCTGGTGAACCATATGTTACTCACCCTATGCAAGTATGTAAGATATTAATTTCCTGAGGTTTGGATACAGAAACTTTTATTGCAGGTATTTTACATGATGTAGTTGAAGATACTGACGCTACATTGGATGAAATTAGACAACTATTTGGTGATACAGTTGCTAAACTAGTTGATGCAGTTACTAAAGTGTCTTCATTTTCTTCTAAAAACAGAGATAATATGGAAAGTACTAAGTCTTTAGCTTCTAATGGTCAAGATGATAGTCATGCTGAAGCTATTGTAAAAGTTTTCTTAGGAATGTCAAAAGATCTAAGAGTAATAATGGTGAAGCTTGCTGATAGACTTCATAACATGAGAACTATTGAATGCCGTAAAAGAGAAAAACAAGTAAAAAAGGCTTTAGAAACAAAAGAAGTATATGCTTTAATTGCTGCTAGACTAGGGATGTATGAGGTAAAAACAGAACTTAATAATATCTGTATGAAAATACTTCAACCAACTGAGTATAAGAAGACATACGAAAAGATTGAAAGAATTAAGAAAAAATATTATGAGACTTACCAAGAAGCCTTACTAAAGATCGAATCATGTTTAGAAGGAAACCACTTAGAATGTGAAGTTATTTCAAGAGTTAAATCAGTTTGATCTACATATGAAAAAATGGCTGCAAATGAAAATATTAATGACCTATTTGCAGTTCGTATTGTTGTAGACAAAGTATTAGATTGTTATCTTGCATTAGGAATTGTTCACTCTAACTTTTTTAATATGGATAATTCATTCAAAGATTTTATTTCAACGCCTAAAATTAATTTATATCAATCACTTCATACAATTATTGACTATAAAGGTTTAAACATTGAAATCCAAATTAGAACAAAGGATATGGATAGAATTGCAAATTACGGAATTGCATCTCACTGAAAGTACAAGGAAAAACACCATGCTTATGACATGAATTTTGATCAAATTAGTACCATAGTTTCAGATAGTATTGAAAATAAAAACTCTCAAGATTCTTTATCCTTAATTAAGAAAATTGCTAAACAAAAATTTATTAATGTAATGGATAAAAATACAACACAATGAAAGAAGATTCCAGAAAACACTAAATTAATTGATTTTGCTTTTGCAACAAACAAACAAAAGTTTGATTATATTGATTATTTTCTAGTTAATGGTCAATATGAAAAAATGTTTTACATTCTTCAACCCGGAGACATTATTGAAGTAGTTTATTCAGCGTCTAAAACTATAAACAAACAATGAGAATATATTTCACATGATTCTATTGTTAAAAAACACATTCATGAATCAATTCAAAAACTAACTTCTAATAGTGAAAAAGCTAGTAATGAATTTGTTGATGAAGTGGCTAAATATACTGATGGAAAAGTGGATCGTGAAATGATTAGAGAATTTGTTAATAAACACTTTCACATCCCAACGATTAAAGACTTCATTGATTGTATGAGTATTATCAATATTCCACGTAATGAATTATTAAAATTATTTGGTTCTAAAACAACTGATCGTCGTCATTTAACACAAAGGATTCAATCACTATCTTGAAAGTGATTAATGCATCGTTCTCTATTTGAATCAGATGAAACTAACTTTATGGTAGACACTATCAATATTACGGATTGTTGTTCAAAAATACCACCTTTAGAAGTAGTTGGAATTATTAATGGTAACAGTTTGAATGTCCATCGTTTCAATTGTCCAAAAATAAATCCAAAAGATAAGATGGTTGTTTTAAAATGATCAAAGGAAAAAATTAAGCGTTCTTCAAGATCATTTAAAGCAAAAGTTATTATGAATGGTTACTTTACACCAGATTGTTCTACATCAATTATTAGTGTTATTACACGTTATAAAGGTGTTATCTCTAAGTTTGATTTAAACAAGAATAAAACAAATAAAGAATTTACTATCAACTCAGATATTTATGTAAAGAACTATTCTAACTTAGAAAAGATGATGTCAGAATTATCTAATAAAGGGATGATTCATGATTGAAAACTAATATAATTATAAAGAGGTTAAAATGAATTTTACTAGACAAAGAGGTACTGTAGACTTAGTTGGAGATGAAGCTAGATATTTTACACAAGTAGAATCTATCTTAAGATATTTAGCAAATCTTTATAATATTCAAGAAATTAGAACTCCAATTTTTGAAGCTACACAACTTTATACAAAAGCAGTAGGTGACACAAGTGATATTGTGCACAAAGAATTTTATAATTTTAAGGACAAAGGTGATCGTGAAATCGCTTTAAGACCAGAAGGAACTGCAGGTACTATTAGAGCTATTATTGAAGAAAAAATGTTAGCAAATCTTGCAACACCATTAAAAGTATTTTACATGGGACCTATGTTTAGATATGAAAGACCACAATCAGGAAGACAACGTCAATTTCACCAATTTGGTATTGAAGTAGTTGGAGACATAAAACCAGCTGATGAAGTTGAAACTATCTTATTAGCTAAATCAATTTTAGAAGCTTGTGGTGTTAGTAAATTCCACTTAGAATTAAACAACATTGGAAGCCCTGTTACAAGACAAAAATGAATGGATGCTCTAAAGACATATTTTCAAGATTTTAAAGATCAATTAACTGAAGACTCACAAAGAAGATTAGAAGCAAATCCTCTAAGAATTCTAGATGATAAAGTAGATGGTGCAAAAGACTTTGTTAAGAATGCACCAAGATTAGATAAATTTTTGACAGAAGAAGATAAAAAATACTTTGAAGAAATAAAACACATTCTTGATGTATTAGAAGTCAATTACTCTATTAATATGAATTTAGTTAGAGGGTTAGATTACTATTCAGGATTAGTATTTGAATTTGTAAGTGAATCTGAAAATTTAAAAGGTCAATCAACTATCGTAGGTGGTGGTAAGTATGATGGATTAGTGGCATTAACTGGTGGACCTAATTTACCAGGTGTAGGATTTGGTTTAGGTATTGAAAGATTAATAATTGCTATCAAGGATGAAAACCCAGAATTTTTATTACCAAAACAAATTGATTTAGTTTATGCTCCATTATCTCCAGCTGCTCAAGATGTTGTTTATGTGTTAATAACATTATCAAGAGCATTAGGATTTAGTTCAGCTTGTAATTATGGAGCAACTAAAATTGATAAACACTTCAAGTTTGCTGAGAGACAAAATGCAAGATATGTTGTCATCCTTGGAGATAAGGAATTAACTGATAAACAATTAGTTATCAAAGATCAAGAAACTAAAACAGAAGAAAGAATACAATTAGAAATATTTAATGAATGACTAGAAGGGAAGAAAAAATAATGAGAGTATATTGTGGTAAAGTAAATAAAGAACATTTAAATAAAGAAATAGAAATATATGGATGAGTTAAGAAGAATCGTAAATTAGGTTCTCTAATTTTTATGGATATATATGACAAGACAGGTGTTGTTCAAGTTGCCTTAAATGATAAACATGCGTTATTTGATAAAGTTCATGGTTTATCTAAAGAATCTGTAGTTCATATTACTGGAAAAGTAATTTTACGTTCTAGTCCTAATAAAGAAATTCCAACAGGTCTATACGAAATCGAGTTAAAAGATTTAGATGTAATTTCTAAATCAGAAAATACTCCTTTTGTAGTAGATGAAAATACAGATGCAAATGAAGATATTAGATTAAAGTATCGTTACCTAGATTTAAGAAGAGAATCTGTTAAATCTAAAATCCAATTAAGATCAAAAACTATTCAAGCAATGCGCGAATATTTAATTAAGGATGACTTTGAAGAAATTGAAACTCCTTTTTTATGTCGTCCAACACCAGAAGGTGCAAAAGATTATTTAGTGCCTACTAGAAATAAAGCTCATTCATTTTTTGCTTTGCCTCAATCTCCACAAACTTTTAAACAATTACTTATGGTAGCTGGTTTTGACCGTTATTTCCAAATTGCTAGATGTTTTAGAGATGAACCATTAAGAAGTGATCGTCAACCAGAATTTACTCAAGTTGATATGGAAATGTCATTCATTAACGAAATAGATATTCAAAATGTAGTTGAAGGAATGTTAAAACATACATTCAAGAAAGTGTTAAACGTTGATTTAGAAATACCTTTTGAAAGAATGGATTATGATGTAGCAATGAATAATTATGGTTGTGACAAACCAGACTTAAGATTTAGCTGTAAGATTGAAGATGTTTCAGAAATATTTAAGAATACTTCATTTAATATTTTTAAATCAACTGTTGCATCAGGAAATAAGATAAAAGCCATTGTTGTGCCAAACCAATCAATTGAAAAAAACCAAGTAGCTAAACTAGAAAAATTTGCAAAAGATAATAAAGCAAAAGGATTAGCTTGAGTGAATGTTAAAGATAACAAAATGACTGAAGGTTCTATTGCTAAAGTAATTGAAGAAAATTTAATTCTTGAAGTATTAAAATCACATAAGGTTAAGAATGCAGTTATTCTTTTTGTTGCAGATACAAATGATGTTGCAAATAAAGCATTAGGTGCTGTAAGAACTGAAGTAGCTAAATTGTATGATTTAACAGATCCTTATGACTTTAAGTTTGTTTGAATTGTTAATTGACCATTATATGAATATGATGAAGAAAACAAAAAGTATGCTGCTGCACATCACCCATTCACTTCTCCAACTAAAGAATGTGAAAAAACATTTGATACTGATAAAGCTAATGCTAGAGCTAGAAGTTATGACATCGTATTAAATGGTTACGAAGTAGGTGGTGGATCAATAAGAATTTGTGATGCACAAGTACAAAAGAGAATGTTTGATTCACTAGGTTTAACAGAAGAAGAAACTAAGAATAAATTTGGATTCTTATTAGAAGCATTTAAATATGGTGTACCAATGCATGGTGGATTAGCAATTGGACTTGATAGATTATTAATGTTAATGACTAACTCAAATTCAATTAAAGATGTTATTGCTTTCCCTAAAAATTCAGCTGGAAATGATTTAATGTTAGAAGGACCGGCTAAAGTTGATAACGAAGATTTAAAAGAACTATATTTAAGTCTAGTTGATAAAGATTAAGTAATGATTATAAAGACCAAGTTTTCTTGGTTTTTATTTTTATGTCAGACAAATTAACTAGATTTATTTCTATAAATCAATGCTATGATTTATATATTATGAATAAACTAGAACTTAATCCTACTTTACAAAAGATAGTTTTATCAGCTTGTGAAACAATAGCTAATAACTTTGAACACTTTTATCTATCAAGTGAAGAAGTCAAAGACATCTTAAGTAATGATGAAAATATAAATGGTCATAAAACTAGAACAATAATTCAATTTAGAGATTGTTTTATGTGGGTGCTAATCAATAAAGATCCATTATCTTTTGATGACATTAAACTACTACATCAAAAGCTTGCTCATGAATTAGCTTTAAATGAAGGTGAATTTGCTTTGGGTGATCGCCATGTAACATCTATGCAAAATGAAATAATTACTATTAAACCAAAAGATGAAAAGACTACACAAAGAGAATTTAATACATTAACTCATATACTAGCAAAAGAAACTGACCAACAAACCAAACTAACAAGAATCTTTAATTTCTTTATTCAAGAAATTACCGAACAATGATTCTATGATGCTAATAAAAGATCTAGTTTATTAGTAGTAAATAAACTCTTACTTGATTATGCTTCTAGTGAACATATATTACTTTTGATTGATTTTGATAATAAGCAATTCAATGAATTATTAGCTCATGTGTATTTTAGTAAATACATCGATCATGAAGTATATCTAGAAGCTAATCAAGCATTAATTGATTTTTTAATTAACTCACTTTCTGAATTTGATTTAAAGGATTTAAACAATCCAAACAAAGTAATCAAGTCAGCATCTACTAATGCATGTTCTAACTACTTATCCACAAATAAATAGCCAACTCTCCAATTACTTTCCCCTAGTAATTAGAGAGCTACCAAAATATTTAAAAATTAAAAAGGTAGTAATAAGGTTTTAAAAGTTTCCAAATAGTTTAATAACTAAATGAAGAATTAATATAAATATTAAAAGTTTATTTTAAGCTAAAAGAGATAAAACTAGAAATATTTTTAATATTTAAATATAATATTCATTAGGAGAAATTATGAACGTAGGAAATATACTAACAAGCGTATTATCAAATGTTAATTTATGAGCCGCAATATGTTCTACAATATTTATCATTGCTTTAGGCTTTATTTTATTAAAAGTTAAAGTATTTAAAGCTGAATGAAAATCAGTATTAAACTCTATCGTATTAAAGGTTGGTCTTCCAGCACTAGCTTTTACAGGATTTATGAAGAGTTGTACTGTAAAGGAACTTCAAGAACAAGGTATTATTCTTGGAATTGCCTTTGCATTTTATATTGTATTAATTCTTGTGGCTGAAGTATGAGTACGCTTCTTCCCAAAATTACTACCTAAAATGGTAGGTAGAAAAAACAAACAAGCATTTGTTAATAATGTTGTTTTAACAGATAAAGGTATTCAAACAACTGCAGGCGGAACACATGTAGTGACTGATGCAGAAAATAAGAGATCATTAGTTATGTGAATGATGTTAATTTTTGGTAGTACAACTTTTTTTGGAATGCCAATTATTAAAGAATTATATGGCAAAAATGGTGGGCTATTAGCAGCTAACTTATGAAATATTCCTTATAGAGTATTCTTATACTCATATTGTTTTATGGTAATGAGTGGATTGAAATTTAATAAGGAAAATTTCAGTAAGTCAATGAAGACTGCTTTTTTAAATCCAATTGTTATCGCAACATTTGTAGGTCTAGTTTTATGACTTACTCAATTAATACCAGGAGCTTCAAGTTTTGGTGTTAATTTCACAAATGGTAAAAATGGATGATTCCAATGAGATAAGACTATGCCATACTTGTTTAAACCTATTGATACTCTTGGTAAGTTATCTAGTCCATTAGTATGACTATCAATCGGTATTACTTTAGCTACATCAAGTATTGCATTAGCAGTTAAAGATAAATGAGTATGAATATTCTCATTTGAAAAATTAATTATTATTCCTCTATTAGTATTCTTAGTTATGCTAGGACTAGTTAATGGTGGAAATGTAAGTAAAGATATTGCTATATCTATGGTAATTATGGCAGCAACTCCTCCAGCTACAGTAGCAGTTGCATATAGTATGCAATATAAATTATGTGATAAGTTTGCAGCACAATGTTCTGCCTTATGTACATTATTAGCTATTATTGCAATTCCATTATGAATTGTAATTTCAGAAGTTGCATTCCAAATTATTTAGTGAGGTTATTAAATGAAAGTAATTTGTTTTGGGGTAAGAGAAACTGAAAAGCAGATCTTTGAAAAATATAATAAAAATTTCAACTATGATTTAGATTTAAGATCTGAATCATTAAGTATGGATACCATCGATTTAATTAATGGTAAAGACGCTATCATTTGTAGGGCTAGTGATAAATGTAATAAAGAAGTAATTGATGCAATTAAAAAAGCCAACATTAAATATTTATTAACTAGAACAGTAGGAATTGATCATATTGACACAAATTATGCAATTGAACAAGGATTAAAGATTGCTAGAGTTCCATCTTATTCACCAACTGCTATTGCTGAAGTTTCAGTATCAATGGCATTAGCATTATCAAGAAAAGTAATTCATTTTGCAAATAAAGCATTAACTTATGATTTTACAATTGATCAAATAGGATTTGCTAAAGAAATGAAAAACTCTACTGTAGGTATTATCGGAGTAGGAAAAATTGGAATTGAAGCAGCTAAAATGTTTAAAGGACTTGGTGCTAAAGTAATTGGATATGATCCATATGTTAATGATGCTTACAAAGCAATCATTGATTTTAAATCATTAGATGAAGTATTACATGAAGCGGATATTATCTCTGTCCACATCCCTTACATTAAAGGACAAAATGAAAAAATGATTAATAAAGACTTCATTGCTAAAATGAAAGATGGAGCAATCATTATTAATGTTTCAAGAGGAATGATTCAAGATGATAAAGTAATTCTAGAAGCAATTAAATCAAATAAATTATGAGGTGCTGGATTAGATGTTTTATTTGACGAAAAGATTTATTTTGGTAAAAAACTTTCTGACATCGAAGATCCAACCGTTAAAGAACTTGTTGGATTGTACCCAAGAGTTTTAATTACACCTCATATTGGAAGTTATACAGATGAAGCTGTTGCTAACATGGTAGAAACTTCATATCAAAATCTTAAAGATTTTGTAGATTCAAATGATTGTAAAAATGCAATTAAATAATTTTAAAAACTAAATCTATTCTTTAATACAAGATTGTGGTACTATAATAGAGTATTCTATAAGGAGATTACTATTATGGCAAGCAAAAAAATTATTATTGATAGATCAAAATGTATCAGCTGTGGTTCTTGTGTTGCATGTGGAGAAGGAAAAATTAAATTCATTGCAGGTAAAGCATGATCTAATGAATCTGATTACACTGATGACCAAACACAAGATATTATTGATGTTTGTCCAGTAGATGCTATTAAATCTGGTGATGAAAATGAATATAAAAAATCATATGAAGACCAAGAAGTAGCAAAAGCTGAAGAAGATGAAGAAGACTGCTAGTTTCTTTAATTAAAGATAGATTATAAAAATGTATCCCAGTGATACATTTTTATATTTTAATACAAAAAAATATTAATTTCTTATTTAATAATTTTAAACAATATCACCATTCAATAAACTTTTTAAAAATATACTTTTCCCTAAATTGATTTTTCAAAATATGTGTGTATAATGACAATAAACGGATGTTTTTATAGTTAATTGGGGTAGTTATGTTAAAGAAAAAGATAAACAAAAAAGCCGCAGTATTAACACTAGGAGTACTTATAGCTGGAGTTCCTATTCTCTCAACTCTAATTAGTACTGCAAATAAAGATTCTATAGCTAAATCAAGTGCAAACAATAATGTATCAATGATAGCTACACAAGAATCAACAGATTATGCTGGATCACATTCTAGATTAGGTCCTGTTTCACCTGTAATTAAAACGCCTTATATTAATAACCCACCAGGGCTTAGAGATAATTGTAGTGAACAAAGTATTAAAGAATGAATCATGTTAAATAAAGATTCGGTTTTTGATACAAGAGATAAAAACCATTGACAAAATTGATGAGTGCAAATTGATGGTGGTACATTTGAATGACATAGAGATAAATTCTATGTTGTGTTACACAATTGTCAATTAGCACCTGGCCCAGGTGATATGTATAATGCAAGATCAAATCCATTCACTTTATACTTTTTTAATATTGACACTCACCATATAAGTACAAAAGAAAAGCTTAATAAAGTAGCAGTTTCGCAATGATTCTTTTCTGATTATAAAAAAACTACATCAGTTGAAGAAATTGTTGATAATAAATTTGTTTGAAGAAGAAATTTAGAAGCTGCACTAGTTGGTGATCCAAATTGCTGATTATATTTCTTTGATCAAAGAGGTAGAAGTCCAAAAGACAATGTACCATTAAATGAATTAGTATATCCTGATGTTCAAGCTTTCCCAACTATAAATGGCGTAAATCTTGGAATTGACTCTAATTTATTACAAGATTGATTCATTGATGGACCTGCACTAAAAATTGTTGATTTTTGACAAAAAGTAGACACGCCTACTACTTTAGTTATTAAAGTAAAATGAAATGCTTGTTGATGATATGAAAATGGTGTTATGATGGGCCAAAAAGGTGTTACAAATAACATCAATGCTCCAGAATGAGAAATAGAACTAAATGGATTTATTGAAAAAGGTAAAACTACTATTGTTTATAAACCTGTTTCAGTTTTTGGAACTAGCTTAGCTACTCAATATGTGACTGACATAACATTAGATGATGTAAAAGCATTTATGAGAAGCCAAATAAACTATTCAAAAGTTATTGGTAATCTACCAAGTGATTTTGGTCCAGATAATATAAATGTAACAAGTATTTCTACACCTGATAAAAAAGCTGGCACACTAGATTTTTCTTTTACATTAAATAACTACTATGATGATGCTGGGATTAAACAAACCGGAACTTCGAAACCTTTTAGTTCTCAATTAAATGGATTTAAACCATTGTTACCATCTAACTGTTTAGCTACTGTTCCTGTTACTGATGATCAAATACACTTCTTATATGTTTCAGAAGTTACAGATCAACAAATTACTGACTTTGTAACTTTTAATATGAATACCATCTTTAGAAATTTACCAACTGGAGCTGCAATTTCTGGAGCAATAAATATTACTGAAAGAAACTATGCAAAAGGTACAATTACTATTACATGTAAAACTGATAAGTGATTCAATACTTCATTGGATCTAATTGATAATGTAAGTGAGATTCCACTTCAACAGATTATATTAACAGATTTTACACATAAAAATACTACAGATAGCCAAACAACAGTTGTTAGTGATTATACAGTTCGTAAACCATTAAATGAATATTATGTTGACGAAGTTAATTTAACAGATGTAAAAGAACAAATTGAGAAGAATTATTCTTCATTTATTACAAATACTCCAGTAGGGTTTAATTTTGATACTGATGTTGTATTAGGTGAATTCCCTACAATAACATATGAAGATAAAACATCAGGTTCAATTAGTTTGCCAGTAACATTAAAAAAATATGTAAATGATGCTGGTTTATATATTGCTGGAGATAAAACAGTAACAATTAAAGTAAATGGATTTGTTAAGAAAGCACCAACTGTTATTCCACCTACCTTTTCTGTGGCAGGAAGCAAATTTGCAAATAATTATGTAAGTGCTGTTAATATAGAAAATACTAAACAATTTATCATTGATCATGCTGACCAAATATTTGAAAACTTACCAAAAGATGCTGATGTATCTAAAGATTTAACAATTGATGAAATAGTAAGTCGTGACTATAACAAAGGTATTGTAAACATTAAGCTAACATTAGCTAAAACATTAAATGATAAATTAGTTGAAGAAGCAAAAACTGCAACTATGGCACTAACGGGCTTTAGAAATCTAGATGGATCAGAAGCTGGGGCAACAGCAACTATTCCTGATTATGTTATTTATCAACCAGGATTAAGTGATAAGTTTATTTGTGATATTGATAATACAACATTAATTGATTATCTTAAAGACAATTATAAGAGTTACTTAAAATTCTATCCATATGACTTAACTTCAGCAGATGTTAGTGTAACAATTGATGATAGTGTAAAGAATGATAAAAATAATAGATTATTGGGTGAATTACCAGTCAAGATTGGATTAACTAAATATATTGATGAAACAGGAATGTATATTGAAACAAGCACTCCTAAAGAATTTAATTTAGTTGTTCATGGATTCAAAAAGGTTGAACCTACTATTTTAAAAGTGCCATTCATTTCAGTAAACGATACTTTATTGAGATTAAAATATGCAAACCAAGTTACAACTCAAGATGCAATGGATGTATTTGGAAGTTTATATCCAAAATTATTTAATTGTTTACCAGATCCATTTAATCCATCAACTGATATTGAGGTAACTAACCTAAGTGATTTAAATTATAATGATGGTTCTATTAAGGTTACATTTAATGTTAAGAAATGATGAAGTACTGATGCAACAGTAATAGAAAAGAATGACCAATCTATTATATTCACAGGTTTAAGAACGCCATATGATAAAGGTAGAACTCAAATATCTCCTGAAGTTCCAATAAATGGTGAATTCATTGATAAGTATGTTAATGAAATTGATAAAGCATCATTAGAATCATGAATAAATGATAACAAGAGTAAATTTGCTATTAACCTACCAGAAGGTATAAGTCCAAATGATATAACTGTTGAAGTATCAGCTAACTATCTTGATAATCCTCAAAATTTATTAGATGGTAAGATTCCAACTACAGTTACAGTTAATAAATGAATTGATGCTGGTGGTATGTATAATGATACACCACCTATGACAGGAAGATGTGATATTACAGGTTTTAGAAAAGTTATTCCATCATCATTTAATGATAGAGTTTCTGTTAACACTTCTAATTTAATTCGTTCATACGTAAGTGAAGTTTCAGATGATGACATCATAAATTTTGTAAGAAATAACATTACAAATATTTTTGAAAACTTACCAAAGTCATTTGATCCTAATGCAGATGTGACGTTAGTTGAAGCATTTGATAAGAATTATAATGATGGTACAATGAAAGTCAAATTAAATGTATCTAAATGATTCGATAAGACTGCACAATTAGTTGAAAAGAATAATATTGTTGTAACATTATTTGATTTTAAAAATCCAAAAACCGAAGGACAACCAACAGGTAAGACAACTGTTCATCCATCTATTAATGTAACTGATCCATTAGCTGCAGAATATTTAATTGATGCAGATAATGCTCAAATTATTGAATGAATGTATGACAACTATAAATCTTATATTGACTTTATTCCAGCTGGGTTTGATCCAAGACAAGATATGGAATTAAGTGTAGGTAGCGATAAAACTATTACCGCAAATAAGATGGATGGACAAGTATCAGTTAATATTAACTTAAAGAAATGGATTGATACTAATGGTCAATTTATTGAAAATAGAGTTCAGCCATATGTAATTATGCTTAAAGGATTTACTCCTATGGCACCTTCTAAATTCTTAAAAGAAGGTTCACCATTTGATATTACAGGTCCTGGAATTGCTGACAATGCATTAAGAGCTAAGAATCCATATGAAGTGACTGCTCAAGATATTAAGCAACTAATAATAAATAATAAAAACTCATTATTTGAAAATCTAAACAAAGAACCTAATTATCTACAAAACAATTTATCTGTAGAAATCCAAAATTCACAATCTAGCGCTGGTACATTAACCGCAGAATTAACATTCACAAAATGAATTAATGCAGATTGTAATTATGAAACAAAGGTTATATCTCAACAATTCTCTGCTTTTAAAACATTTGACTATACTACTAAGTTACAATCAGCTGTTGTAAGTGATAAGTACGGAGATATTATGTTCTTAGAACCATCTCAAATCAAAAAAGATCCAATGGCTAATAAAGACTTTATAGATTTCTTAAAGGATAATGTATTGGTTAACAAAGGAGATGATATTCAAATTACTGCAATTGATATTGGAACAACAGATGATGAAGTTGGTAGAATGCAAATAAACTCTATTACAACTATAAATAGTTGAAATAAAGATCACAATATAATGAAAGATCCTGTTCAAATTACTGGAATTGATATCTTTATCACAGGATTCAAACATCCACCAACAACAATCAGAAATAAAGGTATGTTTAATGGTAGAGATGATATTATGGCATCTCAAGTATCTGCTAATGATATTAGAGAAGGTATTATCGCGAATCCAAACGATGTTTTTATCAACTTACCTAAAGATATTAATAGCATAAATCTTCAAGTGACAATTACTAATTGCGATAAATTTATGGGTAAAATATTTGCAGATATAACAATGGATAAAACATTAGATGAAAGTGGAAATATTGTTAATAAACCAGCATTATTTAAGATGGTTATTAGTGGCTTTAAATTATCTAAACAAACTTATTTAAAATCATCTTCAGTTGCTCTTCCAAAAGAATTAAGTGATACTTATGCTTCAACTATAGTTAAGAACTTAGGATCAGGAAATGCAATAGATAATAGTGTGAAAACATATATTATTAACAACATGATTGTGAATAAACCTGATAGTTTAACAATCGCACAAATTATTATTAAATCTAATGATGTTGAATATGATGATGAAGCCGGAATCATAATGATTTCAAAAGTTACATTAACTAATTGAACTAATGACCAAGGAACAATTCAAACTTCACCACAAGACATTACTACAGCAGATGGTTCAACTGCTGATATTCAAGGATTTTTACATAATGTTCCATTCTTAGAATCTGATATTATGAAATGAGTAATATATGTAACATCAGGTGCTACAATTGTGTTGATACCAGTAGTAATCTATGCAATTGTTAGAAGAATTAAGAGTTACAAAAACAGATGAAAAGATAAATTAGAAGCTGAAATGTAATTCTATTTAATCAATAAATGTTATTTTTATCGGGAGTTTATTTCTATATAGACTAGATTAATAAAATTGAGAACTAGGCAATTAAACCTAATTCTCATTTTTTATAAAGAATATACCATAATGGCACTATGAATACCTTTCAATTCTCATAGTTTTTGATAATTTAGATTAGTCTTATAGTTTAATTGATGTAAACATATGATTGTGGTGGAAAGTCAATGTTAAATGATTCAAGATTCATAGGTTCATCGTATTTATTAAAACTACCCAATTTGTAAGCATAGCCTTTTTGTTTGTTACCGAAATAATTAAAAAATGCTTCTTTACATATCCCACCAAAATTCTTTGTTTTTCTTCAAAGAGATTCAATACTATCTTCTAGAATACCTAGTACATTAACTTCACCAACAACCTTCATTGTTGGACTTGTTTCATATATATAAATTTTTTCAATTGGTTGTTTTGCAATTCTAGTTCTAAATTCAAATTTCTTTGATCCATTTAATATTTTTTGAGAGTATTCAGGTTTAATTGGTAATAAAATGTTCATAATTATTCTCCTAATAGTTTTAGAATCATTTTATATTTGTCTTCATCAATTTTGTATAAGCAGATTCTTTCATTACAATTAATAATACCACTGTTCTGTAATTCGTTTAATGGGAAATTTTGTTTAAAAAATTTCAAATTCATTTAAAATGTTAAAGATATTACTTAACATACATAATGAAATAATTTTAACGTTTTTAAGGGGTCTATAATAGTAAAACTATTAAAGTCTGAGTCCTAAAAAGCAGTTATATTTAAGCTCATTCATAGAAAAATAATGTTATTAGATTTAGTTCATGGTAGAACTATAATGAATTATACAATTTTTGCTAATTAGAAAGGAGAATCAATGTCTTTAGTTAATATATCTGTAAAAAGTGGTAAATATAAAAATATGAATGTTGATATTAATAATTATGGATTATTAACTTTATTTCTTCCGGAATCTGATGAGTATGAAATATATAGTCAAACTAATAAAGAAAAAAGAGAGACAGCACTAAGTTTTTATAGAGTTAGATATCCATATAGAGGTACAGAATGCTTAATTGATATTTTTTCAAATGAAATTAAGCTTCTGGGAACAAATTATAAAATTAAACATTTGCTTAATGATGATTTCAATGCAAGATCTTTTGAAATGAATGATAGTGAAGCCACAATAACTATTAAATATAAGAAATCAGATATAAATGATGCAACAGAATGCTGACATTATATATTTAGACATATACGTCAAGATATCAAAATAAAGTTTGAAAAGGTTATTAATGGAGAGCTGTTCCCAAATAGAACATTCGGTGGAACTTTTATTAATGAATTTTATCAAGAGAACATGATCTTCGATATTGAAAAATTTATTAGTCAATCTCAATTGAATACTATCAAGAAATTTATAGTAGACAAGAACGTCAAGTTTGTGTGAACAAATGATTTTTATACTAAATTTGAAAATGGTTTATTGTATGTCAATTTACAATTGATCTTTCTTGATCAAGTTGTTTTAAAGAATTTTATATGATTAGATATTCTTTTGAATAAAACTGGTATAAGTGAAAAGTTAGCTAAAATACATAATGAAATCAGAGAAAATATTATGACTTTTTATTACGCTTAGTAAATACATATGTAGATAATTGCGGCAATAAATCGTTTAATTCTTTAATATGCTTAATGATTTGTTCATTAACTTCCAAATATTCACTTCTTGTTGGAATATATTGTTTGTTATCTGAATCAGTTCATTTCTCAATATTTATTTTCATTCAATTACCATCAATAAATTTGTAAATACTATTTAATTTTTTTTCTAGTTTCTCTCTTGATAGATCAATATCTTTTTTATTTATATTTTTTTCTGAATAAATTGATTTATCAATGATGTTGTAAAATTTGTGATTAATATTCTTGATTTCACTATACTTTCAAAAGTGAGGAACCTCTTTAAATTCAGAAATTAACTCTTGATTATCTTCATTTACTTTCAAAAACTGACATATCTTTAATTTTTCAATAGCAATAAGAATTCTAACTTTTTTATTAGATACATTAATAGAGTCATAGTAAGCTTCTTTAATATTTTGTTTTATATCAGGTTTGTTTCTTCACTCATTAAACCAATATTTAACAAGACATAACACGTCATCTTTATTATTTCGATAAAATTCTTCTATTACCTTGAAAGCTTGTTTGTAAGATTTTACTTTGTCCATGTTATTATCATCATTTTGTTTTAGGAAATCACTAAATAATTCTTTTGATTCAATGGTACGGCCTTTTACAATATCACATAAAATCAAGAAAACATTTATTCTAATGAGTGAGCTTGAGTAAATAGCTTCATTACCTTTTGGTAATTTTTTTAGCTCATTTTCTAACTTTTCAAAAACAGTTATTTCTTTACTAACTAAAATTGAATCATCTGTAATAATATAATTCAAAGCTTCATTAGCATTACGGACAGCTTGTATTTTATTTTCTATTTTATTGAGTAATGGATTTTCTGATAGTGCTATTTTAAGGTAGTGATTAAATTGTAAATCATTAATGTCTTTAACAATTGCATTGATATTTAATAGCTTTTGGTAATAATCATCAATAATACCATAAAAAATACTAATCAATCTTTCTTTAACTTCAGCACTTTCAATGTCATATTCATTGGTTACTTCATTATCACCAGACTTTTGACGAATATTTCTTAATAGTATGATTTGGTTTTCATAACCATTTTGACCAAATATCACATTTGCATCCTGTGCAGTTGCATCTTGTCTCTTTATCAATTGATTATTTATTTTTTCTATGGATTCATCTATTGATATTTGTTTTTGCTCTATATTATTAATAGTTTGAAATAGCCTTGTTCTATTTTCTTTATTTTCCAAGCTATCATCTAACAATTCAGTAAATATTATCATGGCACCATCAATATTAGGATACTTTAGAAGGTAAATAATACATTTTATAAAATCTTTGAATTTAGACACCTTTCTAAGGTTATCATTTCTTCATTTATTAAATTTGTATTCAACGCAATAATTAGATAGTGGAAATCCAAATATTTTAGTAGTTAGAATAACATCAGGAGCAAATTTCTTTTGATCACAATCCTTGAAAATAGCATTATATATTTTAGAATGAGTTTCATTATTGTCCTTATCAATAGTAAGAGTTAATTCTGAAATGCTATAAATTTCTAATTGATTAATTAGCTGGTCATTATCACTTTTGACTGCTGATAGTTTGTACTTTTCTTTACTGTTAGTATCGAGAAATGTAATAGCTTTTGATGTGAAGGCTCTTTCATCAATAGCCACACCCTCTGGCAAGTATCTATTATGGGTAGAATCGTAGAAATCAAAAATTGATTCATATGATGAATTTAAAACAGTTTTTGTATTTACTTCAACTAAATTATCTATATCTCCAAATTCAAGCAATACATCTTTATCAATAGTATTTGATGATCTATCAATCAAATTGAATTCAATTAAATCATCAATTATTTTTCTTCGATTTTCATTTGTTTGGTCCCCAAAATAGAAATTAAAATTATTTCCTGCTAAATTATTGGGAGCATCCTTTTTATTAATTGCTAATGTTAGGATATACTTATACAAATATTTTTTGGTTTCTACGTTTAAATCTAATAATTTCATTTCTGACCCTTTCTTAGTTTTTTGTAATGATTAAATTCTGCAACTTATTATTTATGTTTACAAAAATTTAAAGCACTCTCATATACATCTAGATAATCTTTTAAGGAATATTTAGCAGCTTTTGCAAACATATTTCTTTTAGATTCATTATTAGCTACATTATTTAATTTTTTGATTACGTTGTTTAAGATTGTACTACAATCACTTTGTAGCAATTCAATCATAGTTTTAGTATTGTACATGAATGAAATTTTAGTATTCATGCTCTCTAATTTTCTTCCCTTTAGCATATCTAAGTTAATCATGTCTAGTTTCAAATCATATCTAAAACTAACACAATAATCTTCTTCAAAAATATAGATTGGTAGTTTTGCTATGTTAGTTGGCTCACTCATTCATTTAATATTTGGTGATAGGACTTTAGTTTGATCAAAAGTACCTAATACATAATTCAATGGTTTATCTTGCTTGCTTTGGAAATAAAATAGTTCATTATGTAAATAATTTAAGTAAATATTGACATCTCTTTCTATTAGTTGATTAATAGTTCAGTTGATTTTTTCAAGTTCTTCTTGATTTGATAATAAGACATCATCCTTTCTTCAAATACTCAAAAACACGTCTTTAATATCTAATTGTGAAATTATTTCATTAATGGTAGATAAATTTTTTTCATCAACATCATCACCAACTTTAAGTACAATGTGAGCAAATTTTTGCACATCTTTAATTAATGATTTATTAGCTATTAGAATATCTTTGTACATGTCAAGGATTGTTTGATATATTTCTCCTTTTTGAATCATTGGCAAAGGAATGGCATAATGGAACTCTTGATTAGAATTATTAACTAAATCAATTCATGCTAGAATAGCTTGTTCAATCTTATCTCTTGCTTGCTTAGTTTGATTAAGTATAATTAATTTAACTAAGTTGTCCTCAATTCAAATTTCATCAATTACTTTATCTTGCATTTGTAACTTCATGGCATCGTTGTAGTTAATTTCTGAAGTAACTGCATAATGGAAGAAATCAATATATAACGGTAAACAACCCACTTCTTTTGACGAAATTAGTTTTAGTAATTTATCTTTTTTCAAATGGCATGAACTCACATAAATACCATCCACTCACATTGAATATTCATCCATTGATTTAAAACTGAAGTAGTGATTTAAATTGATTAAATATTTTTGTCTAGTCATAATTGATCCTTGTAATTAATTAAAATTTCTTTCGATGTATTTCTTAAGCTATAGTTTTTGAAATAATAACAAATGTAACCAAATAGAAAAATTCAATTGATAGATAAAGCTTCTGCTCATGTTTTAATAGTTTTTATTGACACATCTTTTAGATCATTATTTGATAAAGCATCATTAATAGTTTCTTTGTGTTCTTTGAGCATATAGTTAATTGCAATATTATCTATTTCTTCTTCTTGTTTTTTGTCATCTACTAAATTGAATTTGATTTTTTGATCGGATAAATTCAAATGGTGAATGAGTTCATGAGTCAATGTCATGATAAAACTATCAATGGTTAAATTTAATTTTTCATTTATAAAAACAAACATCTTGTTTTGAAACATCTTACTAAATCCTCTAATATTGACTCCATCAAATAAGTAAATATTGATACCTCAAGAATTTAATTTCAAAACTGCTTCCTTAAAATCATGGGCATCACAAATATCATCAATTAAAGCCAGATAGTCATTATAAAATATACTATTGAAATCTTTTTGTAGTTTAATAGCATTTTCTTCTTCTTTAATTTTCCTAGCAGCAGAGATGATGGTCTTTTTAAATTTTTCCTCATTTACATTTTTGTGCTTACGATAGCAAAAGCAATAATCTTCAACTTTTATCTCTTTTCAGTTTTCTAGTTGATAAAGTCTTCACTCTTGATAAACGCTTTCTAGTCTAGATAAGAAACCAATAGGATAATCTAAAACTGGACCTATCTTGACATCATTTTTGATGGTAAAAGGAGTTTTGTTGTTTAAAATCATTGATATTTCAGCTGCAGGAACATTACTTTGTCTAGCTAATTCTTCAGCACTCATATCTTTTATTTCCATGGCCATTTTAATAAAGTGGCTAGCTGGGAATTTTCTAAGCATTGTGTACCTCCTCTAGTGATAGTCTTCCATAAACTCAATAATCTCTAATTCAGTTACTTCAGATAAGTATAGGGCTTTTCTTTCGTTACCATAGCAGATGGATCTATCTCTTGGTGAGATACCAAATGCATATTGGTTTGCTCGATTACCTATAAGCTTGTGAATTTTCTTTCATTTTCAAGGGATAGTAGATAATTCATAGGCATTAATAGATACCTCTGCCATTTGGATGTAAGTTTCAAAATCATCAAACTTTTGTACCATTTCTGGTTTTCTAGTCGAATCTCTCTTGAATTTATCATACCTTTTTTCATCACATTTTACTATCATATGACTATATGATAACATAAAAGTTAAAAATATTTAATTTTTTTATTTTTGTAATATTGAGAGTATTATTAAGGCATTTTTTAAGCAAAAAATGAATTAATAATACATTTGTGATTTTTTTCATGAAAGTGTATTACACTTTAAGGTAATGATGAAGCGATTTCAGGTGCTGTTTTGACGACTATTTTATCATTACTAATTGATTGTCAAATATATGGACAAATACTTCAAAAAGAAAGTGATTGAACAACATCTTATGGAGATGTCAATAAAATAAATGCACTAAATAGTTATTAGAACTCATATGAGTAAACTAATGTTTTTTATTTTTAAATATCTTTACCAATTGTAAATGCTAAATATAAGGGCAAGTTAAACTCATCAATTTCACTATTTAATGAAAGTTTTCTAGGTAATACTTTATTATTTATAGTCTTTAATTTTTGTATGCTAGGCGATTTTCTAGAAGTACCACTTTTGATTTCAAGTACATGAACATCTAATTTAGATTCATATACACAATCAAGTTCATATTGATTTGTGCCTTGAACTCCATCAGTCTCAAATTTAAATGTATGAAAGTAAGGTTTTATATTGTTTCTTATCAATTCATCCATAACATAGTTTTCAATGATATTTCCTTTTATAAATTTAAATTTTGGATCTTGCAAATCTTCATAACAAATATTGTAATGAGCAGTGATTAAGGAAATATCATTGAAATAAAGTTTAAATTTATTCATAGTGTCTTTTGGTTCTAATGGAAATGTTAGAGATTGACAATTATCAACCTTATAAGCAATATGAGCTTTTGTTAATAGATTGATAACAAATTCATAGTCTTTATATCTTGCACACTTTTTAATTGTAGAGATAGTAAAGTTGTTGTTTGGTTCTCCCATAGTTTTAAGAGCATGATTAAAAATTTGTTCAGCCTTAGTTTTTCTATCTATATCTAAATATTTATGAATATCATGTGCATAATCTTCCAAAATATTTTTTCTAATGTCATAAATTTCATTATTGAATTTACATTTGTTTTTAATGAAAGCACAAACAGTTTCTGGGAATCCACCAGTGATTAAATAAGCGTTAAGTGCATCAATTAAATCAAGATGCAATTGAGATTTGATTTGCTTGTGGTGAAAAGAGTTAATTAATTGATCATATAGCGAGCTATTGACATTCATCAAAAATTCATCAAACCCTAAAGAATGCATTTCTATTTTATTAGTTTGCCCAACTGGGATAGAAATATTGTTTGTGAAGATTTTTGTTCCTAAGTAGCTTCCTAGTACTATTAAATTAATATCTTTATGTGATTGGTTAATTGTTTTTAATTCTGGATAAAAATCTAATACCTCTTGTACTTCATCTATTATAACTACAGAATCTTTGTCAAATGTTGCATTTGCATAAATTGACATAATGATCCTTTTTAGATTATCAATGGAAGGATCACTCTTTAATGATTCAACATATTTGATATTTGCTCTTTCTAAGAAATCGATGTAATAGACATGTTTAAAATGTTCATTAGCAACTTTTAAGACAGTGGTAGTTTTACCACATTGTCTGCTTCCAGCAACAACTAATGGTTTTTTAGATGGATTGTTGATTCATTCCTTGAATTTTATATCAATATTTCTTCTTAAATACATACATTAATTATAATATTTTGGTGTTTTTTCAGCAAAAAATTACTAATCTTTTGTTGTTTTTTCAGCAAAAAATTATATTTTATAAATATTTTTTAAATTTTTTATGAGATTCAAGGTTATTTTTTGTGACAAAAATAGAATTCAATTATGAGTATTTCATAAAAAATTACAAAAGTGATGAAAATATCTTTAAAAAAAGTATAAAAATCTTAATTTTGAGCATGAAATAGAACACCACATAAGACTAAAATTGGTTTAGTATGAAATTAAAAAAAGAGTAATAGTTTACACCTTAAGAAAAATTTTTAACCCTTTTAAGGGGGTCTATAATAGTAAAACTATTAAAGTCTGAGTCCTTAAATAGCAGTTATATTTAATCTAGCAAGTATAGAATGAGATTATGTATAATGTGAAATGTGGGGCATTCTACATGTTACGCTTTTGTTGGTAGAATGTAATAAACTAGATCTTTCACCCCTTTCTAGTTTTTCATTTCTTTATTAAACCCACATAAAATTATTTATTCTAGAATATCAGATATTTATTCACAAAATACAACACATAATAAACACATAATCAAAGTAGAATTGAATAGATTAGATTAAATAAGTTTTGAATAGAGATAGATGCTCATTACTCGTCTATCTCTATTTTTTTATCTACTCTAAAACTTCTACTAGAGTCCCCTTCTATCCACAAAAACGGATTAACTCAGAAAAAGAAAAAGTTACAAGAAAATGCATTTTGGACTTGACAAAATGCTTCGGGGGGGGGGTATTATCAAAGTATTATGGTACTTAAAAGAACATGTCTTTAAGTATGAATAAAAATCTAAAGTGAATCTAGGACAGATTGACTTTAGATTTGTGTTATAGAGGTGTATTGATGAAAAAAAAGAGTAAAAAATTGACTCTTGTAGGGGTTGTGTTAGGTGTTCTTGTTGGATCGCCAATACTAGCTTCACTAGCTACTACTATTTGTCACAAGGATAGATTGTTTGGATCTACTAATCCATTCTTTAAATATCAAGAAAAAAGAGTAGACTTACCTGATGGAACTATTCCAGCAGATACATTTATTTTTGATAAGTCAGAACAAGCTTATGAAGTACCAAGCTCTACAGATGAAGCACAATCTAGAATGGGACCACAATCTAGAGCTTTTATGCCTGATACACCAGGAGGTGGAGCTTATGTTGTGCCTGGATCTGTAAATCCTACCGAAAATATATTTAAACATGGGACTTCAATGTTATATAGAAATTATACTTGTCTTGATTGAGGATATACTGATAATTGAAGATACATTAAACATTTCCCTGGATTTCAAGGTATAAGTGATTGAGAAAGTACATTTTATCCTAAACGTAATACAAGTAATTGTCATGATGACCCCTTTGGAGCTTATAGTAGATCTAGCCAAAAGATTTGATATTGAGTCAATAGATATGGTACAGCTGCAACAATGGACTACCAAGTTTATATTGACTGAAGTAAGTGAAATGCAGTTCAGGGATATTTTTCTTCAGTTCAAGCAGAAGGTCAATATTCTTATGTAACAATCAGCAGCTTCCTTACAGACTACTATACAGAATTCAATGATGATAATGATATGTCAGATTATAGCTCTACCCTTCCATCTGATATTAGTGCATCAACAATTCAAGATTTCATAAATGGCAATAGAATAAAGAATAAATATGATTCATATTCAAGTGTACGTATTACAGGTTACGACAACCTTAGAGGTACAGTTACTTGTGAAGTAACAATTAAAGATGCTATTGATTATACTGGTGCTACTACTACACTTGGTACATATACAGTAACATATACTGGTTTAAAACAACAACAACCTACTGATGTAGTAAGCGCTAATATTAATATTCAATCAATGGATGTTTATGATTTAGATAAAGAAAAAGTTAAAGAAAGAATTATTGCTAGTAATGTAATTAAAAACTATCTAAATTCACCAACCACATCTAATATTGATTTTACAGTAACACAACTTATTCCTAAAGAAGCTGCTATTGTAGTAGATTTAACATTAGGTAATAGAGTTTGATGTGATTCTAATGGTGTGCCTCAAGCTTCCCATGTTGCTAAAAATATTAAACTATCTGGATTTAAAAACCCTGAACAATCAGGTATTGGTACAGTAAGAGTATCCCAAGGGTCAACTTTACCTTCTCAAAGTTGATATAACTCTAATGCTAGTACTTTACAAACAGCAATTTCAAATGCAATTACTGGAAGAGCTATTCCTGCAAGTTCAATTAGAATAGACAAATTTGTATCTGTTGATCCACTTCATGGAACAATGACTATTAATGCCACAGTATTAGGTAGATGACAAAATGCACCAGATTATATAAGAAGTGATCACACTTTAAATAACCTTGTTGTATATGGATTCCAAACAGTAAAACCTACTGCAGTAAATACAAGTGCAACTTTAAACATTAATGAAAGTATTATTCCAACTCAATTTAATGATTCTAAGGCAACAAATTACATTAACACTAATATCTCTACTATCTTTAATAACACAACTCCTCCAGGAGCAAGTGTAAAAAGAATTGTTTCAATAGCTAATGATGACAATTCTAAGAGTACAGTACAAGTAACATTTATCTTGAATAAATACTATGGTGCTGATGGATTTGAAAAAACTGATGAAAGAGAATTCACTATTACTATTGGCGGATTCCAAACTCGTGGTGAAACAGCAGTAGATAGTAGTGCTGCATTAACTATTGGTGAAGCAATTGTACCAACTTCATTTGATGAAGCTAAAGCTAAAACATACATTAATGCTAATAAAGCAAAAATCTTTAATAATACTGCTCCATCTGATGCAGCAGTAAATACAATAGTATCAATAGTAAATGATGACAATACAAAGAGTACAGTAGAAGTAACATTTACTTTAACTAAATACTTTGATAATAAAGGTATAGAACAACCAAATTCTGGAAATTATACTATTACTATTGGTGGATTTGAAACTCGTAAACCTACTGTACAAGATAAAGGTGCAAAATTACAAATCTCAGAAGATCTAACTGCTTCTATGTTTGATAATACTAAAGCAACAGACTTTATTAATGCACATATAGCTGAAATCTTTAATAATACAGCTCCAGCAGATGCTAGAGTAGATACAATTGTTGCAAACAATAACACAGACAATACTAAACGTACAGTAGATGTAACTTTCACTATCAATAAACATTATGATGACAAAGGTATAGAACAACCAGGGTCAGAACAATATACAGTTACTATTAGTGGATTTAAAGTATTACAAAATAAGCCTATTACTGCTTCACCTAATGCACCTGATGATTTAGGTAAAGTAGTTACTCCATTAGGTAGTGGAAAAGATAGCAATACTGCAAATAGTGTAGTTAATAGTGAAGATATTCTAAATCAAGTTAAGGAAGAAATTGCTAAGAATCCTACTAAATACTTCCCAGATATTCCTCCTGGTGCAAATATTGATAAAGCAGGAATTACTATTACAAAAGATCCAACAAATCCAAATGGTATCCAAGTACATGTACCAATTAATAATGTTTTAAAACCAGATGGAACTTCAGCTACTGAAACTCCAACTATTACTATTACTGGATTTAAACCAGCATCTAATAAACCAGCTAGTGATGCTGCTAACAAATTAGAAACTGCTATTCCAGAATTTAATCCAGCAGATAAAGATACAACAACTCCTAACAACATCTTAAGAGATCCAGATGTATTAGGTGAAGTAAAGAATGAAATTGGTTCTAAACCAAATGAATACTTCCCAGATTTACCAGAAGGTTCTATAGTAAAACCAGATGGTATTACTATTACACAAAACCCATCTAAACCAGGTGTCATAGAAGTTAATGTGCCAATTCAAGATGCAAGCGGTAAAGTTGAAACTCAAACTATTGAAATTAATGGATTCAAACCAAATCCTACAGGACCTATTGAATCTAACCCTAATGCTCAAGATGCTTTAGGAAATAGTATTGAAGCTCTAAACCCAACTAACAAACCAACACACACAACTACTGAAATTATGAAGGATCCAGCTGTTGAACAACAAATTAAAGATGAAATAGCTAAGAATCCTGATAAATACTTCCCTGACTTACCACCAGGTGTAATAATTAATCCTAATGATATTACTATTACACCAAATCCAACTAACCCAGATGGACTTGATATTAATGTACCTATTACTAAACCAAATGGTGTAGTAGATACTCCAGTAATTCATGTAGATGGATTTAAACCAACTAACACTGACCCATCAGGTAATGCTGCAACTGATTTAAATAATACAATTCCAGGTTTTAGTCCAACAGTAAAACCTACAACTAACCCATCTAACGTATCAAAAGATCCAACTGTATTAGAAGATGTGAAGAATGAAATAGCTGGACATCCTGATAAATACTTCCCTGATTTACCACCAGGTGCAACAATTGACAAAGATAATATTACTATTACAGAAGATCCAAGTGATCCTCATGGAGTAACTATTACTGTACCAATTAAGAAACCAGATGGAACTGTAGCTAAACCAACTATTAACATTGGTGGTTTTGAAGCAAACCCAGTTGATCCGATTTCACCTAAACCTAATGCAGGAACTGCTCTAGGTACTGTTGTTCCTGAAGTTGGTGATAATAAAGGTGAACATACTGTAAACCAAATTATTAACAATCCAACAGTTAACCAACAAATTAAAGATGAAATAGCAGCTAATCCAAATAATTACTTTGATAGTTTACCTCCAGGTTCACATGTTGATAAAAACAACATTACTATCACTCCAAACCCAACTAAACCAAATGGAATTGATATTAATGTACCAATTATTCATGAAGATGGTTCTAAAGAAACACCAACAATTAGTATTGATGGATTTAAACCAAGTACAACTAACCCTTCAGATCAAGCAGTTGGAAACTTAGAAAATGCTATTCCAGCCTTTAAACCAGCAAACAAACCAAATAATACACCAAATTCAATTGCTAAAGACCCAACTATATTAGATGAAGTTAAGAATGAAATAGCTAGTCATCCAGACAAATATTTCCCTGACTTACCACCGGGTTCAAGTATTGATAAAGATAGTATTACTATTACACCAGATCCAGACACTGAAGGTGGTATTAAAGTAAATGTACCTATTACTGATAAAGACGGTACTACAACAACTCCATCTATTAGTATTGGTGGATTTAAACCAAATCCAACTGGTCCTATTACACCAGCACCTAATGCTGATAGTGAATTAGGTAATGCTATTCCAGAATTAAGTGATTCAGAAAAACCAACCCACACTACTACAGATATTATTAATGATCCTTCTGTAACAGATCATATTAAAGAGGAAATTGCAAAGAATCCAGATAAGTACTTCCCTGATGCTCCTCCAGGATCAACTATTAATCCTAATGACATCACTATTGCACCTAATCCATCTAACCCAGATGAATTACAAATTACTGTGCCAATTACTAAACCAGATGGAAGCAAAGAAGATTCAGTAATTAACATTGATGGCTTTAAACCATCTAGTACTAAACCATCTACTGGTGCTTTAGATAATATAGAATCTGCTATTCCTCAATTTAGTCCTACAAATAAACCTACATTAACACCTGGTCAAATTATTAAAGACCCAACTGTATTAGAAGAAGTTAAGAATGAAATTGCTAATAATACTGATAAATACTTCCCAGACTTACCACCAGGTACACATGTAGATAAAGATCACATTACAATTACACCAAACCCAACTAGACCAAATGGAGTAGATATTAATGTTCCAATTGTGAATGATGCAGGAACTGTAGTTGATACACCACAAATTAGTATTGATGGATTTAAACCAAGTGATAATAAACCAGCTACTGATGCAACAGATAGATTAGAAGCTAACATTCCTCAATTCAACCCAAGCAATAAAGGTGATAATACAGCAGATAATATTTCAAAAGACCCTACTGTATTAGAAGAAGTTAAGAATGAAATTGCTAATAATGTAGATAAGTACTTCCCAGACTTAGCTCCAGGGGCTACTATTGATAAAGATAACATTACTATTACAGTAAACCCAACTGATCCAAATGGTATTGAAGTTAATGTACCTATTACAAACCCAGATGGTACTTCATCTAAACCATCTATTCCTGTAAATGGATTTAGACCTGCTCCAGCAGATCCAATTAAACCAAAACCAGGTGTAGAAGAAGCATTAGGTAATGCTGTACCTCCAATAAGTTCAGCTCAAAGACCAAACAATACAATTAATAGCATTATTAGCAATTCAGCTACTGTAGATCAAATCAAGAATGAAATTGCAGCTCATCCAGAAAATTACTTTGATGGATTACCTTCAGGTTCAACAGTTGATAAAAATAATATTACAATTACACCTAACCCAACTAAACCAAATGGAATTGATATTAACGTACCAATTAAAACTCCAGATGGTTTAACACAAACTCCAACTATTACAGTAGATGGATTTAAACCAAGTTCATCTGATCCAGTCTCAGATGCAGCTAGTAAATTAGAAACTGCAGTATCAGGTCTAAGTGATGCTAATAGACCTAATAAAAAACCAAGTCAAGTAGCTTCAGACACAACTATCTTAAATGATGTGAAGAATGAAATTGCAGGACATGCTAGTCAATACTTCCCAGACTTAGCTCCAGGTGCTACTATTGATAAAGATAACATTACCATCAAACCAGATCCTACTAAACCAGGTTCAGTAGATGTAATAGTACCAATTAAACAACCAGATGGTTCAATTGAAAGACCAAGTATTCAATTAGATGGATTCAATACTGGTAATACAAACTTAGCTTCAGATGCAGCTAACCAATTAAAAGAACATGTTAATGGTATTAACCCAGCTAAGAATCCAGGAACTAACCCATCTAATGTATCTAAAGATCCTAGTGTCTTAAATGATGTGAAAAATGAAATTGTTAACAATCCAAGTAGATACTTCCCTAACTTACCAGATGGGGCAGTTATTGAAGGTAATAACATTACTATTACTGAAGATGCAACAGATAACACTGCAGTAAATGTAACTATTCCAGTGAGAAAACCAGATGGAACAGTAGAAAAGCAAGTAATTCAAATTAATGGATTTACTCCTAACCCAACTGATCCAATTACAGATAAACCTAATGCTGGCGAAATCTTAGGAAATAAAATACCACAAGTTGGTTCTCAAAAACCAAATAATACAGTTAACGATATTATTAATAATCCTACTATTAACCAACAAATTAAGGACGAAATAGCAGCTCACCCAGAAAACTACTTTGATAGTTTACCTTCAGGTTCAACTGTTGATAAGAATAACATCTCAATTACAGTTAATCCATCTAATCCAAATGGTATTGAAATTAATGTACCAATTACTAAACCAGATGGTAGCAAAGAAACTCCAACTATTAGTATTGATGGATTCAAACCAGGTAGCACAAAACCAAGTAAGGATGCAGCAAGTAAACTTGAAAATAATGTTGCTGGATTAAATCCTTCTAAGAAACCAACTACTACACCAACAGATATTGTTAAGAATCCAAATATCTTAAATGATGTAAAGAATGAAATTGGTAACAAACCATCTGAATACTTCCCAGATTTACCTTCAGGTTCTTCAATAGATAAAAATAATATTACTATTACTCAAGATCCTTCTAAACCAGGAAGTGTGGATGTAAATGTTCCAATCTATGATGCGGATGGAAATAAAACTGATGAAGTAATTCACTTATCAGGATTCAAACCAAATCCTACATTAAGTGGTAATACTAACCCAGCACCAGATGCAGCAGCTAAATTAGAAGCAGCAGTGTCAGGTTTAAGTGATGCTAATAGACCAACTAAGTATCCTTCAGATGTTGCAGCTGATACTGAAATCTTACAAAATGTTAAGAATGAAATTGCAACTAACCCTAATAAGTACTTCCCTAACTTACCAGATGGAGCACATATTAATAAAGGTGATATTGCTTTAGTACCAGATCCAACAAATCCAGATGGATTAAATGTATCTGTACCAATTACATTACCTAATGGTATTGTTGAAACTCCAACAATCCACCTAGATGGATTTAAACCAGGAAGAAATGAACCTACTACAACAAAACCATTAAACCAAATGCAACAAGCATTACAAAACTCTATTATTGCTAGTGGTGATACATTAGTTAAAGATAAGTTAGAAGCTGACCCTAGTTTATTAGATAAGATTCAAACTGATTTAAACAATGCAGTTCAACATGGTGACTTAGCAGACCAATTATTTGATGGATTAAATGCTAATGGTCATACTTCAACAGTAAGTTTTGGTAAACCAGAATTAAATGCAGATGGCGATATACAAGTAGAAATTACTGTAGATGGATGATTTAATGGAAAAGACTATGAAAATGGTCATGTTGTACCAGTAGTTATCCCAACTGTTCGTCCAGCTAAAGATCCTGATACATCTAAACCAATTGCTATGCCTCATGGTTTAAGTGATGTTACTGTAGTACCTAACAAAGATCAAAATGGATTCCAATCATTAGATTCAAGTAATATGACATCAGAACAAATTACTGATGTTATTAAACAAGAAATTGCAAACTCATTCAATCCTGCAGGAGCAATTAAACCAGATCAAATTCACATCAACAATGCAAACTCTAATATTTGAGATGGAACTTCATCATTAGATATTACAGTTGATAACTGAGTAGATCCAGATGGAAACATCGTACCTTCTCACCCAGTTAATGGTTTAACAATTAGTGGATTCAAACCAGCACAAACTGCATTAAAACCAAATGCAATAGTTAAAGTACCTGGATTATCTGAATATACTCCAGATACAATTGTAGGACCTGATGGACATGTTTTACCAGACGTCCAAAAAGAAATCCTTACTCAAGTACTTCAATCAGGTGTTATTACAGGATTAGATCCAAGTGCAACTGTAGAAGATTTAGAAATCTCAAGTTATGATCCAAATACTGGTGATATCTTTATTACTATTAAGAATAATAAAGCAGGTAAAGATGGAGCTAGTGTTAGTCAAATGCAATTTGGTACAATCAAATTAACTGGATTCTACCAAGAAAATGGATTTATTAATGGAAGTAACCAATGATGAATCTTTGCTATCATAGCATTGAATATTATCTTATTATTAATACTATTAATCATTCTTGTGATCTACTCTAAGAAGGTTAAAACATCTATTGATGAATTAGAAGCTGAAGAAAACTTCTAATCATTAATCATATCTCACTAAACTAAAAATTACATTTTAAATACTAGTAAACTCAAATGAGAGTTACTAGTATTTTTAATTACTCTTGCTTATTGATCCGCTAGAATCAATCACTAAAACTTAAATGAAAGAAGAATGTGAAAGCAAATAAGGATAAGGTGGTATGTTTATATAGCTTTTAGAATAAGGTTATCTAGAACTGCATTAAATGAGTTCTACTATAAACAAAAATGAGAACTAGGTGTGTACCTAATTCTCATTAATTATGAATTGATTCATACAATTATTCAATTAAGTTGTTTTTCTTAACTAAGTTATCGATTCTGTCATTAATACCTTGAACTTTTTTGTCAACTGCTTCAATCTTTGAAGTCATATCTTCACGAACTTGTTCAATCTTCTTATTTACTTCATCAATCTTTTGATCAATCTTTGAATCGAGAGTATTGAAATTTGTAGTTATTAAATTAGCTAATTGTTTGATAGTCATAGATTCTTCAGTTTCCTTTGATACTGCATAGATAGTGATACACTTAATTTCTTTATCATCAGCATCTTCTTTAACATTATATGCTATAACTTCTCGGTCTGCCATATATTTTTTTAGAATTTTATTGTTAGTAAAGTATTCAAATTTAGCATCGATATCATTTTGAGCCAATGTCTTGCTATCAATTGTTTTCTTACTAACTGACTTTTCTAACTGATCAACTGTTTTTAACACTTTTGGATTTAAAATGTTTTGTAAATCCTGTATTTTGCTGCTCATTTTTACCTCCTTTCTTTATTTGTTTTTATTTCGGATGGGATTTTTTATCCCTCCTAATATATAGAAGTCCAATTTTTTTGAGAAAATGGACAAAAATTTTCAAAAACACCCTAAAAACAGGCATTTTTTAAAATTTGGACAACTTTTTTTCACTTTTTTTACCCGATTCACCACCATTTTCATCACTTTTGTAATTTTTGTTTTTTAGCACCTATATACAATATGTAGTATTGTAGTAAGATTGCTAAAAAACAAAGCCTTTGCCACTAATCACTTTGACCAAGCTACTGGTGATATCTCAATTACTGTTACTAAAAAAATGTATGGGTTATATTAGATACTTTCAGTATTAATATTCCTAATAAATTATTTGGAAAGAATGTATTAAAACAAGAAAAACATAACCTTATAGCGTGGTACTAATTTTCAAAAATAAAATGCACAAAAAATATTAAAAAAGCCCAGTAAAATGGTGCTTTTGTCTTCTTAATCTATAAAACTAACCCTGAAACTTGGGCGAAGTCTTACTAGTGTTTTTAATTACTCTAGAATCTTTATATAATATGGATATATACTATATTAATATTACTTATTGTTAACTCTTAAATAAATATTCTTTATTTTTCTTACCATATGATTGATTGAGCTTTTAGTTAGTTTAATATCATATTTGTCTTCAAAAATTTGTGCAATGGTTTCTAGGCTAGCTTCTCGTTCTTCTAATCTGATATCACAGAATATTTTAGTCTTTTCATCTAGATTATCATAAGCATATTTATTTTTTAATGTTTGGATTCATTTAACTTGATTATTAGCAGCAATTACTGTTTTATTAATGTTGCTTACATCTAAATTGTTGAGACGTTGTTGCGAGTTAATAAAATCTCTTTGAATTCTGAAATCCTCAAATTGATATAATGCATCGATAGCTCCTAGCAGTTTTAATGAGTCTGAGATATATTCACTTTTTTTAAAATATAGTTTTCAAGCATTTCTATAATTAACAATATTAGCTTCAATATTAAATATTTCAAATATTTTTTGAATATTAGTTAAATATGTTTTATTTCTTGATCTAATTTCAAAATGATAATTTGATTTATTAGTAGAATAACTTACACTACCACCACTTAAAAAAGCTCCTACTACAAATGCTCTTTGTTCATCTTCATTCATCTTGTTAATATCATATTCATAGTTATTAAAAAATTTATCTACTTTTTCATAGTCTTTGATTTCTAATCCGTATTTAGTTTTAGCACTAGCTGTTTTAATGTTAGATTCACATAATTCAATAGGTGCATCAAATTTTAATTGAGCTAATAATTTTTTTATTAATCTAATGTTAGTTAAAAAATGAGTATGAACAATATATCCTTTAGATTGTGCAGACATACAAAATTCAGAGTTATTAATTAGAAATGATAAAAGTAAAATATAAGCTGTTTGATCATTATATTCTAAGTGGCATATTTCTTCTTTTACTATTTCACTAAATGTTACTGCTGGTTTTTCCATAATATTATAATAATACAGCTAAACAAATAATAGCAACTATTAAACAAATGATAACTGAATATAAAATTGAGTAATGCGGGTTATTCTTGATTAATTGTCCAAATTTTACAACTTGTTCTCAACAAATATCACAAGCGTCTAGGAATGGGTTCATTGCACTAGCGGCTCTTGATTTTTCTTTGAAACTAAAATCAAAATCTTTGTTCTTTTTAACTACTGTAATAATTAAACTTCCATTTCCAAATTCTGATTCATGTCCACCGTTTTTAATTTCATAAAATTTTTTGTTTTCAGTAATAGGAACTTTAATTGTTACTTCCTTTTGTTTTTTTACAAATCCGTTGTTACACTTGTCACAACCTTCACCTTGACATCTTTTACAAATTGCATTAAATTCAACAATTACTTTTTCAAAGAATTGTTTCTTCTTATATTGATTACCACATACTATCACTGCATCAATATTTAGATTGTCATAAAATTTCTTATTCTTTAAATATCTTTGGTATTTTTCAGATTCTTTAGTATGTCTTCTATATAAATTTTCTTTGATTAAATAATCGTTGATAGTATGAGTTTCATATTTATCTTGATCTCAATTAAAAATTGGTTTATTCTCACTAATTCTTTGATAAGCATATAAAGTACTCAAACCATCTTTTTTAAGTTCTGATTCTACAAATCTTAGTGCTCTTTTCAATAAAGCATCAAAATCAGTTTTTTGTTTAATAAATTCATCATAATCATCTTCTACATCATTTGTAGTATTATCAAAGAATTCAGTAAATGATTCAGTACTTTGTCAGTTTATTTCTTCGGGAGTAATATTGATTTCCATTAAGTATTCATAACAAGACTGAATCAATTTAAATCTTTCTTCTGCTTCCTTTTTTTGCTTTGGATCACGTTCTAAATCAGGGTGGCATCTTTTTGCCATCGCTTTATATGCTTTTTTAATTTCATCTTTTGAAGCTGTTGGTTGGATCCCTAAAACTTCAAAAGCATTCATCACTGCCTTATCAACCATACTTATTAATTATATTAAATATTGCAATAATTTTGTTAATGTAAATTCAACAAACTTTTACAGTAACTAGTGCTATGAAATTTTCTACATATTTTTTTCTTATTTAATAGTAATATATATAATAGTTAAATAGGAATTGCTATGAACCTAAAACATTTTAAACTGAAAAAAGAATTATTTGTACAGTATGAAGAATATGCCAGAGCTAAATTAGAATATGTCTGATTTAAGAAATTGATATTCGCTATCTTAGGTGGAGTATTTATTGGTATAGGATATGTTGGTACATTAATGATTGCTACTACCACAGGAGTATCTAGTGAAATTAGCAAGATACTTTCTATTGTAGGTTCATTATTATTTCCAGTAGGTTTATTGCTATGCATATATTTAGGTGGTAACTTATTTACTTCAAATTGTATGGGATTAATATCTATTGTCTACAAAGAAAAGAAGTGAAAACATTACTTTGTAGACCTTGCGATTACATTTATTGGTAACTGAATAGGATGTTTATTAATTGCACTAGTAGTTTGAGGTGCAGGACTATTTGGTACATCGAGTGTAGTTGATCATGATAGAGCATATAGAGTAATTGAAATAGCAAAACAAAAGATTAGTGCTTCTCACAATCACGATTGATGAAACAATATGTTAAGTGGTATTTTATGTAACATCCTTATCGTTGCTTGTACTATGATAAGCATTATCACTAGTAAAAAAGGTGTTGGTGCTTCAATTATATATTTGATTCTAGTTGTCTTTGTAGTTTCTGGATACCAACATGTTGTAGCTAATATGTATGTTTTTAGCCAAGCGGGACTATTAAGTATTTATAGCCATGGAGCTATGGCAACATTTAGTGGTGCAGAGGCTGGTAAGATATTCTACATTAATATTATCCCTACAATGGTAGGCAACTGAATTGGTGGAGCTATTATGTCTTCAGTTTATATGTGAGCTAGTTCATATGTAAAAAATAATGAACAAATCGAAAATCAAATAATCAATATTGATAATGAGGCTATAACAAGTTTTGAAAACCTTTCTTATCAAGAAAGAAAAGATATTTGAAATAAATCTGCAAAGCAAGTAAAATCTAATAGTAAATGTTCTTGCTGTCATAAACACAAAAACAAATTACTAACTTGAATTGATGATAGTGAAATATGTCATCAATGTTTTGTAGGAAAGGATGAGAAAAATGGAAAGAAAGGCACTATATAGAAAATATAGACCGCAAACATTTGATGATATGTATGGGCAAGAAGTCGTTACTAAGACAATTGCTAATGCTGTTAAAAACAATGCTATTTCTCATTCTTATATTTTTGCAGGAAACAAAGGATCCGGAAAAACTTCCTTAGCTAAAATTTTTGCTAAGGCAATCAATTGTGAACAACCAAACGGGTATAATCCATGTAATCAATGTGCTAAATGTCAAGCTATAAACAATAACACTTCAACAGATATTTTAGAAATAGATGCTGCTAGTAACAATGGTGTAGATGATGCAAGAGTAATTATTGAGTCAGTTAATTACTTGCCAAATGAAATGAAGAAAAAAGTGATTATCATTGATGAAGCGCATATGTTAACACCTGCATCATGAAATGCACTATTAAAAACAGTGGAAGAACCACCTGAATGGGTTGTATTTATTTTTGCTACAACTGAATATCATAAGATTCCTCCAACTATTATAAGTAGATGTCAAAGATATGATTTTCATAAAATTCCAGTAAGTGCTCTTGAAAAATTAATAAAAGAAATATCTAAAAAAGAAAATATTACTATTTCAGATACTGCAGTTAATAATATTGCTAAGTTAGCTGATGGTGCTGCCAGAGATGCTCTTAGTATCTTAGATCAATTATCTAGTTTTGATGGTAATAAAGTTACAGATGAATCAATCAACCAATTATTTGGTATTGTAAACATAGACACTAAGATCAATTTGATAAACTCAATTTTTAACAATGAAGCTAATCAAATAGTAGATACTATCGATCAATTTTATAATAGTGGTATTAACTTTAGTATCTTATGTTCTGATATTCTAGATATCTTAATGGATAAGTTAATTTATCTAAGAACAAGTAATGCTAAGAATCTAACAATCTGTAATCAAAATAATATAGACAATGTTCATTTTTCAAATCAAGCTAAGTTACTTGAATTGGTTAATCTTTTTAATGAAGCACTTCAAAAAATCAAGTTTGCTTCAAATCCTAAATTGGTAATGGAAATATGTTTAGTTAATGCTTTAAAGTGTGCTGCAACTAAAACTGTTGCTCAACCTCAACAAGCATCAACTCCAACATCAAAGTCTAACGCTTCAACTCCAGCAGCTAAACCTAAACCTAAAAAAGAAGAAACAGTTCAACCGCAAGTCCAACCTTCAACAGGTACAACTAATATTTGATCGAATCAATTAAAACAACAAATTGTATCTTCTCCTTCTAATGTTTCAAATAAGACTCAACAATTTAGTTTAGAAGATATTATTGAAGAAACTAATGCTCCAAAGCTTCCAACTGGTAAAACACCATTTAAAACCAAAGAAATAAGTTTTGACAAAGAACAAACTAAACCTTTAAAGGATGAACCAGAAGGACAATCTTTAGAAGAACTAATGGGTACATCTAATCAAACAGTGGTACCAACTCAAAAGATTAACGCACCTGTTAGGGAAAACCAAGTAAATGTAACTGAAAAACAAGAACCATATATTAAAAAAGTTATTAATGATTATGACGAAGAATTCAAATCTAACTTCTTTGCAATAGTACACAATAGAGAAAAAGATATTAATGCTAATTGTAATAACATATTAGAAAAAATTAAGATCTTAGGAAGCCACCCAAATGGTGCTATTAATAAATTTTTGCTTGCAGATAACTTCTTATTATCTTCTCCTAATGGTAGTGTGTTATTATTTAAATCTAAAAATGAAGCACTCCGTTTTAATGAAATTGCTCAAGATAAAGATTTACAAGAATTTATCAAAAAATATTTCAAATCATATAAGGTTATCTTAGGTGTAGATATGGATACAGCTAAAGAGCTAAAACATGAGTATAATAAAATTCAAGAAAAAGATATTAAAGATGTTAAAATATTAGAAAGAAGTGAAGATACTATTAAAACCAAATTATTAGATATCTTAAACGATGACGAAGGAGAAAATTAATTATGGATATGAAGAAATTAATGGAACAAGCTCAACAAATGCAAAAGCAATTAGAAAAATCTATGAGTGAATATGATGCTAAATTATTTCACTTTGATTACAAGGGTTTAGTTTCAATTGATATTTATGGAAGTTTACAAATTAAATCAATCAATGTTGAAGATAAATCAATTATTGATGCAATTGATACTGATACATTATCAGATGTAATTACTCAATGTGTAAACAACGCTATCAATGCAGTAATTAAAGGAAAAACTGAAATTACAAATAGAATTGCTGGACCTGCAGCTCAAGGATTATTCTAAGAATTTAAATATGAAGAATCCTAAAGAATTCATTTTTTTAGTTGATGCTTTCAAATCATTACCAAATATAGGAACAAAGGGCGCAAATAAAATTGCGAACTTTTTTCTTGCTCAAGACTTAAAATACAAACAAGACTTCATTTCAAGATTGCAAGAAGCTACTAATAAATTATCTGCTTGTGAATATTGTAATGCAATTGCAATGGGTAATAAATGTGAGTTATGTAGTTCACAAACAAGAGAAAATGTTTTATGTATAGTAGCAAATTTAGAAGATCAACAAAGAATTGAAGAATCTCGTATGTTTAGAGGATACTATCATATTTTAATGATCAATCCAAATAAAAATTTAGATTTTACAAATTTTGATTTAACTAAACTAAAGAACCAAATTAAGACATTAGGGATCAAAGAAATAGTAATAGCAACTGCTTTTTCAATTTATGGAGAGGTAATAGCTGAATATATTAAAAATAGTTTATTAGAGTTTGGAATACCCATCTACCGTTTAGGATTTGGTATCCCTCTTAATGCTAGTATAGATTTCATAGATGATGAAACTATCAAACAATCTTTTGTTAATAAGAAAAAAATATCATAATAATAAAAATTCCTTTTAGATTTTGCTTCTAAAAGGAATTGCCTTTATAATTTTATTTTTTAACAATATCATCTGCTGTATAAATTGCAAACCCAAATGAATCTTTAAGAGTTGTAGCAAGCACTGCTAGTGGAGTTACCCTAACTAAAATCTTATTTTTGTCATATTCAAAATGTTTTGACATTTCTTCTTTAAGTTCTTCAACTCTTTCGGGTGAACATAAGGAATGACATAGATATAATTCCTTAATATCTTTTCCTCTAGGTGCTTTATTAAATCTTTTATCAACTGCATCTAAAACATTAGGAATAGCTTCAGTTCATTTTCTATATAATCTTTCTTTTTTATTTGTTTCTTCTGCTTGAATGATAGGAAACATCTTAGCTAATTTTAATAATTTTGCAACTGCAGCTGGGATTCTACCAGTAACCATCATTCCATCGAATGTGCAAGATGTAAACATTGTAGTGATATGCTTATCCATTTCATTAATATGCGCTTGCATTGAGTCTTGATCTAAGTTTTTAGTTTGCTTGATATGTTCTAACAATCAATTAAGTACTATTTCAGTTTGAACTGCAATAGAACATGAGTGTAAAACAATGATATTATTTGATCCAATATTTGTTTTTGCTGCTAAAGCATTATTATATTGCCCACTAAATGATGGTGCTAATGATAGATAGATGATTTTTTCATATTCTTTTAGCATACTTTGGAATTCATCTTCAATTAATTGACTATTGACTGAACTTGTTCTAATAGCTCTTTTTTCTTTAACTACAAGGTCACACAATTGACTTTTTTGTTCATCAGTACACTTATCTACAATTATATTGCCGTCATCATCGTTAACTGAATTATGCAATACTCTAATATTATGTTTTTTTATTAGATTAAGATCCAATGTAGCTGTTGAATCAATTAAAATACCTATCAATTTCATACTTTAATTATAGACTTTAATTGATAATTTTGTTAAATAGGAATTTAGCATTAGCAATAAATTAAAGCGATAACTCACGTAATTATTAGCTAGTATCAACACAGAACTTAGACAAATTTTCCAATCAAAGGTTATCTTCAGTTCACTAAATATTAGGATTATTTCAACACATTCATAATTTCCTATATTTAATAATATATAAACAAGTATATAATTATATACGTATTAAGAGAGGGTTAAAATGGAAATCAATAAATCATTAAACTTACTTGCTGGACATGTTTTATGTGCAGCATTAAAACAAAATTACGAATGTTCTGCATCAATTCCACAAGTTGATGAAGATGGATTCTACGTAGATATTAACTTCTTCAATGACAGTATTTCTACAAAAGACTTTGAAAAAATTCAAAAGATGGTAGCGAAGTTAACTACTGGTGCTAACAAAGTTGAATTTGTTAAAATGTCTAAAACCGAATTAACCCAAACTTTTAGTGATAACAAGTATATAAGATATTATGTAGATAGCGAATCAGGTTTAGAACAAATCAAATTTGCTAAGTATATGTCAGTATGTTCTAAATTAGATTTTGATAATACAAATACTATTAAACAATTCAAGATTATGGCAGTGGGTGGTTCATACTGACTAGGTGATGAAAAGAATGAACAACTTACCAGAATTCGTGGTGTAGCATTCTCTACTAAGGAAGAACTTGAACAATACATTACAGAATATAATGACAGAATTGAAAGAGACCACAGAACTATTGGTAAGAATTTAGAATTATTTACTTTTAACAATACTGTTGGAGCGGGTTTACCTATTTGATTACCAAATGGAACAGTTATTAGAAAAGAAATTAGAAACTTCTTAGGTGATCTTGAATTCAAATATGGTTTTGAATCTGTATGTTCACCAGTTCTAGCTTCTACTGAATTATATAAAACATCAGGACACTGATTCCACTACCGTGAAAACATGTTCAAGGAAATAAATGTTGATAATGATGACTTAGTTTTAAGACCAATGACATGTCCTCACCACATTTTGATTTATAAAAGAAAACCATGATCATATAGACAACTTCCAGTAAGACTTTGTGAAGAATCTATGCTACATAGATATGAATCATCAGGTGGTTTAACAGGTTTTGAAAGAGTTAGAGAAATGACTCTTGAAGACACTCACATCTTCTGTACACCAGAACAAATTGAACAAGAAATTAAAAATTGTTATGACATCATTAAGGAAGCTCATGAAGGTTTAGGTAGTAGTATCTTCCAAGTGGATTTATCGCTACATGATCCAGAAGACAAAGAAAAATTCCATGATGACCCAGAAATGTGAAAAGCTGCCGAAGATGGTTTAAGAAAAGCTTTAAAAAATTCTGGCATTAAATATGTTGAAAAAATAGGTGAAGCTGCTTTCTATGGTCCAAAGATTGACTTCCAAGTAAAAACTACATTAGGAAGAATTATTACAATGTCTACTATTCAATTAGACTTCTTGCTACCAGAAAAATTTGATATTACTTATAAAGATGCTAATAATGAAGAACAAAGAGCTGTAATGATCCACTTAGGTATCATTGGTACTTATGAAAGATTATTATCAATTATCCTTGAACAAACTAAAGGGGTACTTCCTTTATGATTAGCACCATTCCAAGTTGTTATCATTCCAGTTAATAATGATTTACATGATAGTTATGCTCAAGATTTAGCTAAAAAACTAAGAACATTAAAAATTAGAGTACAAGTAGATAACCGTGAAGAAAGAATGTCAAAGAAGATTAGAGAAGCACAAATGTCTAAGATACCTTACCAAGTGATTGTTGGGGATGATGAAGTTAAAGCTAAGGATGTTTCATTTAGAAAGTATGGTAGCGAAGACTCTACAAAGGTTAGTTTAAAAGACTTTGAAAAGATGATTTTGGAACAAATTTCATCAAAAAAATAGCATTTTAGCAAATTAGCAACATAAAAAGTAATAAATTATATAGCTTATATTGTATAATTAATGTGATATATTATATTGTTTAGAAACGATAAGGAGTCCAATTATGGATAAGAAAGAACTACTTAAGAAAAAAGAAATGCTTATGCAAGAAATCAAAAAAGAAAAAGCTAAGTTAAACGAATACGAAAAAACTCTTTCTCTTTATGAATTCAAAGAAGCAGAAATGAAAAAAGAAGAAGCTAAAAAAGCTGCACCAGCTAAAAAACCAGCTCCAGCTAAGAAAAAACCAGCTGCTAAAAAACCAGCAGCTAAGAAGTCTGCTCCTAAAAAAGTAGAAACTAAACCAGCTGCTACTCCAGCACCAAAACTTGAAGGTGCTAACAAGAAAAACATGAAGAAGCACACAATTGTTCCAATGTCAGTTTATGAAAAATATGACTATGAACAAAGAAAGAGTGATTGACACAAATATTCAGGAATGAATGAAAAACAAATCGTTTGTGATGCTTGTAAAGATGACGACAACTTTGAAACAGTATTACTAGAAAATGGATGTCATTTATGTTATTTCTGTTGAGTTAAAAAACCAATTAAACTAGAAGCTAAAAAACAACCTGTAAAACCAGTAGTTGCTCCAGTTAAAAAAGAAGAAGCTAAACCAGTTTTAGTTAAAAAGGAAGATCCTAAAAAAGCTGAACCTAAGAAAACTGAAACTAAAGATGTAGCTGAAGGAAACCCAAAAGCTTTTGCGGCAATCTCAATTACATTAGGAATTTTATTAATTGCTGTAATTGTTATTCTAGCTTTAGGAATCATTACTTCTTGAACATTCAGTTTCTAATTAACCATAATTCTTAAAATAATTAATATCGTTGCATATTAATTCACCAATACGGGAGGTGTAAAATGTCAGATAGCAAAAAACCTATCAGCAAAACTGATAAGGATAAAAAAAATATGGATAGTAAACAAACAACTAAACCTGCAGTTGTTAAAAAGGTTGCTACTAAAAAACCTAATAACACTGAAGAAGATAAAAGAACAAAAGCAGCTATTGACAAATATAAAGATACACCACTTGGTGAATTATATGAAGACCTTAATGGTACACAATCATATAAAGATATTCTTCAAGCCAGAAGAGATGAACTTTTAAAAGCTAAGTCCATTGTTGACTCTGGTAAGAGAAAAATTGCAATTGCAAAAACAAGTGAAAACACTGTAGATATTGAATTTAGATATCAAAAAGATAAAACATTCAAAAACCACTACATCCCAAAAGGTAATTTTAATATAATTACATCTGATAGTGAAGGTACTCCCGCCCAACAACGTGACAGAGTAATGGGAAGATCACAAGAACGTGCTATTTCTCAAGAACAACAATCTTTTTCTAGTCCGGGGATTATTTTCAAGGAACATAATGCTCCGGCTAGACAAGTGAATATCACTAGTACTTTAGAACAAAGACAAGATAGAGTTATTAGGGCTGAACAACAACCTCAACAAATGATGCAAAGACCAGCTCCAGCTCAAGCACCTATTCAAGGTAATGCTAATGCAGGTCAAATGATGCAAAGACCAGCTGTTCAACCAGCTCCAGCTCAAGTTGCTCCAGCACCTATGATGGCACCTCAAGCTGCTCCTATGATGCAACCTATGCCTCAACAACAAGTTGCTCCAGCAGTCGCACCAGCTCAACCAGCTCAACCAGTTGCTACTCAACCAGCTCAACCTCAAAAAGATCTTAATGCTCATAAGAAACACAAATTATGACCATTATATGAACAAATTGAGTTAGCATCAAAAAGAACTAAAACTCATCGTATCATTTTAAGCTTCACTGTAGTTATTTCAATTTTACTTGCACTATTACTTTCATTCTTCATCCTATGAGGATTTGCAATTAATTGACAATTTGAAGAATTTGTAAAAGGAGATGTTGGTTCAGCATTCTCAGGATTATTCAGTCCACTATTTAAGTAGTTATTAAGATATAATCAAAAACCACCCAGCAATAGGTGGTTTTTGATTGTTTATAAAGTATTAATACATAATTAATTGATCTATTTCAATGTTTTCATTTTAAATCGAAATATACTACTAAAATATTCAGGTTTTATGCATATAGTTCTTTTTGTTAAAAAATTTTTGGAGTAAATCTTATATTTTTTTATATGTATACTTTAATTGTAAATGACACCTTGCCATTAAAAATTATTAAAAAATGGTGTTTTTAGGCACTTTATTGGTGTAGAATCAACTATTTTTATTTTATTGTTGTATAATAAAATTTTATACACTTTTTTAGGTCAAAAAAATGGTTATATTTTCTTACTTTTTTTATTTTTTAGTTATAGAATAAAAGTTGGTAGAGAGAGTTATTATTATGAAAAAAAGTATTAAGAAAATTTTTACATTAGGTGCTGTCCTTGCTTTAGGTCTTGTACCTATTACAGCTGTAGCTTCTTGTGGTTCTCCAGATACTGAACAAGTAGCTGATAATACACATCACATTCCTACAGTTGATGATGTTGTTTCTGGTGAAGAAAATTTTAACCCAACAGTAGCTCTTCAAGCTTTAAAAGAAACTGTTGATGGTATTAATATTGAAGAACCAGAATATACTTTCATTGAACATGATGGAAGTTTTGATAATGAAATTAAATTTAAATTATTTACAGAAAAGGGTAATGACACTAAATATGCTACTATTACTGGAATCAATGGAGCAGTAACAGGTGGATGATTTGGATCTCAAGTGGAATTCCCTGAATTTGTTAGTACAAATCCTAATGACCCTGATCCTAAAATTGTTGTTAAAGGTATTGGATCTTCAGTATCACTACCTGTAAGTTCACAAGCTAACGATTTCTATGCTCATAGTCTAGTAAGTGGCAAAACAGTTCCAAAGATTTGATTACATAGTAACATCGAATATATTTTTGATGGTGCATTATCAAATATGCACAACACTAATGGTAATCCGATTGATTTATATGGATGTGGTTCAGTTAAATGAATTGGTCAAGGTGCATTCTATAACTCAGGATTAGGTAGTACTAAAAACGCTGATTGATTTGATCGAAAGAACTTGTTATTTATTGGAAATAGAGCATTCTATAACAACTATAATTTAACAAATTTATATTTACCATTAACTGTAGAACACGTTGGAGAAAAAGCTCTTGCAAGTACACCTAAGTTTAATAAAGGATTCTTCCCTAAAAAATTAGAACCAAACATTCCTTCTATTTTTGGTTTAGGTGAAATTGCAGAAGTTGCAGGCAAAATCAAATGATCTGATGATATCTTACCTCCACTAGATGAAAAACCAGCTGAAGAAACTACTAATTGAGTAGATCCTTCTGAACCAATCTACGATACTACTGTTGAACCAGTTCCTGAAAAAGGTGATGAAAAAGAAGGATTAATTCCAGCTGAAGAATATGCTAAAGAAGACTACAAGCAATTAAAAGAATTTAAGAGTTTCCGTAGTTGAGGCCATGATTCATTTGTAGAACAAATTCGTAAAAATAACTTAACTAACCTAGACTATACTGATGAAGCTGCTAACGTTAAACAAGAAGCTCCATTCAACAAAAAAGCAAAAAGATCAAATGTAATGTACCAATTAACTGTATATAGTTTTGCAGATGGTAATAATGATGGTATTGGAGACTTCTGAGGATTAAAAGATGAATTAGATTACTTCACTGATTTAGGAATTGATACTTTATATCTATCTCCAATTCACCCATCTTCTAGTTATCATGGATATGATGTAATTGACTACACTGACGTTGCTCCAGAATTAGGTGGTATGGAAGCATTTGATGCATTTATGAAAGCTGCTCACGAAAAGGGAATTAGAGTAGTAATGGATATGGTATTCAACCATACTTCTTATGAACACCCTTGATTCCAAGAAGCTCTTAAAGGAAACCCTGAATATAAAGACTTCTACTATCTATATGATTCTCCTTCAGGTTGTAAAGAAGGATATGATTCAAAAGAATTAAGAAGTAAGTATAGAAATGTTTATAACAGTGAAGATCCAAGCAAGAACCCAGAACCTTCTAAATATTTCTGAGTATCTGAGTTTGGACCTGGTATGCCTGACTTAAACTTATCAAACCCTAAAGTTCAAGAACAAATTGCAGATGTACATAAATTCTGAGCTGCAAAAGGTGTTGATGGATTTAGATATGATGCTTTCTATCACTACTTTGAAGAATCATTAACTGGTAATAACAATAAACCTCATGGTGATTATAGAGCTCATGAAACTCTTGAATTATTCCAAGAATGAAGAAAGATTGTAGAATCTCAATATATTCTAGCTGAACAAGAAGGTATTGATAGATCAAGTCTAAGAAGCTTTATGTTTGGTGAATGATGAAAAGATCCAAGAGATGCTGAAAAGTATTGAGGAACTCCAGAAAATCCAGGATTAAGTTCTGTTATTGATGGGGAAAGATGAAAATATAAAAACGATGTATTTATGAAACCATATGACTCTGGTTATGGAACTCGTGATGGTGAATATCACTTAAAAGAATATCTAAATAAGGATGGTCAAAACCATGAATGAATGCCATTCTTAGATAACCATGACGTTGAACGTTGAATTACTCACCTACAACAAACTGCATTACATCAAAATGTTTATGCTACTCCTAATGTACTAGATCCAGCAGCTACTTCAGCTTATGAATATGCACTATTCTCTTTATTATCAAGAGGTGGTCTACCAACTTTATATGATGGTAATGAATTATTAATGCATGGTGGATTAAAAGCTAATAACCCTGATACTTATGTAAGAGAAGCCTTCTATTGAAAAGATATGAGAAGAAGAGTATTCTTCAAAGATGAACGTAGTCCTGGAGACATCATCTCAACTAAAGGATCAGCTGGTAATGGATTCGTAGAAGATATAATGCAAAAACCAGACTCTTCATTCAATAAAGTTAAAACTATTATTAATGCAAGAAAAGATAATGAATCAATGAGAGATGGTGATAAGAGATTCGTTTGTGATGTTAATGAAGTCTTATACGTTTGAAACAATGATGCAATCAAATACAATGAAATGACTTTAAGAAAAAATGATGATGGAACTTATGTATTAATTATTTACTCTTGAGGTGATAGAGGTAAATGTAACACTTCATTTAAATCAAATTATGAAGTTCAACAAATTTATGCAACTCCAGATTTACAATTAGCTAAAAACCCAGGAGATGCATCACAATATATGATTAATGGTGGTGGAATAAATAGATTAGGAATTTACAAAATTATTCCTCCTAAAGCTTAGAAAAATAATGATGATAAAAACTAGTGAGCAATCACTAGTTTTTATTACTAAACTACTTTATGCATTGTTAAAATACTAATCTCAACTGATTAAAACTTTTAATGCTAATTTTAAATTCCTATATTGTTAAATAATATCAACTTTTCATAGTACAATATACTAAAAGGGTAGGGAATAAAATATGAATAACGAAAAGCACATAAAAAACTTGTTTAAATATGATGAATGAAAATTAATTCAAAATAAATTAGATAACAAAGGTGATGATTTCTTAATTGGTGAATCTTTAACATCTTTGGGTAACGGATATTTTGGATCAAGAGGAAATTTTGAAGAAACTTATAGCGGTCTTATGCATCAAGGTGTATACAATGCTGGTGTATGATTTCCAGACAAAACTAGAGTGGGTTGATGAAAGAATGGTTACCCATTATATTTTGGTAAAGCAATCAACTCATTAAACTTCATTCCTATCAAAGTTTTTGTTAATGGTAAAGAACTTGATTTGAATAAATATAAACCAACTTCATTTAATCGTACTTTAGATATGTACAATGGTATCTTATCAAGACAATTCAACGTAACAGTAGATGGTGTTGAACTTGATTGTGAAACAGAAAGATTCTATTCTGTAAAAGATCCAGAAACTGCTTTTATTTCATATAGAGTTACTCCTAAACAATCTTGTACAATAAAATTTATTTCTGTTTTAGATGGTGATGTAAAAAACTTAGACTCTAACCATGGTGAATGCTTCTGAGATTTAATTGATTCAGATGTAGTAAATGGAGTTCAACAAGTAACTACTAAAACAAAAGCTAACAACTTTGGTGTGGAACAATTTACGATTAGTTGTGCTTGTGTAAATGAATGTAATGCTGATAGTACATTTGGTGAAGCAAAAGATTTTTTAGCTCAACAAATCTATATTAAAGAAGTAAGTGCAAATGAAACATTCTCTATTGTAAAGAAAATAGCAAATTTAACATCAAGACATTATACAGAAAAAACTATTCAAAAGGCTGCATTAGACAAAGTTAATACACTTAAGAAAATAAGTTATGACATTGCAAAAAAACAACACTCTGAAGGTTGAAATACTAGATGAGAAATGTGTGATATTAAAATTGAAGGAGATCCAGCTTCTCAACAAGGAATTAGATTTAGTTTATTTCAACTATTCTCTACATTCTATGGAGAAGATCCAAACTTCAATATTGGTCCAAAAGGATTTACTGGAGAAAAATACGGTGGCGCAACTTATTGAGATACAGAAGCATATTGTGTGCCAACATATTTAGGTTGTAGTCCAGAATACGTAACTAAGAGTTTACTTCAATATAGATATAACCAATTACCTCAAGCAATTGCTAATGCTAAGAGTTTAGGATTAAGAGGTGCATTATATCCAATGGTTACATTTAACGGTGTTGAATGTCATAATGAATGAGAAATTACTTTTGAAGAAATTCATAGAAATGGTGCAATGGCTTATGCAATTTATAATTACACTAACTATACTGGCGATGATTCATATTTAAAAACAAAAGGAATTGAAGTATTAGTTAATATTGCTGAATTCTGAGCAAGTCGTGTGCATTGAAATAAAGATAAAAAAGTTTATATGATGCATGGTGTAACAGGACCTAATGAATTTGATAATAACGTTAATAACAATTGATACACAAACACAATTGCTAAATGAACAATTACTTATACTTTAGAAGTGTTGAAGAAATACAAAATAAGTGTTTCTAAATTTAAAAAATATGGCATCACTGAAGAAAGTATAAAGAAGTGAAAAGATGTTGCTTCTAAGATGTATTTACCATATGATGAAAAACAAAAAATATTTGTTCAACATGATACTTTCTTAGATAAAGAATTTATTTTAGTGAAAGATTTAAAACCATCAGACAGACCTATAGTTCACAATTGATCATGAGATAAAATTTTAAGATCTTGTTTTATTAAACAAGCTGATGTACTACAAGGAATTTATTTATTTGAAGAAAAGTTTACATTAGATGAAATTAAAAGAAATTATGAATTCTACGAAAAGTATACTGTTCATGAATCTTCATTATCTCCTTGTATTCACTCAATCTTGGCTGCAAAATTAAACAAGATGGAAGATGCATTTAACTTCTATAAAAGATCTTCTAGATTAGATTTAGATAACTATAATAATGACACTAAAGATGGATGTCACATTACATCTATGGCAGGTGGATGATTAACAATTGTTCAAGGTTTTGCAGGAATGAGAGTTATCAATGGTACAGTTAACTTTACACCAAGAATACCAAAAGAATGAAAATCATATGAATTTAACATTTACTTTAGAAAGAATATTGTAAATATCAAAGTTGATAAAAAACAATCTGAATTTACTTTAATTAAAGGAACTAAACTAGATATTAAAGTAAATAACAAAAAACTATCTCTAGTTAAAGGTAAGAAAATTATTTCAAAATAATTTTTTAATTATGAAACATATTGGAACTCAAACAATTGAAACTAAAAGATTAATATTGAGAAGATTTGAATTGAACGATGCTAAAGCAATGTATGAAACATGAGCGCATGATGCGGATGTATCTAGATATACATCTTGACAGCCTCATAAAGATCTACATGCTACACAGACATATATTTCTAATTTAATCAATCAATACATTAATCCAACTAATTACAATTGAGTTATTGAACTAAAAGAATCCAAACAAATTATAGGTACAATTGATTGCTGACCACCAGATGGAGAAGTTGGTTATTGTATTGCAAAAAAATATTGACATCAAGGTTATACCTCAGAAGCATTGTTGGCAGTAATTGATTTTATGTTTAATAAGGTTGGACTTAAACGTTTATATGGCGTTCATCTAGTTGATAACGTTAATTCTGGTAAAGTAATGTTGAAATGTAATATGATCTATGACGGCATAATTAAAGAAGGCACTAAAAATAATGAAGGTAAAAGAGTTGACTGTGCTTGCTACCACATCATGAATCCTAAGCTTTAATTAATATTGCTTGTCATGGTAATAATTTATTTTTATCTAATCTATCATAGTTATTCATTATGATAGATTTTTGATTATAGTTATATTTAATAACTTGTGAACTTCAATTAGCGATGACAATAATCTTTTTACCATTTAAAGTTCTTTCATAATGAAATACATTTTTATTATCTTGATTAATCAATTTAAAATCACCATTCATAATAATATTATCTAAGTTATTTTTATCACCTTTTCTTAGATTGATTAATTTTTGGTATCAATAGAAAATTGAGTTCTTGTCTTTAAGTGTATTTTCTACATTGATCTGTTTGTAGTTTTCATTTACTTTTAATCATGGTTTATGTTCACTAAATCCTGCGTTCTTAGAATTATCTCATTGCATAGGAGTTCTTGCATTATCACGATTCATTTTTGCAACATATTTTAAGTGTTGTTGTTTTGTATATTTTTTATTTTTGGATGAGATATCTTTGAACATTTGAAAAATCTCAATATCATCATGTTCATCTAAATCTTTGAACTTGCAATTAGTCATCCCAATTTCTTCACCTTGATAAATGAATGGAGTTCCTTGAAGCATGTGTAATGTTAAACTAATACATTTAGCAGATGCTTCGCGATATTTTTCGTCACCATAACTAGAGATAATTCTTGGTAAATCATGATTATTTAGGAACAGAGCAAGTCAACCTTCATTATGTATTCCTACTTGTCATTTTTGGATAATCTTTTTAAACTTAACTAGATCTAATTTTGTTGGGTTTCATTTACCTTCTTTAGTTCAGTTTGCAGTTATATGTTCAAAGCCGAATATCATAGCCATTTCATCTCTATGAGGGTTAGTGTATAATTTAGCTTTTTCAATTGATGCATCTCATGATTCTCCTACAGTTAATAAATCATAGTTATGTCATTTAGAATCATGTTTTCATGCATAGATGTATTGATGTAATCTTTCAATATCAATATTTTGGTTTGCTTTAATTAGTTCAGGATCTAAATTTTTAGCAATATCATCTATTACATCAAATCTAATTCCTGAGATTCCCTTCTTTAATCAAAAGTTTACTATTTTATTGAATTCTTTTCTCACCTTTGGATTAGTTCAATTTAAATCCATTTGATTTGGAGCAAAAGTGTGTAGAACATATTTATCACCGACTTTAGTTCAAGCTGAACCACCAAAGACAGATTGTTTTTCTTTTATAGGTTTATCTAAGAAATAATAGTAGTCTTGATATTTCTTTTTACCAGCAATAGCTTTTTGATATCACTTATGTTTATCTGATGTATGATTTGCTACTATATCAATAATAATTTTAATGTTATGTTGATTTGCAACATCAATTAAATTATCAAAGTCCTTCATAGTTCCAAACATTGGATGGATTGTTGTATAATCTTGCACATCATATCCATTATCTACCATTGGACTTAAAAAGAAAGGTGTGATTCAAATGGCATTTATACCTAATTCACTTAAATAAGGAATCTTTTTTGTAATACCATTCAAATCACCAACTCCATCATTATTTGTATCCAAAAATGATTTTGGATATATTTGATAAACAACACTATTTTTTCATCAATTCATTATTAATTCTCCATTATGTTTATTATAAGGAAATAAGCTGTTACTTAATAATATATTTAGTTATTTTATTCTAATTTTTTTATTAATATCTTTTTTATAATAAAATCTATGTATGAACAACAAAATAAATTGTAGTAAAAACTCATCATTATGGGCATTATCAATGCCCATATTATTTGTTGCTCTTGCAAACAATGTTGTTCCAATTATTAATACATTTGCACTAGCACTTGTGCCTAATAATGGTGTTATTTATTCTGAATCTGTTGGTGTAGCAAATACAATATATTCTGTATTTTCAATTTTAATTACTTTAGCCATTAGTGGAATTGGAGTAGTAATAGGACATGGTATTGGTAGAAATGCTAATGAAATTGAAACAAAAGATTCTATCAATACGTGTATCGTTATTTCTCTATTCTTTTCACTAGTTATATTTTTAGTGGGTGAGATATTAAGTCCTTTTGTTTTGTTTGGATTTCTAGATAAAGGTACACAACAATACAATAATGCTGTTTTATATGTAGAAACAATTATGACATTGATAGTGATTACAACAATTAGAACTTCATTATGTATGATCCTAAATAGTTTTGGCCATGTAAAATATACAATTATTGTTAACTTGTCATCGATCTTTATTGATGCTGGTTTAACATTTGCTTTTGTGTTAGGTGCTGATATAGGTGTAATTGGTTCATCTTTAGGATCTATTATTGCTTCTATTATTACTACAATATTAAGTATTATTTTCTTTAATAAAATAATTATGAAAATTAAAATTAAAGAATTAAAAATTCATAAATTAATTGCAAAGAAATTATTAAAGATAAGTTTACCGATTGGTGCAGAAAAACTAAACTATAATTTTGCTCAATTTTTAATAGGTGTATCAGTTGCACAAATAGGTTTAAAATTTCCACAAAGTTTTATTATTATTGATGGTACTAGTCATATCAATTTATTAAACTTATCTTTTACTATTATCCAAACTTTTAGTGGCTTAATCACAATAGGTTCCATTGCATTTAGCCAAGGATGTGCAATCATTAGTTCTAGAAAAATGGGCGCTAAAGATTATGAAGGTGCTAAACATGTAATAAGAGATGCATTTATTATCTCTATTATTATTGATTTGATTCTAGCATTCATTTTATTTTTCTTAAGAGACTACGTGCTTAAATTCTTCCAAATCACTAATCCAATAGTTGAAGTATATTTTAGTCAAATTCAAACAATTACTTTCATTCCATTTGTATTAATGATTTTCTTGCAAGTTGGTAGAACAAGTAACATTGTTTACCTTACAGGACCTAAGGCATATGGTAATTTATATGCTAATGCAGTATTCTCTATAATTAATACTTGGGTACTTGTTTTAGGATTTGGTTCAATCGTTTATGTTTGCTCATCAGATAATTCATCTAATCCATTATATGGAATTAATGGTATATATATAATGATGATGCTAGATGAAGTAATCAGGGGAATATTCAATTTTGCTTGATGAAAATCTGGTAAGTGAAATAAGTCAGGTAAAAAAATGCATGTCAAAAATTTAGGGGGAAAAAGATATGTCAAATAGTAAAATGATGAACATTAAAGATAAGATAGGATATCAAATCTTTCCATTATCATTTAATGATGCTAATAATGATGGAATTGGAGATTTAAAAGGTATTACTGCTAAATTACCATACTTAAAAGAATTAGGAGTAGACATTATATGATTATGTCCAATTTATAAGTCTAACTTTGTAGATGCTGGATATGATGTAATTGACTATTGTAAAGTTGATTCACGTTTTGGATCAATGAGAGACTTTAAAAAATTAATGAAGACAGCAAAAAAATTGAACATGGATATTATGATGGACTTTGTTATCAATCATGCTTCATCTGATTCTTATGAATTTAAAGAAGCTTGTAAATCTAGAGAAAATAAATATCACGACTTCTTCATGTGATCTGATAAACCAAATTTAAAAGATGAATCTATTTTTGGTGGTTCAGCATGAGAATATGTTAAATCAGTTGACCAATACTATTTACATATATTTACAAAAGAACAAGCAGACTTTAATTTCCATTCTGAAGCATTTAAACAATGACTATATAAAATATTTAAATTCTGAATCAAAAAAGGAGTTAAATATTTTAGATTTGATGCAATAGAACACATCGGCAAAACAACTCAACCATACAAAATTAGATACGGTGAATATAATAAAGAATTTTTATCTGAATTATCACAACATTTAAATCAAAAATATGATGCTTATGTAATTGGTGAATCATGAAGCATTACTCCTAAGATTATGGAAGAATATTGTACTAAAGATGGTATAGTAGACTCATTCTTTAATTTTTCACTATTAGCTTTAGACTGAAAGAATAAAAATGCTGCATTAGCTAAAGTAAAAAATAAACCAGATTTCAAAGATCTTAAATGATATCTAGATTGACAAAAAGAAGATTTAGTTACTGCAACATCTTGAACAAATCACGATGTACCAAGAGCAATTGATAGATACTTTAAAACAAACTTCAATAATAGATATTATGCTCAAACAGCAATGACTACTTTACTAATGTGTACAAAAGGAATTCCTTTCTTATATCAAGGTGAAGAATTTGGTATGAGTGTAATGGATGTGAAGAAACTTTCTGACTTTGTAGATAAACAAGTATTTACAAGAAAAAAAGAATTTATGAAGTCACAAAAATATACTGAAAAAGAATATTTTGAAGCTAATGCAACAGGTTCTAGAGACCTATCAAGATCGATAATGTCTTGAGATAATACAACTAATTCAGGTTTTAGTAGCGATAATGTATCTAAAACTTATTACAAACCTTCAAAAAATATTGATAAAATTAATATGAAAGGCGATTTAGCAAATAGTAATAAATCTATCTTCAAGTTCACTCAAAAAATTATTGAACTTAGAAAACATGAATATAATGATTTATTTACTAATTTTGATTCAATTGAAGTAATTAAGTTAAATAAGGATTACACAATCTTTAAAAATAAAAAAGGCAATAATAGTGTTACTGTTTCAATTAACTGAAGTTCAAAGCCTATTAAGCTAAAAAGAAGTATTAAAAAAATTGTTATCAGTAATTATCAAGATAAAGATGTGTGTGCAAATACCCTTAAGCCTTTTGAAGCAACAATTTATAAATAATAAAGGGGTAGAGTTATGGGAATTAAAGGTTTAATCTTTGATTTAGATGGTGTTATTACAGATACCGCTAAATTACACTTCAAAGCATGACAAGAAGTGTTAAAACAAGAAGGTATTAATTATACTGAACAAGAAAATGAATTATTAAAAGGCTTACCTCGTAGAGATACATTAGTAGCAATTCTTGAACAAAAGCAAGTCAAATGAGATGACAAGAAAATTGATGAAATTTGTGATAAGAAAAATAAAATTTATGTAAGTTCATTAGATAAAGATTTATCAAAAGATGATATCCTACCAGGGATTAAAAACTTATTAGATGATGCAAAGAAATTAAAATTAAAAATGGCTATTGCTTCTTCATCTAAGAATGCTACTAAGATTTTAGAAAAATTAGGGATCATTGATTATTTTGATTACATTGTTAATGTAAACAATATTAAAAAAGGAAAACCAGCACCAGACATTTACCTAGATGCTGCACAAGGTTTAAATTTAAACCCAGAAGATTGTATTGGTTTTGAAGATGCATACATGGGTGTAGTTGGTTTATTAGCTGCAGATGTAAAAACAGTATCTATTACAAATGGTACACGTGAAATGTATGTGTATGGTACTTATATTTGTGATACTACTGCAGACATTAATTTATTAAAAATAATGTATTACTTCTTAGGTGCGCAAAAAGTATCATGTGAAGCTATTTATCATACTGCATATGGAAGATATGCATACCAAAACTCTACAGGTGATACATTAACTGTTTTTTTAAGAACTAAAAGAGATAATGTATCTTATGTTGATATTAGATGTGGTGATCCATTTAATTGAAAGAGTAAAACTAAATCTGCAGATGGTGTAACTCAATTTGGTGGTACTGGAAATATGTACTGAGAAGAAGAAGGTAGAATCAGAATGGAAAAATACATTTCTGATGCTCATTTTGATTACTACAAAGCTAAGATCAAAACAAAATCAAAAAGAATTAGATACGCATTTGAAATTACTGGATTAGATGGAAGCAAAATATTGTATGGTGAAAAAGGTTTCTTCCCAATTGATGGAGAAGTTTCTAACATTGGATTTACTTGAGGATATTTAAACGAAGGTAACTTGTCAAATATTCCAAAATGAATTTCTGAAACAATCTGATACCAAATCTTCCCTGAAAGATTCTGAAATGGTGATAAGTCTAATGATAATCCTGGGACACTACCATGAGGATCTGCTGAACCTCAATGTGATAACTACTTTGGTGGAGACTTACAAGGTGTAATTGATAAATTAGATCACTTAGTAAATTTAGGAGTTACTGGTATTTACTTTACTCCAATTTTTAAGGCTAATACAAATCACAAATATGATACAGAAGATTACTTACAAATTGATCCTCACTTCGGAGACGAAGCTAAGTTTAAAGAATTAATTGATAAGTGTCATGAAAGAGGCATTAAAGTAATGATAGATGCAGTGTTTAACCACTGTGGTGCTAAGTTTGCTCCTTGAGTTGATGTATTAAAAAATAAAGAAAATTCAAAATATAAGGATTGATATTTTATTAATGACTTTTCTGACTTAAGACAACCAGAAGAATATCCAGATGGATATTTTAGAGATGTTAATTATGTTTATGAAACATTTGCATATGTGCCAACAATGCCAAGATTAAACTGAAATAATCCAGATGTAAAAGCATACTTTAAAAAAGTAGTACAAAAATGAACTAGCTTAGGAATTGATGCATGAAGATTAGATGTTGCTAATGAACCACCATTAAACTTCTGAAGATCATTTAGAAGATGAGCAAAAGAAATCAATCCAGAAATTTATATTCTAGGTGAAGTTTGATATAACTCTTCACTGTATTTAAATGGTGATACATTTGATGGTGTAATGAATTATACATTAAGAGATTGTTTATTGAATTCAATTAAAAATGACTGAAGTGCTTCAAAAACTCAAAGAGAAATAGCAAAATATTTATGAATCTACTCTAACCCAATTAAGAGAGGTATGTTTAATTTATTAGGTTCTCACGATACACCAAGAATATTAACTGAATTTGATGGTAATGTTGATAAGTATTTAATTGCTTATAGATTGTTATTCCATATGTTAGGTTCTGTATGTATTTACTATGGTGATGAAATTGGTATGACTGGTACTCATGATCCAGGTTGTAGAAAATGTATGGAATGAGATGAAAGCAAATGAAATATGGAAATATTCAATAGCTTTAAGAAACTTATTGTTATGAGAAAAAATTATAAGATTCTTAAAAACAATGAATTCCAATTTGTTGATGCACACAATGTTAAACAAATTTTCAAAGACCATGTTAATCCTAATTTACTAACTTTTAATTTATACAGACATGAAGAATCTGTATGATGTATTGCTAACTTAACTAATAAACCTCAAAAGGTTAAATTAGCTAACAAAAAATGATTTGATATTTACAATCAAAAAGATGTTCCATGTGAAATAGAAATTAAACCATATGATATGTATACTATTCAAGAAGTAAAAGAAGGAAAGAAATAATGGCATTAAAAAAATATGTTGTTTTTGACATTGGTGGAACATTTGTTAAATATGGAGTATGTGATAGTGACTTCAATATTTTAAAAAAAGATAAAGTAGCTTTTGATGCTATCCACAAAGATTGTAAAAATGAATTAACTCAATTAGTTGGAAACAAAATTGTTGAATTAGAAAAAGAATTTAATACTAAGTTTGCAGGTGTTGGAATTTCAACAGCTGGTGATATTGATCCAAACACAACTTTAGTAATTGGCGCATGTCCAAATCACAACAATTATGCTGGCACTATTTGAAAAGAAAAATTACAACCATTTACTAATGCTCCAATTGTTGTAGAAAACGATGCAAACATTGCAGCATTAGGAGAATCAGTTAAAGGTGAAATGAAAGGTGTTAAGAATGCTGTAATGATCACTCTTGGTACTTGTATTGGTTGTGGTATTATGATTAATGGTGAAATCTTTAAAGGGCCATCTGGATGTGGCGCTAATGCAGGATATCTAAATGTATTTGGTAGACGTTGAGGAACTTTCTTTTCAGCCATTGGTACAACAAGATTATTAAAAGAAATGAAGAATATCGAAGGTGTTGCACCAATTGATATTATTACTAAACCAGAATATAGTGATGTTGCAGAATATTGATATCAAGGATTGAGTGCTGGTATTGCTAACTTAATTCTAATCTTATCACCATCTAAGTTTATTATTGGTGGTGGTATAGTTGAATCTAAAAAAGTTGATTTAGATAAAATTAAACATTATGTTGCTCAGTATTTAATGGAAGAACATTTCTTCAAAGCAGTTGATATTGAACTTTCGAACTACGGAAATGACTCTGCATTATTTGGTTGTGTTGAATTACTAAATAGAACAACTAAATAATTCGCAAACGCTATTTTAATTTATTAGGTCTTAATTCTTGATTAATACTCGATTTAACAAAAGTATTATCAGGAATATTTTTATTTACCAATGAACCAGCACTCACAAAACAATTAGTACCAATACTAAGTGGTGAAACAAGAGTTGCATTTACCCCTATCTTAGATTTAGCACCAATAATTGTTTTAAATGTTTGTTCTCAATTGCTATTAGCAATTATAGCTCCAGCACCAAAGAATACTTCATCTCCTAAAATTGCATCACCAATATAATTTTTGTGACCAATTTTACATCCTGTTCCAAGAACTGATCTTACAATTTCACAATGCGGACCAACTGATGAGTTTGCACCAATCATAACTTTATCTCTTAAAATTGTATATTGACCTACAAATACATTTTCATTTAAAGTAATATGAGAAGATAAATATGCTGACATATGAATTGTACATCCTGACTTAATAGTGACATGATCATTTATAAAAGCGTGAGGATAGATAGTTACACCATCTTCAATAGTAACATTTTCACCAATAAATATTGTTTCTAGTTCTATTAATGTAATATTTTTATTTGCAAAATTCTTAATTGTATTTTTCATATTCTATATTTTATGATACACTATATTATTAATTATAAATCATAAACAGTAAAACAAGAGGAGTATAAAATGAGTGCAAATACAAAAGAATTTGATGTAGTAATTATAGGTGGAGGGCCTGCAGGTCTTACTGCTGCAATATATGGACAAAGAGCTAGTCTATCTTGCTGCTTTATTGAAAAGAGTGCTCCAGGTGGAAAAATGGTTAATACAGCCTTTATTGAAAACTATCCTGGATTTAAAAATGTAGAAGGTCCAACATTATCATATGAAATGTTTAATCAAGCAATGAATTTAGGTGCTGAATACATCGGTGGTGAAGCTAGACAAATTAAAGAAGAAGGTCAATATAAAATAGTTCAATTAGCTGATGGTTCCTTAATAAAAGGAAAAGTTGTCATGATTGGTATTGGTATGATCAATAGAAAATTAGATATTCCTGGTGAAGATAAATTTGCAGGAAGAGGTGTTTCTTATTGTGCAATTTGTGATGGTATGTTTTATAAAAACAAACCAATTGCTGTAGTTGGTGGTGGAAATTCAGCAGTAGAAGAAGCTATTTATTTATCAACAGTTGGTTCTCAAGTTTATGTATTAGTACGTAGAGATGAATTTAGAGCTGATCCAAAAGCTGTTGAAGATTTAAAACAACAAAAGAACGTAGAAATTTTATATGAAACATCACCTGTAGAAATTACTGGTGAAAACAAAGTAAGTGCTATTAAGGTAAAGAGCAATAAAACAGGAGAAGAAAAAACTCTTACAGTAGATGCTGTATTCCCTTTTGTAGGACTAATTCCATTAACTATCTTAATTGATGGTAAAGAACTAATTAAAAACGAACAAGGATTCATTAAAGTTGACCATGATATGAAAACAAGTATTGAGGGAATTTATGCAATTGGTGATATTGTAGAAAAGAAATTCCGTCAAATTTCAACTGCTATTAATGATGGTACAATTGCCGCTTTAGCTGCAAAAGAATATATTAACAAACACTTTAAATAATTCCAAAAATTTTACTTTTTTGTCTTTTAAACAGACATAATGGTAAAATTTTTATTATATATAATAAAAATTATTATCTAGCAAATTATGAGAAATATGGTCAAAATGCTGTTTAGATATGTCTGAAAAAACAAGCTAAGTCTTGCTTCTTTGGTAATCTTTACATCTTTATCAGGAACAGCATTTTCATCTCTTATGATGCTTTCAGAAAATTTACAATCTTCATATGACTACTTAGTTGATAATGGGAATTTATCAAATGGGGTAGTGCACGAGTTATATTCCACAACTGTAAAACAAGATGATAGTACTACTTCAGAAGATGAAACAACTCTTACAGGAATAGAAGCTGAACAATACAACAAAACTCACTTCCAAGAAGATCTTAGCAAATTAATTGGTAAAGAAAATTGAAGAAGATTTAGAGCGATTGATTATACAGGTACTAACTCTGGGTATGCATATAAAGTAATTGAAAATGATGTTGATTATACAATTAATAAAGTTGTAATGTATGGTGGTCATGATAACATTCAACCTGAATATGACTTTTCAAAAATTCTTGCTGCAGCTGATTGAACTCAAACAACACCTGAAGCTATAAAAGCTAGACAAGTGTTAACATTCATTATTTCAAGAGCAAACTTTACTGATACTGGTATTGCCAATGACTTTAAAAAGGCTGTAGACATAATTATCAATAATCAAAACTCTAATCCAAAAAATGAAATTGATCCTAAAGATGATAAAAGTATTCCTAAAAATGTTAAAAATGTTTTAAAAGATGGTCTTGACGATTCACCTGACAATCCAAATTATGTTGGATTCAGGGATAAAGGTTATAGATTATCTTTTTCATTCACTGTTGCAATAGGTGGTAATCTACCTGTTATGGCATTTAATGTTGATAATCCAAGTAGTTATTCTCTAGTGGTTCCTCAATATGTTTTAGATAATCAAAATAAAGAGTTACTACCTGAAAATTTATATCAAGAATACAAAGAAAATTTTGCAAATCCTACTTCAAGAAAAACACAAGTTGAATTTCAAGATTGAATAAAAACTGTTCCAGAAAAATACAAAGTAAAAATTGATAATCTTGAGTTACTTTTAATTGGAAATGGGTTATCTCCTGATTTCATGTATCCTGTTTATGACCTTGCTCATGCAACACCAAATCCGAAGACTGAAATTATTTCTTATGGTAATTCAGCTGCATATGAATTAGTTCATGATGCAAACCGTTCTGCCTTTGTTGAAGATTATTTAGTTTTGAAAGCTCCTCATATGAATCAAGAGTTGATTGATGAATTAAATAGTCTTGCAAGAAAATATATGTCTTGACCTTCTAACATTCCAGCAGCTTATATGATGAATGATACTTCATGTGTATTAGCTCCGACTGGTATTAGAGTTTCGTTCTTACCACAATTAGTTGATCTTCAAGTTGGACTATCAAATGCTATTTGTTGATTTGTAGGTATTTTAACTTCAATTGTGTTTATTTTTAGTGTAAAGAAATTTATTAATGACAATAGAACATCTCTTGCTATTTTAAGAGCTAATGGTTTTAAGAAGAGATGATTAGTTTGATTAATGCCGTTATATGGTTTAATTCCATCTGCAGCAGGTGCAATTATTTCATATACAATTGCTCAAACTACTCAAGCTAGTCTTGTTGGATTGTACAGCAACTTCTGATTTATTCCAACTGCAGTTCAAACATTTAATGCTGGAATGTTCTTTGGATTATTAATTATTCCTTTTGTATTAATGGGAATTTTAGCTGCTATATTCACTTATATTGCACTAAAGAAAAATACAAAAGAATTAATGTCAGAATCATCTAGATTTAGAGTAACTCATTTATCAAAAACAATTACTGTTGGTATGAAAAAAGCACCTATAATGACAAGATTTAAAACATCTGTTGCATTTAGTAGTGTTCCTAAATTATTAGCAATTACAACATTGTTTGGTTTAGCAGCAACAACGATGTCTTTCTCAAATTCATTAGTAGGTAAATTTGATTACATTAAATCTGCAACATACGATACTAAAAAGTATCAATTTGCTTTAGATCTAATTACTCCTTCAGTACAAGGTGGTGGATATATTGCTCAATCATTCTATGATGCAGGAAAACCTGTAGTTGACGATAAGAATAATATTTTAAATTATAATGGTGCAGCAATCGATTCAAATTATACTCAAGTTAGAGGACAAGCGAAAAAAACACCACCAGTTTATAATGATGACTTAACTCTTAACCCAGATTTTTCAAGTTCAATTCTTAGACCTGAAACAACATATACAGGTGACTTAGCACTAAACCACTTACCTTCTGCAAGTGATGCTAATTGACAGTCTCAACAAATTGATTATTTAAAATACAGATTAGAATCACCTCCATTTGTAGATGTTCTAATTGGAAAAGTACCACCATTTAATGCTGGAACTAACCCATACAACATTGCTAGAGCACTAATGCCAGCTAATGCTTCTATGCAAGCTTCTGTTATGTATAGACAATTGTGAAACAAAATGGCTAATGATGATTCTATTTATTTCACAAAAGAAAACATCAAACAATATAAAACATTAAAACCTAATTCAGTTAATAAAATTGTAGGAAAACCTTTAAATGATATTTTAGTGAATGGGTTTGGATTTATCAAGTATGTACCTAATCAAGAAGATGCTTCTAAAATAGCTGATGATGCTAAAGTTTTTATTGATAAAGATTATCCTAATGGAATAAAGTCTGGTTGATATGAAATTGATAAATTATCTTTTGTTGCTTCACCATTACCTACTAAAATGAATGATGAATATATTGCAATTATGAGTTATATTTCACAGTTGCCACAATATGCTGATTTATTCTACAAAATCACTTATTCATCAGCACTATTAGAAAAAGGTGATGAAACATACACAAAAGTAAAAGCAAAAATTGAAAAAGATAACAAATATTTAGATAAAGTTGAAATAATGGGAATTAAACCAAATACTAAATATGTTGATTTAGTTAACGCAGATGAAACACTAGTAAATAATAAATTAGAATTAAAAGGAAACATTGAAGAAAAGTTTGCTAATAATATCCATGATTTATATAAAACAAATGCATTATCTGATCAAGATAATTACAATATTATCATTAATGAATCTGCAGCTTACCAATATGGTTTAAAGATAGGTGATACAATAACTCTTGATCCTCAAGAAGAAGCAACAAGATTCAATCCAAAATCATTAACAGATAACCCTAATGTAATTGATTTAAGTTCTTACAATGACAAGATATATAAATTTAAAATAGTTGATATCATTGAAACATACCAAAATCCTGAGTTCTATATAAACCAAAGAATTGCTAATTACATTAATGCAATGCACTTAAAACCTATTATGGATAAGTCATTCTATAATGTGAATCATTTTGATCCAGTTTTAGGTAAAGATGATATTAGCAAAAGAGAAGTTTATCAAATGGATCCTTTCAATGGAATTTTCTCTGATAAAGATACAAATAAAAATGTATCTGTTAATACTACTTTATATTCAACATCATCTCTAGCTCCAGCTTCTGATACTATTGGATTAAATTTAGCTACAAGAAATTTAGTAAGAGAAGCGTTAAAAGCAGATGTAAAATCTCTTAAAAATGCTGATAATACTATGCTGTATATTGGAAAGATGGATATTGCCAGAGCACTAGGATATGTCGATCCAAACACACTAGATGTTACTCCAGCTACTATGTCTAAATTTGAAGCTGATTATCCTAAGCCTAAAAAGAACGATCCATATACTAATGAAGATAAGATAATTAATTTATTAGTTTCTCAATATTCTGATAGCCCATTCTTAAGTTCTGTTAACAATATTGCTTATGTAAATATGTTTGTTCAAATCTTTGATAATGTAAGTCATTTTGTTAATGCTATATTAACATTAATCATTATCATTATCTTCATTATCTCGATTGTATCAGTAACAATCTTAGCTACAGACCTAATTGATTCAAGTATTGCAATTTGTTCAATCTTAAAAGCACTAGGTGTTTATGATAAAACAAATGCAATGTCATTCTTATCAATGTTCTTCCCTGCTGCAATTATTTCATTAGCATTGAGTGTTCCACTAACAATGCTATTAGACAGCTGATTCAAATCACTTATTTATGGATTCAGTAATATCTTATTGCCAATTAGTTATACATGATGATTATTCTTGAGTGCTGGTGGATTATTAGCATTAGTAGTAGGTATTACAATGATCCTATCAATTAAGAAACTAAAGAAACAAAACCTACCAAAAGTTATTTCAGGATTCTAAAATGGAAAAGATTATTATTAACTTTAATGATGAAAATAAAAGAATAGATAATTTTTTATGTAAGTACTATAGTCAACTTACTAAGACTATGGTGTTTAAATTAATAAGAACAAATAAGGTAAAAGTTAATAATAAAAAAGTTAAATTTAATTATAGACTTCAATTACATGATGAAATTACTATCTATTATAATTTTGATAAGGTTCAAGAAGATAATGATAGTGAACTTTGATTCTTAAGTTCTAAAACAAAATTAGACATTATTTATGAAGATGAGAACATTGTTTTAATTAATAAACCAATTTCGCTACCTTCTCAACCTGATAGTCAAAATAAAGATAGCGTGCAAAAAGCTTATTTAAAATATATGTTTGATTCTAAACAATATGATCCAAGTAAAGAAAATACATTTGTCCCATCTATTTGTAATCGTTTAGATACTAATACTGCTGGAATAATTATTGCTGCTAAGAATGCATCAACTCTTAACCAAATAAATGAATTACTAAAAAACCATGACATTATTAAAAAGTATCAATGTTTAGTTATAGGTGATATTCAACCAAGTTCAGCTACTCTAACTGCATATCACTACAAAGATGCAGCCAAAAATCTGGTTTATATTTCAAAAGACCCAAAACCAGGTTACAAGGAAATGATTACAAAATATAAGAAATTAGACTTCAATGGCAAGTACTCTCTGTTAGATGTGGAATTAGTGACAGGTAGAACACACCAAATTAGAGCTCACTTTAATTTCATAGGATATCCACTAGTAGGTGAAACTAAATATAAGTCAAAGCACACTAATGCTGATACTAGATTCAAACAACAAGCCCTAGTGAGTTATTATTTAAAATTTGTAATCAAAGATCAAAAAAGTCACCTTTATTATTTAAATAATAAAGAATTCAAGCTAAGAGACATTTGATTCAAGGATATGTTCAATTAATAGCGCCATCATAATACATAAAATGTATTTGATAGACTAAAAGCTGCCAAAAAAGCTTAAAAATACTAATTTGAGCCTCTTAAATCTATAAAATCATTGCCTGTTTATTTGTAAAAATGAGCTATTTATCTTTGATATGGTATAATTTATTAGTATTATTTACAATATACTATGTATAAAAGAAAGGCTTATGATGAAAAGAACATTCCAACCAAATAAAAGAAAACGTGCAAAAGTACATGGGTTTAGATCAAAAACTAAAACTGCTAATGGTAGAAAACTTTTAGCTCGTAGAAGACTTAAAGGAAGACATAAATTAACAGTTTCTGACGAAAGAAGATAGTGTTTTGAAAAAAGATAATAAGATTTTAAAGAATCGAGATTTTACTAAAGTTATCAAAAATGGAAGTAAATGTCATACACAAACTTTATCATTCTATTATCTTCCAAATCAAAATAACAACTTTCGTATTGGGATAACAATCTCTAAGAAAGTATCTAAACTTGCAGTAGTTAGAAACAAGATTAAAAGACAACTGCTTGCAATTCTAGATAAACATTATGACAAAAATAAGAAATTAGATATTGTAATAATTGTTAAACCTAATTCAACTAATAATTCCTTTAATGAATTTGAACTTGAAATAAAAAGATTTATTAGTAAGATTAAGTAATAAAAAAAGCAAAAGGAGGTAATATGGGTAAACAAGATAACTATTCCAAAGTGGTTATGCCATCTTTTGCTTCTGATATCATAAACAATAATAAACCTTCTAGCAAAGCTAAGAAAGTTGTAAAGATTGTTTGAAAATTTTTTAAACTAGCACTTTATTTATTCCTATTTTCAATGGGATTATATGGTTGTGGGCAAACAATGTTTGAATGACAAGTAGCTACTTCAACCGTATTAGGTAATGGATTAGAAATGGGATTTGTAAATGGTTATACTGGTAACCCATACTATGATTTAATTCCAAATGCTACAGGTACATTCTTCCCAATTGGTGAATGAACTATGTCTTATGGTCCATTCTATGCATTATTCGTTTGACCATTTGCTTGAATATTATTAAACTTTATGTGAGTCACTCATGATTGACCTGCAGGGTTAAGTGGATTATTAGGTATTATCATTATCCTTATCATTGTTAGATTAATTACAGGTGTTATTTCTGTTAGATCTATGTTCCAAACTGAAAAGATGCAAGAAATACAAGGTAAGGCTGCTGAAATTAATGCAAAATATAAAGATGCAAAAGATATGCAGTCTAGAACAAAGAAACAACAAGAAATGACTGAACTGTATAGAAAATATAACGTTAAGCCATTTGCTGCCTTTGAACAAATCTTTGTAACCCTACCTATCTTCTTGATTATTTATCGGGTAATTACAATTGTTAGACCACTTAAATCAGAAATTTTATTTAATATTTGAGACTTAGGTCAAACTCCATTAGAACAAATCTTTAGTAATTTCACTGGTCAAGGTTCAGACCAGCCGGCAGGATGAACATATATCTTCTTCCTAATCATTGTTATTCCAACTCAATTTATGTCACAAAAAGTGCCACAAATGTTATCTAGAAAACGTTCTAGAAATGCACAAACTGTTGGAAAACAAAACAATGCTGCTTTAAAGAAAACAAAGAATGTTACTTTAATCTTAAATATCTTTATGGCAATTATCGCTACTATTTCTGCTACAGGTATTGGTTTATACTGATTCTTCTCTGCATTAATTTCAATGTTGCAATCATGAATCATCCATAAGATTATCATGAAGCGTAGACAAACAAAAGCAAATATTAATTCTAAACTATCTAAATTAGGGATTAACTAGTGCAACAAAATAAAGAATGATTTAAATTTCTTGAAGATCAAAATTTTGTTCCATCTAAGAAAATGGGGCAAAATTTTTTGCTTAATCAAAATACACAGAAAAGTATAGTTAGTGCTTCAAATATTTCAACTACAGATAATGTTTTAGAAATTGGTCCAGGTCTTGGTGCAATTACTCAACATTTGATTACAACTACTTCTAATTTATTTTGTGTAGAATTAGATAAAAGATTATATGCTTTTTTAAAACAAAAATATCCTGAACTGAAGATTATTAATAATGATGTTTTAAAAACAGATCTTGATAAAGAATTAACTACTCTAGGATGAAATAATGTTAAGGTTGTAGCTAACCTTCCTTACAGTATAAGTTCATTAATTGTAGTTAAATTGTTAAAGTGTCAAAACATTGGAGAAATTAATATTTTAGTACAAAAAGAAATGGCTGAAAGATTAAGTGCAAAAGTTAATACAAAAGACTATAATGCTTTTACAGTTTTAGTTGCGTTATATGCTGATGTTTCTGTTAAATTAAAAGTATCAAGAAATGACTTTCATCCTGTGCCAAATGTAGATTCATGATTTATTAATTTTAAGCTAAAACATTTTAATGAAGTTGAGTTTGATAAAATTGATAAATTTTTAAAATTATGTTTTATAGCAAGAAGAAAGAAAATGATTAATAATCTTAGCCAACAATATGATAAAAATAAACTACTAGAAATATTTCAAGAATTTCAATGAGATGAAAATATTAGAGCTGAAACTTTAGAGCCGTTAGAATTTGTAAAATTATATAAAAAGATAAAGGATTAATATGGAATTTAAAATTAAAGCATATGCAAAAATAAATATTGGTTTAAATGTTTTTAATAAAGAACCAAAAGAATCGAAGCATAAGATTCAATCACTATTCTGTATAATTGATTATTTATACGATGAAATTGTATTAAAAGAATCTGAAATAAACTGGGTTGAATATTATAGTGATGGCAGACAAATCAACATCTCAAATGATATTGTAACTAAATGTATTAGATACCTAAGACAACATTTTAATATTAAACAAGGATATGAAGTAGAAATATACAAATCTATCCCAATATCTTCTGGTCTTGGTGGATCAAGTACAGATGGAGCTGCTGTGATGAAAAAAATATTAGAATTAAATGAGATTCCAATTGATTCACTTAATATGGAAGAAGTAGCTCTAGAATTAGGTAGCGATATTCCATTCTTCTTGTATGGATATAAGATGGCAGAAGTAGCTTTATATGGAAGCTATGTTAGAGAAGTAAAAGCACAACTTCCAAATTTTGAAATCATTCCAACTGATATTAAATGCAACACCGGACTTATTTATCAAGCGTTTGATCAAGGCAATTTAGAATACAAGATGAATGATTATAAAAAGATAATTAAAAACCTACCATATCTAGGTAATGTAAGGATTTATAATAACCTTGAACCATATGCTTTCAAATTAAATCCTACATTATCACAATATAAGAAAAAAGACACTCTTTTAAGTGGAAGCGGTGGATATTTCATTAAATGATGTTAGATAAAACTAATATTCTTAGCAATAATCAGGTAAAAATTATATAAAAATAAATATTTTTAATATAATAATAGTGTACAAGCCCTCAAGATAGGGCTTTTTTAATACCAAGGATTTAGGAAATGGCACAAGTTTCAACACATACTGCTAAGAAAATAGGACTATTCTCTTCCATCTGTCTTCTAATAGGAAGTATGGTTGGAGTTGGTATTTTCTTCAAAAATGGTAATGTATTTCAAGCAAATGCTGGAAATGCTATTGGTGTCATTATTGCATGAGTCATTGCAAGTGTAATTTCAATATGTTGTGCTTTTTGTTTTGCTGAAGTTGGAAGTTCTAAACAATCACACTCTGGTTTGGGTGGATGATTTGAAATGATTATTGGTCCAAAGACAGGAAGATTTGTAAAAATTATTCAACCTATTTTTTATTTTGGAATTATTTGTTATTGTATTGCCATCTTTACAGGTGAAGCTATTTTTAATATGTGAGATGGTGCAAACAATGTACATTTTTCTGTGATTATGATTGTTGGTCTAATAGTGTTTTATATGTTTATGTTATTTAACTATTATGCTTTTAATAAAAGTGCCAAATTCCAAACAGTAGCTACTATACTTAAATTTGTTCCATTAACAATGGTTGTACTTGCTGGAGTAATTTATTCAGGAGTAAACCAAGATGCTGGTTTATTCGAACAAATTTCAAAACCAGATGAACATCCTATTACATTTATTGGAATCTTAGTATCTATCCCTTCGATCTTATTTGCCTTTGACTCTTTTGTTGGAGTTGGTAACTTATCACTAGATATGAAGAACCCTAAAAAGAATGTTCCTTTATCTATCATTATTGGGATGCTAATTGTTACTGTTTTCTATATGTTAGTTACTATATCGCAAATTCTAGTTTCTTCTGGTAATGTATATCAAGTATTTGACACAGTGTTAGCTGGCAATGCAGTAGGTATAAAAGCTTTAAATATTATTACTTCAATTTTTATCTTTGTATCTATTATTGGTGTACTTAATGCATTTAGTGTTGTGATGCTAAGATCTTGCCAATCATTAGTAGATGATGATTTAGTTGTATGTTCAAATTTAATTAGAAGAATAAATAGTCATGTATTAAAAAATAAATATCCTCTAAGTGATGGTTTAATTATTTCACTAACAATTATCACCACGATTTTTATCATATTCTTTATACCGAGTTGCATTTTGAATACTGATGCATTAATTGATGGTATTAGTAACTTCCCAACAACTATCTTCTTCGGATTCTACGGAGCTATTATTTTAGGTTCATTAGTCAACCGTTGAACAAATCATGTTAAGGTAGAAAAGATTAAAGGATTTATTCCTATGGCTATTATTGCAGTGATTGGATGTTTCTTTGTTTGTGGTTTCCAAGTGTTCTATACATTCTTTGCTCAAACTATAATTAATCCTAATGAAATTTTGCATTGAGGATTATTCTCAAACCAAGGCAATTTCACTGCAAGAAGTTGAATGGGAACACTATTAATGTTTTTATACCTAATAAGTGCTATCATATATTATGTAATTACAGTTAAAGTTATTGATAAGCACCACTTGAGTCATTATAAATTTATGATACCTAATTCAAGAAAGGGGGCGTATGAGTAAAAAGATAATACTAGTTTGTACTGAGTGTTTGTCTCGTAATTATCATTTTAAGAAAAACGAATACAACACCAAAAGATTAGAATTAAAAAAATTCTGCCCAAAGTGTAACGCCTCAACTTTGCATAAGGAGAATAGATAATGGATGATAAACAATTAGATGATCTATTAGCTGAAAAAGCAAAATTAAAAGCTGAACGTAAAGCTGCTAGATTAGAAAAAAGAAAACATAAGAAAGCAAAACGAGAAAAGAAGGCAGCAGAACGTGAAAAACTAACTGCTGAAATGAAAGAAGCAAAAGCTGTTCTTGTAACTAAAGTAAAAGCAATTAATGAAGAAATCAAAAAAATCAAAAAGAATTACAAGGCACAGAAAAAAGAAGCCAATGCTCAAACTTATCAAGACTCAACTGAAAAGCGTGTAAGACTAGAAGAAATTAAAGAACACAAAAATGACGATATACTTCTTCTTAAAAATGAAAAGATCGATTTAAAGTTTGAGTTTGGTAAGAAGTATAATACGCTTAGCTGAAATCTAAGTAAATGAACGCATGGGCTTAGAAAAGAATTCAATAGAATTATTTGATCAAGTACCGCAAACACATTTAAATATTTATTAATAGTAATTGTAATAGTGTTGATTTTATGTGGTTTATTTATGTTGGTTACATTAGCTGCTGAACCAATTATTAAATAAGAAAGTTTTAAAAGGAGATTAATATGACAAAAGATAAAACAACTAAAAAAAGTAAATTATATGATGAAGCTCAATGATACATCATCACAGTAGTAAGTGGTAACGAAGAATTAGTTATCAAAAACTTAAAAGGTAAAATTGAAGCATATGGATTAAGTGATCTTGTTCAAGACATTAAAGTAATTAAAGATGTTTTAGTAACAGAAGAAATCTTTACAGATGCAACACTTCCTTCTAACTATGGAAGAAAAATTAAAAATACTAAATGAGAACAATTTACTGATGCAAATGGTAAAACTAAGTTCAAAAAAATCAAAACTGAAGAAGTTAACAGATACTATGGTTACATCTTTATCAAAATGATTATGACAGATGAATCATGATATGCAATCCGTAACACACAATTAATTACTGGTATTGTAGGATCTTCTGGAAAGAATGCAAAACCAATTCCAGTTGGTGATGATGAAATTGGAAAAATTCTATCAGCATTTGATATGGGTGTTAAATCGATTGATGGAAAATCAATTGACGCTTCAGGTGATGCAATTATTATTACTAAAGAACCAACAACTCAAGTTGTGAAATCTGACTTCCATGTTGGTCAAACAGTAAGAATTATTGCTGGTCAATTTAATGGTGAAATTGCAACTATCACAAATGTAAGTGATGAAAAACAAAAATTAATTGTTTCAGTAGATTTATTTGGTAGAGATACAGAAGCTGAAATTGATTTTAGTGAATGTGAATTAGATAAATAGTAAATTATGACAACAACTCAATTAGTGCTAATAATCATATTTTCTATATTTTTAGGTTTAGGGTTAATTGCTCTAGTTGTTTTTAATGTTATCTTTCTATTAAAAAGACATTACATTAATCAAAGTTATAAACTTGATAACAAATACAATACTTATAAAATAAACTCTGGAAGTTTCAATATTAAAGCTATTGAAACTTTAGTAATTAAAAATAATGGATTATTACCAATTTTAACCTTCTTAAAAAAATACCATGAAGTGTATCAAGATCAATTAGAAATTGTTAATATCCAATTAAAAAATTTAATTAAAACTTTGAAGACTTACCAGTTAGGTAAAATCAAAAAACAAATTACCCAATTAAAATCTAACTTTGATGCATTAGATAAACAAAATGAAATCTATAAAAATTTCAATGTAAATAGTCAAAAATATTCAACTATGTGTAGTAGTGTAGCTACTGATATGTTTAGTATCATTAGTAAAATTACTACATTCAATCGTGAAAACATGATGAATATAAATTATGGCAATATTGAAAAGATCAAAAAGATTGATAAGAGTATTAATCATATTTCATCAGATATAAATGAAGAAATGAACTATATTAATTGAGAAAAAATTCATACACTATTCTTAAAAGAACTTCAACTAATTAATGAATATCTAAAAGTAAATAAAGACTTGTATGAAATTGACAGATTCCGTTTATCTTTAGATACTATCTGTAGAGAAATAGATAAGAACTTAAAAGCTTTCAATGGTTCTAAAGCAAGAAAAATTGAATTTGAAAAACAAGTTAATCAAGCACACAAAAATTCAAAAGCATTGATTTCTGATTTAGAAGATGTTGCATTTGATACTGTTATCAAAACATATAAGAAAGAATTGTTTGCCTTAGAAAAGATTTTAAGAGAAGTAAATGTTGAAAATGTATATGAAAGAATTTATACTGAACACATCAATACATTTAAGCAAGATTTAGATTCATTCTTCCACATCATCGAACACAATGAAATTAAGAATCTATACAATGATATTAAAAAGAATTTTGGTAAGTATGATAACATTAAACAACTTGTTATTGATAACAACAATTCAGGATTAAGAATTGTTAATGAAATTGAACAATTCAATAAATCATTAACAACAAGTGATGGTAACATCAACTACGAAAAGATTTTAAATTCGATTATCAATGTATATCAATTAATTATTATTTTTAAACATGACAATGATGAATTATTTAAATTAATTTCTAAACGTAATAGTGACTTAACAGAAATGATATTTATTATCAATGATTTAAGTGTTAAGCTGATGGACATTGAAAGACTAATTGTTGTTAATAAAGTTAAGTCTAGAGAATTACAATCTCAACTACACGAAAAACAATCAATAGTTGAGGAATTAAAACAAGAATTGACGGGAAACTTTAATATTAAAGATCCTGCTTTAACAGCTAAAGTAGAATCAGTAAATACATTTATTGATTATGCAATAGAAATTATTAGAGAGCAAAAAGAATTAACTGAAATCATTAGATTATTAAGAACTTATGCAAACAGATTTGCAACTGAAAAGAATACAAAAATTTTTGCTGAGTTTGATAAATTATACAGATCAAGAGAATACGATCTGTTAATCGATGAATATATCAAATTTATTGGAAAACAGAGTAAAGCAAAGAAGGTAGCATAATGGGATTCACTAAACAAGTAAATGTAGACTTTAAATTAAATAACAACCAAATTGTTTTAAGTCCAGCATACATTCAAGCAAATAAAACTAAATTTAAAAAAATTACAGGTTCCAGATTCGGTTCTATTTTAGGTCATAATGGTTTTGTTAGTCCATTTAAAACATGATGTTTGATGACTAATATTTTTGTTGATGTGGTTGATGACACTTTAATGAAAGCTGGTACAATAATTGAACCTAAAATTTGAAAATTAGCTTGTGAAAAATTAGGTGTTAATTTTAAACAATACATACCAGCTCAAATTAAATGAGATGTATTCCAAGAAAATAAAATTTTTGGTGGAATTCCAGATGGTGAACCAGTTGACAGTTCTGGTAAACTTTTATACCCAGATTTTCCAATGTTAGAAATTAAGACTACATCTATTGATTCATTTGTTTACAAGAAAAATAAAAATGACTTCATTTTACAAAAAGATGAACTAGGAAATCCGATTGTAAAAAATGTAGGTGAAAAACGTAAAAAATGATTTGATGCTAAAGGTGATATTGTTATTCCAGAAGAATATAAATTTCAACTTGGATTATACTGTTACTTAAGAGGTATTACTCACGGTGTCTTTGCAGTAGGTTTTTTAGAAACTAGTGATTATATTGATCCAAACTCTTGTGATATTAATAATCGTGAAATTAGATTTGTTGATTTCAATGTTGATTTAAAAGAATTTAAAGAATATATTGATTATGCAGAAAACTGATATAAGAAATACATTGAAGGTGGTGTAAGTCCAGAAATGACACCTGAAGATATTGTTTGATATCAAAATGAGGTAAACTAATGCAAAAGATTATTTATCTTAAGTTTGATGAACTTTACTTAAAAGGTCAAAATATTAAATACTTCAAACAAAAAGCCATAGCTAATTTAAAAAATGCTTTAGTAGGTTTTGAACTTAAGATAATTAACAATTTTGATAACATCATTATTGACGAAATTAAAGAACAAGATATTTCACTTGTTTTAATGATTGTGAAAAGAATACCAGGATTTACTGCAATTACTATTGCTTATAAAATCCCACGTGATTTAGAACAATTAAAAGAATTAGGATTAAAACTATTAATCTCGAAAAAAACATTTAAAGTTGAAGCTAAAAGAAATGATAAGTCATATGAATTTAACTCTGATCAACTTAAAAGAATGGTAGCTGGTTATATTCTAGTAAATAACCCTAACATCAAAGTAGATATTCACAATCCACAAACTATGCTTAGGATTGAAGTTAAACATGAACATTTCATTGTTTATACAGAAAAATTAATAGGTGCAAAAGGTTTACCAGTTGGAACTAGTGGTAGAGCTTTATTATTATTAAGTGGTGGTATTGATTCACCTGTAGCAGCAGATTTATTAATGAGACGTGGTATGCATGTAGATTTTATCACTTTTGTCACGCCACCTCATACCTCAAAAGAAGCCTTAGATAAAGTTAAAGAATTAGTAAAATTAATTACACTAAATTATCGTCTAGAAAAACCTAAAATATATGTATGTAATTTTACTAACATTCAAAATGAATTGACTCATATGGATGATGAATCTTATCGGATAACATTATTGAGAAGATCTTTTATTAGAATTGCTAACAAAGTTGCAGATGCTATGCACTATGATGTTCTTGCAACTGGAGAAGCTCTAGGTCAAGTAGCTTCTCAAACAATTGAAAGTATGAAAGTAATTGACGAATCTAGTAAACGTTTAATCCTGCGTCCTTTAGTAACATACAACAAAGATGCAATCATCAACCATGCTAAGGAAATAAACACTTACACGGAATCAATTAAACCATTCTGTGACAGTTGCTCATTATTTGCACCAAAGAAACCAGTTACAAAACCTAAACTACATATTGCTAAACAATTAGAAGAAAAATTAGATTTATTATTGCCATTAGAAGATGTGACAGTAAAAGATATAGAGGTAATTAGTTATGATAAAAAATAATAATATCAAAACTGTAAAAGCTATTTATAAGAAATTAACAAGTTATAAGAAGGTAACTATTTTTATGCATACTAATCCAGATAACGATGCGTATGGATCTAGTCTTGGTATGGCACGCTGACTAAGAAGTATGAAAATTGATGCTAGAATTGCAGGTACAGACTTAATTCTTAATCAATCAGTTAAAAAACAATTTGATCCAAGTCTTCCTATAGCTGATGATAAGTTTGTCAAAGGTTCTATTGGTTTAGTTTTAGATTTAGGTGTTAGCAAAAATTTGATCAATGATCAAATTAAATTATGTAAAGAAACATTAAGAATTGATCATCACGTAAAAGTAGAAACATTCTGTGATATTGAATGAGTAGATACAGAATATTCTTCTACTTGTGAGATGGTTGGATGATTTATTTTGGAAAACAATCCTAAGAAAATGTCTAAAGAAATTTGTGATGCATTATATGTTGGTATTTTAGCTGACTCTGGTAATTTACAATTTGCCTGCGCTAAAGCTTCAACTTATGAATTAGTAGCTAAATTTTTTGATTACTCTTTTGATAAACAAAAAAAGCAAGAAGAAATGTATTTAAAGAATTGAGAAGATGTTCAATTAAATAATAAGCTATATAAACACGTCAAGGTTGTTGACAATGAATTTGCATATTTAATAATCACTCCAAAACTTGCTAAAAAATATAAAGTGCCTTCAGGAGATGGCAAAGTTTATTTACTACAAAACATCGAAAATTTTAAGATTTGATTTGCAATTTATTGAAATGAACAAAAGCAAGCTTGAAAAGGTTCAATTAGATCTAGAGAATATCCTGTAAGAGAAATTGCAGCTAAGTTTGGTGGTGGTGGACATGAACTAGCAGCAGGCTTTAGTTTAAGTTCATTAAAAGAAGTTAAGTCAGTGATTGAAGAAGTCAAAAAGATGTTAGCTTCAAAATAGTATTTTCATATTATAATTATTAAATGTTTGCATCCTTGTGGTATGCAAATATTTTTATTTGTGTTAGAATACTAGGAAAGGTAATAAACAATAAAAGGAGAACCATTAATAGACAAACAAGAAATTCTAATCGTTTAGAAATTTTAATAATAATTATTTATTTAAATAATTAAACATTGTTAAGTTATGGTAAAGGTGTAACATTATGAAAGTTAATTACAGAAACTTATTATTAGGGATAAACGAATTAACTGTTAAGAATGCAGAAAAACTTTTAGAAGAGGATTCTAGCTCAAACATAACTTTTGATTTAACAGACCCCATTCATTCAATTGCTATGTATAGTAATGGATTCTATACAAAGGTTGAATTTAAAGAAGATAGAATATTTAGTCATGATTGCCAATGTGTAGTTGGTAAAAATGGTGTTATATGTAAGCACATTGTTGCTGCTATTTTGACATATATTCAAAAGATGGAAAACTCAGAATCTACAGACTTAAGTAGACTATTAGCAAAGATTACTGATAACGCTTCTCTGATCAAAGCAATTATATCTTTAGAAAACATTGAGTTTATATTTGAAATTTTAATTAAACCATTTTCTCTATCAGTTGATATAATTGATAATGAATATGTAAATTTTGTAATTAAAAACTATGCTGCTATGTCAAAAGTTATCAATACAGCCTTAATATCTGAAAATATTAAAGAAGCTTGTAAAAAGAAATTGATTTTTATTGAAAATAAACTTCATGTATTAAAGAAGATTTACAATGTTTACGAACACTATAACAAAGAAAACGTTATTAACAAAATAGACTTGGAAGAATTTTTACTTGGAATAGATAGATTATGTAAATTTAATATAAATAATATTTCAAATGCTTTACCACTAGAACATCATGAATCTAAAGAAATAGACATTAACGTTGCTAGAACATCATTAGGTTTTGTAATTACAAATAATATTCAATCAGGAACTTTCTTAGTAATTGGTGAAAGAAACTTCTTTTTCTTAATTTATGAAGATAAGATTCAATGATTTGTATCAGATTGATCTGAAAGTGAAAATCCAAACCTATTATTTAAATTAAACTTTAAATCAAAGAATGAAGACTTATTCTTTACAAAGATAGAAGAAATTAAAAATACATCATACTTTAAACCAGTATTACATGGTGATCTATTAATTCAAAGAACAAAACCTAAGGTTGATTTATTTTATGACTTTAATGCTAAGCTATGTGTCCTTGAAATTGAAAACAATAATAAGCTAGCAAAAAAATATTTTAGTAAATTTGTAGATGACTTCCAATTTGAACCTAACACATGTTGATATGAAACAAATAAGAAACGTGAAATAGCAGAAATATTTGCACAAATTAAAAAGATTAAAAAGAATGAAAATGTAATTGTACGAGTAGACGAAGCACTAACACGTAAAAAACACCATGAATTGAAATACCAATTCTCACCATCTAAATCAGGACTAATAGACTTAAACATTAAAGCAGATGTTGATGAATCTATTTTAGAAAAAGTTTATGGTGCTTATAGAAAAGATGAACAATTCATTATGGTAGGTAATGAATTATACAATACTGATGACTTTGAGTTTGATAAATTAAAACTAAACTTAGAAGATATTGGTATTACAAAAGATGCAAGCCTTTCAACTGAAATTGAAATGGAAAATGTATTCTATTTATCTAGTCAATTTGATGATGATTATCTAAGAGATATTGTTGATAAATTTAATGCAGATGTAACTAAATATAAATATGTAAAACCTAAGGAAGCTCCATTGTTAAAAGAATATCAATTATATGGTGTAAACTGATTAGCAAGTATTTTAAATATGAGCCATGGTTGTATCCTTGGTGATGAAATGGGTTTAGGTAAAACAATTCAAGCAATTCACTTGTTAAAATATCAGTATAAAGAAAAGAATGATCCAACTCTAATTATCTTACCTTTATCATTAATTACTAACTGAGTAGAAGAGTTCCATAAATTTTATCCTGATGCTCATGTGGTAACTATTTCTGGAGCTAAAGAAGAACGTGAAGAAATTATCAATAATCTAGAATCAAATACATTCTATATTACAACATATAACCTAATCAAAAATGATATTGAATTGTTAGTTAAAAAGAAATTCTTAAATGTTATTTTAGATGAAGGACAATATATTAAAAATTTTGCTACTGGATGAACAAAAGAAATTAAGAAAATTAAATCAGTAAATAGAATTATTTTATCTGGTACACCAATTGAAAATAACTTATTAGAATTATGAAGTATTTTTGACTTCATTATGCCTGGATATTTAGGCACTGTAAATGAATTCAAAAGAAATTATTATAGTGTAGATGTTCAAGAAAAGAAACTATTTGAATTATCACTGAAAATCAAACCATTTATATTACAACGTAAAAAGATAGATTATCTTGATTTACCAAATAAAAAAATCAACAATGTTTATGTGAAAATGTCTGATTCAGAAAGAAATATTTATGATACTTTATTATCTAACTTTAAAGATACATTAGAAGTATCTGTTGACCAAGACCAAAACATTGTTAAGAATAGAATTGAAATCTTAGCTTTAATAACTAAATTAAGACAATTCTGTTGTTCATCTCAATTAATTAATATATTTGATGAAGATGATAGTAAATTAAACGAATGTATTCATTTAATAGAAACAATCCAAGCAAAAGATCCTAAAGCTAAAATTGTATTATTTTCTAACTTTAAATCAATGCTTGAATTAATTGATAAAGAACTTACTAATAGAAAAAATAAACCACTATTAATTACTGGTGACAATAAGCGTAGTGATAGAGATGCTATCATTGAAAAATTTAAAGATGATCAACAATCTAATATTTTATTAATTTCATTAAAAGTTGGTGGAGTAGGTTTAAATTTAAATTTTGCAAATAATGTTATCTTATATAACCCTTGATGAAATGAATCTGCAGAATCACAAGCTATGGATAGATTACACCGTATCGGCCAAGAACAAGAAGTAAATGTTTATAAACTTCTATATGAAAATAGTATCGAATCTAACATTGAAAAATTAAAGAAAAATAAGATAGATATTATTAATAAGACATTTAATCAACTTAATTTTAAGGATTTGTTAAAATTAATACAAGAAGATTAAACTTTTAACATGCAAAGAAGATCGACATTTGTCAGAAATATAATGTTAGTTAATAGAGCATTTTGACGTAATGCTCCTTTTCTAGTGTTACTTTTTGTATTACCAGTAATTATTGCTGTAATTGCTTTCTTTGCAAGCAACAATCCTTTTATTTTTAATCAATCATTTGCACCTGTTACTACCATTGATTTATTACTAATTGGATTCTTAGTTATTCCTATCTATATTAAGCACTTTAATTCATCAGTATTAATTGTTTTTGATAAGTATAGAACTAAAGAGAAAATTACAGTAATTAAATCGATGATTTTCTACTTCTCAATGTTAGCTATTTTCTTCTATCTATATTCTTTCTTAGTTATCTTTTTATTTAGTCTTAGAAAATTATCTAATGATATATATTATGAATCAAATAATGAACAATTAATTTACACCTTCCAATTATTGTTTACTGATCGTTCTATTTGTTCACCTGAATTAGGTATTTCTAACTATATTTCTAAACAATGAATTGCATTTACATTTGTTAATATTGCATCGTTCTATTATTACATTATTTGTGCATTGACTTTTTATAACTTTATTAGAGATGAAAACATATTAAATTTCACATTATTAATTATTTGTTTTGTATCTATTGCTGATAGTGGTTTCTTAGTCAGTCCTAGTATGATTAAACAACACATAGCATATCAAATCATTTCTTATCTTACAATCTCTTCTGGTACACTGTCATTTGCGACATTCTTCTGCATTAGTGGTAGAGATATTAATCCTGGTCCAAATGTATATGCTACTAGAGATTTTGATTTTAGTTATCCTTTACTACCAAATAATGAAGCAATTATATTCATTGTAATAATAGTTTTATTTAATATTGTTTATTGTGCATCTATTTACTACAAAAAGAAATCTTCTAAAGATAACTTAGCATTCAACAAAATTGATCCATATGATAATGTTGAACGTCAAATGAGATTAGTATTCCAAATAGGAAAAAATGGTAAGAGAGAAGGAATTGATTTGGGAGATGGTGAACATGTTGTCTTAGAGTTTAAAAATCTAAAGGAACTAGGGTTGTTTGTTAAGGATATAAAAAAGAAATATAATGTATTTGATTTTTATCAATACCAAAAAGATAAATTCTATGGTACTGGAGTATTCCTAAATAATAACATTAATAGAATTAGTGAATTTAGTATTTATGACAATTTCGAAAACTTATTTAGCCATTATGAAAAAACTACTGTTTATCAAATGTGAGAAGATTTTAAATATATAATCCAAAACAGTAAAACCACAAGTACTAAAGATATACATTGATTTGATGAATATTTTGCTACCATAGTTTATTTGCTTAATATGGATATCCAATTCCTAGTTTTAGAATGAATAGGATCTCTAGATGAAGGTGCACTTACATCAATTGGAGAATTAGCAAAGCAAAAAGATAAGAATGTTATTTTCTTAGTTACTAAGCGAAGTGATAGAAGATCTAGACAAAGTAAAAATAGAAATAATGAAGCATCAAAAGTAGTTAATCCTAGTAATTAATTGTAGTTTGTGACCCTATATAAATAAATATCATTATTTATAATGATATAATTTATATGACTTATGAAGAGTAAACAAAAGCTGTATTCAGCTATAATTCCAGTGAGTTCTATACTTGCAACATTATCATTTTTACCTACAATGTCAGTAAAAGATGATAATGTTTTGCACTCTAATCAAGCAACTGCAACAACTACACCACCAGCTGGACCTGATGTAGCTGATCCTTCAGATCCAACAAAACCACCAGCACCAGAACCAATCACAATATTACCTGGTAAAGATATTATTGATTTAAACTTATTAAGTCCAAACCAATTTGAAATGGACTATGCAATATACTCTATTGACCAATCAAATAAAGAGTTCCAAGGTATTAATATCTTAAGTGACTATTTTAGAAGTAATTGAAATGTTATTTTTAAAAATATGCCTATTTGAGAAGAACCTAATATCACAAATACAATTAGCATTGAAGTGTTAAATACTGGGGTACATGCTAAAGTAGTACACCAAACTAAAGGTGAAGCACCACAAGTGTTTTATTTTAGATTATATTTTGCAGAACCATCAGTTGATAAAGTTATTATTAAAGTAAGAACTATTTTGGATAAATATAAAACAAGTTGACCAGCAAATTGAACTGAAACTGTTGTAACTCAATTTTATAATGAAATCCGTCAAGGGATATCTACAATCATTAGTTGAAATACAAATGGATTCCCACAAGCTATTGTCAAAGAAAATGCATCTAATCTAAATAATTTGCCAATACAATTTAATAAATCATTATTTGAATTAGGTAGTGACTCAATTCTTATTCAACCTAATGCCATTAGATTGATTCCAAAGCAATATGATAATGTTCCACCAAATTTAGATTATAGTATCATCAAACCAATTACTATCACTACACCGATTCAAGTGCAAAAACCAGTAAGAAAATCATTTATTGAGCAAAATGGATGAATTGTTGTTATCTTACCAGTTGGTATTTTAGCATTCATCATTTTATTATCAGTGTATTTAGGTTTTACAAATAAAAGAATAAAGAAGATGAATGATATGGATTCTACATGAGGTTTCTACTAATGGTTAATTTATATTGTGATATTGAAATTAAAGAAAATAAGAAATGCCTTAAATGATTCAACAAAATCTTTAAGGCAGCTAATCAATATTTAAACCTAAGTAATGAAAGACTAGTAGATGTCACTATTGTAGGTGAAAAAGAAATCCAAGATATAAATAAACAATACAGAAATAATGATAAAGTCACAGATGTTATTTCTTTTGCTTTTGATGAGTCAAATGCAATATCAAATAGTCCAGTTGTAGGAGAAATGTATATTTGCTATCAAAAGGCTATTGATCAAGCAAAAGAATATGGTCATTCCTTAAAAAGAGAACTATGCTTCTTATTTTGCCATGGATTATTACATTTATATGGTTATGATCACATGGAAGAAGCACAAGCTGAACAAATGTTTAAATTGCAAGATATTATTCTAGATAAATGTAAAATATATAGAGAAAGAACATAATCATGAAAAAGAAATCAATTTTTAAAAAATACTGAGTTAGAAAATTCTTCTATGCATTTAAAGGTTTTTTCTCTTCTATTAGAGAAGAAAAATCAATGGTAGTGCATATTATCCTTATTTTAATCACTACAGCTATTGGAATTGGATTAAAAATAAAGATAAATGGTTGAATCCCTTTAATTTTAGTATTTGGTGGAGTAGTGTCTACTGAACTTATTAATACTGCTCTTGAAAATGTAATTGATATGGTTTCTTTCGAATATAACATTAATGCACAAAAGGCCAAGGATATTGCAGCAGCTGCTACATTAGTTGTCTCTATTATTTCTGTAGTAGTAGCTCTTCTTATTTTTGTACCTAGAATTATGGAGATTATAAACAATGGATACTAAGGGAATAGTTGTTGCTTTATTTGGAAAACCAAATGTAGGTAAATCTACTATATTTAATGCAATGCAAACTAATACTTATGCAATTGTGACTCACAAACCACAAACCACAAGAGATTATATAAGTACTAAAATTGAAACAGACAAAGGTCTTATTGTATTATTAGACACACCTGGTTTTCATAAACCAAATAATAAATTAGATATGTTTTTAAATAGTCAAGTTAAGTATGCGCTTAAACTTGCTAATTTAACTATTTACATTGCAGATCCTACAAGACCTACTGATGAAGAAGATAAAGAAATCTTAACTTATATGTCTAACTTAAATGATAAAGAAAAACTTTTAATCATTAACAAAATAGATATAGCTTCAAATGAACAAATTGAAACCAAGATTGAAGAAATAAACAAGATTACTAAATTCGATCATACATTAAAGATTTCTGCGTTAAATAAATATGGTATCAATGAACTAAAAGATTTCATTGATAAGAGATGCAACTATGAAGATATAGAACCACAATTTTTTGCAGAACCAAATGATGAATTTGTAGTCAAAGAAATAGTACGTGAAACTTGTCTTCAAAACTTACAAAAAGAAGTACCATATGGAATCTCAGTAATTGTTAATAATTTTAAATATGATAAAGAATCAAATAAGTTAAACATTGATGCAGATTTATATGTAGAAAAAGAAAGTCAAAAAGGAATAGTAGTAGGTAAAGGTGCTACTATGATTAAAAAGATTGGTACAGAATCTAGATTAAAGCTGCTAGAAATATATGACTGTAAAATAGATTTGCGTCTATATGTTAAAGTTAAGAGTGATTGAAGAAATAATAATGACTTAGTAAAATTAATGGGCTATAAAAAATAATGTTAGTTATTACAAAAGGATATTTAATAGATAAACAAGATTACAATGACTTTGATGAAATCATAACATTCATCAATGAATATGGTATTAAATTCACTTGCTTTAGCGCAGGATCTAGAAAGATATCATCTAAGAATGCAAGAAATCTTAATATTGGTAATTATCTAGAGTTTGAATTCTTTCATTCAAACTCTAAAGATAAATTATCTCGTCTAAAGAAAGTTACAACTCTAACATATTTATCAGAAGATTTAAAACTTTCATATTCATTACATATTCTTAATGATTACTATAAACAAATAGAATATATGGAAGACCTTGTTTGATTTGAACTATACCAAAAGGTAATTCATTATATATTACAAGATATTAATGATTATTTATTAATGCTATATCTTTGCATAAACACCTACAAGATACTAGGATATGGATTTAACTTTGATAAATGTTGTATGTGTAATACAACATACCATTTGACAGCAGTAGATATGTATAAGCATCAAGCTTTATGTAGTAATTGTGCTAAGGACTCTAAATATTTATCATCTACACTTGATTTATGAAAATTGATTCAATCTAGTGATCTAAATGTTAATTTAAAATCCGTTAAAGATTTTGATTTAGATAATTTGCGCAAATTAGTAAAAGACCTAATGCAATTTTTATATGATGAAGAAGGTGTATTTAGCAACTTATACAAATCCATCTAATCTTTATTATTTACTTTATTTAACATAAAACATTGAATTTATAATAATCAAAAAGTTAAGTATGCCAAATTAGGAAAATAATTTGTATAGTTTTTTAAACTATAGTAATCATTAAGAATAACATTTAAAATATTCAAAAATATAGATTTTTTTAAACTGTATAGTGCAAACAGTCATATAATTAAAATATGTGTGTAGTTCAAATTAAAAACATTAGTTATATGTACAAAAAAGGTGTCCCATTATCATTAGATAATGTATCTTTTAGCATAGAGAAGGGTGCATTTCATGCTTTTGTTGGAGAAAATGGTGCAGGAAAATCAACTACCATTAAGTCAATTATTGGCCAAATTACTAATTATGATGGTGTTATAGAAATAAATGGAAAAGATCCAAAGATTGACATTTCTGCAAGAAAAGGTATTTCATATATCCCTGATAAGGCAATATTTCCTAATAATTTATCGACATTTAAATATCTATATAATTTTGGACTATTAGTTAGAGATGATAAGATTCAGCTTAAAAAGGAAATAGAATATTTACTAGATGAATATGGAATATCAGATAAATCTAATTCTAATCCAAATTCACTTTCAGCTGGTCAAAAGAAGAAAGTTTGTTTAATAAAGTGTATTATAGAAAAATCTGATTTTATCATTCTAGATGAACCTGCTGCAAATCTTGACCCCACAACGAGAATGTTATTTTTTCAAAAATTGAAAGAATTGTGTAATCAAGGTGTAACAATTTTTATTTCTTCACATATCCTTGAAGAAATTAAACTATATGCAACCGCAGCTACATATATCAAGGGTGGAAAGATATTATGAAGTGGAAATGTTTCAAAAAATCAATTAATTGATAATTACAATCGCTATTATCTTAATGATTCAAAAAAAGGAGATAAATATGAATAAAATAGACTTTTCAAAATTATCTCTTAAGAAAGACTTTAATAAATTACTAAGATTTAACTTTAGTCAATTATTAAACTCTAAGATTTATTATATCTTTTTAACGTTATTATTTCTATGTCAACCTATCACAAGTATAATAGTAAACTATGCAACTAATAGTTTTAAAAGTAATAGTCTTTTTATACTATTAATTCCTCTTATAATTATTTTTTTATATTCTTTATTTGACGTTATAAAGATTTTTAATGAAAATAGATATAACTATGTTGATACATGCATCTTATCTAAACCTATTTCAAGAACAAGTTTATTTTTTACGAGATTATTAACTATTTTATTTCCATTATTTATTGCTCAAATATTTTCAGCAATTTTTTGTGCCATTTTTTGTTTTGTTATTGATGAATCTTGGTTTATAACACCAATAGTTATATCTGATTTATTTATTACTCCTTTTATATCATTATTAATAATATTCATCCAAATAATATTGTGTACTAAATTAAAACCAATCTACTTTGCCATATCAGCATTTATTATTTCAATGTTATTTTGTGTACCTTCAATATTTAGCAGAACATTAATTAATAATGATCAACCTAGCATCTCATACAACAATGAAGAATATAGTTTTACAAAACTTTATGATGGAACAAATACTTATTATGGACTTACATTAAACTCGAAGAATAATAATGTTCTTAATTCATTAAATAGTATAAATTGATCTAACAACATAATTCCTTCAGAGTGATTAATATGCTTTTATAATTCCTTGTTTAATAATTGTGGTGCTTCTACCGAATTATCTGATAAATTAAATTATCCATACTCTATCACTAATAATAAATTTTCACAAATTAGCAGTTATTATACGATAGAAAAAGAAAATCTTATTTCTTTCAGGGGACAAGATCAGAATTTACCTATTAATGATACAAAATCTTTTGTAAATTCAATTTGTAATACTATCAGTTCTATTGACAATAGCGGAAAATGCATTGATTTAAAAGATGATAAAATGGTTGAATTATTTTTAAACAAAATTAGAAATACTTATGATTGAAATGATAAAACACTTCAACCAGTTGAATTAGCCACAATTAAAGCAATTACTGGTATTGACACAGATTATAATCAAATGTTTTATTTAATTGATCATTTTCAATATTATAAGCAGCATTTTAAGGACTTAAAAGAAGCAGTAAAAAGACAATTCTGTAGTTCCTTATTTGACTTGATTGAATATTTGTGCACGAACATTTCAACAAAATACAATATTTACGAGACAAGTAACGTTATGTCAACTAACAAATCTATCAATGATATTTATCCAAATCTATATATTATTGATTCAAATTATAAAATAATGAATTCTGATTATGAATTTATAAAAAACATATTAATAAATTATAGGAATGGAAAATTTTATTATTTAGGTTCAGATTATGAATATCATACTAGCGAATCGTTTAATAATAATATAAAAACATTAGATGCGACTATTGTAGATCTTGATGGGTGGTATAAATATGTGGATAAAATTTCATTAAAATATCAAGACACACAAACATTCTTAAACAAGCTAAAACAATTTGAAAATGATGTTTATAAAATGAAACTAAATAATAATAAAATATCACTCTATAAATTTGATTATATTCTATCTGTTAACAATGCTGATTATTTGAAAATAGCTCCAATTTTTATTACTTTAATTTCATTGTTAATCCCTTCTCTGGGTTATATATCATTAGCTATATTCAATAAATCAAATTACAAAGAATTATAGGAGGAGTTATGAAAAAGAAATTATTAATAAAACTTTTAGTTGGAAGTGGATGTTCAGCAATAGTTTTACCTGTAGCAGCGACAACAATAGTTAGCTCTGTAAATGTTAAAGAACAAAAATATCATTTTGCAGATAAGGAATTTGATAATAAATTAGAATTGTTTAGTTGAGCAAAAGAAAATGCAAAAAAAGATAATATCAAAATAAGAGAAAGAGAAAAATGATCTATCAATTGAGATGGCAAAAGAAAATATTTTCAAAATGTAAACGAATTAGATGAATTTATTAATTCAAAAATTATTACTCACACTGCTTCAACTTCCTTAAATTTAGAATTAGATGATAACTTAGAAATACAATCTAGTGACTTACCTAAACTAAATTTAGATTTAAATCCTGAAAGGGTTAATGTTTATAGAGGAAGAAGTAATTCAATTTATAAAAATGAAATCGATGCTAAGAAAAGCTATTTAGAAATACATGACGCATACCATTTCAATAACTTATATTTTAGGACAAAAGAAGAATTGAAACTTTATCTAAAACAAAATTACGATTTAATTGATTCTAGAGATAGTGCAGATGTTACTATTAAATCCCCTTCAGGGTTAGTAACAAAACCCATTAGCATAAAAGAGCTAAAAAATAATAATCAAGATGAAATCAATTATTTGAGGAATTTTATTCTTGATAATAACAAAAAATATATAGAAATGAAAGTTGGCGAAAATTCTAATGATGGATATTGATATTATGATCAAAAAGATATTGAAAAGAATATTGGAAATGTTGTAACTAATTTTAATGATTATTCATTTGTTCCAATTAATTCTAACCAGGGCGAACCTAATTATATTGTTGATTTAAGCAGTTCTGACGATTTCGACTTGATCGGCCCTTATTATGTGAAGTCATCATCTACTATAAAGCAAATTACAAATAAAGACAAATGAAGAAAGATAGAAGGCAATGATTATAAATATGCAGACAATCAAATTTTATTGAACCTATTTTCTAATTTCATAAACATTTTTTCGGAAGATACAGATAATAGCGCTTATCCATTTTCAATAAAAAATATTCAAGGAAAAATTAATGATTATTTTGAATCATTGCACCAAGAATATCCAAATGTGTTTGATTCCGTTATTAATTTAAATAAACAGATGAAACGAGGTAAAAGATATAGCTCATTTTATAAAATGCCAATATTATATATTCACACGATTGAGCAACTAGTTTTAAATTGTGCAGATCAGAACATGATTGAACGCACAAGAGAATTTTATAATTATGTAGCTAATTACATTGATAGTCAATTAGAATGTTTAGTTCCAAAGGATTTTTTACTATCATCAAACCAAAAGGTTGAATTCAAGAAATTTTCATTCACTGAGTTATTTGGATTTAATAATAAATCTTTTGATCTAAATTCAAATATAGAAACATTCACAGATAAAATAGTAGACTCATTTCCTAAATTATTAGAATTTGTTAAATTTTTTAATATGGCTTTTGCTATATCACAATACATTCCTGATGTTATTCCATTCAATATTACTTTCCTAGAAAAAATAATGGGATTTAACCATCAATATTGAAATAATGAGGAAATACAATATCTAAAAGAATTATGGGATGCCCTTTTTACATGTAATAAAGATAAATTTGATTCAATAATTATGAAAAATTATTCAGATAATGTAGGAAAGGAAATTAGCAATAATCTTTTACAAGATATTGAATATACTTTCGTATTTAGAAGAGAATTGGCTATTGAAAATATAAATTTAAAAATAATTGATTCTATAAATTCGTTTAACGATAAAGCCTCTATTAACCAAAATAAATATATGTCTAATTCTCAATATTACTATGACGAAAAATCCATTTTCAATTTATGACCAATAGAAGTAATTAAAAACTTTATCAACTGATATTCAAATAATAGTATTGATAACATTAATTTATATAAGAAGGTTTTTGCAATAAATTATTATATAAAAAATAATAATAGTAGTAATAGTATAGATGATATTAAAAATTTTTCTGAAAAATCAATAAATGCACAACTAGATTGATTAAATAAAAGCTTTTTGAAATTAAAAGATTTTAATTCTTTTTTAGATAGTGTTAAAGATATTTATGGGATGACATTTATTGAAAATCAAATTTTGATTTCAAATAAAATAGATTGTAACAAATATAGTAGTAAGTATAATAATGAAACAAAAGATTATATTTTACAAACACAAGCTCACAAACAAAGGATTGAATCTATTTTTCAATCTGCAACTGGAGGCGGAAATATATTTAGTGATGAAATATGGAAGGACTTCCCAAAAGTAGGGAAGTTAATAAAAGTTATACCATATGTAGATATTGCATTAACTGTTATAGAATTTCTAATTCCTAAAACTGAAGATTTTTCATATGTATTTGAAAGTGGTAATGACAAATTTATATGAAATGGTGGATCCAAAACGACTTTTTTAGGTGGATTAATACCTATTACAAATTCTGATATTAATGATATGAAAATCAATTCCCCCATAAAGGTTACTGAGCAGCATATGGAAAATTGCATGTATTATAATGGTAAAAAATATTTTGATTCTGATTCATTAAAAAAACATCAATTAAGAGATATTCTGAATGGTAATTTTACACATTCTAATGCAATAAAGATAAAATATAGTTTTGATAATTTGAATATTCAACAAGATTCACCATCAAAGTTAGCTTTTGAAAGTTTAGAAGGTGGAAGTAATAATTTATTAGATTATGTAATTAATTCAATTATTTCTGGAAATAAAAACTATATCTCAAGTAAGGTTTTCAAATATGGTAATGGATATACATTTGATAAAACAAAAGGAGAAGAATTAAATATTAAAGAAATTGTCGATAATATTAAACCGGTAAAAATAGCAACATTACCTAAATTAGATCCCAATAATTTCCCAATAGGTAGTGATAATGATTGAAGTGACAACGCAATACCAAAGTACCAACTTCCAGAAAAATCATGAACTGCTAAAGGTGGTATTAGTCTCAATGAAACAAATAATAAATATATTATTGTTGACCCAAATATAGTAGAATCGCAAAGTGAGATTAATTCTGAAAGTGACTCGTCACAAATATTGATAAGAATTTTTTTAAATTCATTTAGTGTACCATCAAAAAATATAATTTTTAGTGACATTGTATACACAAATAAATTTTCAGATTTATCAACCAACGTGAATGTTTTGCCGATATATGAAATTAAATTGCAAAATGGTCTTAAAAAATATTTTAAAGATAAATCACTAGCAGCAAGTTGGCTTCTATCTCAATTAAATTTTGAAGTTCATGATTATTTCATTGATAAAACTAGTTATGAATTTGATGGAAATCATTTTAATAATGTTGATGAATTTTTATTATGAGTAGAAAGAAAGGCTGGTGCTTAGCATGAAAAAAATATTTAAAATGTGTTGTTTATTATCTTCGTTTATTATTCCTGTTGCAACGTGCTCACCTATTATAGCCTGTAAGGCTTTAAATTCATCAGAAGTAAAGAATAATGAAAGTTATATATTATTTGATGGAAAATACTTTAATTCTATAGAAGATGCAACAACATATGCTATAAATAAATACAAAAACATAGATAGTGATTTGTATATTGGAGATGCTGTGGATGCAGTTTTTGATCATAATACAAATAGATTAGACATATCTAAATTACGCTTGTATGACCAAACTAGAATTAAACCAGCATATAAGAATGCTTTAGGAGAATATGAATCAAGTTATGAAAAGGCAAAAAAGAGCTTTATAAATCCAGGACTAATTCAATATAAGTATGATGATCTAAATGGTAATTTATTTAACTCATATGATGAAGCTCTACAATCAATTAGACATTCAACAGAAAGAAATTCAGTTGGTGTGTATGAATATGTTGATAATTCATATAATAAATATTATATAAATCCATTCAACGTTGATGACATCAATGAATTTAAAAGAATATCTTTTGATGATATTTTGATGCGCAATAGTAACAAATATAAAATTAAAATATATGGTGAATCTATGTTTAATGGAAAAGAATATTATTCACCTGGTATTCTAGGCATTTTTTTTAATGAACCAGATGCAATAAATAAAATGTACAAGGACATAATTAAGGTAATTTCGAATTATAGAAATAATATTGTTAAAAAGGGTAGATATTGTATAAATATAACACTTACTGGGAATGGCAAAGGTAAGGATTATGAAATAACTAATTTTAAACAAAGAAATTATGGTATGACAAATATATCTTCTAAAAAGGTATCAAAGAAAGAACTAGAATTCAGAAATATATCTTTTGACGAACTTGGTTTGTTTGATTTATATTTAAATCGAACTAAATTTCTAGAATGTCATAACACTGATATTCAGCATACTTGAATTGGTAAGGAAATGTCTGAAAAAGCTACTACAAACGATGAATATTCTAAAAAAATTAACTGCGAATATGAACTAAAATTTGTAGGAAATGATGGTGGTGGACAAAATGGAGTAGATATTAGAATTTTGACACCAGGTTCAGATGAAGTAAAAAATTCGATGCTAACCTTTAGAGTTAGACTAAGGATGGATAATTATGATGTCTTATTTAAAGAATTCAAAAATAATATCTATGACTTGTTAATAAAGCATTTTGATAAAAAATATGGTATATCAAGTAGTGGTTCAAATAATAAAAAGATACCAAGAGATAGCTTAGAATTTGAAATAATAGAAAAAATAATTCGTTCCATTATATCTTATGTTAATGCTAATTTGTATAATGGTGCTAAAACAAATTATTTTATCGGTAATGACAATACTTGAGATTTATTGAACAGTTTAAACGGTGTTCCTGAAAGTTTTGGAAAATTTTCTGAATACGTCGATCCTAACTGCTACTTAACACGTCTAGAAAAGGATAGTAAAAATTCGATTAATAAATATTTTGAAAGTCTAATAAGTAATGATATCGTATCAAAATTAAAAGAATTTAAGCATAAATATAAATTAGTAATTGAATATAATGAATCTCCATTATGAATGATAAATGAAGATATATTAAAAAGCAGTAAAATTAAAATACCGTTTAATGTTAATTCAAATTCAATTTTAGACATTGAAAATGTGTTAAATTTTTTAACTAAAAATAATTTCGGAGATTTCAATTTTATTAATTCATTATTTATTAATGTTTCAAACAATAATCTAGCTTATAATAAGCAAATATTTCACGGGTTAATTTTTGATGAGTCTTTAAGGGATAATGATTTCTTTGAATGTGATAATAAGAAGTTTAAAAATTACATGAATGTAAATAATAACAAAATATGCGAAGAAGAAATATTAGAAACGTCGTTAGGAATATCAAAGAACACTTATTACAATATTAAAAATGCTGCTTATTGATACAATAAATATATTGATTCAACTGAAAATCTGGATGAAAATAAAAATAAAATAACTTCTGCTAACAACATTCTATTGTTAAATAACGAAAATAAAAGACAACAACCTATAAAGTATAAGGAATATCTAGGTCCAAAAAACTCATTTAATAGTAGTATTTGTGCAAGTAATAGGGTTGTTTATGATTCTGAAGAAGCAATTCAATTGGCAATAAATAATTCAGGTTTGTTAGAGCCATCAAAAGTAATTATTATGTATGACCTTCTTGGTAGTATAATAAACCCTGGAGTTGTCTTAAGTGAAGACGAAAAATTACAATCTTCAAACGACGCTATTTACGATTCGGAAAATAATATCATTGATAACTTATTAAGAACTAAAGTGATAAAAAATGATACAAATAAAATTTTTTATGTAGATCAAGATGGCAGTGAAATATTATTAAAGAACGATTCAAAGCTAATATATTTTGTGAAATGGAAAGGTAGAATTTATTATTTCTTAAATTATGAATCTGCATGAAATTATATGAGAGATATTGTCGAAATGCAATCTATCACAATAATCAAATAAAAGGAGTTTTAAAATGAAAAAAATAACTAAAACATTGTGTTTACTTTCTCTTGTTCCAATAACAGCATTAGTAGTTTCACCTATAGTTGTTAGTTGTGGCCAAGGATGAAGAGAAGAAATAAAAGAAAAAGGAAAAATTGTACTTCCTGATATTAATGCATTAAGAAAATATATCATTGGTTATTCAGACTTCAAATATGGTAATTTGGTTGATAATGGTTACATTGATATAGATAATTTTCTTTCTTGAACTCTTTATTATAAAGTTTTCGATAAAAAAATAGGTGATTTTAACAAAGATTATCAGCCTATTTTTGAAGAATGAATGGAAAAGGGAGACAGCATAAGATTAGTTGATAATGCTAGATTTTATAGTGGAACGTGTTGATCATGAATTCTTAGAAAAATAGGGATCAATGGGTCTGATGATATTAATTGAGATTTAGTTAATAAAATTAATGAATATTCTACAAAACCTAATTATGTTGATGCATCTATAGATATAGAAAGTCTTTTAACATCAACTGCACCAGCTGATTTGGAAACTCTTATTCCATGAACTGATGTACAAACAAAAGAATTTATAATTGCTGATTTTTATAGTGGAGAAGGTAGTCGTTTTAGTTTGTCTTGAGTCAATGGACTATATTACAGAACACCAGATGGTGAACTAGAACTTGTTAGTGTTGGGAGTACTAGATAAAATTTTAATTTTAATATTTAAATGCAACATCTAAAACATTTACAAGTATCAAAAACAATAAAGTTGTTAGTTTTTCTTTAACTTAATTTAGCGGTTTAAATGATTTATAATACATATAAATGAGGTAATGTTATGGCAGAATTGAAATTAAGTTTTAAAGAAAACGAAACTCACACATTTGAAAATTTAGATGATGATCAAATTGATTTATCTCCGTTGAAAAACATTAAGCAGTTAATTATTAACAAATGCAAAAATATTAAGAAGTTAGATTTATCTACATTAAATTCATTAAAGGAATTACATTTATTAGAATGTCCAAGTTTAGATGAAATAAATATTAGTGCAAATAGTGAATTACAAAATCTAGAAATCTATAAGTGTAGTATCAAAACATTAGATTTAAGTAATTGTAATAAATTATGAGGCTTAAGAGTTGCATACAATCATTTAGAAAATCTGAATGTATCAAAGAATAAGCAATTAGTACAATTGAAATTATTTGATAACAATATATCCCAATTAGATTTATCAAATAATACTAAACTAGAATTACTTAGAACAGTCAAAAATGATTTAACTAGTTTAGATTTAACTAACAATCAAGAACTTAGCCAAATCTTTATTAGTTTTGCATATCAATTGGATGAATTGAATTTAACTAAACTCTCTAAGTTAGAGTATTTGTATTGCCAAAGAACTAACATCAAACATTTAGATTTAAAATCATGTTCTAACTTAACTTCTATTTTACTTGATAATAACTATCTAGAAGAAATAGATGTATCTAATTGCAAATTATTACAAGATTTAGAATTATCTAGTAATCGCATTCAAACATTAGATTTAACTAATAACCATAATTTAGTTAACATAATTGCAGATTTTAATAGTATTACAACAGTAAAACTAAATTGTAGTCAATCATTAAAAAGAATATGCTTAAGAAGTAATAAAATAACACATAGTTTTGACTTTACAGATTATGCTAATTTAACTTGAATAGAATTAATAGGCAATCCTGAAATTAAAGAAGTATTACTGCATAGTTCATTTAAATTAGATCAAGACCCTAATAGTGAAGAACAACCTAAATATTTATGTGATGTAGAATCATGCACTAATATTAAAAAACCTAATGTCAAGCATTAGGTCTTTTCTTACTATTTTGAATCTCTAATTAAATGCATTAATTAGTTTTTTCTCTTTTAGTAAATCTTGTAACTCGATTGTTTATGAATAAGTTTTTTTCTTGTCCTTTTGTAAATGTTAATACATTTCATCATAACATTACAAATGATAATGAACCCATAATAATAGTAATGATTTGTGCAGAGTTACCACAAGCATGACAAATCACAGTTACTAAAATTAAAACAGATCCATACACAACACCAATAATACCATTAATTAAGTAAGCTTTAGTTGGTAGTGCAATTTTTAAAGCTCAGTAAAGGTTTAATGCACCTATAACCAATATTGCTACTGCTGGAACCATTGCAGTTACAGCTTGAGCAATTGCATAATCTTTATTGGTATTCTTTAATGTTAGAAAAGCAAAAATCATACAGATTCAAGCAATCGAACTAAAGAAGATATTTGATATTAATAATTTTTTGTTCATATCCTAATTATAGTATTAATTTAATCCAAGAATAATAAAAAAGTCTAAGTACTATCATTAAAATAGTACCTAGACCTTAATGTTAATTAGGTTTGATTAGATTAGTAGTAATTAATATTTAAATCTTCTATTCTTTCTCTTATAAACTATTAGAGTAATAACAGATCCGATTACTAATAGTCCACCTAATACAGCTAATAGAATAATTCATCATTCAACTTCGCCTTTATCCACTACTGGAACAGGGTTAGAGTATGATGTTAATTCATTTACTGAGAATGGAGTAATACCATTATCCTTTAATAGTGCATTAACTGCTTGTAGGTTTGTTGTAACACTGTAATTTGTTATTTGTCTCCATTTTGTTCTACTGTTACTTCAGTGCCGTTCATAATGGCATCTTTGATTTGTTGTTCAAGTACTGAAGTAATCTTAGATTGTTGTTCTAGTATAGCATTACCTTTAATTTGATTTATTAATAAATAATATGCAATAAGGCCTATTATTTGATTTAAATAACGAAAATCACAAATAACTAAGAATTAAAAACCCTTGAATGATATATTAATACAATTATTTACCGCATTTAAACCTGGACACACATTAATGTGTTTTTCTTGAGTATAAAATTTCATTTATAGTGTAGCAATTATTAAAGCAGTAATTGCTGCATTTTTGTTTTTAATAGTAGATAGTCTATAGGTATAGCAAATAAAAATAGGCACGCATGCCTATTTTTATTGGTATTAGATTAAGATTCTTATTCAGATTCCTTGTTGAATGTAGGATCTTCAACTTCTAGAACTTCAGAATAGTATTCAGTTTTTGATTTAGCTTCAGTTTGGAACTTAGCTGCATAACTTACTGAGTTTTCTTCAACTTCTTGAGGTGTAATAGAAACAGGTGGCACTGGAGGCACTGGTGGAACAGGTGCTGGCGCTGGTGCTGCATTAACTGGAGCAGGAGCTACAGGTGGTACTGGTGGCACAGGTGCAGGAGTTGGTTTAACTTCTACTACTTCTTCCTTAACTTCTTCCTTTACAGGTTCAGTAATTGAAATAGTAGGTGCTACATCTTTCTTTTCTTCTGCAGAAACATCGTTGAATTTAGCAACGTGAACATCATCATGTTCTTTATCTAAATCATTTAACTTAGATTGAAGGTCTTCTTTATTACCTTCTGTTTCATCAACAAGTTTACTGATCTTTTCAATATCTTCAAATGAAGGGTGATTTAATGCTTCAAGTTCATCTTTATAAACTTCATCATAGTCACTCATTTCATCTTCGGCTAACACTTCTTCATCATAGTAAGGTTCGCCTTCAATATAGAATCCGTTTTCATCGTAATAACCATAGTCATCTTCTAATGTACCAGCATAGTATGGAAATAAATCTGGAGTTAATGGAGCTCTTTTTGCATGTAATCTTTCGATTAAATCGTAATCTGGAGCTTTTGCGATTACTTCAATAATATGTGTACCGATTTTATCACTTATACTCATAGTTCCTCTTTTCTATACTTAATTATTATACTTCATTTTCGGGTTAAATTAAAGATAAATATTAGCAATAAATTAAAAAGTCTGCTAATTTTTACGAATTGGAGTATATAATATATATAACAATAAATTGAGGAGGTAGATATTATGGAATTTAAACAAAATAGTGGTCCAGGTGCTCCAAGTGCACTGGAACAATTTGGTAGAAACCTAAATGAAGATGTTATTAATGGGAAGATAGATCCTATTATTGGACGGGAAGGTGAAATTAGAAGAATTATAGAAGTAATTTCACGTAAAACAAAGAATAATCCAATTCTAATTGGTGAACCTGGTGTTGGTAAAACTGCCATTGTTGAAGGTTTAACCCAAAGAATTGTAGCTAAGGATGTACCAGATAATTTACAAGATAAGGTTATATGAGAATTATCATTATCATCTTTAATTTCAGGTGCTAGCTACCAAGGACAATTTGAACAAAGACTTCATGATGTAATTAAACAAGTAAAAGATTCTGATGGAAGAATCATATTATTCATTGATGAATTCCACCAAATTGTTGGTGCAGGTAAATCTGGTGGTGGTAGTGCTATGGATGCAGCTAACATCTTAAAACCAATGATGGCAAGAGGTGAAGTTAAAATTATTGGTGCAACAACATTAGATGAATATAGACAATATATTGAAAAAGATTCAGCCTTAGAACGTCGTATGTCTAAGATTACTGTTAGTGAACCTACAAAGCAAGAAGCTCTTACTATTATGAGAGGTCTAAAAGAAAAATGAGAACTTTACCACCAAGTAAAGATCCACGATGATGCTTTAGTAGCAGCAGTAGATTTAAGTGATAGATATATTCCAGATAGATTCTTACCTGATAAAGCGATTGACTTGATTGATGAAGCAGCAGCAAAGGTACAAACTGAAATGCACTCATTACCTTCTGAACTTGATAGTGTAAGAAGACAAATTATGCATATTGAAACTGAAAGAGCTGCACTTGAAAAAGAAGAAGATACTAAATCAGCTAAACGTTTAGAAGAAGCTAATGCTAAATTAGCTAAAATGAAACAAAAAGAAAAAGAACTAAATGAAGAATGAGCAAGCGAAAAGAAAGAACTAAATAAGAAGATTAAATTAAAAGAAGAAATTGAAGCTTCAAGACAACAAATTGAAAAGTTCCAAATCCAAGGTGAATTTGCTAAAGCTTCTAAATTACTTTATGTTACTATTCCAGCATTAGAAAAAGAACTAAAACGTTTAGAAGAAACTATTCAAACAAAAGGATTAGTTAGAGACTCAGTAACTGCAGTTGAAGTTGGTGAAGTAATTTCAAAAACTACAGGTATTCCAATTAATAAAATTATCGAAGATGAAAAAGACAAATTATTGAATCTTCCAAACGAACTAGCTCAATCAGTAGCAGGACAAGATGAAACATTAAAGAAAATTTCAAATGCTATCCTAAGATCTAGAGCTGGTATTAATGACCCTAACAAACCTATTGGATCATTTATGTTCCTTGGACCAACTGGGGTTGGTAAAACTGAAGTTGCTAAAACATTAGCTCGTAGTTTATTTAACTCAGAAAAAGCAATGGTACGTTTAGATATGAGTGAATATATGGAAAAGCACAGTGTATCTAAGATGGTAGGTGCCCCTCCAGGATATGTAGGATACGAACAAGCAGGTGCACTTTCAGAAGCTGTAAGAAGAAAACCATATTGTGTAGTTTTATTAGATGAAATTGAAAAAGCTCACCCTGATGTATTAAATGTATTACTTCAAGTTTTAGATGATGGTCAAATTAAAGACTCTCAAGGTAGACAAATCAATTTCAAAAACACAATTATTATTATGACTTCAAATATTGGAGCTCAAGCAATTCTTGATGGTAAAAAACAAGAAGCTATTGAAGAATTAAAACAAGCATTAAAACCAGAATTTGTTAATAGAATTGATGATGTAATTGTATTCAACCCATTATCTGATAAAGTTGTAATTAATATCATTACAAAATTCTTAGATCAATTATCTAAACGTTTATTAGAAAAAGAAATAAAAATTACATTCACTGATGCGTTAAAAGAACAAATTATGACTGCAGGTTTTGATCCAGCATTTGGAGCTAGACCATTAAGAAGATATATTCAATCACACATTGAAAATAAATTAGCTACATTGATTATTTCTAATACATTAAAGAAAAACAATGCATACAAGATGGATTACAACAAAGAAAAGAAAGAAATTGTTATTGTAAAAGAATCATCTAATTTTACAAATAAAATCTAATTAAAACGATTGATTTAAACCATTAATATTTAAAAATACCTGGGATAATTTCCTAGGTATTTTTAATACTATTTCATTATATGAAAGAGCAACAATTTTATCATTTATGAACTATATTTGACGCATAAAAATGGATTTAAAAATTGACTTATTTTTAATCTCTTGACAATTATGGTAAAATTTAAAGGTACCCTATTTATATAAATATATATAGGATAGAGGGATTATTGTTAGGTGTAATTGATGAGAAAAAATAGAAGTAAAATTCTATATTCTTCACTAATTGGTATTGGGATTGTGAGTGCAACAACATCTGTATGCACTACAGCTCTATCAATTCCTTTTAGTTCGCAAACAATTGCTAATAAACAAGCAGATACAAAAGCAGTGACACCAACTGCAAATGATTTTATTGTGCAAAATGATAACTCAGTAGCATTACCAACAGGATATACAATTGATGTTTCTCAACCATTTATTTCTGGGGTAAATGAAACTATTTGTGTTGCAGAATTTGGCGGTGAAAAATTATTAGTATGTCTAGAAAAAGATAACTCAGTTAGATGATCTAAAAAAGTTAGATTTGTTAATAGAATTTACTACAATGATACTGCAACACCATATATCGTTGTTTTATATGCACCTATATCAACTACAGGGCAATTAAATTTTGAATCAATTAAAGTTAGTGATGGAAATACTGTATATGGAGAAAATACTACAGGTTTAACTGAAGAAGAATTACCTTACTATGATTTGTTTAAAGGAACTGGGACTACAAGTTCATTTAGCAAATATTTATTTATGTCAAGATCTAGTCAATCTGATCAAACTACAAAATTCTCTAAGGCAAAAGAAATTGAATTCAATGAAAATGGTTCTAAGAAAAATGCAAATCCGTTGACAATGAATGATACTGAATATGGTACAAAGTCATATAGTATTCTTTCAATGCAACCGTGTTACACTACAGATGGAAATGTTTATGCAATTTTGTATGCATCAACTCCAACAACAGATGCAGATGCTGCACCAATTAGATTAAGAATGTTTTTAAATGATTCATTATTACAAGATATTGATTTGACATCTCAATTTCCTGTAGGTGAATTAAGTACTAATAGCGTAGCAAATGATCAATACCTTAAATCAAATTTCTGAAACTATAATGTAATACCTTCAAAAGTATATGAAAGAAATGCTTCAGGAAACAAGGATTATGTAAAATTATATGGGCTTATTCCAACAAAAGATACTAGTGCTTTTAGTATATTTTTGAAATTAAATGATAACAGTATTCAACAAAAGGTTGTTCCATTAAATGATACAACTAATGGTCCAGATATAAACTTAAATGCAAATGGAAGTATTGCAGATGGAAAGTATTATTTAAGAACTGATGAAGCAATGCTATCTTCACAAGCATACAATCATAGTATTCTTGTTATTAATCCTACAGAAGAAATTCCATCAAACTTAAATGCAAGTAATTTCTCTTATAGTGGTACTAATTCCAATTCAAACAAGATAAATGTTTATAACCAATTGCAAACTATAATAACTGAAAATAATATTCAAACTCCAATTAGTGCCTTTAGAGGTGTTATATCAATTACCAAGACTGATAGAACATGACAAATTAATACATCTTATAACAGTTATAGTGGTGGTTTTAACTATGCTACATTTGTTAAGAATAATAAAGTCTTAATGGATGGGATAACTGCATTGTATGCAAATGAATATCAAACTACTGAAAAGTTAAAGACAATAGTTGATGCAGCTACAGTTAAAAAAATATTTTCTCAATATCAAGAAGGTACAGATTATTCATTTACTGATTTTGATTTTACAGATAAGAATTTAATTTATGGTGGTGGACTAAGTGCTAAGATGGTTTTAACTAGTGGTTTTAATAATCAAGGTAATATTGCTTCATACACATCTCCAGAAAGAATTATTTTTAGTGGATTCCATAAATGAGAAACAACTCTAGCATCAATTGAACAACCAGTTAATGCTGAATTTGCAAAACTAATGCCAGATCAAGTGTCTGATGCGCAATTAGCTCAATATGTTTACGAAAATAGAACAACAATTTTTAGAGATATTCCTCTCGAAATTAAACCATCAGATATTCAAGTAACTGCTGTTAAGGATAATTTAACAGATAGAACTAAAACTTTTACAATCAATTTAAGTAAATATGTTGATTCAACTCATAGACTAGTTAGTTCACCAGTTAAACCATTTGAAAATTTTAAACTAACAGGTTTTAAAGAAATTACTACTTCAATCAAATCAAATGTAATGAATGTTCCACCAGAAAGTACAAGCTGGCCAAATGTTGATCCACAAATTACAGATGAATGATTAATTCAACAACTTGATACTAATAAAGCAACACTATTTAACTATTTGCCTGACGGATATGTATTTAATACAACCAATGTACAAGTTAATAAAGGATGAGTTACTTCTAATCCAAGTGAAATTAGATTTACTTGTACACTTAAGAACTTATATAATGGAAACTCTATTCAAAATCAAGAATTCATTATTAAAGGTTTTAAGACAGATGGTTTAAATACTACTTTATCTACTACACAAACTTATTTCTTAAGTAATGTGGATACAATTTATGCAATAGACATTAATAAAAACAAAGATATAGTAAATGAACAAGTCTTAAAGCTTGTAAAGGAAAATGTTCAAAATCTACCGACAGGTGTGACTAGAAATGATATTAAAATTGAAGACGTTGCATTTGATTTAGTACCAAACTCAATTGATAACAAAAAAGGTGAATGTAGAATTATCATCCACTTAATGAATGATAAGGCATGAGTGGGTGGTCATAAAGTAAAAGATTATACTTTCAATAATTCTGAATTTAAAGTAAATGGATTCTTGGGACAACAACCAACTAAACAAAATAGTGGATATAGTGTTCCTGTTACTAATGCTTTAAGATTAAAAATGGCTAATGACTTTATAGTGTCTGAAGCTGAAGTTTTGATTAATGATAACTTAACTTCTATTTTCCAAAATTTACCAGAAGGTGCAAAATGTCAAAATGTTACACTTGAACCAAATAATGCACAAGGAACTTGTAATGTAAGTTTTAACCTATCAAAATATTATGATGAACAAGGTTTAGTTAAAACTGTTGGTTCACAATTATATACTGTTAAAGTAACTGGATTCCATAGTACTTCAACATATGTTAAAAATCAAAATGTACGTTTAACAGATGCAAGTGATGTTTATAGTATTGATAGTAGTATTGTTAATGCTTCATATATCCAAGGAAAATTAGCTACAAGAGTTGGGTTTGAAGTGTTTGGAGATTTAAGAGAAGGATATAGTTTCAACGGTAATACAACAGTTACTAATATTAGAAACTCTTGAATTGATTCTACAATTCCATTCGGTACAGTAAGATTTGATGTAATGCTTAATGATGTTTATACAGAAACTGGAACTGCATCAAGAGAATTCCATGATATAGAATTTAGCGGATTTAAAACATCTGAATCAACAACAGTGTTACAAGATAACTCACGTGTTCTTGTTGGTGATAAATCAATTATGAATATAACACCAGGGGATGTAACTGAAGATAACTTATCTAGTTATGAAGGTGCAATTAAAGATGCTATTATGTTTGCAAATGAAACTACAAACATTTTTAGAAATCTTATTCCTGGTACATCATTATCAGCTTCTGCATTTACAATAAGTCAACCTACCAATGCTGATAACTTAACAGGTACATTACAACTAACAATGACTCTAAAGAAGACAGTTTGTTGAGAAAATGGTTTACCTAAAGAAAAATCATTCATTATTAATCTAGAAGGATTCAATAAAAGAGGTGCTACAATTTGAAAACCACAAGCAGTTTATGGAACTGATCTTAAAAATATATATCCTTCAGAATGAACAAATGAAAATGCCACTAGTTATGTAGTTGCTCATAAAGAACAATTCTTTACTAATATTCCACCTGATTTTGCAGATAGTGATATTACTGCCAAGATTATTAGATTTGAAGACATAGAAGGTTATTGTAGAATTGAAGTGCAACTTACAAGATTCTATGATGACAAAGGTCAGCCAGCTAATACTCCTCCAATTACACATAACTTTACAATTAATGGATTTAAACAAATTAATCCAAACCCAACCACTGCAAGAATCTATGGTCTTACTGATAACAGAAACCAATTTTGACCTGATAATCCATTTACAGCTGACGTATTAGCTAGAAAAGAAGTTTATGCTAATAATATCAAAAGTTGAGTTAATGAAAATAGAGTGCAACATTTGGATATGATTCTTGAAAATTACGATTTAAATGGTGCAGTCACTGAATTAATGACTGTTGAAATTGAAAGTAATTACAATACACTATCAGTTGTTGCTAATTTAACATTCAATAATGTTTCCTTGGGTTCTGGTGTTAATGGTTCAAAAACATTCTCATATGTAATAAACACAAAACCAACTTTAAACATTAACATTAACCCAAAAGAATATACAGATTTAAGCCAAGATGCATTAGAAAAATTAGCACAAGGTCAACCAGGTGAATCTGAAGCTCAATTAACTCAAACTTTTATTACCACTATGGCTGAAAGAATTTATAATGCCATGAGTGAACAAGTATATAGAGGGGACTTCTCAATCTATATCAAAAATTTAGTTGCAAATAAACCAGAAATGATGAAAGTAATTGAGTCAGCTATTACAGTTGAATATGATCCTGCTAACAATAGAATTAATGCTGCAACATTTAACTCTGGAATAGTAAGCAATTATTTCAAGAGTGTAGGTGGTATTAGTATTAGTCCAATTAACTTTAGAGTAACAGATAATTCGTATGCTAAGAAGTCATCATATTTAGTTTATATTTTCTCTGTTAGTGTTGCTGTTTCTGTATTAGTGATAGTAATATTGATATTCGCATTAATTGGTAAGCAAAAGAAATTACAAAAAGGTGGAGAAAAATTTGAAGAACTACATCCAGTTTGATAATTAAGTTTTTTTAGATAGAAAGGGTATTTATATGAGCACAGAAAATATTACAAATTTAAGTGAACTATACAATGAAAAAGAAAAATCAATTGTATTAAATAGACCAGAAGATTTGGCATTAGATTTTACTAATTTTCCAGATCTAGAAACATTGATAATAAAAGACTCTGATCAATTAGAAAAAATAAATGTATCCTCAAATAAAAAACTTAAAAAACTTGTGTGTTCAAATAATTACATTGAAACATTAGATTTAAGCCATAATGAAGCGTTGCAAGAATTAGATGTTAGATCGAACAGATTAACTAATTTAGACATTTCAAAAAATACTGAATTATTAATTTTGAATTGCAATTCTAATTTCATAACTTCAATTTCTTTTTCAAACAATAAAAAAATAAAGGAATGCGATATTTCTTACAATGAGTTTAGTACTGTTGATTTAAGCTGTTTGAATGCATTAAAAATATTGAATTGTTCTCAAAATAAATTAAATGAAATTAACTTAACAAAATGTAGCAATTTAGAACAATTAAATGTTAGTCAAAATAAATTAAATAATTTAGATATTGATAACAATAAAAATCTAATAGTTTTAGATGCAATAAATAATGAAATAAAAGATATTAATTTAGCCAATTGTAATAATCTTGAAAAAGTTAATTTAAACAACAATAAATTATCAAAAATTGATGTATCAAAAAATACACTATTAAAAGAACTTTGCTTATCAGAAAATTCAATTGAAAATGTAGATATTTCTCAACTAAAACAATTAAAAGAATTACAACTTAATGATAATAAAATTTCATCAATAGACTTAACTAAAAATACAGATCTAATAAGCATCTATATCAATAACAATAATCTTTCAGAATTGGATTTGAGAAATAATCCAAATTTAGAAATAATTATGTGTTCAAATAATCCATTATCCAAACTAGATATTACTCAATGTAAATTATTAACTAAGCTAATTTGTAGTGGTATAGAAGTGCGTGATTTTGATTTATCTAATAATCCTAATTTAAAAATTCTAGATGTAAGTTTTAATCAGTTAACTAAATTAGTTGTTAGCCATAATCCTAAGTTGGAATGACTGTATTGCCATGAAAATAAATTAGAAAAAATAAATATTTATAAAAATACTAGATTACACTGATTAAATTGTTCAGGAAACAATTTAACAAATATTGATTGTATAAAGAATATCAATTTATCTGTTATTTCATGTAAAGACAATCCAGAATTGTTAACAATTACAATTCCAAAACAAATAGAATCAGACATTGAAATTCATAAAGATGATGCAATTGAAATTAAAGCAGTTACTTTTATTGACGATGAAGAATAAATAACATTCAAAACACTCGCTTATTATTTATATTTATATAAATATTTGGGATATAATTATTATTGTCAACGTGTTGAGGATAAATGAAAAATAAAAAGAGAAAGCTATTAGGTTTTCTTGGTATAGTGAGTTTAATGTCAATATGTGTTGGTGCTGTTGCCAGAGCTGCAATGGTTTCTCGTTTTTTGATACATTCACCAACCAAGATTTATAATGCAAATGATAACTTGTTAGTAAGGGAAAATGAATCTCTAGAAATGCAAGGTATAAAATTTGGTCTACACACTCCAGAAGAAATTGCAGCATGAGATCCAGATAGTATAGAACCTCCTTTAGAACCACGTGCAAGCACAACTGGTAATTTTATAGTTAATTCTGACCACTCATTGACTTTGAGTGGTTATAGTTTATTACCGGGTGGAGCAATCCTAAATGGGCCTGGAGATATAATTGTCTTTCCCGTATCTGGTAATGATGGCTGATATCATATTCTTGGATACAACACAAAGTCTGCAAGTGTTGCATGAGACTATGGGAATTTTTATAGAATCGGTGATATTAAGATTAAAGGTAATAGACTATTTGCTTTAGTACAAACAAGTAATGATTATAACAATAATTATGTCTCACTATATTCAATTAATCCTCAAGATGGTTCATATATAAGTAGTAGCACATTAACAAATGTTACTAAAGCATTACCACAAAATTACATCATAGGTTGTGATGATTGAATGGATTATGTACAAAGATTTGGTGGTATGGTAAATCAATTTGGATCTGGGATTGATTGTAACAATACTAGTTATGTTTCAAATACATTAGGAGCATATGATAGTTTTTCTAGATCTTATCAAAACTATGTGGATATTTATGATGATAGAAGAAAGTGAATAGGAAATAACTTTAGATTAGTATTAGCAAGAAATACAAGAATTGGTGTAAATTCTTGAGATGATTATAAAGCAAAATTCCCAGGTCTATTAGATTCAAGTGGACGAGCAATTGATTATGAAAGTAATTCATATATTTCAAATAATGAAGGTGGCTTTAGAGGATATGGTAGAAGCTACATTAATTATGGTAATTATTATAATAACAATGGTTATCTTTCTTATGACCAATATGGATTAGTAATCTCAGATAATACCAATGAAGTTATTATGTATCCAAAAGGATATATGAAGAATACTGCAAGATTCTGACCTACTATGAAATTTCAATACAATAGCAACGGTGGTTTTACTAATTGTTATTGAATGCCAAGAAGTGATTCATGAAATGGTGATGGAAGAATTATTGCTGCTCAATACTTTGTAAAAAATAACAAAGAAATATTTGTAGATTGATTAGCTGACTCTGGAAATTATATTTGACCTAGAGGATATTGAAATAGTAAGAAGTTCTCTAATTTTGAATGAAATACTGGTGCTATGATTAATGGATATAGTTTTGATGCATCAACCTCATATGATTACAATTTAAAATATGTTAATGATATTGTTTATTCGACTTATTATGATAGTTGAAGAGATAAGGGTGCATATTTCCTTCCAGGATACTATCCATATATTCTTCAAACATATACTGATGAATCAGATCATACAATTTATAACACTCATAAAATAGATTTTGATAGTAGTGATATTGATATGTTCTGTACCAATGTTTGTGGACAATATGGATATGGTTTAATTTCATACGGACAATTTTATGGTTCCTCAACTTGACTTGGAGGAAAAATTATTCGTGTAAACTTAGATACTTTTTCTGGTGGAAGTTATAGCAAAATTTCATGATCAAGTAATAATGATTTAGTTTCAATATATGATGGTGGTTCTATTTCTACAAGCAAATGAAGTACTCTAGGTGCATCAAGTAATGGAACCATAGCTCAAATTCAAGGTAATAAAATATGATTAATAGATCCTACTAAAAATTCAGGAAGTGGTGGGTGAGCTTATGATACTACATGAGCTACTTCAAATCATATTTATGACTTAGCTGGTGTTTCTAATCTTTATGCTGGAGATTATAGAACAGATGAAAAATTAAAACAAAAGGTAGGTGAATCTTTTGTTAAAACAAATTATCTTAAAGAATTAAATCAAAACTCTAGTGTAACATATGTTAATTTTGACAATAGCGAAAATTTAGCATATTATGGTCAAGTTAAATGTAATTTGTCTATTACTAACGGATATTATGGTGGTAACTATATTAATTTTACTTTAGGTGGTCAATTTACAGTTACTGGATTTAAGCAATGATACACTCGCTTATCAAGTAGTTCACCTAGTGTTGATTCTACATTAGCTAGTCGAGCAGCCGCTTCTGTAACAGATACAGAAATGTTAAACTATGTAAGAACTAATTATCGCTCATTAATCGTAGACTTTCCAGTAAGTTTAACTACTAATGATATCACTATTAAACAAGTAAAAGATGATAATGAAAAAGGAACTAAGGAATTCTATATAACATTATCTAGAGCAGTTTTAAGTGATCATAACCTAAGTACTGGTCCAATTGATTTTAAAATCAAATTCTACGGCTTTGTTCCAGTAAAGGAAACAAGATTCATTCCGTCTACTAATCAAGTGTTTACATTAGATTCTCTATCTAATGGTTCTGGTTATAAAACTAAAACATTGAATGAAGTTAGTGATAATGATTTATTAACATTGGCTCAAGCAAATATTTCTAGATTCTACGCTAACCTTCCAGATGGATTTACAAGCTCTAACGTGAAATTGGAAATAGTTTCAAGAGATGCTAAAAATGGGCAAGTTATTGTAAAACCAAAAATTACTAAATATCGTAAATATGACAATTCAATAGGAACAGATCCAAATCAATCTCCAACTGGACAAATTATTTTCTCAGGATTTAAACCACAATTACCAACATCATATAGTAGTTCTCAAGCTATTGATATGAAGGTTGCACCATGAAATGGAACATATTTGGATAATTATTACGCTTTTCAATTTAATGAAAATGTTAATTTAGTTAGAACATATTTAATTTTAAAAGGATTCAATTTATTGGAAAATGCACCATCTGAAAGTTTGTGAAATGGTGAAATAGAAATGTTATCACCAGAACTTACAAAATTTAATGCTTTAGATGGTACTGGGACTGCTTACTGAAAAAACAAAACAGGATTTGATAGTAAAGGTAATTATACTGATAGAAATTTAGATATAGGATCTAGACAAATTAGTTTTAAAAATTTAAAGACAGTTGATGCTACATCTGCAACTGAAAATGATACACCAACTATTAATAAAAAAGAATTATTGCCAAGCACTTTAACTCCTGAACAAATGAAGGATTTAGTTAAGGTAAATACAACTAAACTTTTGACATGAGGAACAGATCAAAAATTCTACACAAGCCTTGGTACAATTGAAGATATTCAAAATTCAATAAAATATCGCTTAGTGGATGCGTCAGATAATGATGTAACTATTGCATCAGATAATGAATACTTTAATGCATTAGATACCACTAATTCATTTAGAAAATTTATAACTCCAAAACAAGACTTATACACAATTCTAGGTAACCCTAATTGAGCTACTTACACACTTAAAGCAAATGATGATTATTTAGGTACAGCTACAATTCATGTTTCTATACCGAATTCGATTTTATCTGATGGACAAATTGGCACTTATGAAACTGATATTAATATAACTGGATTAAAAGCACTTAATACTGAAATAAAAGGCGGAAATTTAAATATAAATAGAATTGCAGAAGTAGTAAGTTCAAATGATATTATCAATGCAATTATTGATAATAAGTTAGTTATTAATACTAAGGATGTTGTACTTACTAATAGTGACCTTCAAATAGTTAAAAGAGATAATAATAACATCACAGGTATTGTTACTTGTGATGTCATGATTTTAGGTAATAATTCTTGGATTAATGGAGTAAAGGAAACTGATCACATTTTCAGAGATATTCAATTTACTGGTTTTACTCCAGTAGAAGCTACAAAGTTTAATGATAATCCTGATGTAAATGGAAGTGCAACCTTTGGTACTGTTTATGCAGATGATGATGTAACAACTGACCAAATATTAAATTATGTGTATAGTACAAATCAAAGTGCATTTGTTACTGGTTTAGCATTTGATACTAATATCACTAATGTAAAAATTATAGATAGAGTTGATGATATTACTACTGGTACTATTAAATTTAAAGTTGAATTAGATAGATATATAGATGAAGCTACAGGACACTTAGTAACTGATAAATTAAAAACATCAAATGAATTTACATTATCAGGATTTAAAAATGATAATCTTGATACAGAAGTAGTAGGTGGAAATCTAAATATCCATAAAGTTCCATCTAAAGTAACTGAAACTGAATTTAAAGAAGCTCTAGTAAAAAGTAGTTTAATTACAGCACCTGCTAAAAATCAAACAATTGGTATAGAAGACATCACTCTTACTCCTTTTAAGTGTAATGATGTAAAAGGAACTATTACAACTACAGTTACAATTATTCATTCAAAAGCTTGAACAAATGGGAAAGTGGTTACTACAAAGGAATTTGCTAATTTAGTTTTTACTGACTTTGATAAAGTACCAGGAACAGAATTTGTCTCAAATGCAGATATTACTGATGAAGCTACATTTGGTAATATGGTAGCAAATGATCAATTTACAGATGCAGAACTTATTGACTATATCTTAAGAGATAATGCTGCTCAATTTATTATCAACCCAAGTGAAAATACAACATCAGCAAATATTAAAATAATTGGAAGAAAAAATTATACAACAGATGGTTATATTACTTTCAAAATAGAACTATACAAATTTATGGATCCAGTGAGTGGAGAATTAAAAGATGATGGTATTGCTAAGATGACTTCGCATTTATTTACTTTAAAAGGTTTCTACCATCATGATATGACTACTGATTTACAAAATGCTACTTTAGCTGGTACTAAAGTTCCTTCTGCAACTTCCAATGAAGAACTTGCGAGACTATTAATTGAATCAGGAGCAGTAACAGGAATTGCTTTGGGCAAAACATTAGAAGTTAGTAATATTAAATTTAGTGGAAGAGATGATAATGATGTAACGGGTACAATTACTGTTAATGTGTCAATTGAAGGTGGCGTTGCATGAGAGAATGGGGTAATTATTGAAAAGAAAGATTTTTATAATATTAAATTATCTGGTTTCTCAACTGTGCCAGCAACAGAATATGTAACAACTTTATCTGTAGATGGTTCTGCTAAATATAACAAAATAGTTGCAAACAATAAAGTAGATGATACTTCACTAATTGACTTTATACTGCAAGATAATGCTAAAAATTTTATTAATGGTTTAGTGCCAGGAACTACTAGTGCAAATATATCATTGTTTGACCGTAGTGAAAATACACAAGATGGAACAATATCGTTCAGAATAAGATTAAATAAATTTATGGATGGATCAAATGGACATCTTGTTGATGGTACAGGGACAAAAGATTCTGATTTATTTACCATTACAGGATTCTATCATGATAAGTTAACGACTGAAGTATTACCTGGTGCGTTAGATGTTGCTAAATTACCAAATGATGTAACTGATAATGATATTGCAAGTGCAATCTTATCTAAAGGTTTATATGATGGCATTGTTTTGGGTGAAACATTACTAGTTGGTGATATAGCTGTAGAAATAACTGATAGAAACAACATTACAGGAACCATTATTGCAAATGTAACTATTAATAATTCAAAAGCTTGAACTGATGGAAATATTGATGAAACAAAAACATTTAATGATCTAAACATTCACTGGATTCAATAAAACTAATGCAACAGATTTTAAACCAACTACAAGGTTTGATGTAGCTGCTCAATTTGGAACTGATTATGCTGATAAATATGTTACCGATGAAATGATAACAAATTATATCATTACAAACAAAGATCAATTTATAGAAAATATTGTTCCAGGAACAGATGCATCAAATATTGAATTAGTAGGTAGAGTAGATAGTATTGCTACTGGTGAAATTTCATTTAAAATAAAGTTAGATAAAATCTATCAAAAAGGAACAGGACATTTGGTTGATAAAACTGATTCAATTTTATCTCAAACTATTACATTGTTTAATTTTAAAACTGAAGGCTTAACTACAGAAGTAAATGGTTCTCAAATTGATACAGATAAAATTGCTTCACAAGTTAATGCTGATGACATTATCAACTGTATTATGTCAAAGAATTTAGTAACTAATGTTGCAACCCATAAAACATTGACTCGTGGTGATTTAGCTATTAGTGACATTTTATACAATGATGTTACTGGTAAGATAACATGTACTGTAACAATTAATAATAGTGTTGCTTGAATTAATGGTGAAGTCAAAACGTCTCATCCTTTTAATAATGTATCATTTAGCGTTACTCATCTAGTAACAGCAACAGAATTTAATCTTAATAAATCTATAAATGAACCAACATTATTCTCAGATATTCCTGCTAATGATGATTTTACTAATGATCAATTAATTCAATATGTTTTAAACAATAAGGATGAACAATTTATTGTAGGTATGGTACCTGGAACTATAGCTTCAGATATTACTATAGAAAATTGTGTTAATCATTTAGAAGATGGTCAAATAACATTCAAAATTAAATTAACTAAATATATGGATGGAACAACAGGACATTTGGTTAATGGTGATAATTTTAAACTATCAGATACTTTTACACTTTCAGGATTTAAAACTTCTGGATTGACTACAAATGTTATTGGTGGAAATATTAATACAACTGAAATAGCTTCAGTTGTATCAAATGAAGAAATTATAGATGCAATTATCAAGAATAATTACATTACAAATATTTCTAATGAAAAAGATCATATTGATCCATCGGATTTAGAAATAACTGCAAGAGATAATAATGATGTCGCAGGTATTATTTCTTGTACAGTAATCGTGAAAAATAAAATGGCTTGAAATAATGGTGAAAAACTAGCTACCAAAGATTTTGCAGGATTACAATATATTGTTCCAACAAAAGTACCTGCAACTGAATTTGTTACAACTTCTACAATTGATGGTGCAAAAGTATTTGGTGATAAATATGCAAATGATGATGTATTAGATGCAAATATTATTGATTTCATATTATTGAATGATGGTAGTAATTTTATTGAAAATATGGTTAGTGGAACTAATGCTAGTGATATTTCATTAGTAGGTAGAAGAAACGATGTTTCCACTGGTAAGATTTATTTCAAAATCAAATTGACAAAATATATGGATGCTGCAACAGGGCATTTAATTAATGGAGAAGATAGCAAAATATCTCAAGAATTTACTTTAACTGGATTTAAAACTTCTGGATTGACCACAGGACTTAATGGAGGTACTCTAAATCTAGGTGTAAGAGCATCTGAAGTAACTGATGAACAAATAAAAGAATTTATTATAGCTAATCATCTAATCACAGATCCTGCAGATAAAAAGGTTCCAACAGTAAATGATATAGTAATTAAAACAGATAGAGTTAATAATGATGTTCAAGGACAAATTACTTGTAATATAACATTAATCAATAGCATTGCTTGAACTAATGGTAATCCTGATATAACAAAAGATTTTAATAATATAATCTTTAATACTGATATTAAAATATCAGCTACAACCTTTAATGAACAACTACAAGTAGATGGTTCATCTTTCTTTAATTCTTACTATGCAAATGATACACTTCCTGAAAGTAAAATAAAGGAATTTATTTTACTTAATAATGGACAAGAATTTATTAAAGGAATGGTACCAGGAACTAACGCTTCTAATATAGAAATTTTTGAACCTGTATATTCGATTACAGAAGGGCAAATCAAATTTAAAATTAAGTTAGATAAATATATGGATGAAACGACTGGTTTATTAGTAGATAAAACTAGTCAAAAAACATCACATGAATTTACTATTACAGGATTTAAAAAAACAGGATTAGATACAAAAGTTTCTGGTGGAGATTTGCACATTACAAAAAGAGCAACTACTGCTTCAAAGGAAGAAATTATTAATGCAATAATAGCACAAGATCTAATTACTAATACTACTAATGATGAAAGAATAAATCCAATAGATATTGATATTATAGATAGAGTGGATAATGATGTAGAAGGAACTGTTAAAGCAACTATAGTTATTAAAAACTCAAAAGCTTGAGTTAAAGGTGAACCTAAATTAACAAAGAATTTTGAAAATATTGTATTTACTGGTTTTACTCAAATAGAAGCTACTCAATTTAATCCAATAACCGATCAAACTATTAAAGGTGAGTTAGCAAATAAAGCAGCTAATGACACTATAACAGATAGTGATTTAATTAATTACATTTTAGGACCGAATTCATCTGATTTTATTACTGGTTTAGTACCAGGTACCGAAGCTAAAGATATAGAAATATTAAATAGAAATAATTTCATTGGTGAAGGAAAAATTACTTTCGAAATTAAATTAACTAGATTTATGGATCAAACTAGTGGTTTAGAAGTTAATGGAACTGGTGAAATGATTTCAAAAACTATTACACTAACAGGATTTAATAGAGCTGGATTAACCACTGAAATGGATAGTGCAAGAGATTATGAAATAAGCGGTCTAGATTTCAAGGCTTCTGAAATTAAAATGAATGATGCAAAATTCAAAAATATTGTCTACCAATTAGTTAAAGCAAATGTAACTAATCTTAATGAAAAGAAAGATAGTAATTTATTGAATCCAGATGATGTTAGTTATGATATTGTTCCTGACTCAATTAATGATGCTGTTGGTAGTGTAAGAATTCATATCCATATATTAAACAACAATGCATGAGTTGAAGGAACACCACAAAAGGATTTTGACTTTAATAATGCAGAATTTACTATTAGAGGATTTGTTACACAACAACCTACACAACAAATCAAATCTTCATATACAGTTTCTGGTAAATTAGCTAATCTTATGGCTAATGAATTTACAACTGCTCAAGCACAGACAATTATTAATTCAAACTATTTTAACAATGTTCCTCCATTAACAACAGTGAATATTAAAAATATTTCTCCAAATGTATCAGCTGGAACATGTGACGTAGAAATTTCACTTTCAAATTACTATAATGATTTAGGTTTAGCTGCTAACGCTGAATCTCGCTCTTATCATGTTATAGTAGATGGTTTTTATACTAAAACAACTGATATTATTTCAAAACAAATTTCTTTCGATGATGTATTTAGAATTTATAGTACTGATAGTCAAGTAAATGAATCATTTATTGCTGAAAGAATTAAACCTAATTTATTTGTTAATTTACCAGACGGATACAACCTTTCAAGTAATTTATCAATATCTAATATAAGAAATACTTTGAATGATAATACTATTCCATTTGGTTCAGTATCATTTGATATTACTTTAAAGAATGTTTATACTAGCACAGGGAAAGGTGATGCTGTCTTTAAAAATATCTTAGCAAATGGATTTAAAACTACTGACGCTACAACTCAATTAGTTCATCCAAGTAAAGTCTATGATTGCAGTGATATTTTTAGTTCGGTGCACCCATCTGATTTAGTAGAAGATCTAAATGCTTACAAGGATAAACTAGCACAAGAAATTGTTGAAATTAATTTAGTTAGTCCTATTTTCAAAAATATGATTCCAGGAACTTCATTCAATAAGAGTGCCTTTGAAATTGTAGAAGCTAGAAATGCCAATAATTCTAATGGGTCTGTTGATATTGTTGTTAGACTTAAAAAAGATGTTTGTTGAAACAATGGTATCCCTGAGGAACGTGAATTTAGTATCAGCTTGAATGGATTTATGCAAAGGGGACAAACTCAATGAGTAGAAACAGATAGAATTGCTGGAGAAGATATTCGCAATATTAAAGCTAATACATGAAATTCAAATGATATTATTAACTATGTGCTACATCATCAATATCAATTCTTAAAAGATCAACCAAGTGATCTTACAAGTGATGATTTCTCAATAGATCCAACTACAATTAAAGCGGATGTACACAATGGTTCATTAGAGTTTGAATTAACTTTACTAAGATCATATGATAGTAAAGGTTTAGTTACTGCTGTACCGATGACTAAGAAATTCTCAATATGAGGATTTGTTATCATTTTAAATGAAGCGACAACAGCTAATAATACAAACTTTAATGATGATATGTATTTATTCTGAAAAGGATTATCATTATTTACTGCAGATATTTTATATGGAGACAATGATAATCCATTTGAAATGACAGAATATGAAATGGCTTTAAATGATTGATTATCAGATAGAATAAATCTTTTAGATGTTTTAAATCATCCAGATATTAATGGTGGTTTTACTAAATTGACAAAAACTCCATTACCAGGAGCACCAATGCAAAAACCTGTTGAAGTTACTTCTTCTCCTGATGGAAATTATGTACTAGTTAAAATACTAGTAGATGGTGCTTCAGACAAGAGTGGTGATATTATAGATAGCAAATTGTTCTCATTCACTTTATACAATACTAAGAGAACTCCAAAAATTATTTTAGATACATCAAAAGAACTTAATCAAAATGCCTTGGACAGATTATCAGTTGAAATATCACATGAACGTTCATTTACTGAATCTATATCAATGAAAATTCAAAATACATTGAAAAAGAAAATGAATACCCCAAACGCAATGCCTAATTGTATTAGAAATAAATTCAATGAACTAGATGAAAAAGGTATTATCAAAAAATCAATAGATGCTGGTATTACAGTAGAGTTCAATAAAGAAGAACAAATGGCAATGTCAGTAAAATATGATCCAAGTATTCTATTAAATAATTTTAATGATATAAAGCAATTTGAAATAGTAGGTATTAATTGAACTAATTCAATTAATAATAAAGGTGTTTCTTCTTATAGTGATTGACTTTCTATAGTCATTGGTTGTAGTGCTGGTTTCTTCTTCTTATTCTTGATTATCATCTTTATCCTTCTAATAAAGAGACATAACCGTAAAAATGACGATGCTCCACCAGATATAGATCCAGAGTTGTTTATGATATAAAAATAAGTCCCATATGGGACTTATTGTATAGTTAGTTATTAATTTAAAATCTTTTTACTACTAGATGAAGAACTAGTTCCATCATCATCTTTTTTATTCTTAGAATTTTTGTCATCTTTCTTCTTTTGTTTTGTGATGTCGCTTGCTTCATCAAAAGCTCTTGCAATAAATTCATCTATATTATCATTAAAGTTATCAAATGTATTTTCAAATCTATCGGCTGTATTTGAAAATAGTTTTTTACAAGCATCAGTCATTTTAGAGAATTCTACATGTTGTTCTAATAAGAATTTAGTGATAAAAATTAAAAACTCATCAAAAGAATAATTTTTGAAGTTATTATCTTGCTTTCTAACATCTTGATATGTTTTTTCTACAGTTTTTGTGAATTCAGGAACAACTGCATTGTAAATATCCTTGATCTTTTTCATTGCAGTAATTTCATCAGTTTCTAAAATACTTGCAATTTTCTTTAAGATTTCACTATTTGTTTTATCATTAAAGCTCATATAGCTCCCCTATTGTTTTAAATATATTTATATTATAAAACAAATAGATTAGATATTAATTGATTAGTTCTTTATCTTATCTTTAGTTGTGTTTGCAATTTTATCAATTGAAGATTGCTCAATTGAGTTATTAAAAAGATTTTCTACAATATTATCCATTTCTGAACTATCAGGTACATTAGACATGCGTTCATTGAAATCTTCATCAAATTTTTCTTCTAACAAATTCAATTCAAATTCACTAAAATTAGATTCTAATTTATTTAGTTCTTCTAATTTCTTTTCAAGTTCAGCTGCCTGTTCTTTTTCTAATGTTTCTAATAATTCTTGAAATTTCTTTTTTGAATCGCTCATTGAAATACTCCATTGATAATTTTATCTAAATATCTCTCTAAATTCAACTAGTGCATCATCGAATGCTTTTTGATCATTTGCTAGAGCTAGTTCATTTTCGGTATTATTTAATAGATAAGCATTCACAATATCTTGACTAGTTTCTGTACTATCAATCACATCATATGTTGTTTTATCATCTTCACTAAGATATTTAACTCTATTATCACTTCATCACATATTTCAAGCTTGTTCTCTTAGATGGGGTGCAAACTCTTTAATGATTTTGTCTTTTGCTTCATCAATTACAGATTGATTCACATATTTTGCAAATCTGTGATTTTTTACAAGACTACAATTGAATGGTCTTAGTTTTTCATGCCCTTGTTGTAATGCACTTTGTGATGGTAGATAAAAGCAAATAACTAAATTTGAAGAAATAGGTCAAAGTTTATATATAGAACCTTGTTTAGTTTCATCAGTTGTGAAAGTGGTAGAACTATAAATTAATTTGGGTTTATTGTATCTAATGATATTTAGTGAACTTCAAACAGTTAATATTAAATCGTCTTTTAACTCTTCCATTAAATCATTATTCTTAAATAATGAAGATTTATACGTTTGATTATATTGATTTATTCATTGATGTACTCCATCAATCTTTTTTGAAACGATATTATCATATTCTTCAAAAATGAATTTAAGTGAAATATTTTGAACTTCTGTTGATGTTTGATCATTCTCATTTTTAAGAGAGTCTAATAAGTGAGTGTAACATATATTTGAGTGGTTTAATACTAAGCAATAGAATCTTATTATTAATTCTTCTTTTCTAGTCAAATCTAAGTGTCTTGCAGCACCAGATAATTTATCATTTAATTCGTTAATAATTGAAATAGATTCTTGCTCTAATAATTCAATTCTTTTTTGTATATCATTATCTAAATTTGATCTATTCAAAATTAAGTCACTTCAATCATTTGATTCTATAGTTGATTTAATAAAATTATTTGAACCGAATTTAGTTCAAGTAAGTTCATTTGTATTTAAAAAGTTTTTAATAAATAGTTTAAAGTTTTCCATGATTAATATTTAGTTTATTCATTCAACCCAATAGTAGATTCTATTTCTTTTTTGTACATAATTGCTTGTTCATCTTTGATTGTAATAGCATTGATAAAAATAATTGCAACAGTACCAACTAATTTAGCTTGGTATTTTTCATCATTTAATGATGGAAGTTCATTAGCAAATTTTGTTTCCATCATATCAACAATATAAGATGCAGTTTGAATGAATGGTTCATATTCTTTTTCATCTTGTTTCAATTTTTTATTAAAGTCTTTCACAAATGTCTTTGTGTATTCATGTAATTGATTGATAAAGTTTTCTAAATTGTTCATATTAACCTCTAATTTTTGTTCATATCTTTTAAAAATTCTAAACATAATTTATATAAATCATTTATTTGATCATTAATTCTAACTGAATCTTTGAGTTTCATTTTAGTGGCAACAAATACCATTAAGAATTGTAAACCAGTCATTGAAATATCTTTATTAGTAAATGGTTTATCTAATACTTTTAATACTTCACCTAGAGCAATTGCATAAAGATTAGATTTTTCTATATCATCTTGATATTTTTCAGTTTCTTGTCTAAATTCTTTTAAGCACATCAATGCATTTGATTTATTGTATTCAGTGACTGAATTTAAAACTTCATTTATTTTTGGTATATCTAGTTTCATTTTTACCTAACCTTGACAATATTATTATAGAAAAGAATTCTATTTGATTACAAACATATCACCATCAATATCTTGAAGTTTATTAATAGTAATTAAACTTTGTTTATCTACTGCTCTAATTGCACTAATTACAGATGATAATTCAATATACATACAAATTGTTTCAATTGTATAGAAATTTGAATCATCTAAGCCTTCTCTAATTTTATTCACATAGATATCATGTTTGTAGCCAATAAGTTGTAATGATTTTCTAAATGATTCTGCATCATTTGTATAAACCTTAATTTGTACAAATTTTGACTTAGGATAGAAGTAATCAACTACAACTCCACCTATGATTGCCATCAATGCAGAGAAAACTCAGTTAGGTGATAATATAGCTTGAATAATATTGGAAGCTGACTGACCACTATCAACTTCTAATCTGTCAAAGTAAACTTGAGATTGAGAAACAAGTTCAGGATTAATTACAAGTAGAGAACCTAATGTACCAATAATTGTTGAAGTAAACAAACAAATATTATTTAAGATTAGTAATAATGTACCGATTGGTTTTGTTTTCTTCTTTGCATAGTAAACGCCGATTATATCAGCACCACCAGTACTTCCACCAACCATTAAAACTAATGTATAACAAAAACCAGAAATTAATCCGTATGTTATACCATAAATCATTAACGAAACATTTCCTGATGTTCCTCATCTACTAAAGCTTATTGATTTAGATAATTCTTCAGCTAAGACAGGATCTTTTACAAAAGAACTTAAATCTGGTAAAGTATTAGGATTTCCAAATAAATGAATATTATCAAGAGCTCCAGCAAATTCTAAGACATAACCAAACATTTGTGAACAGAATACATAGATAATAGTCAAATAGGCAAATTGTTTTGAAATATGTTTGTAGGCAAATATTACAAGTGGAATATTAGTAACAACCACCATAGTTCAAAAGATAATGTTATAAATTTGATCTGCTAAAGCCACACTATTACCGTTTACTAACATACTAGTTTTAGAAATACGAGCAATACCTTGTCAAATACCATTAATACCAAGCGAATATAATCCTGAGTTTTTAACAAAGAATGTTGTGATCAAACCCATTACAAATGAAATTAAAATAACTATTAAGAATTTATATCTTGCTTTTCTATTGTTAAGTAGTGCATTGAACTTAACAAGTCTAGATTTAAAATTAACTGTTTCAATATTACCTTGGTATTGGTGAAAACAGTCTAAAAATGATTTGATAATATTTGAACCTTTTTGTTTAGGTTTATTTCCTTTTTGTAATGGTACACTAAAACTCAGATCATCGATTCTATCGCTATCTGTTGTTGAGTTACTTTCAGGAGATTCATCAATTAGTTTATTTTTATTGCTATCCATAGTACCTATTATTATATATATTTTGTGATTTTTGAAGCAAGAAAAATAGAAAGAATATTATTTTAATAATATGTTATCCGCAATAAAGGCCAATTAGTGATATAATAGAAATGATGTAAGGATGTTGTTTATATGAAAAAAAATAAAACAAAATTTTTATTAGGATCATTGATAATTGGAGGTATGTTTGTAGCAGGTACAACCATCCCATTATTATCTACTCAAAGTGAAAATAAAATTATAACTTTAAAACAAGCAGGAGAAGCTTCTAGTGATGCAACTACTAGTGATTCACATAGTGCAACAGCTAAACCAGATACTTCAAAAGATGATACATCAGATATAAGCATATCAGATCCAAACCAAGTTAAACTGTCTAAGATGTTTGTTCCAATCGTTGCAATCGGTGGTGCATTAATCTTATTAGTTATTATTATTGCAATTTGTATTGAAATTTGATACAGACATAAGAAAAACAAAAAAGAATATTTACCTCTATTTGAATAATTTTGAAAATTAAATAAAAGAAAATAAACTTTTTATATAATAAAAAGTCGTTTTTATTTTATAATATATACATATAAGGAGTATTTAACATGCCAAAGAAAACATTAAAATTGTCAGTTGATGAAGATCACACAGATTTTGAAAAGTTTAAAGTAACCCCAACTAAGACATTTGATATGGATGACTTCGATATGGAAGATGATGATGGTTATGCTTTTTTAAGTACTTCTGATCTTGAATACAAATTAGAACACGAAAAATTGTCTGAAGAACAAATTAAAAAAATAAAACATGTGTTATCTACTAGAAAGTAGTTATGGCACCAAATTTTATAAGTATTTGTAATATATCTACATATTCATTACTATCATCTTGTTTATGCGTGGATGATATTATTGAATACTCAATTAAGAATAATTTAGATTATGCAGTACTATCCGATGTAAATTTATTTGGTTCTATTGAGTTTTATCATAAGTGTATGGATAAAAAGATTAAACCAATAATTGGTTTAATATTTAATCATCAAGGTGGAGAATACCTAACTATTGCTAAAAATAATGATGGATACCAAGAAATTGTTAAGTTACATTCACTTAAAAATTTGGAACGTGAATATGATCCTGAATTGTTGCTTACTAAAAATTGTTACGTTATTCACTTAAGCGGAGATGTAACTATCAAATCATCCAACACATATAGTTCAAAAGAATTTGCAATCGCTAAAGCTAGAGCAAAAAATTTTGATGATCAAATTGTTGTAAATGCCTTAAATGCTATTAAGAATGAAGGAAAACTTTCTGAATATCCATTGAACGAAAAATTTGATGAATATTTATTGTCTCAAGAAGAAGCAACAAAAAAATTTAGTGAAAAACAATTGATAGCTAATCAAGAGTTAGTGCAATCTTGTAATTGAGAATTACCACCATTCAAACAAAAGCTTGCCATTTATGACGTGCCTCAAGGTTATACTCAAGAACAATACCTTAAAGAATTGTGTTTACAAGGTTTAAAAGATAAAGTTAGCAATAACGGATCAGTTTCTAAAGTATATGTCGATAGATTAAATTATGAATTAGAAGTTATTCATAATATGGGTTATGATAATTATTTTTTGATAGTAAGTGACTTTGTAAATTATGCAAAAAAACATGATATTAGAATTGGACCAGGAAGAGGTTCAGCAGCTGGTAGTTTAGTTGCTTATTGTTTAGATATTACTGAATTAGATCCAATTCAGTATGGTTTAATATTTGAGCGTTTTTTAAATGTATCAAGAAAGTCTTTACCGGATATTGATATTGATGTTATGGATACTAAAAGACAACAACTTATTGATTACATTTTTGATAAATATGGACCTGATAACACATCATATATTATGGCACTACAAAGAATAAAAGCTAAGATGGCCTTAAGAGATATTGGAAGAATTTTAGATATTGATATCAAGATTATTGATATGATTTGTAAAAGTTTGACTTTAGAACAAGAAGAAGATTTAAATACTTGTGATAAAAACAAAAAACTAGAAGTTGCTTTAAAAGAACATCCTCTACTATTTGAATTAGCGAAGAAAATAATCAATGTACCAAGACAAGTATCAACTCATGCTGCTGGTATTATAATTAGTGATAAACCATTGTATGAATATATTCCTGTTCAATATGGAATTGATCAATGACATTTAAGTGAAATGTCTATGGATTATTTAGAATCACTTGGTTTATTTAAGATGGATATTCTTGGGTTAAAAAATCTAAGTATTATTAATGATATTATTGAATTAGTTTGAATCAATAAGAAAGAAAAGATTGATTTAAGTAAAATCAAATTAGATGATAGTAAGGTTTATGCTGAATTATCAAAAGGTAACACTGTTGGTATATTTCAATTAGAATCACCAGGTATGACTCAAACTGTTGCTAAAATTAAACCTAAATGTTTAGAAGATATTTCAATATGTTCGGCTCTATTTAGACCAGGGCCTCAATCTTTAATTCCTGATTATGTAAAAACTAGAGAAGGAGTTCTAGAACCTAAATATCTAAATGATGCTTTAAAACCAACTTTTGAACCAACACTTGGATTCTGTATTTATCAAGAACAAGTAATTGAATTAATTAGATCAGTTACTAATTTTAGTCTTGCTGAAGCTGATATTTTCAGAAGAGCAATTTCTAAAAAGAAAGAATCACTTTTTGAAGAAATGAGAGATTCATTTATAAAGGCTGCAACAAAGAATAATTATTCAGAAAATGAAGCTAACGATATTTATAATTTCATTTTAGAATTTGCTAATTATGGATTTAACCATTCTCACTCACTTGCATATGCTTTAATTTCATACCAAATGGCTTATCTAAAATATTATTATCCACTAGAATTCTACTCTGTATTATTAGAACATGGTGACAGCGCAAAATCTAGTTTATATATAGCTCAAGCAAAATTAAAAGGAATCAAAATATATAATGTATCCATTACTAAATCTGATGCATCATTTTCTCTAAATGATGGCGGAATAATGTTTGGTTTTACTAACATAAAAGGTCTTGGTGCAGAAGCTTGTAAGAAAATATTAGAAGTCAGAAAGAATTATGAATTTAAAACATGAGATGAAACTATTGCTATTATGTCTCAACAAGGTGTGACAAGATCTATAGTAGAGAAATTAGTAAAAGTTGGTGCTTTTGATGAGTTCAATGTGGATAGAAATTATATTCTAGCTAATTATGATGATATAGTAGATAAAGCAAATATTATTATGGGTGATTCGCATATCTTTGACTTTAAATTAACTAATGATTATGAACCAATGTCAGAAGAAGAAATGGAAGCTAATGAAATGGAATTATTAGGTTATTCATTTAGCAATAATGATTGAGTTAGAGTTTATGATAAATATAAAGATAGTCTAAATATTAGTTTAATTGAGGATAAAGATATTTATGGAGCAAATTATTTAGTGAAAATTAGAAAAGTAAAAGTCACTAAAACTAAAAAAGGCTCTGATATGGGGATTGTTGATTTTTCACAGAACGACAAAGAATTTAGAGTATTAACTTTTACAGATAAAGTTTATGGTCCATTAAGTAACTGTAAATATGCAGTAGTTAAATTAAAAGGACTTGGAACTGATAAAGTCCAAATCCTTTCTGTAGTTAGTGTATTAGAAGACTAATATTATTTTTCTTTCTTTTTATCTTTTGATTCTTTATGAGATTTTTTGTTTTCTTGTTGCATCATTTTGTCGTATTCTTCTTGCATTTTTCTTTGTAAGTTTTTAGCAAGATTTACACGATCTATTGAAACAAAATTTGTTGGTTTAACTTCATCCATAATTCTTAATTCAATAGGTTTTCTTTCACCCTTAAATTGTTTCTTATCTTCTAGATGTTGGTTAGTGTTTGTGATAATTAATGGAAGAATAGGAGTAAGTGCTGCATATGATGGTTCAAAAGCTCCTGGTTTAAATTCCAATAATTCAGATTCAGTATTTCTAGTACCTTCAGGAAATACTACAACAATCTTTCCTGATTTAAGGATTTCTTTTTGTTTTTCAATTAATTTAATACCATCTCTTAAGTTATCTCTATCAAGGTATAAAGTGTCTACAAAATCAAATACATGACCTAGTTTTGAATCTTTCAATTCTTTTTTAGCAACAAAAACAAAATTATTTGCTAGCTTGTCGTATAAAAATCCATAAAGTAAGATTGGATCTAAATTTGAACGGTGATTGCAAATAATCAATTGAGCCTTTCTTGCAATTTTTTCTTTACCTTCTACATTTGTAATTTTGACATGCTTTAAATATCTTACAGCCTTTACAATTGTGTTTACAATTTTATATCTTTCTTCAGGTAAGAAATCTTCTGGATTTTTTTGATATTTCTTATTCTTTCTTTTTAAAACAGTTAATCTGATAAGTGCATGTAAACCTACAAGAGGATATCCTAATGCTCAGAAAAATGTTTTGCAACCATTTCCAAATTTATTTGCCATCTTTAGAAGCTTCCTCCATTTATAAATTTAAATTCTCTTCTTTGAGATTTTCTAACTCTGTGATCCATTTTTACTTCATTGTATGGAATTAATCTGCTATTATTTAAATTTTGATTTTTGTATAATGATTCAGTTACTCTGTTAGTTCTATAACTTGATGTTGAAGAGTTTAAAGGCATAGTTCTTTTGTCAATATTATCTTCAGTCAATAAACTTCTAGTAGACATATATTTGTTAGTTTTGTTTTCAATGTCTCTAACAATTAAATCATCAATTTTAGTAATTTCAACTGGTTTGGCAACACTAGTAGTTGATTGAGATGATAAATATCCAGTTCTGTTTCCAAACAAACTTCTAGTTGGATTATAGTTGTTATTTATCATTCTAGTATTCATTGGTTGTTGATAATTTAAACTTTGAGTTCTATTAAGATTAACAGTTTGATATTGTTGTTGTGGTTGAGGTTGTTGTTGCGGTTGTTGTATTGGTTGATCTAAACTAATAGTTCTAGTTGGATTACGTGGTGCAACAAATTGTTCTGGAACAATATCACTTCTATCATTTGATTGATATTCATTTGATGCTTTTTCTTCATCATTAGAGAAATTAACTGTTAGTTTTTTAGTTTTAGGTCCTAACTCTTCACTATCACTTGTACCAATTCTAGATGTTACTTTAATTTCTTTTAAATCTTCTAATTCTTCATCACTTACTTTGAAGTTTTCTCCAGCCTTATGGTTGTTTTCGTGAATTCTCATAAGTGTATCAAATCTATTAACTCCACCATTTACTGAGTTGTATGGATCTACTGTTTGTGTACCACCTTGTTCGGTGTAACTATTTTTACTAACCATAGTTTCATTGATTTCATTTAAGTCTAAAATTTTTGTATGTTCAGCTTTTAATAACTTAGCAGTTTTATCAGTAATATGTTGGTATTCTTTAGTGATACCTTTTGCAATTTTATTGATTTGTTTTTCAGAATAATTTGTAGAGTTTACATAATATGGCTCTTCACTTGCTAATGTATTGATTGCTCTGTTTTTAGCAATTTCAAAATCATTCATAGCAGATGCTTCATTAATCTTAATTGTTGATTTGATTTGTTCAAAAGCAGCTTCATCTTTAGATAGTCTTTCTTTGATTTCAGCTAGATTTTCATTGAATTCAAGATTTCTATAGTCACCATTAGGACAATCATTAATCATTCTTGTTCTAATAAATTCTTTATCATCAGTTAAGAACTCATTAATCTTAACTTTATCACTTTCAAAGAATGCTGGATCTACATCAAAACTATCTTTTTGTTGAGAAACAACACCACTAGCTGGTTGGTTAATAGCTTGTTGTTGTCTCAATTTTTCTTTTTGTTTCTCTGCTTTTTTCTTTTTCCCAAATCAAGGCATATTAAACTCCTATAATAATAAATTATTATAATTTTACTATAAAAGTTGAAAAAATCTTTGATTTTAGAGTATTTCTTGTATAATTTGAATGTCATTACAACATTAAGAGTCGAACCATGTCAGGATGGAAACATAGCAGCATTAAGACGCTTCTTGTGTGTAGTGACACTTTTATTTGTATGATATTTTGTTGCTTTTTAAGCATTTAAATCGTGCAAATTTCTATTGTTTATTTTGTAAATTTTATCGTTATTTAAAGGGTTTATTATTTAAAAATGTCAGTTAAAAAATTTAAATTTCAAGCTAAAGATGTTGTGTTTGATGATGTTTCATGAGAATCAAAATATCTTCCTAAAATTCAATCGAGAATTGAACATGCTATCAGTAAAATTCCACAAAATTTAGTTGATAAAATTACTTTGTTAGAAGCTGAAATTTCAAGTAAAAAAAAGAGCGAAAATGAAGCTCAATTAGAGGAATTAGTTTTACTAAAAACTCAACTAATGGATATTCTTTCTCCAAGCTCTATTTGTAAGAAAATTATGAGAGAAGATTTTGAATATGAATATATCGGAATGATATCTGAAGAACTAATAGAAAAAAATAAAGAATTTTTAGATTTTGATTGAACTTCAAACTTAATACAAAATAACTATAGCTCTTCGTGAGGAATCTTTAATAATCATTTGATAATTAATAAAGCATCTATTAAATTTCATGAGCCAATGACTCTAGATTTCAACATATTTTCTCGGACTGGATTAACTAAAAAAAGAGTATCAGTACTTTTTACAAATATTCTTCCTGATTTAAGTTTTGTACTAGAAGGAACTAATAAATGAGGTAAGAAGTATTCTATTTTTGAAAATCGAGATTTTAGTAAAAGATTTAGATGAAGTTGAACAAATGATACTGAAGTTCTAATGTATTTTACACCATATTTTCAAGAGCAATTTTTACGTTTAAATAAGGAATTAATTAAACCTGAATTTTATATCCATAAAACAGGATCTTTTATCTTCAATGAATATAATCAAAAATATATGACAACAAATTATGATGCAAGTTCATTAAATTTACAATATCTAAATAATTATTTCATGAATATAAATTCATATATTGAAATGGTTGCAAAAGATATAATTGATTTTTGTCATGATAAGTATTGTTCATTAGCATTTGCGACTATTATTCCAATTATAGATTCAGAATATCAAACTAGGTTAATAAATAAACTAATTGCCGACACAATCTATGTTGATGTTACTAAAAATGCAAATAGATTAATTCAATATTTAATAGCTGAGAATAAAATTATTCAATATAACACACCAGATGAATATGGAAGTTATATGTATCATGAAGGTGAAGTTCAAGAAAAAATCACTAAAAAAGGCAATGACTATGCAATTATAGAAGTTATGGCTGTAAATACAAGAAGACTTGAAATGAGATTCGATAGTTCTCACAATAAAGTTTCAGGTTTTGAATTGCAATGAGCCATTAATGGTCAATTGCCACTTCAATCTAATAGAATATTTAGATTATTTGATGAATTTACTAAAAAACTTGGTTATTTATATACATCTAAAATTAGAGATGATGTTCAATATCACAAATCATATTATTGAAATACTTCTAATATAGATGAAGCAAGTACATTTGAATTAGAATTGATTTATGAAAAAATGAATAAAGAATATGGGCTACAACATCTTATAATAGATAATGGATACATTTGTTTCTTACTAGCTACTAATACTATTAATGAAACATATATTGATCAAATTATAAAAATCATTTCTAAATGTGAGGTGCAGAGCGATGAATAATATTAATGATGAAGTCAAATTAAATAAAACCAATGGTAAAGAAAAAAGTTATATGAAAACTTATATCTCTGCATGAGTTTTTAGTGTTTTATGCATTGTAGCATTCGTGTTAGCTCTTTGCGCAATACAATTGGCATCAACACCACAATTCTATTTTATAATTATTGGTTTTAGTTGTTTTGGTCTATTTGATTTTATTGCATTGATTCTTTGTTTAGTACTTTTGAATTGATGTGATAAATCTAATACAGTAAAAATCTTTGGTTTAGTCACTATATGCTTTGTTGGATCTACATGTGCATTATTTTATTATGTTTATTTAGGTGTAATTAAAGGTATGCTATCTAATGATAATAAGAATCCATCAAATGTCTTTGATAGTAGAGTTAATAATAATAGATATGATGTTTTCTCTACTACTAAAACATATCAACAAGCACCAGTTACACCTAAATCAAGCATACAAGACAAATTAGCTAAATTAGATTCTCTAAAACACAAAGGTTTAATTGATGATAGTGATTATCAAAGATTAAAGGATGATGTTATTAAGTCTAATCTTTAATTTATATTTAATAGCATTTACTTATTTAAAATAGTTTGCAGGTTTACGTTTAATTTTTTATCTTGAACAAATGGGTGAGAGCCATTTAATATTTCTGAAACATTCATAGCTTTCTTATTAGGTTGTTGGATTGTTGTTAAGCAAATATCAAAGTCTTCTGTTGCCACAAACAATCCTTCTTTATTTATTGTAGTTATTGTTCCTGGAGTTTTAGAAGATTTAATTGTAGTTATTTTAGCTGCATGCACTTTATAAATTATATTATCCATTTCAAATTTAGCCATTGGCTTATCATATAAACCTCTAATTTGACAATCTACAAGTTTGCATGAATTATTAAATTTAATAAACTCATCTTCTTTTTTAATATTTAATCCAATAGTTACTTCCTGTTCATTTTGTTCTATTGATTCGACATTTGGTTTTATTAAATCCAATAAGTGTTTGTTCAACATAGATTTAGCAAGTTCAGCTAATTTAACTAACATGCTCTTATATGTATCTTGACTGGTAATCGGAATAGATTCTTTTAGTATGATATTACCAGCATCCATCTTTTTTATTGTATACATAAATGTGATACCAGTTTCTTGATCACCATTGATAATAGCTCAATGAATAGGAGCCCCACCTCTTAGTTTAGGTAGTAATGAAGCATGCACATTCACACAACCAAATTTTGGCAGTGAAAGAATTTTTTCACTTATAAATTGTCCATATGCACATGTAATAAAAATGTCTGCATCTAATTGACTCAGTTCATCATAAGCCTCAGATAATTTAACTGGTTGCAAAATTTTAATATTATGATCTAAACAATATTGTTTTACTTCACTAAAAACTATCTCTTTTTTACGGTTCATTTCTCTATCTGGTTGAGAAACTACAGCAACTACATCAACATCTAATTGATGAATTGTTTCTAGACACTCTTTAGCTATTCAAGGTGTACCAAAAAAGACTATTTTTGGTTTAGACACTATTTAGAACTCTTTTCTTTTGAAGTCTTATTAGCTTCTTTAGATTTCTTCTTTTGATCTTTTTTAGCTTGTCTTTCTTGGCGTTTTTTATTTCTCTTAGCTTCAATAGCTTCGTTTCTAATTTTCATTTGGTCTTCTTTATCTTTGATAGGTTTAATTCATTCCATTTCTTTCTTGAAGTTAACTTTATCATTAACATGAATTACTCTATCAGTAACCTTTTTAGAAACCTTTTTGTATTCAATTCTACATTCGATAATTCTTGGTTTATCATTTTCTTTAGTTTTAGGATTTCTAGTTACAAAATACAAAAGTCATAGTTCTGGCTTTCTTGCACTTTTTTCTGCTTTTCTAATTTCTTTATATTTCTTAGGATCTTTTTCCTTAAGAGCTTTCATTTCAGCTTTTTTCTTTTTGTTTTCTTCTTTCTTTTGAGCTCTTAATTCTTTTGTTGGAAGTGATGAAACATCTTGTTCTTCAATACGTTTAACAACAAAAAGTTCAACAATTTCTTTTCCAGTTTCATTGTGATCCTTTAAATATTTTTTAATAGTTACTCAGGCTTCTGATTCTTGTTTTTTTCTTTTCCCAGAGATGATTTCAGTTCCTTCTTCACGTTTTTTCTTTTTACTCTTTAAGAAAATAAAAATACCAATAGGAACTAGAATAAGAAGTAACATTAATCACATGCTACTTTGTGAACTTCCTGATCCATCTTGCTTAACAGCAGTTATAATAATTTCATTTGTCATATGTCTTTTAGGCCTTTACTAGTCAAACTAATTATAATATAAATATGTATTATTTAGTTAATACTTACCTAAAATGAGTATTTATTATCCATTCTTGCAAAAATCAACATAGTGATCTTATAAAATCTTTGATTTTAATTTTATTATCTGAAGTGTTCTTTTTAATCAAAAGCCACATAAAATCGGTACAGATTTGGTGCAATAATGCCTTTGAATATGAAAAAGTTATAGGTATATTTAATATAGAATGAACCTTTCTTAGATAATTTTTGAAAATATTTATTAATAAATATGTATAATAAATTAGCGTAATTAAGAAGGAAAGGTTATTATGGCAAATATTCAATCAAAGAAAAAAAGACATGCACAAGATGAAAAGAAAAGAGTTTTAAACCACTCTAAAAATTCTGAAGTGCGTACAAGAGTTAGAAAAACAAGAGCTTCAGGCGATGAAAAACAATTAGTTGAAGTTTATTCAACTGTTGATAAAGCTGCTAAAAGAGGCAGAATTCACAAAAATAAAGCTAACCGTATTAAATCTAGAACAACAAAAGCTATTGCTAAAAACAAATAATTATCTTTCCGAGGGTTAAATCTAATTTAATATTAATAACATTATATGTTATAATAAGCATGTATAAAGAAAGTAGTTTATAACTCACCTGATATTTCAAATGTAAATATAGGTTCTATGCTTTAATAAATAACATCATAGAGTTGTATACTTTCTTACCAATTTAGTTTGGTGCTAGTATGCAACTTTTCTTTATACAAAAAAAACGAGGTATTATGATAGAAAAACCAAAAAAAGATACCCCACCTATTAATGAACATATTAAGATTAAAAACTTAAATGTTATAGATGATCAAGGTGGAAATCTTGGGTTGATGCCAACTTCAGAAGCATTAAAGTTAGCTCAATCAAAAGGGTTGGACCTAGTTCTTATTTCTTACAAGGATAACAAAGCAATTGCTAAAATCCTAGATTATGGAAAGTTTAAATACAACCAAAAGCGTAAGGAAAAAGACGCTAAGAAAAACCAAACAATTATAAAAAACAAGGAAGTTAAAGTTAAACCATTAATTGGAGACCATGACTTGCAAGTTAGAGCTAATAACACATTAAAGTGATTAGCAGATGGTGATAGAGTAACATTTATCATTGAGGCTCGTGGGAGAATGTCAACAAAACCTGAATATGTAACTATGGTTTATGACAAATTCATGAATTTACTTGGCGATGCTGCTAAGGTTCAAACTGAAATGAAAAAATTAAATGATTTCAGATACGCAACAGTAATAGTTGCTAACAAGAAATAACAAAGAAAGGCAAGTTAGTATGAAAATTAAAAATAAAACTAAAAGTTCAGCTGCAAAAAGATTTTCAAGAACTAAAACTGGAAAATTAAAAAGAAAACACGCTTACCGTAGTCACATGGCTATTGGATCTACAACTAAACAAAAAAGACATTTAAGAAAAGATGGTCTAGTTGATAAGTCTGATATCAAGAGATATGACCAATGTTGTTAATTAAGAAATAAATAGATAAAAGGAGATTATTATGAGAGTAAAAGGTGGAACTACTACAAGAGCTCGTAGAAAAAAATGATTAGAAGCTGCAGAAGGTTCATGAGGAACTAGACACACTTCATATAGAGTTGCAAAACAAACTGTTGTTAGAGCAGCAGAATATGCTTACAATGACAGAAGAAAAAAGAAATCTGATTTCAGAAAATTATGAATTGCTAGAATTAATGCTGCAGTAAGACCAATGGGATATACTTACAGTGACTTTATGCACCAATTAAAAGTAAACAACATTGAAATTAACCGTAAAGTATTATCTGAATTAGCAATCAACAACCCAAAAGAATTCGAAGCTTTAGTAAATAAAGTGATGAAATAATTATTTGTTCTTAGTAACAGACAGGCGTAATTATGTTTAATAAAGAAATTTACCAAGAATGAGAATTGCACCAAGATGCAACACAACTAGAAATTAAATATAAGTTTTTTGTTAAATTTGTAGACATTTTAAATGTCAAATCATTAATCAAAAATGAAAGTGCAAATTTCCAACAACAAATTACAGATTCTAGTGTTATAAGAAATTGACAAAGCTATCAATTAGAAAAGGTAGCTAATGAATTTATTGCTATCTCATCTTATAAATTTCCTAACTCAAAATGATTTAATGAAGCTGATATCTTCACTAGATCAATCTTCATGCTTGCTGATATACTATTAACACTAAAAACAACTAACTACAAGGCTAATGAACTGGAAATCTATTATGAACCAGTAATGTTTAAATTAGCCCAAAAGATTTTAAAACCTGACACTCTAAATGAATGAGTATCATTATTGTCAGAAAGAGTGTTTAATGCTAAGACAAGTATTGAAGAACCTATAAGTCTTGACATTATAATTAATGAAAAGAATATAAACAATGTTATGTGATTCTTAGATAACTTGTGTTTATCATTTAAAGATATTTCAAATTGATACAAGAGATTGTTCACAATCAAAGATGTTCAACAAGAAGAAAAAGCTATCTATATTAATATAATGAATCATATGATTGTGTATTCATTATGTGATTTCTATGTTAAATTAAACTCATTTGGGGAAGTAAAGAGAACTTTTAGTGATCTTTATGAATGAGTTTTATCTAATGTAGCTAATATGATAAAGTCAGGAAAGTTTGCAATTCAATCTTTCAAGACAATAGCTATTTTCTTGTCAAAAGTAATATTAGATGGATATATTGCTAAAAATGATGAAACAGTACTTAACTTTTTATCAATAGTGCAAATATCATCTAGTAAGTCTAACTATGATAAGATTTCAGAAATTATCTTTGGACCAATTAACGCTAAAGAAGCTGAAGAATTAAGATTGCGTCAAGAAAATGGAGAAATTGGACTTGACTCAAAAAACAATACTAATGCTATAACTAATAAGTTCTTTGGTGATAATGATGATGAAGAACAAGAAACATCAAGCTTTAACAAAACTTCTCCATTCATTCCAAAGAATACTTCTAAGTTAACTATTAGCAAATTTAAAGCAGAAGTTGAATCAAACAAAACTGATAGATTAAATGAGTTAGATACTTCTCGTACTAATAAGTTGAAAGATATGCGTGAAGTAGATGAATCAGATGATGTACAAACAATTATTGATAAGAAAAAAGCTATGCATGCAGAAAATGTTTTAACTGGTAAATTAAAAACGAGAACAATCAAGTTGGGTGAAAATAAACCTATTGTTGAACAAGATGAATGAGATGAATTAATTTTAAACACTACTAGTGATGATGAAGGAGAATAATTATGGCAGGGATTCAAATTAAAAATGTGAAGTTTTCTAAAAACGGTAAAGAATATCTTCACAACATCAACTTGAAATTAGAATATGGAAAGAATATAGTAATAATTCCAGATACTGAAGAAGATTATAAAAGTACTCAATATCTTGTAAGAACTATTGCTGGTACTATTAAACCAACATCAGGGTTAGTAGAATTTGACTCATTCCATGATAACAGAATTCTTTTCGGTTACAAAAACTTTGAAGGTATTTTCAAAAAAGGCGTTTCTGTTAATGAATTAATCAAAACTTTAATGAAAACTCAAAAACTAAGTGAAGCTAATGTAACAGAAATTAAAGAAATAGGAGAATTATTAAGAATTGACTCATTTGTTAATAACAAGACAACTGCTTTAACTGCTGATCAATTAAATATCTTAAACCTATATACATTATTAATTGTTAAACCACATTGCATCTTATTAGATAACTTAGTTCTTCCAGGTAGTGAAAAATTACATTTAGCTATTCTTAACTTCATTACAGATTACTGTAAATCATATGATATGAGCATTATTGTTGTATCAAATGATAAGAATGTGTTTGATGAATTAGCAGATAGAACTATAACATTAAGTTCAACAAGAGTAATTGCAGATAGCAAGATTAATAAAATTTCTGAGTCTGAACATTTAAATGTTGATAATAAGACTAAAGCATTTGATCTTGAAGACGATATCTTAGCAGTATTAAATGAAAAGACTCCAACTAGTCATCTAGGTTTCGATGAAGAAGATGAACCTAAAAAGACAATGAAAGACGTTTTTGTAGAACCTAAAAAACCATTAGCTGATAAGATCAAACCTCTTTCTACTAACAAGTACGAACCAACATCTAATAATAAATATGATGTTGAAAAAGATTTAGTAAAAACTATTACTAAAGCTTTAGACTTAGATTTTGATTTAGACGATTTAAATGTTATTGAACAAGATGATGATGAAACAAAAATCACTAGTCATTTATATGAAGATGAAATTGATGATGTTCAAAAAACAATGACAGATGAATTGTTTACTAATAAATATGAAGTAGACTATGAAGATACTGAAGAAGAAATTGTTACTGAAAGTTTTGCTCCCACTAATAAATCAAAGTCATTAAATGAAAGAATCACAGGTTCATTTGACTATAATAGTGAAGAAATTCATAACAAGACTAAAAAACTAAATGAAGATTCTAAGGATATCTTACAAGACATTAATATGTCTTTTGGACAAGAAACTCCAAAAACAAAAACTTTGAGATTAGAAGATGAAGATGAAAGTGATGATAAAACAACATTACTTACAAATAACTTCTTAGCAGATTTAAAAGAAACATATATTATTAGACGTCAATTATCAGAAAAAATTAAGAGTCCAGAATTCAACCAATTAACTCCTGAATTACAATTAAGAGTTTACGAAAACTATGAATGTGCTGATAAGTTAATTAAAGAAACTGACCCTAATGGTGATTACGATCCATTCCGTATCAAAACTAGAGAAGTATCTAACGACACTGCAAAAATTCCTACTATGCCAATTAATCAAAGAGGTACAGTAACTCAAAAATTAATTGAAGAAGTTATGATTGATGAAGAAGACGAAGAAGATGACTTTGACGATACTACTACAGCAATTATGAATACAAGTAGTTTTGAAACTGAAGAATTAGATTCAGAAAATAACAATACAATTGGTGATGTTATTGATGAAGTTACTATTAGTAATGCATTTGATGATGATTTCGAAGATGAAGAAGATTCTGGCGTTCCTAAAACATCAGCTTATAAATATTTAGATACTGAAAAGAAAGCTAAACACGGAAGTTGAAGAGAAAGATTTGCTAAGAAAGAACCTAACAAATCTATTTCTGAAAAGATGTATGGTCCTACAAAAGAATTAGATGATGATACATCTAATTTAGAAGAAGAACAAGAAGAAATCATTACATCTAAATTAGAAACTGATGAAATTGAATCTTTTACAAAAGATTTAAATGATCATTTCGAACCTACTAGTAAATTAGCAACAGCTATTGCTGGTAGTCAAACTAGAAATACAAGAAGTTTCTTTGATGATGAAACAGAAGAATTATCTACTCCTACAAGAAGAACAACTTCTGTTGTTCTTCCAACTAGAGAATACAAGACTCAAAGTTTAAGTGAAGAACAAACTAGAAAACTAAAAACTATGGCTATCAAACAAAGATCTAAAAAGAATCTTATTGAAAAATTATATGATGAAGCACTAGATGATTTTAAGATTATTGATGACATCAAAGGAAAAAAAGGTAAATAATACATTATTTACTATTAAATAGTGAAAAATAAGACACATTTTTGTATTATAATTAGTATGATAGAAAAATCGAATGGGAGACGTTAAATGGAAACAAAAACAAAAGCAGACGAAATTAGACTTCCAGAAGGTTATGACATCATCAATGATTATCAAGAAAACACTGAACAAGCAGTAGTTGATAATTTATTTGATTATTTCGGTCATGTTTACTACAAGAACCATGGTGATAGTACAGTTGTTAAGGCTAGAAACCACTATATCTCAAAACACGACTTAAACCTATTCCGTCTAATTGATAAGAAGATTATTAAGTTTGGTGTTATTACATCTGTATTAATTCTATTAGGTGTAATTGGCTATATCTTATTCTACTTCCTAGTTGGTAGTACTTTCGCTGAAGTAAGTCAAAAATCTGCTTCTTTAGCTGGTAACTGAACTACACAACAATGAGACACCCTATTCATTTCAGTATTTACAATCATTTGTTTAATTTCATTCATTGGTATTGTAATGTTTGGATTCACATTATATTGAATCTTAATCAAATCAACTGAAAGTAAACGGGTTAACAATAAAATTCGTGATTGAAATGAAGTATTCTACAACTTCAGTCACAACTTAACAAAAACAGGAATTCACAATGCTATTCAAGCAGCAATTCCAAACCTAGTGATCGATAAGCACACTCCAGCTTATGACCGTAAGACATACAACCTTCACTCTAGAATTTACTCATATGGTGAAATTCCAAGAGATGCTAAGAAGATTGACTTCAAGAATGTTGTATCAGGATTCTATAAAGGTAGCCCATGATCAATCTCTTACTCAGCTTGAGAATGATTCAGAGAAGCTAAAGTGGTAGATCAAAAAACTGATGCAGATGGACGTAAAGTATTTGTAAATGTTAAACGTTCATTAAGAAGATTTGAAGATAAGATTAATGTATTAACAGTAGATACATTCGCTGAAAGTAAATTAAACTTTGTGTTAAATAACCCTGATGGGAAAAACATTAGATTACAAAACAAAATCTTCAACAACATCTTCTCATTAGCTGTTAACAATCCTAAATTAGCTTACACAGTGTTTACACCTTATGTTCAACATACATTAGCAAGATGTAAAACATGAACAGATTCTTGTAGACAAATTAGACAAGTTATTAAAGAAGGATCTAAAATCTACGTAGTATTCGATGGTAAAGAAAACTTCTTCAACTTTGATAGAATTACCAACCCAGAATTAAACTACATCTTCAACTCACGTCATGAATATACTAACGTTGTAGTTGGTGGAGACCGTAGATTATATGGAAAACAAAAACGTTTTGCAATTGGTTCATTAGATGAATCTGCTTCATTAATGACTGAATACATTTTAGAAGAATTAGACATTCTATTCTCAGTACTTGAAATGGCAACATGTTACCCATTAGATGATGCATTAGTTGCTAAAGAAAAATCTAAACGTACTTTATATGATGTATTAGAAGAAAAACGTAATGATGCTGATAAGTTAAAATATAAGACTATTCAAGACTTAGACGACAGATTCCACGAAATTCCAAAAGCTAATGTTGATTTAAGTCAACCTTGAGAACCTCAATTCAAAGGTCAAAAGATTGACATAGCAGGTCCAAAACCATTTAACGTTGACCAACCATCTAAATTATAATTAGCTAACTAAAATTAGATCTCATCCCTAGCGGGGTGAGATTTTTGTTGTTATTTCTACTAATTTGATATGTTGCAAAGTACAAAATTACAAGTTATTTTAAACCTAATATTAAAACATATTTCTAGATGCTTAAACTATATTATTAACAAGAATATGCATATAATATAGTATAATTAAATAGTATTATATAGTCTTTATGGCTTATAAAGGGGTTTTACATGTTCGGTAAAAAAACAAAAAAACATAACAATGAAGAATTTAAAAGTTCTTTAAACACAGAAGTTAACTTTGATGGTTACACACAATCATGAGATCAAGAGTTAGATAGTATTCGTTTATCAAGTAAGAAAAATTTAAACAACGTTACAACAAATCCTAAAGTACTTGGGGATGAAGATTTTGATGCACTTGCTAAAAGCGAATACAAGAAAATAGCAAATAATGAAATCTACTTCGAAAACAACGAAGCATTTGTTGATAGTGTTAAAAACCAAATCTTTGCTGAAACTGCCCGTTTATTAGGAAATGACTATGCAACAGTTAGCCATGATGTATTCCCAGAATTAGACGAAAAATACTCAACAGGTGATGCAGCAGATGACCAAATGATTAGAGTAGCAACTGCTGAAGATAAAGAATTATTAAAAATGTTTGATGATGCTAATGGTGAAAACTATAGTAAATATAAAAAACTTGAAGCAGAATTCCAAGGTAACAAAAATGAATATGATGCTTTTGTTACTAAGATGCACAGAATGGAAGAAAATGACCCTACAGGTGTATTAAGTGAACAAGATAAAGCTAAGATCAAAGGATATTCACGTTACGCTGAAAACATTGATGAATCTTTATCTAAACCAGAAAATGCTAATGAACAAGAATGAAAACAATATAGAGATGATATTGCAAATTATGCACAAGCAAAAACATTAGAAGAAATTCCTACATACAAGATGCATGAAGAATTCATTAACAACAATTCTCTTCATGTAGAAGCAATGAAAGAAGTAGAACCTGATCATGAAATCCAATCTATTTTAGATAACAAAGATAGATTATTAAAAACTAATGATACTACTAGACCATCAATTAAAGAACAAGCTCCTTTTGTACCTAGTGAACAAAGAGTTACTAATGTTAAGAACCTAGAAGATACTGATTGAGAAAAGATCAAAGACTATGTGAAAGATTTCAATACAAATACAACTTCAGTAGCAATTGCAAACGTTCCACTAATTGTAGATGCTGATAATGCGTTAAGAGTTGATCTAAATGAAAAGTTCTACTTAAGCCAAGCTGAATTAAGTAAACTAAGAGATAAACAAGCAAAAGAATTCCAATCTATTATTGATGACTACGAAGAAACTTTAAAGAAACATGAAGATAAAGCACTTCAACAAATCTATGAAGAAATTAATAACAAACCAGAAGTAAGAGTTAATAAAGCTGAACTTCAAAAGAAACAAGAAGAACAAAATACTGCTAACTTAAAAGTTATTGATGAAAACTTAAAACTTAAAAAACAAATTAAGGAATTAGAAGAAAAATTAAATCAACCAGCTCCAGTTCCTGTTGTTAAACCAAAAATGGCAAAATTCGAAATGGAAGAACAAATCGAAGTAATTGCTCCAGAAAAGAAAGCACCACCAGTTATTAAAACATTAGCTGAAAAGCAAGCAGAAGCAAATGCAGCTCCAGCAAATGAACCAACTGCTCAAGCTGAACCAGTTAAAAAACCACAAATTGGTGGCAAGATTACATTAAAGTCTTTAGCACCTAATAACGGATCACAAGGTATGCCTAAAAAATCAGGATTTATGTCAATGAATCATCCAGCATCTGCGATGAGTCAAAGAAATCAACCAACAACTTCTTTAATTAGAGGAAATACAACTAAGAAAGATTTATTTGCTAACACATTGTCAAATAATAGACAAGCTTCTGTTGGACCTGCTCAACATGGACAAGAAAACATCGAAACTCCAATGGAACAACCAATGAGAATAAATCTTAACCAAGTTAAAAAACAAGCAAATGAAGATACACATTTTGTTGGTCCAGATGATGAAATCAATAAAATTGTTTCATTAAAAGATGCATTAGGAAAGAATAAAAAATAATTTCTTAGCCAATCATTAATCGATAATACATTAGATGTAGGATGTTTCCTACATTTTTTGCTATATTTTCATTAGAAAAGTAGTTATTAAAGTTTAGATAAATATATAATCTATATGTATGCAATCTTCAATTAAATCACAAAATCATATTTCATATACTAAATCTAAATATCCTAATTGAATATTATTTGGGATGATAGTTTTGTTATTAGTAATACCAATGGTGATTACTTGAATCTATGCTGGTGAATGAAATGAAGGTCATAATAATTGATTAGTAGCAAATAGTAAATTAGCAAGATATTGAGCAGCTAATAATGAAGGAAAATGAGATTTCTATCAAAATTCTACAGGACAAGCATATGTAAGTTGACAGCCATTTGTTATTCCGATCATTATCTGAATTGTTACTCTTTCAATCTATACTCTTACTTCTTATTTAAAGTGAACTAAGATCAATGGCTACAATTTTATTAATGGTTTGTTTTTAATGTTTTATATCACAATTATTTCAGGGTTATGATATCCAACTTTAAATGATGATGGAAGTTCTAATCAAACATTAATTATATCTGGAAGAATATTAATAGTAGCTTTATCGTTTTTTATTGGCTTTATTGTTAGTTTATTCTTTGTTAATAAAGTTCTAGTCAATACAAGTTTAGGTTATGATTATGCTAATGAATTGATAAGTGATGAATTAAATAAACAGGATTATGTAAATAAGAATGTTACACCTTACAAACATGATATTAGAAAACATGAAAAGAAAACCAAAGTAACAGTAACTTCTAAAACCAAAGATAAGAAAACAAAATAAAACACCTAGGTTATTAGGTGTTTTTAATTCTTATTCATCATCTCCTGGTCATAAATCAATTGTTTGATTGAATCAATTAAATGTATCAATATCTTTATTGATAAAATCTGTTACATCAATTAGATAATAATTTATTCATATTTTATCTTCAAATGATTCTTTGCATTGATAATATGCATCAATAGATTCTTGCTTATTATCATATTGTCCAAAGATTTCATCTTGCTTGTATTTGTTGTTAGGATCAACACTACTTGTTCTTTTGATTAACACAAATGGTTTATTAATAATTTTTTGCATAATTTACTTTTACTTCCTTTTAAGCAATTATACACTTTTGTTTTAGTTCTAATAAATCTAAGATATTATTGATTATTTTTTATAATTAATATATTCAATAAGGGATGATATGGAAAAATTTGATCTTATTATAGTTGGTGGTGGAGTTAGTGGTATGTTTGCAGCATGTAGTGAATTCAACCACTACAAGACATTAGTTATAGATAAAAACAAGGCTATCTTGAAAAAATTCATTATGACAGGAAAAGGCAAATCTAATATAACTAACACAAGCGATACAAAAGTATTTATAGATAATTTGATTGATGCAAATAAGTTTATTTATCCAGCATTAAATAAATACAACTCTCATGGTATTATACAACTACTTGATAATTTAAATATTAAATACCATGAAAAAACACCTCATAGAATCCATTTAATTGACGCTAATGAAGTATTTCGCGACAAGTTGATAAATTATATATCCTCTCATAAAAACGTTCAATATCGCTTAAATGATGAAGTAATACAGATAATTAAGTCTAATAATCAATATTATGTCAAAACAAAAACTAGCGAATTTATGACAGAACATCTAATTATAGCCACTGGTGGAATGAGTTTTCCAAAAACAGGATCCAATGGCTTTGGGTATAAGATAGCTAAACAGTTTGGACATAATATATGTGATCTCTACCCAATTGGTGTAGGGTTTTATGTAAATAATTTAGATTACGCAATATTAAATGGACAAAGTCTAGATAATGTTTGTGCTAAAGTATATTGAGACAATAAGCTTAAATATAGTGAAGTTGGTCCATTAATGTTTACACTAAATGGTATAGGTGGACCTGTTATTAGACGTGTAAGTGGTTATGCTACTAAATACTTACAAAACCATGAAGCATGTAAAGTAGAAATAAGTTTAATAGATGAATCACAAGTGATGCAAGAACTTAATTCTAAGAAGTGATTAAAAGATTGTTTTAAGGAACTTAGTCATAAGGTAATTGATTATTTTATTGGAGATTACTATAAGCAATATAATGACTTAAATAATATGCCAAAACAAATTAAAAAAGAAATATGCGATAGATTATCTCATTGAACTATTGATGTATCTAAAACTGATGAAATTGAATTAGCTATTAATACAGGTGGTGGAGTAGATTTAAAACAAATTAATCCTAATACATATGAATCAAATTTGGTTCCAGGTTTATATTTTATTGGTGAAGTATTAGATGTGAATCCTAGAACCAATGGATTTAATATCACTGTATGCTATGCGACAGCTAATAAATGTATGGAACATATTAGTAGTAAGTTTAATAAATAATATATTTTCTTAAGAATTTTTTAATTGATCCAAATTTTGTAATAATGTCCTTACTTGATGCATCTACCATTACTTTTTTATTTGCAATCACTATAATTCTTTCTGCCATCTCTTCTATGATATCTATATCGTGACTAATGATTACTAAAGAAACCTTGTACATATTACAATATTTAGTGATGTAATCTTGAATATCGTTTTTTATTGCAATATCTAATCCAGTTGTAAATTCATCTAAGAATAAAACTTTTGGTTTTGAAAGCATTGCTATAAATACATTAACTCTTTGTTGTTGTCCGCCTGATAATTTAGACATTTTAGTATCTAAGATCTTATCAATTTGAAATACTCTTAATCCTTCATTATACATACTAGTAGAAATATGAGTATTACATAATTTTTGAGAGAAGTGGATTAAATCACGAGGAGTTAAACAACTTGGGAATTGAAGATCTTGAAATTGTACACTTAAATTTTCATAAGGACTAGTCTTGTATTTAAAATTATATTTAATCTCACCTTCTTGATATTTTGAGATACCACAAATCATAGAAACTAAAAATGTTTTTCCTGCTCCATTTGGTCCTAATATTGCTAGTTTTTCATTTTTATAGATTTCTATGTTTAACCCATCATATAATTGTTTAGATTGTTTAATACTTTTGAAAGTATGACGCAATTCTTTAACTTCAACTAAGGCATTTTTAATATCTAAATTATCCTTCTTAATAAAAGTAGGAATAAGATCGTATGGGTTTTGTTTTTCTATTACTATTTTCTTTTCTTTCATAATTACCTACTTGTTCAATTAAACTTCTTTAGTGGTCACACAAAGAAAATTATTGATAATGCAAAAGGCATAACTAGATTTAAAACTTTTTGTCATGTAGGATAAACTACAATTGTGCTAAAGAATCTTATTTTATTTGACGCATTAGTTCTTATAAATGCACTAGAATCAAATTTGAATATTTTAGCTGGACGATAAATATCAAATATATTTGCACCTGGATCAAGATTGTTATATTGTTCTGTAATTGGAACTAGCAATTTATTTATAATATCCTGATTGTACCCTTCTTCCATTAACTTTTGTGTAAATTCAGAAAGAGGTGGTTTTTCCATACATACATTATTAAATAAATTAATTGGATATGTTAATGGCGAAAATAAGGTAACTATTCTACAAGCTTCTGATTGCGCTATAACATGAATAGGTACAAATTGGCCACCTAATGTAGCAGAAATTAATAGAACAATAAATCCTAAAAGAGGAGGAAGTGTTGGTTTCTTAATAAATACACCGCACATATAACCAAATGATAGAGAAGCTAATGCTGTTGCAAACATTGCAAAAAGCATATTTCATCAATTGATTGTGCTAAACTGTTTTGGTGCATCTACATTTAAACAAATTGCATAAACTAAAATAGTGATTAATGTTGAACATATTTGAGCAATAATAATGTAACCTATCAATAGACAACTAAAGTTAAGAGCTGATACTCTTGATATAGATATTTTTCTAAGTAAAATTGAGTTCTTTAACTCTACAATTATTTGAGGTAAAGTAATAATTGCAATTGGAACAATAGATAATGTTAAATATGAAGATAATCCACTTGTAAAAATATAAATATTTTCATGTCCATTAAGATAACTCATTATCTTATAGATAAGCATAAAAGATATTGGCATAACTAATGCACCAATAGGACCTATTTTTGATTTTCAGAAAAACTTATTAACTAATTCTAAAATTGAAGACTCAATAGCAAAATTTTCCTTAAATTTTTTCTTATCTGTATTTTTCATAGTCATACAATATTATAATATTGAAGCAAGTAATTTGGCAATTAATAAATCATTGTTATCAGTAACCTTAAAATTAAGTTTAGATCCTAAGCAAGGAATAATTTTAATTTTATTGATTTCTGCTAGTTTACATAAATCACAATTCTCAAATAAAGCCTTGTCATATTTATTATTAAATATCTTCTTTAACAATTTAAATTGAATGGTTTGAGGTGTTTGACTCAATGAAAAATCTTCTCTTTTTGGAACTGAGATTTCTTTCTTGTCATTACTTTGACATAAACTATCATTTAGAGGGATTGAAGGATTAGCTACACATTGAGATTTTTTAGCAACTGCAATAGCATCCTTGATTATCTTTTCAGTGACAAAGATTCTTGCAGCATCATGAGTTAATATAATATCATCATCTCTAGCTTTTAATTTATCTCTTAAATGCTTAAATGCATTATGCAATGATTCGTTTCTAGATTTACCACCTGTAATGATTGAAATTGATTCATTACCTGGAAAGAATTTATTTACAAGTTCTTTTGTTTGCTTCAAATATTCTTTATTAGTAACAACTACAACTTTATCTACATATTTAGTCATTACAAAAGTATTGATGGGATAGAAAATCATTTCCACATCAGTTAATTTTATAAATTGTTTTGGCACATCATAACCATTAATACGAGTACCATTTCCACCTGCTAATATGATTCCATAATTCATATTGTTACCTAAACATTATTATACTATCTATTTCAAATGAATAATTTAAGATATGTTATTTGTTTTATTGCTCGTGTATTAAATATAAATTCTGTCTTTTAATTTATTAGTTTTAGCAGTGTAAACTAAATATACTAATCCAAGACAAACAATCACTCCAAATGCTATAAATGAACCAATTAATATTTTAGCTGTGGTTGATAATTTTCCATCTTGTTCAGTATAGTTAGTTAATTTTTGACTTGATATTCATCCATTATTAGGAGAACCAGGAATATAATCATAAATCTTCGTGCTAGCACTAATTGTATCTGGAGTTCAGTCTGGTCTATAACCGATAATAGTTTCTTGTACTAAAGCATCTTGAATTACAATATCTCTTTCACCATCAATAACTACTGGAACATTCATATTTGAAATTCTAAATTCGATAACTGTACTCTCAACGCTATTACGTAATACTGTAATCTTTCTAACAGAATTTAGATCTGAGTTTATTTGGTTGTTATCAATTAGAATATATGATTGCGCATAAAGTGTTAATCACTTTTCATCATTTCTTGCAAACTTACTCACTATATTGGTACAATTATCAGCTCTGTTCATATTGTCGTATGCAACTGGTCTTACAGTAGTTTGTCTTATTTCTTTAAAACCTGTTAGTTCTATATTACCTTCAATAGTTTCTAACTCAGAACGGTTAGTTGTTGCTTTACCTTTTACCATCCCATATCTTAAACTGATTTGTACATTACATCTTCTATTTTTATTGTTAAAAGTAGGATTAACATTTTCCATAATAGGAGATAGCTTTGGGTTTGCACTAACTACCTTTACATAATCTTCTGGTAAGTTTTGATAGAAAGCACTCATATTCATTGGGATAAATATTTTTCTATAAATATCTTCATTAGTTAATTGTTGTGCATAAATTCCATAATTATAATTTGAATTTGGTTTTGGATTTTCAAATAACTTTCTAACTCCATATGGATCAAATTCTAAACCCATAGGTTGAGGATCTGGGCTTGTTCAAATTCTCATTTTTGGACTCTCAAATGTTGCTAATGGAGTACCTTCTGCTCCTTCAGCAGCTGTTCTGTATACAACACGTAATTTAATTTCAGTATTATTAAAAGAAGCATCAGGTTTAAATGTTAGAGTTTTAGCTACATTAGAACTAGCTCCATCAGCTGGTACTATTTCAGTTTCTCCATCATTTGTCACATGGATTCAAGTATAGAAAGGAACTCCACCTACAGGAGCGTTAGGCGCTCAAACTTCAGATGATATAGATCCAAACACTCCTTCTTGAAAAGTGTAGTTGAATTTACTTGGATAGATTTGAACTGGACTATATTGTAAACTCTTTAAGTCAAAAGCTCTATTACCATTATTTAGTTTTAGAGTAGTTGTTACACCACCAGTGTTGTTATTTACATATGGGTCTTCAGATTTACTGATAGTCTCACTTTCTTTAACAATATTGCTTCCTGATTCTATTGATAATTTATGAGATGAAGGTATGTAACAAGCACAAAACGCTGACAAAGAGCAAACCCCCATCAGCGCACCAGCAGTAAATATTTTAGAAAATTTAAATTTTCTCATATTAATATTATAAATTATTTGTTGTAATTTTAATTACATTAAATTGTTACTAAATAACATATTTTGTAATGTAATCATTTGTACACGTTACCAATACATTAATCCAATGTAATTTATATTTGGTTAATTAATTCATTTTCTCTTGGTTTATATATTTCAATTATTGCCTTTTGATATCTTAAATATGTGATGCTATTTAATTTGAAAAATAAAAATAAGAATGCAGTTACACTAGCGATGGAAATAAAATTAAATACAAGACTTGGGATTTCCGTTCATTCTTTTGTTCAAACAAAATCACCATTAACCTGGTGTGCGTTAACATTAAAATTTGTTATATATTCTGTTCAATTAAATTTAGATGCAGTAAAAGGTAAAACAGCTGCTAAATGAGTTGATATATTAATAGCAAAATGTGATATTAAAAATCCAATTCTTAATCATCAAATTTTCTTCTTTTCTTTATCATTGTAAAATTCAGAATTATATGTTGTGAAAAAAGATTGTTTTGATCACTTTTTCACTTTAAATATATATCCACTAAATCAATAAAATAAATTTGCAAATACAATGAAAGCAACCATTGTTATGATATTGTATATTCCATAAAAACTTAAGTGCAATAAAAAGCTATTATTATCTGTAGTAGCATCCACTATTTTATAATAGAATCTGCTATCACAAATTATGTTAGTTGGATCGGCATTCGTTGTATATAATTTAACACTACTAGCAAAGCCCATCACCATTAGTTCTGGAATTAAACTAAATCATAATAAAACAGCAATTGTTAGAAAAATATTAGTGAAGATAGAACACTTTCTAAACTTTTTTAAATCAGCTAATTGTTTTAGATTATTTTGCTTTCAAAATTTTCAGAATTCTATTTGACTAAATCCATATTTGTTTTTCTTATTAAAAATGAAATAAACTACCAATATAGTAGGCACTAAAATTAAATATACTCAATAAATATTATCTATACTTTTCATAGTTACTTTACTTTTATTATAAAGTCAAATTTTGCCATTAAATATTTATTATTTATATCCATTTAGTTCATAGCTTTTCTAATAAAATAATTAATTTTGAAATTAAATTTTAAATTTTAATAAATCATACTATAATAATGTTGAACATTTCTTTAGGAAATAATCGGTAATAATTATTTAATAACATAATAACAATATGACAATGTCTAAAGTTTTGAAATAAGGAGAAATATGAAAAGATCATTAGATTTAACACTTGATCATAAATATGTTGTGATCGATGAAATTAATATTGAAGATACAATTTTTGTTAATAAACTAATGGCTATTGGTATTTATCCTGGAAATAAAGTATACATTACTAAATTAGGTAATATTCTTGACATGATTTGTATAAATGCTGATGGTGTAAATAATGTCATTAGAGTATTAGATGCAAAACATATTATAGTTCATGAGGTTGATGCTCATGCATAAAGATAGAAAAGAATATTTATTAGTTGGTGCTCCGAACGTTGGAAAATCAACATATTATAACAAGATCACTTGAAAGGTTTCATCTGTTGGTAATGTAGATAGAGTCACTACCACAGCACTCACAGCTAAACTAAGAAGAGATAAGAATGTTCAAGTAACTGATTTACCTGGTATTATTTCACTAGGTTCTTACACTGAAGATGAATCAGTTTCATTCGATTACATTTTTAATCACAAGCATGAAGCAGTTATAAATATTGTTTCAGCTACATCGTTAAAACGTGATTTATTTCTGACTGTGGATTTAGCAGAGGCGGGAGTTCTAGGCTTAATTAATATCAACATGATTGATGAAGTGAAGAATGTTAAAATAAATGATTTATGATTAACAAGTAAATTTAAAGTAGCAGTTAATCAAATTTCAGCAAAAGCAAATATCAATGTTAAAAATTCATTGATACCAGTATATACAAATCAAGTTAAAAAGAATATAAAATTCAAAATAGATTATTCACCTAAAATAGAAAATATTATAAAAGATGTATTAGCTTTTTTACCAGAACATGATAACGTTAGTCAAAGGTCAATAGTAGTTCAAGCTTTAAATGGCAATAAAGTTGTTTTAGATTGAATGAAAGAGCAAAATGTCTTATCAAAATTTAATAAGGTTCTAGACAAATATAAATTTAATAAAAGTGATGTTGTTAGTATCAAAAGAACTAAAGATAAATTTGTTGATGAATTAGTAGCAAAAATAATTGTTTACAAAAACAAGTCAGAAGAAAATCCAATAATGTTATCTAAGCAAACAAAACCACAAAAAGTTTTGGATGCCTTGTTTTTGAATAAATATATTTCTATTCCATTATTTTTAGTGCTAGTAACACTAATATGATTTATAACCTTTTGATATGATGAAGATTTAAATGTTGGATTGGTAGGATGAATACAATGAAAATTTAATGATGTAGCATTAGATGGTTTGAAGGGTTTAATTAATGATTCAATCAATAATTTAAGACCAGATACTATTTATCAATCATATTGATCTACTTTTGTTAGTGATGGATTATTTGGAGGTATATTTACTGTCATAGGATTCTTACCTTGAATTTTCTCACTATCATTGTTGATTGGAATTCTTGAACAAGTCGGTATTATTTCAAGAGTAGGAATAGTATTTGATCGGATATTTAAACGCTTTGGTCTGAGTGGAAGAGCTATCATCAATATTATTACTGGTGTAGGGTGTAATATACCATCGATCACAATGGCTAGAAACTCTAACTCATGAAAAGAAAAAGTGACCATAGTTATGATTAGTCCATTTATTAGTTGTTCAGCTAGAGTTGTAGTTTATGGATTTATTGCAAATTTATTTGTTCCTGGAAATTGAGCTTGAACATTTAATTTAGCTATTACATTAGTGAGTATGGTAGTTGCAATTATGTTTGGTTATATTTTTAGTAACTTTGTTTTTAGAGATACTAAAAATTTCTTTATTAGTGAATTGCCAAGATATCGTTCTCCTGACTTTTATGTGGCAATTAAAAAGGTTATTATTGATTGTTATGATTTTTGTAAGAGAGTAATTCTAATCGTTGCTGGATGTAACTTAATTGTGTGAATCCTTACTTACACTAGCACATCAGGATATATTGATTTAAGAGTTGAAGACCAAGTTGATTTATCTCATTCAATCATTAGATATATTTCAGTTCCTTTCCAAATACTACTTTACCCATTAGGAATTGGAGAAAGTTGAAAGCTAACAATTTCTCTTGTAACAGCTTTCCCTGCTAAGGAAATAGCATCTACAAATATTACTATACTTATTGGTGGAGAAGAACAATTAACAACACTTACAAACTCATTGCATTATGGTAATGCTGCAATGCTATCATTTATTACCTTCTTTAGTTTCTACATTCCTTGTATGGCCACAGTTGCAACAATGATTAAAGAAGTAGGTAAAAAGAATACTTGAATTAATATTGGCATTGGATTATTAGGTGCTTGAATTGCATCATTCATTGTTTATACTTTTGCAGGTTTAATTCAAAGCGTAGTTGTAGATGGTGCATCAAATAAAAACTGTGTCTTATTAATACTATTCTCATTCTTCTTATTAATGTATGGATTAATCTATACTTTAAAACAATGAAGACATTCTAATCCAAAACCTTGAAAACCATGAGAAGTAAAATTACACACAGGTGCATACTGAACTAATACTGCACTATTATTGGGATCATTTATAGCTGCTGATGTAGTTTTATTAGCATAAAATATTTAATTCAATCACATAATAAAAAACCTCCTGAAAAGGAGGTTTTCTCTTATCTAAAAACCATAAATATAACTATAAGAATGATTATTATTACAACTGCACTTACACCACTAGTTGTAGTAGCCACCATTTTCTTTGACATCTTATCATCTTTTGATGTTCTGTTGTATGCATTTGAATATGATCTAGAACTAGTTTCAATATTTTCAAAAATTCTAAGTAGTCTTAATGTATCTTGGAAATGTTTTGATGCTATATATGGAGCAACTTCATTATCGAACACATTCTCCTCTGTTAACACTTCAACCATGTAGTTATATTTGTGCACACTTTCAACATCTTGACTTAGTTCAGTTAAGATGAAACTAATTGATTGTGTATATGCATCCTCAATTTGTTTAAATATCTTTTTGTTTTCACCTTTTAGCATTGATGATATTTGTGTGTATGAGTTTTTAATACAACTATAGTCATTAAACATTTTAAATATTTGTGAAGCTCTTGAAAAAATAAGTAATTGTTCAGTACTATATTTTCCTGCTCATAATGATAATCAAAAGTATTCATATAGATAAATTTTAATTTCATCGCTACATCCATCTAGTAGAACTTTCAATTCATTCAATGATGCAGTTTCGTTGTGCATAAATTTATCTAAAACAGTTACATCATAAAATGAACTATTTTGATATTGTTGATAGTTTTGTTTTTTATTATCTGAGTTAAGAAATGAATCATATTTTTTTCTTTCTTGATCATCAATTAGTGTTTGATATGCTTCATTAATCTTTTTAAAATTCTCTTCAGCATCACTAGCCTTATTCACATCTGGATGGTATTTTCTAGATTGTGCATAAAAAGCTTTTTTAATTTGCTGAGGAGTAGCTTTTTTATCTATCCCTAATATTTCATAATAATTCTTGTTGTCAAATAAAGCCATATAAACTATTTTATAATATTTATTAAATTGTTATTGGAAAACATAATATAAACCTAATTTTTATATAAAAATTAAATAGATATTATAAATATTATATATATATGAAGCTATAAAATTGGGATATAATTAGATTAATTACTATAGGAATTTATGAACGATTATTACGAATTATTAAAGCAAATAAGAGAAGACGAAAAGGTTGTTGATAATGACCTTGTAAGATTCAAAGAAAAAAGAGCTTACAAGATGAGAAATGTACAACCTTCAGACTATACTTACCATGATTACTATTATAATTACATGAAAATGCACAGAAGAATGTCTATTCATGATGATTTAGTAAATTTTGCTAGTGCAGATGATGAAAGAAAAAATCCATGAGCAAGACAATCAGGTGAAAGAGTTATTGGTTACCAAAAACAATATGGTCCTCGTCATGCTCAACCAGTATTTGATGATGATTTCTTTAATAGAATTGACTATAGATCTAAATCAATGATCTACAGTAGAAAGAAATAGTTATAAGTCAAATTACTTGATTACAACACAATATTATTAAAAACTTCTTATACAAACTATAAGAGGTTTTTTATTAGATACTTTGATTGCTTTATTCAAGAGTGATTTGATACACCCTTGTTAATTAATCAAACTATTATTTGAATAAAGTATATAATAATTGGTACTAGTAAATAACTAGTTAATATGTTCTTATAAAACTAGGAGTATTATGAAGTTTAAAAAGAAATTTTTATTAATCTCTTCTACATTAGCATTATCGCTAACACCAATAGCTATATTTACTTCTAATAATTTAACAGAAGCAAACTATTCATCTTTTAATAAACAAGCAAATGATTATAGCAAAAGTAGTTTAATGAATAATCAAGAACCTAGAAGTAATAATTCTTCTAGTGAAAGTAATAATGATTCTGAGATATCTATTGCTAATACTAATAAATTATGATGAATTCCTATTTTAGCAGTTGTGTTATCTGCTGTTTTAGTTCTTTTATTTGTTTTAGCTATTATTTATAAGAAAAAAGTTATGTTATGTAATACTAAATTTGAGTATATTTTAGAGTATTGATAGTGCTTTAAATAATACCTTCTACTATTACTAAAAAACCTTGGTACTAACCCAAGGTTTTTTAGATATATAAGATTCCTAATAATTATTTAGGCATTTTGATAGCTATTTTTAATACACCATCTCTTTGGTTTGCAAATAGATCATATGCTTCTACAATTTGATCAAATGGCATTGTGTGAGTTACTAATGCAGTTAAATCAACACAACCATTATCGATAAGTTCCATTAATCTACGCATTCTTTCATTACCACCTGGACATAAACTAAAGTTGATTTGACTATCATTTAATCCAGCCGCAATTGTGTCTAGTGGAACTTTTAGATCTTCATGGTAAACACCTAATGAAGAGAATGTACCACCTGGTCTTAATAAGTGCATACCTTGTTCAAATGTTTTTTGTAATCCTAAACATTCAACTACAGAGTCACACATTCTTCCATCAGTAATTTCTTTAACCTTTTCAGTTACATTTTCTTTTGTGAAGTTAATAGTGTGTGTTGCACCTAATTTTTTTGCAATAGCAAGACGAGAGTCATTACCATCTACTGCAATAATTTTTGAAGCACCTAATAATCTAGCACCTGTTGTTGCACATAATCCAATAGGACCTTGTGCAATAATTGTAACAAAGTCACCTAATTTAATATTTGCATGTTCAGATCCAACTAAACCTGTTGACATAATATCTGGACACATTAAAACTTGTTCATCAGTTAATTTTTCTGGAATTTTAGTTAAGTTATACATTGCATCATTAACTAATACATATTCAGCTTGACATCCATCTGCAATGTTACCAAATTTTCATCCAGCAGTTGGTTTGTAACCAAAACGAGTTCCAACACCATCTTGAGATGATTGACCACATTGACATGCAGCAGAGTGTCCACTTGGAGTAATAGCACCAGATAATACTCTTTCTCCCAATTTAAACCCTTTTACTTCACTACCAAAAGCTGCTAGTGTTCCTACAGCTTCGTGTCCAATTGTTAAACCCTTCTTAACTGGATATTCACCTTTTAAGATGTGAACATCAGTTCCACAGATTGTTGTCGTAGTTACTTTAATTAAAGCATCGTTAGGACCTACTTCTGGGATTGGTTTATCCACGATTTCAATTTTACCTGGAGCAACAAAGACTAAAGCTTTCATTGTTTTAGGTAATTTGATAGATTCCATATATTTCTCCTTATCATTTATTGTTTTTACATTTTCATTATCATATATTTTTTTGAAAATTTGAATATATTTAAGGCGATTTTTTAATATAAAATTTAGATGAAAAATAGAGCTTATTTCTATGATATAATCAAATTATATGTATAAAATTGAAGATTAGTTATACAGTGAAAAATAAACATATCAAAATAATAATTATATATAATTTAAGTATATGACAAAACTCGAATTAAAAGAATACTTAATAGAAAATTTTCTAGAAGTTTATGAAAATACTAATAAGACTAAAGAAGGAATAGAAATTACCAAAACAAAGTTAGGTATTGAAGTTGGTAGTATCGATGATAGATGCTATGTTTGAAAAGCTGACTTTGTTTGTAAAAATGAAAAGAATGAAATATTTTACTTTATTTTTTATAGTAAGAAAAATACTTCTATGGTTTGAGATGATGAAAAGAAGTGTATTAATACAAGATTAGATAATAATGTAACAAAAAGATACATGTTCAAAGATATTTTGTCTGATCTTAAAAAAGACTTACCTGAATCTAACTCATATTTAATTATTTATAGTATTTCAAATGTGACATTCAATCCTAAGAATGTTAAGAATCATGTTTATGTGTGTAATGAATCTAACTTAGAAAATTACATTGGTAAATTTATGGATATAAAATAATTAAAATTTAATTCATTGGTTATCTGAAAAATAATAATATTGTTTATCACTATCCATACCTCAATGATAGCCATTTTCATCATCTCATTCTGTAACAATTTTTACACTTGTAGAATTATTTTCAATTTTATAGTCTGGATCTTTTGCTGCAGCCTTTTTTAATTTCTTTAATAAAATGCAATATCCAGTTATTCTAAAGAAGAAAGTTAGTCAAGCTAAACCTTTCTTTTTATTATCAAGAGAAGGAATATGGTAATCAGTTTTTATATCTTTCACAAGATTAACAATATATATTATAAAGAATACACCAATAGATACATATAATATGTCAAAAAGGATGATATCAAGTCCTACAACTGCTGATAAGTTTCATGTAGAAATTAATATTATAACTATTGCAATAGCAGATCCATAATAAATTGAATTAGTGATAATTCATTTTTTACAGTATTTAATTTTGTCATTTACTACATGTTTTGCTGAAGTAGTTTTAATTTGATTGTCGATAGAAATAGATTCTTTTTCTTTATCTAGATCTATATTTTTCACTTTTACTAATCACACTATACTTAATACAAAAGGGAAAAATAACATTAATATGAATATAACTGTTTTGCAATCATTTAACTCTTTAATTAGTAAATCCTTGCTATTTAATTTAATTAATGTTGTCAATGCAAATATAAAACTTAATATTTTAGATATTATAGCAATACAAAGTATCGCTTCACTTAAATACAACATTTCAATGCTAGGTGAATATTCAAGTAATAACTCTCAATAGCTAGGTGAAAAGAAAAAAAGTGGGAAGAACATAAATAGTCCAAAACTTAAAAAATTAGTTAATGTGAATATTAATTCATAAATTAAACAAAATATTCAAATTATTGATAAAGATAAAATAGCTCTAGATCAATTTACTGAAGCACTGATAGTTTTATACGCTTTACTATTTAAAAAAATATCATTATCCATTTTTTGCTCCTGTAGGTTCAATGCCCCCTAATGGCTTTATGTTATTAGCATTATATAAGTTAGCATCTAAACCTTTTTGTACTAAGAAATCGTATTTTAAATTAGTATTTATTTTTAATTCGGTAGTAGGATTTACTTGAATACCACTAAAAGCCTTACTTTGAAAGTTTGTAACGTATGGATTTGCATAAATTAAATATAATAGAAGAGATTTATAATTACCACTGAATGCATTATTATAAATTTGGTTCTCAATTGCATTTGAATCACTTGAATTTTCATTCTTAGAATATACTATTATTTTTCTTGAATCTAACGAAGTTGTTGAATCTGAAGCAAAAGCATTATTCAAAATATCAACTGTATAACCTTCAACATATATATTACTTAATTTATTGCAATTACCAAAAGCGTATTTTTGCACAGATACATTAAGATTATTTGAAGTTATAGTAACATTAGAAATTGAAGAATTATAAAATGCATATGGCCCAATATAAGTAGAATCTAGTAAAGAATTTGAGTTATGTAATTCTAGCGAGTTTATCTTGTCACAATTTTTAAAAGCATTACTATAGATATTAGAAATAGTAACATTCATTTTATTAGAAGCATCAGCATTATAGTCAGATATACTAATAGTTCCAATGTTTTTAAATAAATCTGGATTATAAAAATTATTTGAAATATTTAATGTATAATTACTACTTCAAAGTGGAAGATTATTTTCATCAAATTCACCTAATTTGATGTTATCTACTTTAAGCAATCTATTAGCAATAGTTGATGCATAAATATAATTATATGTTCCAAATAAAGATAGTCTTACATTATATAGTACATTGTTATCAATTACTCATCCATTTTCTCGACCATCTTGTTCTTGTTTTGCTTGCACTTTAATGTTTTGAACACTACTTCAAGTAATGGCAGTAGATCTATCTGATAATCTAAGACTATATGGAAGTTCTACACTTTCAATAGTAACATTTGGTATATCAAAACTATTATTATCAATATATTTATATGATGATAAATCGCTTGCTGTTATTGATTTCTTGTTATGTCAAATGCCTTTTTCAGAAAAATTTTTACTTACCTGTTTTTGAGATAAAGTTTTATGACTAAAATTATTAGTAGACATTACTATACTGGCAATACCAATACCTACTGCAGCTGTAGCAACCACACCAGTGATAATATAACACCCTAAAACTCAACCATTTTGTTTTATTCTCATACTAATAATTTTAACAAAATATAAATATATTTTGAATCTTATTAGGCCATAATCTAATAATTATTTCGAGATGATATTAAAAAACTAGCAACCTTAATGCTAGTTTTTTAAATTGTAATTAATTATCTATTTCTTTTTTGAGCTTCTAATTCAGCCATTTTTCTTTGTAACTCTTGTTCTTGTTTATGATGAGCGATATCATATTCTTTTTGTTTGATCATCATGTCATCAATTCTACTATTGTAAGTACTTACCATATCAGTCATACGATTAATACGTCCAAACTTCTTTTCTTGCTTTTGAAGTTTTTTCATCATTCTTTTTTCTTTTAAAGACATATGTACCCCTTTTATCTATTAATTTAATTATAAATTAAGTCATATATTCTACGCTAATATTTATTTCTTTTTTTACCATAAATTACTACAGAAGTAATAGTTATAGGAATTAATATAACAATTGCTATAGTAACTCAAAAGCCTACACTATAAACTCAATTAAAAATGCTTAAATCAATCTTTCTAAAATATCTAATATTTGTTGCATCATCTTTTGAAGGTAAATTATTATCAATTTCAAATCCTGTAGTTGTAACATAAAATGGTTTATATTCTTTTACATATCAACCATTTTGATCATAATACTGATCAACACTAGCAATGAAAACAGCACCATCTTTTATTTGAGATTTTAGTAGTAGATTTACTTTAGTATCTGTAGGCAAAACATATTTTGGATTACTTATTAAATCATCATGAATATACTTTGTTAAGTTTTTAAATTCTTGCGATGTTTTTGAAGGAAACGGTTTGTTGTCACCTATATTAATTTCAATATCCTTTAAGTTACTAGGAAGTTGTGGTTTTAATCCAGTTAATGTTACATTTAAAGTACATTCTCCATCGACAACATAATTATCAACATATATTCTATTAATTGTGAAGTTTAAATTTAATATTCCATCAATTGGATTAGAGTTATTTTTAACAAGCTCTATCATTGTGTTTTCTATGGTTAAATTATTTGGTAAATCTATAAAGTAATTATTAATATTTGTAAATAAATATTGTTTAATAATTTCTGAATTATAATCATTACAAGTTTGAGTTGTGTAATCATTCAATTCAGTTACTTTATTTACATCTAAGGTTATGGGTTGCTTTGCTATAGTATTTCATCATGAACTTGGGTGAGTAGAAATACAAGTAACATACATTGATTTAGTTCCATTATTTACAATACCATTTGTATCGTAATAATTAGTTATTTTGAAATGAAAGTATATGTTTCTTTTATCATTAAATAATGGATTAGGATTATATGAAGAATCTAATTGAAAAATAGCATTAGATGGTACTATAAATTTTGATTTTAAATCACTTATAATTTCATTCTCAATAAGACCAATATTTTCCTTTTTAATTTCTATAGAATTTTTTAAAGTAATTGTATATTGATCTGGTGTTGCAAACACTTTTTGTAAGCCTGTTATTGTTACTATGCCGCCACATGTTTTACTTCCTTCTGTTAATTTGCCGTTGAAGTATATTTTATTAATATCAACTTGTATATCAATTTCTCCATCAATTGGTCTTGAACTTGTTATCTTATAAGTTAAGTTATCAATCGATACATCTGGTGGAAGGTTTATGTAAAGAAATTTTAATTGTGAATATAGTGATTGCTTTCAATCCTTTTTCTTTGCTTCATCTACAGTTAGATTAGCAAAACTTTTATTTACATTATTGATATTTAGTGTTGTAATATTCTTTCATTTTGTATTAGAAACTTCGGGTGGTTTTACTACAGGAGTACCATCTGGTTTAATTAACATTCCATACTTATAATCAAGTTCAGTGTCAATTACTCAACATCTTCTAGTTCTATTTTCAAATAAATAGATTCTATTGCCATCATAAGATGGTAATGGTACATATCCAGGTGAATTAGTTAATGGACCATTATCTTGTACATAAGGATTGATACAAGTGTACATGCTAAAAAAGTCATCTTTAGCATTATACCCATGCCATTGTTGAGACAATCAGTTTTTATCATTAATAGGTCAATTTTTTGAATAAGTATTCATATCTAATTTACCTACAACACAATCTAATACTTGTCCATTATTAGCTAAGGTATTCTTAGAATAAAAGTACATGTTATTTCCTTCTAGTCTCGACACAATAGGATTAATATCAAATTCAGTATTTCCATCTACATCTAATTCACTAGGTCCTAATGTAGAATATCCTAATGATTTCACTTTGTTAGTATCAAAGTCTTGATTAAAACTGAAGCTATATAGTCTATATTCTCCATTATGATTTAACATAAATGTTGCCATATATTCATTTGTAGTAGAAGGTGCACTAGAAATATCTTTTAGGTACATTCAAGGTGGAACTGTAATTATCTCTGGATCATTAAAATTAAAGTAAGAAGAATCTACAAATATTTCCTTGGATAATTGTAAATTCAAATAGTTCTTTTCAGTATCTAAACTATATATAAACAATTGCAAACTCTTGTTAACTTTATTAAAATCTATTTCTAAAACAAATTTATTATTGCCAACTTGATATGGTTGATATAGCAATTTAACTAATTGTGCATCATTATCATTCTTGTTTGAATAGATCCAACGAATCTTATATTCTCTATCAGGAAGTAATTCAAAATATACATAACCATTATTGATACTGTCTCTGATTTCAATATCTTTAGCAATCGATAACATAAATGTACCATCATTAAATTGTTTTGGTGTAGCATTATTCAATAAATCTGAGACATATTCACGTCTTGCTTGTTGTGTTGTATATTGGCTTTTATCTACAGAATTATCAATGATACCATCGCAATTGCTATGATATATTCCATCACTAAAATGAATATCAGCTTGTTCAGGTTTTGTATTCATAGCACAAACGGATATAGTCTCACCATAATTGTCTTTATAATCAATTCTTGACCCCACAATTAGATTATTGTATTGATCATATAATAAACCTGATGTGGAATAAAATACCATTCCAAAAAAGAAATCTTGAGTTTGCCCACTATAATTAATCACTCGAAGCTCCATACGAGATGGATCTTCTAAATCATATTCTGGACATATATAGGCAATATTCTTTGGGTTAACTGTAGATAATTTAGCAATTCCTGTTAAATTCTTATGGTCATACTTTAATCTTGGGTCTTCACCATATTCTCTAGTTAATTTTCAATTCTTATCTGTTTCATCGAAAGTAGTTGGATCTTTTGGATAATATCTTTTAACTGCTTCTATTGAGCTAATATTATTTCCAAATAATACTGTAGAAGAGCCTAGAATAAAAATACTGCAACCTATAATTGCAGAAGTTTTAATTCAAAACTTATGTTTTCTATGTTTACTCTTATGAGACATCTTAACCACTTAATAAACATACATATTATATTTCATGATAGGGACAATATATTAAATATTAATATATTACTTTCTAGATATTTAAAATCAGTAAGATTATTAAGTGAGGTATTTATAATACATTAATATTTATTTCTCTTTTTGCCATATACAACTACTATTGTGGTAATAATAGGAATCAAAATAACTAAAGCAATTGTAACTACTAAACCTGTTGTGTAAATTCAGTTGAAAATACTTAAGTCTATTTTCTTAAAGTATCTAATATTAGTAGCATCTTCTTTAGATGGTTGATCGTTATCAAACATAAATCCAGAAGCTGTTACATAGAATGGTTTATATTCTTTTGTAAATCACCCATCTTTATCATAATATTGATTGACAGAAGCTATATAAACTCCGCCTTCTTTTATTTGAGATTTCAGCAATAAATTTAATTTAGTATCTGGAGGTAATACTAAATTTGGGTCTGACAATAGATCATTGTGAATTTGTTTGTATAGCAATTCAAATTCAGTAGTATTTTTTGTTGGAAAAGGTTTGTTATCTCCAATAACTAATTCTACATCCTTAAGATTACTAGGTAGTTGTGGTTTTAAGTTCGTTAATGTAACATTAAATATACAAGATCCATTTACTATATTATTATCTAAATAAATCTTCTTCAAATCTAAGTTTAAATTAAGAATACCATTAATGGGACTAGATGATGTTTTATTTAAAAGTAAATCCACATCTTTTATAGTTAATTCTTGTGGCAAATCAATATAATAATTTTGAATATTTTTGAATAAGAATTCCTTAATAATAATTGGATCATAATCATTACAAGTTTGAGTAGATAATACAGATAATTCACTTATGCTTTTTACATCAATAGAAATTGGTTCTTTTGCTTTAGTATTTCATCATGAAGTTTTGTGTGTAGAAATGCATGTAACTTTCATATTAATTGAACCATTATTTACATTTCCAGAGGCATCATAATAATTCCTAATTATAAAGTGATAATATATCTTTCTTTTATCATTAAATAATGGATTAGGATTAATGCTATCATCTAACATAAATATTGCATTATTTGGCACATAGTATTTAGCTTTTAATTCATTAATAATTTCATCTTCAATTAGACCAATATTTTCCTTCTTAATTTCTATAGAATTTTTTAATATAATTGTATATTCATTTGGTGTTGCAAATACCTTTTGTAAACCAGTTATTGTTACTATACCACCACATGTTTTACTACCTTCAGTTAATTTACCATTAAAGTATACTTTGTTGATATCAACTTGTATATCAATTTCACCATCACTTGGTCTAGTATTTATAACCTTATATGTTAAGTTATTGATTGATACTTCTGGCGGTAAATTAATATAAAGAAATTTTAATTGAAAATATAATGATTCTTTTCAATCTTTATTCTCAGCTTGTTTAGCTGTTAAAGAAGCAAAGTTTTTATTAACATTATTAACATTTAATGAACCTATATTTTTTCATTTTGTATTTGCAACTTCTGGAGGTTTAACTATAGGAGTACCATCGTTTCTAATTAGCATTCCATATTTATAATCAAGTTCTGTATCTATTACTCAACAATTTGCTGTTCTATTTTCAAATAAATATATCCTTCTACAATCGTACGAAGGCAAAGGTATGAAACCTGGAGAATTAGTAAGTGGTCCATTATCTTTAACATATGGATTAATACATGTATAGAAATTCATAAAATCATCTTTTGCATTATATCCGTGTCATTGTTGAGATAATCAATTAGTATCTGATTTTATTCATTTATCTAGATATGTGTTTAAATTGATTTTACCTGCTACACAATCTAATACTTGTCCATTGTTAGCAATTGTGTTTTTAGAATAGAAGTAGATGTTATTTCCTTCTAATCTAGATACTATTGGATTAATGTCAAATTCAGTATTACCATTTACATCTAATTCAGCAGGCCCCAATAATGAATATCCTAATGGTTGAACTTTACTAGAATCAAAATCTTGATTAAAACTAAAACTATATAGTCTATATTCCCCATTATGATTTGTCATAAAAGTAGCAATAAATTCTTTTGTTGCACTACTGCTAGACGATATGTCTTTTAAGTGCACCCAATTTGGTATTGTAATAACTTCAGGATCATTAAATTGAAAGTAGGTAGGATCAACAAATATTTCTTTATATAATTCTTGGTTTAGAAATGACTTTTCAATGTCTAAACTATAGATTGATAATTCTAGACTATGTTTTACTTTATTAAAATCAATTTCAAGTATAAATTTATCACTACCAATTTGATAAGGATGAGCTAATAATTTAATTGTTTGGTCATCATCATAATTCTTGATTGAATTCATTTGTATCATATCAAAATGTCTATCAGGTTTCATTTGAATGTAGATATAACCATCATTGTAACTATTTGCTCCATTGATATCTTTAGAAATAGAAAGAATGAATGAACCATCATCAAAAGGCTTAGGTGCTACATTTGAAAGTGTGTTTTCAATTCAATATGTTTGATCTGCTTCAGTTGAGTAGGCTGATGGATCTACCATATTAGAAGTTAAATTTTTAATAGGAGTAAAATTGTTATAAGTGTACTCACAAAAACTCTCACCATTCTTTTTGTTCATAAGACAGATGCCTATATTGTTACTTTCAGGAAAGTCTACTCTTGTACCAATAGTCATTTGAGTAGGTTCATGATAGAACAACCCCGAACCAGGTCCATAAGTCATTCCAAAACCTGCTTTTAAATCATCACCACTATAATTTATTAGTGTCATTCCCATTCTTGTTCAATCTCTAATATCATTTTGAGGGGTTAGATAATATATTGCATCCTCATTTCTTGTACTAAATTTTGTTAAACCAGTTAAGTCTTTATGTATATATTCATGAAATTCATCGGTTCCATATGGACTACTAAGATCAAAACATTTTAACTCTTCATTAAATTCGCCTCTATTTTGTATTGGGTATCTTGGATTAATATTAGATGAAGTTAGTGTATAACCGTAAGCAGCCTCTGAAGAGCCAAAAAGAAAAATTCCACAACATGATATTGTTAGAATTTTAATTAATGATCTAGTTTCTAAATGAGTTCTTTTAACCCTTCTCATCTTCTTTACCAAAACATATTAATTATAACTTTTCATAAATCTTCTCATATTAAAATAAACTAATGTCTAAAATATTGTATATTTTATGGTTTGAGAAAATATATCTTTCTTTATAATTTCAAAATTAAGTTAAAATATAACATTATGTTAAAGAAGTTAAAAGCAAATAGTTTAGATAATAAAAATGTTGCAATCGGATACTTTGATTTAATTCATAAGAAACATTATGAATTATTAAGCAAGTATGATGATATTGTAGTACTTACATTTGATCATTTACCAAATAAGAACGATTCTATTAATGATATTAATGAAAGAGTTAACTACATTAATTCATTAGGTATAAAAAATGTTTTTGTGTTTGATGTGATGAATAATAATATGACAGCAGAGGCATTTGTTAAGAAATATTTATTAAAAACAAAAAGTGTTGTAGTTGGTAGTGATTTCAAATTTGGATGTGATGTTCAATCTATTTATAATTTTAAAGACATTCTAAAATTAGATATTCTAGAACACGATGAAAGATTTTCAACTGCCCTAGTAAAACAATATTTGAAAAATGGAAATATTGATGAAGCTAATAGTTTATTAGAACATCCTTTTGAAGTGAGTAGCAAGGTTGTGTATGGAGAAAAACTTGGAAGAACAATTGGTTTTAGAACAATTAATTTTAATTTCGACAATAGTATTTTATTAGATGGTGTATATCTTACTAAAACAATATACAAAAATAAAGAATATAAATCTATCACTATGATCGGGAATCCTAAAACAATCAAACAAGCCAATAAACAATTAATGGAAACTCACATTCTTGGATTTGATAAAAATATATATGGTAAAAAAATTAGAGTTAAATTTTATAAATATATCAATGGTATTATAAAATTTAATAGTAGAGAAGAACTAATTAATGCTATAAATTATTATAAGCAATTAGCATTAGATTCAAGCTATTAGGCTGGAGTGGCGGAATGGCAGACGCGACGGACTCAAAATCCGTTGGTAGTAATACTTTAAGGGTTCAAGTCCCTTTTCCAGCACCATTATATAGAATGCAGGTTTAAATCAATGGGTTCGATTCCCATATTCTATACTATAAATTTTTTGTTAAATTAAATTTTTCACCAGGTTTGATTTCATATCATCTTGCTAATCCTGGTTGTATAAGTAATACATTATAAAATTCACCTTCAAATAGAATTTTTTTATTTGGAGGTAATTTATTATATATAGCAACAACTCTAAATGAGTTATCTATTAATACAACATCTACATCTGTTTTAAAGTTTTCAGTACTAAAATAAGAACATGGATAAATTAAAAATGCTTTATTAATAAAACTTTGTAAACCAGATACATATTCAACAATATCTTCTTTAGTTTTGATCTTTTGAACTTCTATACAAATATCTTCTGTTTCATTAACTAGACATACCTTTTTAAAAATGCCACTTCTAATGAAAACTTTCTTATCTATTTTATCTAAATACTTTTTCTTATTCATATTCTAATTATAAAAATTATTGCTTAATTATCTTTATTTTTTAAATATACCATATAATATATTATATGGAAGATATCTTAACTAAACGTCAAAAAGACATATTAAAGAACATTATAGATGAATACACTCTATCAGCTCAACCTGTTGGTAGTCAAATTTTAATTGAAAAATATTTCCCTAATTTAAGTAGTGCAACTATTAGAAATGAAATGGTAGTACTTGAAAAACATGGATTTATTACTAAATATTATTCTTCTAGTGGTAGAGTTCCCTCAACAAAGGGATATGAATACTATGAAGAATTTTTACCAAATGACATTTCTATTCAATTCAAACAAAAGCTAAAAGATATTTTATCTAAAAGAAACTTATCAATTGATCAAGTTATTGATGAATCAGTTGAAATGATTAATGAAATAACTAATCTACCAGCAATTAACACAAAGGTTTATGAAAACGACCTATTAAAGAAAATAGAAGTAGTTTCAATTAGTGAAAAGATTGCTTTAATTATTTTAGTTACATCTAGTGGTCAAATTATTAAACATGAAATTATTGGTAACAATATGGAAAACATTGATGATGTTATTACATGTGTAAATGTTTTTAATGATAGATTAGTAGATACACCGATGAATGAAATTGAAAATAAATTAGACTTCATTAAGGATTTAATTAGAGATAAGGTTAAATCATATGAATTTGTATTACAAGAATTTGTTGAAAAAATATTTATGAACATTAACTGAACAGAAACTCAAATTAAAAACTCAAAACAAATTACTGTACACCCAGAATTTACAAATGTTGATAAGTTCCAACAAATTTTAAATTTATTAAATGATGTGACTGTATGAAAACAAATTGCATACAACCACATGAAAACTGGTAAGACTTCAATAACATATAATGATGATATTGGCATTGAAGATATTTCAATTTCATCTACTAGCATTAACATTGGTGATAACAATCATGAAATTTCAATTGTTGGTCCTAAACGTTTAGCTTATGTAAAAACTAGATCTCTATTAAAGTATTTAAAAGAAGAATTGGAAAAGTATTATAAAAATGGACATTAAGTTTGTTGACAAAATAATTCACAAATATTTGAAACATAGCAACATCACTAATAATTTATATGTTGAAATTATTCATATTGCAGTGTACTTCAATTTATCAAAAGGTGAAATTAGTGATAAGCACGAAATTATCAAGTTAATTAATATGATGGATGCAAAAGAATTTGCTACATTAAAACAAACTGAATTAGCTACGCAAGAAGATATTAAACATTTAATTAGATCATTTGCTGAACAATTTTCTTACACTAATAAAATTAATAAAATATTATGTGCATATACTGATGCATATTTTGCACATTTAAAAGTAAATGAATTTCAATATTTTTTCAAACAAGATAAACTTGATGAAGTGCAACAAAAAATTAATGTTGATCTACTAGCAAATTTTTTAGATAAATCAAGACAATTAAATGAAGTTATTATTGAAGCACTTAAGTATAACTATTCATTTATTATTGAATATGCACGAGATAGTTTAAAGCGAGCATAATATGGCGATAATAAATGATATTAAATTACCTGAAGATATTAAAGAATTAAAAAAGAAACAACTTCATGAATTAAGTGAAGATGTTAGACAAATCATTACAGAGACTTCAAGATCAAAAGATATACACTTCTCTTCTAATCTAGGAATTGTAGAATTAACAATAAGTTTATTAAGAGTGTTTGACCCTGAAAAAGATTATTTATTATTTGACACAGGACACCAAACATATCCATACAAAATATTAACTGATAGAAGAGAAAGATTTAATACTATCAAAGAAGAAAATGGCATTAGCGGCTTAATGAATATGAATGAATCTAAATATGATAAGTATTCTCCAGGCCATTCCGGTAATATACTTTCAATTGCTAGTGGTATATATCAAGAGCAAATTGAAAACAACAAAAATAAAAAAGGACTTTATATCAATGATAAATCAATTGTAACAATAGTTGGTGATGGTGCTTTTGCTAACGGATTATCTTTTGAAGCTCTTAATGACATTGGATACCGTAAAGAACCGATTATTATAATTTTGAATGATAATGATATGTCAATTTCAAAACCAGTGGGTTCTCTTTCAAATATATTAAACAAAGCTAGAGCTACCAAATTTGGTGCTAACACAGAAGCGTTTTGTAGAAAAGTGTTTAGTGAAAGATTATATAATTGAATTTATAATTTTTGTAAACGTGCTCAATATGAATTATTTGGTAAAAACTATTTTGAACATTTAGGATTTGAATATATTGGACCGATTGATGGACACAATATTAAGAAAATGGATAATATGATGAAGCGTGCTAAGTGATTAGCTCGTCAAGGACCAGTTATTCTTCATATTAAAACAAAAAAAGGAAAAGGAAATTTAGCAGCTGAACATGATCAATCAGGAGACTACCATTCATTAGTAAAACATGATGTTAAATCATATGGTAAATTTGCCACTGATAAACTTATTAAATTAATGTCTGCTGATAATAAAATTAGAGTTATAAATCCAGCTATGACTAATGCTAGTAATTGTGATTTAATTGAAAAGAAATTTAATCATAGATTTACTGATGTAGGAATTGCAGAAGAACATGCAATGTCTAAATCATCTGGAATGGCTCTAGTTGGATTAAAACCTTATGTTTATATTTATTCAACATTCCTACAAAGATCTTACGATCAATTATTACATGATGTAAGTAGATTAAAACTTCCTTGCAATATTTTAATTGATAGAGCAGATATTGCTCCAAGTGAAGGTTCTAGTCACCATGGAATATATGATGTTGCTTTTTTAAAAACATTGCACAATCCAATTATTACATCATGTAGAAATATTAAACAACTAAATAGATTAATTGATTTCACTAAAGATAATAAAGATAGTATTTTTGCTATTCGTTACCCAAAATCAGACGTCATCAAATTAGACATTAATGATAAATATGAAATCAAATTTGGTGAATGAGAATATATGACTAAGAACCCAAAAGCAAAAACTTGTATTATATCTTTTGGACCTTTTGTTAATGCCATATATGCAACCTTTGTTAACAAATACGACATCGATATTATTAATGCAGTATTTATTACAGGCTATAAAGAAGAAGAAATAAAGAAAATATTTAAGAAATATGAAAATATTATCATCTATGAAAGAATTTATGGAGACAAGGGATTGGCTAGCGATTTCTATAAATTTAAAGCAATAAATAATTTATCTAATAAAATTATTGCAATGAACTATCATGGCTATTTAGAACATGGAACCATTAAATCAATTGATAAACAACAAAAGATGGATTTAGATTCTATTGATGAAGTAATCAAGAAAGTGATTGGTAAATAATTATGATTTGTGCAATTAAGTATAACGATATTCTAGAAGCTAAGAGAACAATAAATCTTGAATTAATCAAAAAAGATATTACTCAAGATCAAATCAAGCAGATTACTTTTGATAAAAAAACAACTGACTTATTTTCCGAATTAAATTCATTTGATTTATTTGATACTACAAGAGCTACCATTGTTTTTAATGCCGACTTTTTATCTAATCTAAAGAGTTTTAATGAATCAATAGAAATAATTAAAATATTAAATGAATCAGAATTAACTCAAGATGTATACTTACTAACTGATAGTAAGTTCTTGTCAAATAAAGAATTCAAAACAATCACTTCTAATTTCACTTTTATTGAACAAAAACCATTAGATGCAAGACAAAAACAAGTTGTCATAAATGATTTACTATCTCAAAAAAATATAAAACTAGATAAAGACGTTTACGCTACTCTAATAAGTAATGTTGATTGTAGTTTTGGTGTGATTAAAAACGAAATAGAAAAATTGAAAAATGGAATTGAAGCTGGTCTTAATAATGAACAACTAAAAGATTTAATATGTAACTATAATGAAGAAGTTATCTTCGGATTATTAGATAGTATTTTAGAAGGCAAAAACCAACTTGCTTGAAAAATTTACGAAGATTTATTAAGACATAGACAAGATGAATTTAAAATTATAGCTGCTATTAGTAGTCAATTGTTTAATATGTACAATTGTTTAACGTTGATTAAGCAAAATGTACCAACTCAAAAAATCTCAGATGTTACTGGTGTAGTAATATTTGTTATAAATAATGTTTATAAAAAGAACTTTATTAACTATAATATAGATAAGATATTGAACCTTATAACTAAGTTATATCAACTAGATGTTGATATAAAAAACCAAAGAGTTGATCAAAGATTGGGGTTAAAACAATTCTTATTAAATATATAGGAGGTTAAAATGGCTAGCAAAAATCCAAAAGACGATAAAGAGAAAAATACGCCTAAGAACAAATCTAGTAGTTCTAGCAAAAATTCTAGTGCTGCTAAGAAAACTAGTGCTAGTAAGTCTACTAGTTCATCAAAAGCGGCTAAAACTCCTTTTAGTAAAGACATATATGAAACATTAATCCAAAATGTTTCTATTATTTCATTACATGATAAAACTATCAATTTATTAAAGAAAGATAAAACATTACAAGAAACAATTGAATGTTATATCAATGCAATCTATACATATGAACAAGCTGCAAAACCAAAATCACCTAAAGCTACTGATTTAAAAGCTGGTTATGATGCAATTGTTGGTGTAGAACTTAGTCTTAAGAAATTAACTAAACAACAACTAGAAGATTTAGAAGATAAAATTCATTTCTTACCAATTTATATCAGTAATTCATTAGGATTAGATTGAGATGAATTGATGACATCATTTAATAAGAGTGATAAATCAAACAATAACATCTCTAATCCATTATTAGCTGCAGCAGTTGGTGCTAACGCTTCTACTAATAATGCTAAAGCTGAAAGAGTCAATGCAGAACGAACTGAATTCAATGCAAGTGATTTCATGAGAAAAAACAATGTAACAATGGATCAAATTGCAGAAGGTATGATTGAACAACAAGCTCAAGCAATTTTATGAAAACAAATTGGTGAAGGTAAATTCTATAGATATTCTTCTAAACCATCTTTCTTTATTTGAATGAAATGAGCTTTATTTGCATTATGAATTCTTTGTGCAATTGTTTTATTAATTCAACAATTCGCTCCAATGGCAATTGGTTCTTCAACTGTTTACATGTTATTAGATCAACTTCCTGGAACTTCTGCAACACAAGGACCAACTTTCACAATAGATAATAAGGATTCGTGAAAAACTGTTTTAAATAATTCTATTTTAATTCAGACAGGTACTACCGGTATACTTGGTGCAGTTGTTTCATTAATTGTACCTGCATGTATTATCCTTTATGCAGTAAACCAAGTTCGTAATTATAAAAATGATAATGCTAAGTTTACATGTAAGACATTTATGACTTGATTAATTGTTTTCTCAATTCTTTGATTATTTACTCCGTATTTCAATTTTGCTGATAAATTATTTGATTTCTCAAGACTAGAACACTATAAGAATATTGTGTATCATAGTGCTGATGGTAGTGCTATTAATGCAATTACTTATAAGGGTGATAACGGAAATATAAACCTTTCTATAAACCAATCTAAGGCATATGACATAATTATGATTACTTCAATTTGTACTATCTTGTATTTAGCATTAACTGGAGTTGCAGTATTAGTATCAATTGCGATTATTGTTACAAGACCTAAGAATGATACTGAAAGAATCATGGCTAAGATTGCTGAAATTAAAGAAGATATTAAATCTGGAAGAATTGATCTAAGTGTAGAAAATCCTGGAGGTATAATGGGTGGTGGTTGAAGAAATCCGTTCTCACCATACTAAATCCTCTGATAGTGCAAACAATACAAAAGTAATAGTTAATAATAATGATGTATTAGAAAAAGATTTAGGACAATGTGAGTTTAAAATAAATGAACCCATATTAACAAAAAGGAAAAAGGTAATTAAATTTCTTTTTCCTTTTTACCCTATTAAGATATTTAAAAGTGTTTATCTAATTACTTTCATAGCCTCATTAATTGCAATGAGATTTGTACTTATTTACTTACAAATTCCAATTGCAGCTTTTGGTGTAACTATTTCATTTGCCTGATTACCTGTATATATCTCTGGCTTCTTTTTAGGACCAATTGCAGGACTATTGTTTGGTGCAGCAGCTGATACATTAGGTTATGCTCTAGGTGGTGGAGGTGTATGATTTTGAATGTATGCCATCCAAGAACCTATCGTAGGATTATTGTCTGGAATCATGGGATCACTATATTATGTCATTAAAACTCATAATATAAAAGTCACAATGATTATTCAAAAAATCATTGTATATTCATTTATATCATTTACAATATTTATAGTTGTATATGAATATTTCATCATAGGAGCTAAGTTTGCCAAAGGTGAGTTAAAAAATATTGGGGTCTTTGCAGCATTAATAATATCAGTTATGCTTCTTTACTTAATTGTGAATGAAGTTCAAGTGGATTTATTGTACAAAAAGATTAAAACTCAAAAACGACAAGAATACTTTGTTATGTATTGTTATATGTCAGTTCTTGTTGTAATAATTACTTCAGTGTTTAGTTTTATGTTAGGACCGATCACTTTTGTCAAATACATTGAATATACTACTGGTGTTACACCTAGCGGGTTTTTAAAATATGGTTCAATGTTTTATTTGATACCAAGAGTATTAAAAGAATCAGCCAAAACTCCATTGTACATTATTCTACTAACTGGAATAGTATTTGCAATAAGAAAACCTATGGCTAATCTATACAACTTAGATATGAACAAGTGATAGAAATGAGTGGTTATGAATAATAAATATAATTCTCATCAGAATCCTATTGTTGTAGGAGATGTGATTGAGATTGATGAAAAAAGAGGGTTAACTGTAAAATTAGATGACGGTCGGCTAGGCTATGTCCAAGTAGATCAAATTTCTGATGTTGACATCGGACCTATTAAAACATATTTTCAATTTTTCCCTAAATACAAGTTCAAAGTATTAGCAAAACAAACAGATAATAGTGGTGACTTACAATTAAGTTACAAGCTTTGTCACCCTAAACTTGTTACTAATAAACGTAAGATAATTCCAACATGTAATCACTTCAATACACTAAAGAAAATGATATGATTTGAAATCTTTTTAAGAGACAAGAGAGACAATATTAACGAATTAAATACAAAGAAACTAAATGATAATTTAGAAGATATCATCATGATCAAAAAAGAGGAAGATGAATAAAACCATCCATTTTTTTACCCAAAATACACTATAATGGGTACAAAAAAACACATTTATTGTATAATACATATATATTTTAATGTTGTATTATGCCTAAAATTAATTCTGTAACACTTAAAAAAATGTTTATTAATGGTTCTGAGCAAATTGCTCAAAACTTTGCATATATCAACGAATTAAATGTATTTCCTATTCCAGATGGTGACACTGGAACAAATATGAAAATAACATCAACGGCAGCTGCTGGAGAATTATCTTTAATTGATTCAGATGACCTTTCAGTAATTGGGAGAGGTTTCTCAAAAGCGTTATTAATGAACGCAAGAGGAAACTCAGGTGTTATCCTTTCTCAAATCATGAAAGGTTTTGTTAGTAACTTCCAAGAAAATCAAAAAGAACTAAACATTGATGACTTATTAAAAGCTTTCGAATCTGCAAAAGATATTGCATACAAAGCTGTTGCTAATCCAATTGAAGGTACAATCCTTACAGTAATTAGATGCACTTCAGAAAAATTAAATGAACAACATGCAACTGAACCATTCACAAAAGCTGAAGATTTATTTAAGTATGCTGTTGAACAAGCAAAGATCGCTTTAGACAATACTCCTAACTTACTAGAAGAATTAAAAAGAGTTGGTGTAGTTGACTCAGGTGGTTATGGACTTTATGTATTCTTAGTTGGAATGTATGAAGCTCTATCAATGAAGTCTGAACACTTAATTGAAAAAACAAGAGCATTAGCTGGTGATGAAATTAAACAAAAAATCAGCATGCAATTTGATGACCATGACAATGAAGGTGGATTTGGATATTGTTCTGAAATCATTATGAAGATTGGAGCTAAAATAGATCCTTCTGAAAAAGGTAAGAAAAAAGAATTTAATTTTGAAAAGTTCAGAGAAACTTTACTAGGTATGGGTAACTCATTAGTTTGTGTACAAGATGATGATTTGGTAAAAGTTCACGTTCATACATTTAAACCAGGTGATTTCTTAAATTATGCTCAACAATATGGGGAATTTTTAAAAGTTAAATTCGAAAATATGACTCAACAATATTTAGAACGTATGGGTTATGAAGGAATTGACGTCGTTGATAAGTCAAAAACAAAAGAAAAGAAAATTGTTCTTGAAAACAAAATTGAAATTGTTATGACTTGTCCTTCATCAAAAATCAAAAAGATTTTACAAACTGAATATAGTATTAAGCACATCATTAATACTGAAAAGAATGGAAACCCATCTATTCAAGACATCTTAAAAGAAGTACAAAAAACTAAAGCAAACAAGTGTATTGTAATTACAGATGATTCAAATATTGTATTAGCTGCTAACCAAGCTAAAGATATGGTAAGTGATCAAATTGATATAAGAGTTATTAAGGGTAATAACGTTTTCCAAGCTTTAGTAGCTGCTCTTGAATTTAATGAATCACTTTCATTAGATGCAAATGAAGCTGCAATGAATAAAGCAGTTGCTAATTCTCTTTCTGCAATGGTTTCTAAAGCAGTTAAAGATGTTGACTATAGTCACATCTCAATTCGTAAGGATGACTACATTGGTATTATCAACAAACGTATTGAAGTATCTGATACAGATGAATTATTAGTACTAAAGGCTTGTGTTGATATGCTAATGCAAAAAGCTGACTCACCAGATATCTTAATGATGTATTATGCAAGTAAGACTTCAAAGAAAGTACTTGATGAATTAGAAGCATATGTAACAAAGAAATACGAACTAATTTGTAACTTTGAAGAAGGTGGACAAAAAGTTTATTCTTACCTTCTAGGTATTCAATAATCTAATCATTGATTTATAGATAAATAAAATTCAGAGGAAAACTCTGAATTTTTATTTGTATTACTTAGAGAAGATATCCTTATATGTATTAGGATATAAATAACTCATCTTTTTAACTCTTTTATAGAATGTATCTGGATTATATGGTGAATCATCGTTTCCACCTAAATATGAATATTTTTGTGTATCAATAAAGAATCAGAATGATGAAGAAGAAATATGACCTCTAACATCTATACCCACTACTCTTCCCTGACTATCATAAACACCAGTACCACTAGATCCGTTTTGAATATCATTGTATCTATTTTGTAAAACAAATAGTGGTCTATTAGATGCATGTTTATCTTCTAATGATGAATCGTTTAAAGTAGATAATAACACAATCTTAGCAGAGTTATTACCAATTAAATATTCACGATATCTTTTTGCAGGTGCTGAAATAGGGTTTGTTACCGCTTCAGATGTTGGCATACTAGCTACATAATAGTTGTAGTTAGCTACTGAGCTCATATGTTTAGATAAGTTAGAAAATTCAATAGGAGGAACCTTCATTAGGTTTTGGAAATGTTGAACAGCACCTTTTTCTAGAGCAGTTAGTGGTCTGCCATTATAAGTAGCTTCTTCAATTTTTTGACCTTTAAATGGTTCAATAGCACATCTAAGGTCAATAACTGCAAGAACCATATCTAGGTTATTATCTTTATTTTTAGCTTCAGTAAAACCTTCATTATTTCTAAATGCATCATAACTTGGCATTTTTCCAAGTTTATCACCATTAAAGCATGATTGGAATAATTTTATTTTAATTCCCTCATTTGGTTTTGTAGTTAATTGCATTTTATAACCCTGAGGTTCTAATTTAGTTTCACCAGTGTTATAGATTGGTTGTTTTTTATTTGGTTCATTTTCATCAACTAGTGTTGGCGCTGTAATACTAGGATTATCAACTTCAACATATTTATATCCTCTATCATCAGTTACATTTTTACCGATATTATCAGGATCTCCCATTGTGCTTCAAACATGATAATTGATCATTGCATAGAAACGATAATCATTTGGATCATCATTTATTTTACCAAGACAGTTTCAAGTACCACCAGCTTTGTCATTAATTCCAAATGTTCTCATTCTAGCAGCTTCTATTCCAGTTGAAGTTTGTTGTTTAAATAATCTTTTTGTAATATTATCTTTATTTGGTTCTGGTAATAATCTATAGTTAGTCATACTCTTATCATTAGAATCTTTTTCACCAGCCTCACTAACTTTTAATTCATATGTGTTGTTATATGATGTCATAGTTCCTTTAATAGTTAAATCATCAACTTGTGAAGCTTCTTGATAACTTAATATTGGAGTTTTATTAGTTTCATCTTGTACTCAGTTAACAAACATATTACATGTTCCTAACATAGCACTTCTTTCAGATGATGTATTTAAACTTCACATATCATTTGTAAATGAAACGTTATTATTTCTTGAAACGACTGTTAGAGTTAATTCGTTTGCATCATTGATGTCTAAATTAAACATCACATTTTTCTTAATCTTAGAGAATAGTTTTTGTTGATATTCTGGTGTTCCTTGAATGTTATCAAACATAAAGTCTACGTCTTGAATATGTTTATATTGTTTTAAATTCTTTAAAGCAACAGGTACTCTAATTCTTGAATGAATATCATTGAATTCAACATAATCTAGATTTCTTCTTGGATTAATATCTAATTCAAATGTTAATCATAAAATTGTATCATCATATTTATCAGGTGTTAATCCCACTATACTATTTAAGTTTTTAGTAACTGTTGCCTGGTGTTTACTAGCATCAATATCAAAAATAGTTTTTTCTAAAATTTCAGATGGCATGAAATAATTTAGTGATTGTTTTACACCATTTTTCATTAACACATATTTTGTATTGTTTACAATCTTGTCTTTAGCTTTTGGATATCTTGTTGTTCTATTGTATAAATTAAAATTATAATCAAGTAAAGTGTTCATATTATTTAATGAATAATCTATTTGATATTCTTTTTCAACTGTGGATGCTTCTTTCATCAATTCTTGTTTAGTAATTTGTTTAGGTACTGAATCTTGATGTAATTGATCTATTAATTGTAAATTATTTACTCAATCATAAATAAATGCAAATTTATAATTATTGTTTTTATCAACTGTAATAGGGTTCATATATGGTAAATAACTAATATCATTCATAATTTCAATATTAGTTAAAGTGTAGTTTAATCCATCTTGGAATCCATCTAGACTAAATTTTGATAATTGGTTGAATGGAACATAAATACGTTTAGTAGTAGGTGGAGCATATTGAGTGTTATATTCATCTTCTCAGTTTGTTATACCACCAAATGGATCATACTTCTTTCATTCTAATTGTTCAATACTAAAATCTAATGCAAATACTTTATTGTATAACTTGTTTAAATCATCATCATTTCAATTAAGAGATAATGTCCCATAAGCATTTTTATTATTGTTATCTTTATATACTTCAAAGTTATCAACTTTTAATGTTGGTGTTTCTGTTCTATTAATTATTAATTTATCATAGTAATCTAATGCAGTATGAAATTCATCATTTACTACCATATCTGTGATAATAAATTTATTTTGATTGATATTTAAATTACTTATATCAAATCATCATACAGTTCCACTTGGCTCTTTATTTAATGTTATTAATTTTTCTCAAGGGTTATAGTTGTCTCAAGACTTAACCATCAATGATAGTGTGCTAATATCTGTATTTCCTTTTAGAAGTACTCTAACTTTATTTCCTTCAATTAATACAGTTGAGATATTATATTCATTACTTTGTTTTAGAGATTTGTTTATAGTATCGTGTTGTTTAGGGGTTTCAGGTAGATTAGCTAATTTGTCAAAATATAGTCTGTAACTATTTCTCTTAGCTTTTAATGAATCAGGTGTTAAAGCATCTGAAGTATAAGTTTTTACGTTACTGCTATCTGCATTAACTAATTTATCTGCTACTTGCAATCTATAGCAATTCCCATATTCAGTTAATGCTTTACTTGAATATGGTAAACCAGTAGTATTTTCTTTTGCTTTATATTCAAATTCAGGATTAGATGTTGTTAAAGCTGAGTTGAAAGTATTTCATACACTACCATCATTAATTTCTGCACCAATATATTGATAAACTCCAGCAACACTTAAATTAATGATTTCAGAACTATATGTTAAAGTATTAGCTAATAAGTTTATTTCATTAGAATAGATAAATTGACTAGTAGTTTTATTTTGAAATTTAAGTCTTAATTTTTTATCTACATTCTTTTGTAATAATTGATCAAGTTCGATAGATACTCCTAATTTATTATTTGGAGCAATTACTTGTGTGTTTGCAAGAGTTAATTTAATAATACTATCATTAGTCTTTAAGGTTGTGAAATGATAAGTATCACTATTATTTGTGAATGCATTGAATTTCTTATCTCCAATACTTACATCTATACTTTGAACAATATATTTAGTATTAGGATTTAAATCATTAAAATTAACTTCTAAATTATATGTATTAGTTCCATCTATTCTTGATGTAGTACCATTATAGAATTTATTATTACTTAGCTTTACACTAACAGAAAATGCTTGAGTAACTTCTTTATCTGCACTTAATGTTCAATGATAATTTGCACTATTAGATGATACAATATTTTGTTTAGTTCCTGAGGTTACACTAAAACTATAATTAATTTCTGGTTTAGGTGGTTCAATGTTTTGTATTGTATAAGCTAATTCAATAATTTCAGATTCTAGTTTCTTGCCATGAATAGTATAGCCTAACTTAAATCTAATATTGTTTGATGATTTTTCAAAATAAGTTACTTCTAATAAATCTTGATGTTCAATATCACTACTTATATTTAATTGTTCTTTATAATTTGATTGTTCTAATGCATTAAATTGTTCAGTAGTTAGAACACTTTGTTTAGCAGAAACTGTTGTTGAATTTATTTTTTTCAAATTATCAATGTATGGTTTGAAATCAAATTCAGGTTCAATTGGTTTAGGATCGTCAATTGTATATGAAATAGAAACTTCATTGGATTCTAATTGTCTATCGTTAATAATGTATCCTAATTTAAATGCAATTGAATTTCCAGTTTTATTAAAATATGTAACTGTGATTTTTTCTTGATATTTTATTGTTGGAGAAATAATAATATTATCTTTATAATTGCTTTGAGTAATATTATTGAATTCAGAAGTAGTTAATGGATTTTTCTTTGGTGTAACAGTTGAATTATTTACATTATTTAAATTATCAATATATGGTTGATAATCAAAACCTGGATCTGGTGTTACATGATCATCAATTATTTTGTATGTAAATTGTAAAGGCTTAGATGATATTTTTTTATCTTCGATTGTGTATCCAAATTTGAAACTAATAGTATCATTAGACTTTTTAAATTCTATAACTTGTAATAAATCTTGGTATTTAATTTCAGGAGAGAAATACAATGAATCTTTATAATTACTTTGATTAAGGTTATCAAATTCTGTTTTTGTTAATGTCTGCTTTTTAGGTCTAACTGTTTGTGTATCAATTTTAACTATATTTTGTAAATGAGCTTGAAAATTACCTCCAGACGGCTTATTATTACTTGGACTACTTGTACTGCTACATGATGTTGCAGATAGTAGTGTTGTTGCAATAGTACTAGATAAAAGAATAGTACCGGTTAGGTAACTAAACACTTTTAGTCTTTGACCCCTCTTTTTTGACATATTAATAACCTTATTATTGGAATAATTATATATAATTATTATTTATTTTCAAACATTTATTAAAAAATTTCAATTTATCTTCAAACATTTATTAATATGCTATGAAAAAGTAGATTTATATTAAATATAAAAATTATCATGATTAATCATATAATATTATTGTTATGAACAAGATTATTAACCTTTACATACCAGACTGATTTCCAATAGCTCATAGTGATAAGCAAATCAAAAAAACCTTTAAATCTATTGAAAATTTTAGATGTTTTAAATGAGAAATAGCTGAAGATGATGAATGTAATAAAGAACAAATTCAAACATTCATGAAAATGGAATCTTTAAGCGATCAATTAAAAAACTATTTTAAGAATCACAAGAATGAAACATTCAATATAATTATTGACAGTTTTAGTCAATTAATATTCTTTCAAATATATGAAGAAATTAAAGAATATGTTAATAAGATTATTTTAATAAATCCTTTTGATAAATCCATTTATTTAAGATTTGTAAATATGAAATCAAAAATGTTACCAATTAATCAAGTTGAAGTTATCAATAAATACATCTATTTATCTAACTCCTTAAATAGATTTAGAGAAGATCAAGAATGATTATCTGCAATTAGAAAAGAAGTTAAATTCTTTAGCGATACTGAATTGCTTTATCATAAATTATTTGATCAAATTCTTAGATACTCATTATTTAAAAAATATTTTAAATGATTAGATAATGCACCATATAATCTGGTAGGTATAATTAGTAAAAAAAATCCTCTCATTATTTGTAATCAAAAGCACTATCAATTCACAACAAAAGTAATAGAAGGAAGTGGGTATTGTTTGTTATGGGAATCACCAGAAAAATTAATTACAGTAATAAAATCTCTAATGTAAGAAAAGCAGCATTTGTTGGAACGTTTAATCCTCTTCACGATGGGCATGTTTGAATAATTCAAGAAGCTTTAAAAGACTTTGATCAAATCTACGTTGTAGTTGCTCAAAATCCTGATAAACCAATTACAAATTTAGACTATGTTGCAGGTGATGTTTATAAAGATCTTAAATCTAGAAATTGTGACTTCAGTAGAGTTTGTATTTTAGTAAATAAAGGTCTTACTGCAGACTATATGAATAAATTAGATACAAATGTAATTGTAAGAGGGTATAGAAATAAAGAAGATTGAAAGTATGAAATGATGCTTAAAGATGCATATTTATCTCGTAATCCTAATCTTCAATTTATTTATTATAAATCACCACGAAATTTAAGAAAAATTTCAAGTCATAAGAAATAATTATTTAAAGCTAAATTTTTTTATGATTATTTAGTTATCATGACCATTAATTTTATTGTCCTTTTTTATCATCTTAAATACTCTATCAATTGAAATTTGAATTAACTTAGGTTCATTTCAATAGAAGTGATAAATCTTATTCATATAATTAATATCAAAGTGTTTATCAAAATAGTCTAAATTATTTATATTATCAAAATATAAACTCATAGATTCATTTCTAAAAATAACTACAATTCTTTTGTTGGTGATATAGAAATCAGAATCATTTCATTTAAAGTTATTTGAAGACATTTTTAGATGTCTATAATGGAAATAAGCAAGTTCATCTTCAAGTGGTTCAAAATCAATTAATAATGATTTAATATTTCTTACTTTTGTAAAGTTTTGTGAACTTAGTTGCAATAAATAGTTTTGCTCATCGCAATTAAGAAATTCCTGTAAATTTAAATTTTTGATTATAGATTTCAGTCTGCCTAAAAAGTCTAGATCAGAATCATCTCTATTATCATTAAATCATTCATACACTAAATTAAAACGATATCAAAGATATCATTCTTCAAATTCTTTTTCATAAAACTTCATGGTTTTCTTCACATTTCATTTGCTGATAGTAGAAACATTTAGAGCATTTGTTACTCATTGTGTATATGAATTATTAATAAAATTTTTATTTTTTCTATAAAAAAGAGCACTCATAATTTATACATAAATTATAAACTATTATGACACTGTACAATATATAGTTATCATTAAGGTAAATAAAAAATGTATACTAATATTAATAAATAATAGTTGTAAGGTGTTAAGTTAAATAAAAACTTATGAACAAGAAAAAGACTAAATGATTAAAAATAATTTTATCAGCAATCACAGTTAGCTCTATATTTAGTGCTACTATTCTTTCTACATCTATTGTTAATAAAAATATCATATCTTCTAAATCAATAAAATGATCAAGTACACTAGCTACAGAAACTCAAGTTAAAAATAATGGAAGATTTAGTTTCAATCAATTATGACCAGGTGTAACTGATGTTCCATCATTGGATAGTCCTTTAATTGATAATAACTATGTAATTAATGCAATTATTACAAATAAAGATTTTATTTTTGATCAAGCACCAGATGCAATTACTTCAAGTGACATTGAAATAATTAATTTAAATAAACATGTATGAAATGGATTACTAGAAGTTCCTTTTAATTTGAAAAATGCTATTCCAAGTCAAAAAGAATTTACATTATATATTAATGGATTTACAGATAAAGTAACAACACTTCAGAACACTACATTTGATTATGGAGATAATACTAAACCCAATAACTTAGTTAACGAATCAGAACTAATGGATATTATTAAAAATAAACAAGCTAATATTTTTACTAATCTACCAACTGATTATGATTTTACAAGCAAAGCTACTATAAATAATTTAGACACAAGTGTAGCTGGAAGTCTTTCATTTGATTTAAATTTAACTGATGTTTATACAGAATCAACAACATTAAATAAAACCATTACATTTACTGGTTATCAAAAGTATGGCTTAAACACTTCATTTGATACAACTATTACTTTTTTACCAGATGTGCAAAACCTTTTTGCATCAGATGTAAGTTATGATAATTTAACACTAAAGCAATCAATCATCAACGCTAATCTAGTTATTAATTTAGAAGCAGGAACTGTTTTAGATCCACAAGATATTGTCATTACAAATATTACAAATCCTAATGATTTAATTGGTGAAGGAACAATTAGTTTTAAAGTAATTAATAATAAAGCGTGAACAAATGGAAAGAAAGTAAGTGAGTTACCATTAGGACCAATTGCATTAAGAGGATTTAAAGATAGAAAACCAACAAAGGTACTTGGTGGTTCTATTGATTTAAAGAAATCTTTTGGCAGTAAATGAGTTAAACAATTTACAGAAAATGATCTTAAGAAATATATTATTAGTAATCCACAATTATTCTTCTCTAATTATCCTAAATTAGTAGAAGATGATATCTTAGTTTCTAATCGTAGAGAAGAACCTAATTCAGGTGAGATTTTTATTAGAATAGGGTTGAAGAAATTTTATAACAACACAAATGGTTTATTAAGTACAGGAGATGGATTAGATAATCGACAAGAATTTACTCTAACTGGTTTTTTAATTAACCAAACTTCAACTACTACTTTAAAACAAAATATTGTACAAAATGGATTAGTAGCAGGTGAATGACAATTTAATACTATATTTCCAATGGATAAGGGCTTTGCAATCGATTGATATACTAGTGCAAATTATCACTTAAAACAAAAGCAATTATTAGATTGAATTAATTTAGCAATTATTGATCCTTCAGTTAATAATTTTTTACTAAGCAACTACTCATTAAATGGTTATAATACTCGTGCTATAAAATCTGAAATTGCAAGTTTAAGTTATCCAAACTCTTTAACTCCTAAAACTGAAGCTACAGTTACATTTGATCAATGAATTATTGATGGAATTGGAAAAGATGATATCCCTATTAACTTTTCTATTCAATTAAAACCTACTCCTTCATATAGTGAATTTCAAGGGCCAATCAAAGATAATATAGCAGCATCATTAAAATCTATTGAAAAACTTCCAACAGATGAAAGAGATTTAGCAATTAAGAAAATTATATGTGAACAATTAAATCAATTAAGTAATAATATCCCTGATACTTTTATTCCTTTTCATGATAAAGGTAGATGTTTTGAACCAAGTGATTTTAATAGTGCTGTAATAGTATTTAATGATGATGAATCAGTTACTATTAAAAAACTTAATATTGGTCCTGTAGATGACGGTATAGCTTTTCCAAATCTTACTATTAATCCTGTTAATGCAGATTCTAATGGTTGATTAATGTATTTATTAATTGGTATACTTGCACTTATATTAGCAATTGGAGTATTTGTTTTAATTTATATTATAGTTATAAGAAAACGCAAAAATCATAGAGGTGATTCAACTGATTGATAATTGTTATATTATTTTTTTATCAATTAGAAAATTTGTTATCGCATTATTTAGAATCTCATATACTTCTTCAAAATTTCCAGTATATCAAGGATCTGGAACTTGGTTATAACCTAAATCACAATAATCACACATTTTGATAATTTTAGGATGAGAACCAAACATGTTAATTACATTTTGATAATTTGAATTATCCATTACAATAACAAAACTTGAATTATCAAATAATTGCTTAGTGATTCTTTTTGAAACAAACCCATTACAATCAATGTGTTTGCTTGATAATAGAGTTTTAGTTCCAGAGTGCATATCTTCGCCATCATGATATCCAGCAGTACCTGAACTAGTTACTTCAATGTTTTTAATATGATGCTTATTAAGTATATCTTTACATACAAATTCTGCCATTGGTGATCTACAAATATTACCTAGACAAACAAAGTTAAATAATTTCGTTTCCATATCATTATTGTAACTTTATTTAAAGTTATTTCATATATTATATTAAGATAATAGTGTACGTTAATTTTGGAGGCTACATGATTAGATTTAGATTAGAACCTAAATATTACTTTGGAAAAGGATGTATTACTAAACTTCCTAGTGAAATTAAAAGAAAACAATACAAAAACATTTTATTACTATCTGGAAAGTCTAGTATTAAGAAAAATGGTATTTATAATGAATTAATCGGGATAACTAATGATTTAGGTGTAAATATTATTGAATGCTTAGAAATTACTCCTAATCCTAAAACTTGTGAATTAGATAAAGCAATTGCTCTATGTAAGCAAAATAAAGTGGATTTAATACTTGCAGTAGGTGGTGGAAGTGTTATTGATGCAGCTAAAGTTATTGCAGCTGTAAGCGTTACTGATGTATATTCAAACTCATGAGAATATGTTTTAGATCCAACTAAAACAAAAGAAAGACCTATTGATATATTTTCAATCATTACTATTGCAGGTACTGCTAGTGAAAATAACGAAGGCTCTGTTATTACTAATGAACAATTAAATATTAAGTATGTAGTTAACAATATATTTGCTACACCTAGAGTTTGTTTCATTGATCCAACATATACACAAACCTTATCTAAATGACAATTAGCTTCTGGTATATTTGATTGTTTTAGCCATTGTTTAGATCAATATTTAGGTGCAGAAACTTTTGAATGAACCAATAAGTATTTATTAATGAATGCTAAAAACATTTATGAGTATGGATCAAAATTATTTAATGGAGAAGATAACTATGAAGTGCGTGAAAATATTTCGTGAACTGCATCAATGGCATTAAACTCATTATCTACTTTTAATAACAAACAAGAAGATTGAAATGCTCATGTTATTGAACATGCATTAAGTGGTATTTATGATGTTACTCATGGAGCTGGTTTAGCATTTATATTCCCAACACTAATTAAAATAAAATCAAAATATAGTAACACATATAAAGAAAAAGCTTTAAGAGCAGGTAAAGAATTATTTGGAGTTAACTCAATTGATGAATTTGTTTCAGCAATTGAATCATTTGTTAAATTATTAAATCTACCTCTATCTTGAAATGAATTTGATACTAATAAAACATTTGATGAAAATAAATTATTAGAACATATCAAATTTACTTCAAAAAATAAATTAACACCTGAAGCTACTAATATGTATAATGAAATCCTATTAGAATTAAAGAATAAATAATAGATGGTGGTATTGAGATATGTCAAAGAATGTTAAAACAAACTATCATGCTCATACATATTATTGTGGGCATTCAACAAATGATCCTGAAACATTAATAAAGAGTGCAATTAAAAATGGTTACACTAAGTTTGGAATTAGTGAACATATGCCATTGCCTCATCAACCTTCTCGTAAACCAAATGCAAGAGAATTTGAACAACTAATCTTTGACATCAATCACTTAAAAGAAAAATATAAAAACGAAATTCAAATATTCTTTGGTTTAGAATGTGAATACTATAATGATGAAACTGAAACTCTAGTAAAAGGATATTTTGAAAGAGAAGATATTGATTATTTAATTTTTGGTAATCACTTTGCTAAATCTTGTTACTATCAATGATTTGAATGAAATACTGTAAAAGATAAGAAAAAGATGATTAGTGATTATTTAAGTATTGCTGATTATGCATTAGCTTCAAATTTGTTTAGTGCATTCAATCATCCAGACTTAATTGTTAGACAATTTGATGAATGATGTGATGAACTAGATGGTTTTGCAAAAGATATTGTTGATATGTCAATTAAATATGACACACCGATTGAATTTAATTTAAATGGTCTTGCTGCTAAGTATGATATAGATGCAATCAAGAAAGCCTATGACATCAAGGAACTATCAGATTGAGATAAGATTAAAGATTTAAAGATTACAAATGACTTACAAACTAAATTCTTAACTACTGAAAGAAGAAAACTAGGATATCCACACTACCAATTCTGACAACATGCAGCTGGTACAAAAGTTAAAATCAATATTGGAGTAGACACACATAGTGATAAATTGATGAATGATCACTACTACTATTTAGCACTTCATTTAATCAATGAATGAGGTTTATCAAACAATTTAGTAGATGATTTAGAATTTAAAAAGTAAACTAAAAATGATAAATTTAAAAAATTTATAAAAAAGTTGTTTATTTATTGTAAACAAGTATATAATAATTAATGTTGTTAATTTGAAGTTTAGATTTTAATCATTATTAATTATTAGTACTGTTATTGCCTTATTATTGTTTATTATTGTTATTGTTGCTATTAATTACTTCAATATTTTAAAATTTATAACTTTTATCTCAAATTTAAATTTAAGCATAAAACAAAATAACTTCTAGTTAACATCATGTATTAGTTCTACTGATACGACTGTATGGGTACCACAGAATATAAGATTCTATATCAAGAATCTCTTGTTAAAGAGCACCAAAATCAGCGATCTTCGGATTGCTGATTTTTATTTATAAGTTGTATTATTAAGAATTTTAGAAGGTTATTAAGGACATATTTTGATTGTATTTTGTTTTCCATAAGGTTGAATTCCATTGTATAATGGAATATGATAGGATATTAAGGAGAATAATAACATGACTAAAAAGGCAAAAATTTGAACTGGTGTCGGTGTAGGTACTGGTGTAGTAGCTTTAGCTCTTGGTTTAGGGTTAGGACTTGGATTATCTCATGCAAGTAGTAGTTACTATAAAGTATCAACTAGATCATTCCAAGTAAAAGAAACTGTTACTACATTTGCAGCTGATGGTTCAAAGAAAGAAGTAAATCAATGAAGTGCAGACATGAACAGTGATGCAATTAACATCAAAAATGAATACTTAGATAAATTATCTGTGGATCAATTACAAGAAGACTTTGATAAAGCATTAAGTAAATTCTATGCTGCCTTTGAACAAGAAAAAGGAAGAAATGAAATTGAAATTGACCATGATCTTGATGATGGTAATAGAGGAGTTAAAGTTTTAAGCAAAAACTCTGATGGTACTTTTAAACTTGAAGTTAGGGTTGAACAAGAAATTAATGGTAAGGAATCAATCAAAAAAGTAATTATTAACGATTGAAAACCAGAATTTGAATTAATGTCTAAAGCTGACATTATTAACTTAACTAAAAAACTTGTTCATTTTAATCATGATAACAAAACTGCTAATGGTGAAATAGATCTAGAAGATATTGCTGAAATTTACTTAGGTGATGATTGAAATGAACCTTGAGATAAGAATAAAGATGTAGATGATTTATTTGACAAAGATGACAAAGGTATATTTGATCAAATTAAAGAAGTAAATCAAGAATACGAAAACCTAGCTTACTTAATTTCTTATAAAGTTGATTTAGGTTCATTCTTTGGAAAATTAGAAAGTTCTTTAAATGCAAAATCTAATGAAGCAGTTGCTTTATTCTTAAAAACTCGTAGTGGCGCAAAAGTAAATGTAGATCTATCAACTACATTCTTAGTTCCATCATTATCATTAAATGGTGCAGTAGCTTTAGTTCCAAATGAAAAACCAGCTTTTGCAATAGATAATGTACTTGATAAGACTCAATATGATAATGCTTTTGCAAAACCAACAATTACTCCAAATGATACTGAATTCAATGACATCTTTGGTAAATCTAGTCAAGGCTGAAAAGATAGTGTTAAAGATGTAACAACTGATTCATCAACTGGTACAGTTACAATAAATTATAATGATCCAAATAAAATCCCAGATCAAATTCAAATTGGTCAAACTATGAATTTAACACCAAAAGCTTAATTTCTAAAATATATTGATAAAAATAAACAACCATGTTCGGTTGTTTATTTTTACTGTATAGAGCTAAATAAAAATGCTTCTAGCTAAAAACTAGAAGCATCTATTTTTAATGGAGCAGGTGATGGGAATCGAACCCACGTCTCGACCTTGGCAAGGTTGCGTTCTACCATTGAACTACACCTGCATCACAAGATTATTGTACAATATTTATTAAAATATATTAAAATTATTTTAATGAGTCTTAGACTTAACTATATACAATAATAGAAAATATAGTTGATATATAAACTGGAGGTTAAAATGCAAAATATTAAGTTTTTTGCTATTAGTGGTTTAGATGAGAGAGCAAGACATTGTTATGTATTAGAAATTAATGATGTAATTTACATTATTAACTGTGGATGTGAAAACCCAATCATTGAATCTTTTGGGGTAAGTAAGATTGTTCCAGATATTACATATTTAGTTAATAACCGTGAAAGAATTGCTGGTGTTATTATTGGAACACCTACAATGTCTAATATGGGTTCTTTAGATTTAATTTTTACTAAAATCTCACCTGATATTCCAATCATTACTAGTGAAGTTGGAAAGACAATTATCGAAACATTTCTAAACAACAGATTTAGAAATATGGAAAATAGAAGAGAAGTTGAATATATCATCTGCAACCCAATGAGAGACTTAGTGTTAGATAACGGACAAGTGATAGTTGGTTTTAGAATTGCTAACTCTATGCCAGGATCTTTAGGTTTTGTATTTAAATCACCTGAAGGATGTGTTGTGTATTTAGACAATTACATTCTTGCATCTGACCAAACCAAAGCATTCTATAGTCAACTTGCTAATGTAAGAGATATCACAAAAGGTTTACCAGTATTATTAATGATAACTGCTACAGGTATTGTTGATAAATCATTAGGATTTACTTCACCACAACATAAGAATACTGATTTTTATAATAGAATTGTTTCTAACACTGCTGGAAGAATTATAGTTGCTATTCATGATAATGATGCATATAGTGTATTTAGTTTAGCTCAAGCTGCAAAACGTTATCAAAAGAACTTTATTATTTACTCAAGAACATTTATTAATACTTTCCAAGCTACAGTAAAATCTGGATTATTTAGTACTAAAGGATTAATGTCAATTCCATTAAGTGAATTACACAATTCTCCAAATGCAATCATTGTGGTAACAGGTGAACCAGAAAAATTATTTAATAGAATTCACAAAATTATTGATGGTGAAGATGATATGGTTAAATTTGAACCAACAGATACTTTTGTATTAGGTACTAAACTAGTTGCTGGTTATGAAGGGCAAGCTGCAAAATTATTAGACAGAATTGCAGTTTTAGACATTAAAACAATTGTTAGTCCTAAAACTATCCTTCCTCTTGAACCATCAAATGAAGATCACAAATTCACAGCTTCATTAATTCAACCTAAATATATTATTCCAGTAGGTGGATTATATAAATCATTTATTCAATATCAAAATGTTATTAATGAGACATGATTAAGAAAAGATCAAGTTATTGTTCTTGCTAATGGTGAAGTAGCAGAATTTGATAATGGTGAATTAATTTCAACTAAAGAAACTGTACCATGTGAAAGAGTACAAATGTCAGCTTACGGAAGTACTGATATTTCAGAATCTGTTTTATATGAAAGAAATCAAATGGCTGATGCTGGATCAGTTTCAATTTCATTTGTTTTAAATGCCAAAGGACAAGTTATTTCTAAAGTAGATGTATTTGATTATGGTTTATTCAATCACTCAGATGGAGTTGCATTAAAACTATTTGAAGAAATCAAAGCAGAAATTAATAAGAACATTTATTCATATTTTGTTTATAAAAATAAAGAAACAATTGACTTGAAAGAAACAAAGATTGCTATTAAAAAATCAGTTACTAAGTTATTTGATAAACATATGCACAAACGTCCTGTAGTATTACCTACAATTGTAGATACTAAGGATGAAAACAATGCTAAACAAGAATAAGAATAAATCTCAGCCTGAAGTGTCAGTTGCTGAAGCTGTTAGTGTAGATAAGAAAAAACAAACTAAGAAAACCATACTTAGAGTACTTTATGCTTTATGCTTAATCATTACTTTACTAAGTGTATTTAGAATTCCTTATATTGGACAATTCTTTGATTCTGTCTTTTTTGAATTTATTTTTGGTTGAGCAAAATACTTTTTATATGGATATGTTATTTTCTTCTTTGCAATCAAAACCTTTGATGTAAAGAAGAAGCCATTATATTCAAAACGATATTTCTTTTTTAGCTTGATAATTACTGCATTGCTATCGATGCTATTAGGTGGTATTCAACTACTAAGTCATCCAAATCAATTCACTATCAAAGCATATGTAGAAGAAATATGAACAAAACAATATTGAGACTTCTCTAACTTCTGATATTTTGGGCAAGCAAATTATATTGATGGTGGTATTATAGGTGCTATCTTAAGTTCTATCTCTGGAGTGTTCATTGTGATCCTTGCTCTAATAGCACTTATTGCTACTTTCTTTGCTTTCTTTCCTAAGCAAAGAAAAGAAGTATTGAAGAAATTATTGATTAAGACAAATAAAGATGATAACATGAGTGAAACTAAACAGTTTGTGCTTAATCAAATTAAAGGTGATAAAGATTTAGAAAAGAATGAATCAATTATATCAACCAACAAGCAATCAAACTTTAGTTTAAAAGATTCATATGTAAAAAATGATATTAATGCAAGATCAATTAGAATTGCATTAGAAAAATACTTAGATGATAACAAATTAAACTTTAGTGATATCCACGTAGAAGAAGATGATACTACACTAACACTTAAATTTAATATTGATGCTGCACAAGCGAAAGAGTTTGAAAAGATTAAAGGAAACATTAGTTCTATTCTTAATGATATTAATTACAAATTATCTTGAATTGACACTTCAGTTTTAATTAAAATCGATAAATATGCTAAGCAAGTTAGTTCAACACTAATCACATATATGTCGACTAATGCTACTAAAGAATATGATTGTTCATTATGTTTAACTGAAAATCACCAGCCAATTATTATTAATCTTTTAATTAATAACATCATCGGTATTAGCTCTGATAATAATCCAGAATTTGTTTATAGTTATATCAATGCCTTAATATCATATCTATCAATCAATTATAAAAAGGATAAATTACAAATTGCTTGTTTAAGTCCAATTGAAGTTAAAGAAAAAGTTCTAATTTGTCAAAATACTATAAAGTCGAAAGTTGATGATTATACTAACTTTAAAAAATACTTTAACTACTTAATTGAAGATATTAAGATTGCTGATCAATTATTAAAGAAACACCACGTACAATCAATAAGTGAATTAAATAAGTTAGGTGTAGAACAATATATCAAATTTAAAGTAATTGTTATTGATAATATGGATTTAATTTTAAAGAAAGATAAAGATATGTTTAATAAGATTGTAGAACTTATTAAACATGCTAGAAGATTTAATCTAGCCTTTGTTATTATTGATAACTCACCAAGTGGTGAAACCTTCACAAAGATTCCATATAGCATGATTCTAAGTTTTGACACTAAGGATATGACTAAAGAACAATTAAAGAATACATCTAATACAGTTATTAAGATGTATGTTCCAGATAAAAAACAAAAGTATAAAATTAGACTACCTAGACTTGGCACAAATGAATTAACTATTATTTCTAACAAATTAGCCTCATTATTCAATGAATTTAAGGAATAATTGATGTTTGCTATACATATATCACCAACAAACATAGTTCAAGGTTATCTTGAACTATTTTCTTTTAATTTTTTAACATAAGTAATCTAAATTAATTATTATATAATTAAGGTAGATAATAAAACTATCAAATAAGGAGATAATATGAAAAGTTTTAAAGCTAAAGTTATTGATCCAGTAGGAATCCATGCAAGACCTGCAAGTGAATTAGTACAAACTGCATCTAAATTTGCATCAGACATTACTGTTAAAGCAAATGGTAAGGCAGCTAATGCTAAGTCTATCATTACTTTAATGGCTGCTGGAATCAAATGTGGCGATGAAATGGAAATTGAAGCATCAGGTAGTGATGAAGCAGATGCTATCTCTGCAATTGAAAATAAATTAAAGGAAAGTAAGATTATTTAATTAATCTAACAAAGTATTTTACTATGATTAAAGGAATTGGAGCATCTCGAGGTGTAGCCATTGCAAAAGCTTTTTGCTTAAAGCCTTTACAATTAGACACAACATTCAAACAAATTACTGATGTAGAGGGTGAAATTAATCTATATCGAAATAGTGTCAAAAAAGCTATCAAACAAATTAACAATATTAAATCACGTGCAACAGGTCTTTCAGAAAATGAAAAGGCTGTTTTTGATGCACACATTCAATTAGCGCAAGATCCAGCTATGATTGAAGAAATTGAAAACACCATAACTAAGGATCGTGCTAATGCTAGTTATGTTTTAAATAATGTATCTCAAAAATATATAGAAATGTTTAAATCTTTTGGCGATCCTTATATGGCTGAAAGAGCAGCAGATATTAAGGATGTTTATAATAGAATTATTGCTATTACAAATGGATTAGAAATTCCAGATTTATCTGCGATTGAAGAAGAAGTGATTATTGTTGCATATGATTTAACACCAAGTGAAACTGGACAACTTAATAAAATGTTTGTTAAAGGTTTTGCTACTGATATTGGTGGAAGAACAAGTCACTCAGCAATTATGGCTCGTAGTTTAGAAATCCCAGCTGTACTTGGATTAAAGAACATTACAAAACAAGTTAATGATGGAGATATCATTGCTATCAATGGCGATTCAAGTTCAGGACAAGTAATTATTAATCCAACAAAACAAGAAATTGAAGAATTTAAACACCAAGCTGAAGAATTAGAAAAACAAAAAGTTGTTTGAGCTACTTTTAAAAACAAACCATCTCAAACAAAGGATAATAAGAAGATTACAATTGCAGCAAACATAGGATCACCTAAAGATCTAGAAGCTGTAAAAGAAGCAACTGCTGATAGTATTGGTTTATTTAGAAGTGAATTCCTATATATGGATAAACCAGATTGACCAACAGAAGATGAACAATTTGAAGCTTACAAAAAAGTTTTAGAACAAATGAATGGAAAACAAGTCATTATTAGAACTTTAGATATTGGTGGAGATAAGAAATTAAATTACTTCACCTTCCCTGAAGAAGCTAATCCATTCTTAGGTTATCGTGCAATCCGTTTGTGTCTAGATAAACAAGAAATATTTAGAACTCAATTAAGAGCACTTATTAGAGCAAGTGAATTTGGTAAATTAGCTATTATGTTTCCAATGATTGCTACTGTTGATGAATTTAAAGCAAGTAGAAAAATTTTTGATGAAGAATATGCTGCTATCAAAAAATCAAATCCAAAAATTGCAGATAAAATTGATGTTGGAATGATGGTAGAAGTTCCTGCAACTTGTGTTCATACTGATGTATTCTGTAAATATGCAGATTTTGTTTCAATTGGTACAAATGACTTAATGCAATATACGATGGCAAGTGACCGTATGAATGAAAAGGTATCATATCTATATAAACCATTAAATCCTTCTATCCTAAAATTAATTAAGATGACAATAGATGGAGCTCACAAAGCTGGTAAATGATGTGGTATGTGTGGAGAAATGGCTGGAGATATTAGATGTATTCCTATGCTAATTGGTATGGGTATAGATGAACTTAGTATGTCAGTTTCTTCAGTTCTAAGAGCAAGAGAATTATGTTCTAGAATAGATTCTAATGAAGCTAAGAAAATTGTAGAACAAGCTTTATCTTGTGACGATCAAGCGCAAGTAGAAGAATTAATTCAAAAGACTAAAACTTGATAATAAAATATCTATAGTTAAGATGAATAAAAATATAGGAGTGATTCATTACACTCCTATATTTTTATCTATCTAATGTTCATTCATCCATGTTAGCTAAGAATTTATTTAATTCATTTAAAGTTAATTCATGGTTTAATGCATATTCAAGTACACCACCTTCATAAACTTCTCATCTCATAATAAACTTATTATCTTGATTAGGTGTTAGTTTAACACGTCTAATTGTTTCTCTACCAATATCATTTAAACATTCTGCATTTACATATCTAGATCTAAAAGTAAGTATGTCATCTAATAAAATATAATTGTGTTCTACTTTTTCATTAGGTCCAATCGGATTAGTTCTAAAACTATTAACATAATATGCATAATTCATTAACATCTTTTGAATTGTGAATAATTTATTTGCTATTACTTCATTGTTAGTTCTATAACTAAATGAAGCCTTTATCTTACCTGATTTAGATTGATTTCTTTGCCCATAAGAATATTTGTACTTTGTTTCAACTTCTACTTTTGGTTTATTATCAAATTTCAATGGAATCTCATTAGCTATTAATTTCTCTTTGCTAGGTGGATCTTTTTCAACTAAATTTTCAGAATCATTTTCTTTATGTGGTTTTGAATCAATAATAGGTTTTATTTCTTGAGGTGTAACAGGTTTTGTATTGATAACATCTTCATGAGAATTTGTTATATTAACTGGTTGTTTATTTTGTGGTGTTTTATTTATTTTAGTTTCGTTAGCTTTAGGCTTAGTAATAGATTCATTTTTATCACTTTTATTTTCAACTGGTATTTGAATCTTTTTAGTTGAATCTTTTGCATTATTATTTGATATTAATGGTTGTTTATTACTTATAGTATTTTTAGACTTTGTAGTCTCAGTTGTTTTACAAGAAACTACAAATGAAATTGAAATACCTATAGCCATAAAACTTAATATGCAAACTGATAATAATCTTTTATTTATTTTCATTATTATCTTTCTTTAGCTAATAATTAAATGAGTATTATTTACTAAAGATTCTTATTGATAATAATTAGTTTCAATTAGATGGTTTCATAACATATTGAATTAGTTCTTCTAAAGTCAAATCATCTGATACTGATTTTGTTCCATTTTCACCATCATAGATTTTAGTTGTAATAGTATATTTACCATCACTATTTGGTGTTAGTTTTATTGTCTTCACACATCCATTTACATCTAAACCAGTAGGACCTTTTTGTTTTACTAAACTTTTAACTGTAATTTCATCATCTAGTAATGAGATTGAATAGTCTATGTGAGGCAAATCAAATGATACGCCAGCGAATTGCTTTTTATAGCCATCTAGTCTTGCATCAAATGCTTTTTTAATTTGTTCTACAGAAACTAAATTTGCAATTTGATCATTATTAGTTTTGTATGAGTATGATAACTTAATATTTGGTAATGAGGTGCTATCTTCTCCACTGTAATTGTGTTTGTACGTCATAACCTTATTATCTGCTACATCAGTTGTATTAGTTGTGTTAGTGGATGATGCTGCTAAGTCGTCTTGTGAACCAGTTGCAGTTTGTTTTGTAACTTCAAAAGCTGCGGTTGGTTTTTTAGGAGTAACATTAGGTTTTGCCTTAGCTTTTTGTTCTGTTTTTTTATTGTCACTACATGAAGTAGCTAGTCCAATTGTTGTTCCGGTTACTAAAGCTAACCCTAGTAACCCTAATAGGGTAAACTTGATTTTCTTTTTCATAATAATTTTCCTTTTCTTGCTATTTGTTTGCATTATATAAAAGATTCAATTATTTGCAAGTTATTTGATAAATTTTTTTGAAATAAGTAGTTTAATTAATGTTTTAACAAGTGTTTTTAAGTAGATATTTTTGATATGATTTGGTAGCGTTAAATTCTTAATTTTAAAAAAAAAAAAAAACAACAAAATAATAATTTATAATCTAAGTAATGAGCAATAATAGTAAAAGATGAGTTAATTGGGGCATAGGGCTCACTATAATTACTGCGGCAGCATCAGGAGCTGCTTATGCTTTCTTGGGCCATAAAAGTTCAAATAACATACAATCCGCTCAAGCTGAGAACCAATCAATTGTTTTATCATCTCAATCAACTGCAGCCTATACTGGCACATCTTTTAATATCTCACTTAAATTATCAAAAGATTTTAAAAACAAAAAAATCTCTGCAAGAGTTTTATACAAAGTAAATAATAGTAAAGCGATGAATGAATATTCACCAGCACAGCAATATACGGTTGGTGATTCATTAAAACTAGATTTTCCTATTATCATTAATGATCCAGGTTCATTTGAATTCTTTGTAGAATTCACTCCACTAACAACAACAAATACAATTATGACTAATGGAGTGAACATTATTGTAGAAGGTGCACCATCTCCAACTGAAAGAATTGATATTACAAATAATCTAGACTTTAAAATTAGTGGTTTAGAGAATCAAACATTTATATATGATAAAACTAAGAAAGAACCTAATGTAACTGTTAGTTTTAAAGGTGTAGTATTAGATAATCAATACTATTTAAAATCATTTAGAGATAATACTGATGCTGGAACTGCAAAATTAATTATAGAAGGTAAGGCTCCATTCTACGGTACTAGAGAAGCGCCATTTACAATTTATAAAGCAATAAATAGAATTTCTGATTTTACTATTAAAAATAATGAACCAAATGCAACATCACAATTCCCTGGTTCAATCACATATACTTACTATCAAGATAAAGATTGTAAAACAGCATTACCAGCTAAACCAGATACAAAAGGAATTTATTATGTTAAGGCTCAAAGTCAAGCGACAACTAATTATGATGCAGATACAGCTGGACCAATTCAATATGTTATTTCATCTAATCTAAATAACATCAACTCATTAAACATTGAATTAGAAAGTTTAAGTATGCCTTACAATGGATCTTTTGTTACACCAACTGTAACAGTAAAAGATGGAAGTAAAACATTAAACTTAAATACAGATTATACAGTTTCATATTTAAACAACCAAGATGTTACAAATAATGCATCGGCAATTGTGTCAGGTATGGGCACATATGGTGGTTCAAAAGAAATTAAATTTAGTATTACAAAAGCGATTAATTCATTTACTACATTTGAAGTAGTTGACGAAAACATTATTGCTGAATGTAAATTTGGTAATCCTACTATTCATTATTATCAAGATAAAGATTGTAATATTGAACTAAATGGTAGACCAACTACAAAAGGAATATGCTATATAAAAGCACAATCTCCAGGAACAAGTAATTATGAATCACAATGATCTCAAGTACTTCCTTATGAAATTGTTAATGGTATTACAAACATTTCAACTTGTACTATTACTGTAAATGACTCTAATCTAAAATATACAGGACAAGATATTAGACCACAAGTAATGGTTAGTGATGGTCAAAAGATATTAAAAGAAAATGTTGATTACACTTTGCAATACTCACAAAATAGAGATGCATCTAATCATGCACAAGTAACTGTTATCGGTAAGAATAATTACACATCTCAAAAAACTCAATCATTCACTATCTTACCAAGTGAAAATACAATTACTGAATTTACTATTAATGGAACTGAAGTTAATGCATCAAGTAAGTTTGGTGGTGTCACTATTAAATACTATTCAGATCCTGAATGTAATACAGAACTAACTCAAAAACCTATTAACCCTGGAACATACTATGTAAAAGTAGTTTCTAGTGCTAGTAGTAATTTCACATCTGTTACTTCATCAATGAAATCATTTACAATAGCAGCTACTGGAACAATTGATATCAATACTGCATCTATTTCATTACCAATTAGTTCATTTACTTATACCGGTAATAAAATAGAACCAAATGTAGCTATATCACATAACTCTACATCACTACAACCTAATAGAGATTACACACTATCTTATTCAAACAATTTAAATGTAACTAATCAAGCACAAATTATCATAAATGGTATTGGTAACTATTTTGGTACTAAAACACTAAACTTTAATATTACTAAAGCTACAAACGATATTTCTGGATTTGTTGTAAATGGTAATACTCCAACTGCATCATGTAAATTTGGTGATCCTACATTTAGATATTATCAAGAAAGAGCTTGTACTACTGAAATCTCAAAACCATATTTACCAGGTGAATATTATGTAAAAGCATTTAGTGCAGATTCAAGTAATTATACTGGTACTAGTGTTGGTCCTGAAGTAATGACCATTGAATCATCAACAACAAGCATTAATGCATGCGATATTAATGTTAATGGTTCAAACTTTGTCTACAATAAACGTGCTCAAACTCCTAGTGTAACAGTTAGATTCAAATCTAACACACTACAATTAGACAGAGACTATACTTTAACATACTCTAGCAATACAGATGCTGGTACTGCACATATTCTTGTTAAAGGTAAAGGAAAATATACTGGTTCAAAAGATGTTACTTTTGAAATTCAAAGAGCACCTAATACCATTACTGGATTTACTTTAAACAGTAGCAAAGATCCAGTTGCACATGCTGAATTTGGTACAGTTACATTTAAATACTTTAGAGATCCTGGTTGTACTCAATTAGTAGGTACAACTAAACCGAGTGAAAATGGTGATTATTGAATCAAAGCATATTCTGTTGATGATAAAAACTATATTGCTCAAGAAAGTAGCAATACACTAAAGATTACAATTGGTGCACCTTCTGGTGGAGGAGATAGTTCTACAAGCAAATATTTAATGGAAAATGCTGAAATCCATTATGAATCATTTATTAATGTATATTCTGGTAAGCCAATTCATCCTAAATTCTCATTAACAGATAAGACTGATAACACTCCTATTTCTGAAGATTTATACGACATCACTTATGGTGAAAATACTAAAGTAGGTAAAGGTACTATTACAGTTACTGCAAAGGCTCTATATGTCGGTAGTAAAACATTTGAATTTGATATTGTGAAAAAGCAAAATGGTATTAACCACTTTAAAATTCAAAATGGTAAACCATATGCAGAATGTTTCTATGGTACTCCAACATTTGAATATTTTAGAGATATAAATTGTACAGATAGAGTTCAAGGTGAACCAACTCAAGCAGGAAGATATTATGTAAGAGCTATTTCTGAAAGTACTGAAAATTATGCTTCTAATAAAACTTATGCATTACCTTATTACATCACTCCAACTGTTGCTAATAAACCATCAGGAAAAATTAAGTATGCAATTAACATGGACAAAACATCAGGATTACAATGATCTCAATACAACATGAGTGTAGTATTTGATGTTTATAAAAAATCAGATATGACAAATGCAGTTTGACATGGTGACCTAATTGATGCTGATGTTAAACCTGGAGGAAATTTCTTCTTAAATTTAGATCCAGATGATTATACAGTAAAAGTAACGTTTAAAAACGGTCTAGAAGATCAATATTTATTCCACAATACTTTTGACATGACATGAAAAGATGGAGTTACTCCATATGATTCAATAGAAACATGTCCAGTTTATCATGTATCTCCAGATCCTATCATGCAAGACTCTAATTACGCTCCTCCTAGACGTTACAAAATACTAGATGTGGTAAAAGATATTCACATGACTGATTCAAATGGTTATGAATTCTCTTTAAAAGATAATTCAATGAGTGCACAAAAAGCTATGATATTTATTTTCATTAGAACTAACTGTCCTAAGTCTCAAAGATCAGTTCAAACCTTAAATGAAAAAATAATACAAGAACATTGAGAAGATAAAGTTGATGCTTTCTTAGTATCTAACTATGAATATGATACTGATTATAAATTAAATAACTTTATAAAAGATTACACTACAACTGGTAATTTCTATGGAGTAATGGATCAATCAAGTGCAATTCGTAGTTTATTCCATGATTTAGATGGATACCCTAAATTTGCAATCGTTGATTATCAAGGTGTTGTTATTCAATCTTTTCAATACCAACAAACAGATCCAAAAGCTTTTAACTGATTATCTTTCGGAATCAAAAACTATGATTCTAGCAATGAGATAGGAGGTAAAAAATAATGAAAAGAAGAACTAAATTATTTTTACCTTTATCATTAGTATTCGGTAGTGTATTTTCTATGAGTGTTGGATTCATTTCAGCTAACCATTTAAACTCAAAAACTATAGCAAATATTGAAAACACAACTACTGAACATTCTGAACCAAAACCAGAAGCAAAAGCAAACAAACCTTTTGTTATGCCAACTAATTTAAAAGAACTACAAGAATGTGATCCTGCTGAACTTGCAAAACAACCTGCTTATGATAGTAGAAATTTTGGAATTGTCACACCAGTAAAGAATCAAGGTAGTGAAGGTATTTGTTGAGCGTATGCTGGTTCAGCTGTTGCTGAAACCAATGTTTTAAGAGAAGGATTAACAACTGATCAAAACATGGCAATTTTTAATCCGAATTATATGGATTATGCAACTAAAAAAAGAAATTCAACTTGAAATATTATGGATATTAATCGTAATGATATTTTGACTAAACCATTATTCAATGCTGGTGCAGCAGCCTTTTGTGAACAAACATATTCAGTATGAGCAGCTCCAGCATTACAATCCTTGAATGTTTCTGATACATATGTGAAACCTCCATATTACTTAACAGAATCTGAATTCTTTATGGATGAAAATGATAAAGATTCATGAGAAGAAAGTTGAACTGATGAAGATCAACAAAATAGAATTAATAACATTAAACTAGGGATTGCAAAATATGGAGCAATCACTTTTGACTCAAGTGTGGATGTTTATCAAGTAAACCGTAACCCAATGTATTACAACAATAATCACCCAACTAGTCATAAATCAGGACATGCGCTTACAGTTGTAGGGTGAGATGATAATATTGCACCTGAATTATTTGGACCAGTTTCTCCTAAAAAACCAGGGGGATGATTAATCAAAGATAGTTGAGGTGCTGATTCTCATAGTAGTATGCATGGTTTCTTTTGAATGTCATATGAATCAACTTATGGTGCATGTATAGGTTACAAGTTTTCACCTACTACTGACTATGATAACAATTATCATTGAGATGTAGGAGAACCTTATAATGATCAAGAAAATGCTTGAGGTAAATATGAAAATGCAGCCATCTATCCTGTGTTAAAAGCTAACTATGATACTGAAGAATATTTAAAAGCTATAAATATTTCTATGGTTGGTAGAAATTTAGATTTAACTGTTGATGTATACAATAATGTTCCAAATGTAGATAGATTAGATCCGAATCAAGATGGAATTAATCCTAGAGGTGGAACTCATGTACAAACAATTCATAGAAAGTTTGAACGTGGTGGTACTAAAACTATTCAATTAGATACACCTCTTAAACTTGAAAGAGGACAATATTTTTCTATAGTAGCAAAAGTTACTAACCCTACCAATGATGCATTAATTTCTGTTGCTATCGATCCAACAAAGGATGATATGACTTATGCATTAGTAAATGGTGAATGAAAGAATAACCACAAAAATATGGGTAATGGTTCAGCAGTTGCCAGAATTAGAGCATTAACTACCGAAAAGAAAATAGCAGATGCTAAAACTGATTCTCTTCAATATGCAGATGTTAAGTTAGATACAACAAATTGACGTTATGGAGATAAAATTTTACCAAAACCAGTTCAAGTTAAACTAGGTGATACTATTTTGTCTTCACAATACTATGATGTACTTTATGATGAAAAGTCACGCTTCTATAAAAGAGGTAGTGATGTATGAAGTAACAATGAATATATTGGATATGGTTTTGTTACAGTAAGAGGTAAAAATGGTTATACTGGTCAAACAAATGCGACTTACGATATTTTAGTAGGTTTAGAACCAGATTTAGAAAACAAAGGCTGATATACAAGGGATTATGATGATTATCCTGTAGTAAATATTAGAGTAAAAAAATCTGCAGCTACATACAATGACATTCCGTTACCAACAGGTTTTTCATTTGAAAATCCAAGTGCCCCTATTGATTTTAAAAACCCACATCCTCTAGATTATAATGGACCAGGAAGTGATTATTATAGATTTACTAGATTTTCAGGTAATAGAATAGTTCTATACCAAATGTCATCTGATGATTTTGAACCTATTCCAGGTGTTGATCCAGAATATGATATCACTAGAGCAAATGTTTCATTAGGAAAAACTCAATATGAATACACTGGTGCACCTATTGAACCTAGTCCTTCAGTATCTATTGATGGTACACAATTGAGAGAAGACAGAGATTATAAGGTTACATACAAAGATAATACTAATATTGGAACTGCTAAAATAACCATTACTGGTTTATCTAATTACAAAGGTAGTAAAGAAGTATCATTTGAAATTATAAAAGCGGTAAATAAAATAACTGGTTTTTATTTAGATGATAATAATATTCCACATGCTACAGCTAAAGAAGGTCCCGTAACATTTAAATATTATAATGATGTAAGTTGTAGTGATTCAAGTTATATTGGAACAAATCATCCTACAACTCCAGGTACATATTATGTAAAAGGTTTCTCAAATGAAACTGCAAATTATACTGCTGATCAAACTGAACCTAAAGTGTTTACTATATTAGAAGATGGTAAAAAGAATTTTTCAGATGCAGTAATAAACGTATCTGGAACATATAGTTATACTGGTCAACCAATTAAACCAACTCTTGATGTAACATATAGAGGAGTTAAGTTAAAAGAAAATGTTAATTATACAATTACAAATTCAGAGAATACTGATGCTGGAGATGCTAGAGTAACAGTAAATGGTTTAGGTGATTATTTTGGAAGTCAAATTGTTAATTTTAATATATCTAGAGCATTTAATATTTTTGATGTAAATACAACAATTAGAGATGGTGAACCATACGCTAAAGCAAGGTTTGGAACACCAGAATATTGATACTATTCAGATAGGTTTGGAAATAAAAAAATTAACAAACCAACTAAAACTGGAATTTACTATGTACAAGCAGTTGTTATTGGAACTAAAAACTATACAGCAGCAGAAGGTAATATTATTGAATATAACTATACAGGTGAAACTAAGAGAAATGTAGCTAATACAGTAATCACAATTACTCAACCTAATATTGTATATGATGGTACTGAAAAACAACCAACTTTTGATGTAACTTATAATGGAGAAAAATTAAATCCTGCAACTGATTATAATTATAGTTACTCTAATAATACAAATGCAGGTAATGCTGCACAAATTACAATTACTGGTAAAGGTAACTATACTGGTACAAAAACACAAAATTTCACTATTAAAAAAGGTGTTAATGAAATAACTGATTTTATAATTAATGGTGATGAACCATATGCTAAAGCAAAAGAAGGTGTAGTTCATTTTGCATACTTCTCAGATAAAGAATGTACTAATATGTATCCATTTAAACCAAAACATCCAGGACACTATTATGTGATGGCTTATACAGATGATACAGCTAACCTAACAAGAACTCATCAAGGTCCTATTGATTTTATAATAACTGGTGATGTGCATGATCTTGCTGGTGCTAGTGTAGAATTAAGTGCAAATAGATATACTTATAATGGAAAAGAACATAGACCAACTGTCACAGTAACAAACTCTGAAGGTGTTGTGTTAACACAAGGAACAGATTATAACATTGAATATAGTAATAATACTAATGCCACTGATGGTGGAGCAATAGTAACAATTACAGGTATTGCACCTTATAAAAATCAAAAGAAGGCACGTTTTACAATTGTAAAAGGTGTAAATGAAATAACTGAATTCAAAGTAGAAGGAAATAAAATTATTGCTACTTCAACATGAGATACTCCAACTGTTGAATATTTCTATGACGAAGAATGTACTATACCAGCAGGTGTTGAACCAGATGAACCAGGATTATATTACATAAGAGCTAAATCAAAAGCTACAGATAACTATACATCTACTACATCTAAAGTGCTATCTTATAATGTAACAATAGAACAAACAGATCTTTCTAGTGCAGAAGTTGTTATTGATACAGCAAATACTACTTATACTGGAAGTACTATTACACCAAATGTAACAGTAACTTTAGCTGGTACAGTTTTAAGAAGAGATGTTGATTATACAGTTGAATATGCAAACAACGTAGATGCATCTTCTAATGCTTCATTAGTGATTAGAGGAATTAAGAGATATAAAGGACAAATCAACAAAACATTTACTATTAATAGAGCACCTAATACCATTTCTAATTTTGAAATAGTAAATAATGTCCCTCAAGCAGAAGTATTAGATGGTGTTGTATCATTTGAATATTATAGTGATGCAGATGGTGCTCATAAAATTGATACACCTAAAACTGAAGGTACAACATATGTAAGAGCAATATCACCAACTACGCAAAATTACTTATCTCAGCAATCAGAAATTAAATCGTTTACTATCAATGCAAAATTAAAAGATTTAAGTGGAGCAACTGTATCTATCAATGAAACTAATTTAGTTTATACTGGTAATGAAATAACACCTACAGTTAATGTAATTAGTGGTGGCAACACATTACAACCTAATGTTGATTATATTGTTGAATATAATAACAACATAAATGCTGGAGTAAATTCTGCACAAGTAATTGTTAAAGGAATTGGTGCATATACTGGAACTACTACAATACCTTTTACAATTAACAAAGCAAAGAATGAAATATCAGGATTTAAATTAATCGGTAATACACCAGTAGCAAATGCTATAGTTGGTACTGTATCATTCAATTATTATAGCAATGAACAATGTACTGATCTTGTTAGTGGAGTACCAACTAGCAAGGGACAATATTGAATTAAAGCAGTTTCAATTGGAAATGAAAATTATGAATCAGTAACATCGACTGATAAATTAACTATTACTATTACTGATAGTTCAGCACCAACTCCAGATCCTACACCTGCAAAGATTGATATTAATCAAGTTACTGTTAGTGTATCTACAACTAAATTAGTTTATAATGGATTAGCTCAAGAGCCATCAATTACAGTAACTTATTTAAGTGAAACATTAGTAGTTAATACAGATTACACAATTAAGTATGAAGATAATGTTAATGCATCAAGTTATGCTAAAGTAATTATTACTGGAATGAATAGATTTATTGGAGTTAAAGAAACATTATTCACAATAAATAAAGCACCTAATACAATTTCTGATTTTACTGTATTGAATGGTGAACCATCAGCAAAAGCTATTAATGGTAATATAACTTATTCATACTTTAGAGATAGAGAATGTAAATATCCAATTTCTAAACCTAATAGTAGTGGTACATATTTTGTTAAGGCAACTAGTGAAACTAGTCAAAATTATGAATCACAATCAGTTGTTAAAGAATATCAAATAGAAGCATTTATTCCTCCTAAACAAGAATTAACACTAGCAAACACTTCGATAGTTAGTTCATTTACACGTGTAGAATATACTGGAAATACTGTAAAACCTAATATTGTAGTACAAAGTAATGGTGTTACTTTACAACAAGGGAAAGACTATACAATTAAATTTAATGGTGATGCTACATCTGCATGTCTTCAACAATATACTATTATTGGAATAAATAACTATAGCGGTTCTGTTACTGGATCTTATCAAATTCTACCTGGAGAAAATACAATCACTAAATTTGAATTTGAAGGTAACAAACCAATTGTACAAACTAAATACAACACTTCATACAATATATATTTCTATTCAGATTTTGCTTGTAAAAATAAAGTGCAATTAATTAGTAGTGGTATCTATTATGCCAAAGTAGTTAGTGCTGGAATGGATAGAACTAGCTCATCAAGAATTAATAGTAATTATTATTCTGATTCATTAGTTAAACAATTCTATTACTCTAAGGATGAACAAAAGAATAAGCAAACAACTGATTGAGGATGATTAAGTATAGTAGCTATTATATCTGGTGTAGTTGCTCTAGGATTAATTGTTTTATGAATTGTTCTTACTGTTAAAGAATCTAGAAATAAAAATGGCGATGGCATAGATGATATTGTATTTACATTCTAATTAACTAATTACGGTCTAATTAATGCATGAGGGATGATGAATAAATCTCCATCCATTTTGTTAGTAGAATTACCGCCAGTTATAATAAGTTTCAAGCTAGGCTTTGTATGCTTTCCATCTAGAGTTATATATCTATCAATGTTATTTAATTTATCAACAGCTGATTTTAACTCTTTATCAGCTAATTTGATTTCAATGATTCATCAAGAACCATCATCAAACTCAAATATTGCGTCAACTTCATGATCTTGTTCATCTCTAAAGAAATAAATCTTTGCACCAAGATCTTGTGCGTAGACAGTTAAATCTTTCATTACTTGTGTTTCAAAAATAATACCAGTAGTATTTAAATCGTTAAAAAAATCATTTTGAGAATTAATATCTAACAATCTGCAAACTAATGATGTATCGCAAAAATATGTTTTAGGTTTTGTTCTAATTTTATATCTTGATCTAAGGTTAATATTTTTTCAAGGGAATACATCAAAAATAATATCTAAATCATGTAAAAGATTTAAATATTTATCAATGGTTTCAATTGATACTTCATTATCCATTTCTCTAAGAATAGAACTTTTATTTATTTGAGTTCCGTTAACTCTTGCAATTAACTTTAATATCTTTAGTAAGGTATCTTTACTTAGATTGAAGTTATATGACATTATACCTCTTCCAACTAGAGTATCAATGTATTTATTTAAAAGTAGTTTATAATCACCTTTTTCACTGGCGTGTAATTCTGGCCATCCACCCATTAACATAAAGTTATTTATATCGTGAGGTGTAATATTAGTTCTCATAAACTTATATGATGCATTATTATTTGCTAACTCATGTAAAGATAAAGAATTAGTTTCATTCAAATTTAATATTTCTGCAAATGTTAATGTTGCTAGATTCATTGTATAAATTCTTCCAGCACCACTGTGAAGTCTTATACCATCATCAAATGGTTTGGTAGATCCAGTTAAAATATACAAACCATTCTTTTCACCTGGCGGCATCATATCAATAATATGTCTAATTTCATCTCAAACTTCCGGAAACTCTTGTCATTCATCAATTAATCTAGGATAATCTCCAGTTAGAATATCGTTCATATTATAAGAACCATATTTGCTAGTATCTTTATATTTAATAAAATATTGTGATTTAGAAACACTTTTAGATAAAAAAGTCTTACCACAATATTTAGGTCCAGTTACTAAAACTGCACCACAATTATCGATATAATATTCCAATGTTTTTTGAGCTATTCTCTTAATGATCATATAAATATTATATATTTAAACCTAAAAAACCATTAAAAAAAGTAAAATAAAACCATTAAAAAAAGTAAAAATAAACCATTAAAAAAAGTAAACTTTACAACTTTCTCCAAAAAATGAGACAATACCTTTTAGCTAATTAAGAATCTAAAATACAACTAATTTAGAATCTAAAATTCAAATTGGATTATTTCTAGTATAATAACCATAAATACAAAGAAAAGAGATTTATTATGTCTAAAATAAAATTATTTTCATTTAAAAAGAAGTATTCTGAACAAGAATTAGCAGAACTTAATAAGAAATATAAAAATTATCATGCATATGATAATGATCCTGTTGCTGAATTAAAAGCATGAGCTAAATCAAAAGATAACCTTGGCGAAATTAATAGAGAAGTATCATCAAAACCTGACACTAATCCTCAATGTACTCAATTAGATAAAATGATGCAAGATAATCATTCATCGTTTGAAAAAGAAAATATTTACCCAATTTCAGGTCAAACAATTAGACGTAATGTAAACTATAAATGACCATTTAAATATCCTGTTGCAACTAATTAAGGATAGAAATATTTTATAAATACCTACTGCAAATAATATAATAGTGTAGTGGGTATTTTATGAGACTAAGAAATGATACAAATGCAATAAACATTTTATTAGCTAATCAAAAATGATATGTTCATGATCCTTTATCAATTAAATCTGATAAAGGATATTTAGATAGTAAACCAAATTATTTAGAAATAGGAATGGGTAAAGGACAATTTATAATCAATAATGCATTGACTTATCCAGATATAAACTATATTGGTTTAGAATTGAATCGTGTAATATGTTCAAAAGCGATTAAAAAAATATTGGCTACAAATGAACCGCTAGATAATTTGAAAATACTTAATGCTAATGCTTTAGTTATTACAGAAATTTTTAATCCACAATCAATTGATAAAATATTTTTAAATTTTTCTGATCCATGACCAAAAAAACGTCACACTAAAAATCGTTTAACCAACCCTAGATTTTTAGAACTATATAGAGTTATATTAAAACCTGATGCTGTTATTGAATTAAAAACTGATAACGACGGATTATATGCATACACAATGGAAGTGTTAGAAGAAAATAAAGATAAATACCAATTAATTTACAATACAACTGATTTATATGCAGATTTAAATAATTCTTTAAATGTAAACAATATACCTACTGAATATGAAACTAGATTTCATAGTGAAGGAAAGAATATAAACAAGATTATATTTAAATTTATTTAAATAATTTTATAATCATAGTTGATGGCACAAGATAAAAAAAATAAAATGAGTTTTTTTATAGGTTTATTATCACTGATATGTTTATCAGTAGGTATTCCTATTGCTGTTGTATCCTGTGGTGTAAATACATTAAATTCTAATACAGTTACAAGACCAGATCCAATTGGCCCTGAAAATACTGATATCAAATATCATACTTTTAATAGTCAAGCAGGTACTCATGGTTTATTACATACTACTGGATATTGTTCAGTGGTTGAACGTTTAGGGATTAGTGCAAAAAATACTAACCTAACTAATTTAAATAATGATTACTTAAATAATAATTTGCATAAGTATCCAGGATATGAAAATGTTAATGTATCGATTCAAAATGGATCAACTGATTGTACAGATTGTGGAAAAGATAATAGTGGAACAGTATTTGGTAAATTAATTTTAGCAATTAATGGTACTTATAATGCACCAGTTGCTCCTAGTTATCCAAATGCAGTTAGTGCAGATGATGCAAGTGTAATTAATATCAATAACGCTATTGTTGATGTAACAGGTTTTATTAACCCATACCAAAACTTTGATATTCAACAAGCTAAATTAAACTATAAAAACTGATTCAATTTTAAACAACCACTTTCAGGTGATAGTGTTTCTAGTTTTACACAAGAAATATCAGAGCTAAAAACATTTTTAACAGATGATACAAAAATTAATTTTGGTAATAACAATTTAATTACTTGAAAAGAAGCAATTGATAGCAAATCTATTGAAGTTAAAAGCATGGCATTAGGTTTTGAAACATTTACAAATAATAAAATTAAATTTTCAAATATATCATTGAATGTACCAATCTCAACTTATGAGTCTGGTAAATGAGTTAAAAAAGATACAAGATCTATTAAACAAATTACTACCAATTCGGTTAGTTTTAATATTCCAACATTAAGAGATTTAATGAAAGTAATGATAGATCAAGTTGAATTACTTAATGATAAATTGAGTGAGTTACAATCATATACTCCTTCATGATATGTAGCAAGACATCGTTATGCTACTAATAAGATTCAAAATGGTATGACAGATTCAACAACTATTAGCAATTACTTTAATTGAAATGAAGTTAAAAATAAGTATGCATATTATACAAAAGATAAAACAGTTAATTTCATTCCATTATTTCAAGATAATGCATTTGAAGGTGATGATGCAAATGGTACACTAAATGCTACATTTACAATAGTTTCAGACCAAGATGAAAATGATAGAACGATTACTAGAAAATATAATATAACTGGATTAAAACAAATTAATACTTTAATTGGAAGTAACACTAACAATATTATTTCCCTAATTCCAGGTAGTTCACAACAAAAAAGAATATCTAGTGTATTAGATGCAGATATCACTAATGCAATTAATTCTGGAACTGAAACAACAATATCTAAACCAAGCTCATCAATCTTTATGAATAATCAAATTAATCTTTTTAATTGAGATAGTGATAACGAAACATTTATCCAAAACTTTAAGAAGAATTATTCTAATATTTCTATATACGATAATGTTATAGAAGCAGATCAAATTGCTGGTTATCAAAACTCTGGTACAGCTAATACACCATTCATTAATATTGATAACGGTTTAATAAATTGAAAAGGAATAAACCTAAATGATTCAGTAGGAATTGACAGTCTAGTTATAACATTACCAGAAACATTAAATATTTCAATAGCTCCAACAAGTAACAAAGCACAAATAAATATTGATTGTAATATTGAAATTGGTTTTAGTTGTTATCAAAGAGGAACACCAGTTATTATTCCTGCAAAAATTTCAACTATAATCACAAAGTAATAAGGATATCAAAATGAAAATAAATCATAAATATCAAAGTAATGAATTAGTATTTGATAAACCGACTTGAGATAATCATTTCCTACCGTTAATTGAAACAAAAATTCAAAATAGAATTAACCAAGTTCCTCAAGATATTATCGATAGGATAGAAGCTATTGGAAATATAAAACTTGATAAGAAATGATTTCTATTATTTAACTTTAAGAAAAATGGTAATACAAAAACTAAAGAAGATATTGAAGAATCATTAAAGTTAAGAACTAAAGTTATAGAAATAATAAATCCACCAGAATTAGTAGAAGAAATTATTAGAAATGATTTTAAATATATTGAAGGTGGCCCTATAACAAAAGAGCTTTTAAAAACATATCCTGTTTTATCAAGATATGATTGAGCATGTGATCTAACTCAAAACAACTATACATCTTCGTGAGGTGTGTTTAGAAATCATATAATTATTAATGATGCAAAACAATTTATTGTAAAGACTTATGCTAATAAAAAAAGTGTATATAAGATTATTAACAAAAGAGAACCGATCTTATTTACAAATGTTTTACCAAATTTGAATTTTAAATTTAAAGGTTTTAGAAAACAAACAGGAAAAAGTAAAATCTTTGAGAATAAAGATTTCCTTTCAAAATATAATTGAGAATGAAATAATGATGTTGAAATCATGATGTTCTTTACTCCATGATTTCAAGAACAATTCATTAAAGTTAATAATGAACAAATTAGTATTGAATATTCACTAATTAAAAATGGTAATTTTATTTGAAGTGAATATAAACAAGAATACTTTACATCAACATTTAATGCTAAAGATATTAATTATAGATTTTTAAATATTAACGATACAAATACTAAAGAATATTTTGACTTACTTAAAAAAGCTATTATTGAATTCTTGCATGATAAATATAAATCATTAGCATTTGCAACTATCATACCAATAATTGATTCTGAATATGAAAAGAAATTTATAGAAGATTTTATTGCTAAAGGTAGATTAATAAGCGATCAAGATAATGCTAATAATATTTGTAATTATTTAATAAATGAAAATAAATTATTATCAATCAATCCTTTTACAGTTATTGATGATTATGATATGTTTATGGGAATGCCTGCAAATTCTTATTGTACTAGTAACAATATTCAATATTATCAAGCACCACTAAATAGAATTAGATGTTATTGTAAACTACAAATGGAACCAACAACTTTTCAAGATGTTTATATTTACACATTGATGCCTAAAAATAAAGTATCATTCAACACAAATAAATCATTGCAATCAGCTGTAAGACTCATTGGACAATTAGTTTATTGTAAAGTAAGTAATTTAGTGAAATATAATAATGGTAATTTTTATCATTATTCCAACCTAGATGCTGCTTCAACATTTAAGTTAGATTTAATTGCAGATGAATTAAAGAAAAAGTATCACTCTCCTCAAATAATTATTGATAATGGATTCATTAGTTTTATTATTAAAAAACAAGAACAAGTTGATCCTCAATACATTGAAAGAATATTAAAAGTATTAAGTACAGCTACTGGAAAGGAAAGTTATGAATAATAGTGACTTTATTAAAATAAGAAAATTCTGATTTCTATTAATTATTTTTATTGTTTCATTAGCTTTTGATTCTGGAGCAATATATTTGCTTTGTTTTAGCAATATATCTCTTACATTGCACAGATACATTATTATCGGTGGTATTTTATTTAGAGTATTAATAGTTTCTGGAATAACTTCATTAATATCTCATACATTAAGTAGTGCATTATCATCTAAACATCATTTGCATTATTGAACAATTGGCATATTTTTTATACCTTGAATTTTTATATTTCCATTTAGATTTAATTATTCTATTGCTATGTTTGAAGCACAAGCAAATCCAGATTATGTTTGTTCTATTAAATGACTTTTATTTAGAGATAAAGCATTAGATGTAGATACCGATGATAAGATTGTTTATCAATTTGAAAATCAAGCAGATAAATTAGCTAAACTAGAATCACTTAAAGAACAAAAACTAATAAGTAAAAAGGACTATTTATCAATTAAAGAAGAAATTGAAAATAGTACTTCAAATTAAATGATGTTGTAAGCAATTATAAAAGTTACAATAATGTTATAATTTGTATAAATGAGTAATAAATATACAATTGAAGAATTATTAGAAAAAGAGTTAATTTTTATTGATCTTGAAGCTAATCAAGATGTCAATAATACACATATTGATGTACCTAACAACCATTATCTACTAGAACTTTCTGGAATTAAATCATTAAATGGAAAAGAAATTAGTAGATTTGATCAAAAAGTTTTTCAATATAAACCATTAAATAAACAAGTAGCTTCTTTATTAAATAAACATGTTAATTACTATAATAACCATTCATTTTTAAAAGAGAAGAAAGTCTATCAATTATTTCAAGAATTTAGCAAAGATGCTATTGTAGTAACGTATGGTAATTATGACCAAACAGTATTAGATTCAGTAGCTAAGAGATGAGGCTTAGAAAGAATAGAATTATTCGATGCATGTGAGGAAATCAAAAAAGGATTGAAAATAGATAAGCAGCACAGCCCTTCATTATCATCCTTAGCTTATTCATTTGATATTGACCAAAGTCAATACAATAAACATGAAGCATTTGAAGATGCTAGATTGTTATTTGATATCTTTTTAGCCTTTCTTAAAAGTGATCATAGTAAGCTAGGTTCAATCAGAGAAAAGCTAATGAACGAATTTCTAAGACCAGGTCATTATAAGGAATACATTAAAAAGCCTAATAAATTTGAAATCAGTATTGAACCAGATTATTTATACATTTTAGATTTATCTGAAATTAGAAAACATATTGAAAGAGATGAAATAACTGAAAAGGTTATTAATATTCATTATAGTTATTATCTTGATATCAGAATCATTAATCAAGAAGGAAAAATGATTAATAGATTTTATCAAAATTGAACTACATGTGATTATGAATCAATCGCCAATCAATTAATTCAAGACTGTAGAGCTAGAACTATAAATAAATATGGAATTGGGAATGTATTCATTTCAAAAAATAAATTCAAAACTGCATATAGCAATATTCTTATTAACAAATTTAATAAGAGACTTCCTCTTGTGTTTACAGATTCATTAATAACAATTAAATACGTTTTAAAATTTAATGAAATAACTGACGATATTATAAAAACTATAATTGAAAAGATTAATTGCTTCTATGATCCGGTGAAAAAGGATTTTAGCAAAATCAATAAGGATAGTTAATTTCTAGATTTATTATGTTGTTAATTTTTATTGCTTTTGATTAAGAATAAATAGAAATAACTAACATCTTATATTATAATATAAGGTTACACTAATTTACGCTAAAATATTGTCTTAGTTTTATGAGTCATATTTAACAATTTGTTATATAATAAAAATTGGGTTATCTTATGATAACAGTCGAATTGTTTTATTAAGGATTTTAAATATGGATGTCTTATCATTGAGGAATGTCAGTGTTAAAAGAAAAAGAAGTGAAATATTATCACTAGATAATATAAGTTTTGATATTGAATCAGGATCATTTCACACATTTATTGGTGAAAATGGTGCTGGTAAGTCCACTACTATGAAGTGTATTGTAGGACAAATATGCAATTTTGATGGGAATATTTACATTAATAACAAGGATACTAAGACTGATTCATCATCTAGATTAGGAATTTGTTACATTCCTGACAAAGCTATTTTTCCTAATAATATATCTGCATTTGATTATTTGTATAATGCAGCTAAATTGATAAGAGATGATAAAATTCAGCTAAAAAATGAAATTGAACAATTGTTGAATGATTTTGATTTAAAAGAAATAGGTAAAAGAAATTTAAACCATTTATCGAGTGGTCAAAAGAAAAAAATTTATTTAATTAAATGTATTGTCGAAAAATCTCAAATAGTTATTCTAGATGAACCAGTAGTAAATTTAGATCCTACAACTAGACAAGTCTTCTTAACCAAGTTAAAAGAATTGACTAATTATGGAGTTACAATATTTATTTCTACTCATATTCTTGAAGAAATAAAAAATTATGCAACTCATGCAACTTTTATAAAAAAAGGAAAAATCATTTGATCAGGAAATGTAGAAGATAACTCTATCATTGAAAAATATAACGATATATATGTTAAAGGAGATTTATAATGGAATTTAAGTCTCAGTTTAAAAAAATTTTTCAAAAGCAAAAGATAATCAATTTCAAAAAGTTATTGATTTATAATTATGCACAAATTTCTCATTCAGTTTTATTTTGAATAATTTCAACGGTTTGTCTAATTTCTCAACCAATTTGTTGTATTGTAATTAACACAATTTCTAGTATTGAAGTTAGTGGACTGTTCATCTTTTTAATACCATTAATTTTTTATGCTATCCTTGAATTATTTTTAACTATTAAATTATTTAGTGAAAACAGAAATAATTATATTGATACTGACTTATTTTCTAAATCATTCACTAGATCTGAACTTTTTTTAACAAGAGTTACAATTATGTTTATTCCAATTTTTATTGGTAATTTTTCCTCTTTATTGTTTTCAATAGTTTATTATTGCATTGTAGATATGAGCAGGTTTATTGTTGTAATTTTAATATCTAATCTCTTTATTACACCTTTCTTATTATTTTTGATATTAATGTTATTGATATTATTGAGTGTTAAATTAAAACCAGTATATTGTTCATTAACAAGTGTATTAATGATAGGTTTATTATTGTCTCCTTCATTATTCACTAGAGAATTATTAAATAATGATGAATTAACTATTGCATACAATTCAAATGATTCTTTTGACAAATTTAATACAAAAAATGGAATTGTATATGGGATTAATGTTAGTGACTCAACATATAATGAAAACTTTCTATGATCAATAAATGAAGATAATTGAGTTGATTATTTAATCCCTTCCGAATGATTTATTAGTTTCTACAGTTCATTAGCTAATGATTACATAATGGATATGCATTCTGGTGATAAATTAAATTACTCTTATTCATTATCAAGAGCTAGATTAGAAGAAGTAAATATTGAAAATAAAGATTATTATGAAGTTTATAGAGGGCAAGATGAAATTTTGCCAATAAATGAAACTAAATTCATCAATGTTATATTAAGTAATCTTAGTGAAATAACAAAAGACAGTATTATTAACCTTAAGGATGATTTAGTGGTCTCTGGATTATTAAATTCATTACAAAATAACTTGATATGAAATAATGATACTTTTAGTTCAAAAGAGTTAGATGCAATAAAAGCTATTACAGGTATAAATACAAAATTTAATCAGTTATTTTACCTTATAAAATATCATAATACTTATCAACAATATGATACTCTTCTATTTAAAGCTATTAATGAAAATTTTTCACTTGCTACTGAACAACTATTTAGATTTATTTTAAGTGATAATTATTCAATTCAATATAATATTTTCAATAGTAAAGATGTTTTATCTACAGGAAAAACAATTAATGATATATATCCATCAAATTATATTGTAAATAATGATGCCCCTATTCTTAATAGTGATTATTTATTTATAAGAGATAAACTAATTTATTTTAGAGATAGTAGTTGATATTATTTATCTAATTCTGGTCAATATGTAAAAAGTAACAACATAGAATCAAGCAAATTATTTAAAGATAATAATATTGTTGATGAAAATAGTTGAAAGAAGTATGTTGAAGAAACATCAATGCAATATAGCAAGACTAATAATCTTCTTGCCCAATTAAAAGAAATTGAAAGCAATATTATTAAATTTAATTTAGAAGCAAATTATTCAGACATATATAAATACGATTATATTGTAAAAATTAGGGAAACGGATTTTCTATATTTTAGTCCGATTATGATAACTACTTTATCACTTCTTGTACCATTAACTTATGTAATTTCTTATAAGCAATTTAATAAATCGGATTATCAAGATTTGTAATTCAGAAAGGGGAACATTATGAAATTAACAAGAAAAATTTGAAAATCTGTTTTGATACCGTTGGTGCCGCTAACAATTCTGACTCCAGTTATTGTATCAAATGTAACAGCGGTAACAGCATACAAACAAAATAAAGAATATGTATTTGAAAATGAATCATTTAAAAATAAAAAAGATTTATATGATCATGCAGTTGAATTAGCCGACATTAATGAAAGTGATATTTTAGAACGTGATAAATGATCTATTGAGTGAAATGGTCAAACCTATTATTTTTCTGATTTAAATAAGTTGCTCAATACTTTAGAAGGATTGATTAAAACTGATGTTTATGAAACTTCATCTAGTATTGAGGTTGGTGCTAATGGAGAAGTTAGTTTTGCTGACTATGGGAAGTTAAATGTTGAAGCACAACCAAAGAGAGAAAAAATATATAGAGGAAAAGATAATACATACTTCAGTACGGAAAAGGATGCAAAAAATTCATATCTACAAATTCATGACGCTTATAGTTTTAATGGAATATATTTTAGAACTAAAGAAGAGCTTGCAGCATATTTAAATAAATATTATGATAGTCTTCCAAAACCATCAAGAGAATATTTTACTATTAAAGGACCAAAAAATATTTATTCAAGCCCTATTAATGTTAAAAAAATTAAAGCTGGTGATCAAAAAGAAATTGAACAACTTAAATTATTTGTAAGACAAAATTCTGAAAAATATCTTGAAGTAAAATCACAAGAGAAAGGGAAGCCAGTTTATTGATATTATAATAATGATGAAATTGATGATAATATTGCAAATATTACTGTTAATTACAATGATTATGATTTTATTCCGATTAATTCTAATCAAGGAAAACCAAATTATATAGTTGATCTAGATAGAAGTGATAAATACGATCTTATTGGACCATATTATGTAAAATCATCATCAATCATAGAAAATATAACAGACAGAAAATTATGAACTAAAATAGATGGTACTGATTATCAAATTGCTCATGATATGAGAACTAATGAATTAGTTTCTAATTTTATTAATTTTATAGTTGAAGAAGGTGAATCAAGTGTATCTCCTTTTTATTATGAAGCAATTGGCTCAAGTATAGATTTATATTTTAATAACTTGAGAACAAACTACCCTGATGTTTATTCATCGGTTATGAATTTAGATAATCAAATGAGAAAAGGAAAAAGATATAGTGCATTTTATAGATTGCCAATCTTGTATATCCATACAATTGAGAGATTAGTAAAAAGAGGATATGATCATAATATAATCAAACAAACCAAATATATTTATAATTTAACTACAAATTATATTGATTCAATAATTAATCATATAGTTCCTATGGAGTTTCTTGTACCTAATGAAACTACTATTGATACCCATAATTTTTCATTAACTGAGATTTTTAATTTTAATAATCCAAGTTTTGATTTAAATTCTGATATTACATATTTTACTGACTTAATTAGAACTAAATATAAAAAATTACTTTCATTTATTGAAGTTTTTTCTAATATATATTCATTATCTACTTTTATACCATTCCCAATTCAGTTTAGTAAATCAACATATTATAATATTTTCAAATCAAATCTCAATAATTTTAATGCTATTGAAATTGATAAAATTAGTAAAATTTGGAATGCTATGTTAGATAATGATTCTAACAAATTTAAAGATTTAATTTCAGAGAACGCTTTAAGTAACAAGCAACCTTATGATGAACTTATTTATAAATCTCTTGACTTTTCATTCCTTGGTAGAAAAAAGATTGGTTTATTAAATACTTATGAATTCTTGAAAGAAGATATTTCTCAATTTAAAAAGGATAATACTAACTATAACTCAAATATTCAATATTATATCTTTGACTCATTATTTTTCGAATTACCAAAAAAAGTTATTAATGAATTTATTAATATCTTTGATAAAAATGAATTAGATCCAATTGAAACGATTAAATTATTATTAACTTTAAAAATATCATGAAAATTTGAAAAAAATATAAATAACTTATTAAGAATACTAAATGCTCCAGTCAATGATTTGACTAAAATTTTAAGTTCAATATTTAATGAACATAAAGTTGATTTAAACTATATTATGAATTTGTCAACATATATCTTTAGAACATCATTTCTTCCACTAACAATGATGATTAATAATAATTTATCATTAGATAAAATTAATAAAAATATAACACAGTCTTTAGCATTAACAAATTTTGTTAAAGCAAGCCAAACAATATTTAAAGGAATTTCAAAAATATCAGAAGTTAATACGAAAGTAAAAAAGGTTTATGATTCAATTAGCAAATTAACAAGTGCATTAGCTCCAATTTTCAAAGCTGTTCCATATGTTGAAGCTGCATTAGTAATTTTAGATTTTATAATGCCAAAAGTTGATAAGCATTCATATCTTTACAAAAATGATGATGTTGAATTTATATGAAATGGTGGTTGTACTATAAATTTATTTGCAGGTTTAATTTCTGTTGATAAAAGTAATATAAATGATATGAAGATATTAAATCCATTAAAAGTTACTGAGGAACATGTTGAAAATTGTAAATATTTTAATGGAACAAAATACTATGATGATGATTTACTTAAAAAAGATCAATTAGTTGATATTTTGAATGGTAGATATGTTGGAAATGATTCAATCAAAAATAAATATTTTTTCAAAGAACCTAAGCGCAAACAATATACTATTGATGAAAATGGATTTGATAGCATAATTAGTGATGATTTCAATCGTATAATAGATTCAATTGTAAAAAATATTGATTTATATAAAGGGGAATATGTTTATCCTTTTGCAGATGGTTTTGTTAAAGAATCTAATCTTAAGGAAAAGTCCATATCAATGCTACTAGAGAAAATAAAACCAGTTAAAATTGCTACTCTACCTAGATTGGATGAATTAGGTTTCCCTGTATCAATAGATAATAACATGGATGATGGGTCAATTCCTAAATATGAATTACCTGACAAATCATGAAATCCAATTGCTGGTGAAATTATAAATGATACTGACAATAAATATATAATTGTAGATCCTAATATTGAAGATAATATGGAAATGCCAGTGAAAACAAATCCTGAAAAAACTTTGACTGATAAATTTTATAATTCATTCTCAGTAAAGTCAAAAACAATTTTATCTAATGACAAGTATTATAATTCTTCATTTTCTGATTTTAATCCTAATATCGAGAAAGGATACTTATATAGTGTAAAATTAGCAAATGGGAAAAATCAAATTTTTCTTAGCAAAGGTAACGCTTTAAAATGATTGCTTAGTGAATGTAATCTTACTGTTTATGATTGGTACAGGAAGGAAACATATTATACATATAAAGGAACAACATATAATAGCTTAAATGAATATCTAAGATGAGTAGATTCAGTTGTGGAGGTTAAAAATGACTAGATTTAATAAAATAAAAATATTAATATCAACATCAATATTATCGTTAGCACCATTGGCTTGTATACCATATTGTTTAAATGAAACAAAAATTTCAAATATTAAAGATGGGTATACAACTAAAGATAAATATTATTGTTTCGATGGACAATGTTTGAATGATCTAGATAAATTAACAAATTATGTAATTAATAACCACAATGCTATTGATAGTGATGTTTATATAGGAGACGCTAATAATGCTGTTTTCGACCAAAATACTCAAAAACTAGATATCACAAAACTTAGAAAATTTGATCAATCAAAATTGCATTTAGCTTATAAAAATTCATTAAATGAATATGACTATGATTATGATAGAGTAAAAAAGAGTTTTATTAATCCAGGTCTTATTCAATATAAGTATGATAATATGAATGGGCAATTATTTAATTCTTATGCAGAAGCTAAGGAATCATTAGTCAATAATACAAAAAAATCAAGAGTTTGTTATTATGAGTACAAGGATTATGTAAAAAAAGAAATACATAAAATAAATCCTTTTAGTAAAAAAGATATTGATGAATTAAAAAAAATTACAATTAAGGACTACTTAAATGGTGATCCTAGATTCAAATTTAAAGTTTATGGCGAAGAGTTTCAATCAGGTAAAAGAATTTTAACACCTAATAAAGTAATGAAAATTTTAAGTGATAAAAATACTTTTAATACTCTTATGAATTGATTATTTGATGCTGCAGATGAAGCAGCTCTAAATTTTCGAAAAAAATCAAGCTATGTAGTTAGAATTAAAATTAATGGTGTAGGTAAGGGTAAAGATGCAAGATTCGTAAATTTTACAAAGATAAATAATGGCAGTAAAATTAGAGCAAAACAAATAGATGAAAAAACATTAGAATTTTCATGTGTAGATTATCATACTATGCTACTTTTTAAATCATTTTTAACTAGAAATGAATTTATAAAATATCACAATATAAGTATTCGTAAGAATGGTAAAAAAGAAGTAGCAGAAGAAGCTTATCCGAAAGATGAATTAAAGATGAAATTTGGATGTTCATATTACATTCAAAACTATAGTAATGATAAAAAAGATGATAGAGGAATTGATGTTTGTATATTAAAACCAGGATCTGATAAACAGGAGAGAGATTCACATACTTACTTTGAAGTTACTATAGATACGGAAGATTATAATACTAGTTATTTTTATAATAATTTTGAAGAAAATTTTAAATTAATTTCAAAAGAATTCGTAAACACAGATAATGGTGGTTTATCTTCAGAATTAGTTGAATGTTTAGTAAATGCATTTAAAAAAGGTATTACACATAGTTATGTATATGAAAATGGTTATGTTAAATATAGGTTTTATGATAGATATTATTATGATAACCCTCATAAAAATGGAGATTTGAGTTATTTTGAAGATTTTTGTAATGCAAAATATTCAAAATATTGTAGAGATGGAAAAAAAATAAAATCTTCATGTGTTGAAGATTTATTATGTCCATATTCAGGAAATTTAAAAAATTATCAGTATTATTCAGAATTGAAACATGCAAATTCACTAAATGAATTAGTTATTGAGTTTAATGGAAAACCTTTATGACTATTAAATAAGGAACAATTTAATAGTTATGAAATTGATTTAATATTTTCTTTTTTAAATGATAATCTTGAAAATAGAACAATAAGCAATAGTGATATTAATCGTGTTTTGCAAAAAAATTTAAATTCTAATAATCTTGATAAGTTACTATTAAATGCCTCTAATTTTAATCAAAACCCTAACAGTAAGATTGTTAATGATAATTATTTTACAATTGATAATTCTAACAGCTATGATGGGAATATGAAATTCAATAACGAAGGATTGATAGAAGATGCTAAAAATGCATTATTTAAACTAGATAAGAATCATAAAGTTCAATATACTATAAATGAAGCAGCATATTTGTATAATTTGAATACAATAGAAAAAAAGAATGAGGATAGTTCTTTTAGACCAATTAGTACTTCTCCAAGCTGCATACTTCAGCTTTATAATGAAAGGAATTTACCACAACAATTGTATTATACTGAATTGATAGGAGGAGAGGGGACAACAGAGTCTATTTCAACTACCAATAAAGTATTGTTTGATGATGATGCAACAATTACAAATGCTATAAAAAATATGGAAAATATAGAACCAGTTAAAGTTGTTATATTATATGATCTATTAGGAAATGTTATTAATCCTGGAGTTCAATTAAGTAAAGATGAAGAACTATTAACTTCTAATGATGCCATATATGATTCTGAAAGTACTATTATCAATAATTTAATAAGAACAAAAATAATAAAAAATGATCCATCTAAAATATTTTATAAAGAAGGAAATGAATATATATTACTAGATAATAAAATTAACCAACTATATTCATTAAAATGAGATGATAAGATATGATGATTTAAAGATTATAATTCATGTTTTAATTACATGAAGGAAATTGTAAAGAATAACTCAATTTTAGTAGAGTTTTAAAGGAGTAGAAAATGAAAAAAATATTTAAAAAAATTATACCAATTATAACACTAGGATTATTAACTACAGTTCCAGTATTAAGTGCTGTAAGTTGTAGTTCTTCAACTACTGAACAAACAAGTGATCAAAAAATTTACAAGGAAATTGAATTCTTTGATCTTGACAATTTTTATGAAACTTATTTGAAAGGCCAAAATGCTAGATGTCAAAAGGCGATTGATTTAGGATATATAAGAAATTATCCAATATATATGATTCCAATTGGTTTAGGTAGTTATATTCCAGATATGAAGTCTAACAGTAATGATGGATTATTAAAATCTATGCCATTAGACGTTGGTGCTATTACCACCCCACAAGATGCAGCATGGTTCTTTATCGATATGTTTGCACCTCAAATGCGATGACATTCTGATGTTCCTTTTAATTTTCAATGATATAAGGATTTTATTAATTTAATTAAAACTAAACCAGATTTAAAAATTCATACTTGAATTCTTCCTTCTGATGATTATTGATATGATAATGCAAAAAAATATAACTGAGATACATTAACATCACAATGAACTAGTGAAACTAAAATGGATTGAATTGACTTAACAAATAAAAACTATGGCTTTCCTACGGCAGCTGATTTACCATGTAATTATAAATTATGTAAATATGAAATTAGTTATACTGAAAAGGAAATTGAAAATACTCCTGGTAATCATGATTTACAATTTGAAAGAAAAATAAATTAGTGTAATTCATTTGATCTATAGAAATTTGAAATACATCAAATATGTTAGTTTTAAAGGAGTAGAAAATGAAAAAAATATTTAAAAAAATTATACCAATTATAACACTAGGATTATTAACTACAGTTCCAGTATTAAGTGCTGTAAGTTGTAGTTCTTCAACTACTGAACAAACAAGTGATCAAAAAATTTACAAGGAAATTGAATTCTTTGATCTTGACAATTTTTATGAAACTTATTTGAAAGGCCAAAATGCTAGATGTCAAAAGGCGATTGATTTAGGATATATAAGAAATTATCCAATATATATGATTCCAATTGGTTTAGGTAGTTATATTCCAGATATGAAATCAAAATCTGAAAATGGCTTATTAAAAATCAATAACTTAACAGCCACCAAATCAAATAATGAGTTAGCAGCAGCAAGTTTTTTTGTAGATATGTTTACATCAACGTCATATGATGATGGTTTTCATAAATTTCAACTTCAATGATATAAGGATTTTATTAATTTAATTAAAACTAAACCGGATTTAAAAATTAGTACTTGAATTCTTCCTTCTGATGATTATTGATATGATAATGCAAAAATACAACTGAGATACGTTAACATCACAATGAAAAAGGGAAACTGAAATGGAATGAATTGATTTATCAAATAAAAACTATGGCTTTCCTACGGCAGCTGAATTACCATGTAATTATAAATTATGTAAATATGAAATTAGTTACATTGAAAATAACGACTCATATAATCATTATTTAGAATTTGAAAGAAAAATAAATTAAATTTGACTATTTTAAAATAATAAACAATAGAATATCTTCTTCTATTGTATTTTATGTTGTATTGCTGATAAAAATATTAGTAGAGAAAAAAAGACCATAGAAGAAATGATGCACTTCTATGATCTTCCAAGGTCTTTATGAAGGTCTTGCTATACAAATAATATTTGTGAGAATTTTAATTCATGCTTCAGAAGATTCTCACCTTCAAATACTTGCTTCACCAGCTTCGGCTCTGTTGAATTGACATTAAACTTAACTGAAATTCGGTTAAATTCAACTTACAAGAAGTATGACCTAGATAAATTCTAGTATATTACTCACTATTTTATAAAATAATTTTCCCAATCGCAAAAAAAAAATACAAATATTTGTTGTCAGTATCAACAGACTTGAAATTAATAGCATAAAACAGCAAATAAATCATTTTAAGGCTATCTAGAGCAATAAAAAAGGTCTAGGGGTATTCTAGACCATTTTTATTATTTTCGTTGCTTAGAACCTATTCTTTTGGAGTAGTTTCATCTTTTTTAGTTGTTTTCTTACCTTTAGTTTTAGGTTTTTCAATGTTTCTAATGTATTTACATCCATTGATGTAACCAGTACATCCAATAAATTCTTGTCCACGTTTGTTGTATCTCTTAATTAATTGAGAACCACATTCAGGACACTTTTCGTTAATTGGTTCTGCCTTTGGTCTATCAGTTTCTATCGATTCAGTGTGGTTACAACCATTACCATCACGGTTGAAGTTAATACAACCTAAGAATTGAGTTTTATCACTTCTCTTTTCTTTGTAAATTAGATCACCACCACATTTTGGACATTTGTGACCTTCATAAATTTTTGGAGTTACCTTTTGCATATTTCTTCTAGCTTCATCATAAACTTTTTTAAATTTATTGTAGAATTGTCTAAATCAGAATTTTCAATCTTGCTTTCCTTCTGCGATTAAGTCAAGTTGTTGTTCCATCTTAGCAGTATATTTTTTAGAAATAACTTCACTACATTCTTTCACTAGATTATCAATTAAAAGTATTCCTTTTTCAGTTGGTTCAAGTTTTTTATTTTTGTTAACAATAGCATAGTTTCTATCCTTAACAATTTTAATCATTGTTCCATATGTTGAAGGACGACCAACACCTTCATCTTTTAAAGCTTTTACTAAAGAACCTTCATTATATAGTGCAGGTGGTTCAGTTTGATGTTTAACTACTTTAGCTCCTTTGTTTGGAACTTCTTGTAATACATCACCAACCTTTAAATAGCTAAGATCAATGTTTGCATCAATTCCATTCTTATCTCATGAAGGTAAGATGTAATATCCTTTAAAGAATAATCTGCTATATGATGTATAGAATTTTTGATTATTATTTTCAAATCTAAGAATGTGTCTCTTATATTTTGGAGGATTAATGAATGAAGCAACAGTGTAGTTTCAAATTAATGTATATAACAATCAAGCGTCATGTGATTCTTTTGGATTTTTAGTTTTAATTCTACCTTTTAGTTTTTCAGGTATCATGTTGATATCAATTGGTCTAATACCTTCATGGGCACCTTGTACTAAATCACCACCTTGAGCTTCTTTTACATTGTGGTTAACATATTCTTCACCAAATTCATTCTTAATGTATTCTCTTAAATCTGCAATAAATGCTTTATTCAATCTGTTAGTATCAGTTCTTGGATATGAAATAAGAGCTGTCATAGTTCCATCAATTTCAACCCCAGAATATAATTCGTTTGCTAATGAAGTAATTTTTTGAGTTGATCAATGTAGTTTGTTAAAAGCAGTAGATAAAAGTGAATCAGTTGTGAATGGAACATAAGATTTAATTTGTTCAATCTTTGGTTCATCAATTGCATATAGCGTGTAATCCTTACCTAACTTAGCAAGAATTTTATTTGCATCTTCTTCAGTGATGAATTTAAAATCTTTACCATCATTTTCTTTATCTGTTCCATATTGTTTAATTGAAGGATCATCAATCTTTCTTAAATAAACTGGAATATCATTTTTACTTTTTAATGTTGATTCAATAGTTCATCAGAATTTTGGCACAAACTTTTGAATTTCTTTATATCTTTCAACAATGAATAATAATGCAACAGATTGTACTCTACCAGCACTTTGAGCTCTAAGTTTTGATTTAACTAGGTTACTTAAGTCATAACCAACAACACGATCTAGATATCTACGACCAAATTGAGATTCTACAAGATTCATGTCTATATCACGTGGTGATTTAATAGCATTAGTAATTGCATTCTTAGTAATTTCATTGAATGTAATACGTTTACATTTTGCTTTAGATGAGTCATCAAGAATATCTCAAATATGTCATGAGATAGCTTCTCCTTCACGGTCGGGGTCGGTAGCTAGATAAACAATATCTGCTTCTTTTGCATGTGCTCTAATTTCAGCTACAGTATGTTCTAGATTATCCTTAAATTTTGGTTTTGGTACTAATTCTCAACATGGTTCTAATGTGTCACGGTTAAATCCATACCCTGGTTTCTTTTTAAGTTCTCTAATATGACCTGTAGAGGCAATAACTTTATAATCTTCCCCTAAAAATTTTTCAATTGATTTAATTTTTGCACCTGATTCGACAATAACTAATTTCATGATAAACCCCCTAATACAAATATAATTATAAGCATACTTTTTTGCGGAAATGGTAAGAAATTTAAGATGTATATTATTAATATATTTATATATTAGCGATATTAAAAATTTTTCAATCCCTTATCTACCATTAAAGCAATAAAAAACCAGTTTTAATAGATTTTCTATTAAAACTAGCTAAATTTTCTTAATTAAGTACGTTTGAATACAATTTGATGTTAAAACGTTCTATTTCGTTTTGACTAAAGTCATTTAGGTTAGTTACTATCATCGGGCGACCTTCAAACTTGAATAAAGGTTCAAGATATTGAAAGTATTGTAGTGATTTTTGCCCAAGCATCATAGATATTGGAGAGATTCCAAGCAATAATCTCTCATTAGTTTGCTCAAGATCTATATCAGCCTTTTTTACTTCAAAAGGTATTTCTGTGACAAATAAAGCATTGTCATAATTTGCTAAGAATCCGATATCACTATTTTTGTAATTATTTGTGATTAGAATGATTTTATAACCAATTTGAAGTAGTGTTTCTACATTGTCTTGCATTGAATTATCATAAATAATTGCATAAGTTTTTTGTTTGTTTAAATCAGCTTCTAGCCAATTTTGATATGAAGTGTCACCTCAAAGTGAAACTATATCTTTTTCATTTTTAAGTAAATCTTTATTACCTACATGGAATAAGCACAATGGAGGCATATAGATTGTTTTGAAGTTGTTTAGATAACTTTCGTCAATAATTGTGATTAAGTTGTCATTGTATTTGTTCTTAAGTGTTTCAACTTGTTCAATTGTGACATTTTCTTTTGCTTTGATAGCATCATAGATTTTTTCTCAGTTACCTTTGTACTTTAAAGCGAAGTACAGAATAACCTTGTTCATTTCTTCTTTATTTTTTTTCATTTTTGTAAATTCTCCTATTTTTTAAAATTTGTATTTTGTAGGGGAGCTTATATTTGAAAAAGCATATTTAACCCCTACTATATTCCTATTCCCAAAAAAATTGAAAAAATGGACAAGCTCAAAAAGTTATATATAAATATATAAAAAATTTTTATTTCGCTATTTTTTAGTTATAATTAGTGTGATTTATGAAATCTGCAAAAAAATCAAAAAAAGACCCAAAAAGGTCATTAAAATGGAAAAAAGCTGTTATAGGCCTTAGTATTGTGGCTGGAATCTCAGTGCCTATTACACTATTATCCATAAATTGAAATAATTTACAAATTTTATATGCTACTGGTTCAAGTTCAGTATTTCCTTTGATGAAAAAACTTTCTAATACATATGCTATTAACAAACCTGCTGACGAACCATTAATTGACGTTACCTGTGAAGCTACTGGATCTGGTGCTGGACTAGAAAAAATCCTAGATAGAACTGCTTCATTTGGTAATGTTTCTTTTTCTCCTACTACTAAAATGATTAAAAATAATCCTAAAATGCTTGATAATTGAGCAAGTTTGCAAATAAAAACCATTACTTTAGGGATTGATGGTATAGGTTTAGTTTATAAAGGTGATGTGGATCTTGATATAAATGATAGCAACATCATTAACATCTACAATGCTTTTGCCGGGAAAAAGACATATACATTTGGAGATTTAGGGTTAAACGGTAAAGATGCTAATGTTTCATTGCATCCATATGCTAAAACAGGTGGTAAATCTAAATCTGGTACAGCAGATGCCTTTATGTGTAACAGTAATTTTACTAATGCTTCAAATATCCCTGAAGAAACTAAACAAGCTTTATTAACTGGTGATTACGGTAGATATACAACATCAACTAAGGAATCACAATCAGAAACTTGAAAGCAAATGATTAGTGCGCAAGAAGTTGGGACGATAGGATATTTATCTACAGGATTTATATTGCAAAACTGAGATGAAATTAATCAAAGCGGTTTCAAGATTGCTACTTACAATAAACAAACATTAAGTTCTAATGCACTTTCAGATGGAACTTACAATTGAAGAAGAAATTTAAATACATTAGTATCACTTAAAGATTTAGATAATAATATCAAGATTTGAATAGATTGATTATTTTCCAATTATGATCAAGAATGAATGAAAGAAGTTTATAAGAGTGTAGGCGTTACTCAATTAAATCCTAGTCAAATTAATTCTATGAAAGTTGATAATAACTTATGAGTGGATGATGTTACTATCCATGCTATAGATTCGGGTGATTACACATACGGTGCACAAATCACTCAAGGAGGCAACTAATGAGTATTAATAAAAAAATAGTTACTTCTAAAATGAGAAGAGATAAGATTTGAAATTGAGCTTCATTTGGAATTGCTATTGGTCTAGCAGTTTTATTTGTACTTATCTTTGTATTTATTATTATTTCTGCAATTCCTGGGATTAAAGAATTTGGAACAAGTGATATATTAGGTACAACTGAATTTAATTTAGCTAAAGGTAAGGCTGGTGTATGAAGTCCAATAGCAATTACACTATTATTAACATTTGGAGCAATATTGATTGCAACTCCAATTGGAATTAAAACAGCAACATTTATCAAGTTTAGAATAAATAAGAAATATCAAAAAACAGCTTCTATTATTGTTCAAGCATTAAGTGGTATTCCATCTGTAATCTTTGGGTTATTTGCTATTAATTCATTAGGTAAAGTTGTTAGTTGGATTTTTGGTACTAGTGGTGCTTATACAATTATTAATGCAATCATTATGCTGTCATTTATGATATTGCCAACTATTATTGCACTTACATTAAACACATATGATAGTATTGATGAAACATTACTGACTAATCCTATTGCTCTTGGTACAACTAGAACATGTGGTATCTATAAGGTTTACAAAAAGAAAGCTAAGAATGGTGTTATAGTTGCAGTTATTATTGCTATTGGTAGAGCTTTTGGTGAAACAATGGCTCTTAGTATGCTGTTGACTAGTGAATCATATTCAATTTTAGGACAAGGTATTATTGCTACACTAACATCTAGTTTAGGAACATTAGGTTCTGTTATCGCAACTAATATGTTTAGTGAAACTGGTGGTGCGGCACTGAGAGGTGTTTTATATACTTTTGGAATCATCCTATTTATCTTTGTGATGTTATTAAATGGATTCATTTTATTTATCACTAGAAAACATAATAAAAAGGTTAGTTGATATTCAAAAGTATCACAAGTTATTGGTAATGTTGTAATGTGAGTTCCTAATACAATTCATAACTTTATATGTAATAAATTCATTGATCAAAAAAGCAATCCAAACTATAATCCAAAGGCTAACCTTCCTAACTTTTTTGTAGAAAGAATACATAAAAATAAATTCTCTAACTTTAAAACTTATTGATGAGTGTTTTGAGAAGTAATAGCTACTTTCTTAACTTTCGGTTTCTTAGTTTGAATTTGTTTAGACATTATCATTGGTGGATTTAATGTAATGTGTAGACCATATAATAGCGATCCTGGATTTACTGGATATAATGCAACAGCATTTAAATATGGTTTAGATACAACTGGACAAGCATTTGTTAATACATTAATTATTATCTTTGTATCATTAGCAATTTCTATTCCAATTGCTTTAATGATTGCTATTTATTTAAATGAATATTCTAAAAATAAAAAAGCAAGACAAACTATTCTGTATTTTGTTGATTGTTTAGGATCAAGTCCTTCAATTATATTTGGGATGTTTGGTTTAGCAGTATTTATTGAAATGTTTGGTTTAAGTATGAATGGAACTATGGGACGTAGTTTATTAGCTGGTTCTTTAACAATCTCAATCGTTATCTTACCTTCTTTAATTAGAACACTTCAACAAGCATTAGAATCTGTTCCAGTAATCATTAGAATGAATGCTTATGCTCTTGGTTGTACTAAGTGAGAAACTATTTGAAAAGTAGTAATTAAGCATGCATATCGTTCAATGATGTCATCAGTTGTATTAGCAATTGGTAGAATCATGGCTGAGACTGCACCATTGTATTTAACAGCTGGTTTAACTTCTGTTTCTGGTATTGGATTAATGATGCCTGGTCAAACATTAACAACAAGAATATATGCTCAATTAGCTGGTGAAAAAACACTAGCTGCTTCAACTGATATTCAATATGAATGTGCCTTTATTGCATTGATGATAGTTATTATCTTGATTTGAGTAGGAAATTATGTCATACCTAATTCAAAACAAATTAATAGATCAATCAAAGACTTCTTTTCATCAATTAAAAATTATTTTGTTTATTGCGATAGTAAATTGGTTAAAAAATATAAATCTCAAATCATTAGAAGAACATTATATTTAACAAAAGAACAAGCTGCAAAAAATAAAATTAATACTTCACAATTTAAGTTTATTTGCTACAACAATAAAATTTATCGTGTTAAATTTATCAAATATCAAAACCTTGTAAAGTTACAAGAAAAAGTATTAGTTGAAAATTATAATTATTAGTTAACTCTCTTTTTATATTGAGTTAAATTGTAAATAGTAACTTCTTCAGCTGTGAATCTATTTATATCAGCTGTGATAATTGTTTTTTCTGGAGTTTGAGGAATAAAGAATAAAACGTTTTTAAATGATTCAATTTGGTTATCAAGAGATAATTGGTCATTTCCAACTGTAAATAGCAATCTTTCATTTGTTTGCATATCTGATAATTGAGCATCTAACATATTAGCTGGAACTTCACTAATGAATAATACTTGTCCTCTATAATCCTTAATTAATTCATTTATTATTAAGAAATCATGATCTTGGTTTGCAACAAGTATTAGTTTATAGCCACGCTTAAGTATTTTCTTGATTCTATCGATATTGTTATTAGAACCAATTACTGCATATATTTTATCTAATGGTAATTCAAGATTAACCATATCATTAACATCAAAATCACCTCATAGTGAAGTAATGTTACTTGGGTTTAGTAATAATGTTTTATCTCCTCAAATAAATGTACATAGAGGTGGTAATGGTACAACTTTAAAATTATTAGGATATGTTAATTCATTAATTGAAATAAAATCATCCATTTCTAATGATTCAAAGATATCTTCTGTTAATTCTTCTTCAACTGGTTCTACATCTTCAATTGCTTTTTGAATTTTAAATCAATTAGCTTTATGTTTATAGACATAGTAAATTAATAGTTCTTTAAACTTATCATTTCCTTTAATTCTTGGTTTTTTATTATCTGACATTTTTATCCTTAATAATCAATTAGATTATAACCTATTCGAGAAGTTATATATAATATAAGTACTATGAATAAAGATAAATTAATTCCAGAAAAATGCTTGTATTGTAATCAAACTAAGAATTTAGTTGAAATTCAATTAGATAACATCGGTGTTCCTTTCTATGTTTGTGAGTCTTGTTATGACAGAAAAGATCAAAATGTTATTGCTAATGAATGTTTAGATTTGTTAGACAAGATAAGAACACAAAAAGAATTTGTGTATGACTTAGTTGTTGATATGAATAATGAAACTATTAGATTAGATTACTTAAATGCAAATATGGAACAAATTGTATTTATAAAAAAGGCAAGCATGATGGTAACAATTATGCTTGAAATAGAAAAAATGATTTCACTTTATAAATCATTAACTCCTAATTTCAAATTAAGTGTTACTTTTAGATGTTATGAATCATCATTAGATTCTAAGATATTAAATAAAATTGAAAATTATCTATGAGCTAATGTTTCTAATTTAGAACAATGATATGATATAAAAAATAGCGAACAACTTGTAGACTAAAAAATAAAAGATAGATTCGCTCTATCTTTTAATTTCTATACTATAACATTGATTTAATAAATTCATTAAATAATGGATGAGGGTTATTTGGTTTAGATATATATTCTGGGTGATATAAAACACCAATAAAGAATTTTTCTTTGCCAATACATTCAATTGCTTCTATTTCATTTTCTTTTGAGAAAGCTACAGGTTTGATCGATTTAACTTGTTCAATTATTTCTGGGTTGACTATTCAGTTGTTTCAATGTCTTTCTTCGATAGCAATTGATTTATAGATAGCATTAAGTCTTGATTTTGGATCTAGTGTAATTGGTTGTAATCCTAAGAATTGGCTATCATCATTTATCTTTTCGTATAATCCTTTAGTTTCTACGTTATCAAGGTTTGCAAAGTAATCAATCATTACTCTCATTCCTAACTTAATTCCAAAATAAGGTTTTTTGTTTTCTTGGCAGTACTTAACAACTCATTGAAGAGATTCAGAATCTTTTTTATTATATTCACCATCTGGAACAATAAAACCATCATATTTAGATAACAATTTCTTATATGTAGCATTAGTTAAATCTTTAGAACTTACTAAATCTAATTTAAGATCAACTCCATTTTTATAACATGCAATTTTTAACGATTCAATTAAACTTAAATATGAGTCATTAAGTTCAGTGTATTTACCACAAATGCAAACATGTACTTGCTTAGTTCTTTTAGCATAAATACTTGATAAGAATTTATTTCAGTTACTCATATCAAATTTTGAATTCTTAATACCAAAGAATTTAAGGATTGATTTATGAATACCTTGTTCAAATAAAATTTTAGGTACTTCATATAAATATTTACAATCTTTTGAAACAAAGATATTTTCTTGAGGAACGTCACATGTTCATGATAATTTTTCTTTATCATGAGTACCGATAAGTTCTTTAAATCTTAAGATAAGCATATTAGGATTGATACCTAAGTTTCTAATTGTTTTTACTGAATGTTGTGTTGGCTTAGTTTTTATTTCATCATTTGCTGATAATTGGAATAATGGAGAACAGTGTACAAACATAACGTTTTTATGATTTACATTATATAATCTCACAGCTTCCATAAATGCTAATGATTCAATATCTCCAGCAGTACCACCAATTTCGATGATTAAGAAATCAGGATTATTGTTTGATTTAATTGCATAATCAATTTTTTCCATGATTTTATTAGTTAGATGCGGAATGATTTGAATTGTTGCACCATTATACTTGCCTAATTTTTCATCATTCAAAATTTCAGTATACAACTTTCCACCAGTTTGTGTTGCTGCCTTAGTTAAATTTAGTCCAGTAAATCTTTCATAATGTCCTAAGTCTAAGTCTGTTTTTTGTCCATCTTCAGTAATAAAAACTTCCCCATGTTGAAGTGGATTTAATAAACCAGGATCTGTATTTAGATATGGGTCTAGTTTTAACATAGCAATTTTGAAGTTACCGTGTTTTAAAATACAACCAATACTACTAGCTACAATCCCTTTTCCTAATGATGAGTAAACCCCACCTGTTACTACAATAATTTTTGTTTTCATAATGAAATAATTATAATGAAAATTTTAAATAAAAATTTTTATTTTTTATGTGATATTTTTTGTCTCTTGAAAATATGATAAAATGGTGTGTTAACCAAACAACTAAAATGAATTTTTTATTCAAGATAGCATAATTTATAACAATAAAATTATACTCTTTTTCTTATTTTTATTAATTTATTAATAACAAAATTGTTTTTTTTATTTCTTTAGATTGTTTAAAGATTCAATTGCTGATTGTAATTGATTCTTATATTTTTCTAATTTAGCTTTTTCTTCATCTACTTTTGATTTAGGTGCTTTTGAAACAAAGTTAGCATTAGATAATATACCTTCTGAACGCTTAACTTCAGCATTTAATTTTTCTATAAGTAGTTCTATTTTTTCAATTTCTTTTTCATCATCTTTTTCAAATGGGATTTCAATTGTGAAGTTTGATCCAATTTCAGTAATCTTATTACCAACTAGTGAGATAGCAGAAACATTTTTAATTTCAGCATTAACTATCTTTAAGAAGATATTAAAGAACTTCATAGAACTTTCCATTTTCTTGTGATCATTTTTTACTAGAATATTAATTGGTAGTAATGTACTATTCGGAATATTGTTGTTAATTCTAATTCTTCTAATGATGTTAATAATTTCAGCTAAAGTATCAACATCAGTTTCTTGTGGTAAGTTATCTATTTTAGTAGGTCAAACTTCTTTCATAATTGATTCTTTACTATTTGGCATCATTTGGTAAATTTCTTCAGTGATGAAAGGACATTGTGGGTGAAGAATAATTAAGATATTTTTTAAGATTAATAATGTAGTTGCAATAATTTCATTACGATATTGTTTGTTATTGATTAATACCTTGCTAAGTTCAATAAACGTACCACAAAAATCATTGTAAACAAAATCCATTAAGTATCTAGTTGAAATAACAAAATTATATTCATCCATTGTTTTATTAATTTGTTCTAATGTGGTATTGAATTTGTTTAAAATTCAAATACAAATTTCTGATGATTTATTAGTTATTTTTAATTTTGGAACTGTAGTGTTTTGTTCGATGTTACCAAGAATGTATCTAGCTGAATTTCATAGTTTATTTAAGAAACCTCAGTTAGCTTTTAGTTTTTCAGGTACATATCTTAAATCTTCACCAATGGTTGATGAACTAGTCAAGAAAAGTCTAAGTGTGTCTGCTCCATATTCATCAATGATATCCATTGGATCAACACCATTACCAAGAGATTTAGACATTTTTCTACCTTGAGCATCTCTAATTAATCCATGAATATAAACTTGATGAAATGGTGTTTTATCAGTAAAGTATGTCGATAACATCATCATTCTTGAAACTCAGAATGTTAGAATGTCATAACCAGTTACTAAAACAGAAGTTGGGAAGTAGGTTTCAAACATCTTGTTTTTCTTTGGTCAATTTAAACATACAAGTGGTCATAAACCAGATGAAAATCATGTATCTAATACATCTTCATCTCTGGTTCAATTTTTAGCATCATCAGGAGCTTTTGTATTACAGTAGATTTCACCAGTTTTATTGTTATATCAAATTGGTAATTGATGACCTCATCATAATTGACGTGAAATACATCAATCTTCAATGTTAGTCAATCAAGTGTTTAATGCTTTATCAAAACGCTTAGGTAAGAAAGTAGTAGTTAAATTTTGACGTTTTGCATTTTGGTTAGCAATTACTTTTTTAGCTAAAGGTTTCATTTTTACAAATCATTGGTTTGAAATATAAGGTTCTACAATTTCATCAGTTCTTTCACTGAAACCAATTTGACTAACATAGTTATCGTCAATATGATCAATGAAACCGTCTTTAATTAATTTTTCTACAAACTTTTCACGACAAACTAATCTATCTAATCCTTTAAATTCTTTAGCTACTTCATTCATAGTACCGTCAGCATTCATTACATTGATTTTTTCAAGTTTATGTTTTTGAGCTAATGCATAGTCATTGAAGTCATGAGCTGGAGTACATTTCATAACACCAGTACCAAATTCCATATCAATATATTTATCTGTTAAAACTGGTATTCATTCTCCATTAGCAGGATTGTATACATGTTTATCAATTATCTTTTTATATCTTTTATCATCTGGGTGAACAAAAATACAAACATCACCAAACATTGTTTCTGGTCTTGTTGTAGCTACTGTAATGAATTTTTTAAACTTACTATCTGTGTAATACTTAATGTAGTAAAGTTTAGTTTTAACTTCTTTACGAATTACTTCAATATCACTAATTGCAGTTTGTAATTTTACATCTCAATTAATTAGTTTTTTACCACGATAAATAAGTTTGTTATTGTATAGTTCAACAAAAACTTTATTAACAGTTTCATTGATATCTTTATCCATAGTAAACTTTTCAGTACTATAGTCAAGACATAATCCCATTTTTTTTCATTGTTCGTGAATGGTATTTGATTGAACATCTTTTCAAACCATAAGTTGTTTTAAAAATTCAGTTCTTCCTAATTCTTTACGACCAGGTTTACCTTCTTTTTTTAATCAAGCTTCGAATTTAGTTTGAGTAGCAATTCCAGCATGATCTGTACCAGGAATTCATAATGCTTTGAATCCATTTAATTTTTTATATCTAATCATTACATCTTGAATAGAAACATCAAGTGCATGACCTAAGTGTAATACACCAGTTACATTTGGAGGAGGAATTACAATTGAAAAAGGAGTTCCAGTGGATCTTGGTTTGAAATATCCATTATCTAATCAAGTTTGGTATTTTCCATCTTCTACTTTTTTAGAATTGTAAATTTTATCTAATTCCTTTTTCAAAATAAACTCCATTCATTTTATTTAACAGTATCAATCATAATATTATTTAATTCTCTAATATTAATGTTCTTACTTGCACTAACAAGCACAATAGGTGTTTGTTCATCTAATTGTAAAAATTTTCTTGTTGCAGGTAAGTTGTTTTGGTATCTATACATTTTTTCTTTGTCTACTTTATTTAGTACCAAAATATAATTTTTCTTTTTTAAGCTTCTAAAGTATAAGCTCATTTCTAAATCTAAGTCAGTGATAACATTTGCGTCCACAATATGCACAATAGTTTTTAGATTTTTTGAACTATTGAAATATTTTTCAGTTAACTTCATTATTTCTTCTTGTTTAGGTTTAGGAAGTTTTGCAAAACCATAACCTGGTAAATCAACTAAACGGCAAATTCCAAAATCAAAGAAGTTAACTAATTGCGTTCTACCTGGAGTACTTGATGTCTTAGCTATCTTTGAGTTTGATAAAGCATTGATAAGTGATGACTTTCCGACATTTGAACGACCTATCATACAAATTTCTGGTTTGTCATCAATAATGTACTCTGAAGGTTTGCTTGCAGATTTTATGAATTTAATCATTATTAACTTTTGCTAACTTTATTAAAGATTTCGTTAACTTGTTTTTCACTTGGTGATCTACCTACTTGACGATAAATCATTCTAATAGTATCTTTTGTGATTGGTGGGTTCTTTTTCATTTGTTTTTTAAATAGATGTGTTGCAACATAATAACCAATAATTGCACCAACCAATAATGCTAATGGAATACCAACTGCTAATCCTACGATAGCTCCTGTTGACATAGTAAACCTCCTAAAATAATACATATATTATATATAATATATCCAAGACTTGCAACATAAATTATATATAAATGTAAATAAAGATAGATATTTAATAAAAGTTAGGTCAAATGAAATATTTTATATATCTTTGATATATAAACATATATTTTAAATTTGCTGTCATAAGTATGAATTAAAGTTTTAGAAAATGTAATATTTTTCTCATCATAAAATAATAAATTAAAAAATATTATATATTTATATATAATAGATTAAAATAGTAATAGCTAGGAGGCATACTATGTACAAAGTTGTAGATCACCCATTAATTAAAGATAAATTGACAAGAATGAGAAAAGTAGAAACAGTTTCTACGGTATTTAGAACGAATTTACAAGAACTAACTACATTATTAGCTTATGAAGCTACTAAGGGTATGAAAGTTAGACCAAGAGATATTGAAACTCCTATTTGTAAAACAACAGGATTTAAATTAGAAAATAAAATTTGTTTAGTTCCTATTTTAAGAGCTGGGCTTGGAATGGTAGACCCAATCAAAGCTTTAATTCCAACAGCATCAATTGGACATATTGGGTTATATAGAGATGAAGAAAGTTTAACACCAGTTGAATATTACTCTAAAATGCCTAAAACAATTTCTGAATCAGATGTTTTAATTTTAGATCCAATGTTAGCAACTGGACATTCATGTGCTAAAGCTATTGAAATTATTAAAACTTATAAACCTAAATCAATTACATATATTGGAATTTTAGGAGCACCAGAAGGTTTAAAACATTTACAAGAAACTCATCCAGATGTAGATGTTTATTTAGCTTGCTTAGATGAAAAATTAAATGAAGATGGTTATATTGTTCCAGGATTAGGTGATGCTGGAGATAGAATCTTTGGTACTAAATAATTATGAACCATACAATTGCTCTAATAATTGTTACATTAATAGGACCTATTATCGGATATTTATCCGGTAGTGTTTTATGATCTGTTATTCTTGGTAAAAAGATATTTGATAAAGATGTCAGAGAGTTTGCTTCGAAAAATGCTGGAGCTACAAATACAAGTAGAGTACTTGGCAAGAAAATGGGTGTTCTTGTTTTAGTGCTTGATGTATTAAAAAGTTATGTTCCAACTATGATAATCTGATTAATATCAAGATATTGTTTTAAAGATAGTGGACTTAGAATAGATGGCAATTTTAATGAATTTAGTTTAGTTTATTTAACTTCAATTTTTGCTATTTTAGGTCATTGTTATCCTGTTTGATTTAAATTTAAAGGTGGTAAAGGAGTAAGTTGTTTTGGCGGAATGATATTAGCAATTAGTCCGTTCTTAGCATTAGTTTCTGGATTAGTATTCTTAGTTATTTTATTTTGAAAGAAATATGTTAGCTTAGCAAGTATGATTGGTTCTGCTAGTACATTTATATTTATGCTAGTTCCTGGAATCAATTGAATGTATATGACTAATGAACCAATTCAAACATTGAATTTAGTTAATGGATATAATTATTTATCAATCATCTTAGTATTTGTTATTTGTTTAATTGGATCAGTAATAATCATTTCAAAACACCACGAAAATATTAAAAGATTAATTAATGGAAAAGAACGTAAAGCTTCTATATCTTGATTAAAATACTAATAGTTATATTATCAAAATTATGATTCCTAGAATTTATATTTATCAAAATATGTTATCAACTCTTTTCTAACATCATCTAAAATCATTTGTCTCTTTTCTATATCAAACCTAGAAGGTAAATTACTAAACAATTCTATAAACTCTGTACCATCATCGTTTAAATAACCACCATTTTTAAAGCATTTATTAACATATTTAATTGTTTTATCTTCAAATAAATCAAATTTGTCTATAATTTGTTTTATATCAAAATATTTTTTCTCAGATTGGAACTCACTAAAAGCATTAAGTATACTAATATCTTTATCTATACTTCTACTTTTTTGAGACTCAATAAATAAAAGGATTAATTCCTTTTTAGATCTTAAGGTAGAAGAAGAATTTATTAATGAAATAATATTTGATAATAATTCTTTGTCTGCAAATAATGACTCTTTATACTTTTGAATTAAAGTTAGGATATAATCTATTCCTACATCATAATTCATTAAAAGTTCAACATTGTAATTAAGATCATCTAATATTCTCTCTTTATCCTTCTTAGTTGCATCCTTTAAATTATCATAGAAATCTTGATAATAACTACAATAGTCTTGAATTTCTCTAGGTTCCAACAAATCATTATTAGTAAAATCATCAAAAGTCAATAATATTTGTCTTTGTTGTAAAATTGTTCCGAATAATTTAATGAAGTCTTTTTTCTTATGTTCTGAAGCTATAGATGATAAAGAGTTTAAATCATATTGTTTTTTTAATTCTTTAACTAAATCAATATATCCCTTTATGTAAATTTTATTATGATCATAATAACCATTCATATATTCAAGATAGGTTTTCATTAAGATGACACCTCTAGCTTGATTATTAGAAAAGATAGCGATTGCATCATCTAGTTTATCTTTAAGGGGTCTATACGAAACTATATTACCGTGCGTTTTAAGTTTATTGATAATTCTATTAGTTCTTGAAAATGCTTGAATCAATCCATGCATTCTCAAATTTTTATCTACATATAGTGTGTTTAAACATGGTGCATCAAATCCAGTTAAAAACATATTTACAACTATCAAAAGTTCTAATTCTCTATTTTTTACTCTTTGAGAAATATCTTTGTAATAATTCTTAAATGACTCACCGGAAATATCATATGATGTACCAAACATTTTGTTATAATCCTTAATAGCTTCACTTAAAAATTCTTTAGATGATTTATCCAATTTATCAGTTGATTCATTATCCTCTTCTAAATAGCCCATATAATCTGATTCATATGATTCATTAGGCTCATATGAATATATTGTTGCAATTCTAAAATTCATATTTCTTTCTTTAATTTGCTTTTGAAATTCTGAATAATACATTTTTGCTAGTTTTACATCTTGAGTTGCTAGCATAGCATTAAACCCATTTATTCTCTGTTTAACTTTTATCTCTCTACTGTTCTTATCCTTATTTTTAGCTTTGATAGTTTTTTCTACATCAATAGTTATATTTAAGTCATATGAATCTATACCATTTCTAAATGTTTTAGAATCATAGTTATCTAAAATATTGGTTACAATATTTTTTATCCTTTTGTTTGAATAAAAAACCTCTTCTCTGGCAATATCATATACATCCTTATCTTTTATATTTTCTTTTGAATCAAATGTTTTAAATTCGCTATAATTAAACTTTAATACATTACCATCGTTAATCGCATCAAATAAAGTATATGAATGTAACCTTTCTCCGAATAGCTGTTCTGTTGTTTTAAATGTATTACTTTTAGTTTGAAAGCTACCTCTATTTATATTTTTTATAATTTTAGAAGTTGATTCAACTTTAGTTGCATTTTGAGCAAATATTGGAGTTCCAGTGAAGCCAAAGATATTGTACTTCTTAAAGTTTTTGATAATATCTTGGTGCATATCGCCAAATTGAGATCTATGGCATTCATCAAATATTAATACAACATGTTTTTTATACACTTCATGTTTAGGGTTTTGTTTTATGAAATTACTCAATTTTTGAATTGTAGTAACTATCACTTTACTGTCATCTAAATCAGATTCTATTTGTTGAGTTAATATTTTAGTTGATGAGTTTGAGTTTGCCGATCCTTCTTGAAAAGAATTAAATTCTCTCATTGTTTGATAATCTAGATCTTGTCTATCAACTACAAATAATATTTTATCTACAAAATCTAAGTCTCTTGCTATTTGAGCTGTCTTAAAAGAAGTTAATGTTTTTCCTGAACCAGTAGAATGTCAAATATAACCACCAGATTCAGTGCTAGCAAGTCTATCTTTATAATTATTTGAGATAATTATTTGGTTAATTATACGTTCAGTAGCAGCAATTTGATAAGGTCTCATAATCATTAATTTATTATCTACATTTAAAATACAATACTTAGTCAAAATATTTAATATAGTATGTTTAGCAAAAAAATACTTTGTAAAATCTACTAAGTCCTCTATTCTATTATTTTTAGCATCAGCTCAACTTTGAGTCATTCTAAAACTATCGACATCCTTTTTACTATAAAGATTTTTAGTAGTGGGGTTAGCAAAATATCTTGTTGCAGTTCCGTTTGAAATTACAAATATTTGGACATACTCATATAGTTTAGACATTGAAGTAAGTTTATACCTATTGCATTGATTAAATGCAAGTTCAAGAGATTGAGATCTCCTTTTCAACTCAACATGAACTAGTGGTAATCCATTTATTAAAATAGTTACATCATATCTGTTATCATTTTCTTCATCATCTTTTGTTAAAAATTGATTGATTACTTGTAAATAATTATTATGAATATTTTTTTTATCAATTATTTTTATATTTTTAAAATCACCATTATCGAATTGAAATGAATAAATATAATCTTTGTGAATTTTAATAGTTTTGTATAGGTGATTCTGATTGTCTGGTAAAAGGTATTTATCCAAAAATCTAGTTCATTCAGAGGTACTAAATGAAACATTGTTGAGTTTTTCTATTTGAACTTTTAAATTAGACTCTAACTCTTCACTATTATTTATTTTTTTGAATTCATAGCCTTGACTTATTAATTGTTTAATAAATTCATTTTCTAAATCAGCTTCAGATTGATAATTAGCATTTAAGTTAGGAGATTTTAAATATTCAAGAGCTACTGTATCCTTTTGTGTTTCTAATATATTCTTAGTTTTAATCATTTATTCACTCCCAATATTAAAAATTTTACTTAAATAATAAACTATTTGTTTATTTTGTAGTGAACAATTATATTGAATCGTCTTTTTTATTTCTTCAATACTTGCATTAAGGTTATCTAAGTGCTCAGCAATTTTTTTCTGTTCTTCAATTTTTGGTATTCAAACGTATATATTTTTGAATTTTTTTAAATCAAACTTTGGATATGTAGCAGAAGGAGTATAAATATCTTTTTCTAAAAATTTCAGTAAATAATATAAGTATTTTGGGTGTAATTCATTAGGATTTTTCGATTCAATAATTATATTATTTGAACTAATAAAAGAACCTGATCAATATTTTATATTTGAATATCTTGCGCGCCCAAGTGTAATAACTGTACCATTACAAACCATATTTTTAACATATTCTGATTTGGTATATCATCCAAAATTTTTAGAACTAGGCAATAAAGCTACATCTCCTTCATTTGAATTTAGAGACTCTAATGTACTTGCAGAAATTTGATTATACCTATTTAAATAGCAATAATCTACAAGCTTTACTTTTTCATAATTGTTTTTATAGCTTAAAGCAAGTTTTTCATAATGATTTTTCTTTTTGATTAGATTTTGTATTACATTTTCACTATTCTCTATGCATAAATTTGTATCATTATGATATTGTTTTATAATTTTTATAATATTCTTTTGTTCTGATAATGATGGTACAAAAATATCTAAATTAGATACTATATCTATATTTAAATTTTTAAATACTGGCCCCTTAGCTTTACTTATTATTTTTGTATGAGATGCAATTAGATATCAAAACAAATATTCCTTTAATATTATCTTTTCATTTGGCACTAATTTAATAAATCCATCATGATACCCACAGTTTGCAACATTATTTATAAAAGGAATTCCTGGAGATCCACAACATGTTAGGAGTAACTCTCCCTTGTTGCATATCATTAATTTATTTCACTCTTTATCACTTATATTTAAGAAATTTTTAGTTTCTGAAACTTCATAATTTTCCAAATCTGAAATTTTTGCTCATTTATTAAGAGTAGGAAATTGTGTTTCATATTTAGAAATAGGTCTCGGTGATGCACCTCTTCTTATAGAACATATATCGATTAATTTCATATTACTATTTTTCACTACCCTTCCGTTTTTTAATTATTTCATTTATTTCATATATTGAAGAGTTTATTGATTTTTGAAGTCTATTTATTTCATTAATATTTTTAACGATTTCATTATTAATAGATTCAATATCTAGTGTTTCATCATCTTCTTTTTTCTTTATATATGTTGAAACTGTTAGATCATAATTGTTTTCAATTATTTTTGAATATTCAACTAATATTGCTAGATTATCAACATTTATTCTTGCATTATAAGTAGATACAATAGAATCAATATTGTTCTCAGTTAAAATATTAGAATTTGTAATTTTTTCATATAAATTAGATGCATCTATGAATAGTATTGAATTATCTTTCTTTGACTTAGATAAGATCATTATAGTCACTGAAATATTTGTACCATAGAATAAGTTTGGAGGAAGTTGAATTAAACAATCTATATAGTTATTATCTACAAGATATTGACGGATTTTTAACTCTGCCCCTTTTCTATAAAAAATACCTGGAAAACAAACAATGGCTGCTCTACCTGAAGAAGAAAGATAATGTAGCATATGCAATATAAATGCATAGTCAGAATAGGATTTTGGCGCTAAAACTCCAGGTCCTCTATATCTCTCATCATTAATTAGTGTAGGATTGCTACATCCCTCTCATTCGATAGAATATGGAGGATTTGATACAATAATGTCAAAAGGTTTTTTACTATCATGCTGTGGTCTTAATAATGTATCATCATGTGCAATATTAAATTTAGAATAATTAATTCCGTGTAGAAACATATTTATTCTACATAAGTTATATGTTGTTAAGTTATCTTCTTGTCCAAAGAAGCCCTCCTCAACTTCTATTCCATTTAATACTTTAGTAGCTTTTAATAGTAAAGATCCAGAACCACATGTAGGATCATAAATTTTATTAATTGTTTTCTTATTACCAATAGCAAGTTTTACTAATAGTTCACTAACACACTGTGGTGTAAAATACTCACCACCTGATCTACCAGCCTGTGAAGCGTACATTCCCATTAAATATTCATAGGCATCACCAAAAATATCAATTGAGCTGTCTTTTATGTCACCTAATGCTAAATTATTAATAACATCTAGAACTCTTTTAATCCTTTTATTTCTATCGATAACAGTTTTTCCAAGTTTTGGACTATTCAAGTCAATATCATTAAATAGTCCTCTAACGTTGTTTTCTGACGGTTTACCATATGAACTAGATTCAATTGCTTTAAATGCATTTGATAAATCTTCGTTAAATGTTTCTTCATTGTAATTCTTAAGTACATTTTTGAATAATTGTGAAGGATAAATAAAATATCCTTTTTCTTTTATTAATTCATCTATAATATCTTTACTTATTTGGCTATCGCTTAAATGTTCGTACTTGAAATTTTGATCATGTTTAATTTCATCTTCTTCTATATATGCTGAGAAGTCTTCAGAGATATATCTATAAAAAAGAAGTCCAAGAACATAATTTTTAAAATCTCATCCGTCTACCTTACCTCTTAATTCATCAGCAATTTTTCAAATCTTATTAAATAATTCTTGCTTTTGTTGAACTTGCTTTTCATTAGTGCGTGACATATTTCCTCCATACAAACATATATAATTATATATGTTATATAATTTATGAAGAATATTTTCATTTTGTTTTTTGTTTAAATATAAAAATAAATCATAGTTATTTAATCTTAAGATTTTGGTTATTCTAAAAGTTTAAAAATATATAAGATACAATAAAGAAAATAAATATTTTCATAATGAAATAATATTGAAAGTTTTAAATACATTTGTTCTGAGGCTAAATTTTTAACATAGTAATTACCATTTGTAGACGTAATGAAATTATGAATAATATTATTTCTTTGCTTTGTTATTCATTCATCATTTAAATTTGTAACATTAAATGAAATTATTCCAATTTCATGAAATATTTTTTCATCATATTTAATGCCGTCAAGTTTCAATACTTTTTTTAAAACTTTTCTAAACCTTTCGATATTATTTTGAACATCAGTTATGTTTGCTCTTTGAGACTCAATAAAAGAGTCACTTAACATTTTTTCATCAATTATATTATTGAAATTCATTAAGTACAATTGAAATTTTACATTTTCTATTGACTTATATTCATTTATAAATAATGAGTGTAATTTATAGTTTAATTTAGTTTTATCTAATACTTTTTTTGTTTTATTATTTTGCAAATCTAAAAATAAATTTATTATTTCATATAACTCTCTTTCTCAGTATCCAATTGAGCTCATTCAATTGAACAATAAAATGTTAAGGTTAGTGTAATATATGTCTTTATTGTATTCTGGACGTGGTTGTTTACAATTACAAAAGAATTTATTGAAACTTTCCATAGATCCACATATTTTCCAATAATCTTGAATATTATGGATAATTTTTTTATTACATAACTGGCAATTTTTATAATCGAAATTTTTAATATTATCTATAAGTTTTTTAAAATCACATATATAGTTGATAACTTGGTCATAAAACTTCGAACTTAGTAAATTATTAACTAATTTGGCTGTTTGATTTTCTAAAAATGATTGTATTAACTTATTATTATCATCTAATGAATAATTTTTAGAATTTATATCATTATGAAATGCATTTAAAACATCTTCATTTAAAACTTCATCAAATATTTCTTTTTTAATTTTAATTTTTTCCATAAGTTTATTTTATATTAATGCAGATATAATTCAGAATATTGTTTGTGTTTAATAGGGTTAAATTTAAAAAAATAATTAATTACTAACTATAATATTAGTTATGAATAAAAAGTTTGATGAAATAGAATTTAAAGATTTTCTATTTAAATTAAAAAAAGAAAAACAAATAAATAAAGTAGAACTACATAAACTTGTTGATGAAGTTTTTTGTGATAACCCTAACAAAGATCAAGTATTAAATGAATTAGAAAAAAACAACAATAAGGTATACAAGTATATTAAATCATTTGTAGAAAAGAATTTTAATCAATTAGAAGTATTTTTTATGATTGGTTCAGGTTTTCTAAATTATGCTTTTTCTAATGTCAAAAATAAAAAAATATTAAAAAATTGATCTGATTTTCTTAAAAAAGATTTTTGTTTTATACAAGATATAAGATTTATTGATTATGTGACGCTTATGAAAGATTATGAGAATAAATTGAAAAATGTAAATGATAAATGTGAGAAATATATAGACAATTTTCCTAATGAGTTCAATGAATTTGTTGAGTCTATCAGACTATTAAATTCTTGTTCAAGACAGGACAGTGATTATTGAGATCCATATATAACCTTTTTGACAACAAATCATTGTGATACTATAAAGAACTATTTTGATATAAAAGATGTTTATAATCTTAAAAACATAAATGAATCTAATAAATCTCATAAAAAATTAATAGAGTTACATACACTTGATAATAATAAATACATTTATAACCTTCATGGATACAGTGAATACTACCAAACATTTTTCAAAAAAACTAGAAAATTTTTTCAAAATGAAAAACAAATTAGAAAATCACCGAAATTAATATTTTGATATGGTAGTAATTTTGATGAGATTCATATAATGACACTTATATCTAAAATTGTTGGAGATAATATTTTAATAATAATCAGAAAAAATCCATTTAGTTTTAATAATACAACCTCATATAAAATTAGGAAATTTAATCAAGAACTAGATAAATTTAATGAAAATGACGACTTCTCAAATATTTATTATTTGTTTTTAGAAGACTATAATCCTAAAGTTAAATTATGTCCTAAAAATATATTTATAAATTTAACATCATTAATCAAAGATGTTGCTATTAAAAAATATCCATCACATCAAGTTAGAGCTGCACGAAAAGGAATATGTATTCAAACAGAAATCAATAATTTAAGAAAAGAAATTATGTCATTATTTGAACATAGACAATATGAGCAAATCAATGACAAGATTGATAAGATAGTAAAAGAAAAAAACTATGACACAAGATTATTTAATATATTTATAGATTTAGCAACAGCCAATATTAATATTCTAAAAAAAGTGTTATCAGTGCCTGATAATTATATTTTAAATACCTATAATAGTTACGATAACTTTCTTCAAGGCTTGATGAAGTATAATAAAATTATCAAGATAGAAGAATCAGAAGAATATTTTTATTTAATACTAGAATTTATAGAAAAACGATATAAAAAATTAGACTTTAAAAATGTATTTTATATGAACTTTTTAAATAATACTGATTTTGTTATTAATAAGTACCAGAAATTAATCTTGAATATTATTATTAATGTTTTTTCAAATACCTTATACAATACTGAGCTGTATGTTGACAAAATTAATATAAAATTGCCTAAAAATACTATAGAAATTATTAATAATGCTTTATCAGAATGTTATAAAAAAAATTTAATGCTTTCTTTAAATACTGATAGATATATTGAAATGTTGTTTTGATTGAGGGAAAAGTTAAAACTGAATATTAATATTGTTGAGTGGATGATAAAACAAAATGTAAGATCTAACGAGATGCTTAGGATATTAAGCAATACATTACCAATAAAGTTCATAGAAGAATTTGGAAATTATCTATTTAATAGTAAAAATAGAAAATATTTTTTAGATTTTATAAGTAAAAATATAAATAGTGACTATAAAAATATAATTCTACTAAATTCATATCAAATTTTAAAAACAAATAACTTATTAGATAACAAAGAATATTTACCTATATTAAAATTAGTAACTGATGAAATAAAGAATAAAAAATATAAATATCATCATTCATTAACTTCTTATGACGGAAACTCTATTGTTTCATATGAAGAAATATATGATTGAGATAGTGAAAAACTTTATAATTCTTTTTCAAAATTTGATATTAACGGAGTTAAAGAACAATTAGATAGGTTTAAGAATGAAACAGATGATTTATTGAGAATAGTTTATAAAGATTTAAAAGATTCGATTAAGGTAAATAAAACTTTTATAAATTTTATTATTGAAATTTCAGAATATAGTTTATCCTCAATAAAATACAAAATGGAGGCTACAGATCTAACGCCAATGTTTACTTCAATATTATGTAAAATTTGAGAGTCAGATTTATGTATCGATTTAAAGCTTGAATATTACAATCTAATTGATAAATTTTTAATCAAACATAATAATTATAGTTTGTATATTTATGATTTAAAAAATAATGATAATGATCTATGAGATTTTGTGATAAAACTTCTTAAAGATAATATTTCGCCTTGTGCAATCGCGATTTTAAGAGGGTGCTTTCATTTAAATTTTATAGGTAACATTATTGATGGCATAATTCACTATAACAAAAGAAAGGATAATGCATTTGATGTATTGCAAAAACTAAAACAAGATTTAAATAATGATGAAGTTTTTGACAGAATATTAGGACATGTAATTAATGATGATTTATTGATTAAAGACTTCAAAGATGTTATTTATTATAATTTGGAAATAAATTCAAAGATTTCTTATATTGTACTAGAACAAAATCAATTAAAAGAGACTTCTACAAGTTTGAAAGAGAAAATAAGAAAAATTAACTATAGAGGGTTTATTGAATATATGCTTGATAATTCAAAGAAAATAAATCAGATTAATGTGCATTCAATTATGCCAAATTTTATGCAAAATTTATACTCTAATAAAAGTTTTGATGATTTTTTAGAATTATCAACTTCTGAGCTATTCATTAATCTTGTTGATAATTTTAATTTAAACAACATTATCTTATTGATATGAAAAACTATTATTGCTGAACAAAAAACTTGTGACTACAACTTAATTAAGAACTTTGTAAAAACACTAGTGTATATTGATCCAAGTAGTGTAGATATATATGATACTAATTACATTAATTCAATCTGATCTATAAAAAAATATTTAGAAAAAAATAAAATCAAGTGTGAAAATTTTTCTTCTAGTATAAATGAATCTATTAATAGGATTAACAGTAGTTTTCAAGATATTATTAATTTTATTCAATGAAATAAAAAAAGAATAAAAAAATATGAAAAAATAGATATAGAACATATAAAAAAGCAAATATCTTTCTTATCATTAATTGCCAAGGATTATACTTTTAAAGCGGATGAAAAATGGCTAAAAGAAAAAGTAGTTTCATTTATAAAAATTAATAATACAAAAGAACAATTTGAAGAAAATATTGAAAATTTTATAGATGATGTAATAAATAATTGAGAAATGAATAATAATTAATCTTATTTTATTAGTTTTCTATAATGGTGATCATGTTTACATGCAATTGCAAGATAAGTGTTATAAGTACTTAATACTGCTAATTTATCAAAGTATGCATTAAAGTAACTTAGCATCCCTGCATTATAACCTCATCTAATTCAAGGTAATGAGCCAGATAAAATAATTTTATATGGTCCTGAATCATTATATCTAAATGCATAAACAAAGGTTAAGAAGAAACCAAAGATATATAAAGCTACTCAGAAGAATATATGTTGTTCTATTGATAGATGAGAAAGTGTTAATACACCTGTACCACCTGGTGCATAATAGCATCCTTCATATAGTGGTCCTGCACTAAATCCAAGATAAGCTACAATTAAAATTCCAAAGATGCTTGTAACAAAGATGTCATAAATACTTTGTTCATCATTAAAATCTCTAAAGCCTCTAAAACTTCTATCATCACATAATACTTTAAGTAGATTATCATTAAATGGATGTTTTAATACTTTCTTATAAGCTTTTCAACTATATTTACAGAAGTGAGTTAATTTCATACTTCCTGTTGTAAAAGCTCATATTCAATCAACACCTCAAATAACTACAAACAATATAATGTATAAAATCAAGATTAAAGCAAATCTTAAACCTGTTCCAGCAGGTTGTACTTCAAGAGATGTAATAATAGCATTAAAAGTAAATACAGGAGTAATGATGTTAAGATAGTCTGTTGACTTATCAGATATCAATGTAACCTTTTTCATAAATCGAGGTAATTTATGCGGATTAATTTTTATAAAAAGATAAATTATTAATGCAGCAATAAGAGTAGCAATCACAAGATAAATAATAAATGCTCTTGTAAAACTTAATGATTTAACCTTGAAGAAAACAATTAGCATATAATTACCTACTAAATATAATGTAGGTTTAACTGGTAATACTCCGTGACGTTCTGGTGTTGGATGGAAACTAAATTGAGATGTTGTATCTAAACTAAAAAATGTTGGTGCAAGAGGGTACATTAACAAACTTACTCCAATAGCAATTAGTCCAAATCCAGCATAAAATCCTATTAGCTTCATAAACTTTTGCTTAGGATGTTTAAACAATGTAAACTGATATAGATTAGTTAGCAATTTAAACGGAATAAAAAGTAAAAATCCAGTAAACATAATAGAAACACACATATTAGTAAAAGATGCTTCTAGTCATACTGATCTTTCCAAGAAATCACAAATATCATAAAACTCATTAAAGATTTTAAATCCATGTGCACCTGAAACACTTAAACCGATAATAAGCCCTAATATAAATCCAATACCGTTTATTCTTTTATTAGTGAATCATTTTAATTTATCTACTCACCTTCTAGCAATAGTAATAACTAATAAAGCGATAATAACACATATTACCACCACTCCTAAAGCTATAAAACTTGGATTATTGTCAAATATAGGAACATAATTCATACTAAATAATTTTATACCTTTTGAGATTTTTATTTATATTAAATAAAACTATGTAAAATAAAAATATGAAATGAAATTATCATAGTTCAACACCAATCTTTACAAATATAACTTGCCCTGATGCAATAAGAAAAGCACACCAAGCTGATAAAGGCTATTATGGAGTGCTTAATATTCTAGATGGATCTTTGATATTTGTTTGAGAAGATAATCACGAAAGAATAGTACTTGATAATAAAAAACCATTTTATATTGAGTCAGAAAGAAAACATCATTTAGAATTTGATGGACAAGTTAAATTTAGAGTTGATTTTTACAAGCTTTAATTATCCAAGGTGCTTAAGATAAATAACTATCGATTGCATCTAAGATGTATTTATTGTCTTGTACATCTTCTACTATTTGAATAAAAATATCTTTAAAATATCCTGTTAGATTAGGATTGTTATTATTTTTATGCTGATCATTAACATATGTATTAATGATTGAAGAATATTTATCAATGATTTGATCAATAAATTTTTTAGACTCTTCATCAGTATTAGATTTAATTTGCTGAAGAATTTCTATTGGTTGTGGATTTTCGTATACTCTAACAACATCTATGATTCTAAATGTAGTTTGAGATAATTGTTCTTCTGATAATTGTAGTGCTGCATATAACTGTTCAATTGTATATCCAACAATTTCACAAATTTCATAAGCATTATAAACTGGAAGTAAATGTAGTTCACTTTGAAATTCATTTTTAATAATATCACTTGTTTCAGTTATATCTATATTTGCTAGTTTACAAGAATAAGGGACATCATCATTAATTATGATTACAAATTTTGATGTTAAATAATAATCCTTTTTTGGTTTTAATTCTTTTGCTATAGTCTTGTTCTCAATAAATATTTTTTTACGATAAAAATCAAATTTAATTGTAGATAAATTTTTGCATGCTCATATTACAGCATGATTGGTTGTATTTAAACTAATTGTAAGTTCATTTAAATGTTTATAATCTTTAACAAAATACATAACTAATTTTTAGGCTTAGTTTCATTAGATTCATCTTCTTGTTCTAACTTTAATACTTCTGCATGAGCTTTATTACTTTCATCAATACAATTCTTTATTGTTTGTAAAACCCCTTTTTCAGCTAAAACTTGTGTCATTCCAGGGATTTCTAGAATTATATTTACTAGTTCTCCCTTTAATCCAGATTCTATTTTTAAAAGATCTATGATTTTATCTTTCTTTGTCATTTATAAGTCCTCATTAGTTTTATTATAATACATATATTTACTTGATGAACAACATAAAATTATATAGTTTGTCAGCATATTTATCTATACCATATTCACTATAATCTTTAATGATTGTATATTCTAAATATTTTGCACTAAACATTTCATCAAAAGTTGGATTTTTATATGGCTTTTTCATTGCTTGTTTTGTATCTTCATATATCATTGAAATAAAGTCTTGTTCTGCATCTTTTGATTGTTCTAAAAGTTCCAATGCAATTACATAAAATAAAAGATCATTTGAAAGCTCAAATTCAAACTCTGGAAATAGCCTCATATACTCATGAATAGAAAGTAATTCTACATCACTTTTTTTAACTTCTTTTTTGCGCTTAAATTTATTGAGTATTTTTGTATAGGAATTCTTTTTATTTTCATCAAAATATCTATTGTATTGTACTCTAAAAATCATCAATAAATCTTTATCATTTATTAGACCTGGTTTATATAGTTTTTGAAAGTTTAAAATATTGTTAGTTAACCTCTCCTTAAATTGTGCTAAAAGAGTAGCTGGAGGGCTCAACTCTAACTTAGTATTTGGATTAGGTGCATGCTTAACTTCATTTCACAACACATGTGCATAATCTGCAATATTTTTTGGTATATTCATACACATTATTTTATGGGAATTAGTAAAAATAAAGTTATTTTTTTAGTTGATTACAGTATGTTTTAGATGCTTTTTAAAATTATCTAGAAAATGAAATTGCTAATTCAAATAAAACAATGCTTATTTGAATTAGTATCAGTAACAACTTATCAACTCTGATCACATATTATGATATAACTTTTATCTTCGTAACTAAAAATAACTTAATTGAATAATTGTATTGAATCAAGATTTTTTTAATCAAGTATTTGATAAATTTTACTAATACATAACAATATATATTCAAAATAGGCAACTTTTATTTATAATAAAAGAGTTATTGATGAGGAATAAATGAACAAGAATAGAAAAGTTTGACTTGGAATCTTTTTAGGTGCTTTTATACTAATTCAATTACTTTTCATTGGGATGGTAATTGGAATTATTTCACTTGCATCTAATGGTTTCGTTCTATCAACTGGTACATATGGTGGTGATTTAGCTCTTACTATAATTTGTGCACTTTTTATTCCAAATATAGTGCTAGGAGTAATTGCAAGCTATTGATATGTTAATAAAAATTCATCACAATCTAGTGAAAATAAAAATGATGAACTAAAGCCTAATGATGGTGATGTTGAAGAAGAACCTAAAGATCAATTACCATCTGAAAAAGTAGTTGTAATTGATGAATTCCGTGCATATACTGAAGATTATGGTCCACTTAACTCAATTATTAATCATAGAGAACCAAGTCAAGTAGAATGTCCTCAAGAAAATATTCCTCAAACTCAAAATGTAACTGATGAAGAAAAGAAAGTTTCTAATAGTGAAGAAAAAACTAGAAAGAATTATGTTGAACCAATTAAATTCTTTTTTAGTGATGTAAAAAAAGAAATTAAAGATATTAAGAGAGAACGTAAATATAAAAAGTTTGAAAATAGTAGATTAGATATTTTACCAGAACAAATAGTTGAACCTCGTAAATTAAATAGTAAACAACCTATATCTGAGGAAGTAGAAATTGTTAATGTAGATCCTATTAAGGTTCCTTTAGGCAAAAAAATTAAAGGTATGTTTAAAAAAGAAGAACAACCAACTTTAAAGAATGACAGTCACGTCGAAACTGTTGTAATTGAAGAGCCTACTAAAGAAGAAATTGAACCATCTATCGATTTAACAGATGTAACAAAGCCAACTGAAGTTATTCATAAAGATGATCAACCTAATTTTAAACCTATTGAAGAACAAGAAAAACCAAGAACAATTAAGTTTGAAACTATTGATGAAGATAATGAAAATCAATTAGAAAATTATAAAAAAGAAATTGAAGCTTCTAAAGCAAAAGAAATTGAATTAATTAAGCAAAAGTTTGAAGACGAAAAAGAACAACTTAAACATGAACTAGAGTTAAAACAAAAGCATGACGAAGAACTTGAAAAACAAAGAAAAGAATTTGAAGAAGAAAAACAAAAATTAGAACAAGAATTAAAACTTCAAAAAGAAAAAGAACAACAAGCATTAGAAGAACAAAAGAGACTTGAAGCTGAAAATATTAGAATTCAAAAAGAAGCAGCTAAAGAAGCTAAAAGATTAGAAAAAGAAAAAGTTAAAGAATTAAAACGTAAAGAAAAAGAAGAAAGCAAACAAAATAAGCAAGAAATTAAAAAACTTCAAAAAGAACAAAATGCAAAAATTTCTGAACTAGAAGAAATGATTAAAGAAAAGAAAGCATCTATCATGCAAATGCAAGAAGAAGCTGAAAATAATTCTATAGAAGATACAAATATATCTAGTGAAGAAGTTGAATCTGATGTTGAAAAAGCTCCAAAGACTTGATTGTCTCAAACAAATAATAATGAACCAGAACAAGTAGTTGACGTACCTATTCAACACATTGCCTCTAAAACATGATTATCGCAAAATAGAGTTGATCAAATAAATGTATATGCACCATTTGATGGTGTTGTAATTCCATTAAGCCAAGTTCCAGATCAAATGTTTAATGAAGGCTATGCTGGTGATGGATTAGCTATTATTCCTGAATCTTATGATGTAAATGCAATTGTTACTAATGGAACAATAGGTTATATTTCTGAAAACAAAAATATTTATAGTTTTACTGTAGCAGATATAAATATTAATATGTATTTAGGTTTACAAACAAATGAATTAAATCAAAAAGCATTTAAAACAAAAACCCAATTAGGAGAAAGCGTGGATTTAACATCTAATATTGTTACTATTAAACCAAAGATATTTGCAACAGCATATTCACCTATTTCACCAATTGTTGTAAAAGAATTAAATGGCAGAGAAATCGAATGTGTTGTATATGAAAATCAACAAGTAAAACAAGGTGATCTTTTATATATTATTAAATAATTAAATTAGTTTATAAAGTTGTTTAGAACCATCTACAAGTTTACAGTTAGTTTCATAGAATGATGGCATATATATTGTTTCAATGTAATAAGCAACTACATCTGCATATAAAAATTCATCTGTTTTATTTGCTAATTCTAAACATTGTTCTTTAGATAAAGCAATAAATTCATTATTATCATTTTTTATTGATTCAATATATTCTAAAACTAGGTGATTAAGAGTTAGATTAAATGAAATACTATTTAATTTTTTCTTTAATCTATTTTGTTCTTGCTTATCTTTAATAATACCTAAACCAGCTACTGAAAGTTCTTGTCCTTTTTCAATAGCTTTTTTAGTTACTTTAGATAATTCTTTTAATGTCTTTTTAGGTAGTGTTTTTAATGTATCTAGAATCTTTCTATTAGTTTCAGAATTTCAAGCATCCTTAAAAAATGTTTTTACATCTTCAAATTCAAAATCATCAAAGAATTCTTTAGTATCACTTGAAAGATCTTTTAAAAATTCTTTTCCTTCTCTTAATTTATCTTTTAACTTATCAACAATAGAATTATTTGCCATAATGACCTCACATTTATGTTAACTATTATTTTACATTAAATAAATAAACATATGAGCAACCATATTAATTTTTAATGTAATATAATAATTACAAATGAGGGATAACAATGAATGTTACATTAGAAATAAATTTAAGAGATAAAACTAATAATTGCTTAGCTATTGGTATTTGAGAAGGTAATCAAGCACCAACATTAGAAGGTATGGAATTTGTTAATAGTATTTTAGAAGGAATAAGTAATATTGATAAACTTAAATGATATGATAGAGGTATTTTAGAATCTGATTTAAATAATCCTAGCCAAATAAAGGCTATTAAATTACTAAATAGTATTAATGCTCAAACTTCAAATGATCCAACTGATGGAATAATTTTTTATAAACCAGAAGACATTATTTTAAATGAAGATGGAAGTGATTATATTATTGATATCAATATAGATAATCTTACTGTTACTTTTGGTGCATGAGATGTAACTGAATGAGGAATGTATCTAAGTGAAAATAAAATTGAAGCAGCAGAAGCTAAAGATATACCAGTTATAAAAACATTTGATTTTCTTGAACCGATGAATCTAGATCAATGAAATCAAATTGCTAAGTACATTAAAGATTACAGTTTAGGTGATAGTGACTGCAACGAATTAATAGTAGACTATAAAGATACCAAAGCAGTAGTAAACTTTTATTGTTAATTAGTTAGCTAATAGTTTATTTGTAATTTTATTAAATATTAATTTAGCATCATGATAGCTCATATACGAGTTATTGATGCTATTTGCTGCCATTCAATTAATTTCATTATATTTAAACTCTCTATCCTTGTTACATTCAATAAAATATAATGCCCCATCTTTATCCAGTTTATGTCATGGATAATGTTCAAACTTGTAAAGGATTCACTTTTTTATAAAATGAAAAGAACTACATTTTTCGTATAATAGTGCTATTTCTAAAATGTCTTTCATTTCATTTTCAGACTTATTATTCATAACGTTAAAATATTTGTGAGCTAATATCATTTCATTTGAAATATATGATCCATATCCATTTTTTACTAATTTGTGGTGATGCTTTGGAATTTTGTATTCTTTTAATAATGATTTAATTTGTTCACTTGTACATTGTGAATTAAAACTAAGATTAATGTAAAGTTTTGAGCCATAATATTTTAACCAGTCATTAATCTTATTTTTTCTAGATACAGGTTTTAATACACCATTATTTAATGTTTTGAAATATATTATATTTTTAGGGTTAGATAAAGCTTTATATGCTTTTTCTTTATTAGCAAATATTTCTACTTCATTTCCACAATTATTTTCATTTACTGGAATGCTATATTTGTAAAGGATTGAAGCAATGTATTCCTTAATTATAGATTCAGGTTTAATAGATTCATTGTTAATTGAATTTTCAATATTAAGTGAATTTCTAGATAGATAGTTTAATATTCTAGAATGGTTTAAACCTCTTCTTTTATTTTTCAATTTCATGTAGATGGATCTTACTAATTCTGGATTAACCTTCGCTTCTAAATTAGCATATATTTGTGGTTTTAAATTCTTTTCAATCATGAATAATTCAAATTCTACAAATAACCTTTCAGGAATATAAATATCATAATTTTCATCATATTCTACAGCTCCAACGTATAGTGTTGCAGGTGTCTGTGTAGATATCTCAACACGATTATATTTTTTATAAGCAGTAACGTTTGTACCATGTTCCATAGCTACTTGTTTAAATAAAGGATAGCTTTCAGAAATTTGATAAATGAATAAAGCACTTTCTCCAGTTAGAATCTTGTTTTTCATAGTTTTATTATATCATATATTTATGTAGTAATTAATTACTACTTAAATAAATAATATTATTTTAAAACAATGCCAATGATCAAAAACAATATAAAATCAATGAAATTTATTATTAATAATAAAGACTTTAAATTTGCTATAATCAAATATAACAAAGGAGAAAATGAATATGATTATCAAATCTGTACAAGAATTTAATGATAACAATAAAGGCATCACATTAGTAGATTTCTTTGCTGAATGATGTGGACCTTGTAAAATGTTATTACCAGTTGTAACTGAAATCGAAAATGAAACTAAAGGTGAATTCAATGTATTAAAAGTAAACATTGATGATGTAAATGAATTAGCAGCAAAATATGGCGTTCAAACTATCCCAACATTAATTTACTTTAAAGATGGTGAAGAAGTTGCTAGAACAATGGGATTTAAACCAAAAGCTGAAATTTTAGAAAACTTAAACAAATTAAAATAATGTTTAGAAACTAGTCTTTTGACTAGTTTTTTTATTTAAAGGAGGTTATTATGGATATTAAGTGAATTATCTCAGATTTAGATGGAACATTAATTGATCATGAAGGAACACATTTTAGAATTGCAGAAGACTCAATTAATGCATTGAATAAAGCATCATCAAATGGTAAATATAATGTAACAATTGCTACTGGAAGACATTGTGCAGATGTTTGTGACATATTAAAGCGTTATAAAATTGAATTACCTAAAAAATCATATGTAATAGGTCTTAATGGTTCTCATATTTACGACTATGATAATAAAGAAGTTATTTATGAACAAAAGCTTAGTGATCAAGCAAAAGTTTTAATTGATACTAAGCTAAGAGATTATTTGGAAGAAAAACATCCAAATAAATATTTGATCCTTATTTATGGTGTTAATAATGAAATTATATTTTTAAGAAGTAAATCAGGTGATAACTATAAACAATATATTGAAGAATTAAAACGCTATGAATCTCTACATGAAGATGTATTTAAAGTATATGAAGCTGATAGTCTTGAAAGTGTAAAAGGAGTATATAAGGCAATAGTTCAAATTAAAGATCCTTTTGAATTAGAAGAATTAAAAAAGGATATTTATGATATTGTACCTGGCATTAATATTTTAAAAACATTGGATGATGCGGTAGAACTTGTTTGTCAAGATGTAGACAAATATAATGCTATTAAATATTTACAAGAAAAATTTTACAATATCAAAGATGGAGAAATTATTGCATTTGGAGATTCATTTAATGATTTAGAAATGTTAAAACATGCAGGAATATCTGTTACTAGAGAATCTGCTAATCCAATTATAAAGGAAGCTTGTACACATGTGATCGATGCACCAGCTAGTGACTTTGTTGGCGATGGCCTAGAAATGCTATTAGATATATAAAATATCAGTAAAATAAATATAAGATGGGTTTTAGAAATTTATTCAAACACAAACCAAAAGCTAATAGGTATTACATTGTTTTAGATAATGTACAAAATTTTGGACTTGAACAATTAGAAAAAACTTTAAGTGCAATATGCCAAATGTATCGTGATTATCCATATGTCAAAAATTCATTTATTAATGAGATGGCTGAACATGGTATCTATGTTTTTAATGAATATAACAATTTTGAAAGTGCATCTGAGATTTTAGAGGTGTTGCAATCTCAAAATTTGCAATGTAGTTTAATAACTGATATTGAATACCAACAATTAATTGAATATAATCAATCCAATATTTTTGAATATATTACTCTAAATGGTACTCAATATCCAATAAAACAATTAGTTGAAGAAAAGCCATTTGATGAAGAGTTTATTGCTAGAACTACACAAATGCTTTTACAAGAACAAGGTAACTTGATAAACGGTGCTAGTGATTCACTTGAAGAGATGTTTGAAAATGATTTTTATGAAGTCTATACAAAGAAAATAAATGATTAGTAAATCATGAAGTCTGTTATTTGATAAAATTATGTTGTGTTTAAGAATAATGAAAAGAAGCTTATAGGTAAGGAATTACCTAAAACAATTAGAACATATGAATTATGAATTTCAACTATTGTTGGATTTATTTTTCTTGCAGTTATTCTTACTATTTCAATCACAGCTATTGTGTTAGGTAATAATGTTATTAAACTTAACCAAGTTGACTTAAATAATGAACAAGGATTTGAAAAAGCAAAACAAGCATTAGAATTATTATCTAATATCAATGATCAACTAAATATAGCACTAAGAGTTTCTTTAGAAGGAATTATTCCTATATTAGTAATCTTCTTACTAACTAGAATTGGTTGTAATGTTGCTTTATGATATTCTGAATATTTTTGTTATCAAACAATTTTTCCTAATCGAAAAGCATATCAATTAAATTGCATTAAGAGATCAATCAATATTTTTCTAATAATATTAGTTATGTTCGGTGCTTGTGCTTATATTAGTCTAATTAAAAACGATTTATATCAACCAGCTAAAATTGTATTTAATAAAATAGATTCAGTTTTTAACTACATCCAAGATAATAATGGAAGTGTAACAAATATGACATTAGAATGATGAAATAAGCATGCTAATGAATTGCAAAAGAAAATGCTTGATATTGTTAATACATTTAATGACCAAAGAAAAATCATTTTAGATGTTATTCACGATTCAAGTTTTAAAAATCCAGCACTAGGCTATATGATCACATTTATTGTAGCTTTAGTACTATGATTTGCTAGTGTAGTTGGATTCTCAAGTAAATCATTATCTATTAAGAAAAAGAATTACCAAGAAACAGTTCCTGCTAATGACCTTTCAAGATTAAATGATTACTATTATAATGATTAGAATTTATTTCTTTTCTTAGCATAAACAGTAACACTAGTTATGATGATAGGGATTAATATAACAATAATTATAGTAACTCAAAATCCAGCACTATAGATTCAATTAAAGATACTTAAATCTATCTTTCTAAAATATCTTATGTTTGTTGCATCTTCTCTTGATGGTAAATTATTATCTACTTGATATCCACTAGTAGTTACATAGAAAGGTTTGTATTGATTTACATATCAACCATTTTGATCATAATATTGATTGATACTAGCGATAAAAACTGCGCCATCTTTAATTCTAGATTTTAGTAATAGATTAACTTTAGTATCAGGTGGTAAGATATATTTATTATTAGTTAGTATTTCAGTTTTTACTTCATCAAGAATAGCATTAAAAGCTGCGCTATTTTTTTCTGGAAATATTTTATTATTTCCTATCTTCATATCTATATCTTTTAGATTACTTGGTGGTTGCAATTTAAAATCTACAATACTCACTTTACATTCTAATGATTTATTTTCAACATGATCATCTACATATATTTTGTCAATAATAAATCCTAGTACTAGCTTTCCTTCTTTTGGTAAAGATTCTTTCTTGTAGAATTTTATACTACAATTATCAATTAATAATCCTTCTGGTAATTCATTAAATATTTGTGTTTTATGATTAAACAAAAATTCATTAAAATAATAAGGATCAATATCATTTAATGTCTTATCTATATAAGTGGTTAATTCTGAATCTTTTTTTACTGAAAATTGTATACCATTATTTGCACTAGTTTGTTTTCATGATGTAGGATGAGTTGAGATGGCAATTACAACAATATCTTTTGGTGTTTCAATAATATTACCTTTATCATCGAAATATTTAGAAGATGTAACTTGGTATATTGCGCTCTTTTTTGCATTAAATTGAGGATTAGGAGTAACATCTAGTTTCATTGAAATTATTGCATCATATGGAATGATGTTATTATCAATTAATTCTGTTTTGATAACATTGAAAATTAGATTAGTATTTTCTTGTTTTATTTCAATTGTATTTGCTAATTTAAATGAATAATTATCTGGAGTAGGAATAGTCTTTTTAAACTCTTTAATTGTTAGCTTTCCACTACAATTTTTATCTGTTCTTATTTCACCATTAAAATAAACTTTATTTAATGTAATTTCCAAATCTATTTCACCTATTAATGGTCTAGTAGCAAGTTGTGAGACTGTGATATTATTAATCGATATATCACTTGGATAATTTGAGTAAAGATATTTTAAGTTATTATAAACAGCACTCCTTCAGTCTATGCCTTTAGTTCTACTAGTGATTAAATTTGCATAGTCTTTATTAAATTGATAGATAGACATGCTGCCTATATTTCTTCACTTAGTATTTTTAGTATCAATCGGTTTATTGATAGGTCTGTAGAAATTATCTAATAGCATCCCATATTTATAATCTAATTCAGTATCAATAATTCATACATTAGTAGAATAGTTTTGAAATAAAAAAATTTTACTACCATCAGATGAAGGAATAGGTACAAATCCTGGTGAATCTTCTACTGATCCTGGATCTACTATATAAGGGTCAGCACAAGTATAAATACTAATAGCACAATCTGGTGTGTTATATCCCTTTCAATCGATGACATTATAACCAATTGTACGTCTGATTGAATCCATGTATAATTTGATATTAAACTTACCAACTATATTGCCTAAGAATTGTCCTTGATTAGCAACTGAGTTTTTAGCATAGAAATACATATAATCATCAACTAGCATTGTGTCAACTATATTAAAATCAAAATCCTTATCCTTAACTTCTGATTTATCGCCATAATCAAAGATGAGATCTGCAGTTGTTACAGCAGTTCAAGCTCCAGGTTTTTTAAAACTAGAATAGAAACTGAATTCATTATCATAGTTAATCATCCTGCCATAATATCAGTCATCATCATTATTAATTTTTAGATATCCTCAATTAGGTGTTCTAAGAGCAGTAGCTTCAGAGGAGAAGTGAACTACTTCTCAAACTCCACGATTAACTATTGGTCAATCTCATGGATTAGATAAATCCTCAGTAGTTCACATTTCAGTTCTTAAACCATTAGAAGGTGTGTAAGCACTAGCAAACATATAATATTTACCATTTGCATAACCTACATTAGTTCCAAATCTACGATAAGTTGTTCTACTATAAAAAGGTAATTCACATGGATAACTACGAATTGTTCAATTATTGTTGATTTGAAACATATAGTCACCTTTGACAAGTTCATTCTTATCATTAATATTTGTATTTGAAGTAAAGAAGAATGTATTGCCAATTACATTTTGGATTCTAGATCTAGTTAATATCATTTTTGTATAGTTTCATTTATCAGCTTCATTGTTAAAAGTTAAATCAATAGCACTTGAACAAATCATATCAAGATTAGGATGAATATCTTTAGCTAATACAATGTTATGTATATCGTTGCTTTCTGTATCTACACAATTGATAGTAATATCATATGAATATGTATCATCATAAAATGTTAATTGAGCACCAACATATGTGTGGTGTGAACTTCAATATGTATAATTAGTTGAAATGTTGAATAATTTAGTATTGTCATTCTTAGTCAGTTCTCTTGATTTATCATTAAATAATCAAGGATTTAAAGTTGTTGAGTTAGCTGCATTAGCTGATGCGTATAATATGCTATCATAACCTAATGCAAAAAGTTGTGTTGGTCTAACACTATTTTCAAAGCCTGTAAATGGTAATATACCAGGTTGTAATGATTGAGCAATTTGAGCAGCATTATTTTTATCATTGAATTTTAATGTGTGGCGATATGACTCTCAGTTTTGATTTAACTTAGTTGTAGATGTTGTTATGTCAAAATTATATCAACTAGATAATCCTATACCTAGTAATGATATTGAACCTAATATTGCTAGAATTTTTTTAGCTTTATTTTTCACAACAATAATTATAATCTAGTAATCAATTAAAAGTCTTTCAACTAGATATAAAAACACACCTAACTTAATAGATGTGTTTTTATAACTATTCATTAAACTCTAATCAATTATTTTGATTGAGCTTCAACAAGAACTGAAACTTTAGTTTTATTATCTGCAAACTTAGTGTATTTTACAACACCATCAGTTTTTGCAAATAATGTATGATCTGTACCTTGACCAACATTTTTACCAGGGTAAATTCTATTTCCTCTTTGTCTGTAAATGATTTGTCCTGCTTTTGCCATTTGTCCATCAGCTAATTTAGCCCCTAAGAATTTAGGATTAGAGTCTCTACCGTTCTTAGTAGAACCTACCCCTTTCTTAGATGCGAATAATTGAAGATTAATTTTGATTAATTTATCCATAATTACATATCCTTTTTATTTTTGATAAATTGAATATATTTTCTATACTCAATAGTATCTAATGATCATAATTGAATCTCAAGTAATTTTAATAATTCAACATTCTTAGAAGTTAGATTATTAATTTTTAATTTAAGGTATGCATCTTTTATCTCATAAGTAATATCATCTTGATTAAATCAATTAATAGCACCTTGAGCAATTGCACTTACACCTGCACAATAGATATCTTTGCCAATATCTTCTGCTTGGGCATGTCCTTGAATTAAAATACCATTTTGAAACAATTCAATTTTAATCATAAAAGACTACGCTTTAATTGATTCAATTAATAGCTGAGTGTAAGGTTGTCTGTGACCTTGTCTTTTTAAATGGTGTTTCTTAGACTTAAATTTAATAATTCTAATTTTAGGACCTTTACCATGTTTAACAACTTTTGCTGTTACAGACGCTCCTTGAACATAAGGAGTTCCAATTTTAGAATCAACCATCATGATTTCATTGAATGTAATTGATTCACCTGGTTTGTTGTCTAGTTTTTCAACGTAAATACTTTCACCTTGTTGAACTTTATATTGTTTTCCACCTGTTTGGAAAATAGCAAACATAAAATCCTCCTTAAACTTAGACTCGCCTATTCGAAGGTGGCTTAAAAGCACTTATTACCTTGTAAGAGCGGTTGAAGCAGTGAAAATTTCACTGCGATTAAAATTATACATTATTATTTATAATAATTAAATTATTATTTTGTCTCATTAGTGGAAAGTTAAAATTCCTCATAAATAATCAAGATGTTGTTATTAACGTTTATTGGGTCAACTTAATAGCAAAACTCCCTATAAAAAAGTACTAAATTTAAAAAGTCCCCATAAAAAGGTACTAACCATATAGTAAAACTCCCTATAAAAAAGTACTAAATTTAAAAACTCCCCATAAAAAGGTGCTAAATTACTACTTTTTATACTAAAATAGAATTAGAGGCTATATGTATAAAAGAAAAGTTTATAATGAAATGCTTAATTGAAAGCAATCACTATCTAGAAAGAGAACTGCATTAGTTATAAAAGGTGCAAGACAAATCGGAAAGACATTTATAGTTAAGAAATTTGCTGAAGCTAATTATCAAAATGTTGTCTATATTAATTTCTTTGAAAACCAAGAAATAAAGAAATGTTTTGAAGGTGATTTAGATGTAAATAACATTATTTCATTAATATCTGCAAAATTACCTTCTGCTAATTTTGTTGCACATAAAACAGTAATTATATTTGATGAAATACAAGATTGCGCAAAGGCAAGATCAAGTTTAAAACCATTCTGTGAAGATGGTAGATTTGATATTATTGCAACTGGTTCTACATTAGGTATAGTTGGTTATAGTAAAAAATCTGATGCTAGTATTCCAGTTGGATCAGAATATTTTATTAATATGAAACCTATGGATTTTGAAGAATTTTTATGAGCATATGGATATGATGAAAATGAAATTAATAAACTTAAAAACTTCTTATTAGATTTAAAGACTATTCCAGAAACTATATTGGATACATATAATAAAATTTTTAAATATTACATATGTGTTGGTGGAATGCCAGAAGCCATTAAAACATTTTTAGATACTAGAGATTTTAATCAGGTAAGAGAAACTCAATTAAACATTTTATCTTCATATGAATCCGATTTTGGTAAGCATTTAAATACACAAGAAAAAGCATATGTTAACAATACTGAATTGCAAAAGATTAGAGAGGTGTTTCAATCTATTCCAAGTCAATTAGCTAAAGAAAAGAATAAGTTTCAATTTAATCAAGTTAAAAAAGGTAAAAAGTATAAGGATTACGAAGCAAGTATTAGATGATTGAGTGATGCTGGAATTATTTCTATATGTAACAATGTATCAAATATTGAATTCCCTATTGAAGGATACGCTATCTCTAACTCATTTAAAATATATATGCAAGACACTGGGTTATTAATGTCTATGTTTGATTCAGATATATATGATGCCATTATTTCTGGAGATATGAAAACATATAAAGGTTATATTTATGAAAATATTATTGCTGATGCTTTTTCAAAAAATTCAATTCCATTATTCTATTACAGTGATAAATATGAAATAGACTTCTTAACGCAATTTAATTTAAAAATATGTCCAATTGAAGTGAAAGCAAAAGATGGAAATAGTAAAAGTATGAAAGTATTAATGTCAGATGAAATTAAAAGCAAAGATATATTGTTTGCAATCAAAATTAAATGTAGCAATATTGGATATGTAAATAACACATTAACTATCCCACACTTTATGACTTTTTTAATCAACAAACAATTTATGAAGGAAGTTATTGCAAAACATAATTTAGGAAAGTAATAATTAATTACTTACAAATTATCTTATTATTGAATAAGTCCATCTGTATTATAATTAAATAAGTTATATATAGATAGGAAGTAAATTATGACTAAGAATGAATTTTATAAGAAGTATGCTAAACCATTTGGTGGAACTAAATTTTGTGACTACTGTAAGCAAGATATTGAAAGTGGATTACATATCTTTAATGAAACATCAAAATCAAATGATGCATTATCTTCAGGTGCAAGATATTATTACATTTGTGAAACATGTTGAGAAAATCTAGATCGTGAAGCTAAAAAGGATATCTTTAGACAAGTTTTTAAAGCTAATGCAATTTTAAAAACTAAATGTTCATGCTGTAACAATAAAACAATAAGATTTATTGATATTGGATTACCAGAAGACAAGAGCAGAGTATGTCCTAAATGTTTTGCAAATACAGGTGAACAAATTACTTCAAGTAATGATACTGATTTTGTAGATGAAAATGCAACATATTTAATTATTGATTGCAACCAATCAAATATTGCTTACGAACACTTTAATTACTACTTAGCATCTTACTATGAACAACAAGGTGTACCTTATGCATTTGAAAATGTTTTAGAATATTTCAAATATTATGGTTTCTTTGAAGTAATGAATGTTACAAAAGATCAAATTGCTACATTAGAACAAGTAAAAGCATTATTAGATTCATATGGAATCAGTTCATACATTATGGACAGTCAAGCATATTCTAACTATCTAAATCAACTATCTCAACAAAAACCAGAAGCTATTTATTTTGCTGATACTAACATTCCACTTAAATAGTAGAATACATTTTATATTTCTTTATCATTAAACATATGCATTAGTAATATAATTATTTATGGTTTGTAAAACCATAAAGGTATTATTATATGTCAATAGATTTAATCAGAACTAAAGATAAAGTTGGGATGCATGATCTAGGAGTTGAACTTGATTTTAGCAAATCTAAAATCATTACAATTATTGGCCAAAATGGATCAGGTAAATCAATGTTCTTAAAAGGACTTAGTAAGGAAGTAGCTGCTTGTAATAATAGCGGTGGTGATTCTTCTGTCTTAACTATTAATAAATCAATGAATCAATATGATCTAAACCAATTAGAATTATTTATTCTTGATGAAAAAATATTTGATAAAAAATCAAGAAGTGCATTAATTGATGTATTTAGTAATTTTAAGCAACAAAATAAATTTACTAAAGAAGAATTATTAGACTCAATATCACAATACTATTACTCAAAAATTAAAAGCATAACTAATGAATGAGAAAATGCTAAACCAATAGCATATAGTGAATTAATTTTACCCATCATAAATACAAGCAATAATTATTATGAACTTGTTGAAAAACTAAGTGAAGCTATTAAGTCGAATAATGATTATCAAGAAGAATGAAAACAAGTTAAACCATATACTGAACAATTTAGAAGAATTAACAATGAATTATCTAAGTCATTAGAAAAGATAAAATGTTATTATATTTCAGCGATTCATAGTACAACAGAAATGGTACTTAACAAGAATCTAGATTTAAATTATTTAAATGACAAATTTACAATCTCTGCTAAAAGCTTTTTTGACTTTAAAATTTTATATAATCTCATCATTAATTCATCAATTAAAGATAGCTTTAGATTTATGGATGTTAATGATATAGTAAAACTTACTAATGATATTGAATTTCAAAACTCAATTTCAAATTGATTAAGTGCTATTTTATCTCAACCAATCCAAACTAAAATTATATTTAATAAAATAGAACCATCTAATGCAAATGAAAATATAGAATTAAATGTAGCAATTGAATTCTATGATCGTGTTACTAATGAAAAAATAAACTTTAATGAATTATCAACAGGAACTAAAGTATTGTTGAATATATTAAACAATATCTCCAATCTTGATAATCAAACATTAGTAATAGTTGATGAGCCAGAAACTGGAATGCATCCTGTTATGCAAACACACGTTAAAAACTGATTTTACGAAGTATCAGAAGCTACTGATGCGAGATTTATTTTATGTACTCATTCTCTATTCTTTTTACCTGAAGATATTGAAAATGAAAATGTATATATTTCATTCAGAAGTACAAGTAATAAAAAACATTGAACACTGACAGAAGCAAATGAATTTATGGAAGAAAAAAATTGTGAAGATGAACTGCAATTATTTTCTTATATTAAATATATTCCTGACTATGAAATTAATGAATGCACTAAAACAGGAATTAATGTTATTGTAGAAGGAAAATCAGATGAGATTTTATTAACTCATCTAGCTAGAATTTTTGGTTATAAAGTTCCTGAAGATATTAAATTCTTAAAGACACCAATATTTAATAGCGGTTATAAAGGAGTTTACCCTACATATATAAATCTAAAGAAAAAGTATCCTGATCTTAAAATAGTGGCTACTACTGATAATGATTTAGGTACACCTTCTGTAGATCCAAATAAAGAATGATTAAAGAGATTAGAAACTCTAGGAGAAAATTATATAAAAATTGGTAAAGAAGGAAAGGCTATAGAAAGTTTATTTGAACATTCAGATGCACTAAAATATTGCAAGGTAAAAGAAAAAGAAACTAAGGCTAAAAAAGCTAAGAATTTACTTCAATTAAAAAATGCAAATCAATTGCATAAAAATACATATAATAATTTCAATAAATTATTTCAAGAGTTAGGTTTATATAGAAAATAGTTCATTTATTGATTATTTAATATAAAATTTTTCAAAAGGGGTAATAACATGGATTGCAAAAAATATTTTAAAACATACGAAAGTAGAGAATTATTTAAACCAAAATATACTATTCATGATTTTGAGGAGTTTATAATAAAAGGAAAATCAAAAAAAATAGATGTTGCAAATAAATTTTTAATTTGTAATGTATTTTCTGCTTATTTAGAAAGATATCGTTTCATGTATGAAATGGAAAATAGTGATGTAGTTAATGCATTAAAGTCAAAAGGTGTTGTTAATAAATTATTCCAAGATTATGTTGTTGATGATATCTATACTTTTTACTATGTTACTCAATATTGATACTCATTATGTAAATACCATGTTGACCACAAGAATGATAAAAACTTTACATCAGATCCATTAGCTAAAGGTCTTAGATATTGACTAGATGAATATGATTTTAAATTCTTTGAAAATTGTTACAAATTATTTAACGACACTAATGGTGATTGTGAATTTCCAAAAAATATGGAAAATATCACTACAGGATTTGATAGTCTAGAATTAGAATCTACTATATGTTTTATTGAAGATGTTTTTCCTAACTTCTATAATGAATGAAAAGAACTAGAAGCTTTTAATGATTCTGGTAAGATAAGTAAAGAATTTGGTGAAGTCTTAGAATATATTACATTATGTAATTATTTAAATTATGTTAAAGATGTTTCAATTACTAGTGAGTGAAAATTAGAATGTGATAAATTAGAATTAATACAATCATTATCATCTTCAGTAATAGTAATTAGTCAAGATGTCAATGTATGAAGTAGTATTATGATTGAAAATGAACTTGCATCTCAATCTAGTAGTGTAGATAGCTTACTAATGTCTATGTTTTACACTTTAGCTGTTAAACTTCCGATGAAAGAAGCAGATGTCATAATCAGCGAAGTTCTTGAAAGTTTTATCAACCCAATATTTTGTGAAGCGTTTTCAATTTATTTATCTTCATGATTTGTAGATTTATCAAAAGAAATGACTGGTGATCATTTTGAACCTCTTATAATCACTTACGATAAGATAATGGATGGTGATTATAAATATACTGGAGCATTAACTTGACTTAATAATAAAACTAAAGCTGTTGATACAATAAGAGAACACATGATTAAAGACTTTAGAAAAGAACAACTATCTACTCCACTAGTAGAATGTGGTGAAAAATTAGCTCTTTTAAAAGAAGATTTAGCAAACAAAAAAATAACAGAAAAAGAATATGATAAAATTCATAAAAAGAGTTTAGAAGATGCCATCAAATCAATAAAAGTTGATTGAAAAGATATAGATGATTTAGAATTTGATGACACCATTACTAAAAACCCTAATACAAAAGAATTAGTAATTACAGATAATGCTAGTGATTTATTAGATTCAATTCAAAATAAAACAAAATTATCTAATGTATCTAATGGTGTTTTAATATTATGAGTTTATGAGTTATATCAATTATATAGATCTAGTGATTTTGATAAGGAATCATTTGATAAGATAATGCATGGTGATTTTGATAAAAAGAACTTTAGTTTTGCATATAATTTTATAGAAACATTCCTTAATTCATTTGTTATTATCGATAAAATTCAGGATAGTTATAGTAGTCGTGAAGATCCACAAAATAAGAAAATAGAAGAAGAACTTAGATTAACTCTTAAAAGCAATACTAAAAACTTCTTCAGATTCTTGAATAAAAACAGTTTTGTAGATACTATTAACTATTTAAAGGAATATCAACCACAATACTATAAATTACATGCTCAATCATTTGAAGCTTATTTAAATGATTATGAAATTGATAATGATTTATTTGAAATCCTATTTGAATTATATTTAACTAATAAAAAATATTCATACTTAGCTTCTGACTTTAAGAAATTTATTAAGTCTAATGATAATATGGCTTCACATGTAAATTTTTCTACACTTGCTAATTTCCAAATGCAATGTTTAAAACAACTAGATCAAATAATCTTTAACCATAAATTTGATGATAAACCAATTAAAGCTAAAGACCCTAAAGAATTCTTTATGAGTACATTACAAGAACAAGTAAATGCTTTAATTGCTACAAACGAATGAGAAGGTAATTTTAATAATGTAATGTCAGAAGATACAGCAACAAATGTTATTGCTGCATTTGTAATTGCTAATTTTGCAATTGATAATGAACTTTCTAATGAGTTTGACATTATCTTTAAGAAAAAGACTAATTAAAAATTAAATATAGAGATTTATAAAGATAATAAAACCTCTCATTGGAGAGGTTGTTTATTATTAGATAGGTTTAGTTGATTATAATTGTTTGTTAACAAAATCTCAGTTGATCATATTTCAGAATGATTCAATGTATTCTGGTCTTCTGTTTTGTCATTTTAAATAATATGCATGTTCTCATGTATCAATGCATAATAATGGCTTTTGGTTAAAACTAATAGGGCAGAAGTGTCCTTGTACATTTGAAATTTGTAATTTTCCTTTTGGATCAATACTTAATCAAGTTCATCCAGAACCAAAAGCTGATTTAGCTTTATTAGTAAATTCTTCTTTGAACTTTTCAAATGAACCGTATTGCTTTTCAATTAATTCTTTAATCTTGCCACCAAATGGTGCTGGTTTAGCACTAAATTGGTCTCAGAAGAATTCATGATTGAAGATACCACCAGCATTGTTAGAAACTGGAGTTTTGATATCTTTATCAAATTCATCTAAATTAGCTAAGATCTTTTCAACTGATCATTCACTATATTTAGGAAATTTTTCTAATGCAGCATTTAGGTTATTAACATAAGCTTGTTGGTGCTTATCATGGTGGATTTCTACTGTTTTAGCATCGTAGTGTGGTTCTAATGCATCATATGCATAAGGAAGTGCTTTTAATTTAAACATAATATTACTTATCCTTTCTTAAGTTAATATTTAATTTTACTACTTATTAACAACAACTGTTGTATATTTAATTACTTTGCCTTTATATACAAAACCTTTATCAACAACTTTAGTTACTTGGTTTGGTTTAAAGTTAGGGTTAGATTCTGTATCAAATGCTTCCATAAAGTTGTGGTTAAATTCATCACCTGGGTTAACAACAATTTGTTCTATTCCTAAATTGTTGAATGTATCTTTGAACATGTTACAAATCATGCTATAACCTTGAACATAATTTCTAGCAGCTTCATTTGCAATCGGTGCAGTAATAGTTTTTTCAAATAATAAGAATGGTGTTAAGAATTGACTTACAACATCAACATAAATAGAATCACGACGGTGTTCAATCTCAGAAGCTTTATCTTTTTCTAATTGTTCTAGTCTAGCCTCTAATTGTTCTTTAGCTTCTGATTGTTTTTCTTTTAGTTTATTAATTAATTGTTGTTGGTTAGCTTCTTGAGCATTTTTTAACTTAGCATTTTCTTCTCTTAAGTTATTTACTAATGTAGTTAACTGAATAACTTCTTTCTTAAGAGCTAAATTTTCACTAGCTAGCTTGTCAACTTCAGAAACTTCTTGAGTATCATTTGAAGGATTAGATGATTGATCTTGTTCATCTAGATTTTTTACTTTAACTGATTCTTGTTTTGGAAGCTCATGATTATTTTGTTGGTTAGATGCATTTGCATGGACACTGTCATCTGAATTAGTTGGTTGAGGAATTTCTAATTCAGGTTCTTTTAAGTCTTCAATGTTTAATTTAATTTCTTCATCTATTTTTTTATTTAAAACTTCATCTTCATGTAAAGCTTTAGTTAGCTTTTCTTTATCAATGTTGTTGTTTTTAATTTTAGATGATTTTTGTGATGGTTTTTTTGCCATTATTTAACCTCCTTATCAACCTTGTTGTTATGTTCAGTTAGAACATCATCATTTGGTTTTGCATAAGCTTTTAAATTATCAAGTTCTTGTTTTGAATATTTAGGAATTTTGTATCTTACTATACACACTAGATCCCCACCATTTTTAGAAAGGAATTTTAACTTGTGGTTAGAATCTAATCTAATTCCATAACCTGGGATTCTTACTTTATCTTCCGGTAAAGTATTAGGTGGTAATTTGTGATCAATAATACCATATGGTGTTGCTACTTTAACTGTACCACCAACAATAGCAGAAATTGGATCTACATATAATATAGTATATAAATCATTTCCTTCCCTTTCAAAGTATTGAGAACGTCTCACTGAAACAATAATATATAAGTCACCAGTTTGTCCATTTAATTTATGTCCACTACCTGCTACTTTTAATGTTTCACCATCTCTTGTACCTTGTGGTATTTTAGCATTGACTCTAACACTATCTACAGTGTATCCTTTACCAGAACATGATGAACATTTTGTTTTAGCATATTTTCCACTACCAATACATTTTTCACAAACTACAGTTTGTTGGATAACACCTAGAATTGATTTTTGTTGTACAATTCTTTTTCCACGACCATTACAGTCAGGACAAGTTACAACATCTTCTGGTTTTTCAGCTCCTGTACCTTTACAACTTGCACATTGAGTTTTACGGTCAAATTGAATTTCTTTTTCACATCCTTGGATAGATTCTGCAAAGGAAATGTTTGTTTTTACATAAATGTTAGGATCATTTGCTTTAGCTTGTGATTGTCTGCTTCTACCACCACCAAAACTAAATCCACCTAAACCACCAAACATATCAAAGATATCTTCTGCAGTGTCATCAAAACCTGAACTGAAACCGCCCATATTACCAAAGAATTGGTTGAAGATATCAAATGGGTTAATATTTTCACCACTAAAGCCGTTGTTATTTAAACCTTGGTGTCCGAATCTATCATATGTAGCTCTCATCTTTTCATCACTTAGAACTTCATATGCTTCATTAATTTCTTTGAATTTTTCTTCAGCATCTGGCGCTTTGTTACGGTCTGGGTGATATTGCATCGCAAGTTTTCTAAATGCTTTTTTGATTTCATCTATAGTAGCATTTTTACTAACTCCAAGGACCTCATAATAATCTCTTTTTTTATCAGCCATTATTATTCACCTCCTCTAAAGCGTTTGTTCTTTAAAGATGATTTAAAGATCTTAGTTTTCATACCTAAATTTGAAGTTGGTTTAACTTGAATAATTAAGTCACCAATACCAGCTGGAACTTTGTGTCCACGTCCTGGTACTTTAAATAATTTTTCTGGTTTGTATTTTTTAGGAATTTCTACATATACAAAGATTCTTTCATCTTCAATCCCATAACCTTCACAATTGTAGCAAGTTTCACGTTCTTCAACACCAATCTTACCAAAACCACGACACACTCCACAAGTCTTATAACGATATACTGGAAAAGCAGTTCTTAAACCTTCATCTAAAGCTTTTTTAGTTACTTCTAAAGTACCTACAATATTTAATTTACGCTTAAAGTCTGATTTATTAGTAATACAATTTGCAGCGATATGATCTCATAACTTATCTGGAGCAGAACCATCGCTAATTTCATAATCAGTAATACTATCTACATATGATTTAAAGTAGATAATATCTTCATCAGCATGAAAGACGAAAGTATTTTCTGCATTGATGTTACCAGATTCATAATCATAGTAAGCTCTAATTTCACGATCACCTAGAATTTGATAAGCAGAGTTAATTAAATAGAATTTATTAATTGCTTCTTTATCTTTGTTACGGTCTGGGTGATATAGTTTAGCTAAGTGTCTATATGCTTCATCTATTTCTGATTGTTTTGAATTGGGATTACATCCTAAGATTTCATATCAGTCTTCTGCTAAAACATCATCAGCTGTACAGAATTTTGTGGTTTCATTATAAGACATATTGTTTCTCCTTTTTTGCAGTTCTTTTAATCAACTAGGTAGTTGATGATTTTATTTTGTACAACTATCTTCTTTTTAATGTTTTTGTTTTCTAAGTGTTTTTTTACATCTGGCATTTGTTCAATGATTGCAATTAATTCTTGTTCACTTAAATCTCTTTTAACTTCTAACACACACTTTAATTTTCCATTTAATTGGAACGGAATGTTGATGTTATCTTTAACTAAATATTTTTCATTGTATTGTGGCCATTTAGCTCAAGTAACTGAATCTTTATTTAGTAATGCTTCATGTCATATTTCTTCAGCTAAATGTGGTGTGTAACAAGATAGCATAATAATAAAGTAATTTAAGTAGTTTTGAGGAATTTGCTCAGCCTTATAAAAAGCATTCATACAAATCATTAATTCACTAATTGCTAAATTAAATGCTTGATTATCAATGTGGTTAGCTACATTTTTAATACAATTGTGCATTGCAAATCTTAAATCTTCACTAGCTTCATCTTCCTTACAAATTTTATGTTCTGTTTCAAAGTAGAAACGATAAACTCTATCTAATCATTTTCTAGCATCATCTAAACCTTTATTTTCTCATTTTAATGATGCAGTCAACGGACCCATAAAACATTCATATAATCTTAAAGCATCAGCTCCATGTGATTCCATCACTTCATTAGGATCAACACCATTCTTTGCTGATTTAGACATCTTTGCACCATCAGTTCCTAAAATCATTCCTTGGTTAATAATTTTATAGAAAGGTTCTGGTTTTGTAACTACTCCAATATCATATAAGAATCTATGTCAGAATCTTGCATATAATAAGTGTAGGACAGCATGTTCTTGACCACCAATATAAATATCAACTGGTAATCATCTATCAAAGATTTCTTTTGCTTGTTTAGAATCTAAATCAATATAGGAACCATCTGGTTGCTTTAATAAATAAGCTAAGTAATATCAACTAGATCCAGCTCATTGTGGCATAGTATTTGAATCTAAACGATATTTTTTACCATCAATGGTTACATTAATAAATTCATCGATTTTAGCTAGAGGACTGTGACCATCATCACTTGGTTTGAAATCTTTACATTCAGGTAATAAAACTGGTAATTGGTTAATAACATATGGTTTGTTATTTTCATCAAACATAATTGGGAATGGTTCACCTCAATATCTTTGACGACTAAATACCCAGTCTCTTAATTTGAATTTTACTTCTTCTTTTGCATGAAGTTTTTCAGCTAATAATTTAGTAGCTGATTTTCTATCCATACCATTAATAAAATCTGAATTAATGTATTTATTATTTTCATCAATTACAGTGATAAAAGACAAATCGTATTTCTTAGCAAAATCTCCATCACGTTCATCATGAGCTGCCACTAACATAATAGCACCAGTACCAACTTCATCTAGTACATAATCACTAACTCAAATAGGAACTTTTTTATTAGTAATAGGATGAATTGCGTAAGCTCCAGTAAAGACACCATTTTTATCTTTGTTTGCTTTCATTTCAAGATCACTAGTAGCTTGACATTTTTTAACAAATTCATCTACCTTAGCTTTTTGATCCTTAGTTGTAATTTTTTCAACTAAAGGATGTTTAGGACTTAAAACAATTGCACTAACACCAAAGATAGTATCTATTCTTGTTGTAAAGATTTTAATAGGTTGCTTTGATTCAGTATAAAACTCAAGTTCATGACCGATTGATTTTCCAATTCAGTTTCTTTGTAACATTTTTAAAGATTCTGGGAAATCAACTTCATTTAAACCATCTAATAATTTATCTGCATACTTTGTAATTTTAAGAACTCATTGTTCCATAGGACGTTTAACTACTGGAAAGCCTCCACGTTCTGAAACAAGAATCCCTTTATCATTGGTTAATACTTCTTCATTAGAAAGAGTAGTTTTTAAACCTTCACATCAATTTACATCAATTTCTTTAATTTCAGCTAAACCATGTTCAAATAATTTAGTAAAAATTCATTGAGTTCATTTATAGAATTTAGGATCAGTTGTGTTAACTTCTTTTAGTTCATCATAATCAAATCCTAATGATTGTAGTTGTTTTCTAAATGATTCAATATTTTTTTCTGTAAATAATTTAGGGTGGTTGTTAGTTTCAATTGCATATTGTTCTGCTGGTAGACCAAAAGCATCTCAACCAATAGGGTGTAATACATCATAACCATTTAATCTTTTATAACGACTAATTACATCTGTAGCACTATAACCTTTAGGGTGGCCTACATGTAGACCTCTACCTGATGGATAAGGAAACATATCTAACACATAAAATTTAGGATTTTTCTTAGTATCAACAAATCCAAATGTGTGATTTTCCTTTCAATATTTTTGTCATTTCTTTTCAATTAAATTATGGTTATACATACATTAATTCCTATCTATTCAACACAGAGTTTATATAATTATTTTTTAGCCTTTTTAAAGATTACATTATAGATATCATCATAAGTATCTACTAAATGCATTTTAATATCTTTTAAGATGTAGTTTGGTACTTCTTCTAAGAATCTTTCATCTTCTTTAGGAATGAAGATTTCACGTACTCCTGCTCTGTGAGCTGAGATAACTTTTTCTTTTACTCCACCAATAATTCCAACTTTACCTCTAAGTGTAATTTCACCAGTCATTGAAATATTTGTTTTAACTGGAGTGTCTGTTAATTTTGAAATAATAGCAGTTGTAATAGCAACACCTGCACTAGGTCCATCTTTTGGAACACCACCAGCTGGAACGTGAATGTGAATATCATGTTCATTAAAATCAAAGTCTTTAATACCAAAGGCTTTTGCATTTGCTTTAACATAACCTAAAGCAACAGTCACAGATTCATTCATAGTCTTTTCAAGGTTACCAGTAATTGTGATTTTACCTTTACCTGGACAGTAAGTACATTCAATTGGTAATAGATCACCACCAGCTGAAGTATAAGCCATACCATTTACAATACCAGGAATAGCTGTATCTTCTTTTAAAGTTACATCATGAATAATCTTACCTAAGTATTTTTTAACTTCTTCAATAGTAATTGTTTTAGGTAATTCTTTTTTAGCAAGTTCTTCTACAACATATTTACGCATAATCTTTTGGATTTGACGTTCAAGTTCACGAACCCCAGCTTCATATGTATAGTGGTTGATAATAAACTTAATAGCTTCATCATCTCATTTTAAATTCTTTTCAGGTACTAGAGTTTCTTTCATTACTGAAGGGATTAAGTGTCTCTTAGCAATTTCTAATTTTTCTGGAAGAGTATATGAACTTAATTCGATTACTTCTAGACGGTCAATAAGAGCATGAGGAATTTGTTTGTAGTAGTTTGCTGTTGCAATGAATAATGTTTTAGATAAATCATATTCTTCTTCAATGTAGTTATCAGAGAAGTGTGAATTTTGTTCTGGGTCTAAAACTTCTAGCATTGCTGATGCTGGATCACCTTTATTATTTGAAGACATTTTGTCAATTTCATCTAATAAAAATAAAGGGTTAACAACTTTTGCTTTCTTCATTCCTTTGATGATACGGCCTGGCATAGCACCAATATATGTTTTTCTATGCCCTCTAATTTCAGCTTCATCTTGTACACCACCAAGAGAAACTTTAACAAATTCTTTATTTAAAGCTTCTGCAATTGATTTAGCTAATGAAGTTTTACCAACCCCTGGAGGACCAACTAAACAAATAATCGGACCTTTAGCTTCTTTATTTTTAGTTCTTAAAGCTAAGTATTCAAGAATACGTTCTTTAACTTTTTCGATACCATAGTGGTTTTTGTTAAGAGTTTCTTCTACTTTCTTGATGTCATTATTATCTTCTGATTGTTGTCATCAAGGTAAATCAATTAATCAATCAATATAAGTTTTAATGATACTTGATTCATTTGAACTAATTGCAGCTTCATATTTACTTAATTCGCTTAAGATCTTTTCTTTAATATGTTTAGGATATGGGTTTTCTCTAACTTTCTTTCTAATCTTGTCAGAGTCATCTTCACGGTTAGTTAATTCACCTAATTCTTCTTTAACTGTTTTAAGTCTTTCTCTTAGGTAATATTCTTTTTGTTGACGAGCCATGTTTTCATTCATCTTTTTATTGATTTTCTTGTCAACTTCATCTCTTACTTTAAATTCAGTATCATAAGAAGTTACTAATTCACCAAAAGCATTAGAAAGCATTTCTGTTAAACTTTCAGCTTCTAGTTGTTTTTGCATAGGCTTAAAGTCAATAATAGGACTATCACTGTATTTACTTACAAAAACATAGTTAGCTAAGTTTCTTAATTGTGCTGTAGTTTTATCAGTGATCTTATTATCTTTTATGTATTTAATTAAATCTTTTGTAAAGCCATCATCATGTGCATCTTTGTTTTCTTCAAGTATTTCTTTAATGTATCCAAAGATTTCTTTATTTGTTTCTGGGTCACCATCTGTTTCTTTAATTACTGTATAGTCTGCTTCAAATCCTGTTTTAGATGAGTAAGTAGCATTTTCAATTTCTACTTTTGAAAGTCCTTTTAAGTATAGAGTGTATTCTTCTGCACCATCAATTTCAATTCTAGTAATACCACATAGTGCACCTACCTTGTGAACTTCATCACTCTTAGGATCTTCTTTTTCAGGTGAAAGTTGGCTGACTAAAATAATTTCGTCACCCACTTCACAATTCTTAATAGTTAAAACAGATTTAGGTCTTCCTACACTAATAGTAAAATCAAAACCAGGTAAAACTACCACCCCACGGGTAATAACTACCTTCTTTTTATTTTCAGTTTTCTTTTCTTTTGTCGTTGCCATAATGCCTCGCTTTCTTATGTATATATTTTAATACAAAATATAAAAAATTAGCAAAGTATTAAATTTTTTGCTAATTTTTTATTAATTATTAGGTTATTTTGAGCGAATTTAACCTATTTTTTGTTTCATTCCATTATTTTTAATAATGCATCTTCGTGTTCAAGAGATTCTTTTAAAGCATCTTGGTTAATAAGTTTTTTAACTTCTTCAACTTTTTTGCCATAACCTTTTGCAATAGCTTCATATCTTTCATCTATTACTTTATCACTAATAGAAATTTTTTCTTTTTCGATGATGTAATCTAATGCACCATATACAACAACGTTTTGTCTTGCTTGTTCATCAAGTTCTTTATCGATGTCTTCTTTATTTTTACCAACCATCTTTAAGAAGTCTTCAAACTTAACTCCCATTTGTTGTAATTTCATTTCAAATTGACGAGCAATTTCTTTCTTTTCTTCATTGATCATGATTTCTGGAATCTTTGCATCCTTAACTGGTTTGCCATCAACTTTAGCATTTTCGTAAATAGCTTTGTTTACAAGTGGTAAGTTTGTTTCATAAGCTCTTTGTTCAAAATATTTTTCCATATTTTCTTTTAAGAATTTTTTGAATTGAGCTGGAGTCTTAACATCTGCATCTGGTAATTGTAAGTTTTTAATAATTTCTTCATTAAGTTCTGGTTTCTTAACTTCATTTACTTCATGAACTTTAACAGTGAAGATAGCTTCTTTACCAGCTAAATTTTCTGCATGATATTCTTTAGGGAAAGTAACTTTAAGATCTTTTTCTTCTCCAACTTTCATACCAATCATTTGGTCTTCGAAACCTGGAATGAATTGTCCTGAACCAATTTCTAAATCAAATTTTTCTGCAGTTCCACCAGGGAAGGCAACACCATCAACTTTACCACAGAAGTCAAAGTTAGCTTGGTCACCTTTTGCAATAGTTCCATTTTCTTTCTTAGTTAACATTTTTTCTTTAGCTAAGATGCCATCGATTTCTTGGTTAACCATTTCATCAGTTACTTCTTGAACTTTTAAGTCAACACCTAATTTCTTATAGTTATCAATTGTAATTTCAGGTACAACATAATAAACAACATTGAAGTTGAATTCTTGTTCACTGAATTTATCACCAATTTCAACTGTTGGAGTAGGATATACTTCTGTTTCAATTTTCTTTAATTTTGGTTCATCATCTAATTTCTTAACAGCTTCATCAATAGCTTTGTTTGCAGCATCCATTAAAATAGCTTGAGTATTAATGTGTTTCATAGCTTCTGCTAAAGGAGCTTTTCCTTTTCTAAAGCCAGGTACATTTACACTTTTAGCTGCTTTTTCTTTTTCTTTTTTAATTGTGTCTGCTCATTCTTTGCTTTCTAATTCAACTGAGCAAACAATTTTTTCTTTTTCTTCTTTAATATTTGTTACTTTCATGACTAACTCCTTTTAATATTACTCTTATATTGCTAATGATGATATCACTAACGCAAGTACCACAATCAAGATAACAACTAAGACTGAAACCACCATTCTTAGAATTAATGATTTACGCTTAGACAAGATCAATCCATAGTCATTATCTTTGTGATTTTTAGCACTTGTCTTCATATTATGCTAATATTATAACACTAAAACCTGAGAGATAAGGTTAATATTTATATTAAGATTGAGTGTTTTTGCTCAATTATAGTCTTTCTAAATCAATAATAAACTGCAGAATTTGGTATTTTTAGTTGTTTTTATCCTAGTCTACATTAGAAAAATTGCACGGTGTGCAATTTCCCCAATTAAGAGTTAATTTAATGTGTGATAATGTTTGAACTAGTAGCTAATCTGCTAAAATTAATTACTTCAGCTGGTTTTTGTTTATCTGGTAGGCTCTTAGCATGTTGAACCTTTTTGGCAGTCCCAATGATATTTAAACCTGTTGATAGCACCATTTGGAATAACATGATACCACAAGTTAGTTCATTTCATCCTCAAGTAGCAGGAGAAAGACCAGAACCATACATAGATTGTTTTAAATCGTTTGATATCTTAGTCATTAGTAAGTTACTCCTGATCTTGCAAGGTTAGATCCTATTCTGATTCTTTGGTTATGCATGTTGTAGTTGCCTGAATAACCTTTACTTTCAAGGATTTCGTTAACAAATATGTCAGATAGGGTACTAATGTGACTTCCAACCATTGAGAAGCTTAAACCTAAACCAAATAAATTTTCTTTCCCGATACCAAATGTAGCATTAGAACGAGTGTACATTTTACCAGCACATAAATTACTCTTAAGTTCAGTATTGATTTTTTGCATAATAATGCCTTTCTAGGGAGGTAGCTTTTTCAAGAAAGCATATTTAAACCTCCCTAATATATAGAAGTCCAAAATTTTTGAAAAAATGGACAAAAATTTTCATTTTTACCCTAAAAAACGCCAAAAATAAAAAAAAGGACATCAAAAGTAATAAAATTTTACATATGAAGTATGTAAAAACGTTCACAAATGATCCAAAAATGATCGCATTAGGAGTAATCCTAATTTTTATTGTATTGACCATTTTAGTTTTTGCTATTTTAAGACTTAAAGTAGAACGTTTTAAGAAGATTCCATTAAAGCGTTTAAATGGTATTTGTGTTTTAATTGGTGCTATTATTGGGTTGTCAGTCTCAGGTTCAAATGGATTTAGAGTGTTTGATGAGTTTGATCCAGAAGAATTTGGCTGAATTCAAAATGGGATATGATTGGTAGCTTCATTTACAAATATGTGTGTAAGTATCATGTTTACAGGGTATTTATTAACTATTCCTTTTAAAATATTGACTAACTTCTATCAATTTACTATTTTTAAACATCCTCAAAAGAAGTTTATGAAGCTAACTGGATTTTATGCAGTATTTGGATTGATTGCAATTGCTGTAAGTTTATTAATGTATCCATTAGCCCCAACTTTTATGCAATATACATCTGATTTTAGTTTTCATCCTACTCCATTAAATGTAGATGATAATCATTTATTTCTAAATCAAGAAACTGGTGTTATTAGTGAATTCCCTATTAAACCAACATTATTTATTGTAGCTAACTATATGCTTATTAAAGTGTTTAAAATTAAAACATTGCAATTTACTGTAATCTTTGCAATTTATTTAGGTGTGATAATTCTTTTTGCTATTTCATTTATTTTCTTATTTATTAAATTAAAACCAGAAAAACTACCTAAGGTTATGAATGTAGTAACTAAGATATCAGATAAATCAACTGAGTATTTAACTATGGTAACACCTGTCTTTGCTTTTTCTGCTATGACTGTGTCACTAATGGTACAACCGGCTGGTACAGCATTGAAGTTATGTTTAGTAATAATCTTAATGCTTATTTTATTTATTGCTATTTATTTAGTAGATTTTGTTTGAGCACTTTCAACTGGAAGTATTAGAACTAAAAATTTTGTTAAATATAGTTTTAAGGCATTTAGATATATTTCTAAGAATCCATTAAAGCAAGATGTTGTAAAAACATTAACAGATGATAGAAGCTTTAGAGGATTTAAAGATTTTAATGCAGAACAAAATATCTATAACATCTTTGTATCTGGGATCTTTCCTATTATTGTAGTTGCTTATTTAGGTTTTAGTGCAGGTCCATTATATTGTAATCAATACTTTGCATTAGAAAATGGCATGTATGTTTTAAAACACTTTGAGTTCTGACAACACATTGTATTTTGAATTACATTGTACTTCTATGGATATATCTTAACCTTTGCTTATGCATTTAGATATAACGATACTGGTCCATATAGAATGGTGTTATCAGGTGCAGTTCCATGAATTAGAAATGGATTTAATATGGGGATTTTAATTTATTTTAATGCCTATATCAATAAATTAGCCGTATTAAGTACATATACAACTTATTTAGCTATCGCATGTAAGCATGACTTCCATTATAAGAAGTTAATTAAATAGTATATTGAATATTAATCCTTTTGTTTTGCCATGCCAGGATTTAAAATTGGAATGATCTTTTCGAAACTACACTTAGTTTGGTTTTCAAAAGTTCTTATGAATGAAGCCTTTATAGTATTTCCATTTTTGGTAATAAAGTTATTTTCAACTAATCTAGGTAAAATCTTTTTTATAGTTTCTTTTGATACATCTAAACTTTCTAGATAATCTTCAATTTCATTTTTAGTAAAACTTTGATTGATATTTAATTCAAATCATTTAGCAACTTTTAAACTTTTATTTTTAGTTTGCATTAAAGTTTCTTTTAAATTAGCTTTTTCAATAAACTTTTGTTGACTTCTAACAATTGATTCTAAATTGAAAATAATTCAGTATGTGTAATCAACATTATCATTAAATCATTGGTCAATATCATCATTTCTAAGTGAAGTGTAATATCTTACAACATGCTTATTAATTTGTTCTTCTAAACTTGAATATTTTAAGCATATACATCCATCCTTCATAAAAAGTAAATTAGACAATAATCTACTAGTTCTTCCATTACCATCTTCAAATGGATGGATCTTTAAAAAATCATAAATAAAAATACAATCCTTAACTATATCTGGTAACGATTCATCATGATCATATCAAAACATCAATTCACCCATTGCTGCATCAGTCAATTCAGGAGAAATAGTTTTATTTATAATTTTTCTAGTTCTTGCATCAACTATATTATTTGCATTAATTTTTCATCTACCTGCAAAAGGAAAATAAGTATTTGCGTATAAAGTTCTATGATTTGCTTTTATCTCTTCTAAACTTAAATTAATGTTTTGATAGTTATTGAATATGTAATCTAAAGCATTTTTATAATTATCTATAAAAGTTTGGTTTAATTGGTTAGCTGATGCAGAATTTGATTCTAATATTTCTATACCTTCAATTTTATTAGAAGTAATAGCTGATACCAATAAATGGTGAGATGATAGTTTATTTAGTTCTTGTATAGATATAGAAGAAATAATGTTATCTAATTTTTCATTGTTTCTGTAAACCTTGATTATTAGATCATTAATTATTTTATTAAAAACTAATTGAGTTTTATTTCTGCAATACATAAAAATACCTCATATTTATTATAATTAAGATTAAGGTAAAAAAAATAAAATTTACCTTAATATATCGTTTTTTACCCAGAATAATAAGGTAAAAAAATAAAAAATTACCCTAATATACTAAAAGTATCTTAAGGTAATTTGGTTGATTAATAAGTAGATTATTTTCTAAGATCTAATTGTTCAGCCTTATTTTTAATGAAATCAAATAATGGGTATTTAACATTTGGATCATCAATTAAATTATTTTTAACTTCAAAGTAGTAAACAGTATTTTTAATTAAAACAAAGATAGAAACAATAACAGCAAATGTAATTCATGTTACTACTGCACCTGATATTCAATCATTAATACCATAGATTTCTAAGAAGATTTGGTATGAAGGGTGTCCATTATCTACTGCAAAGATTGAATAATATTGTGGATCTAATTTAATGAAATCTCCTATTACTGTAGCTGTTACATGAGTTTTAATATCAAGTAATTGAGAACATAATGTAATGTAACCAGCATAACATAGAATAAAAGTAATTGTCTTTAAATATTCTTTTAATGTGATCTTTGGACCTAAGGCAATAACTATTAATGACATCACAATCATTCAATAGTGCATCAAGAACATTAATGGTTCATCACTATCACTCACTCCAATTGTACGAGAACCAATGAAATATAGTTGTACATCTCATCTATGTCCATATAAATCAGGAGTAGTGAAGAATACAGTAGCGGTTCCGCCTAATAGTGCTAATAAAGCAACTGGCTTTAAGATATATTGATGTTTTCAATCAAAGATAATCGTAATAGGAAGTAATACTCCTAATAATGAACATAAGTCTAACATCAAGAAAATACTTAAGTTAGCTGATCTAAACTCAGACACCCCAGCATTGAATAAATCATAGTGAGATATATTATAAATTGATAATGATCATCTAAATCCAATATAAATAGCAATACAGATAATACACATTACAATAGAAACAATTCTTCATGTATTTTTATCATGTGTTTCTTTTTCAAACATATAAGCTTTTAGAGAAACTTGTTTACGTGCTAAAAAGTAATATCTAATTCCTAAAATAGCAACCATAGTAACTATTGTAGAAATAATCATTATTCAAGCCATTACATCCTCCTAACTTATTAATATTAAATTTATTAGTATTAATTTATACCACTTAAAAAAAGAAATATCAATACATATGACATTTCTTTTTTTAATAATTTATTGATATAGATGGATTAAATAGACTATTTATGATCTACCATGTATTCAAATTCAGCATACATCTTTCTTGTTTTTCTTTGGTAGCAGTAGTATACAAAGAATAGAGCTAATGTAATAACTGTTAATACACTAAATACAATTAAGAAGATAGCTCATCCAGCTAAACTTCCATCTTTAATACTAATACCACTTTCATTTACATATGAATAGTTACCTTCAATTGGTGCAAGACCTAATTGTTTAAGTTCTTGATTAACTTGATCGAAGTTAGCACTAATACTTGTGATTTGGTATTTGCCATTGTCATTTTCTTGTACTTCTACATTAATATTAGGTTTGATTGCATCGATAATTTTAGTCTTATTTTTTTCTAATGTATATTTTTGTGATATTGTGCAGTTTCTTGCAATTGAGTTATATACTTCATTAGCTAAGTTATCTTGGCAAGCACTAATAATTTGGTTTGCATTATTAAACTTTTCAGATTGCACGATAACATTTTCTTGTTTATCGGGCATGATAATATGAGCACCATTAATTGGTCCAGGTTGAGATAATGTTTTAACTACTAATGTTGAATCATATGAGGGAGCATAAACACCTTTAGATGTTTGTCAATTTGTAATAGAGAATTTAACTACTAAAGCTGGTTGACTTGGATCTTTTTCAATTGAGTTAATTTTAATAGTTGATGGATATCCATTAACATTTACATTATCAGCCACTTGTTGTGGTTTAGTTATATTATCTTTAATAGCTTTGATAGCTTCTGGTTTAATTGTATTGCCATCAAATACATCTGATGTATATTTAGAGAAATTACCAAGTGCATCTAAAACTACTTCACTTGCATTATCTTTTAGTTTAGAAGGATTTGGATTGATTGGTTTAAAACCATTAATAGTAATAGCATTTGGAATTGTAAAAGTATTAACTAATGCTTTATTTTGGTAAGCTTTTGAGTGATCAATTTTAACTTTACAAGTAATGTTTCCTGTAGTTGGTTGTTCTATTACATCTACTAATGAAATATCAGCAGCTGTTAAGTTATTAGTATATTTGATTATATTGCTACTAAAGATCTTATTTATTATCTTATCTTTATTTGCATTAAATACAGATAGGTTAGATTTATTAGCAAAATCATGAGCTCATACTCCACTTAATTCTGGTACAGTAATTGCTGTATCACTTAGAGTAGTATCTCTTCCTTTAAAACCTTTGATTTTGATGTTATTAAATGTTTTAGTAGTTCTAGTACCAGATTCAAAATTTTCTAATCAATTATTAACAGTAAAATCAACTGTTGCTTCACCTGTAATATCATTTGAAGTAGCACGGTTTATTACAATGTCATTACCAGTAATATTACCTCTACCTTTAATGTTCTTTGCAATACCATCTCTTACAACTTGGTTTTCTGAACTCATAGTTATTCAACTACCAGGATACTTGTTTGAAAGTTCTGGAATAGTAATTTCTGTTTCAGTAAATGAAGATGATGGAGTTTTAAATCCATTAAAGTTAATTACAATACTACTTGCATTCCCATTCTTAGTTTTTGATCCTGAGAAAACGATGTATTTTCAATTAGCATCAAATACTTTATATTGGTAGTAGTATTGAGCACCATATTCATTTCAATTTTGTAAGTTACCGTTTTTAAAAACTTTACCACTATTAAAAATAAATTCATTCATAGCAGAAACTGATTTTAATGGAGCTCAGTCATCTACTGTTGTATCTAAACCTAAATCTGTTTTAACATCAATGTTATTATTGTATGCATTAGTATCAATTGGGTTTCCTTCATCAAAGTAAGAACCTTGAGAACCATCTATTTTAAACTCTTCTCAATAGTATGGTGTAGCTGTTTCAGATTGTTTTGATACTTTATAAGTATTAACATCTTGATTGATTGCAATGATAGTTGCAGATGCAATAGATGATGCCACTAAAATAGCAGCACAAGCTCTAGCACAATTTCTATTTTTTCTCTTATTCATGTATTTCCTCGAAGCATTGTTTGATCGATAATCAAACTAAAAAGAATAATTGTCGTTTTTTAATGCGCAATACATTAGGCACCAGAATATATTTATTCTGTATATGTATTATTTTGAACGTTCTAAACACACAAAAATAATACTAAAAAACTACTTATATTATACCATATAGGGTATTTGCAATAATCTAGTTGACCACTTTGTGTTTTGACTTTTTAATGATAATTGGAAGTAAATAATCTATTAGTTGTTCACTAAATGCAACTATCATTGCAAATGATTTACACACTCTAATATCAGAGGCAAAACGATTACATAAATGTAAGTCATCAATATAGTAATTTAGTAATATGTTCATTTTATCAATAACAGAATCAATATACTTCTTATCAGTGAATTCATGTTTTAGTGCATACATAGCAAGAGCTTGACGTTGTAATACAACATTTCTGCTAATTTCGTAGAATACTTCATCATCAGTTCAATCATCACCAATTAAGAAGTTTTTTCTTTTATCTATTAATTCTTTTAATTTTTCAGGACCTAATTCTTTCTTTAAAAGTGTCATTTGAAAACCAACCATTGATTTTCTAATGTAATTATATTTAGCACCAATGTCTTTTCATAGAAGTTTAGTTTGTAGGATTGATCTTAATGTATTGATGTCATCCTTGTTAGCCATTAACTCTTCTTGAGTAAAGTAGATTGATTCATCTACAACATCCTTAGTTCAAGTAACTTCATCTATGTCCATTACATATTTAAAAACAATCTTATTTTTAGTAGTAGATTCATATCCATATTGATTTGGTGAATCAGGATTATATAGCACTATGATGCTATCTAGTTTATCGATCTTTTCTTCTACAATATATTCTTGGAATAAAGGTTGAAGCTTATAGAAAGCAAAATCTAATAGCTTAGTCTTTTCTGGATTTGTTAAAATTACTTCATCGGTTTTGAACTTATCTAGGTTAATATTTGCTTTTTCATATAGTTCTCTAGCTTCTTTATTTACAAATGTAAAATATATGGTAATAACACCATTTTTATCTTCATGTATTTCAACTGGTAAATTAGAATCTATTTTATTAGTCATAATAATATTATATATGTTGTAACACCATTTAGTAGGTGTTTTATTAATCTATTTTATTAACTAATAAAATATTTAGCTATATATTTGTTGAAGTCAAGTTGCAAAAATGTGTAAAAGTACCTCCAAAAAAGTGTCAAAAATGTGTAAAACAGCACTTCAAAACCTAGCAAAAATGTGCAAAACTACCCCTAAAAAAGTGTCAAAAATGTGCAAAATAACTTTAAAAACATGTCAAAAATGTGTAAAATTAAAGTAATCATTGAGGTTAAATTATAATGTGCATGTATGAAAGAAAGGCTTATAAAGCTATAAAATCCTGAAAGGAAAGTTTAGAAATTGATAGAACCGCATTAATTATTAGTGGTCCTAGACAAATTGGGAAAACTAGTTTAGCCTTAGAATTTAGTAAAAATGAATATGAAAATATAGTTTACATAAACTTCATGGAAAACAAAAAGATGAAGGAATGTTTCGAAAATTCATTAAAGGTGAATGATATTATTGAAAATATATCTATTTTAGATCCTACTGTAAAATTTATTGATCATAAAACAGTCATTATATTTGATGAAGTACAAGAATGTTCAAATGCTAGATTATCATTTAAGCCATTTTGTCTAGATGGTAGATATGATATTATAGCAACTGGTTCTTTACTTGGTATTAGTGGATATAGTAAAAAAGAAGATGTTAATGTTCCTGTAGGATTTGAAACATTTCTAGATATGCATGCAATGGACTTTGAAGAATTCTTATGAGCTTATGGGTATAGTAAAGATACCTTAAATAATATTAAAGCTAGTGTACATACTCTTAAGGCAATAGATAATGTTCCTCATGAAAAGCTACTTGATATATTCAAAAAATATATTATTGTTGGAGGAATGCCAAAAGTTGTAGAAATATTCCTAACTACAAAAAACTATAACAAAGCTAGAGCTAAACAACAATCAATTCTTAAGACATATAGAAATGACTTTGGTAAGCACCTAGACAAGAATGATAATCCAATAACACTTAATAAGGAATTTATTAAAATCTGTAAGGTATTTGATTCTATCCCTACACAATTATCAAGAGTAGAAGATGTAGATTCAAATAAAAATAAATATACTAAATTTAGATTTGGTGAAATAGATAAAGATGCTAGATTTAGAAACTATGCTGATGCCATCCAATGATTAGAAGATTCTGGTATTATCACAGTATGTAGAAATTTAAATGCAATTGATGTACCTTTGAAAGCATATGAAAGTGATAATACATTTAAACTATACATGAGTGATACTGGATTATTTATGGCTATGTTAGATAGAAACATTATAGAAAGTATTATGTTAAATACAATTGGTACTTATAAAGGGTACATCTATGAAAATATAATAATAGATCAATTAGTTAAAAATAATATAAAGCCATATTACATGGGTGATTCTAAAAACGAAATTGATTGTGTTGTTTCACTAAATAGTGGTATCTATGCACTTGAAGTCAAATCCTCTAGCGGTAAATCCAAATCATTTAATAATTTGATAGAAAACTCTAATGGAAAAATAAAAGGAATAAAACTTTCTCACAATAACATTGGTTTGTATGGTGATATTTTATATATTCCTTATTATTTAGCATTTATGATTGATGAAGATTTTACAATTCCAGTTAAGGATAAAAAATCTAAATAGTTTTAAAGTTTATTTTAGCTTTGATTTTTATTACATCAAAGTCATTTGATAATTCTAGGATTTTGTCAGCAATAATATCAACAAAGATATTTTCTACGTTATGGTTTATTTCTAAGATAGGAATACCTAAATCAATTGAATCTATTCATGCATGATGTTTAACATCACCAGTAATATATGCATCAGCTCCTTTTAATCCATACATTAAACTAGAACCACCACCGGCACAAAGAGCAATTCTTTTGATTTCTTTATCTTTAAATCCATTAGCTATTCTAACTTCATCTAAATCTAATTCTTTTTTAAGTGTGTGAGCATATTTTAATAATGTAGTTGGTTTTTCAAGATCACCTATTACAATACATTCATCTTCTTCTGATTGCTTAATATTTTTTCAATCTAATTTACAAGCTAAACTTACATTCATTCCAAATAGTGATTTATCAAATGGAGTATGAAGGAAAATAGCATTGATTTTATATTTTTTTAAGTATCCATAAATTTTACGTGTATGAAAGTTTTTAACTTCTGGTGGATCTACAAATAATGGGTGATGGCTGATGATTAATTGTGCATTATTTTCTATAGCTAGTTCTAAAACACGTTTGTTAATATCTAAACAAACTATGATTCTTGATATTTCTGTTTCACTATCATTTAACACTAATCTTGAGTTATCTCATTCTTCTTGTGTATCAAATGGGTAAACACGATTTAAATAACTATAAATTTCACTTGCTTTCATACTTCTTTACCATCTTATCTAAGAGTTTAATAAATTGCTTATTGTTGTTTAAAATCTGAGGATTTTTATTACCTTGTTGTTTTCAAAATTCCTTTTGATTAAGTAAATAAGCATAACTTAGTTTAGGGTCATTTACCATATTAAGTTTACCAAAGAATAAATCTATTTTCCTATATAATTTAAGATTTAGTTGTTTTTTCACAATAAGAATTGGATAGAATATCTGTCTTTCTTGTACTACATGTTCTGCAATAATAGAATATCCATGGTGAATTAACCATTTTCTTAATACAAATTCATTTCGATTAGTTTGTAAAATATAAGTGTCTACATTTAATTGATTATGAGTAAGAATATCGATTATATTATTACTTCCCATACCAGAAATTGTTAAGTAATCAAAATGAATATCATCTAACTTACTATTAATATTTTTAATTCCATCATTTAAGATGTTTTGTGTTTTATCTAACAAGTGATGCTTAGTTAAATTTTTAATCCCTGCATCTAATGGTTGTTGATTAACTTCTACATTGCAAACCATTTCAGCCTTTTGATTAGTTAACAAATTAATAGCTAAATAAGCATGATCACTACCAATATCAATAACACGCTTACAAGGTTTAATTAAATCAGCTATATAATTAATTCTTATCATCAGTTTTTAATAAGAAAGATTTAAGCTTAGCAGATTTAGAAGGGTGTTTTAATTTTCTAATTGCTTTAGCTTCAACTTGTCTTGCACGTTCTCTTGTAAATCCATGTTCTGCACCAACTTCTTCTAAAGTTTTAGCTCTAGCATTTGGATATAAACCATATCTTGATCTAATAATTTCTTCTTCTTTAGGAGTTAGGTTTCTTTTAAAGATTTCATCAATATGTTCCATGATTAATTCACGGTCAGTATATTGTTCTGGTGTTAACATATCTGTGTCTTGAACAAAGTCTAAGAACTTAGATTCTTCATCATGTCCTACTGGACGATCTAATGAAATAGGGTCAATGTTTAATTTCTTGATATTTGAAATTTTCTTAGGAGTGAATCCCATCTTCTTTCCACCCATAGCTTCACATAATTCTTCAGCTGTTGGGTCTCTTCCTAAATCTTGAATTAATGAACGTTCAGTTTTAATTAATTTATTGATTGTTTCTACCATGTGAACTGGTACACGAATTGTTCTAGCTTGGTCAGCAATAGCTCTTGTAATAGCTTGACGAATTCATCATGTTGCATATGTAGAGAATTTGTTACCGTGGTTGAAATCAAATTTTTCAATAGCTTTAATTAAACCGATAGTACCTTCTTGGATTAAGTCTTCAATAGCAAGACCTCTATTCAAATATTTCTTAGCAATAGAAGTTACAAGTCTTAAGTTTGAAGTAACTAATTGATTCTTTGCATTTCTAGCAATATCAGGATCTTTTGATTTTAATAGTTTAGCAATTTCTTTTTCTTCATCTGCTTTTAACATTTTAGAAGCACCAAGAGTACTTAAGAATGCTTTAACCCCATCATCAACTTTTGCAGTAATAGAAGAAGTTGAAGTTGTTTTGAAAACATCAATATCATCTTCACTTAAATCATATTCAGATTGAGCCTTGTTTAATTTACTCTTCTTTAATGGAGATTCATCTACTAAATCAATCCCTGCATCATTAATTGCTTTAAAAATTTCTTCACTTGATTCATCGTCTAAGTCGATGTTACAGAATGCAGATTCAACTCTATAGTATTCTAAGAATGGTTTTCCATTATATCCTTTTCTATTTTTAGCTTCCTTAACTAATTTTTCTAAGATTTTGTTAGGAGGTAATAAGAAGTTAGATGTATTTTTATTTGATGAGTCTAGGATACCAATTTCTAATGGGTCAAGTCTTGCAGATTCAGCTAAATCGATTTTATTGTTAAATGATAAGTCAGCCTTGAATGTTTCTTTTGAGTCAGATCCTGCAGAAGCTTTTCTAGTTTCTCTAACTGGTTTCTTAGGAGCTTCTTTTTTAGGTTCAGGTTTCTTTGGTTCTGGTTTTTTAGGAGCTGGTTTAGCAGCTTCTTGTTTTTTAACTGGAACTGGCTTCTTTGGAGCTGGTTTAGCAGGTGTAGGCTTTTTAGCTGGCGCTTTTTTAGATTCTACTTTTTTTGGTTCAGACTTTTTTGCTGGAGCTGGTTTAGCTGCAGGTTTTTTAGCAGCACTAGCTTTTTTAGGAGCAGGTTCACGACTTTCAACAGTCTTAACTACTTCTAGTTCTTTGCCTTTTTTAGCTCTTTTGAATCCTCAATTTTTAAACATTTGGTACCTCTTTTGTTTATTAACATTATATATAATGTTAATTAATTATACCAAAACTCTATAGGGATTTAATAATCATTTTTTGTTGCTTAGGTTGTTTTGGTGTGATTGTAATATTAGCATGATATTTATTTATTAGATCTCTGTGAATAGGTTTTGAGCTATATAGAGTAGCAATAACATCACCTTTTTTCACTAATTCACCTGTGCTTTTATTAATAAAAATTCCTGCTTGGTAGTCAATTTTATCTGTTTTTTGTAATCTTCCTGCACCTAATTCTAGAGCTATCATACCGATTTCTTTAGTGTCTAATACATTTACATATCCATCATTATTAGCCTTAATTTCTAATTTGAATTTAGGTTTAAATTTGCTAGGGTCAAAAGTTCCACCTTGAGTGTGGATTCATTTCATAAAGTATTTTTTAGCATCACCAGATTCAATGGTGTGGTGAATTAAAGTTTTAGCTTGTTGTTTGTTGCCAACCTTTTTAGTTTTTAATAGAATTTCTGTAATAATGTGTTCTATTAATTTACTTAGTTGAGGAGTATTTGATTTACCACATAAAAAATCATAAGCTTCTACTACTTCAATTAGATTACCTACAGCTCTTCCTAATGGTTGGTCCATAGAAGTAATAGAGATATTAATATTACGCTTCATTAAATAAGCTACATCTAGCATTAATTTTGAAAGTTTAATTGCATCTTTCTTATTTTTCATTAATGCACCAGTACCTACCTTTAAGTCAATAAAGATATGATCTGAGTTAATAATAAACTTCTTAGATAGAATACTAGAAGCTATTAGTCCATATGAATCTACAGTTCCAGTTACATCTCTAAGTCCATAAATAACCTTATCAGATGGCACTAAGTCATCATTTTGTTGCATAATAATACAATTTGATTTAGAAGCTCATTTCTTATATAGTTGTTCTGTTACATCTGTATTTACTTTAATTGAGTCTAATTTATCTATAGTACCACCTGTGTGTCCTAATCCTCTTCCTGAGATTTTTACTGTTCTATAACCAAGTGCAGCTAAAAGTGGTCCTATAATAAGGGTTACTTTATCTCCAACTCCACCTGATGAGTGTTTATCAATTAGGATTTGCTTTTCAAATCCTTTCTTAAAATCATATGTTTTAGAATATTTTACAAAGCATTTAGTAATATAGAAGGTTTCATAAGTTGAAAGTCCCATAGTTCTACACGCCATTAATAAAGAACTAGCTTGATAGTCTTTTATAGACTTATTGATTGTAAACTCCTTTACAAAATAATCAATTTCTTCTTCAGTTAGTTCTCCACCGATTTTCTTTTTATTAATTAGATCTAATATTGTCATACGTATATTATTTTAAAACAATCCGTGTATAAAAATAAAAATATTGGGGTTTTCCCCAATATCCTTATTTGCTGTTTAGAAATTAACTTTTATTATTTTCTTAAGCAAGGTTCAATTTTTAAAGCACTTTCGTATTTTTCAATAGAACCATATTTTTTGATGTGAAGTTTATCTTCAATTGCAGTAGGAATAACCATTAATCCAACGAAGATGAATAGAGTTACAAGTTTCATTACTCTAGCAACGATTTCGTCAGTTCAACCAGTTTTAAATTCTTTTGCATAAACAAATCCATCTTGACTATATGCACCTGCAGCAGTTCTTTCGAAACCATCTCAGTTCATTAAGATGAATACATTTACGAATGCATCTAAGAATAAGAATGCTAATACAATAGAAATAACAACTACTGAAACTCAAGCAGCTCAAGTAAAGTATTTCTTTTCATCAGTTTTAACTCATTTTTCTTTTCTATTCTTTAAACCACCAGCAATTGGTAACATAATGAACATGAACGCAAATACAGCAGTTCAAGTACCAGTTAGGTCACAGAATGTATAAAGTTTTTCCATACAAGCTGAACCATAGTTACCAGCATAGTTTACAGGGTCAGCATAGTATCCGTAAGCACCAATTAAAGTGAACACTAATACTACTGGTACAGTAATAACTACACAGTATCAGATACCAACCATAGGTTTAGATGAGTTTAATTTGTTCATGTATTTTTGAGAGAATGGTAATTCATTTTCTTTAATTAGATCTTCAACGAAACGTGGAGCTCACATTGCAAATCCATTAATAATACCTAATACCCCAATAGCAACAGTTAAGTTAATTAAACCAAATACTCACATTGCATTGTGTTTTTCTAAGAATCCAGTAAATCCGAATAGACCACCATTACCACCTAATGACATAGAAATTGCAATTAGTAAGTAGATGATTGTTACAGTACCTAAACCAAATACAATTGCCATAGGAGTTTTTTCAGGTTGTTTCATTTCAGTTTGGATACCAGCTGTTACATAGAATCCATCATATGCAAAGAAGATAGCACCAACTGCCATGAATAAACCAATACCAGGAGACATGAATCCTAGTTTAGTAGCATCGAATTTTTGTGTAATACCTGAAGTAGCAGCACCAACATCTGAATTAGTTCATGCTTGAACATGAGTACCATCCATAGCAGCAATTACAAATCCTAAGATAATAGTTGCAGCAAGTGGGATGAATTTAACACACATGATTCCCATGTTCATGTAGTTTCCAGCACGTGAAGACATACCAGAAACAAAAATAAAGAATGCTGAAATAGCTAATGAGATTAAGAATCAAATAACTCAGTCAGCATCACCTGTTCCTCCAAGCATGAATGTGTTGTGTTCGAAGTTAGTGAACCCACCAATTGCATCTTGAAGTGACATAATAACGTAGAATGGCATGAAGAAGTATGTTAATGGTAAGTAGATATATGCCATAAAGTTTTTAGAAGCTTTGTAAACAGATCTACTACAGAATACTTTACATCAACCAATTAATGACAAGTTGTCATTACGAGCAGAAGCGATTTCAACAAGCGCTAGTGCCATAGCAATTACTGCGAATGCAGCAACTAATCAAGCTAAGATAGCCATTACAAGAGAACCTTGAGATGATTCTAGTACCCCTTTAGCTTTAAAGAAGATACCTGCTCCGATTGAAGATCCCATAACGATAAACATCGCAGCAAAGAAACCAATTTTCTTTTGTGTAGGTTGATCAGCTATTGATGGCGTTGCATTAGTAGTTGCTTTTTTTGAACTTTTTTTGTTTGCCATAATAAAAGTCAATTCCTTTCCAAATATAATTTTAGAACATTTATCCTTTAAATTAACAAAAAGTTTTTTAACTTTTAAAATATAACATAGTATAATCTATATTATATTAGTCTAAAATTGATACAGAAATCTAATTGAGACTAAAAAATAAATCTTAAAATTCTTATTCTAAGCAACGAAATTGCACAAAAAGTGGTTTTTCTCTCCTTAAGATAGTTTGAAAAACTATAGTTAAATTTCCAAGCACAAAATAAGAATATTTGCAATGGTTAAAAATTATTTTTAAAATATAAAAATAAATATTTGATTAGTTATATAATAATAATTGTTATACATAAAGAAAGAAGGTTATTACAAAATGGCTAATTACAACGGAATTAATGTATACAGTGAAATTGGAAAACTTAAAAAAGTTCTAGTTCACAGACCTGGAGACGAATTAAAATACGTAACTCCATCAAGAATTGATGAATTATTAATGTCAGCAATCATTGAAGTTGAACAAGCTCAACAAGAACACGACGCTTTTACAGCTATTCTTAAAAAAGAAGGTGTAGAAGTTGTTGAATTAGCTGATCTAGTTGCAGAAATGTACAAAAAACTAGACACTAAAGAAAAAGAAGCTTTCTTAGCTCAATGATTAAAAGAAGCTTCATGAGGTAAAACAAAATCTAATGATGCTTTAGCAATCAAACCAGCTATTGCTAAAAAAGTTATTGCTTATCTAGAAGATATCGCTAAGAAATCACCTAGAAAATTAGCAGACAAGATGATGGCAGGTATCTTATTATCTGAAATTGGTGAAAAACCATTAAAAGGTAAAAATGGAAAACAAGAAATCATTATTGATTTAGCTGTTGACCCAATGCCAAACATCTACTTCACAAGAGACCCATTTGCATCAGTTGGTAATGGTATTACATTACACAACATGAAATACCCAACTCGTAAACGTGAAACATTATTTGCAGATTGAATCTTCAAATACCACCCAGACTACAAAGATACTCCTAGATACTTCAACTCAAGAAGTGGAAAAGAAACTATCGAAGGTGGAGACGTATTCATTTATACAAAAGATGTATTAGCAATCGGTGTTTCTGAAAGAACAAACATGGAAGCAATCCTAAAAATTGCTAAAAACATCCAAAAGAACAAAGATTGTCAATTTAAGAAAATCTTAGCTATTAACGTACCTCCAATGGGTAACTTAATGCACTTAGATACTTGATTAACTATGTTAGACAAAAATGTATTCCTATACTCAGGAAACATCCAATCTGCATTAAAGATCTGAGAAATTGACCTATCTAAAACTATCCCTGCATCTCCTAAACAAGTAAAAGAATCAACTATGAAACTTGAAAAAGTATTAGAAGGTGTTGTTGGTAAAAAAGTAACTATGGTTCCAATTGGTGGTACTGACGGAAACCAAATGGACGTTGATATCGAAACTCACTTCGATGGAACTAACTACCTAGTAATTGAACCAGGTAAAGTTGTTGGATACCACAGAAACCGTAAAACTCAAGCTGCACTTGAAAAAGTTGGAGTTAAAGTATTATCATTCAATGGTAACCAATTATCATTAGGTATGGGATCATCTAGATGTATGTCTATGCCTTTATGAAGAGAAGACGTTGACTTTAGTAAGAAATAATTAATTTATTAATTACTTGTCAATAAAGTGATTTTGTAAAAATTTCACTTTAGGTATGTGCTAGATAATTAAATAGTTATATAATACATATCGGTAAAAAATAAAAAGGAGGCAAAAATATGCCAGTAAATTTAAGAGGAAGAAGTTTAGACTCATTACTAAACTTCACAACTGAAGAAGTTAACTACTTACTTGACTTATCAATTGACCTTAAAAAACAAAAATATACAGGTGCTCACGCAGTTTCTAGACCATTAGTTGGTAAGAACATTGTTATTATGTTCCAAAAAGACTCAACTAGAACTCGTTGTTCATTTGAAGTAGCTGCAGCTGACTTAGGTGCTAGCTGTACTTACATTGGACCATCAGGTTCAAACTTTGGTAAAAAAGAATCAATCGAAGATACTGCTAAAGTATTAGGTAGATTCTATGATGGTATCGAATTCAGAGGTTTCAAACAAGCTGATGTAGATGTTTTAGTTAGAGACTCTAAAGTTCCAGTTTGAAACGGTTTAACTGATGACGAACACCCAACTCAAATCATCGCTGACTTCATGACTATGAAAGAAAACTTCGGTGACTTAAGAGGAAAGAAAATGGTATTCATTGGGGATATCAAAAACAACGTTAGTCACTCATGTTTAATCGGTGCTGCTTTCACAGGTATGGATATCGTACTTTGTGGACCTAAATCTTACCAATCACAAGTAAGAAAAGAAGTTATCAAAAAATGTGAAGAATTATTCAAGAGAAATGGTGGATCACTAAAATTCTCTGAAGACAAAGTAGAAGCTGCTAAAGGTGCAGACGTTATCTATACAGACGTTTGAGTATCATTAGGTGAAGCTTTCGAATTATTCGACACTAGAATTGGTGAATTAAAAGAATTCCAAGTAGACAGCAAAATGATGAAAGCTGCAAACAAAAATGCAATCTTCTTACACTGTTTACCTGCATTCCACGATGACCACACTAGCTTCTCAAAAGAAGTTGCTGAAACTTTAGGTAAAAAATATCCTATCGTTAAAGATGGTGCTATCGAAGTTACTGACGAAGTATTCCAATCTAAACAAAACAAAGCATTTGATCAAGCTGAAAATAGAATGCACTCTATTAAAGCTATCATCTTATCAACAATTGGGTACTAGTTAATGGCTAGAATTGTTATTGCATTAGGTGGGAACGCACTAGGTGACAACCCTACTGAACAAAAAGAATTAGTAAAAATTCCTGCTGCAAAAATCGTATCTTTATTAAAAGCTGGACACGAAGTAGTAGTAGGTCACGGTAATGGACCACAAGTTGGTATGATCGTGAACTCATTTGGAAATGAAGCTGTTATTGCTAAAAACAAATTTAACATGCCATTCCCAGAAGCTGGTGGTATGAGCCAAGGATATATTGGTTACCACATGCAAAACGCAATTGCAAGTGAAATGAAAAAACAAGGGTTAACTACTCCTGTTCAATACATTTTAACTCAAACTTTAGTAGATCCTAAAGACCCTGCATTTGCAAACCCTACTAAACCAGTAGGACCATTCTATGAATCAAAAGCTGCTGCTGAAGCTGCTAACCCTGGATCAGTTGTTGTTGAAGACGCTGGTAGAGGTTACAGAAAAGTTGTAGCTAGTCCAAAACCAATCGGATTCTTAGGTCTAGATGGTATTAAAAAATCTGTTGACGCTGGAAACTGTGTTATCTGTGGTGGTGGTGGGGGTATCCCTACTGTTGAAACTAAAGATGGTTTCGAAGGTGTTGATGGTGTAATCGACAAAGACTTTGCTTTAGCACTTATGGCTGCTAAAGTTAAAGCAGACAGATTAATCATCTTAACTGGTGTTTCTAAAGTTGCTATCAACTGAGGAAAACCTGATCAAGCTTGATTAGACCAAATGACAGTAGCAGAAGCTGAAAAACACATTGCTGACAAGCAATTTGCACCAGGTTCAATGCTTCCAAAAGTTCAAGCAGCTATTTCATTTGTACAAAATAATCCTCAAGGAACTGCAATCATTGCTGACTTAAAAGAAGTTGAAGACGCAATTGAAGGCAAAACTGGAACAAGAATTATTTTAAAATAATTGAACTTTAAAAAATCGCAACTTCAAAAATTAATATAGATAAAAATATGGGTCATTCAGATCCATATTTTTATTGTTTATCTTATAAGTATGAGAAAAACTAATACTATTTTTATATATGTAAAAAAAATCTAGTATAATAGTATTAGAAAAATTAATACTATAAGGATAACATATGTTTATTAAGGAAGTAAGAATAAAAAATTTTAGAGCATTTTCTAATGAAGTGCAGTTAAATTTGAAACCAAATACTAATGGAATAGAAGAAGACCTTGAAGCAAAACACTTTAAGGAATTAGACAATTCTGAATACCTTTGTACTCTTGCATCAATTGGTTCAGCTAATGCCAAAGGTAAATCATCTTTGCTAAATTCTATTAGGGACTTTTTTCACTTTTTTAGTCTTCTAAACTCTAATAAAGTGAAAATGTCTGACCAAGAAAATAAAGAAATCTCAATCTTTAAACCGCTAAACCCATTAAGTAAAAAAACAAGTGGAAAAATTAATGAAATATACCTTAATATTTTAAGTTCGCTTGATTCAGAAAATTTAAAACCTATTAATAGCCTTATTGATTTTCAAGAAAAAGCTATGAAGATTTTTGTTGAAGAAGAAAAAATGAGCGAACAACTAGCTTTCTCTTATGTAAATTCCTTCACACAAAATATAATTAATACTATTAACACATTTATTAAAAATATTATACATGATTGAAAAATTTATAAAAACAATATATCTAAACAATCATTATTGTCAATATTGTTTTATGATGAAACAACTAAAAGTGATGTAACTGTTTCAATTTTTGATAATAAAGATGGGGATCAAGAATATTTAAGTTATTCAATTGAATGTGAAAAACAAGAATTTGATAAAAATGCATTTATACAAAGACTATTATGTTATGGAAAATCAATTTGTCATATTTCTTCATCAAATGTTTTTTTAGATTTACCAGGATACGAATTATGAATGGCTAAAAGTATTTCAGTAAATATTACAACAATGTACAATTTAGTTGCTAAACTTTTTAAATTAAAAACACATGAGGAAATAACTCAAAAAATTATCAAGATAATCAATATCGCAGACTCAAATATAAAAAATATTTCTTTTAATAATTCAAATAATATTTCAGCTGGTATTCTTGGGTTTATATATAATGAAGGGAATTTAGTTTCACCAAATAATATTTCAATGGGAACATTAAAATTTATTAATACATTTAATTCATTTGCAAATGCTATTATTAATCATTCTTCATTGATTTTAGTCGATGAAATCGATGCTTACTTACATGTTTCATTAGTAGAATTCTTTAAAACATGAATTAGACAAATGAATTATAATGTTCAGATGATTTTTACAAGTCACAATTATGAAGTGTTGACAAAAAATATGAGTCATAAACAAATTTTCTTAATTGATGACAATAATGAAGGAACAAAGAAAATCATCAAAGTATCCTCGATCATCAATAATAATAAATCTGCTATAAAAGCTTTAATGGAACAACGTATCGGAAGTCATCCCTCTCAAATTGAAATAGACGAATGTGTGTGAGATATTATTGATGAAGGAAACTCATTAAATGAATAACTATGGAATATTAATTATTTGTATAGAAGGGAAAGATTGTAATACTGAAAAAAACTTTTTTGCAAGTATCGTTGATGCAAATGTTAGATTTGTTGCAATGGATTCAGCTAATAAATCTACTCTAGAATCAAGATGACAAAAATATAAAGAACGTATAATAGATCCAATTAATACACTTCTAGATTTTAATGATACTATATATGTCTTTATTATTCATGATTGAGATGATCCAAAGTCTTATGAGTCGTTAGAATTAACTTCTAAAATGCTTTTTGAAAATTTAAACAATATTGCAAATGCCAACAATTTGCAAATACATAAAACAGCAATATATGATGAAGGGTTATCATTTGACTGATTTATAGCTACATTGTTTTATCCAGAAGATTCTCTAAAGTGCAAATCCATTGACGAAAAGAAAAGATTAGCCAAAAAAGTTGTAAAAGAAGAATCAATTAAAGAAGAAAAATATTGAAGTAAGATCGTTAAGAAAAATAATTGAGAACTAGAAACTAAACCATCTAATATTTCATATAGAAAATTTTTAAGAAATACTTTTACTTCAGTTCATAAACAAATATCCAATTATTGAAAAATTATAGACTTAATTTTAAATAGAATAGAAGATTAGTATATTTGTAATGGTTTACTGCTCACTAAATTAATGTTATCTTTTTTTGTTACTAGAATTTATCTTTTTTTGTTACTAGAATTTATCTTTTTTTGCTATTAGAGTAATTTATTTATATAATAAATACATGGAAATAAAAAGATTAGTTAGTAAAAATATTCAAAAAGCATTAGATAATATAGGTGCAGTACTAGTTACAGGACCTAAATTTTGTGGTAAAACATTTATCTCTGAAAAATTTGCTAAATCTCAAATTTATATTAACCATAACGTGATTCACGATATCGAAAGACTAGGCGATAAAGTTTTTTTAAATGGTGAAACTCCTAGATTGATAGATGAATGACAACTTTATCCTCACATTTGAGATAGTGTCAGACATGAAATAGATAAACATAAGGATAATAATGTGGGGTTATATTTATTAACTGGTTCTACTAAACCTTTTAACAATGGCATATTAGAACATAGTGGTGCTGGTAGAATTGCTAGACTTAAAATGCAAACACTTACTTTTTATGAAATATTATCATTACCAGATGAATCTACAATATCACTATTAGATTTATTTGATCATAAACCACTAAAAGATATTACTAATCCATATGATATAGATGTAGTAGATGAAATGATGATCAAAGGTGGATGACCATCTATAATATCAAATCAAGATAAAGACTATAGATTCTTAATTGAAAAATACATTGATGCTATAACAAATATTAGCACCAAAGATGAACAAGAATCTGGTTATATTTTTAGAAAAAATCCTACTCAGTTATCTCATCTATTAAAATCATTAGCTCGTTTATCAACAGCGCAAATAAACAAATCAACAATAATTAAAGATTTTGGAGAAGATATTAATATAGCTACTATTGATAAATATATCAATATGCTTTATGATACTGATGTCATATTTGATGTTCCAGTTTGAAGAAATAGTAATATTCGTTCTTCCTATACACTAAGAACAAAACCAAAGACTTATTTTTGTGATACATCATTAGTTTGTAATTTATTAGGCATTTCTAATGTAGATGATTTTTATAAAGATGGTAATACTACAGGAATTATTTTTGAGACACAAGTAATAAAAGATCTTATGGTTTATGCTCAATACATTGGAGCTAAACTATATTTCTATCGTGATTCTAACGGGAATGAAATAGATGCTATTTTAGAAATGAATGATGGCAGATGAGCAGCAATAGAAATTAAACTATCACTAACAGTAGCACTAAAGGCTAGTGAGAATCTTTTAAAAGTTATTGATACACTTAATGTTGGTGGTACTAAATCTAAACCTGAATTTACTTTGATTATTGCCAATTGTGATCAATGCTACCAAGATAAAAATGGTGTTTATATTATTCCACACACTTTATTAAGACCATAAATATAAATCTAGAATTATATAAATAACACATTATTGCTTAGGATTAAAATCTTCATCAATTAAAAATGTTAAATAGTATGGAATAGTTAGAATATCATTAACAAACCCTATATTTTTATGAGCTAATTTAATGCCCTTAATTTTTCCTTTATTACCTTCCATTAATAACTTCAATGATTTACGTCTACCATCATTAGCTTTTACTTCTAATGCAAATATAGCTTCATTATTAGAAATAACAAAATCTATTTCACTAGCAGTTTTTTCAAAATAGTATAGCTTTAATCCATTTTTGACTAATTGCTCTGAAATAAGATTTTCATAAATATAACCCTTATATGATTGCATATCATTAGTTCATAATGATTTAGAAGCTTGTGCATCTAATGAGGCTAAAAATAATCCAGTATCATTCATAAATATTTTAAAGTGATTATCTATTGAATAAGCACTAATAGGACTTTCTATTGTTTTAAGATTATGACAAACATTAATTAAACCTGCATCACTTAGTCACTGAATAATATCTCCATATTCTCTAAATTTAGCATTTTTATTTACTTCTGAAAACTTGAATTTTAAAGATCCATTACCTTGAGAATTTGATGATCTTGCTAATTGTCTTGGTATTGAATCATATAGTGCATTAAGTTTAGCCTTATCAGAATTATTTATAATTACTTTTTCATTATCATTAAGGTGCTTACCAAAATCATCTCTATATGTTTGTAATATAAATTTTTGTACCTTTCTAACTTCATTAATATTATTTGTTTTTATATAAGCTTGTACAGCATCTGGCATACCACCTACAAACATATATCATTTATATAAATCAAATAGTTTTTCATGTTTAGGTTCTTCTATAGAAACACATTGTTCAACATATTTAGATAATTCATTAATATAATCATCGCTATAACCTAATGCTCAAAGGAATTCTTTAAAGTCCATGGGATACATGTGTACATGAGTTTCAAATCCTACTGGAATACTAGCATCATGATATTTATTGTACCCATTTACCCCTAATAATGATCCTGTTGCAATGACATCATATCTTCCATCTAAACAAAAAGGTTTAATGCTAGATCTTGCTCTAGCACATTCTTGTATTTCATCAAATATGATAACAGTTTTATGAGGGATAAATTTAAAACTTGGATTATATCCACATAATAATCCTGTGATTGTATCTGGATCTAAATTACCATCAAAACATTGTCTATATTTTCTATCTATCATAAAGTTAATATAGACTACATTTTCATATTCTAGATTAGCAAATTGTTGCACAAGAGTAGTCTTTCCAACTTGTCTTGCACCTTTAATTATTAAACCTGTACGTTTTAATGATTCATTGCTTTTCTTTCAAGCTTTTAAATCTTCATATACTTTACGTCTGAAATTGTTTTCCATGACCATATTTTAATATAAAAATAGCTAATTTACACTTTTTTATGGGGAACTTTTAAAATTTACACTTTTTTAGTATGAACTTTTGGTATCGTTTACACTTTTTTAGTAGTAACTTTTAAAATTTACACTTTTTTGATAGGAAATACAATGTATGTTAATCTTTGTTAATAGTTTTTAATAACTTATCTATATTGTCATCGTTTATCATAAAAGTTAAATAATGTGGAATCGTAAGAATGTTATTTACAAATCCAATATTTGCATCTTTGATTTTAATTGAAAAGAGAATTTTATCCTTTTGTTTATTTAAAACTTCTTTTAATGATTTAGTATTTCCATTTTTAGCTTTAACTTCAATTGGTACTATTTTCATTTTAGATTGAGTTAAATAATCGATTTCATAATTATCTGAATAATGAAATAAGGGAATTTGATTTTTGACAAATGCATCAGCTACTATATTTTCATAAATATATCCCTTATACATTCCAATTTCACCAGTGTGTATCGAAGTAGCAATATCTCTATTTAGAAGTGCAATCAATAATCCAGTATCTTTCATATAAATTTTAAATTCATTATCAATCTTAAATCCTTCTAAAGGAAACTGAATTGTATTCACATTATAGTTAAGTGCAATTATATTAGCTTGTTCTAATCATTTAATGCTAGATTCATAATCTCTAAACGATGTACCTTTTTTTACTTCCTTAAATTTAAACTTCTTATATTCTTTTGCTAATTGATATGGAATACTATCAAATATCAAATTTATTTTATTCAATTCTGAATTGTTAACATATTCATTTTCGTTTTTATCTAAATGTTTGCCAAAGTCAGATCTATAGGAATTGATAATATCTTCCTGAGCCTTTCTAACTTGGTTAAAATCCTTTGTTTCATTAAATATTAATACAGCTTCTGGCATTCCACCAATACATATATAATTTTTAAATAGTTCATTCATTAAAGCATGAGTAGTACTAGAAATTTCTCTTAATGAAAAGAAAGAGTTTTTAATCTCATTAATTGTTGTTTCTGATTTACCAATAGCTCATAAAAATTCTTCAAAGTCCATTGATGTCATTGTTATAAAATGCTCAAACCCTACAGGAATACTAGCATCAGTTTTTTTACTATATCCTAATATGCCTAATAAAGATCCAGTACCTATTACATCATATCTTCCATCTTCACAGAAAAATTTTAGAGATGATCTAGCATTAACACATTCTTGGATTTCATCAAATATAATAACAGTTTTATGAGGCACAAAATTAACTTTAGTTTTTCTAATTGATAATTCAAATACTAATGTATCAACATCTAAATTACCATTAAAAGCATCTTTCATGTTTCTTTCTTTCATGAAGTTAATATAAATGACATTTTCATAATGATCATTAGCAAATTTCTTTACGATTGTAGTTTTTCCTATTTGTCTAGCACCTCTAACAATAAGAGCTTTTTTCTTATTTTTAAGAGATTCTTTCCATTGAACCATTTGGTCATATACTTTTCTTTTAAAGATAATATTGTCTTCCATAATAACTTGATTTTATATTAAAAATAACAAATTTCTCATTTTTTTATGGGGAGTTTTGAAATTTTACATTTTTTTACGGGGAGTTTTGTGGTATTTTTCCATTTTTTAATGGGGAGTTTTGAAATTTTATATTTTTTTAGGGGGAGTTTTATCTATATACTACTATTTCAACATATTCTGAAACCTTAACATTAAACTAATGTTAAAATAAATCAATATGATAAATAAAGTAATTTACGCTGTAAATAACACATTAGATAGAACAACTGCACAAATCATTAGTGAAACACCTAAACGTTGCAGTCTATTTGTAATGTCTCCAGATCATGAGTTATATGAAAAAGGAGAATTAGTTAAAGTATCTCTTGCTGATGTTCCCTTCACAGAAAAATTATCAGATAGAATCATTTCCATAGTTTTAGAAAGTCACGAACAAGCTAAACTAATCCAAACCTCTAATGAATTTGAACCACAACAATATGGCATTAAAGTTCCAGGAAAAATAGAAGGTGTAGTATCAGCACTTGTAAATAAATGTAGTTATGATAGTAGTCAATATGATTTATTTGATCTACTTTCAATCCTATTATTTAGATTAACAAAGGCTCATGCTTTTCATAATGGCAATAAAAGAACTAGTATCATTACCATTGCTAGATTACTAAAGATATGTGGCTTCTATTTATCTTGAACATCAAACACTTCATATATAGGTTATTGAGAATCTTTTATGATGGATATTACTTCTAAAGAATCCACTGATGAAGAATATGTAGTAAAAACTATTAAAGAAACATTAGCTTCTAGATGCTGATTAAGACTTGCTCCTATTCAACATCAATATAGTAATCAACCTACACCTAATTCATGTACAACTAAGGATATTAAATTTATTCATTATACTGAATCAGAATTTGATAATAATATTAAAAATGTTATGGCAGAACCACTAGAACCAGAACTAATTGAAATCTGTAAAGCCTTAGCAAAAAAATAATTTTTAAAATCAACAAGTATTTTTTAGTCAACATTTTGATTTTTATATATAATATATAAAATTATTTTTTCTAGGGGAGAAGTTATGAGAAAAACAAAAAGATGAGTATTGCTAGGAGGAGCATTAATTTTTGGTGTTAGTTATACGAGTGCAGCAGTATATTTAGGCGCTACTTCATGTAGTGATACAAGTAACAATACAGGTTCTAATAATCCAAGTAACCCAACAGGTCCTTCAACAACAAAACCTACATCACCATATTTAGAAGGCACATATACATCACCAACAATTGATGCTGTTAATAAAGCAATAGCAAACAATCAAATAAAGCCATTGTCAAATACAATTACAAGTTATAGTTATGAAACAATCAACCAAGATAATGTTCTTAACTTCATTCAAATCCCAAATGTAGATACTTTAGATCTTCAAGTTGTAGATTTTGAAAAAGTAGGCACTACTACAACATTTAGATTAGTAAACAATAGAACATTCTCTCAATTAATTACAATAAACTGAACTGTAACTCCGCCAACTGAAGAAGATCATACTATCCCTAAAGAAGACATCGTTCCAGCAAATCAATCTAAATATAATACTGTAAGAAACAACATGTTATTCACATATTCTGATCAACCAACTACAGGTGCAGTTCCTAAGAATGAAGTGTATAACTTTGATTCACTATATGGAGTTAAGTATAAAGCTGATGGATTTAAATATCCTGCTTGAAATTTTAACTATGAAGAAGGAGAAAATAAATATATTACTGTTAATGGTGCAAGATTTAATATGCGTGCAGAATTAATGAATGAAAAAACACCTGAAGGCACTAAATATAGTGATCCAAATTGAATCATTAATCAAATAAATGCAGGAACATTAAAACGTCACCCTGCTGCTAATATCCAATATGAACAAGATATTGATAAAATTCAAACAAGAGTTGATAGAACATTTAAAATCTCTACAGCTAGTAAAGGTTTAGTTGCACTTGGAATTTGAGCACCTGCTGGTAATCCAGTAGAAATTCAATTTGATCAAGAAACTTGAGATTATATGAAGGCTACAAATTATGAAGGTATTGAATTTATTATTAATGATAACTTCTATGATACATTAGGCGATACTCAAGAAAATGGAGACCTAGAACTTGGAGGTATATCTACTAGATATCCTTATATTTGCTCTAATTTCAAATTTACAAAAGATTATCTTACAGCTAATGATGCAAATAGAACAATAAAAATTGGTTCACCATTTGGTGGTGTAATCAACCTTAACATCAAATACCCATTAAGAAGTGGTCAATTTGATCCTTTCTTCAATTCAACTCAAATGCTAAAATTCACTGTAAGAAATGTATATAAAACATTATTCTATTATGACAATATAGTAACTGAACAAAATTGAAATCAACAATTAGATGAAGTGAGAAGAGGTAATGTTGCACCTAACTTCTCAGGTGGTTTTACTTATGGTACTGTTAATATTCCATTTACTAAACCTTGTGAGTTAGGAGGATGAGAAATAGATAAATTAAATTATCCTGCCTCTAACTTTAAAACAATTGATGACTTTATGTTCTTAAGTAACTACTTCAATGCTAGAGATATAACTAAATCATTTATTAGAATTGATTTCCAAATTTCATTAGATATTAAGAGTGGTGGTGCAGCTTGAGGTGGTTGAGACTGTTTAAAAGCTCCATATGATTGAGTAATGGGTAACTTCTTTGGACCAACTGATACTGTAAACTGATGAACATTCACTGATACATGAGGATTCATGCACGAAATTAACCATAACTTTGTAATGGATGAAAGTTACTTTAAATTTGTACCTAAAATGCATAGTCAAGCTAACCAAGTAAATGTCTTCGATCAAGCTTTCATTGGAAATGCTAGTAGATGAAGAAGTGAACACAATCCAGCCGGAAATAACAACTCATCAAACTGAAAACAAGTTAATGGTAAAGATAACTTTGGATGAGATAAATTAACTACAGTATTCTCTAATTTACTTGCAGGAAAATGTAATCCAGGTTCTGTAGATGAATATTCAATGTATAAAGCTATTTGATCGATGGTTGGACCTATTCCATATGCTAAAGTTGCAAGATTCGAAAACCTTAATGCAAGAAACGATAGAAAAGGTTGAACTTATATGCAAGAAATTTATGATTTCAGTAAAAGACTTGGATACAACTATTGACCAGCATTAAACAAAATGCAAAATAGATTCTGAAAAACATATTCTCCAATTTGAAATAATGATGCAACAGGGCCTGAAAATAGATGACCTGAAAATTATGCTTCAGCAACGGAAGATGAAAAGAAAATTATTGATAAATTAAAAGTAGAACTTCCAGAAGTTGACTTTGTTGGAAATTTATATGCATGTGGTGTATATAAATATAATCCTGTAACTAATTCATTTGATTATACAAGCGATGTAGAACCTGCTTTCCAAATTCCAGCTGGAAAACCTTATACATTTGACTTTGGTAAAAACATTTATAGTTGAAATGAAGCTTTTGAATGAGATAAATTAGAATTTAGCCCTTCACAATTAGGTGCAGATATTAAAGTAGATCCAAATAATAATAAAAAACTAATCTATACTCCAAATCCTAAAACATTAGGACAAGAAGATGAATTTGATGTTCTAATTACTCCAAAGAAGTGAGGAGATGACAATACTAACTATGTACCAGCTTACAAATGAAAAATCAAAGTAAGACAAGAAACTAATGGAATTCAATTTACAACATATAAACCTTTTGCAAATCAATCTGCAACAAGTGATGAAATGTTTAGTGCAATGAGTTCAACGCCTATTGATGATCAATGAGTTTACCCAACTATGAGTCAAAACTATTTCTATGACAATAAAGGTGATCCAAAAAGAGGTGCTAACTGTAAATTTAAATTTGTTTGTACAGAAGATGGAACTTATGACTTTAAGTTTGGTTGAGATGACTGGGGTAGAGTTAAACTAAATGGAGAATTAATTGGTGGAACTGATAAGTATACTAAACCAGTTGATACATTAAAAACAATTACAATGAAACGTGGAGATGCTTTAGACTTTGACATCAGTATTATAAATTCTGGTGGGGCAGCTGGTATGAGTATGGCTGTACTTAAAGATGGTAAAGAATACAACTACGAACACAATGTATTACTTCCGGACGTTGGTAGTTTAGGTGTTGAAAGTGATTTAGCAAATTACATTACTAGATCAATCTACAAATACAAACCAAGAGAAATTGATATGGAACAATTTGCTGATTTTGACTTATTTAACCCATTACCAATGGATGAAACATATTTTAATCCAATTCCATGAGACCAAATGACTTTTAGAAATGAACATCCATGAGGTTATGACTTTGGAGGTCAATTAACATATGAAAATCTTCAAAACTTTAATACATCTTGATATATATTCAATCCTGAAAATGGCGAATCTCCTGGGATGTCACCTGGTTACCCAATATCATATACATTCAATAACCCAACTAGGGTTGGAGCAATTTGTTTCGCTAATAACGCCGGTAACTGATACGATTGAACAAGATTAGATGAAGTTGGCATTGTAATTACACTAGCTGATGGCACTGTTATAAACCAAAATTTTGTGTATGGTTCTCAATTTAATGACAAAACTTCAGCAATGACATATTGCAATTTAGATCAAACTTATGATAATGTAAAATCAATCAAATTAAACCTTAAGGCTGATAATACTGCTTATCTTAATGGGGTAGCTTTCATGAATAATCAATATGGTGCAGTAAATCAATCAGTATCACTAAGTTCTAATGCAATTGGTATGAATGGTAGTTGAATTAATGCTAGAAATAACCCTACAATCAACGAATCTTGTGTAAATAACTCATATTGATACACAAGAACAAAAGGTGACTCAATTGAGTTTACAGTGCAAAATATGCAAGGATTTAGCGTTATAGGCCGTAATTTCAATGGGGATGGACAATTTGACGTCTATATCAATAACGAGCTTGTAGGTACCTCTAAAATGCCAAATTCAAGCACTTTAACATTCAATGATAACTTATTTACTTGAATGAAACACTATGATAAGCCAATTAGGGTCAGATTAGTCAATAAAGAGGCCCAACCTCTTTTCTTGAATTACATTACCATCTACGGAGAAAATTCTTCAATTTTATAAAAATTTAACATACCTTTAGGTATGTTCTTTTTTTCATATAAAAAATTTTTCAAAATTTTGTCCTTTTTTTCAATTTTTTTGGGAATAGGAATATAGTAGGGGTTAAATATGCTTTTTTGAAAAAAGTCCTCTACAGAAAGAAGAGAAAAAAATGATTAATTACATTTATGGAAAAATTGCACATGTATCTAAAAGTTATGTTGTGCTTGAGTCATACGGTATTGGATATCGTATTAACTTCAAAAACCCACCCTTTGAAGCTGGTGTAGGTAAAAAGCTTTATATTCATACAGTTAGTAAACTAGATCAAAAGAATTGTCTTAGTCAAGAACTATATGGATTTGAAACTGCTGTAGAGAAAATGCTTTTTGCAGATTTACTTCAAATTAACGGCATAGGACCTATTATTGCCTCTAATGTCCTTAGCTTAGGCTATAAGAAAGTTATTAGTTGCATTATCTCAGAAGATGTTGAACAACTAAAACTAATCAAAGGACTTAATGATAAGAGTGCTAGACAAATTATTGCTTCACTATTTACTCAATACCAAAAAATAGCAGAAGCAATCGGTATCACTCAAAAAGATAATCAAAATGGAGATTTGATTAGTGCTCTTAAAGAACTTGGATATAACGATAATGATATATCCTTAGCTTTAGACATTGATCAATCCCTAGACCTTGAAGAAAGAATTGGTAAATCTATAAGAATAATTGCAACACATCATGAAAACCTTAAATCTTAGACCACAATGTTTTGATGAGTTCTTAGGTAAGAACAAACTCAAAAACAATTTAAAGGTTTACATAGAATCAGCTAAGAAGCGTGAAACTTGCTTAGATCATATCTTAATGTTTGGTCTAGCAGGTACTGGTAAAACTACCTTAGCTCAAATTGTAGCCAATGAATTTGGTAAACCAATTAAAACTATTCAAGGTACACAATTAAAAAAGAACAATGACTTAATCAATTTTATTTCATTGATTAATGATGGAGATTTCATCTTTGTTGATGAAATCCATGCAATGAGTGTTGAATGTATGGAAACTTTATATTCAATTCTTGAAGACTTTAAACTAGATATCAAAATTGGTGTCAACAACAACCAAAAGATTACTAGAGTAAGTTTACCAAGATTTACACTTATCGGAGCTACCACTAATATTTCTAAGCTACCCAAAGCCTTAGAAGAAAGATTTGGTATTTCACTATTCTTTGACATTTATGATGATATAGAAATAGAAGATATCATTAAAAGATCATGTGGTATCTATGAATTTGAATGCCAAGAATCTGATGTAGAAAAAATTGCAAGTCATTGCAAAGGTATTCCAAGAATTGCCAATAACATCTTAAAAAGAGTTATTGATTTTAAAACATTAGATGAATCAAAATCACTACAATCCATTTTTGATGATTTACAAATCTTTGATAGAGGATTACATGTGAGTGATGTTAAATATTTAAAAACATTATATGCTAATGATTCAGCTGTTGGAATTAAAACATTAGCTTCAGTTCTAGATATAGAACAAGATGTAATTGAAACTAAGATTGAGCCATTCTTGTTAAAGAGCAATTTAATTAAGAAGACTAATAGAGGTCGTGAAATTACTAAAGAAGGTTATGACTACATAAGACAAATTTATGAAAATAACTAACCAGATCAATAACAATGAATGTGGTGTTTGTGTCCTTAAAAGTTTAATCCAACATTACCATCATAGAGATGTGCCGATGGAAACACTTCTAAATGAAGCGCATATGACAAAGCAAGGATTAACTTTATATGATATTGAAACACTTGCAAATAAATATTCTTTAACACTTGAAAGTTATAATGCTGATGTTAAGGATTTAGTTAAACACGAAAGAAAGAAACCTTATATCTTAGTAATTAATAAAGATGGTTTGTATCACTATGTTATTGCTAAAACATTAACTAGTAAAACAATTAGAATATGATGTAGCGAACAAGGTGAATATGATATCCATATTGATCAACTTAAAAACATTTGAACTGGGATTTATTTATCAGTTGATAAAAACCCATATAAAGATGACCTAAACTTTACATTAAAAGAAAAACTTAGTTTTATTAATTGAAAGTATTTATTAGCAACTAATATACTAAATATTTTCGGTATTGCATTTACATTATTTGGTGCATCATTTATGCAAAACATAATTAACCTAGTTATTATGTCTAATCACATAAAGAATTTATTACTATTATCATTTGTTTATTTATTCAGTTTTGTGATGCAATTTATTAATGGATGATTATGTAATATCATTATGCAAAAAAGGTTATTTAACCACTATCAATTATTGCATCGTAAAACACTGTGATGTTTACAAAATAAATATCAAGAATTTTACACGAAAGTAGATTGATCAATTGCAATTAATTTTGATCAATATATTTATTCGGTATCAGCATTCTATAACACTAAGTTAAACAAGATAATTTCAGATGTATTAGTAATCTTATCAAGTGCAACTCTCGTTGGTATTATTCAATGAAAGTTATTATTAGTCTTTGGTCTATCGATTTTATTATGTGTAGCTACTGAATATGTAAGATACACTTGATTAAATAAACACTTAAATAAATACAAGCAAATGTCTATTACTTATTCAAATGACGTAATAGCTTGATTAGAGTTTAAAAAGAATAATCAATTTGGTATTAAAGATCATGCCTTAGAAAGTCAATTAATGAAATCATTTATGGATAATAAAGATGCTTATTATCAATCAAATCGATTTAGTAATAGTTTTGAGTTTATTGATAACTTATTTAGTGTAGTAGTTTACTTAATTTTAATTAACCTATCTTGTCAAATGGTTTTAGCTTCAAATTTAGCTTTTGCACAGATGACATTTTGTATGACATTATTTGAAATGATTAATGGCAGTACTAAATCAATTTATGGAATTATTAATTCAATTAGTCAATTAAAGATAGAAAAGCAAATTCTATCTAATATTTGAACAGTTGGAAATAGTGATGAATCTGGTGTTATTTTATTTGATGGATGCAAAGAAATTAAAGTCAATAATATCAAATTAAAAAGTGACACATTAATTACTGGGCATAGTGGTTGTGGTAAGACTACGTTATTAAAAAAATTAGCTCTAATGACACAATCAAATGGATTCATGATTGATGATATTAATTCAAATTTATTTAACTCTCGTAATTTGAAAGAAAATATTATTTATCTTTGTAACGATAATTACTTAGATGAACCAGAATTAATTAAGGCAATTAGTGGATTATATAAAAATGAAGTATCTAGTGCAATGTCTCAAATGAATTTAACATCATTAGATCAAAGTAATTTAAGTTCAGGACAAAAACAAGCATTAGCATTTATTAGCTTGGTTAATCAGAGAAATAAGATTATTTTAATAGATGAAGCTTTAGGTAATGTAGATATTAATTTAAAAGATATTTTATTAACAACTATTAAACCAATTATTGCTAAGCATAACTTCATTGTTTTTGTAGATCATAATACGCCTAAAAATTATTTTAAACATGAGGTGAAATTAGATGAATAAAACAAGAAAAATTTTAACAATTATATTTACTGTTTTATCTTGCGTATTTATATCAGTTTTATTCTTGGTAAAATTTGATAATTATCAGCAATGTCTATCAATGAGAAATGATGTTGATAGATACATTGTAGTAGAAAAGAATGTTTATGAAAAATTAACTGATTATAAGAACCTTAAATTAGAACAAGGAAATAAAGTATTTAAAGTCAAAGTCAAAAATGAATGAAATCATCTAGATGACTTATACTTTGCAGTGATAAATAGTGATTATGATTTCACAAATGAAAACTTAAAGATATATGTAAATTCGACAAATATCTTTAAATTCTAGAAAGGTAACTATGTTATTAAATCAAACAAAACAAAATGACCTCTTTAAGGTCTACAAATACTCAAACAATATTCTTACATTAACAAATGAATTTGATATTGTTTATAAAGACGATGATGTTAATAAAGTAATCAAATGTTTGATAAAACATCATCACTGATGACACTTAATAAGTTCTATCAAAAAGTATCATCAACTAAAATTAAAAATGAATATAAAAGTAAATAATTTATTTTACTTTTATCTCAAGAATTTATTTAGATCAGGGATACGGCTCTGCTAGGAGCATTAATGCTCAAATTTATTGCATTTTACATTAGTGTTTATTATTACTATATTTTTACTTTAGAGTTTATCAACACTTTCTTTTTTTATTTATTTACAATTTAAAATAAACATGACATGTAAAATGCTAAACCAATTTCATCAAAATGGTGATTTATTTAATTTGTTAATCATTTGAAATAAGGTCTTTTGACCTTATTTTTTATTGTTCATGTGTTTGGTTATCATGGTAATAATAACCTAATGAATATTCAGCCATTTGTACAATAATATCACACATCATTTCTACAGTTCAATGAGATGTATTATAAAAGCAACTTGGAGTTTGTTGAATAGAAATTATTTTATTATTTTCATCATATTTATTTTTGTTATGTAGGTGATACATATTTCTAATGATTTTATAAATATTACCAAAATCTAAATCGGTATCTCCTTCATAGAAGTATAGTACTGGAAAGATTTCTAAATTTTGTAATCATGATTTATATAAGTTGTATGCATTAATTCCATTAATGCATGTATTATCATTAACAGCTAAATTAGGATCTTTATCTACTATTACTAATAATTGTTTTTCTTGATTAGATGATAAGTAATATATCATGCCACCTTCTGGGATAATATCAGTATCAAAATTACTAGCTTCTTTATGTAGTGAGGCTAGAATATCATCAGCTGCTACTTTATCTGCAAAAACAAAGTTGTAGTTAGGATATTTTTCTTTTAATTTATCACATGCTAAAATACATGCTTCTTGCATTGGTATATTATATGTATCAGTAGCTTCAGATACTTTTTTCTTTTTAAAACTAAATTTCATAAATTCTATCAACCATCTTCTGCTGGTTCTTTTTTCTTTTGTGCGAATTTAATAACTACATATCCTAAAACTAATACAGCAAGAGCTAGAATTGTTCCAAGACCACCAATTACTGCATACATCATTCAATTACTTGAAGTGAAGTTCATAGGTACGATTGTCATTTGTCTAATTAAGATTCCACCAGCAGCTGGATCACCAATAACAATTCTCTTAATTGTAACTGAATCATCTGAGTTAAAGATAATAACAGTAGAGTTTAAATCTTTAGGTTCAAATAATCTACCATTTTGGTGCACTGGAATAAATGTATCAGGAACGTTATCTAATTGTTGATTTAATTGTTCACAAATAATTTCTTTAATCTTTTGTTCTTTATCAGCTTGTGACAAGTTATTTAAAGAAGGTAAAGAAGTAGATAATACATCTTTAATTGGTTTTTCAAAGATTTCAGGTGATGGTGTATCACGTAATCAAATATCTAATGTTTTAGTAGCTGGTACACCAATACCATTTTCAATTCAGTTTTCGAAGTTAATTGTAACAGTTACTTTTCTAATTGCTGGTTTTGGTGATGTTAATGGGTGAATGATTGCACTAGTAGCTCTTGTATTATAACCATTAAGTGATGGGTTCTTTAAGATTAAATTAGGCACACTTGGATCTGTAATAGCATTATTAATATATTCAACTATTCTATCTTGTTTTTGCTTATAAGAAGCTGATGTATATCAATCAATTAAGAAACCTTTATCACCAGGGAAAATAGTATTAAATAATACTTCACCAGCAACAATTCCTTTTTCTTGAACATTCGGATCTATTTCTGTACTACCACTTTGATTAATCAAGAATCCTTGGATAGTAAATTGTCTCATGTTAGTTAATCCATCAACACTTGTTAATGTACCATCAGTGCTATTATAAATTTTATTTAAACCAATTGATACACTAATAGCACCTGATGTAGGTTCTGGAATTCATTTATTAATATAAATATCATCAGCTGTTAATGGTGGAGCATTTTCAAAGAAATCAGTTGGGTGAGCTAAAATATAACGAACTAAATCTTTATTTTCAAATTGGTTAACTCATAATGAACCAAATGCTTTTTTATCTTCGATAGTAATACCATCTTTTACAACTGTTGGATGACGTGTATTGAATCCAGATAATGTAACTTCTTTTAAGTCAACAGTTTCTTGATTATGACCTTCTACTCAACCTTTGTTATTAACAACAGATAATTTCATTGTTAATTCACCTGTTAAGTCATTAGGATTTCTTACTTCAATAATATTAATATCATTTGGTTTTAAGTCAACATTAGTATTGAAACCAATAATTAAGTTACTGTCTTTAATACTCTTTTTTAGTCTATCAATAATTGCAATTGATTCTGGACTATCATTGTTTGGTTTAACATCTGAAGCAAAGATATCACTAACTCCATCTAGTCTCTTGATTGATGGATCGATAGTAGTTGTTAAACCAATTGTTTTAAAGCCTGTGAATGTTAATTGTTTTTCTAAGTAACCAAGTTCAGTATAAACATGATTCACTCTCACAGTAAAGGTTACAGAACCATTTGGTTTACCAGGTGCATTAGCAACTGGATCACCAATCAATGTAATTTCTTTTCTTAAGTCAAATGATGGTGTAGATGGTAGGTTTTCAAATACAACTGCTTGTTCTTGGACTAACTTATCAATAATTCAGTTAGAGTTAGCAGCAACTGCTGGAATATTAATATCACCTAATTCAAATGAATCTTTATTATTTTTAATTTGAGTTGGTTTAGCAGTAAACCCTTGAATCTTAATAGTAAATGGTTTTGATGATGGTCTAGCATTTAATAAATCAAAGTTAACAGTTACAGTACCATCTCATACTTGTGGATCAAATCCTTTTACTGCAATATCATCTTGTACAATTGATGTTGGAGCTTGAGTAAAGATCTTGTTAGCATTTCTGGCAATTGCTTCTCTGAAGTATTGTTTAGTAATAATAGTTGTTTCATCAAGTGTTGGTGGTGTACCACTTCCTTCTCATAATTGTTGGTATGTGAAGTTACCACTATTTGCTAATTGAGTATCTCTAGTATCAAATCCTGATAATTTGAAATCTGAGTTAGTAAATACATCACCATCATCACGTGTAATTAAACCAGTTGTACTATTGTAATATTGTTTTAAACCAATAGTAAATCCTAATACCCCAGGTGAAACTACTTTAGGGTTAGTAATAACAACATCTTCTAAAGTGATAGTTGGAATAGAAACAAAGAATTTATCTTGGTGATCAAAGACATATTTTTGAATTTGTGGGATTGTATAATCCTTTGCATAAATTTCTGAAAATTCTGTTGGATCACTTACTGTTTTATTAAGCGCTCATGAAGATACTGGTCTTGTTTTAAATCCTGTTAAGGTAACTCCAGTAAAGATCTTTTCTTTAACTGGTGCAGCAGATGTTTGAGCTCTATCATTGATAATCTTTAAGTCTAGAGTTAATTTACCATCAATATCATTTTGATCATATACTCTATCAAAGACAATATCATTAACAGTTAAATTCTTTCCAGGTGTTGGTGCAATAATCAACTTGTTTTCAATAATTCTATTTTTAAGGTTAATATTGTCAACTGTAATATCTGAAGCATATTGGTTAAATGGTTCACCATCTAGTTCTACTGAACCACCAGGGAATTCTGTGTCAATGAAACTACTTTGGAAACCAGTGAATGTAATTCTTTTTGGACCTCATGTTCCAGTATCTGTATAAACACCATTTAATGTTAAATCAAATTCAACACTATCTTTGTGGTAAATAGGTTGACCTATAACTACTTGAGTTAATTGATTAAAGTCAGCTGGGATATTGTTGAACATCGATGTATATAGATATGATTTGTCACCACCTTCAGTAATACGATTAAAAATTCATTCCTTTGTTGCAATAGTTACAATTTGATCTGGTTCACCATTGTTAAATACATATTTCTTGATTGTAGTTTCTTTTGTTTTATACCCACTAATTGTAATAGCAAATTCCGCATTAGGAGTTGGAACAGAGTTATTTAATATCACAGTAAAACTTGCAACCCCGTGGAATACATCTAATTTTAATGTATTAGGTTTAATTGATAGGTTTGCATTCTTAATTCCAGCTGAAGGAATTGAATTAAAGATAACGTTTTGTTTTTCAACTACTTTGTTAATGAAATAAGCTTCTTTATCTGCTGTAATAGTTGGATCATCTAAAATTAATCTATTTTCAAGTGGAGTAGTTCCATATATTTCATCATATGTGAAATTACCACTTTGTTTAATAGTAGTTTCTTTTGGTGTTTTAAATTCTATTTTAAATGTAATAGGAGTTGCTGTATTAACTAAAACACCGTTGTTATAAATAGTACCAGCAGCAATATCAAATCTAATTGTAGCTAAGTTATTAACTAAATCTCTTACTACCGGTTTTCTATTAGTTAAATTATCCATAGTAAATGAACCAAAACTAATATTATGTAAATCACCTGTAATGATTTTTTGGTTGTTCAATAAACCTAGTACATAAGTATAGATTTGTTCATCAGTAACATCATCTAGAGCAAAGTCTTGACTACCACCAACTTCATAAACAAATTGTGAGCTACTTGTTGTTAAAATAGTTGTATTTAATTTTCTTCATCCATTAGTTACAGCAACAAAATTAGTATTAACAGTTTGAAGTGTACCAGTATCATCATATTTTTGATTTAATACAACATTAAACTTAACAATACCAGCAGCAGTTTCTTGTTCAGTAGTTGATGGATCTAATGTAACAGTAATATCAGCAGATGGTGGAATAAATAAAGTAGAATTAGCTTTAATTGAATTTAAAATAGTTGTTTTTGCTAACTCTAAATTTGAAGCATTATTAACTCAATTATCAGTTCCAGATGGCATAGTGATTTCAATATTATTTAATGCACCAACATTAGTAGGATCTTGAATTCTAAATCCAGTAATAGTAAATAATGGAGATTCTTTAACTTTTGGATCTGAGAAGTTTACTTGAATTAGTTGTCCAGTAGCTTGATCATAATATCTATTTAATCTAATTCTAAATTTAAATTCACCTGTATTTCTATAATCAGTAGTATCAAAAATTTCAATATTATTAATAGTAGTTTCTGGTGCTGGATCTACTATGAATTTTTCCATATTTTTTGAAATGAAATCCTTAATTTGAGGTTCTTTTACTTCATCAGCTGGAATTGTATTAAATGTATCTTGTCCTGGCACTGTAGTAGTTGCATTAAAGGTTGTTGCATTAACACGTGCAAAACCTGTATAAACTACATCATTAAATGTTTTAACTACATCTGGTTGACCATTAGTTCAAGCTTTGCTATTAAGAATTTTTACAGTACATTTTATTGTACCAGCAACATCATTATTATTTCCAGTTCTATTTTCAATAAAGATATCATCTTCTTTTAATACCTTTCCATCAGCAATATCTTTAACAAGGTTTAGTTCAAAAATCTTATGAGCTAATTCTGTGTTAGTTACTTTTGATGGAATCTTATCGTGGATTCCTAAATCTCCACCATCAACTTGTGTAGTTAATCCACCAGTATTAAATCCATAGATTGTAAATTCACCATTTGATAGTAATGGTTTAACAACTTCTCCTGGAGTAGCTGGGAATATTAACTCACCTGTACTTGGATCAACATATTTATAAAGTTTTAATCTAAACTTAACTTCACCTGTTGAAATATCAGGAATTAAGCTTCCATCAATATCGATATCACTTTCAGTTGTACCAGGTAACATGTTGTTGAAGAATTGAGTATTGTTTTCAATAATATATTTTTTAATTTCAGCATCAGTTACTGAACTATCTGCATATTGAGTGCCAAATTTTGCAGCACCATTTACTCTTCTTTGATCTTTATAAGTTGTTGCAGGAATAGTTTTTGTAACTGTATAATTGATATCACTTCAGTATGTAGAATCAACTTTCTTACCTTCTGATCAAGCTTTATTATGTTGCACATAGACAGTACAGTTAATAGTACCTGTTGTATTGTCATTTTTTCTGTTTTTGATTAAGATATCTTCTTTAGTTACATCTGGACCATTTTGAATGTAACCTTTTTTAATAATTTGATCAGCTAATTCATCATCAGTTACTTGATATGCAATTTTGTCTGGAACATCAATAGGACCACCAACTGCTAAAGTATTTTTACATTTAAGACCTGTTAATGAAACAGTTGTCACTATTTGCTTAATAGTACCGTCTACGTTAGCATGTGGAATTGTTACTTCAATAGAAGCTGTACCTCTATAGTCATCACTAGCAGACAATCTTACTTGCATTTCATTTTTATCACCAATAATTTGGTAGATATCAATGTTCGGTGTAAATCTACTTGAATAACCGTAATATGAAGAATTACTTTGAGTAATGTTAGTACCTACACTTAATGTAATTGGTGTAGTTGAAGTATTGTCATAAAAATTACCAGCATAATCTTTTCCTGTACCAGTTAAATCTGTTAGGTTGTTTGCAGCTAACATTTGACCATTTCTTCAAACAATATTTTTTTGTTGATTAACACTAACTAGTGCTTTCATTTGATCTTGAGTTAATGTTGATGGATACACTTGAGATTTGTCAACAGTTGAACTACTATTTTCAGTTACAACTGTATTATCTATTTTTTTCATGTGTGAAACAGTGATAGTTCTAGTAGCTAAAGAAATAGTTCCACTTTGTCCTGTACTTGTATAACCTTTATTAATTGAAAATGAGAATGTTAATGTACCGGCAGCATTATTACTTTTGATTGATTCTTTTGTAATAATAATGTCGTTTTGATTTATACCAGAAGGTAATAAATTGCTAAAGAAATAATTTTGCTTTTCTAGAATAAAGTTTTTAATAATATCAACTTTTCCATCTAAGAAATATGCTGGTAATTGAGCTAATGCAGTATTAGCAAAATCACTAGAAGAAATATCAATATTTTCACATCCAGATTTTCAATCAGTAGGTGGTTGACGTAAGAAATTTTTAAAGTTAATAGTTCCACCAATTTGTGAACTTGTATTACTACTTACATCTTCTTCTTCACCAGTAGAATTGATAATCTTTTTTAAATAAACATTAACAGTAACTGTACCAGCTGCTGCATTAGTAGAACCACGCACTAATCTAATGTCATTAGCTGTAACTCCATCAGGTGCACAACCTCAATAGTTAGTAATGTTATCGTAAACTAAAGTTCTAAGATCATCATCATTAATGTTATTTAGTGTTCTACCTTGAACTTTACTGTAACCTTTTAGTCTAGTAATATCAATTGCTTCACTAGAAGTTAAAATTCATCTAGTACCAATTAGATATGCTCAATCTCCTGCACCTGAATTTGCAGTTGTATCAATTGCTCATAAATAATTTGTATCTTTTTGGAAACCATAAACATCGTATCCGTCAGCACTACCAATAACCATTCTTTCATTAGGTTTAAAACCACTAATCCGAATATTACGATATACTACTGAACTTGATGATTGTGATCCATCGCTTAAAGAAACTTTGTTTGCAGGTAGAGTGATGTCACATGTTATTGTATTGCTATATGGACTAATTTTAATGTTTGATAACGTTATATCACTTGCATTAATTATTCCACTTCTAGGAGCTAAAATTCTATATGAGCTTATAAGTGCATTTTTAAATTGTGTTTGAGTTACATCGTTAATTGATACACTACTTAAATTAACACTTCCTGATACAACATTAGTAGGTGCTTTAAAACCAGCTAGTTTAACAGTAATTTGAGGAGTTAAATTTGTTGTATCATTTTGTGTAGCTTCAGGAGAATATCTATACTTTAACAAAATACTTCCATCTGCATCATTTGGTGTAAGTTCATCAATTCAAACGTTATTATAGTATCTTAAACCTCTTGGAAAGAATATAGAATTGTTATCATACATTCAATAAGCTATACCATTGCTAGGAGGATAACCTTGTGCAGGTAGTGTAGGGTGATTAGACATAAAATCAGTATAAGATTTTCATTGACTTGCTTTTGATGTAGTTGGGTCACCACGATCAGAACCATTACTAGTTGTTTGAACACTTATGATTGAAGGTATATTATCTGGATTAGAACGTGGTTCAATTGAAGATGAACTTCTACTTGATGATAGAATTGCTGGATTTTTATCTAATTGAACATTTTTTAATTGATTGTATGTGTGAACAGTAGCATGGTTCGAATCATCAAGGAATCCCCCAGCTTGACCTTCGCTAGCTTCACGAACATCTATTGAATTGTCATTATGAACAAATGTACTAAAACCTGGAACATTACCGTGTGCACCACCTTCAGTATATTTATCTCATGCTCAAAGTGAAGGTGTTAAAGATTCAATTGAGAATTCTCCAATTTCACCAGGTGCATACATTTCACCAATATCTCAAATATCTTGTGGTCCATTTTTCTTAGTTTCAAAAACAAAACTATGTATTGATCCATCAGCCATAAATAGAGGTTGACGGATTTTAATAGATTTTATTCCATCAGATGATCTATAACCTCAATTTACAGATCATTGAGCGTTAGGAATAGGAGAACTTTTTAATACTAAATCATTTGCTTCATCTGGATTATTGATAAAAGATAAATTTGTTGGAAGGTCAATGTACTTGTAATCACTTACAGTATATATTTCACTAAATGTGTTGTATGAATTACAATATTGGGGGAAGAAAACTAGTCTAGTTAAACCATCACCATTTTGTTTTTGTTGAGAAACATAAAAGAATGAGTTTTTGTTAGAAGATTCTCCACCATATGCAGATATGATACCAGTTCAGATTAATCCGATACCATCTCAAGAACTGTAATAAGTGGAATTATTAATTTGAGTTTGTCATGATCATAAAGTGCCATCACTATTAGGAGCAACTTGAATGTTTCAAGCTACAGAAGTACTTCTATCATTTATCGCTTTATTATCTACAATAAATCTTGGAAAAACATTTCATGAAGCGTGTGTTCTACCACCTGGTTCACAGAATAGTGGACTAAATGCGAAATATTTTGCCTTACCTGCAAATTTTGGATCTTTTGAGCCTAAGTTTGAAACTAATTGTGCAGAATATAATTGTGTTCCATCAACAGCACTAAATAAATTAAAGTTAACTTGGTTATATGTACTGTCTGTAAATAATGCTGCAAAAAGATTACAACTAGGATTATAGTAAGTTTGAATTAAATATTTTGTTAATTTTTCATGGTTAGATTCACCTGGTCTTGAATTAGCTGCATAAAATTCAGGTTCCCCACTTTTTCTGTTAATAAATGCTAAACCTTGATCAGTAGGAGCAAAAATATGTGTAGAGTTTGTTGAGATTAAATTAGCTTGTCAAATTGTATTAACTACATTTAAAGTTTTCATATGGTAAGCACTATATTGTGAACCATATACATCACTATTCATTTGACCACTTCTTAAATAAGTTGAAGTTGATTGATCAGACTTACCTTTTACTAAATTGTTATATGTATAAGAAAAACTCACTGCCGTAGAGACTGTAACTCCACTAAGCAATGCAGCAGTAAATATTTTAACCTTTGTTCTTCTTTGTAATTTGCTAAATCTTTTAAACTTCATTGTTGCCCCAAGAAATTATCTAAAATAATCTCCAAACAATGGTTATATTCTTTTCCTATATAAATATAACACCACTAAAATTATACCACAAAAATGGTCTAATTTTTAATGTATTTAAGGTGTGTTTTTTGGTGTTATTCAGAGATTTCTCCAACAAATGAACAACTTTGTTTTTTAGATTTTTTTGTTTTAGAAATTAAACTAGCTACACATGTTAACAATATTAGTGATACAGCACCAACTACACCAATTATTGCTCATTGATAAGCTGTAGAAGAATTCTTGTCTTTAATCATACTTCTTGGATCAATTTTTAAGAATTTGATTTTAATTGCAAAATCAACGTCAGTAGCATATTCCATTGCTTCATGAATTTGCAAATCTCTTAAGATAATTGAGCCTTCTTTATCAAATGTAGCGGTACATGTAATTTGACTTGTTTGAACCTCATTCGAAGAGATAAAAGTATTAGGTAATTCATCTTGTCTTGAAGTTAAATATGAAGCAATAATTTCTTTAATTCTAAAGATTTTTTCTGGACCTTGAACTGAGTCAATAAATTGCATTTTTTTCTTAATTTCTTCTTCAATTCCACCCTCGAATTTTTCCCCAAATGGAAGACCTTTTAATGTTAATTTTCCAGTGATAATTTTATTGTGTTCTGGTACTGAATTTACGAATCAGTTGTTGAATGTAATTTGGATATTAAAATCATTAGAACTATTAGATATTTTTTCTATCTTACAAGCTGTTGCAGTAACAAATATTCCTTCATCAGAAACTCCATCTAAAATGTTTGCAATATTTTGATTAACATAATCAACAACAAATAAACCATAAATTGGATTGTCAATATCATTTAATCAATCAACTGCAAATAATTTATCTCTATCTCCAACAACATATGATAATTGTTCATAATTGATTGATAAAGAAGTTGGGTTTGGATCTGTAAATGTAGGTTTAATTGAAGTGTTAACAAGACCTTGATTTTTAAATCCTGTAAAAGTTACACGCTTACAATCTAGTGCATTATTTGCAACTTCATCTACCACATTAACATTATTTAAAACTAAGTTAAACGACACGTTTCCAACACCAATTTTAATATTAGAAATTATTACATTTTCTGGTGTAAATCGATAGTTTTCAGGTAGGTAGTTAAACATTTCATTATGTTTTTCTTTTATCTTATTTCTAATTCATGTTTCATCAGCTAAACCAGCTGGAACTGTTGAAACTCCAAACTGGAATGTTTGACCAACTATAGCAGTTGGATGATTATTAAATCCTGTTAATGTGAATTTAGTCTCAAACACTTTTCCTGGAGTATTTCCTGTTTCTAAGATTGAAGTTTGAGTATCATAATATTTTGTTAATCTTAGAGTAAATTCAATTGAACCAGCTTTTTTATTTCATATTGGATTAACAATAACAATATCTTTTTCAGTTAGAATGTTAGGTTGATTAATAAAGAATTTAAGTTTATTTGCAAAAACATATGTTCTTATTTTATCTTCAGTATATTGGTCAGCATAGTAATTTGCAAATGATGGATCATTTACAGTTTTATTATCTACTCATGTAGTTGGTTCTCTCTTATTAAAGCCAGTAAATGTTTTGTTAACAAATGGCATAGTATCTTCAGGGAAACCGTTCTTTTGAGCTTTTGAGTGAACAATTTCAATAGTTACAGTTAACGATCCAGTTTTATCATTTACATTCTTAATATCAGATAAGGCGATATCACCAGTAGTAATAGTTGCTCCATCAAATAAATATTGAATAATTCCTGGTGTTGAAATGATAGCTCTCTTTAACGATTCACTACTTGAGTTTAATGAAGATGCAAATGTATTTTCAATATTTAACAATTTACCATTATTAATAATTGTAGTATTTCCATCTGTTCTAAAACCAGTAAAGATAATTTGTTTTACTAATGGTTTCTTATTAGCTGTAAAAACATCATTTAAAGTAAGCATGAATTTAATTTGGTTTGGTTCTTTTGTATCTTCGTTAACATTAAAATTAATTTCCATTTTAGTGTTATCATTTAAATCATAGTTTTCTGGAAGGTTTTCAAATATTGTTGATTTATTTGCGATAATTGTTCTTCTAATTCATGGTTCATCTACTTTATTAGATTGTGATGGATTTCCAAGTGGGAAAGTACCATCACTCTTAATTGATGTAACTTTTGTGCTAAATCCTTGAATTGTGAATTGTATTGATTTGGCAGCTGGTCTAGCATTGTTTAAAGTAAATCTTAAAATTACTGTACCTAAAGCTACATTTTTAATAGGTGGTTGGAATTCAGTTATATCTGATAAAGTAATTTCTTTTGGTCCTTCATTAAAAATAACTGTTGGATTTTTAGTAATTAAATCCTTAAAGAAATCATCACTAGCTTTATCTAATGTAGGAGGTGTAGGTTCTAAACCACTAAATTGTGCATAATTAAATACACCATGATTATTAACAGTGGTATCTCTTGTATCAAAACCTGTCAATTTGAATTGGGCGGTAAATTTAGTTGGAGTTGGTGCATCATCACGAGTTAATAATGCATTTGTTGGATCATAGAATAATCTTAAACCAATATCAAATGTTAATTCACCAGCCGCTCTATTTGGATTTAAATTTGAAACAACAATATCAGAATCAGTAAATGTTGTAGGAGCATTTGTAAAGAATGATGTCTTCTTTCCAGTAACATATCTTAAAAGATCATCAGTATTGAATTGATCAGCATAAATGTTGTATAAGATGTTGCTATCATTAATAACTCTATTTGTCACTCATTTAGTTGGTTCTCTTGTTTTAAAACCATCAATAACTATTCCTTCTTTTGGAAGGCTTTCTACTGGTTGTGTACCATCTCATCCTTTTTTATTGATAATAGTTATAGTAAGTGTTAGACTACCGTCTTTATCATTAACAGCTGATGGTGCTGAAAGTTTAATATCATCAACTCCAACTGGTTCTACACCAGTAATTACATTTGCATTAACAATAGCTTTAATTAAATTTTTGTCTGTTGTTGGATCAATATCACTTGCATATATTTTTTCAAATCCAGTTACATGAATAACTGGTGGAACAGTTGTAACTAGACCAGTGGTCTTAAACCCTCTAATAGTGATAGTTCTTTTTAATGGTCCACCATCTTCAGTAAACACACCATTAAGTGTGATGTTACATCCAACTTCACCAACTACTGATGTATTTAAATTGTTGTCAACATACAATTGGTTAGATAATTTGAATGTTGGACTATTTGGTAAGTTTTCAAATACTTCATTCTTCTTTTCAATTAATCTTTGCTTTACTCAACCTGCATCTACTGTATTTGGAATAGTTGGATCTCCAATATTAAAGATAGTATTCTTAACATTAGTAATCTTTTGTTTAAAACCAGTGAAATGTAAAGTAAAATCTTTTGCAGTAGGTCTAGCATTTGCTAATCTTAATTTAATGGTTACAGTACCTAATGCTGGATTCTTGTCAATAATTCCTTCTGGTGTAATAATCACATCACTTGCAGTACAAGTATCAGGCGCTTGATCAAAAATATAATCAAATTTATTTGCTATCCCTTGTGAGAAGAATTCTGGAGTAATTCTAGGATCATCTAAGTCAATTTGTTCGCCTGTATTTCAAATTTCACTATATGTAAAAGTATCTTTACCATCACGTAATGAAGTGTCTCTTGTATCAAATCCATGTAATTCAAACATGTTAGCAAATGAGTCTGGACCAGTTGGTTCATCATTAGTAGATAACCTTCCGTCAGTGTTGTTATATCACTTCTTTAAAGCTAATCTAAAACGAACAATACCATTCGGTCTATCAGGAGAAATACTACCACTTGTAATAAAGATATCATCTAGTGTTAGAGTTGGTGCATTACTAAAGAATTTGCTTTGGTGATCAAATACATATTGTTGAATATTAGCTTGTTTAAATTCATTTGCATAAATATTTCTAAATGTTGTTGTATCAGTGATTGTTTTATCTACCACAAATGCTGTTGGTGTTCTTTTTTCAAATCCTTGAACAATAATATTATTAAAGTCCATATCTTTGTTTTTACCATCTTGTCATGCTCTAGCTTTTAAAACAGTAAAATCTACTTTCATAGAACCAGTAATATCATTTTTATCATAAGCTTGTGTAATACGAATGTTATCTGCAAGTAATGGAGCAGTTCCATCAACATTTTCAATAATATCTGATTTTGCAATCAAGTTTCTTAAATCTGCATCACTTATTTCTGTAGCATAATATCCTGCACCTGCAACTGAACCACCACTTCAAACAGTACCGTCATCATTTGTATTTTTCTTAATCGAAGTAGTGATCCCTTTAGTTTTAAATCCTGCAAAAGTTACTGATTGCACTAATTCTCTTTCAGGATTATCTACATAAACATTTTTAACTCTTAAAGTAAATGTAACTTGTCCAATTTCAGTATTGTTTAAGTGTTCAATAAATAAATTATTTGCTAATACAAATCCTTTTTCTTTAGGTAAGTTAACAAACATATCATTTTGTTTTTCGATAACTTTATTTTTAACTCATTGGTCATCAACCTTAGCTGATGGGATGTTAATATCACCATAGTCAATAAACTTAGTTTTAGTAAGTTCAGTAACTAATGGAACAAAACCTTGAATTGTAATGTTACAGTTTAAACCAGATGAAGAAATAGGTTTAGCATTTGTTAAATAGAAACTAATTTCTAATGAACCAGTTGCCACATTCTTATTAATTTTTCATTGATTAACATTAGAAACATCAATACTATCTGGTGCATCTGTAAAAATTAGATCTTTATTCTTATTTATTGCATCAACCAAATATTTTTTATTTATTGTTGGATCTGATAGTTTAATTGGATCACCACTTCAAATTTCATTGTATTGGAAGATTGCTGGGTCACGAGATAGAGCAGTAAATCTAGTTTCTAAACCTACAATATTAAATTGTTTAGTATTGATAGTTCCATCATTTGTTTGAAGTAAACCTTGTTCATTGTAATATTTTTTCAATCCTACTTTAACTCAAACTTTACCAGACTTAGCATCTACAGATTCTAGTGGTTGAATTTGAGAAACAACTAAATCATCAGCACCTACAAAGCCATCAGGAAGATTAGAAGCTACTAATTCAGGATGTGCTTGAAGATAAGGTCTAACAGTATCTAGAGTTAGTTCATTAGCATATAGATTCTTTCATTCTTCTGGTGCAGGAATATCATCTGCTGCTCATGTAGTTTGGTTTTGAATTTTAAAACCAGTAAATTTAATACCATTCTTTGTAACTGCTTGATGTTTACCATTAACTCAAGCTTTTTCAGCAGCAATTGTTAAATCTACAGTAACTGAACCTTCTGTATTGCTAAAAGTAACAATTCTATCAATTGTAATATCGCTATTAGTAATAGCTGGTCTTTCTGGATCTAAGCCAGTAATGATGCTGCGTGTGGTAGCAATAGCATTTTTTAATTCTTCTGAATCTGGTGTTACTGTATTAGGAACAATATTTTCAACATTGTTTAATCTACCAGGTGTAACATCAGTAGTTAAACCTTCTGATAAAAATCCTGTGATAGTTATTTTTGATACTAATGGATCTTTTGCATCATTAGATTGAGTGTTAGCTAAAGTAACTGTAGTACTAGCTTTACCAACTACACTAGTATCAATTGCGTCACTTATTTGAAGATTATTTGTTCAATCATAATCACTTGGAACATTTTCAAACATCTCTAATTTCTTTTCATTAATCAATGTAGTGAATCATTCTTTAGTTGCAACTGTATTAGGAGATGTTGATACACCAAAAGGGAATTCTCCACCTTGTTTAACTTTAGTAGGAGCAGCTACAAATCCTGTAATCTTTAATTTAAATGGTGTTGTAATTTCAGGAGCGTTGGATAATGTAAACGAAAGGTCTGCTTCACCTTTTGCATAGTTGATATTAGAAGTATTGTCAAATACAACATTAGCTTCTGTAATACCTGCACTAGGTAAATTGTTAAATAACTTTGATGCAGCATTAGCTATACCGGCTTGAAAATATTGTTTTGTGATCTTTGCATCAAGTAAACTTGTAGCAGGTGTAGCATCACCTCAAATTAGTTCATATGATACTGAAGGTTGCTTTAATGATAGAGTATTTGAAGCAAAGTTAGTGAATTTAATTACTTGAGAAAGTACAGTACCATCAGCACTAGCTTTTGTATTAGGTAAAGTGATTTTAACTGACATCTCTAAATCAGTTGTTGTATTAAAGTCTACACATTCAATGTTATCTAAATTATAATCTTCTGGTAACACATTAATCATATCAGCTTGATGAGCTTTTAATGTTTTAACAACTCATTCTTTATTAGCAGCTTGCTTATTTGAAGTCGCACTATCTCCATATGGAAATTCACTTGCTTTAAATTGAGAATAAACAGGAGTGAATCCAGAAATTGTGATAGTAAATTGTGAATTAGCAGGTTGTGCTGTACTTACTGTAAATGGAACTGTTAAAATACCATCATAATAATTTTTTGAAAGCTTAGTGATTGTGAAGTCACTTACATTTGTAGAGTTAAGATTGTCAAATATTTCAGTTTGTTTAGCAAAGATGATATCCCTAACTGAATCAGGCGTAATTGATGGATCTAATAAATCAACTACACCCTTATCTGCACCATAGAATTCTTGATATGTAAACTCAGTTTTCTTAGTTGTAGTTGTTGGCGATACAACATCAGATGAAGCTCTACCTTCAGCTTGTGGAATAACTGTTTCAGTTGCTTGATTTGTTAAAGTAGTATTAGTGTTTTTTGAACCTTGAGAAGCAAATATAGAAGAAAAAACACTTGAAAGCACTAAACTGCTAACAAGTATGTGTGATAATATACGTTTACTTTTATTTTTCTTCATTTATCCCCTTAGTAAAAATAAAAAAACAACACTTTTATTATACAAAATTATTTTTTCTTTTATGTATGTATTTATAAAATACTATATAGGGGCATGAATTTAAGGTGTCAAAAAGTCTTAAAATCCTTTAAATTGATACGTTTTACAGACCAATTTTGGCTCTAAAAATATATATTTTTAGTCTAGTACCACAATAAGTGCGAAACTTTAGTTTAAGATATCTTTTATGCCAAATGCTTATAAGGTATAATTTATATATAAATTATGGTTTGTAAATATGGTAGATGTTAAGCAAAAATTGAATGAACTTCCGGAAAGTCCAGGATGTTATATTTGAAAAGATCAAGGTGGTAACATTCTTTATATTGGAAAAGCTAAAAATCTTAAGAAAAGAACACACCAATATTTTAATAAAGCCCTAAATGCAAAAACTCAGAAATTAGTCTCATTAATAGCTGATGTTGATTATATTGTAGTTAATAGTGAAAGTGAATCTCTTATACTTGAAAATAACCTAATTAAGAAGTATCGCCCACCCTATAATATCTTATTAAAAGAAGGTAGTTCATCATTTCCTTATATTGTTGTAACTAATGAACCTCACCCAAGAATTATCTATACAAGAAAACCAAAATCTTTTAAAGGAAAAATCTATGGACCATTTGCTAATGCACAAACAAATAAACACACAAACGCCTATGATTTATATTTATTGTTAAACAAATTATTCCCACTTAGAAAGTGTAATAAAATACCTTCTAGAGAGTGTATGTTTTACCACATGGGACAATGTTTAGCACCATGCATAAATAAAGTTAATGAAGCACAATATTTAGACATAAAACAAGAAATTGATGACCTATTTAACAATAAATTAACTCCTACAATAGAAAGACTTAGTCAACAAGAAAAAGAGGCAGCTGAGCAGTTAAAATTTGAACAAGCAAAGGTTTACTGTGACTATGTTAAAGCACTTAAATTGATTAACTTTGAACAAATTGTTGAAGTGCAAAAATCATTCAATATTGATATCATTGGATACTATGAAAATAATGGCCAAGTATGTATTTTGATATTTAACTTTATTGAAGGAAAACTACTTGCAAAACATGAATATGTAAGTGAATATTACGGTGATATTCAAGAAGCAGTATTAAGTTATTTAGTACAATATTATGAATCAGTAATTATCCCTAAAGAAGTTTATTTAAATGCAGATAAAGATGTAATAGATCTCTTACAACAAAAATTTGCCTTCAAGGTTATACAACCAATGAAAGGCAAATATATGGATTTAATAACTAGTGCAATCAATAATGCTAAAGAGTATCTAGAAAAGAACAAATTAAAAATTATGGATGCATATAATAGAACTACGGGTGCTCACGAAGAGCTGAGAAAAATTTTAGGATTAAAAATGATGAGCCAAATTGATATCATCGATAACTCTAACATCTTTCTAGAAGACCCTGTTAGTGGTGTTGTGGTCTTTAAAGATGGCAAACCTTGTAAACACTTATATCGTAAATATAATCTAAGAACTACAATCAAGAAATCTGATTATTACTTTATGCAAGAAGTGATAGTTAGGAGATACACTAAGATAGAAGAATTGCCAGATGTGTTAATTGTTGATGGAGGTCTATTGCAAGTCAAAGCTGCTCAAGAAATTCTAGAACAGATTGAACTTAAAAAGCCTATTATGGTTATAGGTTTGCAAAAGAATGACAAGCACCAAACTGAAGCAATTGTGCTTTCTGATCACACTATTCATCCATTAGATAAACAAAGTTATCTTTACCGATTTTTAGCTATGATGCAAGATGAGGTACATCGCTTTGCCATTACCTTCTACAGAAATAAAGCTTCTAAATCCAAACTTAATCAATTCCTTGATGGAATTGATGGTTTAGGGGATAAATCTAAGCAAAAAATTATGCAAATTTATCCAAATATTTATGACTTAAAGTATGTAGATCAGTCCACTATTGAGCAAATTATTCCTAAAAAAGCGGCAAAAAATCTTATTATAAAGATACAAAAGGAACTTAAATAATGGCAAAGATTCTAGTAGTTAGTGATTCACATGGTGATGACACATGATTAAAACTAATCAAGGATAATAAATATGACTATATCATCCATGCTGGTGATCACTTAATGGACGACAAAATAGCTGAAATTACTCCATATTTTGTAGATGGAAACAATGATTGAGGTCATAAAAACATCAATACGTTTACCATTGAAAATCAGAAATTTGCAGTTGTTCATGGTGATGAACAACGTGTTCATAAGAGTGAACTTAGTCATCTAGAAGATAGATTTAGTGAGCTTATTTCACAATATCATCCAGATATTATCATTTATGGTCATACCCACATACCATTTGTAGGTCGTAGCAATAAAACAGTAATCATTAACCCAGGAAGTATGAGCTTCTCTAGACACAATGGACAAAAGTGTTATATTGAACTAGAACTAGATCAAAATGGTATCTTAAACGTGATTCAAAAGACTTATTAGTTGTTTTCTAAAAATTCTCTTTGTAATTCAATTGAATGGTTTAATTCGTTTACTTTTTTAATTTTGTGCATTAAAAGTACACAAGCTACTAACATTGTTAAAATAGCTGCTGAACCTGCAATAATTCATGTTAAAAATTTTTCATGTTCACTTGTATAGTTGTTTAAACTTTGTCTGTCATCAGTAGTAGTTATATTATTAGCAACTTCGTAATCTACTGGTGCTTCTGCTGACTTATCTTTAGTGTCAGTATCTAATGTAGATGCAACTGTTTCTGACATTACATAACTAGTTGTTACATCTGCTTTGTTGTTAGCAGCAATTGCTACTGCTGGTACTGCTGCTGCAGCTAAAACGCTCATCCCAATGATGGCTACTTTCTTTAATTGTTTCATCGTGTTTTCTCCTAAAATATAGTCCTGTTGAGGTTTGCTATATTAATTTAAGTATAAACCCAAAAAACAACAATTTTTCAAAATTTTAAACACTAAAAATAGCTAAAAAATCACTATATTATCTATAATATAAGGCACCCAAAAAAATATAAAAAAAATTGAAATTATCGACGAATGATCCATATTTTAAAGCTCCAAAAACTCTAAAATCTTGGTTTTATGACTTAATTAGAACAAAAGTTCCTATATTATATAGTATAAGAAAACTCATTAATATTACTGCTTATAGGACATTTTAAATAAATTATTATTATAATAATAATGTAAAGACAATATAAGGAGATAGTTTGAATAAGCCAAAAATTCCAACCCCACACAATAAAGCACAATTAGGAGACATTGCTCCTATTGTATTAATGCCTGGGGATCCACTTAGAGCAAAATATATTGCTGAAACTTACTTAACTAATCCAAAACTAGTTAATGAAGTAAGAGGGATGTATGCATTCACTGGTGAATATCAAGGAACTAGGGTTACAGTTATGGGACATGGTATGGGTTGTCCATCAATTGGAATCTACTCATATGAACTATATGCCTTCTATAATGTAGACACTATCATTAGAATAGGATCATGTGGTGCATATCTAGAAGAATGTAAATTGGGTGACATAATTATTGGTAAAGAAGCAGTCGGATACTCCAACTTTGCTGAAATGATGGGTGTAGAAGTAAGGGATCACCAAATCGCAGCTACTCCAGAACTTGTAGACTTAGCTATCAATACTGCTAATGAAATCAACCAACCTGTACATGTAGGTATTATTAACAGCTCTGATGTTTTCTATGGTTGTACTAATGGTACTAAAATAGATAACATGATTAAGAATAAGCAAATACTTGCTGTGGAAATGGAAGCTTATGCATTATATGTTAATGCTAAAAAGTTAAATAAGAAGGCTCTAACTATTCTAACAGTCTCTGACTCATTAGTAACTCATGAAGAAATGAGTGCTGATGCTAGACAAACTGGATTCACTAAGATGATGCAGCTTGCTCTAGATATTGCAAAGAAACAAGAAGGTAAATAATTATGAATAATGTGAAAATCAAAAAAATTGTTGCTTACCACCAATTTGACTCAAGAGGTTTCCCTACAATTGCTGTAACAGCAACTAGTGAAACTGGTAAAACAGCAAAGGCAATTGTACCATCAGGTGCATCAACTGGGGAAAAAGAAGCAGTTGAATTAAGAGATGGTGATAAATCACTATTTGGCGGAAAATCAGTTTTCAAAGCAATTGACAACGTAAACAAGATCATTGCTAAGGAAGTTGAAGGTAAAAATGTATTTGCTCAAAGAGAAATTGATGAATTAATGATTAAATTAGACAACACACCTAACAAATCTAAATTAGGTGCTAATGCAATCTTAGCTGTTTCATTAGCAGTTGCTCGTTTAGCAGCTATGGAAGCTGGAAAAGAATTATATAGATATATTGCTGAAGATTTACAAGGCAATAAATCATTCAAATATACTGCTCCACAAATTATGGTTAACATCATCAATGGTGGAAAACACGCTAACAACATGCTAGACTTCCAAGAATTTATGTTAGTACCAGCAAAGTCTGACATTTACAATGAAACTAGAATTGCAAGTGATACATTCCATTCATTAGCTAAAGTATTAAAAGGTAAAAAATACCCAACTGGTAAAGGAGATGAAGGTGGTTATGATACTGCTATCCAAACAGTTGAAGAAGGATTTGAATGCTTAATGCAAGCTGTTAAAGATGCTGGATATACAGCTGGTAAAGATATCTTCTTTGCATTAGACGTTGCTGCTAGTGAATTCTGTGACAACAACAAATATACAATGAAAATTGATCCAAACACACACATGGATTTAAATGACATGATTGAATTCTATAAGAAGTTAGTAGGTAAATATCCAATTATGTCTATCGAAGACCCACTAGATGAAAAAGACTTTGATGGATTTGCAAAGATTACAGACACTTTAAAAGGTATTCAAATTGTAGGTGATGACCTATACTGTACTAACAAAAACTTATTACAAGAAGGTATTAACCACAAATCAACTAATGCTATTTTAATTAAGTTAAACCAAATCGGTTCTTTATCAGAAACATTAGACACAATCAACCTTGCTAAAGCAAACGGTCACAAAGTAGTAGTTTCTCATAGATCTGGTGAAACTGAAGATACAACAATTGCTGATTTAACAGTTGGTGTAAATGCTGAATTTATCAAAACTGGTTCATTCAGTAGATCAGAAAGACTATGTAAATATAATAGATTATTAGAAATTGAAAACATTGAAACTTCTAAGCACTAATCTATAAAAATAAAATTTCACAACACATTAAATTAAATCTATATGTAATTAACTAGTACTATTGGTACTAGTTTTTTATTGCAAAGTTAAAATATTGGTGTAAAATACATTAAATATTCACCAAAACAACCAAAAATTGTATATAATTAAATAGTTATTAACAAGTTCAGGAGAAACAAAATGAATTTAGATTTTACAAACAAATCACAAACTTCAAGTGAAACTGACACTGTAGCAAGCAAACCTAAACTATTTAAAAAAGGTATGATGACTGCAAAAGCTACTGAAAATAAACAAGCTCCAGCAGCTGCTTCAGTTGGTTACAATTTCACTACTGAAGGACAATCTTCAAACAACATTGAAGAAAACGTAGCAAAATTATCATTACAAATGAATCAAGTTATTGTAAGACCTTACTTACAACAAGCTTTAGATTACTTAAAAAATTCTAAACATGATTCTATTAATGCTTATAACCAATTATCAGATCAAATTGCTAACGAAATTAGAATCATTAGTCAAAACACACAACAAATTTCTGTTTCATTAAAAGAAGCTCAAGATGTTGTTGCTAAGACTCAAGAAATTATTCGTAACAAGTACAACAATGCTGTAGAAGAAGAAATCTCTTCAGGTGCATTAAACCTTGACTATGAATACAACATCGTAGCAGAACACTATGAATTATCACTTCAATTAACTCAAGAATTATCTAAATATAAAGCTAGAATTGATTCTTTATTATCAACTCAATCTATGTTAGATGAATCTATCGTACCATCTGTTTCTAGATTACAATTAGAAATCGATAACTTAGAATTATTAATCCACAGTTTTGATTCAAGTGACTATGCTGATATTCTTGCTAAAAAAACAGGAACATCTATTTCTAGAAAACAATCTGAAACTAATGAATTCAAAACAAGATCTGATGAATTAAACAAAATCGTTGCTGCATCTTCAGTAAATTCAGTTAATGAATTTGAACAAAGAAATGTTAACCTTCAAGAAATGAATAGAAGAGAAGCTCCTACTCAACAAAGAATTGTTACAAACAATTATGAATACAAAGCTCCTCAACAAGAACCAGTTAACAACTTCCAACAACAAGTAAGAAACAATCCTGTAGAACAAAACTACAACCAACAACAACCAATGATGGGTCAAGAACAACAACCTCAACAAGGTATGTTCAACAACCAATACAACCAAACTAACTACCAAATGGATGGTTACAATGGTCCAGCTCCTATGTCTAAACAAGAAGCTAAGATGATGCAAAAATTACGTCAACAACAAATGAAATTCGAAACAATGATGAGAATGAACGAAATGATTTTCGAATACAACAAGCAAATTGATCAAATGATGCTAAGACAACAAGAATATGAACTAGCTCATAGAGAACAATATGCTGCAGCTAATGCTAGAATGAACTCATTAGAAGGTCAAGCTAACAGTGGTGCTCATGTTTACGAATCACAAATGCCAATTGAAACAGTATCTGACAACGTTAAAAAATCTAAAAACGATAAATTATTCGTTGTAAGACAAGCTGAACCAATCTCTGAAGAAAAAGCTAACGAACTTAAACACAGAGGTTCAGTTAAATCAATCAGAGTTTTAAAATAATTTAAAACTTACAAATTAAACAAACAAAACAAAAAACTTTATAGATAAAAAAATATTATCCTTGGGGGTAATATTTTTTTATGTATGTTTTTAAAACTGTAATAACTTACTTCTTATTCACTTACCATTAATCGAAAGATTAAATGTAAATAAACTATTAAGTATTAAGCGTTAAATATTAATATCCACTATCTTCTTGAGCTTCAATGAATGATCATTTGTAGTATCCAGGAGTTCTACAGATCTTAATAATTAGAATAACTTCGATAATGACTACAACTACAATTACAGAAATTAAGATAATAGATACTACTAAATCATGATTAACTGAATAACTTTGTAAATTAACAATAGAATTATTGTTTAACATAATAATTCTAGGGATTTCAAAATTATCTACCACTACATTCTTTTGTGCAAGGATTCTAATAATATCTAATGATTCATCTAAACCTGTTCAAGCATTATTTGCTCAATCATCAAAGGTAATGTTAATATGTTCAATTACTGATGGATCTTTATTGATACGTTTAGAATCAATAAAGCTTGCAAAGATATCATTAGTTAATGGGTTAAGTGGATAAGTTGATACTGTATTAGTTCTTGTAATAAATTCATTAGAACATACAATTGTAGCAGTAGTTGGATCTACAAATCTAGATATATGAGTACCATATGTTTGTTGGAAGTAATCGTTTTGAATATATAGTTGATTTTGTTGATTAAGAATAGTAGGGAACATGCTAAATGGATAAACGATTTGTTGTAGCATATCACTAACTCCATAAATAAAGTCATAACGATATCCACCATAAGGAGCTTCTTCTATAGTTGGTGTTTTAGCATATCATTGGTTTTGGTTAATGTTATAGTAATCATATTGCAACTTACCAATTGCACCTGATCTATTTCAAGATAAGTAATTAAAATAATTATTTAGATACTCAATTGCAAACTTATTATAATTTGATGGTGGTTTAGATGTTGAATCACCTGTTCTAGTGCTAGGTGCAGATGGCAGTGTAGTTTCAGCAGGTGGTGTTTCAGGTTTTGGAAGCGGTAATGTAGGACTAGAATAGAAAATTGAATTCTTTAAACTAAACCCATTAAATGAACTATTCAAACTTTGTGTAATTGGATCACGGTTTCAATCTTCTGGTAAATAGTTAACTGTTAATTCTTCATATCTGTGGTAAGAAGCCATACTAAAATTAGGTTCATTAAATTTATAGAAAATTGGTAACTCATTAATAAAGTTAAAATTATTAAAGAAATCATCAATATTTGTAGTAGAGAAACTCTTTAAATTAGGAGCTACATAGAATTGGTTTGCAAAGATTTCATATGCTCCATTTGTTACATTAGGTAATGATCCTTCAGGCACTCTATTAATACCAGTATTTGAATTAGCGTTTGTATATTCACTTTTTAGTCTAGTATCGTTTACATTGAAGATATTAAAACCATTACTGTTTTTATAATTTGGTGCAGTTGTATCCATTGATACCATTAAATTTGTTAGCTTAGTATAAGCAGTTCTTCCCCAATTTCTATCACTATTACCACTTGGTTTTTGTGAGTACATCATACAAGCTGGAATTAATGTTGGTTCTCTAAATTTCTTTGATTGATCTTGAACAGTTGTGTCTACAGTAATAATTCTTGGGATGTTGATATTTGTAATACCTTCAGCTGGGAAACTAACTCTTGAAAGACTATCTCTAAAATCAAATTCTGGTGCTGGGTTATTATTAATACATGAATCAGCTCAGTTTTGTAATGTAATACTAGTACGATCTCTCGAACTTGAGAACATATAATTCATAGAAGTATCGTTTAAAGGCACATTATAAATCGGTGAACTCTTAGTAGATTTATAAATAATTAAGTTAGCTGGTTCTACAACTATTCTTGAGAAGTTAGCAAATTTATCACTCATTAAGATGTTATATCAAAATTCAGCTGTACTATTATCTATGAACATTTTGTTTCTATCTTCATCATTTTTTCAAGTAACAAAAATTTCTTTTCTTGGTTGAGCATTTATAGATCCATCATTAGTTTGTTGTGAATATGTACGACTAAAGAATCTATAAAAATTATTTTCTGGAATTTTTAGTTCTCCATCTTTTTCAGGTGATATGACAACATTAGTAAAATCAATCTTTTTAAGTTCATACATGTCATTGATTTTTTTATCACGATAGTTATTACTTGTGTTGATTACATTACCAAGTACAAATGATGGTGCAATACTAGAAACATCTTGGAACTCTTTTGTTTCAACATTTCTTGTATAGTATTTAGTCTTGTTTAATGCAACACTACTTCATCCTGAGATATTATCAGATGAAGTAGCATAACGATATTTATAATTTGCTTTGATTTGATCAATTGCATTTGTCATATTAATCAAGTCTAACGTTTTCATATTGGTATAACTGTTAGTTGCATTCAAATCACCAATATTAGAAGCACTCTTCACATTTTGAATATAACAATCAGAGTTTTGTTGAGTCGTTCTAAAGATATTTCTCATATCACTTACTCTGTATTGATCTTTGTAGTTTAAATTGTCTTTGATATATTGTAAGTTTTTAATTGTTCACTCAGGTTTAGCAGTTGTTCCTTCTGCTGCTTGGAAATTTGATTTAATTTCCTTTTGAACTTCTTGAGCTTGTTTTTCAATAGATTGCATTTTCTTGATGTCTTGAGTTAAAAGTACAGTTGATGCAATTCCAGTTGCAGTCAAACCAGTTAGTCCCATTCAAATTCAAAACTTCTTTCACTTTAGTTTCATCTATTTACCTAAATCAAGTATTTATATAAATATAAATACTATTTAATTTTATCATTTAAGCAGAGTTTTAGTTTAGTAATATCAAATTTTGCACGTGAAAATGTAAAAAATTTCAACATATTTTGAGCTAAATTTTATGGATTAAAAGTTGTAAATCATCAATGTCTCTACCAATAAATTTCTTTAAATCTGCAATGTAAAAAGTGTCATCTTGATGCTGTTTCAAAGTCATATTTGCTTCATCTAAAGCAAGTAAAGCACTATCTAAATTATTGTATTGATTAATGACATGATTTTACTTATTTTTGTCATGTCTGAACAATACATATTGATACACAACTCTTTCTTTAAATGAGTTCAATTTTACCTTCTTTTTATTGGAATCTAACACACATGGTTTTCATGTTTCTTTAGTTAAATTATTAGTATTTAAATTACTTAAATCAACAATATAAAATGTATTAATTAAATTAGCTTCAAAGTTATCCGGATAGTTATGAAAAGATAGTCTAGCCTCGCTTAATGAGCTAAATGTTTCCATGATTTCAGAGATACCTTCATTGATACTTTCGAGTATATTAATTTGGTATCTTAATATGCCAAAATTATTAACTTCTTTCTTCATAAATATACACTATCAATAATTGTAATATGGATTAGGTTTTTTATAAAGAAAAAGCATCTTTACGATGCTTTTTATTTATCACTATTTTCATCTAATTTATGAGTTTTAGAAGTAATTTTACTAATGATATGATCACAAGTAGATTTCATTCCACAAATATAGAAAGTACAATCTTTAATATTACAATATTTGTTTATAATATCGATGTTAATTGGTCCTCTTTCATATTCAGGTTTAATAGTACGAGTAACTACATTAATAACTTTTACTTTTTTAGATCTATCATCTAGATTTGCAAATTCATCTTTCAATAATAATTCTTCTTCACTAGTGGCAGTATTAAATATTGTCATACTTACTTTTAAATCACCACCAACTACAGTTTTAGCTAATGATAGAATAGGTGCTACCCCAACTCCATTTGTAATTGCACAGATATTTTTGTATTCAAAATTATCTCAATAATAGAAATTACCAATAGGAACTGAAGTTACAACTTTTGAACCAACTTTTCATTGTTTAAATATTTTTTTAGAAACAATACTGTTAGTATGATATTGCACCATAATTTCATAGTACTTGTCTTTTTCAAGTTCGTGTGGAGAAGAACACAATGAATATTTTCTTGAATATAAGATGCCATCTACTTTTGTTTTTACTTCAATGTATTGTCCAGCTTTAAAATCTGCTAGTTTATGTCTAGTAGCTGATGCTAGACGATAGATTCTAGTTTTTTCATTTATTTCTCTTATTTGAATAACTTTTAATAATTGAAAATCGAATTCTTTTAAAACTGTAGTCTTGCCACGTTTTTCTGGGATATCAAATAATAATTTTGTGATTTTATCTTTCTTTACAGTTTCATGGTCTTGAGACACTGATTCTTCAGTATCATCAACTATAAATGATTTAGTTTTTTTAGAGTCAATCTTTTTAGTTGCTGCCATAATAATTACTTTCCAGTAGATCCAAATCCACTACTTCCTCTTGATGAATCACTTAATTCAGTTACTTCTTCAAGTTCAAAAACATGTAATTGTCTAATAATAGCTTGAGCAATTTTATCATTTTTATTAAATGTATATTCTTTATCTGAGTGGTTGTAAATATGAACTATTAATTCACCTCTGTATCCATTGTCAATTACACCATTGTGTACTGCAATATCATGTTTAGTTGCAAGTCCTGATTTTGGCATAATTTCCATTCAATAACCTTGAGGTAATTCAACTGCAACTTGAGTGTGTACACTAGCTGAACCATGTGGTTTTATTGTTACAGTTTCTGCGCTAAATAAATCATATCCAGCATCACCTTCAATAGCTGGCATTTTAATTCCTATAATATCATTTTGTAATTTCTTAAATTTTAATTTCATACTTTGTACCTATAATTTAATTATATTATAGAATTAGATTAAATAATTACATTTAAAATAGTATATTAATATCTTTTTGTATTTTGATAAAGTTTAAATTGTTGATACTTGTGATCAATAGATTTTTTGTAGATAAAGAAGTATCAATAAACAGCATATAAAACGAATCCAACAATAGTACAAGCAACTAAGACTCAGTTGATAATTTGCACTGCATAAGTAAAGTCTAATTTTAGGTTATTTTTAATCATTTGAGTAAACACTCCACTTAATGAAATTCCAATGGCTAAAATTGATTGGTAAACACCCATTGGAGTAATTCATTTTGTTTTAAATGATTTAGATAAAACAGCACCTAAAACAAAGTTGTACAAGATTCCATAACCAAATCCATTTAATGCGTGGATTGTAAAATATCCTACTGGACTTTGGATGTATGTTGCACTTATCATATAAACAATTCAAACAAGAGAACCTAAACCAAATATGTATAGATAATTCATTCTTTTTACTAAGTATGTTCCAACTATAATACCACCTATTAATTGAGCTAAACTAAAGATCACTGAAAGGTATCCTTCATAAGCTCTAGTATCTTGAGATGAGAGTGTTCCTAAAGTTTGTAAATGTAGTGTTCCTACTGCACCTGAATTAGAGAATTTAATAAAAGCAATTAAGCTTCCAATAATGCACAACATAGTCAGCTCCATGCCATCTTGTTTACCATTAAAATATTTAGTATTTGTTCTACCAAATTGTGCTTTATCTTCCTTCACAAAGAAGATTAGAATAAAGGCAATTAAGCTGAAAATAATACCAATTAATCATAAGTATTTTAAGATATTTGGATCATTAATATTTGAACTATTTGTATTTGAAGCTACCATTAAAATTGATTGTAATGGTGCAGTTAAAAAGTTAGCTAATAGAGGTGGAATAGATAATAAAGAAACAGTGAAATATGATTTTGATTCTTTGTATTGTTCTTTAAATAGCAATTGGAATGTCCCAATACAAGATGCACCAACACCAATCCCTAAAGCTTCAATAATATTAGTAGTAGTAGATGGATAAATTAATACAGGTAAATATAATACAATTTGTATTATAGAAGCTATATATAAAAACATCTTTCTAGACTTAAAACCATAGTTGATTATATCTGCTAATGGTCTTATCAATATCCCTATAATTCCATAGGCTGCTACTATGATAGCTGTATAAGTAGGATCAAGTAAATTTTGCATCGTGCCCCGGTATGATCTTAATAACATTGGAGCTATTCAAAAGCATGTATAGGTAATGAATAAAAGCTTGAATCCTTTTTCTTTGATAGGTAACTTATACAAATATCAAATAGATCCTGCTAATATAACAATAAAAATCGCTAAATTAACAAGGACCTTAGTTAACATTGCATGTGTCATCTAAGCACTCCTTTTAATTTTAACTTTCATATTATATCCTAAATATATAGATTGTTATAGTATAGATTTAAAATCTCACCCTTGAGGAGTGAGATTGTTTGCTTTTAAATGGTTGCGGGAGGTGGATTTGAACCACCGACCTTCAGGTTATGAGCCTGACGAGCTAACCAAACTGCTCTATCCCGCGATAATGGCGGACAGTGAGGGATTCGAACCCCCGCGTGAGTTGCCCCACCTTTCGGTTTTCAAGACCGATCCCTTCAGCCGGACTTGGGTAACTGTCCACATTGAATACGAGTTTATTCTACCATATTATTAATACCATTCAAGTTTTTTTAAAAAACAAGATAGCCTCTGGATATCCATAAGCATATCTTGTTAAGGCTTAATATGGTGCTTGTAACAGGACTCGAACCTGTAACCTACCGATTATGAGTCGGGGGCTCTAACCAATTGAGCTATACAAGCAATGGTGGCTGGACAGAGACTCGAACTCTGGACCTACCGGGTATGAACCGATCGCTCTAACCAACTGAGCTATCCAGCCAAAATGGTCGGGAAGACAGGATTCGAACCTGCGACCCCCTGGTCCCAAACCAGGTGCACTACCAAGCTGTGCTACTTCCCGAATACATGGCGCACCCTAGAGGAGTCGAACCCCTAACCTTCTGGTCCGTAGCCAGACGCTCTATCCAATTGAGCTAAGGATGCATATTGGAGGTGCCAGTCAGATTCGAACTGACGATAGCAGAGTTGCAGTCTACGGCCTTACCACTTGGCGATGGCACCACTTATTAACTTTTATATTATACAACATATTTTTCTTTTTCTAATATTTTTTATATTTATAAAAATTAAATTAAATTATGCTCAAAAAGCACTAAGCATTTTTAGGTTTTTTAACTTTCTTTCAGTCCCCATTTTGGTCTTTTCAGAACCCTCTTCCTTTACCATCATGGAACACTTCTACACCTTGTGAATTAACATATGTTTTATTTGCTGGATATGTTCAATCAATTTGTACTCAGTCGTTTAATTGTTGCTTGTAATCAGCTTCTAATTTTTTAGTTTGTTTATAAACTGAATCAACTTGTTTATAAACATCATCAAGTGCCTTAGCTTGACTTGCAGCAACATCATTAATGTAATCTGTATATTCTTCGTTAACAAATTTAATTGATGCTTCTGATTTTTCAAGTTCTTTCATTTTCTTGTTGTATTCTTCAAGATCTCTTGAATTTAATTTTTCAGCAAATTGAGTTCTATAGTATTGTTTTCAAGCATCATCTAAATATTGATATAGATATTTGTTTGGAAGTTTCTTATCATTGTTAAGACCAATGTCCTTAACAAAGAATTTCATAATAGCATCAATAGTAGTTTTCTTTTGATCACGTAATGGATAGTGAGCTGAGTTTGGAATTTGAACTACACTTAAGTTATCATATCTTTGGAATGTATAAATAGATTCGTGAGGAACTAATCATTTATCATCACCACCTAAAATTAATTGAAGTGGACATCTAATATTTTCTTCAAAAAGTCTTAATTGTTCAAGACCATTAATTGAGACTATATCTTCAACATAGTTAGCAATATCAGGTCAATAGTTGTAAACATTTTTCATTCTCTTAATAACTTCAGGAGATTCAGGTCCTCTACAAAAAACTTCTTTATCTTGAGGCATAAACATTTTCTTCATTACTAATTCCATGTCTTTTGGATTTCTTGGTAATGTAGAAATTCATCTAATTTGTTCCATTGATGTTTTAGAAGTAAATGGATTAATAAGAGATACCTTCTTAATTCTTGAAGGAATAATACTTGCTAAATATAAAGCAATAGGAGCAGCTGTACCATGAGCGATAACAAAGAAATCTCTATCTGGTAAGCTTAATAATAAATCTTTTACATATTGGCAAGTAAAGTTAAGTGTATTTTTATAGTATGTCGGGAAATCAAATAAGTCATCACCAGGTAAAGCTGGCGCATAGTAATCAAATAATTTTAATTCTTCAGCAAAATCATTAAAGATATCAGGATTATCAAAGTGATCATGTAAATAAATGATCGCTCTATCTTTTTTTCCTTCTTTTACTTTACCTTCAATGAATGGTTGGTATAAGTAATGACCATATTCATTATTTGAATTTTCAGCTGACATTTGAACCCTTTCCTATTAATCTCTACCAAATATTAATAATAATCTTAAAATCATGATGAATGTATTAATGATTGATAATAATAAACTAGTTGAAACTGATAATAATAATTTTTTATATTCACCACTTTCCATTTCATTTAATTGAGTGAATTCATCCATTTTCTTAACTGTGTAGAATGTATAAACGTTTGAACCGATGATAGCAACACCAACTAAGATGTTAACTAGAATTCAGTATCATTCAATTCCTGTGCTGCTGTAGAAAGTGAATCATGAAATAATTGATCCAATCATTGAAACTGCAAAGTATGCTAAGAATGAATACATACTAATTCTAAGTACAACATTAGCAGTTTTATCTTTCATGTTATATCCAATTAAACCTGTTATAAGCATAGCTAATGATGTATATCCTAATGCTTGGAACATAATTGAATTTCCAATTAATGAGAAGAATGATGCAAACGTAAATGCATATGAAATTGTAAATAAAGCAAGTTGGAATACATACGCTCCAACTGATGCTCTAGTTCCTTTGAACGATAATCCAAAAGAGAAAAATATTGCAACTAATAAACTAACTGAACCGATAATGTAGCATAAATCAATAGTATCTGGAGAAGAAGCTACATCCTTTAATCAGTATTCAGACATAATAAATGACATTGCAAAGATCAATGCAAAACATAGACCAGAAATTAAACTAGTTTTACCTAAAAAGCTAGATTGTCTTTTTGACACGGAAATATGTTCTGCTCGAACTTGAGTATTAAGACCCATAAATACCTCCAATATTATAACTATTATATATATTATAAAATAAGTGGTTAAATATTAGTAATATTTATTATCATAATATAGTATGAAACTTAATTCTGAATTCCTAAATACGGTATTATTTCAAGAAAAAATAGAAAAAATAAAGAAAGAATGATTTAAAAAATGATTACTTTCTTTTTGTAGTCTAAAAAATATTATTGGTAGATTAGCTACTATCATTTTAGGTAGTATTATTTTCTGTGTAATTTATTTTGTTTTAAGACAAAATGGTTTAGAAGGTGCTTATGGTAAACCAGCATTTAATCAAGGATCTGCTTTTGGTTCTGGTTCTGGATGAGCAGTATGAACTATATATCTAATTAAAGCTTTAGTATCTTTATTATTCTTTGTATCATTCTTTATCTTTAATAAATGATATTGTTATGTACCGCTATGATGTGTTTTTATTAATGCACTATGTATTCTAATAGATAAAGGAATGGTAATTCCAGACACATATTTACCAGTTAATAGTTCATTAAGATATGATACAGTTGTTGATTATTTCCATTTTCCTACTTTTGTAAATAACATAGGTGACATCTTTATCATAGTATTTGCATGTATAAGTGTATTAACAATCACAGTTTATCTAGTAAGAAGTGAATGATTTCAAGATAAAGAAGATAAGGATGAAGGTTTAGCAGTTGAGGTAAAACATGAATAGTTCTCAACATGTTTTAAAGGTAAAATCAGATTGTAAAAGATTAGATAAGTATTTAGTAGACAATACTGATTTTAATCGAAGTTTAGTAAATAAATTAATTGATGATAAATTAGTTTTAGTGAATAATCAAGTTGCTTATAAAGCTGGTATGAATTTAAATGCAGGGGATGAAGTTTCAATACTAGAAGCTGAGTCTAAAAAAGAAATAGAATTACTACCTTATGATTATCCAATCGATATTAAGTATGAGGATGAACATATCATTATTGTCTATAAACCAAGTGGCATGTTAAGCCATCCTACACAATATGATGAACAAGATACTATGCAAAATGCTTTATTAGCTTATAGTAAAAATAAATGAGAACCTTTAATTGTTCATAGACTAGATAAGGATACAAGTGGATTGATCATCTATGCTAAAAATAAATCTAGCCAAGAAAAAATGTTAGACATATTTGCTAACCGTAAAATAGAAAAAAAATACTATGCTCTAGTACATCAAAAACTAAATAAAGAACATGTAATGATTGATGTCCCAATTTCAAGATCAAGTGATAGTAAAATGAAAATGGTAGCAGGAGATTTTAAAAATGCTAAACCTTCTCTTACAGAAGTATGAGTTTTAAAAACTTGAAATAAATTTTCATTACTTGATATTTTGTTACATACAGGCAGAACACACCAAATTAGAGTGCACATGAAATACATTAACCACCCAATTATAAATGATCCTTTGTATTCAAGTGATAGAAGTGATAATTCATACAATCAGTATCTAATGGCTTATTATTTAAAATTCATAAATCCTTTTGATAATAAGCAAATAGAAATAAAAATAGATATGGATAAAGAATTCCTAGCAATGATGGATGATATCGAAGCAAATAACTACTAAAATTGAAAATTATGCAATTTATCACACTTTTATAAGATAAAATTATGCAATTTATCCTAGTTTTTAGTAAAAATATTCAATTTATCACACTTTTTAAAGTAAAAATTATGCAATTTATCCTAAAACTACTATAATTTTAGTATTATGGAAATTAAAAATAGATTATTTGAACAAGAAATAAGTGAATGATATAAAGAGTCTAATGGTGATGCTTTAGTTGTGACTGGTGCTAGACAAGTTGGTAAAACAACTGGAGTTGTTAATTGAGCTAAAAGTAATGATATTAAAATGTTGTACATTAATTTATTTGATCAGGAGGAATTAGTTGAACCTCTTGCTCATGCTTCAAGTTATGATGATGTACTAAAAAAGATTTCAATGTTTCTATCTGTAGACATAAAAGATACACAAGTTATCTTTTTAGATGAAGTACAAGTAGACAAAAACATCTTATATTTAGCTAGAATTTTTAAGAACAAAAAAATAAAACTAATAATGAGTGGTAGTCTCTTAACTACTAAGTTATCTTTAGCAGTAACAAGAACTGATGTAGGATCTAAAAGATACTTAAGAGTTTATCCGCTTGATTTTAAAGAGTTTGCAATTTGAACAGGAAATGAACAATTGCTTACATTGATAGATGAATCATTTGAAAAGAAACAACAAATAATTCCAACATTTCATAATAAACTATTAGATTTATATAAACAATATTTAATTGTTGGCGGAATGCCAGAAGTAGTTTCAGAATATCTTAATGCAGATAAAAAAATAACTAAAAATGTTTATCTCAAAAAACAATCAATCATCAATGATTATATACACGATAATCATGATAGTTTAGTCATGCCTGATCCTTTAAATAAACCTACAATTCAAACTATGGATATTATTTATAATTCATTAGAAAAATTTATCATCCAACCTCGCTCTAAAAAATTTATTATCGATTCTGTTAATAAAAACTTTAGATATTCAAATATTCAAATACCATTAAATGTTTTAAAAAATTGTAATACAGTTATTATCGCAAACAATGTAGATGCTGTTAGTTTTCCGTTAACTGTTCATATTGATGAGCCATCATTTAAACTTTATTATAGTGATGTAGGATTATTAACACAAAAATTAAATATGGATGAAAACTCATTATTGCAATGAGATAGTAAAAATAAAGAAAGTGATGTTTGAGGTGGAATATTTGAAAATGCAATTGCTACCGATTTACAGAACGAACAATTATTTTATTGAAAAAAAACAATAGGTACTCACTCATACGAAATAGATCTTTTATTACAATGAGAAAACAATGATATTTATCCAGTTGAAATCAAATCAAAATCTAAAGGACACAAAAGAGCTCAATTATTAAAGAAATATATAGAAATATACAATCCTAAAAAATGTATTTTAATCGGACCAAATAACTTCCATTTTTCTGATGATAAAATTATGATCCCTCTTTATGCTGTCTATAAACTAAGAACATATTTAAAATAAATCTAATTAAGGTCTTAATAAAACGTGAGGAACAATATAAATTCCTGACTTTGTTTTATATGTTGCATCACAATTAGTAATTATCATTCTAAAGCTTGGTTCTGTTTTATTGTTATTTTTAGTAAGGTAATTTACTACACTATCTAACTTATCAGCTGCTTCCATAGCAGCGTTAAGTGATAATTTAATTTCTATTGCAGCTCATCTGCCATCATCTAGTTCAATAATAGCATCTATTTCTCTATTACTAGTATCTCTATAAAAATATAACTTACCATCTATAGCTTGACAATAAACCATTAGATCTTTCATTACTTGGTTTTCAAAAATTAATCCAGTAGTATGTAAATCACTATAATATTTTGCTGGAGATTTTATATCTAATAATGATGATGCAATTGATGTATCACACATATAAATTTTTGGTTTTGTCTTTTGTTTAGTTGCTGATCTTAAATTAGTATCTTTCCCTCAAGCTGGTATTGAATAAAATAAATCAATCTCAGATAACATTTGCACATATTTACTTAATGTTCTTCTATCTATTGAATTTCCAATATCTTCCATTATAGTTGTTTCAGTTAGTTGTGAAGAGATATTCCTTGCTATTGAAGTTGTAATTTTTCTTAATACAGTTTTATTAATTCTTAAGTCATAATACTTCTTAGTGTCCATATTAAGTACAGATTCAACATATCCTTCTATTATTAATTTTGGTTCTTCTAAATTTTGTGCAATAATTTGTGGCCATCCACCAATGAACATATAATGATTAATAGTATCATTATCTATATGATTTTTTAATGTAGGTAATTCATGACCATTAAATAGATCTAACAATGAAATAGATTTATCACTATCTAAATTAAATATTTCAGCAAATGAAAGTGTAAACATCTTCATCCTTAAAATTCTTCCAGCACCACTATGTAGGATTTCACATTTACCAAATGGACTAGTAGAACCAGTTATAATATATTGTCCAATCTTCTTATCAGTTTCGTTTCTATCCAGTTTGTTTCTGATGAAATCTCAAATTTCAGGATAATATTGTCATTCATCTATCAATCTTGGAGTTTCACCATCTAGAATATTTTCATCATTATAATCAAGTAAAGATTTTATTTTTTGATTATTAAAATAAAACTCTGAGTTAGATATTGATTCAGCTAAACATGTCTTACCACAAAACTTTGGACCAGTAATTAAAACTGCTCCTGCGTTCTTTAAGTATCTTTTTAGTGTTTTTTCTTCAATTCTTTGTATGCTATATTTTTTCATTTTTTATTATTATATAATAAAGAATACAAAAATACACAAAATATCCATATAAAAATACACAAAATATCCATATGAAAATACACAAAATATCTGTTTTAGGTCAATTTTGGTTTAAAATCAGGACTTTTGTAGCTAAAACACATTTTTATAGCATAATTTATTGTTTAATTAATCCTACAGTTATGGTAATATTATTAATATAATATTAATAGGAAGGATACAAAAAAACTATGGCTAAAGATGGTAAATTCCACCTTGGTGGATTCTTATGTGCTTTATTTGGTGGATGTTTATTAGGTGGTATTGTTTATATACTAACTAAAACATTCAACTTAAAGTCATGACTTTGATACATTCCATTTGGATTATTCATGCCACCAGTAATTGGGGGTATTGTATACGCTCTTTCAAACTGCAAATAGTGGAATGAAAAAGAAATAGTTAATAAAAATAGTTGGTTCAATTGCCAACTATTTTTATTTTCAAAAGTCTTTCTTATGTGGTTCTAGCTTGCATAAACCTTCATAATCCTTTTGACGGATAACTTCGTATAGAGCTATAGCTACTGTATTACTTAAATTAATACTTCTAACTTTATCAGTTGTTGGAACTCTAATAAGATTATCTTGATAATTTTGCATAATTTCTTTTGGAACACCTGTTGATTCTTTACCAAACATAATTCAGATATCTTGATTAGGATCATTAAAGTATTTCACGTCACTTGGTCTTTTATCACCATATCTAGTGTAGATAAAAATATTAGGATGGTTATTTTGTTCTAAAAATTCTTCAAAGCAGTCATATTGATGTAAATCAAGATCATCTCAATAATCACAACCACTTCTTTTTAAATGTGCATTAGACATAATAAATCCATAAGGTCTAATTAAATGTAGTCTTGCATTAAAAGCTACACAGCTTCTAGCAATATTACCTGTATTTTCTGGAATCTCTGGTTGAAATAAAATAATGTTTATCATAATGAGTTAATTATACTATTTATTGTTTTAGATATAGTTGATTGTTTGTGGGGAATTTTAACTTTCCATTAAAATAGTAAAATAGCAAGAAGGCTGCAAAAAAATCTAGAAAAAGGGATCTAGATTTTTTTATATTATTTTTGTTCTTTGATCAATCAGCAAGTTTTAATTAACTGTGCCGTTTCTTTTGCATTTTAATCATTAACATAAGAATTGCTCCTTTTAGTTATTTATTAAAATGTCTAACGTCGTTTCAGAACCATGGAGTTTACCTCCCCTTGCTATTTATAACTTTATGTTTGCCTTATTATTTATCTTTAGGCTAGTCGGACTTGATTTGTATTGTTCGTTAGTCCTTTATAAAGTTTAAATAATTTTTGAGTTAGTTTGATAGAAGTTATTTTCATCTTCCTTTACCTCCTCAACTTAATTATAAAACACAAATTTTTAAAAAAACACAATAATTTTTTGCACTTTTTTCTCTTATGTTTTTATCAATTTTTAGTGGTATAATTAATATGTTAGGGCTCGTTTCCCTACAAATTTTATGTATAACAAGGCAAAGTCGTAGTTTAAGCTACGACTTTGTTTTCTTATATTAATATATAAGGAGATTAATTTTTAACTGATTCTTTAGTTTTTTTCTTTATTAATCATTCTTAATTTTGGGAAGTTGATCTTCTTGGTTTCATTTAATACTGTAAAAATAATTCCATTAATTACTATTGCTACAAATATCATTCCAATACTTAATCCAAGAGTTGCACCATCTTTTAAGAATCCATAATCATATGAACTTAAGGCTGCAAAGATAGCAATTGGTGCAATTAAGACAAATCCTAATGAAGCTGAATAGAAGTATTCTTCAAATTTCTTTAATAAGCTATTAATTGTAATAACTGAAATAATTAAACCTAAGATTGCACCACAGATAACTGTAATTAAAAGTGGAAGTCCATTCATATTACCATGTAGTGTTTGACTAATAATAGTTGATACCTTAGTGTAATATCCTGTCATAAACATTACTAATCCACCACTAATACCTGGAATAAGAACTACAAATCCTGCTACCATAGAAACTATTAGCATTGAGAATACAACACCAGTTAGATTACCTCCAGGACTTGTTAATGCATCAAATTGATCCTTAACATCTCATGGTTTTGCAAAAGTTACACCTGTTACTGTAACTAATTCTTCTCCTGATTGTACTGAAATCTGAGGAACAAATCTAGCAACTAGACCTATTGTTAGCATTAAAGCAGCTGCTATTGAGAAAATAACTCAATGGAGAATTGCCGATCCTTTTTTCTCTTTGGTTTGATTCATCAAGAGTTTTCTATCTATGAATTTATCTTTATTAGCTAAATAGAATAGTGGGATAGAAAATAAAGCAAATGATCCAAATAAGAATACTAGAACTACACCTTTATTTGCTTCTCCAGCCATATTAACTAGGTATAAGAATCCAACTAATACTCCTGCTCAACAAATTGCAAATGGCAAGAATCATAATAGATACTTTCAAAAATACTTCTTAACATCTGGTTTAAAGATTAATTTAACATTAGAAACTAATTCTTGATAAAAACCAATTAGGTTTAATGTAGTTCCGCCACTATATCCTGGTACAGCATCACTCATCCCCATAAAAATACCATATAAAGCATTTCTTGATAGGACTGCTGGTTTTTGTCATCCGATATCATCTGCTAATGATGCAACCTTACCTTTTTGTTTTTCTTCTAATTTTTGAGCTTCAAGGGTTTCTATTTCTTTTTCAGAAGGTTTATGTTCGTCTGCTAACCCATATTTATTTAAGATATCTTGAGCAGCCTTTGATTTTTTTACAGGTTGCTTAGTTACTTCATTATTATTAGTATTAGGTTTTTTATTATTATTCTTGCCTTTGTTATTATTTGATTTTTTAGCCATAATATGAAATATTATATCATTTTTGCTCTTAATATAGAATATTTAAAACTAATCAGTTTTAGTGCATAATTATAGATGGAGGAATTTATGGAAGCAAAAAGAGTTAAACAATTAATAATACTTTCTAGTTTTGTATTTGTTGCTATAGCCTTTGTGTTAATTACGAGTTTAATACTTGCAGTATCTTTATCTCAAACTAACCCACCACCAGTGGCATATGCATTTCTTACTATAAATGCACTAATAGCATCAGGTGCTATGATAGTAAGTAATATTGGAGTTTTATGTGTATCTTCAATTATTATCTATAAGCAAAAGTACAAAAAAGAAAAATATCATCCATTGATGGAACCTATTACTATTATGTTCTTAGTAGCATCAGTTGGTTCAATTGTTACATCAGGATTAGCTCAAGCACCTGCTATTGGTGCAGCTGCTGGATCTATTCTATGATTATTTATAATTTTAATGATAGTAACTTTTTCTATCTTAGTACATCACAATAAGAAATGAAAAAAGGAAGGATACAGTCCAATAGAACCAGATCCTATTTTTAATCAACCAATGCAAACTTTAGTAATGACTCAAGAACCAGAAGTTGATGATGATGTATTAGTACAAAAGACTAAACCTAAATCAAAATCTACATCTAAGTCTAAAACTAAATCTAAATAAACTAAAAGCACTAGAAAGCCACTAGTGCTTTTTAATTGTCATTAATATTATTTATTCATTTATCCTATGAATGATATATCATTAATATGGTTTAAATCAAACTACTAAGGATAAATGAATAGGTAAAATGATGAAATCAGAAAAAGAATTAGAACAAGAAGTACAAAAAGTTATTGATAAGATTGAATGAAATACTACAATGTTAAATCGTTTTAGTCACTCTCAATTTGAACTAAAACATAAATTCCCAAAAGTATTTAATATTGAAATAACTGATTTATGAATGAAGAAACATAGTGTAGATGCAGAAAGCTTTATGGATACTGCATACAATTTTATAAATGCTATTATTGAACATATTAAATTAAAATTACTTTCTTGCTATTCAGTTAAGATTGATCCACAAGATGAACTAAATTTCTTTAAATGATGAAGACCATTACACGAAATCGGTGCACTTGATGCACAGGCTTCTAACTATGCAATGGGTGATAAAGAAATATTAATTAAATATTGCAAGGAAGAAAACCTATTAAAAGTATTTAATGCTACACTTCATGTACCGGAATATGAAGATATTTCATTATTTCAAGATATGTTTAAGAAATCTTGAATTTATAATCAATCAAGTACAGAAGATGATAAAGTAGATGTTGATGATGATACTTTCTTACAATATGCTATTACATTATTAAATGCTTCACAATTTGATGAAATCTTTCTAGACTTCTTCAAGACTTGTTCTAGAGTTAATTTAAGCTTTAAAGATTTCACATATTCTGGAAAAGGTGCAAATACAATCCAAGTAGAAAATTACTTCACTAAAATGGTTGAATCTGTTATTAATGGCAAGAAATAATTTATTTAGATCATTCTTTTAATTTAGCATTAGATATTTTTACATTAGGTTCAAAATGAATAGAGTTTAACTCATCCTCATTTTCCTCTACAAATTTTATTACTTCTTCTAAATTAGATGAGAGTTGCTTTAATTGATTATTTAAAGCAACTATTAGTTTCTTATTATAAAGTGCTTGCTTTCTAGTGTATCTGAAATCTCCATATTCAGTTTCATCATCTAACTCTTCCAATGCTTGAACTATTTCTTTAATATTAGATATATTTTCATTTGATTTTGAAGCATCTTGATTTGTCTCACTAAAACTTCTACATGTATACACATACATTACCTCTTATATTCAATTAATGATTCTATCAAGATCTAGAGGTATGTAATGATTTTATTAATAAAATATGTAATATTTTAGGCGATTTCTGCGATAATCAGAGTTGTGATTATTTATAAAGAAACAATTAAAGATTTTATTAGAGATTGCAATAATGATGAAATTGTTGCAATGATAAAAAAGTGTTTACTTGAAAGGAGAGGTTGAGTAGCTTCACCAAAAGAAGAACTATCTTGAAATACATTAAAAACAGTATCTAAAGATTTAGAAAAATTAGAAGAAAAAGATAAACAATTTATCTTATTAGAATTTGTTATTAGAGATTCGAGAAAAAGAATTGATGTTATCCTTGTTGGAAAAGATAAAAGAGGAAATAAAAACCTTGCAATTATCGAATTAAAAGGATGAAGTAAAATAGATTTATATGGTGAGACTAATTTGTTAGATCCACACCTTTCTTATGGTATACAAAATCACCCTTCAACTGAAGCTAATGATTATAGATATATTTTAGAAAATATGTATAGTCAAATCTCAGAAGAATTTAAATTATATTCTTATTCTTATCTACCCAATTATAAGCCAACTTCTACTAATGTTTTGCATGATAGAAGATTTGAAGATATCTTAAGTTTATCAAATGCATATTGTAGAAATGATGTAGATGATTTTGTTCAAGAACTTCTAACTAAATTTGAAAGAGAAATTAATAATAAAGATGTTGAATTTTTAAATGACTTATCATACAAACCAAGTTTAACTTTTAAAGAACACATGGAAAGAGAATGTGAAAGCATTAGATTACTTGGTAGCCAAAATGTTGCTTATGAAAGATTTAAATATTTCATTGAAAATCTGCAATCAAAAAATAAGAGAACATTATTTATTGTTTCTGGAGGTGCTGGTAGTGGAAAAACCATTGTTGCCCTTAAGATGATGATTTATCTTAGATCAAAAGGAATGAGATCCAATATGATAATTCCTGGACCAGAATTTAGAGAAGCTATTAAAAAGATGAATCATAAATTTGCTGCTGAAGAATTTATCATGGGAGCTAAGTATGATAAAAAATACGAATATGTGATTATTGATGAAGCACATAAAGCAACAGGTAGAGACAGTGCTTACATTTTCTATTCTAGAATCTTAAAAAATATTTCTAAAGTTGCAGTTACATTAATCGATAACAAACAAGTAGTAAATAAAAAAGGTATCACTAAAGACCAACTTAAAGAGTTAGCAAGTCAAAATAACTATGATATTGTTGAGTTTGATCTTCAAGAACAGTTTAGAAATGGTGGCGATACTTCATATATTAATTGACTTAACCATATGTTATATAACGAAGATAATGGGCAAGAGTTATTTTATACAAACTTTTATGACTTTGATGTACTAGATGAAAAAGTTTTTAATCAAAAATATAAGGATATGTATGATAGTCATAATGTTAGACTTGTATCATTTTGAACACAAACATGAGACCTTAATTCTTTAAATCCAAATGTTGTAATCGGAAGTTCTAAATATACTTGAAATCCTAATTGAATTTGATTAGATAAATATAAAAAGAACAATAAACCTACAAAAGAAATTATCAATCTATCAACAAACATGAATTTTATTCTTGATAAAAAAGGTTATCAATATATTGGATACTTTAATACTGTTCAAGGTAATGAGTTTGATTATATTTTTGTACATGTTCCAAGATTATTCTATTTAAACAAAAATAACCAAATAGATGTAGATATCAGTCAGCTTGACATGACAGAAATGAAATCTCAAGTTTGATCAACTAAATCTATTAAAGACAAAAAAGAAAAAGAAGAAAAAATTAAACTTAATAAAATTTACTTTATCAATAGACTATTTGTTAATTTAACTCGTGGTACAAAAGGAACATATGTCTATATTGAAGATGAAAAACTTAGAGACTATTTTAAAAAATCATATGGAAAGGTGAAGCATTAATGAAAACTATTGAAGTTGTAGCTGCAGCTATATTTGATAATCAAGGAAAATTATTCATAACTCAAAGAACTGATGGTGATTTTAGAGGCTTATGAGAATTTCCTGGAGGTAAGATTGAACAAGGTGAAACACACCAAGAGGCTTTGAAAAGAGAAATAAGAGAAGAACTTGAATTGGAAATAAGTGTTGACAAATTTCTTCTAACAGTTAATTATGACTATCCATCTTTTCATTTAATAATGCACACTTATAAATGCTCTATTGAATCAGGAGAAGTTGTAAAACATGTTCATAGTGATGTCAAATGAATAGATAAAAATGAAATAAAAGAAATAGAATGAGTGCCAGCAGATATTGAAATAGCTAATCTCTTAAAATAACCTATTTCAATCTCTTATCAATACTCACTATCAATTGACTAAATATAAAAAATATCATTGGATCTCCACTAATAACTAAGTGAAGCAATTTTTCATCTTTAAAGATATCATCAAATTCCTTAATGGCATCACAAGCAATAAATCTTGTACTAAATCATTTGGTTATATGTTCTTTATTGAATAATTGCTCTCCCATATTCAATATAATATCTTGCATAGCAGCAGCAATAGTTTCCATTACACTGAATATTGCTCTAAATCTATAGCATCTATTAGATGTATCATTTTTAGCATCTTTAATTTTTGTTAAGAATGTTTCAATATCATTTTGATCCAATTCCATTCAGGATTTGTCATTTTTATCTTCACAATTAACTAATGTTTGAATGACCATTAAATAGAATTGTGAGTGCAAACTATATGCTAATCAAGCTATATTAGCAATATATTCGTCATCTAATGTGACATCTAAATCTATTTCCTTTGTAAATAATGTTTTAGTAATGTATTCAATGATTTCTTTATTGATTTCAGTTATTATATTTTCTCTTTGACTTGCTTCAATAGGCTTTTCTAGGTTTCTTTTCATTAAACCTACAAAGAATTCACTAGATTGTTTTATTAATTGATCTCGTTGTTTATTTTCACTCATACCAAATATTATATAAGAACCTAATTTGTTTTAACCACTCAAGTCACAAATCTGTTTAAAAACCTTCTTTATATACTATATTAATAGGAAAATTACACCACTTAAAACCTAAAAATCATAGATTTTGATAATATTTTGGGATTTTCTCCCACCATTGAAAAACACCTATAAAGGCCATTTTTTGCCTATTTTTAATAAAATTTTGCATTTTTTATAAAAAAAAATAACCAAAAATAAGACTTTATATATAATATAAGTGTGATAAAGTGGGGGAAAGTGTGTTTTTAGGAACTTATAACCATAATTTAGACGCTAAAAATAGACTTACTATTCCAAGTAAGGTTTTAAGCCAACTTGGAGACACTAAAACTGTGATCATTTCTAAAGGTTTAGATGGATGTCTAGAACTTAGAAGAGTTGCAGATTTTGATTCTTATAGTCAAAAGTTATTAACATTATCACAAACAAAACTTAAAACTAGAACCATGTTAAGACAGTTGCTAGCTAATGCTTCAGATATTGAAATAGATTCAGCAAATAGAATTCTTCTACCTACTAATTTATTAAATGAAGCTAACATTACCAAAGAAGTAGTTATCATTGGTGTTGGTGATAAATGTGAATTATGAGATAAACAAGCATATGAAACATTTAAAGCTGATAGTGATAAATTACTTGAAGAATTAGTTGAAAGTATTGAAATAGATGAATAGCTACAACGAACACTTCTCTGTCTTATTAAATGAAAGTATTGAAGCCTTAAACATAAAACCAGATGGAATTTATGTTGATTGTACATTAGGAAGAGCGGGACACTCTAAAAAAATCCTTGAACAACTTAATGATGCAGGAACCTTAATCAGCATTGATAGAGATATAACTGCAATCGAATATACAAACTCTATCATTAAAGATAAAAGATTCAAAGCCATTCATGCTCCATTTAGCCAACTAAGAAGTATCTTACAAGAACAAGGTATAAACCAAGTTGATGGAATCTTATTTGATTTAGGTGTTAGTTCACCGCAACTTGATGATCCAACCAGAGGATTCAGCTATCACAATGATGCTAGACTTGATATGAGAATGGATCAAGGACAAAAATTAGATGCTCATTATATAGTAAATAATTATGAACTTGAAAAATTAATTACTATCTTCAAAAGCTATGGTGCAGAAAAATATGCTTATGTAGTAGCTAAAGCAATTGTTAAATGTAGAGCATCTAATCCAATTGATACTACATTACAATTAGTAGATGTAATCAAAAGTGCCTTACCTAAATGAGAACTTTATGGAGATAAACATCCAGCAAGAGTCTACTTTCAAGCATTAAGAATAGCTGTCAATGATGAATTTGGTGAAATTGAAAAAGCTTTAAGTGATGCTTTAAATCTACTTGCAAGCAAAGGAAGATTAGTGGTGATTAGTTTCCACTCTCTTGAAAATGTAGTGGTAAAACAACAAATTAAAAAATCAACTGCTTCAAATATTCCTTCTTACTTGCCAATCCAATCGCAACCTACATACAAAATAATTAAAGCAAAACAAGTTTCAGAAAAAGAACTAGAAGAAAATAACAGATCAAGAAGCGCCAAGCTTCATATCATCGAAAGGAATTAATCAATGTCAAGTAACAACATTAAAGCTGTTCTAACATATAATGATACAAGTGTTTCTATAGCAGTATTTAATAATATCGGTGGACGTCCGAATATTCTTTTTGATGATATTTACCTTTTAGAAGCTGATTCTATTAAAAAAGGATTCATCATTAATGAAAGTAATGTTATTGAAGCTACAAAAGTTCTTTTAAAAAAAGCAAGCAATTTCACTAAGTTTAATATTAATAAGGTATATGCAACTTTTGATTCAACCAATGATGTTGAAGTTAACCTAGCAGAAATCAATGAAACAACATTAGAAGATGGAGTATTTGATAGAAACATTTGAGAAAAGATTAAATCAACAATTAATATTAACCAAATAACTGATAGATATATTTATGATTTAACTTATCACTCATGAAAGATTGATGAAAAAGTATATACCGACTTACCTTCAAGCCAAGTCTTTGGAAAAAAACTAGTTATTAAGACAAATGTTTATAAAGTTAATAAAGTGTTACACCACCAATACGAAACAGTTATTAAAGCATTAAACATAACTCCTGTTTGAATTAAACCAGTTGTTGGAACATTAAACAGTTTATCAGATTCAGACAAATCAACAAATGCAGAATTATTTATTTACATCAATGACCAATCCACTATGTTATGTCATGCCTATGGAAGTAAAATAACAAGAATGGATAACTTCAAAGAATTAGGATTAGAAAAATTATATGCTGCTATTTCAGAAGAGTTAGGTCTAGAAACAAATTATGTAAAACAAATTCTAAATACAACATGATCTTTTGGAAACAATTTAAAGAGTGTGGAATTAATTAATGGTTTTGATTTAAACCGTTCCTCAATTGAAAAGATAGATGGAAATACTATTTCCAAATACATTGAGAGCTTTGCAAGATCAATTGTTGACTGTAAAAACAATTGTTTAAAATTTGTAAAAGAAAAAAAGGGAATTGAATTTAAAAAGATTACCTTTGTACCAAAAGACACATTAACAGGAAAGATTATTAATCTAACCCAAATCCATAATGATTCAAAAACAGGTACATACACGCAAAATGAATTTATTGATGGTGATGAATCTTATAACCAATTAGCATTAGCTATTAACAATATCATCAAGTTAGAAGAAACAAATGATGATAACACAAACTGCATTGATACAACAACAGGAAAATCCATAATTGGATTTATTAAAGGAGAATAACTATGTCTGATAAATTAAACTTAAATTTATTTTTAGATGAACCAATTGATGATGAAGCTACTGCATCTAAAAAAGAAGAAGCTGCACAAAATTTAAGATCTCATTTTAATAATTGAAATCAACCTATAGAACAGCCAGTACAACAACCACAACAAACTCAACAAAGATTAAATTCTTTTATGAACCAAACAGCTATCCCTGTTTCTAATAAACCAAAAAAATTAATGAGAAACATTGATGCTTTTAATTTCACTGAAAAAGAATTAAACATTAAAGTATTTGGTATTGGTGGTGCTGGTAATAATATGGTTAACCACATGGCTAACTATTCTAACATTACTAAAGATTGATTATATGCAATTAATACAGACTATAAAGTTTTAAGAAATATGCCTGAAGATATCAATGCAATTTTAATTGGTAACAGAATTACTAATGGACATGGTTCAGGTTCAGATCCTGAAATTGGAATGAAAGCTGCTTTAGAAGATGAAGCTACTATCCGTGAAGCATTAGAAGGTACAGATGTATTATTTATTGTTTCTGGTATGGGTAAAGGTACTGGAACTGGTGCTAGTCCAGTTGTGGCTAAAATAGCAAAAGAAATGGGAATCTTAACATTATCAATCGTTAACCTTCCATCAATTACAAATGAAGGGCCAGAAATTTACAAAAAAGGTCAATTAGGTTTAAGAAACCTAGCAGCCGAAACAAATGGTATCTTAACTATTTCTAATGAAAAGTTATTTACAGAAACTTCAGGTAACATAACTTTAAAAGATGCTTTTAATTATGCAGACTCAGTTATTTCAAAAGTTATTTATGAAATTATTACATTAATCACTTGTGCTTCAGTTATCAATGTTGACTTCAATGATGTCAAAACATTCTTCAGAGAACCAACAACATTCCAAGTAAATACATTTGAATTTGAAAATATGGAAAACATTGAAGGTGCTATCCTAAGACAATTAGAAGATCAAATTTATCAAGATGATATTAAGAATGCAAGACAAGTAATTATTAACTACAAATTAAATCCAAGTGTTAGTAGAGACTTTATTACTAAAGTAGCAGACGCTTTAACTAATATCTCAGCTAATAATGATTTAAACATTACATATGCAGTAGATTATTTTGATAATGTAGAATTTGCTATCGCTTCAGCTATTATTGCAAAAGAAAAAAGTTGTGATGCAGAATTAATGCCAGATTCTCCTCAAGCATATTCAAGACCTACAGCTGTTAAAGAAGTAGAACCAGTAATGCAAAAACCAGTTGCACCTCAACAACCAGTTAATCTAGCTCAAACAGCTATTCATCACCCAACACAAGAAATAATTAATAACGCTATTCCTCAACCAATCCAAACTCTAGAAGTTATTAATACTAAAACTGAAGAATTAGAAGCTAGAACTCAAACATTACAAATTCCTTCTCATGATCAAGTAGAAAACCAAAAGAGAGAAGAAAAGATTAGAAGTATGAAAGGTATCTTCTCAGACTATAGCGAATTAAATAATGATATTGATTACTTCAAAGATTCAGTTAAAACTTCAGCTGAAGCTACTAAAAAAGAAGAAGATACTCAATCAGTTAGAAGAAGCTTTATTCCTACTAAAAAATTGGATGCAGTTGAACACCCAAGAACAGTAACATTCTCTCACCCATCAGCTGATATTGATAGACAAAGATCATAAGATAAATTTATTAAAATAAATTTAAAAGCTAAACAATGTATAAAAGTGTTGTTTAGCTTTTTTAATGTTTTATAAATCTTTTAGCAATCTTTTCAATGATAACTGCTAATAACATAATTCCTGTTAACGAACTACCAATAATAGCAAATCCAATTGCTACTGGACTTACATCTTGTATTAAGTCATTTTCTACAGAATCATTTTGTAATACATTTATTACGTTAAATTTAAAATTCATTGGATTAGATTCAATGATATGTGAATTAACTTTATAACCTAGTTTAAAATTAACTTCATTTTGTGTTTTAGTAAATGATGTGACAATTAGTTGATCTTGGAATTGGATTCTACTATCTAATTGATAAATACTACTAAAGTTAGTTGCATTCAATTTTCTGAATTGTGATTGTTTAAGTGAAAATACTTTTTGAACAATACCATCTTCGTTTATTATTTTGATACTTTCTAAATATGGCGTTTCATCTACATCAACTACTTTTTTATTTATTACTAATTTGATTGAATTGGAAACTTCTTTACCATTATATAAAGCAGTCACTGTTAATAGTTTGTTGTTATCATTTATATCAGCTTTAAATGTAGCAGTTGAAGAAGTAGATGAAATCACTGTTTTAGAATCACTTATTGTTCATTTATAAGTTACTCCACTAAGATCAGTTGGATCAATTAGTGCACTAGCTATAATATCTTCACCTTCTACAAATGCACTTGCATTTAATGAAACTGAAACTGAATTAATTGTAGGTTCAGGAGTTGGTTGTGGAGGTGTAGGATCTAATGGTTTTGGTTCAATTAATAATGGGATTGTTTTAGATACCACAGTTCCTTTATAAGTAGCAGCAACTTTCAATAATTTACCATTATCTTCTTTATTAGCAATAAATGTAGCAGAAGATGTTTTTGAAGCGATTGTAGTAGAGGTAGAATCAACTACTAATCATTCATAAGAAACTGCATCTAAATCAACTGGATCAGTTGTTGCAGTTGCTGTAATATTTTCTCCTTCAACATAAGAAGATTTATCTAGTTTAATATCAACAGAATTTAATGTTATTTCAGGAGTAACTGGAGGAGTCGGAACTACTGGTTTTGTAGTGATATTTAATGGTATTGTTTTTGATACAGTTTTTCCTTCAAAAGTAGCATCAACTTTTAATAGTTTTGTATTATCTTCTTTATTAGCTTTAAAGGTAATAGATTGTGTTGTTTCACTAATAGTTGTAACTGTTGAATCTACAACACTTCAACTATATGTTACACCAGATAAATCTGATGGTGAAATTGTTGCAGTTGCAGTGATATCTTCACCTTCTACATAATTTGATTTATTTAGTGCAATTGTTACATCATTTATTGTTGGTTTTGCTGTGATGTTTAATGCAATAGTTTTTGATACAGTTTTGCCATCATAAATTGCTTCTACTTTTAATAGTTTAGCAGCATCATTTATATTAGCTTTAAAGCTTGCTGTTGAGGTTGTTGAATCAATAATAGTTTCAGTAGATCCTTCAACACTTCATTTATAAGTTACACCCTTTAAATCACTAGGTGTAATTGATGCTGTTGCATTAATAGTTTGACCTTCTAAATATTCTGTATTATCAAGAGTAATTGATACATCAGAAATAGATGGTTTTGGATCAATATTTAATTGAATAGATTTAGATACTGTTTTACCATTATGAGTTACATCAACTTTTAATAGTTTTGTATTATCATCTTTATTAGCTTTGAAAGTTACAGATTCAGTTGTTTCACTAATAGTTGTAGAAGAATCTACAATGCTTCATTTATAAGTAGCACCAGTTAAACCAGAAGGTGATAAATTAGCTGTTGCAACGATATCTTCACCTTCAGTAAATCTTTCTTTATTTAATGTAATTGTTACTTCGCTTAAATCAGCTGTAATAGTTATTGCAGATGTAGTAGATTCACAAGTTTTTGAATTGAATGTTGCTTCTACTTTAAATGAACATTCGTTTCAATTTTTCTTAGCTGGTACTGTGATAGTATTTTCGGTTCCTGGTAACACTTCTAACTCACTGCCATCTTTAGCAATCACAGATCATTTATATGAAGTTTTCTTGCTTAATGTTTTTGGACTTGTTGTTGCAGTTAATACAATATTTTCACCTTCTGCATAAGTATTTTTATCAGTAGTTACACTTACACTACTAAGTTGTGGTGGTTCATCTTTTACAGTGATTCCATATTTGTAAGTATTTTCTTTTGTTACACCACCGTAAGTAGCTACAACTTTTACTTTCTTACCATTCATATCTGGAGTTGCTTCATCATCTAATGTTGCAGTGTTTCCCTTAAGTGTTTTATAAGTGCTACCATCATCATTTACTAGACTTCATTGGTATGTAGCTTTTTCTTGAAATTGAGTTGGTGTGACAGAAGCTGTTATGTTGAATGGTTCACCATTACCATATCAGCTTTGGTTCATGTTAATTTCTACATTTTCTAATTGTGGTAAAACACTTAATGTTTGGCTTGCTTTATAAGCTGTACCATTATAAACAACTTTACAAGTTAATTCTCTTCCGTTGTATGCATATTTAGCAGGGATATTTAATGTAGGTTTACTAACATCATCTCCATATCCTAAATATGTGCTTCCTTTATCATCTAATATTTCTCAACGTATTCAAGTTTTACTACTAGTTAAAATTTCACTAGGTGTAACTGAAACAGATGCTGTAATCATTTCGTTAGATTCATATTCAGTTTTATTTAATGTAATAGATGATGATTCAAAAGTATATGGTATATAAATTTCTCTTGATTCATCAGTTCAACATTCGTTATAATTGTCAGTTCCTGGCATATATCCTTTAACATAATAAGTACCAGGTATAGTTGGTCTTTCTGGAAGTGCATTTTTGCATTCAGAATCTGTATAATAGATTCATTGAACATCTTTTCTATCACCAAATCTAACTCTAGTGATATATGGTTCATTATTATCATCAAAATAAATAGAACCTAATCAATTAGTTCCTTTAACAATATTAAAAGTTCTAGTAACTTCACCTACATAATATGCTCCAGCACCTGTAATTGTAGCTGTAGCAGTTCCAACATCTACATTATTGGTATATTTTACTTTATAGTCATAGTCCTTAGTTAAAGTAATATCTCCAAATTTAATTTGTCATCATGGATCTATTTCGCCACCTTCATAAGGTTTATCTTCCATTGGAGTAATAGTTGCATCTTTAATATCTAATGCATCATGAATAACTTTACCATATAGGTAATATGATGAGGAATCATAATATTTAGTTAATGGTCCAGTATAGCTAACTAAGTTTATATCATCAATCCTTTGGTGATCATAAGAAATTCTTCATTCATCTGGCAATTCAACTTGATCCCATGATGTAATTTTATTTAAAGCATTATCGTGTAATACAATATAATGCTTGTCACCATCTCATTCATCAGGATATTTATCAAATAGTGGTACAGATCAACTTGTTACATAATCTTGAGTCAATTTTTGAAAACCAGTCATTGAACCAATACCAGTTACTGTTATATCAACATAACCAATAGTAGATGCTTGTGGGTGATATTGAGGTAAATCAGGAAGCATACGTACAACTGATTCAACTTTATAGTCAACACCTTCTTTTAATTCTCTACCTTTAAAGGATGTAACAGATATATTTGGTTTAACATCATTTCCAGGTACATAACGAATTTTATCTTTGACATCGATATTTGCATATTTCATATCTGTATCATGATCTACAATAGGTCCTGATTCAGTGAATACATTCATAGCAACCATATCGTGTACTTTATCACGACTATCATCAATATAATTTGGTTCACACATTCATTGTCAATCATGTCCAACAAGAGTTGGTTCTGAATAAGGTCTTGGTTCTGATGATTTAGAAAAAGGTCTAGCTTCTACTGATTTATAAGCAAAATCATTTTTACTATCTTCATGAGCTACCATGAATTTATTATCATCATTTAAAAGATCAATGATAACACTAAAACCTCATGGGTGTTTCACCATTATTGGTTTATTTAATTCAATAGTATAATAACCTCATCCATTATCATCCATACATGGATTTTCAAATTCTACTATTTGTTCGAAGTTAACTCATCCTGGTTCTGAATATGGAGGAGCATCTGGTGGTAAATCTGTAGGGAAGTTTCCGCCAAGAACACCATTTGGGTTATTACTTCCAGGTCTATCAGGTCTTTCGCTAGCAACGTTGTTGCATGAGTTTATTTGAAGTCTTGCCCTAACTTTTTTACCCTTTGCAGCAAATTGTATAGCAGTTATTTTTTCTTCTAATCTAGGTCTAGATGGACTTGGTCTCACAAATTGAGGTATACCACCTTCATCGATATATGGTTTTTCTTCACCATTATAACCAAATTTAGGCATAAAATCTATACCTACTGATTTGATTACTTGATCATGAGGTTCATATAAACCTTTTACTGTTCTACCAGATCAATAATAATTATTTGCTTGTGTATTTTTTTCCTCTTCAGGAGGCATTCCTCCTCCAGGATAACCACCACCTGGGTAGCCTCCACCAGGGTATCCGCCTCCAGGGTAACTTCCGCCTGGATAACTACTGTCAGGATCACCAGGATAGCCTCCGCCAGGGTATCCTCCAGGGTAACCACCACCTGGATAACCACTACTTGGTGGGTAACCACTACCTGGATCACCTGGATAACCTCCAGGGTAACCACCTGGGTAGCCTCCTGGACCACTTGGGTAACCATATGTGCTTATATCACTATCATAAGTTGAACGGTGTGGACGATGAGGTCTTCCAGACATATCATCTTCATCAGCGTTGTAATTACTATTAGGCATAAATTCGTAAGATGTTGGATTTCCTAATACACTATCATATGATAGATAGAATGTTTTTATATCTGATGAAGTTCTAGTTGTTTCTTTTGGACCACGAGGAGGATTAACATCTAGAATAGATTTAACTATTCATGCACCATTTTGTGTTGCACCTTTAAAATTACTAGCAGAGATAGAGTCATCTCATCCGACAATAGTTCCACAAATTGGCCCTTTGCCAAATGGATTATTACAAATATAATAATCTGGGACTTGTTCTTTATCATATTTTAAATCAAATACAAATGACACACTACCATATCTAGCAACTGCTTCTTTAATTGTAGGTACATCTTGTTTTACACTGATAAGACTTTTTAATCTTGCCAACGCTTTCTTTGAATATAGTGATTTGTTATTGGCTGAATTTGAAAAATAATCTTCATTAAATTTAGAATCATCATTTAACGGATCTCCATCTTTAAAATCCAATCCAGTTAAATCAATTTTTGGAGCAGTCTCTTGTGTAAATTCCATTGCAGCATCTTTAGGAAATGAATATCATGCTTCAGGTTCAAATCAAGCATCTCTAGGTGAATCATAAAAATCATCAGCATTTGTATTACCAAGTGGGTCTACATCTTTTCTGTATAAATGTTCAAATAAAATATTACGAGCTGAAATGTGTTTATCAGCTGGAAGAATTGAATCAAATTGTTGACTATATCTCATTGTGATTTCAACAGCATCAGCTACTGGACCACTAAATCTGTTGTAATGATTTTCACTATATATTTCTTTTCTATTTGGAGGAACTATACCAAAATCAGTTACATTATAGCTAGATAAACTTACAAGATCTGGAATGCTCATTGCTTTTGCTTGATCTAATGTTGTTGGAGTTGTACCTGTTTTAGGTTTTGTTTCACTTGATTGTTCTATTTGATCAATTTGTCTAGGTTTGTTTGTATCTAAAAAATATGAAGCTGGAGTAGCTCCTAATAAAAAAGTAGCAAAACTAATTCACACAAATTTCTTTTTCATAAAACAACATGTTAATTGTAGTATAAATTGCACTATTTTGTTATACATATTTATCATAACCTTAATCCAAAGGATTAATATATTGTTGAAAGTAGCAAAATAACACCAAATATATAATATAATATTTCTATCTTGTACTTAAAGGAGTTTATATGAAATTATATGATTCATTATCTAAACAATATATTGAAATAACAGACAAAGTTATTAACATCTATAACTGTGGTCCAACAGTTTATAACCATATCCACATCGGTAATGCAAGACCACTTATTGTATTTGACGTTTTATTTAGAACATTTAAAGCATTAGGCTATGAAGTTAATTATTTACATAACTTAACAGATATTGATGACAAGATCATTAAGGCTGCTGCAAGTGAAGGCGTTCCTGAATTAGAACTAAGTGATAGATATGCAAAAGCATATGAAGAAGTAAGAAAACAATTAAACACTTTACCAATGATGATTGAAAAGGTAAGTGATAACATCCAAGGCATTATTGAATATATTGGTAGAATGCTTGCAAATGGTACAGCATATAGTGATGATGGAAATGTATATTTCAACACTGCTAAAGTTTCAGATTATGGAATCTTATCTAACCGTAATTTAGATGAACAAATTATTGGTGAAAGAGTAAGTGCAGATGATAAGAAGATCAATGAAACAGATTTTGTTTTATGAAAGAAAACTAAAGAAGGAATTCAATGAGATACTCCTTGATGTAAAGGTAGACCAGGATGACATAGTGAATGTTCATTCTTAATTGAAAAACACTTTGGTACAAATTTAACTATCCATGGTGGTGGGATTGATTTAAAGTTCCCACACCACGAAAACGAAAATGCACAACATGAAGCATTACACAATTGTCACCTTGCAAAAATATGAATGCATGTAGGACACATTAATGTAGACAATCAAAAGATGTCTAAGTCATTAGGAAACTTCGTTTTAGTTAAAGACATTTTAAAGAAATATAGATATCAATCAATAAGATGATTTATGTATCAAACAAACTATCGTAATCCATTAGATTTTAATGCAAATATTATGGAAGAATGTAACAAGCAAATTGCTAAATTAGAATTAACAATTAATAGCACAAAATCATTATTAATTAATATTGATAAATTAAAACTTGATAAGTCAATTAAATCGGATGAATTTTTAAATGAATTAAGTAATGATTTAAACATTGCTAATGCTATAACAATTATTCAAGAAATGGTAAAGAAAATTAATGTATCTACTAGACAAAAAGATTTTGATGCTGCCAACCTTTCTCTTAACCAATTAATTAATAGTTTAGAAGTATTAGGAATTGCATTTGAAGATATTCATAATGAAGATAATATTAAGTTAATTAAAGACTACTATAAACAAGTAGAATCTAAGAACTTTGTAGAAAGTGATAAATTAAGAAAAACATTAACTGAAAAAGGTTTACTATAATGGAAAATATTATCTTTGGTAAGAAGGCAATATTAGATGCAATTAATAACGATATTAAAATCAAAGTTATTAAATGTATTCAATTACCAAATGAATTAAAAAATCATAACATTAAGGTTGAATATGTTAAACCAAACTTCTTTCATCAATATAAAGAAGTGAATCACCAAAATATAATAGCTATTGTAGAAGATGCAATCAAACATTTAGGCCTTGAAGAATTAATTGCTAAATCTCAAAAAACAGATCATATGACTATACTTATGATTGATGAAAATGAAGATCCAAGAAACTTCGGTTCTATTATTAGATCTGCTGCATCATTTAATGTAGATGCAATTATTTACAAAAATAAAAATCAAGCACCTATTAATGATCTTGTAATTAAAGCAAGCATGGGTGCAGTTTATAGTTCAACATTTGTTAAAGTTGCTAATTTAAATCAAGCAATAGATAAGTTAAAAGAAGCTGGGTTTTGAATCTACGCTACAGGTTTAACGGATAAAGCTCAACCATTGTCTAAAACTAAATGAGATAATAAATCAGTTGTTATAGTTGGTAATGAAAATAAAGGGGTTAGTGACTTAACACTTAAAAAATCAGATTTTGTAGTTAAGATTGAAATGAGTGAAAAAGTCCAATCACTAAATATTTCAGTAGCTACTGGAATAGTTTTATACCATCTATTTGCAAGTAAAAAGAATTAGATATTGCTTGTTTTATCATGTGTATTTTTGTAATTCATACCAATGTTAGTAATTATAGTAGCAATGATCAAAATTACGATTAGAGATATAGATACTGCAATAATAATCAATTCTAATTTTGGATTATTTTTATTTAGTACTAAAGGTACATAAACTGGAATAATAATGTTATCACTAGATTTGTATTCGTATTTATTAACTAAACCTTTATATTTAACTCTGACACGAATTTTTTCTCAATTCATTGCCATTGTAGCTTCCATCTTTAAAATAGGTTCAGTACTAATTACTGTTTCCTTACCGTGTTTATCAGTTAGAATTCATTCATATGTAGCAGTAGACTCTGAAATATACAAATCATTAACTCAATATATTTGAGAATCTATAACAATTGTTTCTCCATTTATATACTTTGTTTTATTTGGAAGTAATTCAACTTTACTGATTTCTGGAAATTCAATTAAAGGAGTAAAAACCTTTAGTCTTAATGGATTTGAAATTGCTACTGTTTCATCTGGTCCATATTGCACTAATAATAAGATAAGAGCATTGTCATATTTTTCTTCTGCCTTAAATGTTAAAGTATCTGAATTTCCATCAGGGAATGGAAGTGATTCTCTACTATTACGTAAACGGTAGGTTCATTGATAAACAACTGAATCTAATGGAGGGTTAGTTATTGATCAATTTAAGTTAGATTCAAGTTCAATAGTTTCTCCATTTAAGAAGTGTCTACTACCATCATTATTTTTAACATTAATCATTACATCAGTTAGAAGAGGCACATATCCATCTGGAGTTTCAGTGATATCTGGGTTAAAGAATACTGGTGTTGATCAAAATGTTTTACCATTAATAATCATTTGTGCACCATATCTTCCAATAAAATAAACACTATCGTGGCTCATTACAAATCCATCAATTCCTGTACAATTTGTAAATAGTGCTCTTGAACGTGTGTCTGTAGTTCATAATCTATTTTCAATATAAACATTATGACACTCTTCATTAATTCAAGAAAAAGTGTATCTAAAGTCCATTGTACTACCTGTTGGTCAAGGTGAATTTATAGCAGCAAAATTAAATCATGATAGTTGAGGATAAACTACACCATACTTTTTAGTTTTATCGATATTGAGTTCAAGAATATTAGAACGAGCCAATGAAGCATATCCTAATCCATTAACTAATTCCACTTCACACATAATTCTATTACCTTGTGTAAAATCATTAGAGTTGATGCAAATATTTTTATACATATCTTCTGTATATTGGCTTTCATCTATTGCTATAGTTTTATTTTTGTCGGTAAGAAAAAATCATTTAACAACAATTGCATCCTTAATTGCTGAATTGTCATTAGATAATACATTTAAATCAATATAAATAGATTCATCTGCACCAAATTTATTAAGAGGAGAATTTAAAACTATCTTTGCTTCTACAACTTCAGTTGTCGCCTTCATTTTAGGAATAATTGAATCGTTGATAGGTAATTTTTCAAAATATTCTCTAGGATCATCAGGCTTTGGTGCTGGAGCAGGAGTAGGTGTTGGAGTTGGAGTTGGTTTTGGATCAGTATCACCAGTAGCAGGTGGCACTACTGGTTTAGTTGGATCAGTATCACCAGTAGCAGGTGGTGTTGTATCTGGTTTAGTTGGATCAGGAGTAGTATCTGTTGCTTGAGTTTGTAATTGTGACAAATTTTCCTTTACAATGGCAATAGGCAAAATTGCTATGCTAGATAGCAAGATTGAAAATATACTTGTTATCACCCATCTTTTCTTATTTGTCACCTTATTATATTTATATAATAAATAACTCAAAAAATAGTAATAAATAGTATTGGGTTATGTTAAATTTCAAAACATATATTAGTTTCTATAACTAATGAAGCATAATTCTTCAATTCCATCAGCAGCATCATTGTAATCAGGCATTACTGCAAGTCTATAATCTTCACGACTAGGACGATATCTTGCTCTAAGTATAATCATAATTAAACTTACAAGGATGATAAAAGCAGCAACAATTTCAGCAGCACAACCAGCTAATACAAAAATCATTGTATTATTTAATACTGGCATAATAGCTTTTGCATTAGCACTATTATATATATTTGCTGGACTTGTATAATTTGTACATTTCTTTACATATTCATAGTATTTGAAATAGTTAGTTGGATAGTGAACTTTCTTAAAAGCTGCACCACCATTTTTTAAGAACATATTTTTAGTAAGATTTACGGGTACTACTTTACCATCAACTACTTTAGATAAATCTTCTTTGATTCCATAGTTGTTTAAACCAACACCTCAAATGATATTATCATCAGTTTTTACAGTTACATCACAAGCCAAAGATAGTGGGATAGCACCTGCCCCACCTAAAGCTAAACCTAAACATAATCAAATAGCAGGTTTTTTTAAACCTTTACCTTTTCTATAATAATGACTCATAACTATTTACTCTGATGTCTAACGTATATATTATACAAGACTTTTGCATCCAACTTATAAATTGATGCTATTATTTTGCAAGCTTCTTTAAGCTTGACGTTATTTTGTAAAAGTAAATCAATATTAGTTTTGATTTCAGCTGTCATTCCAGATTCACTATTTTCTTTATTAATTAGATTTGGTTTTAGGATTAATACAAATTCACCTTTTTCAGTAAAATGATCGATGTTTTTTAAATAATCAATCTTATATTCTTCAAATTTTTTAGTTAATTCTCTTCCGATGTAGATTTGATTATCTGGATAATTTTTCTTTAAAATATCAATAGTTTGGTTAATTCTATGTACACTTTCAAAGAAAACAATTGGTAGGTTATTATCTAAAAATTTATTTAATGTATCTACTATTTGTTTTTCTACTCTTGGTAAAAAACCAATAAACATATATCCTTCACTAGCAAATCCTGATTGAGCTATAGCATGATTGACAGCACAAGAACCATTTACAACCCTTACTTCTATGCCTTGATTATGACATTCACTAATGATAACATGACCAGGATCAGAAATAGCAGGATAACCAGCATCAGAAATTAGTCCACAATCACATTTATCAAGATATTTTATGTAGTCTTGATTTTTTTCTTTTTCATTGAATTTGTGATAGCTAATTAACTTCGGTTTGTTTTTAATTTCTAATAAATTCAATAACTTGTCAGTCACTCTAGTATCTTCGCAAAATAAAATTTCTAATTGTTCTAATTTTTCAATTAATAAACTATTAGCTTCATTTGTATTACCAATTGGTGTTGCTAGTATATATAAAGTTTTAGCCATTGTTAACCACCTTAATTAATGCTTGATAAGTTAATCCCATCATATTTAGTCTTTTGTATAGTTGTTTATTGTTGCATAAACTAATATGAAGTTTATCACATAATTGTTTTCTTTTTAATTGAGTATTTAATTCAAGTGATAGGTATTCTTCTCATGATAATGATTGTGGTTCTTCTTTCGAAAATATAACGTAGTTTTTAAAAGCATTTATGATCGCTTGATCATATGCCTCAGCTACACCTATTTTAGAATTGTTATCAAAATTAATATCTTTCTTATCAATAAATACATTTACTGTTTGATCTAATTCATCTACTAATTTCTTTCTAATCTTTTCTCCTGGACCATCAGGATCTAAAAATAAGATTATCTCTTTAGTTTTAGATAATTCCTTAATAAAATTAATGGTCTCAGGTTTTAAGTTAAGACCATTAGTTTCTACTGTTTCTATGTTAAATAATCTTGATAATTTAGCAGTATCAGTTTTTCCTTCTACTATCACTACACCATCAATAGTTGGTTTATTATTTTTTATTGAATGACATGAACTTTTCATAGATATGACTTATAGATCCACTTCCTGCGTTAAAGACTAAAATAGCTTCTGCAATTAATGGACTTACATCTACCACTGTACAGTTTTTTGGTTTGTCATTATTTTCAATTGAGTTAGTAACATAAAGATTACTAATTCATCCTTCTTTGAATGCATCATTAAATTTTTCAATAGCAGTTCCATTGAATAAACCATGTGTAGCCATAATACTGATTGATTTAGCACCTTTTTTCTTTAATAGTTTGGCAACATTAATCATAGTTCCACCAGTGTCAATCATATCATCTGGTAAGATACAGTGTCTTCCTTCTACATCACCTAAAATATTTTCAATTTCAACTTCATTAGGTCTTGGACGTCTCTTATCTACAATTGCCATTGGTACACCTAATTTTGAAGCAATAGCTCTAGCACGTTTTACACCACCGTAGTCAGGTGAAACAATTGTTACTTCTTCCATTGGTAACTTAGCATTTTTTCATAATTCATTTAACATTATTCAAGTAGCAGTTAATGAGTCAAATGGGATTGAGAAGAAACCTTGTTGTTGATCACTATGAATATCTAATGTAAGTACCCGATTTGCTCCTACAGCTTGAATTAAATCAGCTACCATTCTACTTGTAATAGGTTCTCTACCAAGAGCCTTTCTATCTTGTCTAGCATAACCGTAATAAGGAACAATACAACTAATTGTTCTAACTGATGCTCTTTTAAGTGCGTCAATCGCAATTAACATTTCCATCACTGATTCATTTACTGGTTTGCATGTTGAACCAACTAAATATACATTCTTTCCTCTAACTGATGTTTCAGCTCTAAACATTACTTCACCATCAGCAAATCTTTTAATTGAAGATTCTCCTAATTCAATACCAGTACGTTCACTAATCTTTTTAGCAAGATCTTGTGAACTAGTTAAACCAAAAATTATCGCATCGTTTTTCATTAATTATACATCCTTCTATATCACTAATCATAGCACATATAAGAAAGCTTTTAATAATTAATTATTAATTGTATCTTAACTTTTTATTTTTATGTCTAATTCAAGTGAAAGCTAATAGACAAATTGATAAAAATGCTAGTACACCAACACCAATTCCAACATAGATTGGTCAATTAACTGGAGCCAATGAACTTCCAAATCCTACAATACTAAATTTAAATGGTACACTTGGGATTGGAGCAGATTCAATAGTGCTAGTAGGTGAGAATTGTTCTCATGTATAGTTTTCATCATTTCTAAAGTAGTCATACTTCACAATTAAGTTAATTCCACTAACTCCTTGTGCGTCATATTGCGCTCTTGAAATATCTACTTTAATTCAGCTTTTAAAATCTGCAATGCTCTTAATTCTCTTATCACCAATATTAGGATTTAATCCTTCAAAGATAGTATCATTTGCAAATGTGTAATCATCATAATATCTGTTATATTCTTTAAATAGAATTTCTTTGTAAATGTAATTTTCAAGATCGCCATCTTCGAACTTTTCAATATATTCTTTTGCAGAAATATTACTCAATCCTTGTACAGCATAAGAATCTTTAATTTTTAATGGTTCAGCTTTCTTCATAGTACCAGCTGCTGGATCAATAACAATTTCAATTCTAGATTTACCAATATTTAAAATTCCTTTAGATGGATCTGTATTAAAGAATCCTAACTTATCACGAACTAAATTTCCAGGTGCACTAAAGCCTTTTAATTCAACTCATAACTTTCCTTGTTTATTATCAGCAACAATATCAATTGATGATTTTTTAATAGTATCAAAAACATTAGGTTTGTAAGCTAAGTTATCAGCTGGAATTTGCGGTTTACCAACTGCATCTACATAACCAGTTGCATCAGGATTTGTGTTTGCAATAAATGATTGTGGTTTTAGCTTAATTTGTTGTAAAACATAATCAACTAATTTATCTTTATTTACAAGTTCTAATACTTGATATGCAAACTTACCTGTTACATCAATATCATTAAATAAATCAATTTCACTTGAATTTAATTTGAAAGCATTTGGACTGTTTTCAGCAACAGTTCCAGCAACAGCTCTTTTCTTTGTTGTACCTATAATTGTGTTAAATACTTTAGGGCTATCTGTTGTAGCTGTTTTTTCAACATCATTTTCGTAGTATTTTCCTGATGTCATAGTAAATTGAACAGGAATAGTTCCTTGAGCTGCATTAGGTACATTAGTAGCAGTTAATGTAGTTGGTGTTAGAACTTTAAATGAGAAATCATTTCAAGTTGTTTTTGTAGCTCTTCCACTATTTTCAAATAATACTTGCGGATCTGTAATTTTAGTTTTAATTGCAGTAAACAATTTAGCATCATCAAATTCATTAGTTGTTGGGTTTAAAAAATCATCAACAAATCCATCTATTTTTAAACTATCATCAGTACTTACATCAGATCTCATTTGAGTAGTACCATTACTCTTTGTATATATTGTTCATAAACCTTCTAATGGTTTGTTGTAAGGTGCTGTAAAATCTGGATTAACTTCTACTAAATTTTCACCTTCTTGTTTAAATCCATTTGTTACATTAAATTTAACTAGAATTTTATCTTTTTGACTTCTATCGATTTCAACAGTACCAATTACCTTGCTACCACTAGTAAGTTGCATTTTATCTTTATCTAATTCTACTGGATTACCAGAAGTATCATTATTGAACATTGAAGCCATATTTGATAACTTTAAATAATCAAGAATTAATTTGTCAGTAACTAAATCTGAATAAACAATTTCTGGACCAAAAATAGGATTGTTTGTTAATACTGTTTCCTTAGTTGTGTTTGCAAATGTTGGGTTAGCTACCTTTAAGAAACCAGTTATTTTAATATTTTGATAAATAGTAGCTTCTGGACTACTTGGAGATAATGTTACTTCATCATGGAATTGATTGAATACTTTACTAAAATATCCATCAATAACAATTGTTCCTTTGTTGTTGTTGAAACTCTTAATTTGTTTTATCTTGAACTTAGCATCAGTTGGTAATAATGTTTCGTAATTATCTCCAAATAATTTTTCAAGATTTTGACTATTAATTGCATTTTCTAAAGCTTCAATTGTACATGGTGTTACATTACTTGCAGTTGAACCTGTTAAACCGTTTAATGGATCATTCATGAAGAAGTATTGTCCAAGTGCACCGTTAATAAGAGGAACACCTTGAATTAATAAAGTATCTACACTTGGTTTTAAAGATGGTTGGATTACATCTTTAAATCCATTAAAGTTAACATCAAAATCTAATGTAGCATCCTTATCATAAATTACATCTGTACCAGCAGTATTATTTATATATAAACCTGTTAATGTAGCTTTTGTTCTAACTGTCTTAGTTCCATCAACTATTTCTGGTGGGTTTTTAGATTTGAATGTAATGTTAGCAGGTGTAGATAATGAAGCATCTGCAGTTATATTAATATTCGGAATAGTATCATTTGAAGTTTTAATGCCAGGATAATATGATTCAATCTTTGTTTGATCTAATTGATTAGCAAAAATATCATTAATAGTAATTGATATAGCATTAGTAAATGTTGTAGGATGAATATTCTTTGGAATTAGTCTAATAGTTATATCTTTTGTTCAAGCTGCTTTATCAGAAGTTGGAACATCTATTACTTCTCCATATTGGTTATAAATTTTATTAATGCTTAAAGTTGCAGTCATTGTACCGTTGATATTTGAATAGTCATCTTTAAGTTGTAAATCAATTGCATTAGCTACAGGTGTAGTTAAATCAGTTGATGTTGGCATATAGTTTACAAAGTTACCAATGTTATTAGCAATTTGTTCTTTTACATAAGCTTGGAATTCGGTTCTCTTGTTTAGTAAAATTAATTGCGGAATAGTTTGGTTGTATATTGAATCATCTGGGATTGCAAATTCATTTGTATCAGTTAATGTTGAAGCATGAGTTTCTTTAAATCCTGATATCCTAATATTTTGTCTAAAGTCTCCACTAGCTTGGTAATTAAGTTCTGCATCAAATCCATGATTAGTAACAGCTATTGCAGTCATTGTACCAGTACTTGGATCAGAGGCAATATTTTCTAAAGTAATACCATCCATATTTCAATCATATGAAGCACCATTAAAAGTTTTTACTTCTATCTTACTTGTAGTAGTAGTTGAAGTGAAATTAAAAATATCTTGTGGTTTAACACCTTTTTCTTTTAGTAAATCAATAGTTAAATTATCTGGTTTTGCAACTATTTTGTCGATTCCAGGAACAGTAATATTAATTGTTCTAGTTGGATCAACAGTAGCTACAGGAGAATAGAATCCTAAAATAGTAGTACTGAAATCCCTTGCAGTAGTTTGTTCTTTTCCAGTGTCATCATAATACGAAGTTAATGTATATGAAACGGTTGCTGTTGAAGCTTCTTTATTTACACTAGTTACTTTAACTGAAGTGATATTTGCTTGAGTTGCAGTTGGTGGTAGCATTCCTCCATTATCAAGGCTTGGAGTTCTAGTGTCATCTTGATAAATTTTTCAGATACTATCAATGATTGCATTTTTCAATTCTGTAGGTGCTTCAGTATTTAGTGGAACTGTATTAATTAAGTAAGCATCAAATCCTTCAACAGAAGTTGGTTGTACATTAGACGTTGGAACAATTTTTTGTAATTGATTAAATGAAATAGCAAAAGATTTATCATTTACTTTTACCATTCTTCCACTTTGTTCTTCATAAGCATAATTAACTACAAATGGAATAGTAATAGTACCTTCTAAATCATTAACTGTAATACCACTTGTAGAAATACTTGTAATCTTAGCTAATTGGCCACTTACAATCGGAATACCACCATCTATTTTTGCTAATTTTTCAATTAATTGGTTATATGTAGTATCACTATTAGCTGGAGTTGGATCTTTTGCTCTAGCAGTAATAATTTCTTGTAATTTAGAAGGAGTAATTTTGCTTCAATTTAATGTCTTACCTTGATAAGTGATGTTAATACTTGTTAAATCGGTTGTAGGCACTACTCTAGTAGGTTCAGGTCTATTAAAGTTTTGGATGGTGATAGTTTTATAGTCTGAATCTGTCACATCGGTAATAATTTTAATCTCACCATTTACATATTTTTTCTTTAAACAAACTTGGTAAGATATTTGTCTATCATCTGGACTGATTACTCGTGAACCATGTTTTACAGTAATATCAGATAAAGCCAAACCTGAAGGAAGTCTTCTTCAAAGTTTTTCCTTATTGTTGAAAACTCATTGTTGGAATATATTTTCAGTTACTTCTGATGGAATATAACCTTGAGTCAAAATTTGTCCGTCAATAGTATTTGAAATTTCTTCAGTATTAATTCAAAAACCAGAAGCTAATTCTACTGTTTGATCTTTAACAATTGTTGCTGCATCAACATCACCATATCAATTATCATTTTTAGTAACACTATTTTTTAAATCATAAACTAATAGTACTTTACCCTCAGCTGGTACTGGACGTAATCTCAAATTAAAAACTTGTTCAATTGGCAAGTTATTAGATAAAGCTAATTTTAGACGTCTTTTGTAACTAGAAGCAAATGAATTAGCAAAATCAATTGCAGTCATTTCTCTATCATATGTATTACTACTAACTGTTAATCTAGGAAAACAATGATTAGTTGGATTAGATGAAATTCAAGTTGATACTTCTGGTTGATAATGAGAAAGAATTAAATTAGAATCCAATCCAACATATCCATTAAAATGTCATCCATTAGAAACATTTGTAGCAATAAATGGGCCTTGCTTAACTGGTGTTCTATTGCTAGCTGGAGTATCGTTAGTTCAACCATATTCATAATTAATCTTTAATAATGGATTATTAACATTTAATTGGTATTCATTTAATGTATATGGATCGACAGCACTATCATTAGTCTTAAAACCATAATTACCACTAGGGCCTAATGTATAATTAGTTGTTTTTGAAGCTACTGGCACATATGAACCATCGCTGTTATATAGTTTCAATGAAATGCCATTAGATGTAACATTATCACTTGGTGTATCAATATTATTTTTAAAACTGCTCAATGTTGATACATACTTATTGGCATAGTTATTGAATACCGGTGTGTTATTATAAAAAGATAAGTTTCAATATGAATTATTTAAACCAACTGAAAAATCATTTTGTAAGTTAGTTCCGTTATCATATTGAACACTAAAATTATCATTTAAACTACCACTTAAATTGATATCAGGTATACTTCTTAGCGTTGATCCGCTATTTTTAATACTTCTATATGTAATATCATTGACATTAGAAATGCTACCAATTACCGCTGATGCTGCAATTGTGGCACTTAAAGATATTGGCAACAATAATTTCTTAAAGACCTTTTTCATACCTTTCTTCTTTCTTAACTTAAAAGTATCTCTGACTAGATAAAACTTGATACCTCCATACCAATAGTCTTATCCAAATAATAGTTTAATAATTTTTTGCCAGCCAATTATGTATCAATTGGCGTTAAATCAATTTAATGACTACTATAATTATAATTCTTTTTTAAGCTTTTTAAACAATAACTTAAGCCTATATAAATATTATATAGAGTTATTAGAAAATATCTCTTTCTGAACAATGTTCATTTCTATATCTAAGTGCCACTATACCAATTCAAGTGCAAACTAGACATAATAATAGGATAAAGATAATTGCTGATCAAAGAAATACTGAAGATGAATGAGATAGAGTAAGGTGTTTAGTATCATGTACACTTATTACAGCAGGTTCAACTGGTGGAATATCATGATAATAAGTATTAAGTTCTAGACTTAAGTCTATTTGAGCACCATCATAGTCTCTTTCATTTTGGATATGGATTTCAAATATATCGCCTTCTGCTTCAATCTTTGTACCGTCAGTAAGGGTAAGAATTCAATGAGCACTTAAAACTTCAGGTTCTTCTGTAACCCCAGGTTCCATAACAATACTATAAGTAGCCTTAATTTTTGATCCAACTAAGTATGAACCATTATTTGAATTAGGTAAATCAATAACTATTTTTTCTACACCAGATACTGTTCTTGCAGCACCTGACATTCTTACGATATTTGTTTCACTACTATTTGTAGCTTGATAAGAAAGAAAAGCACCAGTTGATATTAAACCAACTGTTGCTAAACCTAAAATTGCTTTTAATTTTCTACTCTTTTTCATAAAAACACTTACAACTATTATAATATGAAACCAATTTTATTTATTATAAATAAATTCTATAAACAATTAAAAACCCATGACCGCGTCATGGGTATTAAGAATTAAATTAATTGTAGAAACTATAATTTGTTAATTTTTTTAAGGTGGTCAATTGTTAATTCAGATCCAAGTTTTTCAATAACTGTGTCAATGTCAAATGGTCCATCAATTGCTAATTTGAATCTAGAGATGTTAACTGACATGAAGATGTAAAGTTTCTTTACAATACTAAATGCAGATGTATTTAACTTTCTAGTTTCAAAGTTCATGTACATTGTTTCTCATACGTGTCTAGATAGGTTAGATTGTTGTGTTGCATCAGTAAAGATAGTGATATTCTTTTCAAAGATATCAATAATTTCAGGAATTGTATCTTTGTTAATATCAATTTGTTTTACTTGCTTTGTCACAGAATTTGTAAAAATAACATATCTGTCTTCGTAAGTTCTTTCTACTAATTCAACAAAATAAACATTTTGAGGATTTGTAGGTTTTACAATTTGTACTTCAACAAATTGACGAGGAACATTAAACTTCTTTAATACTTTTCATAATGTATCAAACTTGTTAGTTAAAACAAAGAATGAATCAAAGATTCTATCTTTTCTAACTGATTCATTATCAATACTAAAGTTGTGGTGCGCACAATAAGTTAATTGAATGTCATACAATGGTGTGTGTAGTTTATCAAAGTTAACATTAATTCCAAAGGCTCTTGCTAGATCAGCATTTTTAGCCATTTGTAATTTCGAACCTTCTAAATAAACCTTGTAGTCTAATCCTACATTTCTAAAGAAGATCTTCTTACAGAATTCATCATCTTTAGCTAAATCTTTAATGTTGTTAAAGATATAGTTTCCATCATTACCATCAAAGAATAAAACTTCACTAATACTGAAATCCTTGAAAATCTTAATTAACTCATTTAAGTCATCAATCTTAAATTCGTACCCTCTTAATTTTCCATTTGGTGATTCTACAATGTATCCTAATTCATACTTTTGATTTGATAAGTCTTCAATATCAATTCACATTTTATTCATATGGTTCACCTCGTAATCTTATTTAATTATACATTAAAAAGGCCTTTATGCACTTATATTAATAATCATATTTCTACTATCGTGCTATATTATATATAATATAGTATATAATTATCAATGGGTTAATTATGGCTAAATTTAAAAAATGTATATTATCTCATAAAGAATGCTTAAATTGTAAGGAAAGAAGTTCATCAAATCTTATAACTATTAAATGTTGAGGGGATGAAAGAGACTTTACATTATGTAAAAAGTGTTGTGAAAAATATGATGTTGGAAAACACACTTATCCTGAAATGGAAAAGCTAAGAGACCAAAAAGTTAAGGAATTTAATGAATGAAATCAGGATGCTCAAGACATTGAATTTAGCATCAAACTAAATACAAATTTTCAACCTTACAATAAACCAGAATATGATTATCAACCTAAAATGAGTGCAACTTTTTATTGATATGATACAGATCTAAAGCCACAAGAAAGTATTGCAGTTGATAAGTGTTATTTCAAAGATATTTTAACTAAAATTAGAGATACATTTAACTGTTCTGATTACATTTTTAAATTTACAATGGAGTATGACAGCACTAGCTTATCAGACCAATATGGATGTGGTTATTTAACAGCTATTATTGAAGAAGTTTTTGTAAACTGTCTTGTCTCTAAAAAGGATACAAAAATCACTAAAAAAGAGTGATTTTAACACTCATAAATTTTCAATTTTTAAAAATCTAATAGGTGTAATCAAAACACGAACTTTAATTAAATATTGTTTCTAGTGCTAAATTTGCTATAATATCATAGATATTATATATAAGGAGATTTTTAAAATATGAATAAAGCAGAATTAATTAAAGCGTTAAGAACTGCCACTCAAGCTGGTATGTCTGACTGTATGAAAGCTCTAGATGAATGTAACAATGATCTTGAAGCTGCTCAAAAATGATTAAGAGAAAAAGGTATTGCTAAAGCTAACAAAAAAGCTGGAGCAGTAGCTTATGAAGGTGTTGTTAAAGCAGGACACGAAGGTAATAAAGCAGTTATTATTGAAGTAAACTCTCAAACTGACTTTACTGCAAAAAACGAAAACTTCATTAAATTAGTTGATGGTATCTACAGTGATATCACTAAAAATGTAAAAAAGACTGAAACTATTAATCCAGAAACATACACATATAATGGTGCACCATTAAAAGATGCTGGTGTTCAATTAACAGCAACTACTGGTGAAAAAATTGCATTTAGAAGAGGTGATGTTGTTGTAGCTGATGCTGGTAACACAATTGGAACATATACTCACTCTAATAACAAGATTGCTTCTTTATGTGTAATCAAAGGTAAAGTTAGTGAAGAAGTAGCTAAAGATGTTGCTATGCACATTGCAGCTATGGCTCCTAAATACTTAAATGAAGCAAGTGTTTCTCAAGAATGATTAAAAGGTGAAAGAGAAGTATTAGCTAACCAATTTGATGAAGAATTAAAAGTAATCACAAATGAAAAAGCAAGAGAAGAAAAAGCTAAGAGAAGAGATGCTATCGTTGAAGGTAAAGTATCTAAATTATTAAAAGATATTTGTTTAGTTCACCAAGCATTTGTTAAAGATAACTCAAAGACTGTTGCTCAATACGTTAAAGACAATGGTGGTGAATTAATTTGCATGATCAGATACGAATTAGGTGAAGGTATTGAAAGAAAAGAAAATGACTTCGCTGCTGAAGTAGCTGCTCAAATGGGTAAATAATTAAATTGGTGTTCAATACTATGGACAGAATTTTAATTAAGATATCAGGTGAATCAATTTCTAATGAAGATTCAATTGCTGATGCTAAACAAGTTAAAAAGCTAGTAAAACAAATAGAAGCAATTAGCAAGAAATATAGTATTGCAATTGTTATCGGTGGTGGAAATATTTGAAGAGGAGCTAAAAACTCTGGTTTAGATATTCCAAGAACTATAAGTGATTCAGTTGGTATGGTTGCTACAACTATTAATGCTACTATTCTTGCTGAGTCAATTAAAGCTTATTCAACTTGTAATGCTAAAGTATTTGCTGCCGGAGATTGTTACAACCTTACTAACAAAATTAACCACAATGAAATTAATGAATTTTTAAACAAAAAAGGAAATGTAGTAGTGTTTGCCGGAGGAACTGGTAATCCATATTTTACTACTGACTCAGGAGCTGCATTGAGAGCTGCTGAAATTAAAGCTAAATGAATTCTAATGGGTAAGAATGGTGTCGATGGGATTTATAGCGCTGATCCTAGAAAAGACAAAAACGCTAAGCTTTATTCAAAACTATCTTACAAAGAAATTATCGACAAAAAATTATCTGTTATGGATTTAACTGCTTTAACTTTATGTTCAGAAAACGGAATTAAAATCAAAGTGTTCAATGCCACAAAAGAAAATGGCTATGTTGATGCAGTAAATGACAAAATTAAATCAACAATAGTTGAATAATCAAGAGGAGAAAATATATGGAATGAAAATTATATGAACAACAATTCCTTGATAAATCTAAACCTGTTTTTGATTGACTTCAAGATGAATTTAGTAAATTAAGATCAGGTAGAGTTACTCCAGCTGTACTTGACCATATTAAAGTTGATGCATATGGTGAATTACAACCTTTAATCAATATTGCCAATGTATCATGTCCAGAACCAAGAGTTATTATCATTAAAGCTTATGATCCTAGTTTATACAAAGATATCGCTGCTGCTATCAATGCAAGTGATATGGGAGTTAATCCTCAAATAGATGCAGATAAAATTAGAATTAGTTTTCCTGCTTTAACTGAAGATATTAGAAAAGATACAGCTAAGAAAGCTAAAGCTATTGCAGAAGATGCTAAAGTAAGAATTAGAAGAGTAAGACAAGACATCCAAGATCAGTATAGAAAAGAAGAACTTAGTGATGATGATAAAAAATATTACAATACTGAACTTGATAAAGTTACAAAACAACAAAACGAAAAAGTTGAAAAATTATTAGAAGAAAAAACTAAAGAAATTATGCATATGTAGGAATCACTTATGTTGAATCATGTTGGTTTTATTATGGATGGTAATGGAAGATGAGCAAAAGCTAGAAAACTTCCACGAACTAAAGGTCATCAAGAAGGTGCAAAAAGATTATCTGATATCATTTTATGTGCAAAGTCACATGATATAAAAGAAGTATCTTTCTTTGCTTTTAGTACTGAAAATTGAGATAGACCTAAAAGTGAAGTAACATTCCTAATCAACTTATTAAAACAATACTTATTCAATAAAAAAAGTTTAAAGTGATTTAATGAAAATAATGTCAGAATTAGAATGATAGGTTTTGAAAAACCTGAATATAAAAAACTATTTAGTGACATTAAAGCATTTTGTACACAAACAGAAAAGAATAAATCTATTGTAGTCAACATTTGTTTTAACTATGGTAGTCAACTTGAAATAGTAGATGCTTGTAATCAAGCAATTAAATTAGGTAAAAAAGTATCTACTAAATCATTTAATAATTTATTACAAATTACCACACCTTTAGATCTTTTAATTAGAACAAGTGGTGAAGAAAGAATTAGTAATTTCTTATTATGACAAGCTGCTTATGCTGAATTTATTTTTGAAGAAAAATATTGACCAGATTATACTCCTGCAGTATTTGAAAAAAATCTAGAAGAATTCAATCATCGTGAAAGACGTTTTGGAGGCTTAAATAAATAATGACAGAAACAAAAAAGTTAAGTCCACATATCTCCATAAATAAACTAAGTGAAAAGAACAAGAAAACTCTTAACACTAGAACAATTTTTGCTGTGGTGTTTTGTGTCTTTTATCTTTTTACTGTTGTTAACTCTATTTTATGTGATACTCAATTCGGGTGATTTCCACAAGATAATCAAGCTGCATTAGTAGCTAAACAATTCTTTGCTTATATGCAAATAGTATGAATGAGTATAATCTCAGTTTTTGCTGCTAAAGAAATACTTAACTTACATTTTTACAAAAACATTTCAATGTTTATTGTAGTGATGTTTTCTATATTAGTTTGTACCATTGCTCCATCTATTATCTTTGTGAGTGAAAAATTTAACTATTTTAATCATGATAAAAAATGATACTTTATCTCATTTATGATTACCATGGTGGTAGTGTATTTGTTAACCTATTTAGTTAACTTCATTGGGTTCTGAGTACATGGGTTGTTAGATGCTAAAAAAATGTTTGTTCACTTTGTGTTATTAACATTAGTAAGTTTATATATTACTTCTTGAATTTACTTTAGTTTCTTTAAAGGTTGAGTTACTATGGTAATCTTGTTTTTAATTGTAACCTTAACAGACTCTATGGCATATATATGCGGAATGTTTTTTGGGAAGAAAAAATTTAGCGCTTACATTTCACCAAATAAAACTGTTGGTGGTGTAGCTGGAGGTATATTCTTTACTACATTAATTGTGATGTTAATTTTCTTTGGTTTAAGTTATACTCCTGATAAATTCAATATTCTTGGTAACTTCTTTGGAATAAAATATGATCTTAAGTTTGATAACCTAATCCAAACTAACAACACTTCTTTCTCTAATGCGCCATGATGATGAGTATCTGTTTTCTTCATTATTGTAGTTCTAACCATTGTAGCAATTACAGGCGATTTAGCTTATAGTTACATTAAGAGAATGTATAAGATCAAAGACTTTAGTCACTTACTTCCTGGACATGGTGGTGTGCTTGATAGAATTGATTCACACTCTTTTGTAGTACCAGTATTCTTTATCTTTACAATTCTTATTTCATACTTCAGTTCAACTGCAGGATTATTCTAGGGGTATAACTATGAAGTTATTGGTATTTGGAATTACAGGTAGTATTGGAACTTCACTATTAGAATTAAATTCAGACCATGAAATCATTGGTATATCTTTCAATCACAATACAAAATTAGCTAAAGATATTATCACTAAGCATAAGGTTAAATATTATTATTCACCTTCACATCCAGAAGCTTCTAACGTTAACTCAATAGATGAACTAATACAAAAATCTAATCCAGATATGATAGTTAATGCTGTCACTGGATTAAGTGGGATTGAATTTTCATACAAAGCTTTACAAGCTAAAAAAGACCTATGTCTAGCTAACAAAGAATCTCTTGTTATTGGCGGAAAATGATTGAAAGAATTAGCTCAACAAAATAAGGTTAGTATTTATCCTATTGATAGTGAACACACTGCACTTTACGATTTATTACTAAATCGTAATCAAGCTGATATTAAAAGACTAATAATCACTTGTAGTGGTGGTAGTTGTTACCACAAATCTAAACAAGAACTAAAAACTATTACTTACAATCAAGCTATTAAACATCCTAATTGAAACATGGGAGAAAAGATATCTATGGACTCTTGTACATTAATGAACAAGTGTTTTGAAATAGTAGAAGCTTATCATCTATTCGATAATAAAAATATTATTGCAGTTCAACATCCTCAATCAATTGTTCATAGTATGATTGAATTTAAAGACAATTCTATATTTGCTAATATGTCATTGCCAGATATGAAATCAAGTATTGACTTAGCTATTAATAAATTTAATAAACCACATACACCTCAAATTAAACCATTATCATTCGACAATCTTAATCTATCCTTTTCAGAAATAGATAGTAATAAATGAAAGCCGATTCAATGAGCATATGACATTATAAACGACAAAAACAACAACCTTGGATTAATTATTAACTACGCTAATGAATTAGCTATACAAGAATATAAACAAGCTCACATTACACTTGATCAGTATTATGATTTTATTCAAACATATATTGACCTATCCAAACTAGCTAAACCAATTAATAGTATTGAACAATGTCTAGAATATATTGAACTAATTAAACAAAACAAATTTGAATCAGATTACTTGAAAAAATAAACAATAAACTTATTTACTTTTTCAATTAATAATTGCTTGATTAGCACTTTTTACATAACTTCTTAATAATGGACCAGCACCTAGTTTTGTACCACCAAAATATCTCACTACAAAAAGTGCCTTATTAATAAGATCATTCTTTTCTATTAAATTTAGAATAGGATAACCAGCAGTACCCTTAGGTTCTCCATCGTCAAATGCTTTTGCTTTTAATCCATCATCATTTATTTTATATGCATAACATATATGTGTAGCTTTTGGATGTAAAGCTTTTAGAGCATCTAAATGTTGCTTAAATTCTTCTATAGTATTACATTCAATTAAATATGAAATGAATTTAGATTTATTGATTTCATAATATTCTTGTTCTAATAATTGTTTATGAGTGTATTCATACTTTGTAGACATGATTACTCCAATAAATATTTTTCAAGTTCATAAACAACATTTGTTTTGGTTTTTTTGTTATTTAGTACTTCGTTAATTTTGTCATCAATTGAATCAGCACAAACTACATTAATATTAAGTTTAGGTTTATTCTCTACCTTTTGTTTAGTATCTACCATTCTAAATGAAGCTTGTTCATTATTAACTGGATTTCAAGATTTGTCTAAGAATACTGTACAAGTAGCTTCATCAAGAGTTAAACCTAGAGATGCAACTTTAATGTTTGCAAATAGTACTCTGATCTTTCTATTTTGGAATCTATGAATAATATTTTCACGTTCTGTGTTTGTTTGTTTACCAGTTAAAAATTCATAATTATATTTAGGATCTAAATTGAATTTTCATTTTTGGAATAGGGATGAAAAGTTAGTAAAGACAATTACATATTCATTATTATCTTCATCTTCCTCAAATAATTGAGTCAAGAATTCTTCTAATCATTTAATCTTTACAGAAGGTGCATCAATATTTAGAATCTTAGGATCAAGACAAATTTGTTGTAATCTTAAGATTTGAGTAACTGTATTGTTTTCAGTTTTTTCATTTTTTCTAGATTGGATAATCCGCTTTGATTCATACAACATCTTATCATAGTGGTGACGTTGTTCTTTTTCCATTTCTAACATTACAGTCTTTTCAATTGATTTAGGTAATCACTTAAGATAGTCATGTACTTTTTTAATATCACACATACTATCTAAGAATTTTTCTCATTCTTTAACCATTTCAGGTCTAAGTTCTCAAGTAATCTTTTTAGTATTACCAACCTTTACAGCATGAAAATACTTTTTCTTATAGATATATTTATAAGAGTAATTAGATTCTGGAAATAAGAACTTGAAAATTCTTAATAAATCAATTGGTGAATTTACTGCTGGAGTACCACTTAGAGCTAAAGCATATTGTGCTTTAGTTCTTAACTTATAAATCCCTTTTGTTCTTCTTGATTTAGTGTTACGTAAAAAATGAGCTTCATCAAGAACAAGATAATCGAATTTATCAATTAATTGTGGTTCTTTTCAGTAATCTTGGCTAATTGTGTCATAACTAGCAATGATTCACATCTTTTCAGCTTTGTTGAACTGTTCATATAGTTTATTACGTTTGGCTTTAGTTTTAGGTAGAATATGGATCTCATCAATTAAGATATTATTCATTATTTCTTTATATCAATGTAAGATGGTGTTATTTGGAACTGCGATAATTACCTTGTTATATTCTTCTATTGATTTAATGGCAACAATAGTTTTTCCTAATCTTTGTTGTCAAAATATACCAAAATTCTTTTTTTCTTTAACAAGATTAATACCATCAATCTGGTATTGACGTAGTTCTAATTTCATTTAAATCCTCTTACATATTGAATAAATTAACAAATCCTAGATATATTTTTGACGGTATCTGTAAATTGAAGAAGCTTCATAAACAATTACGAATCTTAATTTAGAAGAGTTTAATACACAACTATTAAAGATATTAACTGGGTTAATAATTGTTAGAACAATAATACTTAAAATGAAAATTAAGTTACAGTTAATTTGAGCATTTGAAATGTTAAATGTATTAGTAAATGTTAAAGGGAACATAAAGATGTAGAATAACCCTGAACATAAAATTGATAGCCATGCAAAGAAGTCAGCAACATTTGTAATCGGCTGAGCATTTAATCTTGTAACTAATACAGCTTGTCACATACCTGCATAGTTTCCAATCTTACCATAACTAATAGTTGTAGTAATATTAGATGAAATATTAAAGTTTCCATAATTTAAGTTAATGGTACCAATTGTAGAAAATTCCACACAAATGAATGTTAATAGTGTTCAGAACCCTAAGAAAATTAAAGGTCAAACAAGAGTACCTCAAATATTAATATATTTAGCTAAACCTTTAAATAACATTTGATCTGTATTTCTTAAACACTTTGTTTTTCCAATACAATAGTTAGCATATACAAGAGCAATAATAGGTCCAATAATAGGAATATAGTTATAGAATTTTTGTAAGTATAACTTCCCAGAATCAGAAATATTTAATTTCTTTTGCGCTTCTTCATAGATTAAGATACCTTTAATAGGCTTTGTACTAGCCCCTTGAAGGTTGTAATAATCAGTTTCATATGATTTGTCGATTTTAGTTTCCATAGTATTAATTATATTATTTTTTGCTCCATTTTTAAAGAGGAATTTATAACAAAGCAAAAATACCTATCTAAAAGATAGGTATAAATATAATTATTTTTTAGTTTTTGAAGCCTTGATATAGTTTTTTACATATACATATCCAGAGAAAATACTAAAGAATAAGGCGATATACATTAATGAATTTTGAACCCCTCAATATCATCAATCATTATTACTTAGAGGTACTCCTAATATAAATATAAGTATAATAGCTAACATTTGTGCTACTGTTTTACATTTACCTCATATATTAGCTGCAACATCTAATTGTTTCTTTGCTGCCATCATTCTTATTGCATCAACTATAGTATCTCTTGAAATGAAAAGAATTGTGAATACTACATTAATCTTATTTTGATATGCAAATAAGATTAAAACTGAATTAATAAGGACTTTGTCTGCTATCGGATCTAATATCTTTCCAAATTCTGAAACTCAATTATTTTTTCTAGAAAGATAGCCATCAGCCCAATCGGTAATTGAAGCTAATATGAATATAGCTAAACAAATAATTGCATATAAGTCAATTGTTACTCTAGAAGCATTTGGAATGGCAAAAGAATACAATTCATGAGTTTGAGGTAATGCCATTAAAACAATAATTGGAATCACCATTATGATTCTGATTACTGTTAAAATATTGGGAATGTTTCTTTTTCAATTTTTAGTATTTAATGCTTCCATGAGTTCTTGGGAATGGGATTGTATCTCTAATGTTAGATACTCCAGTTAGGTACATAATTAATCTTTCAAAACCTAAACCAAATCCAGCTGATTTGAAATAACCAAATCTTCTTAAGTCTAGGTATCATTGAATACCAGCAGTTGGCATATTAACTTTTTTAGCCTTTGCTAATAAAGTATCATAGTCAGCCTCTCTTTCAGATCCACCACATAGTTCTCCTACACCAGGAACTAATAAATCTACACCTGCTACAGTCTTTTTATCATCATTTAATTTCATGTAGAAAGCTTTTAAATCTGCTGGGTAGTTATAAATGAAAGTAGGTGCATTGAATTTCTTTTCACAAATATATCTTTCGTGTTCAGATTCTAAATCCATACCTCAAAAGATTTTTTTGTTTTCAAATTCAACTCCATCTTTTAATGCTTGTTCTAGCATCTTGATAGCTTCTGTATATTCAATCTTTTTGAATTGTTCATTCTTAACATAATTTAATCTTGTCATTAAGTCTTTGTCAACAAATTCGCATAAGAAATCAATTTCAGTTTTGCAATCTTCAATATATCTATTAACAATAAACTTCATCATGTCTTGCATTACATCCATTAATTGGTTAACATCACAGAATTGCATTTCGGGTTCTAACATTCAAAATTCAGCAGCATGACGGTTAGTATGAGATTCTTCAGCTCTAAATTGAGGAGCAAAAGTATAAACATTCTTGAAAGCCATTGCATATGCTTCAGCGTGTAATTGACCAGTTCCTGATAAAGAAACTTCACTACCAAAGAATTCTTCCTTGTTCACTTTTCCTAATTTAAAAGCTTCACCATTACCTTCAGCATCTGTACATGTTAATTCTGGAGATGCTACTCAAACGAAGTTGTTTGATTGAAAATATTGGTTAACTATATTGTAAAGACAAGATCTAATTCTCATTACTGCAGTGAATAAATTTGTTCTTGGTCTAAGATGTGCAATCTCACGAAGATATTCTGGAGTGTGTCTCTTTTTTTGAAGAGGGAATTCTTCACTAGCTTGTGCCATTAATTTAAATTCTTTAGCTTGAATTTCAAAAGGTTGTTTAGCATCTGGTGTTAAAACAACATCACCTGTTACTTCAATAGCTGCACCAGTTCTAGCATCAATTGCATCCTGTAAATTATTTGTTACTCCTTCTTTGTATACAACTTGAACTGTATTGAAATCACTACCATCAGTAAAAGCAATAAAACCTAAATTTTTAGAGTTACGATTTGATTTAATTCAACCTTGTACTCTAACTTCTTTTAATGTTTTGTAATTCTTTAATATTTCTTTATTAGATGTAATTTTCATAATACATAAATTATATAATAATTCAATTAGAATTATTAATATCAATTTCTAAAATAATGTGAATATTCTTATTAACTAGTAAATTGTATTTTTACCAAACATTAAAATTGTATTTAAATAGATTGGTTTATTTGATTTGTTAACAATAGAAACTACCATAGTTTTATCATTGTTATTATTTGTATATGTATAAACAGGTACATTAATATCTACTGTACTACTTTGACAAGAAACATTACTATCAACTAAATTGCCATTAATATAAACATCAAATGAACCATCCTCAGGTCCTTTTCTACCAATAATCTTTATAGCTTGAGTATTACTTACTGTAAATTGAATCAAATCGTCTTTAGCACTAGACTTTAGATATACTCCATTAATATTTGAATAATTAAATTCAGGATCATTTCTATGATAAGTCAATTGACCATTTAGTTTAATAGATGGATCATTAACACCAATGGCATTGTCTAAGTCACATCTAGTGCTAAAGAATCTTAATTGTCCAAGTGCAAGTCCTTGCTTCTTTTCAACTGGTACACTACTATACATAGTTGTTTCCATTTTAACAATATCTGTATATGTTTGATCTAATTCAATAAAGAAATCATTAGCATTAGTTTTATTATGAACTAATCCTAAATCTATAACTTGGCCATTTTCACGATATAGTTTTATTTTGAATCAATAAGGAGTATTTTCTTGTCAATAATTTCCTTTTGAAAAACAAATATTATTAATAGTTGATGGTTGTCTAAATAATGTATTAAATGCTACAGTGTTGTATACCCTACTAGGGTCATCAGGAACAGGTGTACCTGGTTGTCAAACTTCAAATCTTTCTGTAGGCTTATTTTTTAAATTAGTGAAGTTAATATCTTTTGATGTTTTTTTAATAGCTACAAATTCAAAATTATATAAGTTGTTTTTAATTTGTGTATCTCCATTGTAGAATAGAATTTGGTTAATAGCTACACCACCTGGATTTTTACCTTGATCATTAGTGTGGAAAATATCAATTTGAATCTCACTAATATTTTCAAATGTTTTGTTGAACGGTACTGTAATATTTTCATTAAGCATTGTTCCATCACCACCAACTGGTAATTTTGTCACTTTATCATCTTTTTGTTTAATAGTAACTTGTCAATATTGTGGAAATAAGTTTCTCTTCCCTTGTGATGGTAAAGTAATAACTAATTTATCTAATGTTTGAGGTGTAGTGAATTTAGCGTGAATTGAACTTGGAGTATAGTTTAAATTGAATTTATCTTCAGAGTAGAAGTAAGGACTAGAAATAACGTAATCTTTATTATCCTTTAACATTGCAGCGCCCATCTTAGAAGTAGTAGCAGTTTGGTTTACTCCAACAAATGCATAATCATCTAATGGTAATGCAGTAGCATAGTCATTAGTCATTTTTCTTGAAGTAGATTTATACAATGTGTAATCAACTTCTCTTTTCTTGTAAAGATATTCTTTTGAATTGATGTAATTATTAATTAATTCAATACTAGCAGTTTTCAAATCAACTTCTGGAACTACAGTATGATTAAAAATATCATAATTCTTAACAGTAGGGTGAGCGTCATCATGAATTCAATAATCTGGACTATTTGTTAACTTTAAATCCATTCAACCTTCTTGATAATCTTTACCTGCTGGAGCATCATTTACTAAACCTATTTCAATCTTATGAACTTGATTCTTTTCTCAATTAAATACTTGATTGACTTTAGCATATTGTTGAGCTGAATATTTTGTTGCATTATACACTTCATTTCCATCTACTTTAATACGAATAGCTTCAAGAGGAAATTTATTAGAACCTTGTTGTTCAAATCATTTAGTTCACATATAGTATGGACCAGTTTCTGGTACAACATAATTCAATTCATATTTAGCTATTGAAGTATGGCCTAAACTTAATGCCATTTGGAAGTGACTATCAATATCATCTAACACTGTATTTCTTGATCATTGTTGAACAGTTGGTTGAGAAACCTTAGTAGACCCCATACCTATTTGATTAAATATTTCATCGTAACTTAATTTACCTGTTGCAATAGGTTTGTAAGATGTTAATACTGGACGATTAACATTTTGTCTTACTTTAATTTTTCATTTATATCCAGGCACATAATTAGAAGGTAATTTTTGTGCTGATTCAGCAGTAGGTTTAATCTCTAAATCAAATTCATCTATTTCATTAATTTTATCCTTGTTAGGTGTGTAGATTAAATGTTTATTATTTGTTGGATCTAATTCTAATTTACCACCTAATTTAGTTTCTGGTGAGAAGTATAATTTATCTCATTTGAAATCTGGATTAGAACAAACAATAAAATCTTCAAAATTAAAGTTGTATGGAGCAATAGCTGGAATTTGATATGCAGCAGTTATATCTGTTGTATAAATATAATCTTTTTTAGTTTGATCATAAAGGTATTGTCCTGCAGCATATTGATTAGCAACAAAATCAATAGTAGGGAAATCATGTTCAAGACGTTTAACTATATCTTTATCTTCCTGAGTTAGTTGATGTTCTTTAGGAACAAAAGGATATTCTTGTGGCCAAGGATATTGGTTTGTAAATCAAGTTGGAGTTAGTCTAGATAAATTTCACATATTTGTTCTAAAATATTGTGACATAAAGTAAATGAATTTCATTGGAGTTCAATCAGTTCTTTGGTTTGAAAAATTAGCTGCATTATAATTTGCAAATTCTGTAAAATTATAACTTCCAATAGTGTATAGAAGTCCTGCATAATAAGCTCATTCAGTATACATTGGAACTTTGTCCTTTTCTGTAGTAGCTTTTACATAATTCATATATCTAACTACATTGAACATTGAAGACAATTTACTTCATCCACCTCAACTTGGATCATTAATTAATTTAGGAGAATAATTGTCATCATTTAAATTGATTTCATTTCTAAATCTACCTGCATCAGAAATTACACTTAAATCAAATAAGTTAACACTATTAGTTTGTGGGTGAGATTGCGCTTTGAAAAAAGCAGTGTTTTGTTCAAAGTTATGATTTATTTCGTGAATAGTTCCTCAGTTTCTCATGTTAACTGGTTCACCACCATTTAAGAATGAATTTGATCCTCACTTAATTGGACAATAGAAGATATTGCTTCCACCTCAAGCTCCTGCACTACCTCAAATATCATCACAGAATTTCATATCAAGAGTTGGTGCTCTTCCTTGACCAATATAATTGCCTTTGTAATTGTTACTTAATAATAAAAAGTCATCTCATTTTTTACACACTTCATTAGGATATTTGAAATTTTGTGCAAATAAATCTCCACACTTATGTGTTTTAGCATTACTAAATGGTAGGTTAGCAGAATATAATGTTGATAGAAATGTGATACAAGGAGATGTTATATTTCCTGCTAGCAATTCTTTAATTTGATCATTTCAATCTTTTTCTGTTGTAAAGCCATCAAAGTAAGATAAAGATTTTACAGCATTATTAATTCTAAAAGTCATAGGAAGACCAAAAGCTAATTCATTTTCATTATCTTTCATTGCTGATAAAAATTTAATTGAAATATTTCCGCCAAATGGAGTACCAAAAGAATATTGATATTTATTTTCAGCAGTCATTTCAGATCATGAATCACTATTGATTACAAAACTAGATTGAACTCTTGGGTAACGATTTGATACTTGACCAGAATCTCCACGATTATATTTAATATTTCAATAGTTTTCGTTAATTACAATTTCTACACTACAATTTCACTTTTTAAATTTTTCAAATTCCTTTTCTGAAAGTTGGAAAGTAATAGTTTCTCCAGCTGGTGCATATAAACCTAAAGCTCTTGTACCACCTGGTGCAGTAGACATAGTAAATTCAGTGTCAACAGCTTGAGTTGTATCACTAACATTTTGCTCATAAAAATTCAAAGCAGCAGGGTGCTTTCTAAATGTATTTGCTTTCATTTGATCTTTTACAAAATTACCATCACCATAACCACCAGGATATTTTGCTTTGTTATCAGGTAAAATTACTGGAGTTTCTTCCCTTACCTTTTGCATCATATCTATTTTTTCTTGTCCAGGTATATTCAGATATCCATTTGACATTGGTTGATTATCTGTTTTTAATTCATAGTTACAATCTCACCCAGGATATTTAAAACCATATCTTTCATATTGTTTATTAAGTTCAGTTTCATACACCAATGGATTCAAAGTACGTGGATGTTTATTAATTTCTTTTTTGTAGAATAATGCTTGTTGAGTAAATCCTTTAAATTGATTTTGTTTAACATTATCAGACATTATTTGAGTAGGAAAATAAGTGCTTGATTTATAAAGGTTAGTTTGTGATGGCACAGGATCAAATCCAGCCAATTTGTTAGTACTTGTGTTTAGATATAAACAAACTGCATAACGCATTGGAGAAAAATCACCTACTGGTTCTAATTTAACTTGATTGACTGTAGCACCAATACTACTAGTTAAATTAGTATTCATATAATCTTTAATAACATTTTCAGTATAAGCAATTGCAGCTTTATCTTTTATATTTTTGGTTTCAGATAAAATATATTCGGTTACATCTGTTTTTTGAAAATCAGATGGTAGAATAATTGGTTGTTCAGTTTGTAATTGTCCAGAAGGTTCAAGATCTTGATGTGGAACAACTGGAACATTAGGAATTGCAGGAGGTAAAGCTTGTTCTACTTTATCACTTGTGTTACCTGAAATATTGTCATGATTATTATTAGGTTCATCATTAATATTAACAGTGTGATTTGAAGATAAAGCAACAGCTGCTCCAGCACCCACTGCACCGATTAATAGTATTGCTATTGAACTACCTAAAATAATTCACTTATTTCTTTTTTCCATTTTGCCCACTTTGTTTAGACATATTATACAAAAAAAGTAACCACTATTATTAAATATTTTAATAATAAAATATTGTTATATTATTTAATACATTTTAGTAATTATGAAAGTGTAAATTCAGTTATATTTTTTACTCAATTTACTTTCTTAATCATAACTTCATAAATAAATACTTTGCATATATCTGAAATAAAGAATATTGAGTATGCAAGTTGGAATGTAAGTTTAGGATCATTTGTACCACCATTAATACCATAACCAATGATGGCAATTCAACCAAGTTGTGAACAAGAACAAATAGATTCAGTGATTGCAACAATATTTGTATGCCCTCCAGCTGCAATTACTTTAGATCTTGTTATGAATCAAATAAACATTGGCATATAAAAAACTAATGGTCATAAAGTTTCTTTAATAGTTTCAAGATAGAAACTAACTGCTTGATTTACTTGTTCTGGTGATAGACTTGCTTCAATTCCTTTTTTATATCCATCTGCCATAAAAGTCATATATGGAATACATCAAGTCAAAATAAATAGAAGTGCAGATAACACTAATGCAACAATAATGTTAAACCCTTGTAATTGCTTAGCATTCAATTGTGCTTCATCAAAATTATTAGATCCTAAATGTTTCCCAACATAGATAGCAACATTTGCATTAATTGAATCAAACATAGTTCAGAAAATATTAAAGAACATTCCAGAAATTCCTAATACTGTTGCAGCTGATATTTGGTAAGCAGATTCACCAATTGTTCCCGTAGGATAAATGATATTAAATAATGTAAATCTAATTGTTATAGCAATAGAACTAATTGAGAAACAAATAAAAGAAATTGAACGGCTAAAAAATTGTTTTAAAATTTCTGAAGAAATTATAAATATTTTTAATGGATTAATTAATATACTTCTATCTTTTATAACCATATAAAGAATACAATAAATTAAACCCAAGATATTAGCTATAATTGTTGATATTGCTAAGAAGTTAATTCCAAGCTCTAATCAGATAACAAAAATAGAGTTTAAAACTATATTTGCAATAAGAGAAATTAATGAACTAATAAAGGATGCTCCACCATGATGTTTTTCTCTTAAAACCATTGATAATGTATATCAAATTGCATTAAGAATTCACGATGCAGTAATAATCAAAATATATGAAGAAGATTTATCAATAATATTAGTACTTAATTTATCATCAAAACCTGATATTAATTTCACCATACCATCAGGCGTTATTCATGTTGGAATTGCAAATACTAATGATATACCTACAGCGAATAAGATTCGCATGCAAATTACTTCTTTAACTTTCCGTTCATCATTTTGTCCTAAATATTGAGCAAAAAGTGTTGTACCTACAATTGTCGTTAAAGCAATAATTCCAACTTCAATTTCAGTTCATGTATTTGCATAAGAAAGAGCTTGATTACCACCTGAAATTGTTGTAGACATAAAGTTATCTACAAATGCATTTAATGCAAAGATCATAGACGAAAGCATAACTGGAAGAGCAGTTAATAAAAAACTCTTTCATTTGTGCTTATTTTCTGGAAAATATGATTTGATTCAAGTAGAAATATTTCTAGTCTTTTGCATGATATATATTATATATTAATTGGCACCTTAAAAATTATATTTAATGATGTTTATTATTCAGTTTCTAGTTTCTTTAAATGACTATAATATTCTGGGCCAATATAGTCTTTAATACTATCGTAATTTATAGTTCATTTTTTGCTAGAACGTCAACTTCATTGTTCAAAGCATCCTTCAACATACATGTTAGTAGTTTCAGAGTCTCATTTATTGACCTTACAGATTTGTTTAAAGGCAGGTAAATTTCTTCCCATTACTGAACTAAATCCAAAATGTGTTGCATTATGACAATGACTACATAATGTCATTAAACATAATAATTTAACTTCTAATTTTTCATCATCAAAATCTCACATTTCATGGCAATGAAAATACTTCTTAGATTTTAGTTGTTTTAATGAGATACCACAAGCTAAACAAGTTCATTCTTGTTCATCTCTAATTTCAGTAGAAAGTTGTTGTCAGGTTTTAGTGTCTAACATTTTTCTTAGATTTAAATTTCATAAACTAGATGGGATTAAATTTAAATAAATCATATTAAATATCAAATAAACTTAGTTGACCAGATTCTGGTAAGCCATCAAATACTCCAAGATCTTTTAATCTTTGAATAACTGTCTTGTTTAATTTAGTTCTTGTAGTAATATCATCTAGAGATGAAAAAGGTTTTTCATTTCTAGCTTGAATAACTCCCTTAGCAACTTCCTCTCCCAATCCTTCTATACTTGTAAAAGGAGCATAGATTTCATTGTTGTGAATAGTATAAATAGTTGCATCAGATAAGTGTATATCTGGTTTATGAATTTTAATACCTCTACAAGCCATTTCAAGACAAACTTCTAGAATAGGAATAGAGTCAACATCTTTCTTTTTTATTCCTTGAGCTTCTTGTGCTTTTTTATCATTAGCGATTGAGTTTAATAAATCAATTCTACTCTTGATGCTTTCTTTACCTCTAGTCACTGTTTCCATATCTAGTGTATCAGATTTAATAGATAAGAAAACTGCATAATATTGAAGTGGATAGTAAAGTTTATATCACATAAACTTTCATGCATGCATTACATATGCAGTAGCATGGGCTTTTGGGAACATATATTGGATTTTATTACATGAGTCTATATATCAACTTGGTACATTATTTTTTTGCATCACTTCCATGTATTCTGGTTTTAATTTTTTACCTTTACGAACATCTTCCATAATCTTGAAAGCAATAGAAGGTTCTAATCCTTTATTGATTAGATAAATCATAATATCATCCCGACAGGCAATAACATCTTTTAGTTTTAAACCTTGGTGCTTAATTAAATCTTTTGCATTTCCTAGATATACATCTGTACCATGACTTAAACCTGAAATACGAATTAAATCTGCAAATGATTGTGGTTGTGTATCATTTAACATTTCACGCACAAACTTTGTACCAAATTCAGGAATAGTAATTGCACCATTACTGAATTTTACAAAATCTGGGAAAAGTAATTTAAATGGTTCAATTGAATTAAATGCTTTCATAACATTTGGATCAGTATTTGGTATTTCAGATTCATCAACTCCAGTTAAATCTTTCAACATTTTTAATATAGTAGGATTATCATGTCCTAGAATATCAAATTTTAATACATTGTCATGGATATATTCAAATGCATAGTGGGTTGTATATCAATCACTTGTAGTATCATCAGCTGGATAGTTAAATGGAGTGAAATCATAAACTGAATATTCTAGTGGAATAATAATAATACCACCAGGGTGTTGTCCAGTTGTACGTTTAACATCTTGACATTTTGAAGCATAAAGTTGAACTAGTGATCCTTTAGGTTCTAGTTCACCAACTTCTGAGAAATATTCTTTTACTAAAGCAAAACATGTTTTTTCAGCAACAGTGGAAATTGTACCAGCTCTAAAAGCATGCATTTCTCCAAATTGTTCTTTAATAAAGTTATGTGCATGTGGTTGATATACACCAGAGAAGTTAAGGTCAATATCTGGAGTCTTATCACCGTGGAATCCAAGGAATGTTTCAAATGGAATATCATGTCCTTCTCCATACATAATGCCATCACATTGCGGACACTTAGTTGGTAATAAATCAAATCCATCTTCAGCTGCGTTTGTGAATTCACAATATTTACATTTACTACAAATGTAGTGCGGAGGAAGAGGGTTAACATCTGTTATCTTTAACATAGTAGCAACTAAAGAAGAACCTACTGAACCTCTTGATCCAACTGTATAACCATCTTCGTATGATTTTTTAACAAGTAAATGAGATATTCAATAAACAACTGAGAACCCATGACCAATAATAGAATCAAGTTCTCTTTCCAAACGTGCACTTACTTGTTCTGGAAGGTTTTCTCCATATCTTTCTTTAGCTGTCTTATAAACAACTGCTCTCATGTTTTCATCAACATTGTCCATCTTAGGAGCAAATAAACCATCTTTAATAGGTCTAATATCACCTGATATTTGATCTGCAAAATCTCTAGAATTATTGATAACAATATTCTTAATTAATTCTTCATCATTCAAGAATCTAAATTCATCAAACATTTCATTAGTAGTTCTAAAGTGTTGATCAGGTAAACATTTTTGACGATATCATCTATGTCTTCTACCGTTTAATCCTTTACAGTATAAATATACTTCTTGATATTTTTTATCTCATGGATTAAGGTAATATGAATCACTTACTGCAATTACTTTTTTACCTTGTTCAATTGAAAGTGAAATAATCTTTCTAAGGATTGAAATAATATCTTCTTGTGTTAAATCACCACCATTGATATAAGGTAAGAAATTTGAAGGTGGTGCTACAAAAATATAATCGTATTTAGAAATGCAACGTTTTAATTCTGATAACGTACCATTTAACGCAGAATAAATGACTTCACCTTCTACTGGACTTGGTGCAATAATTAAATTTTCTCTATTGAAATCTAATGTTTCATAATTAATTTTTGGACTGCCAAAAAGTGTTGAAGTATGTGATATTGAAACTAGCTCATTAATCTTTTTTAATCCTTCAGGATTTTTAGGATAAACATAACTATAATTAGACTGATAATTTGCTTTTAATCTAGGTGAATCTAATTTTAAATTAATATCAGAAATTTTTTCAATTCCTTGTTCTTTTAATTCAGCAATTAATTTAGTTCAACACTTATTTAAAACATCAGCATCGTAATCAGCACGGTGTGCAGAATCGACACCATAAACAACTTTTAATTCTTTACATGTTTTTTGAAGCGTGTGGCTTTGTCAATTTGGATACATAGCTCTTACAACATGTAATGAATCAATAACTGTATTTTTTAGTTCAATACCTAATAATTTTTCAGCCTTAGCACATAAGAATCTAAAGTCAAAGTTAATTGCATTATGAGCAATTAAAACTGAATCTCCAATAAAGGATAAAATTTTCTTAATACCTTCTTCTTGATCTACTGCATTTGCTACAAGGTCTGGTGTAATATGAGTTACATCAACAATTACATCTCTAAGTGGTCTATTGGGTTTAATAAAGAATTGTTGGGAATCTGTCATTATTCCATTAACATACTTAATACCACCAAATTCAATAATGTCATCAACAGCAGGAAATAAACCTGTAGTTTCTAAGTCAAATACAACATAAGTCATTTTGCTTAAATCTTGCATTGTTTCATTAAGAACAATTTTTGTTGGTGGTAACACTGACATTTCAACACCATAAATAGGTTTGATTGCATTCTTATCACAAGCTCTTTGAAACAATGGGAAAGATTGTAAATTAAATCTATCAGTTAAGGCAACAGCTTCCATACCAAATGCTTTAGCTGTTTTTACTATGTCCTCAGCTTCTGAAATACCATCATAAGCTGACATCTTAGAGTGATTACATAATTCTACTCTCTTAGTTTGTGCTTTGTCTTTACGAATTAATTTTTCTGGTTTATTTGTAGGTTGAATTTTTTTAATTTGTCCAAAAGGTTCTTTTTCAAAATTATCTGACTTTATGTCTACATTTGCTGCAACTCAATCTCCAACTTTTAATTCACCTAAAATAGGTACAATAGTTTTTTCATTATAAGCTGTTCCGCCACCAGGGAAAGTATTGAATTTAATAATAAATGATGAATCATAATCACTAATAAATAATTTAGTAGATATTACTTTAGGTGTTTCTTTCTTTTCAATATGGAAAATTTCACCTACTATATTTACATTATTCATTCCATCCATTAAAGAAGCTAATGGAACTATCTTTGTTGTATCAACTGGATTAACTTTAGTTTCTTTAGTTGCTTCCTTAATTTCTTCTTTCTTTTCAGATGCTTTCTTTACTTCTTCTTTTTCTTGTTGAATACGTTGGTGACGTTCTTCAAGTTTAGTTTTGAAATCTTCATCCTCTATAATTTCGAAATCTAGAGATATTAAACCAAATGCTGATTTCAACATATCAATAATATCTTTTAAAGCGACATTAATTTGATCTCTTTCTGATTCAACAGAATATTTAAAAGTAATGATTCTTGCACCTAAATCAAATTCAAATCTATCTTGTACTACACCAATCTTAAATAAGTTTAATTCTGGATGATGAGATAAATAATACAGTAGATATTTTTTTACATCTATTTGATCAATATTTTTGGTTGCAACTATTTTAGTAGTGATATTTAAATCTTCATACTTAATATTTTTTATTTTGTAATATGTTTCTGGTTCTAGAGGAGATAATAAGATTAAACTAAAAACAAAATCATTTGAAGTTCTCTTTTCATCCACAATTTGGATGTTAGATAATTCATTTAATTGTTCCTCATTCAATATTCCTAAAACTTGTATTATCTTCTCTAATTTATTCATTTTCTTTCAATATTATTTTTTAACTTGTGTAGCTGTAATATACGCTATACCAATTACACTTTGTGCTGAAGCACCACGGCTTAAATCATTCATTGGTTTATCTAAACCTAAGATTACTGGACCTACAGCATTATATCCAGCTACTCTTTCAACAATCTTATATCCAATATTTCCTGCATCTAATGTAGGGAAGATGTAGATTGATGGTTTTTCCTTTCAAGGTGCATTTGGTGCTTTTTTAGCTCTTACATTATCATTGTAAGCAGCATCAAATTGAATTTCACCAAATACTTTAGCACCCATATCAATAAGTTCTTTATCTTTACTTACAATATCATAAGCTTTTTTAACTTTATCAACACTTTCTCCAGCACCTGATCCTTGTGTAGAATAAGAAAGCATTGCTGCATTTAAATTTTCTAATCCTAATGAATCATGTGCAAATGTAACAACTTCTTTAGTGATTGATGCTAATTCTTCACTATTTGGGTTTAATGCTAATGAGATATCTCCAAATACTAGTAATTGGTCTTGCTTTTCTAAAATCATAGCACTAGTTACAATGCTAGAACCTGGTCTAGGTTTAACAACTTGAAGTGCTGCTCTTAATGTATCCTTAGTTGAATATTCAATTCCACAGATACATCCATCTGCTTCACCCATTTTAAGCATTAAAGCTGAAATGTAATTTGGTTCAACAGCAATCTTAGCTGCATCTTCCGTTGTGATTCCTTTTGATTTTCTAAGTTCATAGAATTTGTCAATGTATTTTTGTTTATCTATTTCATCTAAGATAATTTTTTCTACACCATCAATTAGTTGTGTAGATTCTTTTTTAGTTCTTAATAGAACAACAGGTTTTAATAAACCTTCTTGATTTAAAAAACTTGCAGCTTTTTGAATTTCTTCATTTCATCCTTCAGTAAAAAGGATAACTGCTTTGTCTTTATTATTTTGTAAACGAGTTTTAGATCTGTCTGCTAATGTTTTCATAATATTTTGCTCCATACCCAAATTATCTAATAAATATAAAAAAATAGGTTATAAAATACCTATTTCCCACATTTATTAAGCTGCTTTTTCTTGTTTTGCTCTTTTTTTAGATTTTCTAAGTTTGTTTTTTCAAAGTTTTTCTCTTTGCATTTCTAACTTATGTTCTCTAACTTTATGTCTTCTTTTTCCCATAATTGTATCCTTTGCAAATACTTTAATATATATATTAAACTTAAATATTATATATGAGAAATGTATAAATTTATACATTTTTCTCGTTTCAATAAAAGATAGTTAACTGACTTCATTTTATAAAATCTAGTGCTACAATGCAAGCGTAAACAATAATAAGCAAAAAGATAAGAAAGAAAGGTACAACAAAATGAAGAATTTGGTAATCCATCTAATCCATATAAATAGAGAAATTGCTAATTGTATTTTTGAAAATAAAGCCTATACAAATATAGCAATTTCAATAGCCCAACATGCAATAGAAAATCTAGAACATATTGATACACTTGAATTAGAAGATGACTCATGAGATTTCCAAGATGCACTTGAAAACTGTAAGGATAACACACAAAAAACTAAAAAAATAAAATTAGTTATTGAATACCTAGATAAGCAATCTACTTCAAAGGAAGCGCAATCATTAGTAAATGCTATTAAGTTATTTAATTCTATTGATGCTGGCATCAATAAAAGCAATATTGAAGGAAATATAGCGATTGATCATGATTCAATAGAACAGCACAATAATCAGTCATCAGGAGATATATGAATTGATATAGATAATCTCACTATTAAATTTAATTGTTGAGATACAAAAGAACATAATAAAGCAAATACTAATAAAATGGTTGAATTAAATAATGGTTATCCTTTAGAAGAATTAAATGAAGTAGATTGAAATGAATTTCTTTTAGCTGATGACTTTATGGTCGCTATTAATTGAGTGAATGAGGAAATAGAAAAAGGTGCTTCATGCTTTATAGGAATCAATTGCGACAAGAAACAATACTTTATAATTACATCATTAAATCAATCCGTTATTAATTAATGAATTGGTTGAGTAAACAAAGACTACCTTTATGGGGTAGTCTTTTTTGTTATGCAGCTACATATGCTACTCATTGTCCATTTTGTTTATAGAAGTAATTTCCTGATTGATCTATTCCTCAATTAACTCCGCTTTCGTCTGTTCATTCTTGAGTCATAGTAGCAATTTGTTGTTGTACTGGTTGCACTTGAATTTCATCTAGTGGTTGAATTGAAGAAGTTTGATTTGGTTGATTTCTATCTTCTCTAGATAATTCTCTTTCTATTCTTTCAATCTTATTTTTATTTTCTTTTGATTTTTTCTTAGCATTCTTAGAGTTTTGCTTATCTTCTAATTTTTGCACTACTTCACTTAATTTTTTAGGATCAATATATGAAGGTGCTTTTTGACTTTGAAGATATTTTGCATAAGCTGACAATTTCTTCATATCCTTTTCAAGTAAACCATATAGGTAAGGTGTATTAAAGTGTTGAGTTAATCAGTCATTAATTCTAGCATCTACAGCTGAACATACGTTATAGAATAATCTTGATTGGTAGTATCATGGTTTGTAAATATAGTTAACTCTTCTAATATCTCTTGTAAAGATGTTTTTGAAAATACAAGTTAGCATAACAGTTAAGTAAGTACCAGCAATTGGAATTAAGTAAGTGAATGTCATTGCATATGATGTTAATGCACTTGATCCATAAGTTGATAAATATTGGTATCCTGTCACATCGCCAAGAACGATATTAGTATCAGGATTTACAATTGCAATATTTTGAAGTAGTGAGAAGTAATTAGGGAAGTATTTATGACCAGTTCAATTAGTTAAACAATTAGGACCACCTGTTAATCCAATGAATGCATAAGGAGTCATTGCATTAGCTCCTACATTAAATTCAGGTAATAATTGCATTTCAAAAGTATATAGGAACATTGGTACACTAATTAATAAACATGATAAGATTGATCAACGACTAAATTCTTTACATGCAATTAGTGTTCATGTAGAAACTACAATTAGGTATATAAACCCTACTGAACCCATTCTTAAGATTCCATCACATTCAAATACAAACTTATATCAAGCACCACTTGAAACTAAATATTCTGCATATGAAAATTGGGAACAACTAAATGAACTGAATGTTAAATAAACCACTCCGAAATATAAACCATATGGAGCAATTACTTTTGCAAAGTTTTTGGTTTTATCAAATACTAAACCTGCAGACAAAAGTAAAAGTAATATGTCAGGAATATAAATTAAAAATAACCGAGCCTTGACAATTGCTTTTCATGCCACTTCATCCATTGAGCCAGAAGGTAACATTGGAGGTGGTGCATTGTTAACATAATCCATGATATAGAACATATATTTTCCGATAAAGAAAATTAATAACCCAATAATTCCAGCGACAACAGCTGAAATACGTGACTTAAAAAATCTATTTACAGCACCAGATAAAATAACTGATGCTACAAGTAGAAACATACCAACTGTAAAAGTTAAAATCGCTGTAATTGAGAATTGCATAATTATATATTCTATATAATTTTAATACAAAACAGCCTTGTTTATAATAAAAAAACACCATGTAGGCGTTTTTTTATCTATTAATAACTCAATTTAAATTATCTATTCTTTAATAAGAATCCTCTAAAAGCATAAGCTGTATCTTTTAGAATTGGCATATATGCAACGATTTCATCATTGATAATACCTTTTTCTGGATAGTAAACAACAGCCTTTAGGAAGTCAACAAATCTAATTGTTGCATTGTAAAGAATGTCTCTTTGACGATCTGGTAAATCTTTTGTATTAGTTAAAGCAAATACTAAGTATTTTTTAACTTTCATTACATCAGATTTAACTTCCATTAAGTTTGATGTTTTTAACATTTGATTAAAGTATTCGAATGTTAATTCAGCACAATATTGTTCATAAGAAACTTTAGCATTAGAAAGTGCAGATCTTGTTGGTTTGTAACCTTTCTTTGCACTTAAGAATGAATCTAAAGATACAGTAGTTGATCCTTCAGTTGCTCCAGCTAGTGATACACCTCTATCACCCATATTTGATAAGTTAGCTCCCATAGGTGCTCCCATACCCATTGGTGATGGTCCCATTCCCATTGGAGAAGGTCCCATTGGTGCTCCCATACCCATTGGACTAGGTCCCATAGGTTTTGGTCCACCGAATCCTGGTGCACTAGGTCCCATTGGTGCAGGTGCTCCCATTGGTGATGGTCCCATTGGTTTTGGTCCACCCATCGGTGCTCCTGGAGGAACTGGTGCTCCACCCATAGGTGCTGGTCCCATAGGTTTTGGAGCTCCCATTGGTGCTCCTGGAGGAACTGGTGCTCCACCCATTGGAGGTTTTGGAGCTCCTGGCATACCTGCTGGTGCCCCTGGAGGAACTGGTGCTCCTGCCATTGGAGGTTTTGGAGCTCCTGGCATACCTGCTGGTGCCCCTGGAGGAACTGGTGCTCCTGCCATTGGAGGTTTTGGAGCTCCCATTGGTGCTCCTGGAGGAACTGGTGCTCCTGCCATTGGAGGTTTTGGTG